>NZ_JBVJIF010000011.1:303165-425290 GCF_055586425.1 Streptomyces sp. NPDC050806 | reverse complement strand
ATCTGCTGCAGCGTCGACCCGATGTCCGCCGTACGCGTCGTCGTCATCGACTGCACGGACACCGGCGCGTCACCACCCACGGCCACCGGACCGACGTGGATTTTGCGGCTGACACGGCGGTCGGCGAGCTTGGTCGGAACGTCCGGCATTCCCAGCGCAATGGCAGTCATCTGACGAGCTTCCCCAAGGTGTGATCAAGGACCCGAGATCGGCGGGCTCCGTGGCCGAGGTTACGTCACGGGGATTGCCGTAGGCACATCGCGCGGGTTTACACCGCCCGAAAGGACGGTTGCCGGACACCCGTGCGTGTTCGCACGAGTGCCCGGCGTTCCGAAGCGGGCTTCGGGCCGTACTTCTAGCCGGTCAGCCGTACGGGGTTCACCACGTCCGCGACCAGCACCAGGAGCGTGAAACAGATGAAGATGCCGGCGACGACGTAGGCGACGGGCATGAGCTTCGCCACGTCGAAGGGGCCGGGGTCGGGGCGCCGGAAGACCTTGGCGAAGGCGCGGCGCAGCGACTCCCACAGGGCGCCCGCGATGTGTCCGCCGTCCAGGGGCAGCAGCGGGAGCATGTTGAACAGGAAGAGGGAGAGGTTGAAGCCCGCGACCAGGAAGAGCATGGTCGCCACACGCTGCGAGGGCGGGATGTCCAGGGAGAAGACCTCGCCGCCGACGCGGGCCGCGCCGACCACGCCCATCGGGGAGTCCTGCTTGCGCTCGCCGCCGTTGAAGGCGGCGTTCCACAGGTCGGGGACCTTGCCGGGCAGCGCGATCAGCGAGTCGACGCCCTGCTTGACCATGTTGCCCATGCGGTCGACGGACTGGCCGAAGTCCTGCCGGACGATGCCGCTGGCGGGGGTGAAGCCGAGGAAGCCGGCAGTGACGTACTGGTCGGTGACGTAGCCGCCGTGGCCGTCGGTCTTGGCGACCTTGTTCTTGATCAGGTCGGCCTGCAGCACCTTCTCCGCGCCGTCCCGCCGTACGGTGATCGTCGCGGGTCCGGTGGTGTCGCGGATGGCCTGCTGGAGGGTGTTCCAGTCGGGCACGGGACGCCCGTCGAAGGCGACGATCTTGTCGCCGGCCCGCAGCCCGGCGGCCTTGGCAGGGGAGTCCTTGGCGTCGGACGGGCACTTGTCGGTCTTGGCCGAGGCGGCGATGACGCAGTCGGAGACCGAGCCGACCTGGGTGGTCTGGGTGTTGATGCCAAAGCCCATCAGGACGCTCATGAAGATCACGACCGCGAGGATCAGGTTCATGAACGGCCCGGCAAACATCACGATGACGCGCTTCCAGGGCTTACGGGTGTAGAAGAGCCGCTTCTCGTCCCCGGGCTGCAGCTCCTCGAAGGCGGCCGAGCGGGCGTCCTCGATCATTCCGCGCCAGGGCGAGGTGGAGCGCGCCGAGAGCTTGCCGTCGTCGCCGGGCGGGAACATGCCGATCATGCGGATGTAGCCGCCGGCCGGGATGGCCTTGATGCCGTACTCGGTGTCGCCCTTGCGGCGGGAGAAGATCGTCGGACCGAACCCGACCATGTACTGCGGCACGCGGATGCCGAACATCTTGGCCGTCGACAGGTGCCCCAGCTCGTGCCAGGCGATCGAGAAGAGCAGGCCGACGACGAAGACGACGATGCCGAGGATGGT
Source organism: Streptomyces sp. NPDC050806 (assembly GCF_055586425.1). NCBI lineage: Bacteria > Bacillati > Actinomycetota > Actinomycetes > Kitasatosporales > Streptomycetaceae > Streptomyces > Streptomyces sp. NPDC050806. The sequence goes on along the minus strand of NZ_JBVJIF010000011.1, from coordinate 423,645 downwards.
CATCCAGGTCGTCATGCGCGGGCCTCCGATGGTGTGCGTGCCGCGCGGGCGGCCAGTTCGCGGGCGCGGGCGCGCGCCCAGGTCTCCGCTTCCAGTACGTCCGAGAGGGTCAGGGACGTTCCCGGCGCGGGCGTGCCGTGCTCGGCGACGACTTCGGCGACCGTATCGACAATTCCTGTGAAGGGCAGCCCGCCCTTCAAGAATGCGTCCACGCACTCCTCGTTGGCGGCGTTGAAGACGGCGGGTGCGGTGCCGCCGAGCGTGCCGACGTGGCAGGCGAGCGGTACGGAGGGGAAGGCTTCCTGGTCCAGCGGGAAGAACTCCCAGGTGTGGGCCTTGGTCCAGTCGATGCCGGGGGCCGCGTCCGGGATCCGCTCGGGCCAGCCGAGGGCGAGCGCGATGGGCATGCGCATGTCGGGCGGGCTGGCCTGGGCGAGGGTCGAGCCGTCGGTGAACTCGACCATGGAGTGGATGTAGGACTGCGGGTGGACGACGACCTCGATCTTCTCGAACGGCACGTCGTACAGCAGGTGCGCCTCGATGACCTCCAGCCCCTTGTTGACCAGGGTCGCGGAGTTGATCGTGATGACCGGGCCCATGGCCCAGGTGGGGTGCGCGAGGGCCTGTTCGGGCGTGACGGTGGCCAGCTCGGCCTTGCTGCGGCCGCGGAACGGGCCGCCGGAGGCGGTGACGACCAGCTTGCGCACCTCTTCGCGGGGGCCGCCCATCAGGCCCTGGAAGAGCGCGGAGTGCTCGGAGTCGACGGGGACGATCTGGCCGGGCTTCGCGAGCGCCTTGACCAGCGGGCCGCCCACGATGAGCGACTCCTTGTTGGCGAGCGCCAGGGAGGCGCCGCTCTCCAGGGCCGCGAGGGTGGGGGCGAGGCCGATGGAGCCGGTGATGCCGTTCAGGACGGTGTGGCACTTCGTGGCGGCGAGCCGGGTGGCGGCGTCGGGTCCGGCGAGGATCTCCGGCAGCGGCTCGCCCGGTCCGTACTGATCCGCCAGCGCCTCGCGCAGCGCGGGCACCACGTCCTCGCGGGCCACCGCGACCGTGCCGACGCGCAGCTGCCGGGCCTGCTCGGCGAGGAGCGCGACCCGGCCGCCCGCCGCGGACAGGCCGGTGACGCGGAAGCGGTCGGGGTTGCGCAGGACGAGATCGATCGCCTGGGTGCCGATGGAGCCGGTGGAGCCGAGGATCACGATGTCGCGTGGCTCGCCGGGTGCGGCGGCCGACGGGGTGAAACGCAGATGCGGATGGGCGAGGGATTCCGTCATGGGCACCATTGTGGCCGGTCACGTCCGGAGTGCGGACACCAGCTCGCGGATGATCGGTCCGGGCGGGGGCGTCGGGAGGCACGGGGGGTGGTGCGGGGGCCCGCTGTCAATCGGGGAAAGCCGTAGCCACCCCGGCATATCCCGTACGCACGGCGGGCGGGTGGGCCCTGTCGCTGGTGGCTGCCGCTGCTTAGCCTCTGGGTGAACGTTTCGGTGAGCCGTGAACGAACTGTGAGGTGGGGAGCCGGTGACCGCGCCCGTCGTGCACATCGTCGACGACGACCGGGAGCTGTGCGCGTCACTGGCCTGGCTGCTGGAGTCCGTCGGCATCACGGCGCGCTGCTACCACGACGTCGACACCTTCCTGGCGTCCTACGATCCCGCGCGGCCGGCCTGCCTGGTGCTGGACGTACGGATGCCGGGCGCGGGCGGTTTCCAGCTCCAGGAGGAGCTGAACCGGGCGGGTTCCGTCATCCCGGTGGTCTTCGTGTCGGCGCACGGTGACATCCGGATGTCGGTACGGGCGCTGCAGCGGGGCGCGGTGGACTTCCTGGAGAAGCCGTACGACCCGCAGCACATGCTCGACGTGGTGCAGGGCGCGCTGCGCACGGCGCGGGAACGGTTCGCGCGGGCCGCCGAGGAGCGGGCGCTGCGCACCCGGCTGGCGCGGCTCAGTCCGCGCGAGCGCGAGGTGCTGCACCTGGTCATCGAGGGGCTGGCCGGGAAGCACATCGCGTCCCGGCTGGGCATCAGCGTCAAGACGGTGGACGTGCACCGCACCCGTATCCGGGAGAAGACCGGCGCGCGCAGCATCACCACGCTGGCGCGTGACATGTACCGGGCGGGGCTGGGTCCGTCCGCCGGGTGAGAGCGGAGTGAGAGGCGGAGGACCCGATGGACCATCCCGAGGCGGACGCGTGGGACGAGGAGGACGGTTACCGGCGGCTGGTGCAGGCGCTGAAGTACTGCGTGCTGGTGCACGACGCCCGGACCAAGGACATCCTCTGGGCCAACCGGGCCGCCTGTGACCTGCTGGGGTTCACGGTGGACGAGCTGCGGCCGCTGAAGGCGCCGGACATGAGCGGCAACGCGCGCCAGTACCGCAGGGAGACCGGCGTGGCGTGGCTGCAGCGCGCGGCGGAGCACGGTACGAGCGCGACGGAGTGGTGCTACCGGTCCCGTTCGGGCGAGGAGATCCTGACCGAGGCGATCGCGATCCGGGTGGACCTGCCCTCCCGTGCGGTGGTGATGGTGCAGTTCCGGGACATCGCCGAGGAGAAGGCGGTGCGCCGGGACCTGTTCCGGACGGAGGGCCGGCTGCGGGCGTTCCTGCCGAATCTCGCCGAGGGCATCGTGGTGCTGGACGACGACGCCCGGGTCTCCTACGCGAGTGAGTCGGCGGGCAAGCTGCTCGGCACCGAGGCCGCGGCGCTGACCGGCAGTGATCTCGCGGCCCGGTGCCGGGGCGGCTCGGCGGCCGGGCTGCGGCGGGCGGTGGCCGCGGCACGGGCGGGGGCGCCGCCACAGCACGCCAGGTACCGGATGGCGGCGGGCGACGCGGCGGTGAAGTGGTTCGCGGCCACCTGCCAGCGCATCGACATCGAGAGCGATCTGCGGGGCGCGCTGCTGCTGTTCCACGACATCACCGACCGGGTGCGCGAGGAGGAGGAGCACCGCCGCGACCTGCAGCACCTGAACCATCTGGCGCGGGAGAACGCGATGGGCGACATGGCCATGGCCATCGCGCACGAGCTGAGCCAGCCGCTGGCCGCCGCCTCGAACTTCGTGGCGGGCGCGCGGGGCAGACTCGCGGCTACCGACGGCGCGGACCGGGAGTCGGTGCTCTGGGGCCTGGACCACGCGAGCCGGCAGATCGAGCGGGCCAGCCGGATCATCGCCGGGCTGCGGAGCTATGTGGTGCGGCTGGAGCAGTCCGAGCAGCTGACCGACCTGAACGCGATCGTCGAGGACTGTGCGTACTTCTTCCGGCTGCGGGCCGGGCAGCGCGGCGCGGAGGTCGCGCTGAAGCTGTCGGCGGAGCCGCTGCCGGTGCGCTGCGAGGCCGTCCTGATCGGCCAGGTGGTGCTCAACCTGGCGTTCAACGCGGTCGACGAGGTGGCGGGGCTGCCGCCCGCGGAACGCCGGGTAGAGATCACGACGCGGCGCGCCGGGGAGGACGGGGAGCTGCGGGTGCGGGATCACGGCCCGGGGCTGGCCGGAATTCCGCGGGACCGCATCTTCGACGGGGTGTTCACCTCGAAGGAGAACGGCAGCGGAATCGGGCTGGCGCTCAGCCACCGCATCATCACCCGGCACGGCGGCCGCATTTCGGCGGACGATCACGAGTCGCGCGGTGCGGTGTTCTCCTTCGCGCTGCCGTTGGCCACGGAGTAGGAGTCTTCGCCCTGCCGTCGGCCGGAGCGTAAGGGAAATCCCCATCGGGGCAAGGAAACCTCCCGCACCGGCCCGGGGGTTCTCCCATTGTGGCCGCCACGGCCCGCCCGTAGCGTCGAACTCGCCGCCGAGTACGGCCAGTTGAGGCGGTTCCGACCAGCGAGGCGAGGAGTTTCCATGGCAGCCGGAGCGGATTCACCCACGGTCCCGGAGTCGGCGGAGTGCGCATCGCAGGAGTTCGCCGCGATGCTCGCCGAGGTCGCCCGCCGGAGCGCGGAGTTCACCGAAAAGCGCCATGTGCCGAAGGACATGGTGGCGGAATTCAAAAAGGCCGGGATCTACCGTGCCAGTACGCCGCGCCGGTTCGGCGGGGACGCCCTGCCGCCGGCCCGCTTCCTGGCCATGATCGAGCGGATTTCCGCCGTGGACGGGTCGGCGGGCTGGGTGGCGAGTTTCGGTTTCTCCGGCGTCTATCTCGCCGCGCTCCCCCTGGACACCCTTGCCGCGCTGTACGCCGACGGGCCCGACCTGGCCTTCGCCGGCGGCCTGTTCCCGGTCCAGCCGGCCGAGCGGGTCCCGGGCGGCTTCGAGGTCAGCGGCCGGTGGCGGTTCGCCAGCGGCTGTCTGGGCGCCGACCTGATCGGGGTCGGGATCGGCACGGGCGAGCCGGGTGCGGGACGGCCCCGCACGGCGGTGCTCGACCCCGGGCAGGTCCGCGTGGTGGAGAACTGGGACGCGGTGGGCATGGAGGGCACCGGCAGTCACGATCTCGCCGTGGACGGCGTGGTGGTCCCCGAGGAGCGGACGTTCGTGCGTGGCGGGGCCCCGAGCGTCGACGAGCCGCTGTACCGCTACCCCACGCTCGCGTACGCCGCGCAGGTGCTGGCGGTGGTGAACCTCGGCGTGGCCCGCGCCGCCCTGGACCAGATGATCCGCGAGGGCGGCGGCACCGGCTCGACCGGCGCGCCCCGGCTCGCCGGCCGCGCGTACTACCGCATGGGGGTGGCGAAGGCGGAGGCCCGGCTGCGCGCCGCCCGCGCGTTCTTCTACGAGATCACCGAGGAGGTGTACGACGCGGTGGCGCGCGGCGAGGAGGCGGGGCGCGAGCGCACCAGCCTGCTGCGGCTGGCCGCGACGCACGCGGCACGCACCGGTTTCGACGTGGTCCGCACGGCCTACCAGCTCGCGGGCACCGGGGCCGCCGCCTCCGACCACGCCCTGCAGCGCCGGCTGCGGGACGCCTCCGTGGTCCCGCTGCACGCCTTCCTCGGGGAGGGCATCTACGACGGGGCCGGCGCGGTGCTGCTGGGCGCCGACCCGTTCCCCGGTTACCCGTGATCCCGACCGGCCTCCCCCGCCCCGTACCGACCGAACGCCCTCCCGTACCGGGCGAATCGCCCTCCCCCTTCCCGTACCGACCGAAAGCGAGCGAAGGAACCCATGACCGAACCGGCCGACCGACCCCTGCGTGTCCTCTTCTGCATCGGCGTCAACCAGAACTTCTTCGACCTGCCCACCGACCGGATCGGGGAGGTCTGGCAGGCGTTCTCCTCGATGACGAGCGAACTGGCCGCACTGCCCGGCGTGACCCTCCTCGGCACCATGGACGACGACCAGCACGTGGTCGGCCCGTCCGACGGCTGGCCGTGGACCTGCTATCTGCTGGCCGACGTCGCCGACCAGCAGACCGTCGCGGCCGCCTGCAACCTCTTCCGTACGACCCGGATCGGCGCGCACGCGCTGTGGCGGTACGCCAAGATCGAGGCGCGCGTCGGCCGCCCGCTGACCGTGCGCGAGGACGTCGCGCTGCCCGCGGCGGAGCGGGAGGCCGCGCGATGACCGGCGGCGCTGCCGCGCCCGCCGGCCGGGTGGCGCTGGTGACCGGCGCCGCGCGCGGCCTGGGCAGGGCCATCGCGGAGCGGCTGTTCGCGGCCGGCCACAGGGTCGCGCTGGGCGATCTGGACGCGGAGGGCGCGGCGGCCGCGGCGGCGGAGCTGGACCCCGCCGGCGACCGTGCCACGGGCCTCTTCCTGGACGTACGGCGCAAGGACTGCTTCGAGGCGGCCCGCGACGACCTCGCGGCGCGCTGGGGCGGGCCGCACATCCTGGTCAACAACGCGGGGCGGTCCCAGGTCGAGGAGCTGATGGCGATCTCACCGGAGAGCTTCTCCGACGTGGTGGCCACCAACCTGGAGGGCGCGTTCCTCGGCTGCCAGGTGCTCGGCGCGCACTTCGCGGAGCTCGGCTTCGGCCGCATCGTCAACCTCGCCTCGCTCGCCGGGCAGAACGGCGGCACCGCCACCGGCGCGCACTACGCGGCCGCCAAGGGCGGGGTGCTGACGCTGACGAAGGTGTTCGCGCGGGAGCTGGCCGGGCGCGGGGTGACGGTCAACGCCGTCTCGCCGGGGCCGCTGGACCTGCCGGTGGTGCGCGAGAGCGTGCCCGCCGACAGGCTCGCGGCGGTGGTCGGGAGCATCCCGGTGGGGACGCTCGGCTCCCCCGCGTTCATCGCCGACACGGTGGCCCTGCTCACCGCCGATCACGCCGCCTCGGTCACCGGCGCCTGCTGGGACGCCAACGGCGGCCTGTACATGAGGTGAGGCGGATGGGCATCGCACACGGGAAGCGCACGGAACCCGGCTACGGGAAGCGGCGGGCGCACGACGTGAAACACGACGTGAAAGGGGTCTCGGCCATGACCACCGAAGGACCGGCCGCCGCGGATTTCCGCGAGGCGATGGCCCGGCTGCCGGCCGCGGTCTCCGTGCTCACCACGGGCGGCCCGGCCGGGCGCTGCGGCCTCACCGTCAGCGCCGTCTGCTCGGTCACCGACTCCCCGCCCACGCTCCTGGTCTGCGTCAACCGGCGCAGCGCCCAGCACGAGGTGTTCCGTACCAACGGGCGGCTGTGCCTGAACGTCCTGGACGGTGGCCACGAGGAGCTCGCCCGGCACTTCTCCGGCGCCACCGGGACCACGATGGCCGAGCGCTTCGCCTGGGACCTGTGGGACGCGGCCGAGCCGGTGCCGGTGCTGCGGGACGCCGTGGTCGCGGCCGTCGGCACGGTCCGTGAGGTGACGCCCATGGGCTCGCACAGCGTGCTCTTCGTGGGGGTCGAGCGGCTGCGCATCCGGCAGGACGGCACGGGCCTGGCCTGGTTCGGCCGCAGGTTCCACCGGCTGCGGTCCGCCTGAGGCCGCGGCCCCTGTTCCCGCCGGACCCAGTACGGGCCGGTCCCCTGCTCGCGAGGACCGGCCCGTCCCCCGTCCCGTCACCGGACGGATCCGCCCGTCACCGGATCCGTCCGGTGCACGTCCACCGGGATGCGCCGTGCACGCGCTACCTGATCGGCCGGTGCACGTTCTCCCGCTGCGCGGGCCCCGGCGTCGCGTCCGCGATCCACGGACCGTCGCCGCTGGGGTCGATGACGCCCTCCTCCAGCCAGGTGTACGTACCGGTCAGCACCCCGGCCACGACCTTGCGGTCCAGGTCGTCGGTGTTGGTCCACAGCCTGGCGAACAGCTCCTCGACCCGGATCCTGGCCTGCCGGCAGAACACCTCGGCCAGCTGGTGCGCCTCGCGGCCGTGCTCGCCGGTGGCCTTGAGGTGCTCGGCCCGTACGCACGCGGCGCTCATCGCGAACAGCTCGGCGCCGATGTCCACGATCCGGCCGAGGAAGCCCTGCTTGGTCTCCATCCGGCCCTGCCAGCGCGACATCGCGTAGAAGGTGGAGCGCGCGAGCTTGCGGGAGGTCCGCTCGACGAACCGCAGGTGCGTCGCCAGCTCGCCGAACTCCGCGTACGTACCGGGCACCTGGCCCGGCCCGGCGACCAGCTTGGGCAGCCAGCGGGCGTAGAAGCCGCCGGCCCGCGCCGCCGCCTTGCCCTTGTCCTGGAGGGACTTGTCGGGGTCGATGAGGTCACCGGCGACGGAGAGATGGGCGTCCACCGCCTCGCGGGCGATGAGCAGGTGCATGATCTCCGTCGAGCCCTCGAAGATCCGGTTGATGCGCATGTCGCGCAGCACCTGCTCGGCGGGGACGGCGCGCTCACCGCGTGCGGCGAGCGACTCCGCGGTCTCGAAGCCCCGGCCGCCGCGGATCTGCACCAGCTCGTCCGCCATCAGCCAGCCCATCTCCGAGCCGTAGAGCTTGGCGAGGGCCGCTTCGATGCGGATGTCGTTGCGGTCCTCGTCGGCCATCTGGGAGGAGAGGTCGACGACGGCCTCCAGCGCGAAGGTGGTGGCCGCGATGAAGGAGATCTTCCCGCCGACCGCCTCGTGCTCGGCGACCGGCCTGCCCCACTGCTCGCGCACCCCCGACCACTCACGGGCGATCTTCAGGCACCACTTGCCGACGCCCACGCACATCGCGGGCAGCGACAGCCGACCGGTGTTCAGCGTGGTCAGCGCGATCTTCAGGCCGGCGCCCTCGGGGCCGATACGGTTCGCGGCCGGGACCCGCACCCGGTGGAAGCGGGTGACGCCGTTCTCGATGCCGCGCAGACCCATGAAGGCGTTGCGGTTCTCCACGGTGATGCCGTCCGAGCCCGCCTCGACGACGAAGGCGGTGATGCCGCCCTTGTGCCCCTCGGACTTCGGTACGCGCGCCATCACGACGAGCAGGTCGGCGACGACTCCGTTGGTCGTCCACAGCTTGACGCCGTCGAGTACGTAGTCGTCCCCGTCCGGTACGGCCATGGTGGCCAGCCGGGCCGGGTCCGAACCTACGTCCGGTTCGGTGAGCAGGAACGCGGAGATGTCCGTACGGGCCAACCGCGGCAGGAACTGGTCCCGCTGCTCCTGTGTGCCGAACAGTTTCAGCGGCTGCGGTACGCCGATCGACTGGTGCGCGGAGAGCAGCGCCCCGACCGCCGGGCTGACGGAACCGACCAGTGACAGGGCCTTGTTGTAGTACACCTGGGTGAGGCCCAGGCCACCGTACTTGGTGTCGATCTTCATGCCGAGCGCGCCGATCTCCTTGAGACCGTTGATGGTCTCGTCGGGGATCTGCGCCTCACGCTCGATGCGCGCACCGTCGATCTTCGTCTCGCAGAAGTCGCGGAGCTTGGCGAGGAACTCCTCACCACGCTGGACCGCTTCCGCGGCAGGGGTGGGGTGGGGGTGGATGAGGTCGAGCCGGAAACGCCCCAGGAACAGCTCCTTGGCGAAGCTGGGCTTGCGCCAGTCCTGTTCACGGGCCGCCTCGGCGACCTGCCGGGCTTCGCGCTCGGAGACGTTGCGGGTGGATGGAGCCGTCATGAGGAGGGTCACCTCACCGCGGAGTCGGTGGTCCGTACCGGTCCGCCGGGATCGGCTACCGGTCAGTGGCCTGCCCGGGCTGGCTACCGGTCAGTGCTACTTGTGAGTCTGTACCCGATCCGCACGACTTGCACCAGTCCTCGCGCACACGGACGCGGAGCCGTGACCCCGGGCCCGCCGTCCGGCCCGCCGCCGTCAGGCCCGCGGAGGATCGATCAGCCCGCGCTGGTACGCCTTCACCAGACGGCGCGGCACGGTGTACTGGCTGCCGTCGATGGTGATCGGCACCAGATCGGGCGTGCCGGCCTTCCAGTTGGAACGGCGGTGCCGGGTGTTGGCGCGGGACATCTTCCGCTTCGGGACGGCCATGGCCTGCCTCCTGTGACAAGGGGTGCGATACGGACGCCAGCCTACATGAAAATGATTCCCATATTTACGGGAGGGGGTACCGCCCACGTCCGGGCAAACCGGAGGGCCGGGGCGCGCCCGATACGCGCCCCGGCCCCTGCTGTCCAGTGTCCGGCTCTACGGCCGGAAGCGTCAGAGTTCCAGCCCGGTCATCACCATCACTCGCTCGTAGGTGTAGTCCTCCATCGCGTAGCGGACGCCCTCGCGGCCCACACCGGACTGCTTGGCGCCGCCGTACGGCATCTGGTCGGCGCGGTACGACGGCACGTCGCCGATGATCACGCCGCCGACCTCCAGCACCTTGTGGGCGCGGAAGGCGGTCTGCAGGTCGTGCGTGAACACGCCCGCCTGGAGGCCGTACTTGGAGCTGTTGACGGCGGCGAAGGCCGCCTCCTCGCCGTCCACCTTCTGGACGGACAGGACCGGTCCGAAGACCTCCTCGCACGCCAGCGTGGTGCCCTCGGGCAGGTCGGCGAGCACGGTCGGCGCGTACGTGGCGCCCTCGCGCTTGCCGCCGGCCAGCAGCTGCGCGCCGGCCTGCACGGCCTCGTCCACCCAGGACTCCACGCGCTCGGCGGCGGCCTCGCTCACCAGCGGGCCGACCTCGGTCGCGGGGTCCGTCGGGTCGCCGGTGACCTGCGCCTCGACGCGCTCGACGATCTTCGGCAGCAGCCGGTCGTACACGCTCGCGTCGGCGATCACGCGCTGCACGGAGATGCAGGACTGGCCGCCCTGGTAGTTGGAGAAGGTCGCGATGCGCTGCGCCGCCCAGTCCAGGTCCGCGTCGGAGGCGTAGTCGGCGAGGATCACGGCCGCGCCGTTGCCGCCCAGCTCCAGGGTGCAGTGCTTGCGCGGCACCGAGTCCATGATCGCGTAACCGACCGTCTCGGAACCGGTGAAGGAGATCACGGGCAGCCGCTCGTCCTGGACCAGCGCGGGCATCCGGTCGTTCGGCACCGGCAGGATGCTCCACGAACCGGCCGGCAGCTCGGTCTCGGCCAGCAGCTCGCCGAGGATCAGGCCGGAGAGCGGGGTGGCCGGGGCGGGCTTGAGGATGATCGGCACGCCGGCCGCGATCGCCGGGGCGACCTTGTGGGCGCTCAGGTTGAGCGGGAAGTTGAAGGGCGCGATGCCGAGCACGGTGCCCTTGGGCACCCGGCGGATCAGCGCGAGACGGCCCGCGCCGCCGCCGTCGGTGTCCAGGCGCATGGCCTCGCCGGCGTTGAAGCGGCGGGCCTCCTCCGCGGCGAACCGGAAGACCGACACGGCGCGGCCGACCTCACCGCGCGCCCACTTGATCGGCTTGCCGTTCTCCGCGGAGATCAGCTGCGCGATCTCCTCCGTACGCTCCACCAGGCGCTTGGTGACGTGGTCCAGCGCGGCGGCGCGCACGTGCGCGGGGGTGGCGGCGAACTCGGCCTGCACCGCGACGGACGCGGCCACGGCCTCCTCGACCTGCTCCTCGGTGGGCACGCTCACGGTGCCGACGGTGCGGCCGTCCCAGGGCGAGGTGACCTCGAAGGTCTCCGTGCCGGTCGCCTCTCGGCCGGCGAGCCAGAAAGCCGTGGTGGCTGCGTCATTACGGATCGGCACAGTGGTTACCGGCCCTTCTCGGTGGCGGGGTGAGTGGCGCGCCGCCCGGTACGCGCGGCGGTTCCCGCCACGCCCGGCCTCGGTCGCCCTTCCGGACGGGATCCACGGTAGGTGCGCACTCCCGGACCGGTGTTTGTCCGGGACGTACTACTCCACGGGCCGGGTCCTACGGATTGGCGAGTGCGGGAGGGGCCTGCGGGCCTCCGGGCCTGCGGGCCTGCGGGCCTTCGACCGGTGCGGCCCGCTGGTCAGGCTTCCGGGGAGAAGGTGGTCGCCTTCAGGGCCAGCCACAGTTCCATGCGGACGTCCGGGTCGTCCAGGGAGCGCCCGAGGATCTCCTCGACGCGACGCATCCGGTAGCGCAGCGTGTGACGGTGGACGCCCAGGTCGGCGGCGGCCGCGTCCCACTGGCCGTGCCGGGACAGCCAGGCGCGCAGCGAGGCGACGAGATCGCCGCGGCCGGTCGCGTCGTGGTCGTGCAGGGCGCGCAGCATGCCGTCGGCGAAGGCCCGTACGGCGTCGTCGGCGAGCAGCGGCAGTACGGAACCGGCCGCCACGTCCTCGTGCTCGACCAGCGCCCGGCCGCGCCGCCCGGCCACCGACATCGCCTGCTCGGCCTGCCGGTGGGCGGCCGCCGCCGCGGCGGGACCGGCGGGCGCGGAGAGGCCGGCGGCCAGGCCCGGGGTGCCGCGGAGGGCGCCGGGCGCGCTCTTGGGGGCGCTCGCGCCTGCGCGGGCCTCCAGCGCTGCGGCGTGTGCCGCGCACGCCTCGGCCGCCGCGCCGCCGTCCGCCACGAGCACCGTCAGCCGGGAGTCGCCCGGGACCGCGAGCACCGCCTCGCCGCTGCGGGCCGCCGCCGACTCCATCGCGTCGGCCAGCGCGTCCAGCGCCGCCGTCGCCTCGGCCGCGGGCCGCTCCTCGCCGCCGCTCCCGGGCACCGGCTCGGCCACCAGCACCCGGAACGGCGTGTCCAGCAGCCCGCCGTACAGCCGCCCGGCCACGCCGCGCGCGTGGTCCGGCTCGCCGGCCAGCAGCATCCGCAGCACCGCGGCGCCGAGGCGCTGCTCGGCCTCCTGCAGCGCGCGGGACCGCTCGGTGGTCAGGGTCAGCAGGGCGACGGCCGAGTGCATGGCGTACCGCTCCGCCGTGCCCAGCGGGGCGCCCGTACCGACCGCGAGCACGCCGCGTGCCCGGCGGCCCGTGCCCAGCGACTGCAGCTCCACCCGGTCCTCGCCCTCGGCGTCCGGGACCACCGAACTCGCGGGGGCCGGGCGTTCGCGCAGCCTGCCGATGTCGCCGGTGAGCCGGGCGGCGCGGCGGGCCGCCCAGTCGGGGGCCGCGGCGACCACAGCGCCGGAGGCGTCGTACAGCGCTGCCCAGCCCTTCAGGTGCGCGGCGAGGCGGGCGAGCAGCTCGGCCGGGCCCTCGGCGGACAGCGCCGCGCGGGTCAGCTCCCGCTGCGCCTCGAACCCCTCGGTCACCGCGCGGTACTGGTCGGCGGCCACGGACGCCGAGACGGCCTTGCTGATCGCCACGAAGGGCGTCCGGCGGGGCACCGCGAGCAGCGGGAAGTCCTCCTCGCGGGCCGCGGTGAGCAGCGCGTCCGGCACGTCCTCGTAGTTCACCCCGACCGCGAAGCCCAGGCCCACCACGCCGGCGCCGGCGATCCGCCGTACGTACCGCCGGGCGACCTCCGGGTCCTCCGCGTCCAGCTTGAGCGCGGTGATCAGCAGGAGCTCGCCGCCCTCCATGTACGGGACGGGGTCGATCAGCTCGCTCACGTGCGCCCAGCGGACGGGGGTGTCCAGCCGGTCCTCGCCCGCGAGCACGGTCAGCTTGAGCGCGGAGTGGTGGGCGAGGGAGGCGAGGGTGTGAGGCATGGGACCTTCGATGCGCGTGCGGCGGGAGCCGGGGTTTTTCCGTCGGGTTTTCTCCGTCCCGTACGAACGACCACCATCAATTCTGCCTCAGCGGAGGAATCCCGGCGCCCGCATCCGCGGCCCGAGGAGCGGCGGAAGCGGGCAAGGGCGCCACCGGCCCGCCACCGGCTCACCCCCGCAGGTCGACCAGCACCGGCGGGGCCGTCTCCCCCGTCACGGACGTCACCGACAGCACCGCGTGCCCGGCCGGTACGGCATTGGCCAGGTCCGACGCCGACCACCGCTCCCGCTCGACCGTCCGTACGGTGACCGCCTTCGCCGTCACGTCCTTGCCCGTGACCAGCCGCCTGATCGAGTGCATCAGCTTGGTGAACGGCTCGTCGGAGACGATCTGCCGGTCGGTGACGTCCCGCGTCTCCACCCACGCCTTGCCCCACACCTCGGCGAACCGCGCGCCGTCCCACGTCGTCACGCCCGCGAACGCCATCCGGCAGCCGACCGTGCCGAGCAGCGCCCCGCGCAGTTGCTCCGGCACGTCGTCCAGCGCCCGCAGCGTCAGCACGACCCCCGCGTTCGCCGACCGCAGCCGCTGCAGCCCCCGCAGCGCCTCCTGCGTGACGACGTGCGAGGCGTCGTCGAGCACCAGACACGCGAACACCGACCGATCGGCCCGTGCCACCGCGCACTCCGTGAACTGCGCCAGCACCAGCCGCGCCAGAATCCGCGACGCGTCGGCGTGCCCGCGCTCCGGCAGGTCGATCCGCACCCGCAGCGGGCGGTCCAGCGCCCGCAGCGACACCTGGCGCGTCCGCCCCGCCGGGTCGAAGAACCCGGCGAACGCGGGCCGGTCCAGCAGCGCGATCCGGTCCGCGAGCAGCGCCCCGGCGTCCCCGGCCCACGCCGCCTGCCGCTCCCGCGCGTCCAGCTCGCGCAGCGCGCCCTGCTCCCCCGCCGTCTCCAGCGCGGTCCGCAGCCCGGTCATCGCCTCCGGCACCCCGTCCAGCAGCTCCCGCAGCTCGGCCACCCCGGGGAACCGCCCGTGCGCCGTCCGGAACGGCCCGAGCACCTGCCCCAGCACCGTAGCGGCCCGCCGGCTCTCCGCCCCCGCCGCGCCGGCGACCACGTCCCCCACCAACGCCTCCGCCAACACGGCAGCCGCCTCGTCGGGATCACTGGTCCCGCCGTAGAGGTCGAGGTCGCAGGGAGAGTCGGGACGACCGGCCGTCACGATGGCGTCGAAGGCGGCGTCCGGGCCCAGCTCGGCACCGGCCGCCCCGACGGCGACCACGGCCGTTCGGCCCGCCAGCGCCTGGAGGCACATCGCCTCGACCACGGGCCGGGTCAGCCGGCTCGTCTTGCCGCTCCCCGGCGGGCCGACAGCCAGCAGGGACGTACCGAGCAGCCCGGGCTGCAGTGCGATCCCCGCGCCTCGGTGCTGATAGGGGTTGCGCAGGTCGTCCAGAGCGGTTCCGATCCGCACCTGGCCGGCCAGCAAGTCGTGGCGCGCCCCGCGGTGCGGCAGATCCCGCAGTCCGGAGGGGTGCGCACAGGCCGCCGCGCCGTGGCGCAGCACCGTGTCGGTGAACGAGGCGAGGGAGTTCCGTCCGGCCCGGACCGAACGCCAGGCGCGCTCGATCCGGGCGGCGTCCACATCGTTCATGCGACCGCTGCGGGCCTCGGCGGCCAGTTTCTCCGCGGCGTCCGGGGCACCGCCCTGCCGAAGGGCGGGCCACAGCGAGCCGTCCTCCTCGGGGGACGGGGCGGCCTTCGGTGCGTGGTCCCGTGCTTCGCGTACCAGGGGGGCGGCCAGCCGCCGCCCCAGTTCGGCCCAGCGCCCCAGCCGGCCGAAGACGACGAGGAACGCCGCGATGACCAGGCCGTAGTAGATGTACGACGCCCAGACGTACGCCATCTTGTCTCCGCCCGCCTGTCGCCAGGAGTCCGGCGTCAGAGCCACCAGCGGCCACATCCAGTACCCGCCGAGATAGCCGTTCCACAACAGCGACCACAGGAGCCAGCCGCAGAGGAAGGAGATCACCGCACCGCTGACGAGCTGCCGCGTCGGCGCCCGGTCGGGCTCCTCCGGCGGCCGCACCCGGTGGCCGTACCGCCAGATTCCCGGCTCCGTTTCGGGGCGGGAAGCGCGCAGCCAGCCGACGACCGGCGGCTCGCCCGCCTCGGTGGGCGCGAGCTGCGCCGGCATCGGGGGTGCCGGCGGTACGGACGGTGGTGGCGGAACCGGCGCCGGCCCCCCGGCCCCACCGGGTCCCCCCGCCGGTCGCGGGATTTCGGCCGAGTGGGTGTTGCGTGCGTCGTGCGTGCCCTCGGTGTCCATCCGGTGTCCCTGTTCCCCCTAGTCAGCGGTGGCGGTGCGGTGGGCGGTGTGCCGCGGATCAATCTACTGGCCGTACGCCGTCGGCATACCCGGCCCGCGCTATGTCCGGTGCGGACAACGCGACCCCCGTACTTCTCCCGAACGGTGCATGCCCCGGCCGCCGGACCGCCCCTAGCCTGCGAACGCAACCCTTAGTACGTCACGTAGTACGCCGCCTCTGTGCGTCCGCGTCCTCGTTCCCTCCAGGAGACTCCCATGACCGAACTGACCGGAGGCCCCGCCCTCCCCCAGGAGCGCCGCGTCGTCACCGCGATCCCCGGCCCCAAGTCGCAGGAGCTGTGGGAGCGGAAGTCGGCCACCGTGGCGGCCGGCGTCGGTGCGGTCCTGCCCGTGTTCATCAAGCGCGCCGGCGGCGGTGTCCTGGAGGACGTGGACGGGAACTCGCTGATCGACTTCGGTTCCGGCATCGCCGTGACCTCGGTCGGCAGCAGCGCGGAGGCCGTCGTGCGGCGCGCCGCCGCGCAGCTCGCGGACTTCACCCACACCTGTGCGATGGTCACGCCGTACGAGCCGTACATCGAGGTCTGCGAGCAGCTCGCCGAGCTGACCCCGGGCGACCACGAGAAGAAGTCGGCGCTGTTCAACTCCGGCGCCGAGGCCGTCGAGAACGCCGTCAAGATCGCGCGTGCTTACACGAAGCGGCAGGCCGTGGTCGTGTTCGATCACGGGTACCACGGCCGTACGAACCTGACGATGGCGCTGACGGCGAAGAACATGCCGTACAAGCACGGCTTCGGGCCGTTCGCGCCCGAGGTCTACCGGGTGCCGCTGGCCTACCCCTACCGCTGGCTGACCGGCCCGGAGAACTGCGCCCAGGAGGCCGCGGACCAGGCCATCTCGCAGATCACCAAGCAGATCGGCGCGGAGAACGTCGCCGCGATCATCATCGAGCCGGTGCTCGGCGAGGGCGGCTTCATCGAGCCGGCCAAGGGCTTCCTGCCCGCGATCTCGAAGTTCGCGAAGGACAACGGGATCGTCTTCGTCGCCGATGAGATCCAGTCGGGCTTCTGCCGGACCGGGCAGTGGTTCGCGTGTGAGGACGAGGGCATCGTTCCGGACCTCATCACGACCGCGAAGGGCATTGCCGGTGGTCTGCCGCTGGCCGCCGTGACCGGCCGCGCGGAGATGATGGACGCCGCGCACGCGGGCGGCCTGGGCGGCACCTACGGCGGCAACCCCGTCGCCTGCGCCGCCGCCGTCGGTGCGATCGAGACCATGCGCGAGCAGGACCTGAACGGCAAGGCCAAGCGCATCGAAGAGGTCATGAAGGCCCGTCTGACGGCCCTGGCCGAGAAGTTCGACATCATCGGTGAGGTCCGCGGCCGCGGCGCGATGATCGCGATCGAGCTGGTGCAGTCCGGCTCGAAGGACCCGAACCCGGAGGCGACCGCGGCGCTGGCCAAGGCCTGCCACCAGGAGGGCCTGCTGATCCTCACGACCGGTACGTACGGCAACGTCATCCGCTTCCTGCCGCCGCTGGTCATCGGCGAGGACCTGCTGAACGAGGGCCTGGACATCCTGGAGTCGGCCTTCGCGGCCCTCTGATCCACCCCGCCGCCTGGTTCAGGTGAGCGAAGAACCGAGCGCCCGTCCGCCCGCCGGCACGGGCGCTCGGCGCATTCCGGAGGCGGAATGCGGGATACCGGCAGGAACCGGCGGGACGGCGTGAAGAAGATGTGCGGGGGCGATGGCGGGTGGGTGATCCGGCTGTCGGAGGGCCACCGGTCTGCCGTACGGTTTCTGCAGATGAGAGAAACACCCCGCTCGCAGGGGACTGCGAGCGATGCCCGGTCGGCGCTTCCCCGGCTTCGACCTGGCTGTGCCCTCGCGCACACCACCGGAGCCTCGGGCTCCGGGAATCCTCACCGATCGGATGGCCGCCCGCCCCAGACCCCCCGGGGCGCGCGGTTCGCCGGTCAGCACGGCCGCCCCGGAACCACCCCCCCTGTTCCGGGGCGGCCGGCCTCTCTCCCCGCGTACGCGTGCACGCTGGCCGCGTCGCTCCTCCTCTTCGCCCTCCTGACCTGGCAGGTCGCTGCCCAGGGGGCGCTGCTGCGGCTGGACGCCCGGCTGGACCGGGTCATGCTGGGCCGGGCCCTGCCCGCGCCGCTCGCCGAACTCCTCGCCGATCTGGGCAACATGACGGTGGCGCTGCCCGTCCTGCTGCTCGCGGCCGGCTGGACAGGATGGCGGGCCCGCACCGCGCCGTACCCCCGCCGGTGGCTGCCGCCGCTCGCCGCCGTCGTCGCCATGGCCCTGGTGCCGGCGCTGGTCGGGCCGCTGCAGGCCGCCCTGGCCCGGCCGGCCCCGCCGGGCGCGCTGGCCGGCGAAACCGGGTTCTACCCCTCGGGGCACGCCGCGACCGCCGCCGTCGCGTACGGGGCGGCCGCGCTGCTCCTGCTCCCGTACGCGGCCGCCCCGTACGCCCGGCGCCTGCTGATCACCGCGGCGCTCGTCCTCGTCCTCGCCACCGGCCCGGGCCTGGTCGTCCGCGGCTACCACTGGCCCGTGGACGTCGTCGGCTCCTGGGCGCTGTCGGCGGCGCTGCTGACGGTGCTGTACGGCGTGCTGCACGGCATCCGCCCACGGCCCGGCGCGCAGCAGGCTCCCGCAACTCGGCGATCGGCAGCTCCTCGTAGCCGCCCGGCGAGCGGCGGTCCCTCGTAGCGCGGCGAGCGGCAGGCCCCCGTGCCCCGCCGCTCGTCCGAGGGTCCTCAGGGGTCGCCCGCCACCCGCGCCGCGGCCTCGTGCAGGGCCAGTTCCAGGACGCCGGGGTCGGTGAGGGTGCCGTGGCCGTCCGGGGGGATCAGCCAGCGGGTGCCGCCGGTGGCGCGGCCCGGGTAGGGGACGACGATCCAGGTGCCGCGGCCGGCACCGCGTACGCCCGTGCCCAGCCAGCGGGCCGCCGTGCCCGGCGGGACGAAGAACCCCATGCGGCTGTCGCCGAAGTCGGCGAGCACCGGGCCCGGGCGGTCGAGACACCGGGTGAGCACGTCGAGCGCGGGATAGCCCAGGGACCCGGGGATGATCAGTACGTCCCAGGCCAGTCCGGCGGGGAGCAACGCCACCCCGAGCGGATTGCGCTCCCATTCGAAGCGGCAGGCCTCCGGGTCCGGCGCCACCGATACGAGCCATTCCACGGCGCGCTTGTCCCCCGTGGGGTCCATCTCTGCCTCCCTCACTCGCTCACCGGCCCGTCGGGGCCGCGTTCCGAGAGGGAGAGCGGGATGCCGCCGCCTTCTTACACGGGTTGATCAAGGATCTTGGGGTCGTGTGGTGCACCGGTCCGGGGAAGCCGTGCGCGGGCGCACCTCCGAGGCACGCCCGCGCCGACGGGAGACGTCTGCCGGGACAGACGGCTGTCCGAGGAGACGGCTGTCAGCTGTCGAAGCCCATGCCCACCTTGTCCATCGCCTTCAGCCAGAGGTTCCGCCTGCCGCCGCGCGCGTCGGCGCGGCTCATCGACCACTGGGTGATGCCGATGCCGGCCCAGCGCAGCGGCTCCGGCGGGAACGGCAGCGGCTTCGTGCGGACCATCTCCAGCTCGGTGCGCTCGGTGCGCTCGCCGGAGAGCAGGTCGAGCATGACATCGGCACCGAAGCGGGTGGCGCCCACGCCGAGGCCGGTGTAGCCCGCGGCGTACGCGACCCGGCCGCCGTGCGCGGTACCGAAGAACGCCGAGAAGCGGGAGCAGGTGTCGATCGCACCGCCCCAGGCGTGGCTGAAGCGGACGCCCTCCAGCTGCGGGAAGCACTGGAAGAAGTGGCGGGCGAGCTTCTCGTACGTCGCCGGGTGGTGGTCGTACTCGGCGCGGACGCCGCCGCCGTAGCGGTACACGATGTCGTAGCCGCCCCACAGGATGCGGTGGTCGGCGGTGATCCGGAAGTAGTGGAAGTGGTTGTTGCTGTCGGAGAGCCCCTGACGGTTCTTCCAGCCGAGGGCGGCCAGCTGCTCGCCGGTCAGCGGCTCGGTCATCAGGGCGTGGTCGTAGACCGGGACGACGTACGGGCGGACCCGGCGGACCAGGTGGGGGAAGGCGTTGGTGCCCAGCGCCACGTGGCGGGCGAAGACCCGCCCGTAGGGCGTGCGCACGGCCATGCCGGTGCCGTCGGCGGCGAGGTCGGTGGCGCGGGTGTGCTCGTAGATCCGTACGCCCTGGTCCAGGCAGGCCCGCTTCAGGCCCCAGGCGAGCCGCGCGGGGTTGAGCATGGCGACGCCGTCGCGGTTCCACAGGCCGGCCAGGAAGGTCGGCGAGTGGACCTCGGCGCGTACGGCGTCCCGGTCGAGGAAGTCGTACCCGCCGAGGCCGAAACGTTCGGCGTCCTCGGCGGCCTCGCGGAGCTCGGCGATCTGGTGCGGCTCGGTGGCCAGGTCGATCTCGCCGGTGCGCTCGAAGGCGCAGTCGATGCCGTACCGCTCGACGGCCTCCCCGATGGCGTCGAGGTTGCGGGCGCCCAGCTCTTCGAGCTTCTTCAGCTCGCCGGGCCAGCGGGCCAGGCCGTTGCCGAGGCCGTGGGTGAGGGAGGCGGCGCAGAAGCCGCCGTTGCGGCCGGAGGCGGCCCAGCCGACCTGCTGCCCCTCGACCAGGACGACATCGCGTTCCGGGTCGCGTTCCTTGGCGAGCAGCGCGGTCCACAGGCCGCTGTAGCCGCCGCCGACGACGAGCAGGTCGCACCGCTCGTCGCCGACCAGGGCCGGCAGCGCGGCGGGGCGGTCGGGGTCGTCCAGCCAGAAGGGCGTGGGGGCGGCGTCCGCGAGTGCGTGGACGGCCGGCGCGGGGGTCCGGGTGGTCTGCCCGGCGGGGTTCATGGCATCTCGTGCCATGGTTCTCAGCTCCTCTTGCGGCGTCCGGTGAGCAGTTGCCCGCCCAGGACGCAGAGCACGGCGATGAGGAACATCGCTGTTCCTATGACATTGATCTGAACGGGTGTGCCCCGTTGTGCCGATCCCCAGACGAACATGGGGAACGTCACGGTCGAGCCCGCGTTGAAGTTCGTGATGATGAAATCGTCGAACGACAGGGCGAAGGAGAGCAGCGCGCCGGCCGCGATGCCGGGCGCCGCGATCGGCAGCGTCACCTTCAGGAACGTCTGCGTCGGCGAGGCGTAGAGGTCCTGCGCCGCCTGCTCCAGCCGCGGGTCCATGCTCATCACGCGCGCCTTCACCGCGGTGACGACGAAGCTCAGGCAGAACATGATGTGCGCGATCAGGATCGTCCAGAAGCCGAACTGGATGCCCATGTTGAGGAAGAGCGTGGCCAGCGAGGCGGCCATGACGACCTCGGGCATCGCCATCGGCAGGAAGATCAGGGTGTTGACGGAGGACCGGGCGCGGAAGCGGTAACGGGCCAGCGCGAAGGCGATCAGCGTGCCCAGTACGGTCGCGCCGATCGTCGCCCAGACCGCGATCTGGAGGCTGAGGCCCAGCGAGCCGCACAGGTCGGCGACGCCGCACGGATCGGTCCAGGCGTCCGTGGAGAACCGCTGCCACTCGTAGTTGAAGCGCCCGTTCGGCTTGTTGAACGAGAAGACCATCACGATGACGTTGGGCAGGATCAGATACGCCAGCGTCAGCAGGCCCGCGATCACCACCGCATTGCGTCGAAGCCAGCGCATCAGACCAGGTCCTCCGTCCCCGACTTGCGGATGTAGATCGTGACCATCGCGAGGATGGCCGCCATGAGGATGAAGGAGAGGGCGGCGGCGGTCGGGTAGTCCAGGACGCGCAGGAACTGCGACTGGATGACGTTGCCGATCATCTTCTGGTCGGTGGAGCCCAGCAGTTCGGCGTTGATGTAGTCGCCGGCCGCCGGGATGAAGGTGAGCAGCGTGCCCGCGACCACGCCCGGCATGGAGAGCGGGAAGGTCACCTTGCGGAAGGTGGTGACGGGCTTGGCGTACAGATCGCCCGCCGCCTCGTGCAGCCGGGGATCGATCCGCTCCAGACAGGTGTAGAGCGGCAGGATCATGAACGGCAGGAAGTTGTACGTGAGGCCGCAGACCACCGCGAGCGGGGTGGCGAGCACCCGGGTGCCCTCGGTGAGGCCGATCGCGCTGGTCACGTCCAGGATGTGCAGCGAGTTCAGGGCGCTGACGACCGGGCCGCTGTCGGCGAGGATCGTCTTCCAGGCGAGCGTGCGGATCAGGAAGCTGGTGAAGAACGGCGCGATGACCAGGACCATCACGACGTTGCGCCAGCGGCCCGCCTTGAAGGCGATCAGGTAGGCGAGCGGGTAGCCGAGGACCAGGCACAGCACCGTCGCGATGGCGGCGAAGAGCACCGAGCGCAGGAACTGCGGCCAGTACTCCCCCAGCGCGTCCCAGTACGTGGCGAAGTGCCAGGTGACCTTGAAGCCCTCTTCGAGGGAGCCGGTCTGGATCGACGTGGACGCCTGGTAGACCAGCGGCGCGGCGAAGAAGACCAGCAGCCAGAGGATGCCGGGCAGCAGCAGCCAGTACGGTACGAGCCGCTTGCGCAGCGCCGGCCTGCGCACTTCGAGGGCGGGCCGCGGCTCCGGCGGCGCCTCGGTGGCGGCGCTCACGCGGCCTCCTCGTCCACGTCGGCGCCGGCGGCGATGTCCTGGTCGGCGGAGAGCCCGAAGGTGTGCGCGGGGTTCCAGTGCAGGATCACGTCGGCGCCCGGCACCAGCCGGCCGTCGCGCTCGATGTTCTGCTCGTAGACGGCCAGTTCACCGGCGCCGCCGGCATCGATGACGTACTGCGTGGAGACGCCGATGAAGCTCGCGTCCTTGATGCGGCCCGGAAGCCGGTTGAAGCCCTCGGGTACGGACCCCGCGTCGTCGGCGTGCGCGAGGGCGACCTTCTCGGGCCGCACGCCCGCCAGCACCTTCTCACCCGCACGGGCACTGCTCGCGGAACATCGCTCGGCGGGCAGCCGGAGCTTGGCGTCCCCGGCGGTGAGCAGCAGGTGCTCGCCGCCCGCCTCGGCGATCTCGGCGGTGATCAGGTTGGAGGTGCCGAGGAAGTTGGCGACGAAGGTGGTGCCGGGGTTCTCGTACAGGTCGGCGGGGGCGCCCAGTTGCTCGACCCGCCCGCCGTTCATCACCGCGACCGTGTCGGCCATCGTCATGGCCTCCTCCTGGTCGTGCGTGACGTGCACGAAGGTGATGCCGACCTCGGTCTGGATGCGCTTGAGTTCGAGCTGCATCTGGCGGCGCAGCTTGAGGTCCAGCGCGCCGAGCGGCTCGTCCAGGAGCAGCACCTGCGGGTGGTTGATCAGGGCGCGGGCCACGGCCACGCGCTGCTGCTGGCCGCCGGAGAGCTGGGTGGGCTTGCGGCGCGCCATCGGCCCGAGCTGCACGAGGTCGAGCATCTCCTCGACCTGCTTCTTCACGGACCTGATGCCGCGGCGGCGCAGGCCGAAGGCGACGTTCTCGTAGATGTCCAGGTGCGGGAAGAGGGCGTAGTTCTGGAAGACAGTGTTCACCGGGCGCTTGTAGGGCGGCAGCGCGGTGACGTCCTTGCCGGCCAGCTCGACGGTGCCCGTGGTGGGCTCCTCCAGGCCCGCGATCATGCGCAGGGTGGTGGTCTTGCCGCAGCCCGAGGCGCCCAGGAGGGCGAAGAAGGAGCCTGCGGGGACGGTGAGGTCCAGCGGCTGGACGGCGGTGAAGGAACCGTAGGTCTTGCTGATCCCGGTGAGGCGGACGTCGCCGCCGCTGCTGTCGGTCGTCGCGAGATCGGTCATGTATCAATTCCCGGGGCGGTGTCGTCGGTGGGCTGGGGAGGGGCCGGGCCGCGTGGTCAGGCGCCGGTGAGATCGGAGAACTTCTGCGCGAACTCCTTGCTCTCCTTGCTGCTGAGCGCGCGGAAGGCGTGCGACTTGGCGGCCATTTCCTTGTCGGGCAGGATCAGCGGGTTGTCCGCCAGCTTTTTGTCGATCTTCGCGAGTTCCTCGCGGACGCCGTCGACCGGGCAGACGTAGTTGATGTACGCCGCGATCCGGGCCGCCACTTCCGGCTCGTAGAAGTAGTCGATCAGCCGCTCGGCGTTCGCCTTGTGGCGCGCCTTGTTGGGCACCATCAGGTTGTCCGTCGAGGTCATGTAGCCGGCGTCCGGGATGACGTACTCGATGTCGCTGTTGTCGTTCTGGAGCTGGACGATGTCGCCCGCCCAGGCGATACAGGCCGCCAGGTCGCCCTTGCTGAGGTCGTTGAGGTAGTCGTTGCCGGTGAAGCGGCGGATCTGCTTGGAGTCCACGCCCTTCTGGAGCCGGGCGAGCGCCGCGTCGAAGTCGTCGGCGGTGACGTCCTCGGGCCGCTTTCCCATGTCCAGCAGGGTCATGCCGACGCTGTCGCGCATCTCGGAGAGGAAGCCGACCCGACCCTTGAGCTTCGGGTCGGACAGCATCTGGTCGACGGAGGTGACCTTCCGGCCGCCGGTGGCCTTCTTGTTGTACGCGAGGACGGTCGGGATGCCCTGCCAGGTGTAGGAGTGCGCGCGGCCCGGGTCCCAGTCCGGGTCGCGGAACTGGTCCGAGAGGTGGGTGTACGCGTGCGGCAGGCGGGCGGGGTCCAGCGGCTGGATCCAGCCCAGCGAGATCATCCGGGCGCACATCCAGTCGGTCAGGCAGATCAGGTCGCGCCCGGTGTCCTGGCCGGCCGCGAGCTGGGCCTGGACCTTGCCGAAGAACTCGTCGTTGTCGTTGATGTCCTCGGTGTACTTGACCGTGATGCCGGTGCGCTTCGTGAACGCCTCCAGCGTCGGGTGGTGCTTCTCGTCGTCACTGACGTCGATGTACTCGGTCCAGTTGGAGAAGGCGACCCGCTTCTCCGTGCGCGAGTGGTCCTCGGAGGACCCCGCGTCCGTACGGCCAGCGGGCGGGATCCCGCAGGCCGACAGTGCGACCGGGCCGCCGAGCGCCAGCAGTCCTGCCCCGCTCGCGCGCAGCAGGGACCGCCGGGTCAGGGCCAGCCGGCCGTTGGTCATGCTGCGCCGCACGGCGGCCAGTTCCGCCGCGGACAGCGGCTCGGGCCGTGGCTCGGGCTGCGCGAGGTGCTCCATACGGGTGGCCTTTCGAGTCGGCCGGTGGTCAGCCGGGTGGAGTGACGAACGGTGCGGCGCGCCGGTGTGCGCTCAGTCGCGGTCCCCGAAGACGGTGCGGTGCCAGTCCTTCCCGGCCACGCCCGTGATGTCGTACATGACGTGCTTGACCTGCGTGTACTCCTCGAAGGAGTACGCCGACATGTCCTTGCCGTAGCCGGAGGCCCGGTAGCCCCCGTGCGGCATCTCGCTGATGATCGGGATGTGGTCGTTGACCCACACACAGCCGGCCTTGATCTCGCGGACGGCGCGGCCCGTGCGGTAGACGTCGCGGCTCCAGGCGGAGGCGGCGAGCCCGTAGGGGGTGTCGTTGGCGAGCGCGAGGCCCTCGTCGTCGCTGTCGAAGGGCAGCACGACCAGCACCGGGCCGAAGATCTCGGACTGCACGATCTCGCTGTCCTGCGCGGCGCCCGCCACGAGGGTGGGCAGGTAGTAGGCGCCCTTGGCCAGCTCGCCCTGGGGCGCGGCGCCGCCGGTGACGACGGTGGCGTACTGCCGGGCGCGTTCGACGAAGCCGGCGACGCGGTCGCGCTGGGCGTGCGAGATGAGCGGGCCGAGGTCGGTGGCCGGGTCGAAGGGGTCGCCGAGCCGTACGGTCGCCATCAGGTCGGCGACGCCGCTGACGAACGCGTCGTACAGGGGGCGCTGCACGTAGGCGCGGGTGGCCGCCGTGCAGTCCTGGCCGGTGTTGATCAGGGCGCCGGCGACCGCGCCGTGCACGGCGGCCTCCAGGTCCGCGTCGTCGAAGACGACGAAGGGGGCCTTGCCGCCCAGTTCGAGGTGGAGGCGCTTGACGGTGGCGGTGGCGAGCTCGGCGACCCGCTTGCCGACCGCGGTGGAGCCGGTGAAGGAGGTCATCGCGACGTCCGGGTGGCCGACGAGGTGCTCGCCCGCGTCCCGGCCCGCGCCGGAGACGATGTTGATCACGCCGTCCGGGATGCCCGCGGCCTGCGCGGCCTGCGCGTACATCACGGAGGTCAGCGGGGTGATCTCGGCGGGCTTCAGGACGATGGTGTTGCCGGCTGCGACCGCCGGGAGCACCTTCCAGCTGGCCATCTGCAGCGGATAGTTCCACGGCGCGATGGAGCCGACGACGCCGATCGGCTCGCGGCGCACGAAGGAGGTGTGGTCGGGGCTGTACTCGCCGGCCGCCCGTCCCTCCAGGTGGCGCGCGGCGCCCGCGAAGAAGGCGGCGTTGTCCACCGAGCCGGGCACGTCGAAC
The DNA here is from genome assembly GCF_055586425.1 of Streptomyces sp. NPDC050806. Classification (NCBI taxonomy): domain Bacteria; kingdom Bacillati; phylum Actinomycetota; class Actinomycetes; order Kitasatosporales; family Streptomycetaceae; genus Streptomyces; species Streptomyces sp. NPDC050806. Next base: position 398,159 of record NZ_JBVJIF010000011.1, on the reverse strand, counting down.
TCCCGGCTCAGCTTGATCGGCTTGCCGCACTGCAGCGACTCGGCGTACGCGAACTCCTCCGTCCGCTCGTCCAGGACGGCGGCGAAGCGGTGCAGCGCGTCGGAGCGCTCGCCGGGGGTGGCGCCCGCCCACTCGGGAAGGGCCTGCCGGGCCGCCTCGACGGCGGCGTCGACGTCCGCCGTGCCGGCGAGCTCGTACGTGTACACCTGCTCGCCGGTCGCCGGGTCGATCACGTCCTGGGTACGTCCCGAGGTCCCCGCGCGGAGCTCTCCCGCGATGAACTGAGCCCCTTGGGCGAATCGTTCGGTGACATCGAATCGCTGATCCATGGTGCTCTCCTCCACCGGCGGCCGGGCTTTCGCGGGGCCTGCCGGGCGTAGCTCTTTCCCGAATTGATGGCCGATCTTGACAGAGCAGAGGGGGCCCAACAAGTGATTCCGTTGTTGCCTTTTGGTTACGCGACGAATTCTGCGGAATCCGTCGTCCCGGCGCCCGACATGTTGTCGGTGCCCGCTGACAGAATCCCGGCATGGTGCAGGACCGGGGAAGACAGCCAGGGGAGAGAGCGGGGGCGGCGGGGATGACGACGGAGGGGAGCGTGGCCGACGGGCCGCGGTCGGTGACGGAGCTGCGCGCCGCACTGGAGTCCGGCAGTACGTACAAGTACGTGTACTTCTGGGGCCATGCGCCCCGCCGGGACGGCAGCCTGGGGGCGAGCTGCTTCAGCCAGTGGTGGCCGGCGCCGTTCACGGTGGACGGCGTGCGGTATCCCACGGCGGAGCACTGGATGATGGCCGGCAAGGCGCGGCTGTTCGGCGACCGCCAGGCGCTGCAGCGGGTGCTGCGCGCCGGCCATCCCAAGCAGGCGAAGGACGCGGGCCGGACGGTGCGCGGCTTCGACGAGGAGACCTGGCGCCGCCACCGGTACGCGCTGGTGGTCGAGGGCAGCCTGCACAAGTTCGGGCAGGACGCGGCCCTGCGCGACCATCTGCTGGGCACCGGGCAGCGGGTCCTGGTCGAGGCGAGCCCGCTGGACCGGATATGGGGCATCGGGCTGGCCGCCGACGACGAGCGCGCGGCCGACCCGGAGCGCTGGCAGGGGCTGAACCTGCTGGGCTTCGCGCTGATGGAGGCGCGGCAGCGGCTGGCGGCGGCCGGGGCCTGAGAAGCGGGGCCGACGGACGGCGGGCCGGGGCGGCCGGGGTCAGCGGGCCGGGGCGGGGGCGGCGGGGGCCGCGTTGTAGGTGTCGGAGTAGTCGTCGTCGTAGGGGGTGGTGCCGCGGTCCTCGCTGACACCGACGACGATCGCGAGGATCAGCAGGGCGCTGACGAGGACGCCGGCCACACCGCAGAGCAGACCGGCCAGTGCCATGCCGCCGTTGGTCGCCTCGCCGCGGCCGGACTTGGACCGGCCGATCGCGCCGAAGATGATCGCGAGGACGCCCAGCACGACACCGAAGAAGAGGGTGAGACTGGAGACGATGGCGAGGATGCCGAGGACGAGCGCGGCGATGCCCATGCCGTTGCTCGGCTGTCCGGGCCAGCCGGCCTGCGTACCGGGCCCGGCGCCGGGTATCCCCGCCGGTCCCGGGCCGTAGGGGCCGGGGTGCGCGGGGCCGGGGGCCGCGCCGTACGGCGGGTAGGCGTACGCGCCGCCGTGCGGCGGGCCGCCGTAGGGCTGCGGGGGGTACGGCGCTCCGTAGCCGCCCAGCTGCGGTCCGCCGGGGTAGGCAGTGCCGGGGGCGGCGGCGTGTCCGGGGGCGGGCGGCGGCGCGGGCACGGCGTAGCCGGCGCCGGCGGTGGGCCGGTCATGGGGAGCCATGCCGTACGGCGCTCCGCCCGGTGCGCCGGTCTCCGGCCGGCGCGGGGCCGGCGCGTCCTCGGACGGCGGCGCCCACGGGTCGCGCGGCTCGGGCTGCTGACTGTCGGACATGACTCTCCCCCATTGGCTCGCTCCATGCTAAGACCTGGCCCCGCCCCTCGGACCGCGTACGCCGCTCACGGTCCGGACCGCGGGGGCGGCCTCTCGGTCGGGGCCGTGCCGGGCCCGCATACGATGACGAGCGGCCGGCGCCCGTCGGCCGACGCTCCGCCGACCAGGAGGCACTGTTGTCCGATCTCGACGCATTCATCGCGGGCCTGCCCAAGGCGGAGCTGCACGTCCATCACGTCGGCTCCGCCTCCCCCCGCATCGTCGCCGAGCTGGCCGCGCGCCACCCGGACTCCAAGGTGCCCACCGACCCCGAAGCGCTGATGGACTACTTCGTCTTCCGGGACTTCGCGCACTTCATCCAGGTCTACCTCTCCGTCGTCGACCTCATCCGGGACGCCGAGGACGTGCGCCTGCTGACGTACGAGGTCGCCCGCGACATGGCGCGGCAGAACATCCGTTACGCCGAGCTGACCGTCACCCCGTACAGCTCCACCCGGCGCGGCATCCCGGACGCCGCGTTCGTCGAGGCCATCGAGGACGCCCGCAAGTCCGCCGAGTCCGAGCTCGGCGTCGTCCTGCGCTGGTGCTTCGACATCCCCGGCGAGGCGGGCCTGGAGTCGGCGGAGGAGACCGCACGGATCGCCTGCGAACTCAAGCCCGAGGGGCTGGTCTCGTTCGGTCTCGGCGGGCCCGAGATAGGCGTGCCCCGCCCGCAGTTCAAGCCGTACTTCGACCGCGCCATCGCCGCGGGCCTGCACTCCGTGCCGCACGCCGGCGAGACCACGGGCCCGGAGACCGTCTGGGACGCGCTGACGGAGCTGCGCGCCGAGCGCATCGGCCACGGCACCAGCTCCGTACAGGACCCGAAGCTGCTGGCCCACCTCGCCGAGCACCGCATCCCGCTGGAGGTCTGCCCGACCTCCAACATCGCCACCCGCGCGGTCCGCACCCTCGACGAGCACCCGATCAAGGAAATGGTCGCGGCCGGCGTGCTGGTGACCATCAACAGCGACGACCCGCCGATGTTCGGTACGGACCTGAACACCGAGTACGGCGTGGCCGCGCGGCTGCTGGAGCTGGACGAGGCGGGCATCGCCGCGCTGGCCAAGAACGCCGTCGAGGCCTCCTTCATGGACGGCCCGGCCAAGGCCCGGCTCGCCGCCGAGATCGACACGTACACCGCGTCCTGGCCCCGCTGACCGGAGCGCACCGCTGACCGGAGCACCCGGCCGGTCGGCCGGAGCGCCCCGCTGACCCGGGCACCCCGCTGTTCTACAGCCCCACCAGCGCGTTCCACCGCTCGGAGAACTCCGGGCGCTCCTTCGAAGTGATGTCCCGGGCGATGGCGAGGCGGTCGCGCATCGAGTCGTCCGGGAAGATCAGCGGGTCCTCGGCCAGCGCTGCGGTCTCCTCGTCCTTCGACGAGGCGAGCACGTCCCGGGCGGCCGGCACCGGGCAGACGTAGTTGACCCAGGTGGCCAGTTCGGCGGCGACCTCGGGCTCGTAGTAGTAGTCGACGAGCCGTTCCGCGTTGCGCTTGTGCGCGGCCAGGTTGGGGATCATCAGGCTCTCCGACCACAGTTCGGCGCCCTCCTCGGGGACCACGAACTCGATGTCGGGGTTGTCGGCCTTGAGCTGGATGACGTCGCCGGAGTACGCCTGTGCCGCCAGCACGTCCCCCGAGGAGAGGTCCTTGATGTAGTCGTTGCCGGTGAAGCGGCGGATGTGCTTCTTGCGGACGAGCGCCGCGATCCGGTCGGTCATGGTGTGGAAGTCGTCCGCCGTCCAGCGGGTGATGTCCACGCCGTCGCCCTGCATGAGCAGCGCGAACGCCTCGTCCATGCCGGCCAGCAGGGTGACCCGGCCGCGCAGGTCGTCCGCCCACAGGTCGCCGGTGTGCTTGATCTCCCGGCCGAGCTTCCTGCGGTTGTAGGCGATGCCGGTGATCCCGGACTGCCAGGGGACGCAGTGCGTGCGGCCGGGGTCGAACGACGGCTTGAGCAGCAGCGGGTCCAGGTGCTTCGCGACATGCGGCTGGCGGTCCCGGTCCATCTCCTGGACCCAGCCGAGCCGTACGAAGCGCGAGCACATCCAGTCGCTGATGACGATGAGGTCGCGCCCGGTGGGCTGGTGGTTCATCAGCGCGGGGCTGATCTTCCCGAAGAACTCGTCGTTGTCGTTGATCTCTTCGGTGTACGTCACGGATATCCCGGTGCGCTTCTCGAACGCGTCCAGGGTGGGCCGCTTCTGCTTGTCGTGGTCGTCGACGTCGATGTACAGCGGCCAGTTGGCGAAGGTGAGGGCCTTGTCGGCGGCCGAACGGTCGGGGGCGCCGCGCCGGCCGGCCCGTACGTACGCGGGCGGTACGCCGCACCCCGCTGCCGCCGCCAGGAATCCGACCGAACCGACACCTCTGAGCAGCGCACGCCGCGAAAGACCATCCATGTGAGGACTCTCACGCGTCGCGGGCCGGGGCGGCAACAGACAGATCGTCTGCTGCCGGGCCCCGGCCCGCGACGGTGTGTCAGGTGCCCCGCACGGCACCCGACTTCCGGCCGACGGTGTCGGTCGTCAGCCGTCCAGCGAGGTCATGACGTGCTTGACCCGGGTGTAGTCCTCGAAGCCGTAGGCGGAGAGGTCCTTGCCGTAGCCGGACTTCTTGAAGCCGCCGTGCGGCATCTCGGCGACGAGCGGGATGTGGGTGTTGATCCACACGCAGCCGAAGTCGAGCTTCTTGGACATCCGCATGGCGCGGGCGTGGTCCTTGGTCCACACCGAGGAGGCGAGCGCGTACTCCACGCCGTTGGCCCACTCGGTGGCCTGGTCCTCGTCGGTGAAGGACTGGACGGTGATGACCGGGCCGAAGACCTCCTGCTGGATGATCTCGTCGTCCTGCTTGAGGCCGGAGACGACGGTCGGGGCGAAGAAGTAGCCCTTCTCGCCGACCTGCTGACCGCCCGCCTCGATCTTGGCGTGCGCGGGCAGCCGCTCGATGAAGCCCTTGACCTGCTTGAGCTGGTTGGCGTTGTTCAGCGGGCCGTAGAGCACGTCCTCGTCGTCGACCGCGCCGGTCTTGGTGTCCGCCGCGGCCTTGGCGAGCGCGGTCACGAACTCGTCGTGGATGGACTCCTGGACGAGCACGCGGGTCGCGGCCGTGCAGTCCTGGCCCGCGTTGAAGTAACCGGCGGTGGAGATCTCCTCGACGGCCTTGGCGATGTCGGTGTCCTCGAAGACCACGACCGGGGCCTTGCCGCCCAGCTCCAGGTGGACCCGCTTGAGGTCCTTGGAGGCGGACTCGGCGACCTGCATGCCGGCCCGCACGGAACCGGTGATGGAGGCCATCGCCGGGGTCTTGTGCTCGACCATCAGGCGGCCGGTCTCGCGGTCACCGCAGACGACGTTGAAGACGGCCTTGGAGTGGCCGAGCTCCGCCAGCACGTCGCCGATGATCTCGCCGATGAGGACCGTGGACGCCGGGGTGGTGTCCGAGGGCTTGATGACGACGGTGTTGCCCGCCGCCAGGGCCGGCGCGAACTTCCACACCGCCATCATCATCGGGTAGTTCCAGGGCGCGACCTGGGCGCAGACGCCGACCGGCTCGCGCCGGATGATGGAGGTCAGGCCCTCCATGTACTCGCCCGCCGAGCGGCCCTCCAGCATCCGCGCCGCACCGGCGAAGAAGCGGATCTGGTCCACCATCGGCGGGATCTCCTCGGAGCGTACGAGGGCGATCGGCTTGCCGCAGTTCTCGGACTCGGCGGCGATCAGGTCCTCGGCGCGCTCCTCGAAGCGGTCGGCGATCTTGAGGAGCACCTTCTGGCGCTCGGCGGGGATCAGGTCGCGCCAGGCCGGGAAGGCGGCCTCGGCCGCGGCCATCGCGGCGTCGACGTCGGCGGCGGCGGACAGCGCGGCGGTGGCGTACACCTCGCCCGTCGCCGGGTTGACCACGTCCGTGGTGCGGCCGTCGGCGGCGTCCCGGAACTCCCCGTCGATGTAGTTGCGCAGACGACGCAGTTCGGTGGTCACGTGCGACCCCTCCTGTCAGGTGTCCGGTGTCAGATGACCGGTGTCTGGTGTCCGGTGGATGAGATGCCCACCCTAACCATGCGAGCCCCGTTTTCGACATACCCACGCGCCAGTAACAACGAATTCCGTAGAGTTCCCTTTGATCGGCAACTGATTTCGCCGAATCGGGCTTGCGTGACGGACGAGGCTCGTGCACAGTGAGGGACGTGGCCACTCGTGACAGAAACGGCACTCCGTCGATCGACTCCGTCTCCCTGGCGATCATCGAGCAGCTCCAGGAGGACGGGCGCCGTCCGTACGCCGCGATCGGCAAGGCCGTGGGCCTGTCCGAGGCGGCCGTACGGCAACGCGTACAGAAGCTGCTCGACCAGGGTGTGATGCAGATCGTCGCCGTCACCGACCCCCTCACGGTCGGCTTCCGGCGGCAGGCAATGGTCGGAATCAACGTCGAGGGCGACGTCGATCCCGTGGCAGAGGCCCTCACGGGCATGTCCGAGGTCGAGTACTGCGTCGTCACCGCCGGTTCCTTCGATCTGCTGATCGAGGTCGTCTGCGAGGACGACGATCACCTCCTGGACGTGATCAACAAGCGCATCCGCACGCTTCCCGGCGTGCGCACCACCGAGAGCTTCGTCTACATGAAGCTCAAGAAGCAGACCTATACCTGGGGAACGCGATAACCATGAGCGCCGACCTTTCCAAGACGGCGTACGACCACCTGTGGATGCACTTCACCCGCATGTCGTCGTACGAGAACGCCCCCGTGCCGACCATCGTCCGCGGTGAGGGCACGAACATCTACGACGACAAGGGCAAGCGCTACATCGACGGCCTCGCCGGCCTCTTTGTGGTCAACGCCGGCCACGGCCGTGTCGAGCTGGCCGAGACCGCGTCCAAGCAGGCCCAGGAGCTCGCCTTCTTCCCGGTGTGGTCCTACGCCCACCCCAAGGCCGTCGAGCTCTCCGAGCGCCTGGCGCACTACGCCCCCGGCGACCTGAACAAGGTCTTCTTCACCACCGGCGGCGGCGAGGCGGTCGAGACCGCCTGGAAGCTCGCCAAGCAGTACTTCAAGCTCACCGGCAAGCCGATGAAGCACAAGGTCATATCCCGCGCGGTGGCCTACCACGGCACCCCGCAGGGCGCCCTGTCCATCACCGGCCTGCCCGGCCTGAAGGCCCCCTTCGAGCCGCTGGTCCCCGGCGCGCACAAGGTGCCGAACACCAACATCTACCGCGCCCCGATCCACGGCGACGACCCCGAGGCCTTCGGCCGCTGGGCCGCCGACCAGATCGAGCAGCAGATCCTCTTCGAGGGCCCGGAGACCGTCGCCGCGGTGTTCCTGGAGCCGGTGCAGAACGCCGGTGGCTGCTTCCCGCCGCCGCCCGGGTACTTCCAGCGGGTCCGCGAGATCTGCGACCAGTACGACGTGCTGCTCGTCTCGGACGAGGTCATCTGCGCCTTCGGCCGCCTCGGCACGATGTTCGCGTGCGACAAGTTCGGCTACGTCCCGGACATGATCACCTGCGCCAAGGGCATGACCTCGGGCTACTCCCCGATCGGCGCCTGCATCATCTCCGACCGGCTGGCCGAGCCGTTCTACCAGGGTGACAACACCTTCCTGCACGGCTACACCTTCGGCGGCCACCCGGTCTCCTCGGCCGTGGCGCTGGGGAACTTCGAGATCTTCGAGCGCGAGGGCCTGAACAAGCACGTCCTGGAGAACGAGGGCAACTTCTTCTCGACGCTCCAGAAGCTGCACGACCTGCCGATCGTCGGCGACGTCCGCGGCAACGGCTTCTTCTACGGCATCGAGCTGGTCAAGGACAAGGTCACCAAGGAGTCGTTCAACGACGAGGAGACCGAGCGCGTCCTGTACGGCTTCCTCTCCAAGGCGCTGTTCGACGCCGGCCTGTACTGCCGCGCCGACGACCGCGGCGACCCGGTCATCCAGCTGGCCCCGCCGCTGATCGCGGACCAGACGGTGTTCGACGAGATCGAGCAGATCCTGCGCGGCGTCCTCACGGAGGCCTGGGCCAAGCTCTGATCCGCGGTACCGAGCTGTCCCTCCGGCCCCCACCGGAGGGAACGGGCGGAGCGGGGCCACGGAACCCGCTCCGCCCGACCTGCTCGCGGCGGTCCCCGAAAAGGGGATGCACAACGGAACAACCGACGGCCGAGGTCACTCATTTCAAGCCATATGAGTGAACCTCGGCCGTCTTCCGTGCTGAGCGGTGAATGGCGGGACCCGGCAGTACCTACCGTGCTTGTGACCGATACCCTCCATGGTCGTTCACCCGGTCAGGGGAACGAAGGACGCGAGCGAGCACGAGGTGCGCAGATGGTGGCCCCGCCCGACAACGACGTTCTATGGGCTCGCGGACTGCACCACGCCCACGGTCAGAGCCCCGCACTCACCGGCATCTCGCTCGGTGTGCGCGAAGGGGAGATCCTGGCCGTCACCGGTCCGCGCGGCAGCGGCAAGACCACGCTCCTGAAGTGCCTTTCCGGGCAGCTCGTCGCGGACAGCGGCGAGGTCTGGTTCAACAGCCACCCGGTCCACACCCTCTCCGCGACCAGCCGGGAGCGGCTCCGGCTGGACCGTTTCGGCTGGGTCGGCACCGAACCCCGGCTGGTCCCCGAGCTGACCGCCCGGGAGAACGCCGCGCTGCCCCTCCTGGTGCGCGGCGAGGGCCACCGGGCCGCGAAACAGGCCGCCACCGAGTGGCTGGAGCGGCTGGACGTGGCGGACTGCGCCAAGCGGCGGCCCGCGGCTCTGGACCGGGCGCAGCAGCAGCGCGTGGCGGTCGCCCGTGCGCTGGCCGTCACCCCGCAGGTGCTGTTCGCCGACGAGCCGACCGCGCCGCTGCACCGCGCCGACGCCGCGCAGGTGCTGCGGACGATCGTCAACGCCGCCCGCAGCCACGCCATCAGCGTCGTACTGGCCACCCAGGAACCGGAAGCGGCCACGCTCGCCGACCGCACCCTCGCCCTGCTGGACGGCCGGCGGGCCGCCGCGGGCCAGGCCGAGGGCCCCGCAGAGACGGAAGGCAGGGAAGAGTGCTCGCTCTCCGTCTAGGCCGGGGCGCCCGTCCGGCGGTGCACCTGCGCCGCCTGCTGGTCGTCGCGGCGGCGGCCGGCACGGCCTTCCTGCTGCTCGCCACGCTCGGCCACGCCGTCGACACCCCGGGCGACAGCGCCGGGTCGGCACTGCGGCTGGCCTGGTGCCTGGTCCCGCTCGCCGCCACCGCGCAGCTCGCCGTCGCCGTGGCCCGTACGGATCCGGCCGCCCGGCTGCACGACGGCATGACGGCCGCCGGGCTCGGTCCGGTCCGGCTCACGCTGATCGCCGCCGCCACGACCGTGCTCGGCTGCGTCCTGGGCAGTCTGCTGGGCCTGCTGGCCTTCCTGCGGCTGCGGGGCGCCCTGGGCGGCGCGCCGGTGGGCCCCGAGGCGCTGCTCGGCCGCGACCCGCTCCCGTACGCCGCGGTCGGCGTGCTGCTCGCCGCGGTCCCCGTGGTGGCCGGCATCGCGACCGCCGTGGTGCTCCGCCCGGGCCGGAACGAGCCGTCCGCGCCGTGCGCCGACGACCCGCCCCGTACCGCCGGCGCCACCCCGGCCGGACTCCCGTGGGGCATCGCGCTCACCGCCGCCGGGCTGGCCCTGGAGGTCTACGCGGCGGGCCACACCGGCCCCGGCGCCCGGCTGCTGCGGCTGCCCGGCGGGCTGGTCACCGGCGAGGCGGGCGTGGTGACCGGCTGGCTGCTGTCGGCCGCCGGCCTGGTGCTGGCCGCGCCCGGACTGGTCCACCTCATCGGGCGCGTCCTGGGCATGGGCCGCAGCGGCGCGGTGCGGCTGCTGGCCGGCCGGGTGCTCCAGGAGGAGTCCCGCCGGGTGGGCCGCCCGCTCGGCGTCCTGATGGCGGCCGCGTCCGGCGGCTATGCCGGGTACGTGGTGTACGGCCCCGGCGCGTTCGCCCTGCACGGCCACGACGGCCGCGCCTCCTTCGGCCCGCTCACCGCGCTCGGCACCGGCCTGGTGCTCGCGTGCACGGCGCTGTGCGTCCTGATCACCGTGGCCGAGTCCCGCACCGCCCGCTCCGCCACGACCGAGGCCCTGCGCCGCCTCGGCACCCCCGCCGGCCTCCTCCGCCGCGCCGCGGCCCTCCGCGCGTCCGTCCTCCTCGTCGTCCTCGCAGCGGTCACAGGCGGCGTCGCCCACCTGGCAGCGGGCCCGCTGGGCGGCTGAGGCTCCCCGGGGGCCGCACGCGGCCCCCGGCTGGCTCGGCTGCACGGGCGGAACGGGCGCGCGGGGGCCGGCCCTCGAAGGGGGTCAGTCCCCCGCCGGCAGTACCACCACGTCGCTCGCCGTGAATGCCGCGCCCACTCGCGCGCCCACCTCCGGCGCTGACGCGAGGGGGCAGGCCGCGTCCAGTTCGGGGCCGGCCGCCGGGCGCAGGCGCAGCGCGACGTGCGTACCGCGGAAGGTGCGCGCCGCGACGGTGCAGGGCAGACCCTCGTGGGGCGGCACCGGGCGGACGCCGGCCGGGCGGACGAGGAGGCGGCAGGCGCCCTCCCCCGTACCCTCGGGGACCGGCACCTTTCCCCAAGGCGTGTCGGCGGCCTCGCCGGTGACCGTGGCCGGTACGACGTTGTCGAAGCCGAGGAAGCGCGCGACGAACTCGTCGGCGGGGCGCTGCCACACCTCCAGCGGCGTCCCGGCCTGCGCGATCCGTCCGTCCCGCATGATCACGACCCGGTCGGCGAGCGCGAAGGCCTCACCCTGGTCGTGCGTGACCGCCAGCACGGTCGTCCCCAGCTCCCCGAAGAGCCGCCGCAGTTCGACCACGAGGCGTTCGCGCAGGCCGCGGTCGAGCTGCCCGAGCGGCTCGTCCAGCATGAGCAGCCGGGGCCCGGGTGCCAGCGCTCTGGCCAGTGCGACGCGCTGCTGCTCACCGCCGGAGAGCGAGCCGACGGCACGGCGCCCGGCGCCGGGGAGGCCCACCAGATCGAGCAGTTCGGCGACCTTGCGCTCCCGCTCGGCCCGCGCCGTGCCCCGCATCCGCAGCCCGAAGGCGACGTTGCCCGCCACGTCGCGCTGCGGGAAGAGCTGGTGGTCCTGGAACATCAGCCCGACGCCGCGCCGGTGGGTCGGCACGGTACGCAGGTCCCGGCCGTCCAGTACGACCTCTCCGGCGTCGGCCTGCTGCAGCCCGGCGATCACCCGCAGCAGGGTGGACTTGCCGCTGCCACTCGGTCCGAGGACGCAGACCGTCTCGTGCTCGGCGACGTCCAGCCCCACCGTGTCCAGCGCGGTGTGCGTCCCGAAGCGCACGGTGAGACCGCCGAGCCGCAGCAACGGCGCTCCGGACGGGGCCTGTTCGGCGGACGCGACGGAACCTTCCGCCGGGTTTTCGGTCACCTAGAACTCTCCCGTCCGGTCGGTGCGTACCCGCTCCAGCACCAGCAGCGCCGCCGCGCACACCACCATCAGAATCGTCGACAGGGCCATCGCCTGCCCGTAGTTGAGCTCCCCCGCGCGCCCCAGCAGCCGGGCCACGGCCACCGGCAGGGTGGGCCGGTCCGGGCTCGCGATGAACACCGTCGCCCCGAACTCGCCGAGCGACACGGCGAAGGCGAAGCCGGCCGCGACGAGCAGCGCCCGCCGCACCAGCGGCAGGTCCACCTCGCGCCACACCTGCCAGGGCGCGGCCCCCAGCACCGCGGCGGCCTCCCGCAGCCGCCCGTCCACCGCGCGCAGCACCGGCAGCATGGTCCGTACGACGAACGGCACCCCCACCAGCGCCTGTGCCAGCGGCACCAGCCACCACGAGGCGCGCAGATCCAGCGGCGGCTCGTCCAGCGAGATCAGGAAGCCGAAGCCGACGGTCACGGCGGAAACGCCGAGCGGCAGCATGAGCAGCGCGTCGAAGCCACGGACGAGCCGGCCGCCGCCCCGCCGCGCCAGCGCCGCCGCGGCCAGTCCGCCGACGACGACGGCGATCGCGGTCGCGGCCGCTCCGTACGCCAGCGAGTTCCCCAGGGCGGTCAGCGGCGGCACGGTGAACGTCGAGTCGGCGCCGGCCGCGGCCTGCAGCGCCCGGTAGAAGGCCAGGCCGTGGCCGTCGGGCCCGGCGAAGGACCGCTCGACCAGTACGGCCAGCGGCAGCACCAGCAGGACGACGATCACCGCGAGCGTGCTCCACAGCAGCGCCCACTGCCCGGCCCCGCGCGGCCGGCGCGCCGTGCGCGCCGCGTCCACGAGCTTCAGCGCGCTCTCGCGGCGCCGGACCGTCCACGCGTGCAGCCCGAGGAGGGCGAGGACCGCGGCGAACTGGAGCAGGGTGAGCACCGCTGCGGTCGGCAGGTCCAGGAAGTCGGCGGTCTGCCGGTAGATCTCCACTTCGAGGGTGGCGTAGCGCGGCCCCCCGAGGATCTGCACGATGCCGAACGAGGTGAAGGTGAAGAGGAAGACCATCAGCGCCGCGGCGGCCACGGCGGGCGCGAGCGCGGGCAGGGTCACCTGCCGCCAGGCCGCGAACCGCCCGGCGCCCAGCACCCGCGCGGCCTCCTCCTGCCGCGGGTCCAGGGCGCCCCAGAGCCCGCCGACGGTCCGTACGACGACCGCGTAGTTGAAGAAGACGTGCGCGAGCAGGATCGCCCACACCGAGGTGTCCAGCCGTACGCCCCAGAGGTCGTCCAGCAGTCCGCCGCGGCCGACGAGCGCGAGGAAGGCGGAGCCGACGACGACGGTGGGCAGCACGAACGGCACGGCGACGACCGCCCGCAGCAGTCTCTTTCCGGGGAACTCGAAGCGCGCGAAGACGTATGCGCCGGGGAGCGCGATCAGCAGCGTGAGTGCCGTGGAGGCCGCCGCCTGCCAGACGGTGAACCACAGCACGTGCAGCAGGTCGGGGTCGCCGAGCACGTCCGCGGCCCGCCCCCACTGCCAGCTGCCGCCCTCCCGCAGCCCCCGCCCGACGATCGTGACGACGGGGTAGGCGAAGAAGAGGACGAAGAAGGCGACCGGCAGCGCCATCAGCGCGAGCCGGGTCGCCGCGGCACGGCGTCCCGCACCAAGGCCGCCCGTGCCGCGTGCGGCCGGAGCGCCGGCCGCTTCGGCGCCTCCTGCCGCCACCTCGCCTTCCCCAGCCGTCACTTCAGGACGAGCGACGACCACTGCTTGATCCACTGTTCGCGGTTCTTGCTGATCTCGTCGGGCGCCACCGTCTTCGGGTCGTCGATCTTCTGCCCGTACCGGGTGAACAGCTCGGGCACCTTCGCGCCCTCGACCGCCGGGTTCACGAACATCTGCAGCGGCATGTCCTCCTGGAACTCCTTGCTGATCAGGAAGTCCAGCAGCGCCTTGCCGCCCTTCTCGTTCGCCGCGCCCTTCAGCAGCCCGGCGAACTCGATCTGCCGGAAGCAGGTACCGGTGGCGACGCCGGTCGGCGCCTCCTTCGGGGCCGGCTTTTTGTCCATCACCTCGGCCGGCGGGCTGGACGCGTACGAGACGACCAGCGGCTTGTCGCCCTTGCCGCCACCGCCCCCGGAGCCGGAGAACCGCTCGTAGTACGCCTGCTCCCAGCCGTCGACGGCCTCGACACCATTGGCCTTGAGCTTCTTCCAGTAGTCCTGCCAGCCGCCCTTGCCGTACTCCGCGACGGTGCCGAGCTGGAAGGCCAGCCCCGGCGACGACGTGGCCGGGTTCTCGGTGACCAGCAGTCCCTTGTACTCGGGCTTGAGGAGGTCGTCGAAGGTCTTCGGCGGCGCGATCCGGTGCTTCTCGAAGTACGCCTTGTCGTAGTTCACGCAGGTGTCGCCGTAGTCGACGGGCGTCACGCGGTGCTGCGCCCTGTCCAGCTGCAGCTTCTCCGGCACCCCGGCCAGCCCCTTGGCCTTGTACGGCGTGAACAGCCCCTCGTCCAGCCCGCGCGAGAGCAGCGTGTTGTCGATGCCGAAGAAGACGTCGCCCTGCGGGTTGCCCTTGGTCAGCACCGCCTGGTTGACGGCCTTCCCGGCGTCCCCGCCCTTGACCATCTGCACCTTGTAGCCGCTGCGCCGCTCGAACTCGGCCAGTACGGACTTCGAGACGGCGAAGGAGTCGTGCGAGACGAGCTTGACGGTCCTGTCCTCGGCCGGCCCGCCGCCGGACGTACCGCAGCCGGCCAGCGCCGTACCGCCCACCGCGACGGCGACGGCCGCCATCACGGACTTCCTGATGGTGCTCACTGGTTCATTCCTCCTGGCTGGCCAGGAAGAGACGCGGCCCCGCCCGCGGCGTCCGGTGGACCGGAGCCGCGAGCAGGGCGCAACAGCATGAGGAGACCGAACTTCCTACCCGGAATGACCCGGGCGAGGTTCAAGGGTCTGCGGCAGCGGCATCGGCTTCACTGCTCGCACTCTCAGCGCTGTGGCGCTCCCCTGTCGGATGGTGTGCGGTATAGGTGATGTACGAACGTTCGACGCCACGGTACCAGCGCGCCGCCGGCCTTCCGAGGGCCCACGTGCTCCCCCGGGCCCCAGCGGCCCGCCCTTGGTCTCCCCCCTGGGCCCTCAGCGCTCCGAGGCCGCGAGCTGGCCGCACGCGCCGTCGATCTCCTGCCCACGGGTGTCCCGCACCGTCACCGGCACGCCGTGCGCCGCGATCGCCTCGACGAACGCCTTCTCGTCCTCGGGCCGGGAGGCGGTCCACTTCGAGCCGGGGGTGGGGTTCAGCGGAATCAGGTTCACATGGACCCGCTTCCCCTTGAGCAGCCGCCCGAGCAGGTCACCCCGCCACGCCTGGTCATTGATGTCCCGGATCAGCGCGTACTCGATCGAGATACGGCGCCCGGACTTCTCCGCGTACGTCCACGCCGCGTCCAGCACCTCACGCACCTTCCAGCGCGTGTTCACCGGCACGAGCGTGTCGCGCAGCTCGTCGTCCGGCGCGTGCAGCGAGACGGCCAGCCGGCACTTGAAGCCCTCGTCGGCGAAGCGCAGCATCGCCGGCACCAGCCCCACCGTGGACACGGTGATCCCCCGCTGCGACAGGCCCAGCCCGTCGGGCTCGGGGTCGGTCAGCCGCCGGATGGCCCCCGTCACCCGGTTGTAGTTGGCGAGCGGCTCGCCCATCCCCATGAAAACGATGTTCGACAGCCGTGCCGGCCCGCCAGGGATCTCCCCGTCCCGGAGCGCCCGCATGCCGTCGACGATCTGATGAACGATCTCGGCCGTCGAGAGGTTCCGGTCCAGCCCCGCCTGCCCCGTCGCGCAGAACGGGCAGTTCATGCCGCACCCGGCCTGCGAGGAGATGCACATCGTGACCCGGTCCGGGTACCGCATCAGCACCGACTCGACCAGCGTCCCGTCGAAGAGCTTCCACAGCGTCTTCCGGGTCTGGTCGTCGTCGCACGAGATGTGCCGCACCACGCTCATCAGCTCCGGCAGCATCTCGGCCGCGAGCTTCTCCCGCGCGGCGGCCGGGATGTCCGTCCACTGCTCCGGGTCGTGCGCGTACCGCGCGAAGTAGTGCTGCGAAAGCTGCTTGGCGCGGAACGGCTTCTCCCCGATCGCCGCCACGGCCTCCTTGCGCTCGGCAGGCGAAAGATCGGCAAGATGCCGCGGCGGCTTCTTGGCCCCCCGCGGCGCGACAAAAGTAAGTTCTCCAGGTGCAGGCATGGTCCGTCCAGTGTGGCAGATCATCGGGGGCTGCCCTGGTGGGAGCGGGGTGGGGACGGTCACCCTCGCCGTGCCGCTGGGCGCTTTCCGGCCCGTGGCCCGCCCGGTCGCCGCTGCGGGCGTACGGGCAGACGATGGAGAGGACGGAGCCGGTACGCGGGCTCGGCACGTCTCGGCGGCGGGACGCGCGAGCCGGAAGGAGGCGCAGCGTCATGGCCCAGTTCATGGACGTCCACCACGGGATGAAGGACCTCACGGCCGACCAGTTGCGACAGGCCCACCAGGCCGACCTGGACATCGAGAAGGAAGAAGGCGTCCACTTCGAGAAGGCCTGGGCGGACCCGGGGTCCGGCACGGTCTACTGCCTCTCCGAGGCCCCCTCGGCCGACGCGGTGCAGCGCATCCACGAACGCGCCGGGCACCGGGCCGACGAGATCCACCCGGTCCCCTTGTCCGTGTGACGGCACGGTCCCCGGACCGCGGAGAACCGCAGCCAGGGGTACGTACCCGACGCGCACAGGCCCCCGCGCGGCTCGCGCGGGGGCCTGTGGCGTGGAGCGGCCGGGCGCGTCAGCCCGTGCCCGCGAAGAGGACCAGGAGGAGCCAGACCACCGGGGCCGTGGGCAGCAGGGAGTCCAGGCGGTCCATGATGCCGCCGTGGCCGGGCAGCAGGGTGCCCATGTCCTTGATGCCCAGGTCCCGCTTGATCATGGACTCGCCGAGGTCGCCGAGGGTGGCGCTGGCGGCGACGGCGAGGCCCAGGAGCAGGCCCTGCCACCACGCGCCGTTCTCGATGAGGAACTCCATGCACAGCGCGCCCGCCGCCATGGCGAAGGCCACCGCGCCGACCAGGCCCTCGCGGGTCTTGCCGGGGCTGATGCGGGGGGCGAGCTTCGTGCGGCCGAAGCGCCAGCCGACGGCGTACGCACCGGTGTCGCTGACGACCGTGAGCAGCAGGAAGGTCAGTACCCGCTGCGGCCCGTCCGCGTCCGCCGCGAGCATCAGGGCCACGAAGGTCGCCAGGAACGGTACGTAGAACGCCGCGAAGACGCCCGCCGTGACGTCCCGGAGGTAGTTGTCCGGAGCCTCCGTCATGCGCCAGACGAGGACCGCGAGCGCGGTGAGCGCCATGGCCACCCAGGCGCCCTCGGCCCCGCGTACGTATCCGGCGACGACCATGGCCGTACCGCCGACCGCGAGCGGCACCAGGGGCACGCGGATGTCCTTGCGCTCCGCGAGCCGGGAGGTCAGCTCCCAGAGCCCGACGACCACGGCGACCGCGACGACGCCCACGAAGACGGGCTTGTAGACGAACAGCGAGAGCACGATGATCACGCCGAGGCCGACGCCCACCCCTATGGCGGCCCGCAGATTGCGGCCCGCGCTCTTCTTCGCCGGCTTCTCCGGAGAGGGGCTGTCGTCCGGTGCCGGCGGGGTTGTGGGCATGGGTTCCCGGTGCTGGTCATCGTGGAAGAGGGGGCCACTCAGCCGAGCGGCCCCCCGTTCGTCCCGGTGGTCGTCCTGGTCTCCGCCTGCGTCGGGCACGGTGGGCATGGGCCGAGTCTGCGCTGCCGCGGCCCAGTCGTGCACGGGACCCGCCGACGGGGCTGCCGGTACGGTGCCAGGTGGCCACGGACCGGCGCCGGGTGGGGTCCCGCCTGCCGAGGGCGTGGGGCGGGCCCCCCAGGATGACTCGTTCATCAGACCTCGAGCAGCTCGGATTCCTTGTGCTTGAGCAGCTCGTCCACCTGCGCGACGTACTTCGCGGTGGTGTCGTCGAGCTCCTTCTCGGCGCGGCGCACCTCGTCCTCGCCGGTCTCCTTGTCCTTGACGAGCTTGTCGAGGGTCTCCTTCGCCTTGCGGCGGATGCTGCGGATGGAGATCTTCGCGTCCTCGGCCTTGTTCTTGGCGACCTTGATGAACTCCTTGCGGCGCTCTTCGGTGAGCTCGGGGAAGTTCACGCGAATGATGTTGCCGTCGTTGCTCGGGTTGACGCCGAGGTCGGAGTCCCGGATGGCCTGCTCGATGTTGCGCAGCGCGCTCTTGTCGAACGGGGTCACCACGGCCATCCGCGGCTCGGGCACCGAGAACGACGCCAGCTGGTTGATCGGCGTCAAGGCACCGTAGTAGTCCGCCACGATCTTGTTGAACATCGCCGGGTGCGCACGCCCGGTGCGGATCGCGGCGAAGTCCTCCTTGGCGACCACGACGGCCTTCTCCATCTTCTCCTCGGCCTCGAGGAGGATCTCTTCGATCACCACTTGCTCCTGGTCTTAATCGTAAGAAGCAGAGCCTCGCCCCTGCGCGCGTCTTCTCCTGCACGGTGTCCGACCGGCAGGCGGTTGTCCATCCCCGTGCCGTGGTCTTCCCACGGCCGGGAGTTGCCGCGCGTACGGGCTGCCGTCCGTACGGCTCGTACCGGCGAACGCGTGCTCCCCGTACGGCTCGTACGGTCGGCACGTGCTGCCCCTACGGATCGTACGGACGGACACGGGATGCCCGTACGGATCGTACGGACACCTGCTGCCCGTACGGATCGCGGCGGTGCGGGCCGTCAGGCCCTGGTGCCCTGATCGCTGACGAGCGTGCCGATCTTCTCACCCTTCACGGCGCGCGCGATATTGCCCTCTGCGAGCAGCTCGAAGACGAGGATCGGAAGCTTGTTGTCCCGGCACAGCGTGATGGCGGTGGCATCGGCGACCTTCAGGTCGCGGGTGATGACCTCGCCGTACTCGAGCGCGTCGAACTTCACCGCGTCGGGGTTCTTCTTGGGGTCGGAGTCGTAGACGCCGTCGACCCCGTTCTTGCCCATCAGCATGGCCTGCGCGTCGATCTCCAGAGCGCGCTGGGCGGCGGTGGTGTCGGTGGAGAAGTACGGCATGCCCATGCCCGCACCGAAGATGACCACGCGGTCCTTCTCCAGGTGGCGGATGGCGCGCAGCGGGATGTACGGCTCGGCGACCTGGCCCATGGTGATGGCGGTCTGCACGCGGCAGTCGATGCCCTCCTTCTCCAGGAAGTCCTGGAGGGCCAGGCAGTTCATGACCGTGCCGAGCATGCCCATGTAGTCGCTGCGGGCGCGGTCCATGCCGCGCTGCTGCAGCTCGGCGCCGCGGAAGAAGTTGCCGCCGCCGATCACGATGGCGATCTCGTAGCCGTCACTGACCACGGCCGAGATCTCACGGGCGATGGCGTGCACGACGTCCGGGTCGACACCCAGACCTCCGCCGCCGGCGAACGCCTCCCCCGAAAGCTTCAGAAGGAAGCGGCCCTTCCCCTTTTTGTGGGCTTTGTCCGCGCCGTCGGCACCGTGATTCATTGCGCTCTCCTCGTGCACATACGAAGAAGGCCATTGCCGGGGGTCTGGTCAGATCCCTGTGCGGCAATGGCCTCCTCGTCACATCTGCGGCCGGCCGGTGAGCGGCCGACTGCGTACGACCCTAGCGGGGCCGCGGGTCATTCGCTGCCCTGCGACAGGCCCGGCCCTGAAGGCCGTGGCCCGGCGGCAGGGTTTCGGCTCGACTCAGATGCCGACCTTGATGCGCGCGAAGCGCTTCAGGGTGACACCGGCCTCCTGGAGGACCTTCTCGACGGACTTCTTGTTGTCGAGGGCGTACGGCTGACCGAGCAGCGTCGCCTCCTTGAAGAAGCCGTTGACGCGACCCTCGACGATCTTCGGCAGGGCAGCCTCGGGCTTGCCCTCCGCACGCGTGGTCTCCTCGGCGACGCGGCGCTCGGCCTCGACGACGTCGGCCGGCACGTCCTCGCGGGACAGGTACTTCGGCGCGAAGGCGGCGATGTGCTGCGCGATGCCCTTGGCGACCTCGGCGTTCTCCTTGTCGAGCTCGACGAGGACGCCGATCTGCGGGGGCAGGTCGGGCATGGTGCGGTGCATGTACGCGGTCACGAAGCCATCGGTGAACTGCGCGAAGCGGTCCAGGACGATCTTCTCGCCCAGGTTCGCGTTGGCCTCGTCGACGAACGCCTGGACGGTCTTGCCGGCCTCGATCTCGGAGGCGAGCAGGGCCTGGATGTCGGCCGGCTTGGTGGCGGCGACGTGCTCGGCGATCTGCTGGGCGACAGCCTGGAACTTGTCACCCTTGGCGACGAAGTCCGTCTCGCACTTCAGCTCGACGATGACACCGGCGGTGTTGTCGTCGGCGATGAGGGAGACGACGGCGCCGTTCTCGGCGGACCGGCCCTCGCGCTTGGCGACGCCCTTCTGGCCCTTGATGCGCAGCGCCTCGACGGCCTTGTCGACGTTGCCCTCGGCCTCGTCCAGCGCCTTCTTGCAGTCCATCATGCCGGCGCCGGTGAGCTCACGGAGCTTCTTGACGTCAGCGGCGGTGTAGTTCGCCATGATCTGTGAATCTCTTCTCGAAAGTCGAAAGATCTACGGGTGAACGGCGGGGGCGGCGCTTGTGGCACCGGCCCCCGCCGTCATCATCCGATGCTGAGGTGTCAGGCCTGCTCGGCCTCGGCCTCGGCCGGCTTCTCGGCCTCGGCGGCGGGGGCCTCGGCAGCGGCCTCGGCCGGCTTCTCCTCGGCCTTGGGCTCCTCGGCCTTGGCCTCGTCGGCCTTGGGCTCCTCGGCCTTCTTCTCGCCCTCGAGCAGGTCACGCTCCCACTCGGCCAGCGGCTCGCCGGCGGCCTTCTCGCCCTTGGCCTCGGCACCACCGGAGCGGGCGATGAGGCCCTCGGCGACGGCGTCGGCGATCACGCGGGTGAGCAGGGTGACGGAGCGGATCGCGTCATCGTTGCCCGGGATCTTGTAGTCGACCTCGTCGGGGTCGCAGTTGGTGTCGAGGATGGCGACGACCGGGATGTTGAGCTTCCGGGCCTCGCCGACCGCGATGTGCTCCTTCTTGGTGTCCACGATCCAGACGGCGCTGGGCACCTTCTGCATCTCGCGGATACCGCCGAGGGTCTTCTCCAGCTTGGCCTTCTCGCGCGAGAGCACGAGAAGCTCCTTCTTGGTGAGACCGGAGGCCGCGACGTCCTCGAAGTCGATCTGCTCGAGCTCCTTGAGGCGCTGCAGACGCTTGTAGACGGTCGAGAAGTTGGTCAGCATGCCGCCGAGCCAGCGCTGGTTCACGTAGGGCATGCCCACGCGGGTCGCCTGCTCCGCGATGGCCTCCTGGGCCTGCTTCTTGGTGCCGACGAACATGACGGAGCCGCCGTGGGCGACGGTCTCCTTGACGAACTCGTAGGCGCGGTCGATGTACGACAGCGACTGGAGCAGGTCGATGATGTAGATGCCGTTGCGCTCGGTGAAGATGAAGCGCTTCATCTTCGGGTTCCAGCGGCGGGTCTGGTGCCCGAAGTGGACGCCGCTCTCCAGCAGCTCCCGCATCGTGACGACGGCCATGGCCGTTCTCCTTGTGTTTCTCGGTTCCACCGCGGCCGGGCGGCCGCTGTGCCTGACGCCCCTGCGCGCCTGCCTGCACGGGGGCTCCGGCAAAAACCGGGACACCTGTTCAGGACCGAGGGACGCGGCCACCGTGTGCGCTGCGTCTCCACTGCGCTTCGCGTGAAGCACGGGGAGTGACGCGCTGGTGGCGGGGCGTGCGAAGTCGACCCGGTCGCCCGGATCGCCACAAGAAGTGTACGGGAACGCCGAACCACCTAGCGACATGCCGCCGGAAGGGGGCGGGAGGGCGAGGACCGGGCTGCGAGGCGCGGGCTGCGGGGCCCGAGCTGCGCGGGCTCCGGACGGCGCGGGCTCCGGACGGCGGGACGGGTGCTCCGCACTCGCACGGGTGCGGGACGGCTACTGATCTCACTACTCGCACGGATGCGGAACAGCGGCTGCTCCCACACTCACACGAGTTACCGACTTGCACACACCAGGACCGTCGTCCACAGCCTTTGACCAAGATCCCCCGACCTCGGCCTGCATCCGCCACGGTCAGCTCATGCGCCAGTCACACCATCCCTCCCGCCCCCGCCCTTCCTGCTCCTCCTGCTCCTTGTGCTCCTCTACAGCTAGCTGCCGCTCGGCATCCCGTGCCGACCGGGGCACCGCGGGTAGTGCGGGTAGTGCGGGTAGTTCAGCCAGTGCGAGTAGTGCAGGCAGTGCGGGTACGACCGCTCACGCCCTCACCTGGGCCATCGGCTGCGTCGCGGGATGCGTCATCGGCTTTGTGTTCCTGGTCGGGCCCGCTCCCTTCCCCGCTCCGCCGCCTGCGGTGGCGGATGCCCGCGGCCCTCGCGCTCCGACCGCCGACCGACCCCCCTCGGAGGGGCACACCCCCAGCGGAACGTCCGCAACCCGCGCCTGGCCGGTCTCCGGCATAACAGGCGCGCGCCCCATCGTCTTGCGCCCCTGGTTGCCTCCGCCCACCCCTTGGGCGGCCGGCCACCGCGGCGTGGACCTCGCCGCACGCTCCGGAGCGACCGTACGAGCAGCCGCCCCCGGCCGCGTCACGTTCGCGGGCAAGGTCGCCGGCCGCGGCGTACTGACCATCGCCCTGTCGGGCACCGGCCGACCACCGCTCCGTACGACGTACGAGCCGGTACGCCCCACGGTCCGCAAGGGCGCCCGTGTCAGAGCGGGACAGCCCGTCGCCGTCCTCCAGTCCGGCCCGTACCACTGCGACGCCGCCTGCCTCCACTGGGGCCTGCGCCGCGGCCGCGCGTACCTGGACCCGCTCTCCCTCCTCCCGCCGTCCCTGCTCGCGAACGCCGCACCCCGCCTGCTCCCGGTCTTCCCCGTGCCCGAACCCCCGGCCGAGCCCCCTGCCGACAAGACCCGACCCCCACCCCTCTCCCCCACAGCAACCGCCCTCGCCCCCAACACCGACCTCGCCACCATCACCGCAGCCATCGCACTCGCAGCAACAGCAACCTGGTCCCACACCCGCCTACGCCACAGAAGAGCCACCGCCACCGGAGAGAACCGAAGAGAACCCAAGAGACCCGAAGGGAGGTAATGACCTTGTAGCCACTGGATACGTACGGCACGGCGACCAGCCCTGACCAGGGCATCCCAGCAACGGCGCAAGCGCGACCGACGTCGAGCGCGAAGACCGCTCAGCGCCGAGAGGGGCCGGAGAGGAAACGGCTGGCGCTGAGCAGGCGCGGCCGACGCTGGACACGGGCGCAGCCCCCTTCGGGCGCGGACGGGGTCAGGGCGACATTCGAGCGCTGAGTCAGCCCCCTCGGACGCGGACACGGACGCGGCGATCTTCCAGCGCGGACGCGGCCCCCCGAGGCCGCGAACGTGCCCAGCGCTGGAGGGGCGCAGCCAACCGTGATCGTGGAAACAACCGACGCCGAGCCCGGGGCACGACCGGCGCTGGAGCCGGTGCACGGCCGACATCGGAGCCTGGCTACGGCTACGGCTACGGCCAAGGTTGGAGTTTGGCTACGGCTACGGCCGACGACCGGACGAGGTCACGGCCGATGCTGGGCCCTGAGCAAGACCGATGCTGGGCCCTGCGCGAGACCGAAGCTGGGCCCGGGTGCGGCCGACGTGAGCGCGATCGTGACTGGAGGGGCAAGGCCGACCAGGGCCCGGGTACGGCCGACGTGGGCGCGACCGTGACTGGAGAGGCAAGGCCGCCGGCGCGTGCTGGGCCGAGTCGGGCCGGGCCGAGCGGGTTGGACCGAGCCGAGCTGGGTTGGACCGAGCCGGGCTGGGTTGGGCTGGGCTGGATCGACTCGGAGGTGGTGGAGGAGGGGGGCGGGGGGCGGGGGGGCCGGGGGAAGCGGGAGAGTCAGCCGCGGACGCCGCGGAGGGTCATTGCCACCGCCGCCTCCGTGATCTCCGTCGGGTCCTCCGCCGCTCCCAGTTCGATCCGGCGGACCGCGGCGTCGACGACGCCCTGCAGGAGCATCGCGGCGAGCCTCGGCTGCTCGTGGCCGAGCGCTGCCAGGGCCTCGACGATCATGGCGATGAGGCCGCCGTGCGCGGCGCGGATCTTCTCGCGGGCGCCGGCGTCCAGCTCGCCCGCCGAGATCGCCACGACAGCGCGGTGCCGGCGGTCGCCGACGAGGGCGAGCTGCTGCCGTACGTACGCCTCGATCTTCTCCTCGGGCGTCTCGACGCGCTCCATCGCGGCTTCGACCTCCGCGGCCCATACCGGGAAGTCGACCGCGCAGAGCTCTTCGACGACGGCGGCGCGGGAGCGGAAGTACTCGTACACGGAGGAGCGCGCGAGGCCCGTTCGCTCGGCGAGGGCGGGGAAGGACAGGGCCTCCGTACCGCCTTCGGACAGCAAGGTACGAGCAGCGTCCAACAGGGCGTCGCGCTGCATGGTCCGGTGCTCGGCCACTGAGGCCGCTCGAATCCTGGGCACGCCACCACTGTACGGATGCGTCCCCGGCAGTGGCACTCCGCGGCACGGCGTAAAGCGTGGCGCGCCGCATCAGCGGTGGTCAGCGGCCCACGTCGGCGAGCTTGGCGCGCAGCTGGAGGACGGACTTGGTGTGGATCTGGCTGACCCGGCTCTCGGTGACGCCGAGGACGTTGCCGATCTCGGCGAGGGTCAGCCCTTCGTAGTAGTAGAGCGTGACGACGGTCTTCTCGCGTTCGGGGAGCGTGTTGATGGCCCGGGCGAGCAGTCGGCGGAGTTCGCGGTCCTCGGCGATCTCGACCGGGTTCTCGGCGGCCGTGTCCTCGAGGGTGTCCATCAGGCTCAGCCGCTCGCCGCTCTCGCCGCCGGCGTGCAGCAGCTCTTCGAGGGCGACGACGTTGGCCAGGGACAACTGGCTGAAGATGGCGTGCAGTTCTTCGAGCGCGATGCCCATCTCCGCGGCGACCTCGGCTTCGGAGGGGGTGCGGCGCAGCTGCGCTTCGAGCGTGGCGTACGCGCGCTCGACGGCCCGTGCCTTCTGGCGGACCGAGCGGGGAATCCAGTCCAGGGCCCGCAGTTCGTCGATCATCGCACCGCGGATGCGGGTGATGGCGTACGTCTCGAACTTGATGGACCGTTCCGGCTCGAATTTCTCGATGGCGTCGATCAGCCCGAACACACCGCTGGAGACAAAGTCGGCCTGCTCGACGTTGGGCGGCAGGCCGACGCTGACGCGGCCCGCGACGTATTTGACCAGCGGTGAGTAGTGCAGGATCAGCTGCTCCCGCAGCCGTTCGTCGCCCGTCGCCTTGTAGGAGCGCCAGAGCTCCTCTAGCGAGGTGGGCGCTGCCGGGCGCACGCTGCCGCGGGCGGCGGGAGGTACCGCCGCGCGGTCAGACCCGGAAGTGTGCTGGGGCATTCGTCGCCTTGAGCCGTTCTGCCGAGACGCTGGTGAAGAGGTGCGTGAGGGTCGGGTGGTCCGTGGAGGGCGGATGCCTTGCGAGCGTAGCGTGACTACGCCGTCGCAGTGTGCGATCAGAGCGTGTTCGGGAGTGCGCAGATTCGTCCGGTAGTCCGCACCCTCGGATGACGGCGGGCGACTTCGCAGTCGTCCACGCGAAACTCGCAAAGATGCATTCTGCGGTCATCCCTCTCACCTTTTCACCCGTTCGCCCCAGGTCAAGGACCGCCTCGCCGGTAACCTCCCGCCGGACGGCCGCGGGGAGGCAACTCCCAGCGAGATCCGCATCTTTGAACGAATCCGAGCGCCTGGAGTTCGAAGAGCTTCGCTTGGGTCACTTCCAGAGCCGTACCCGCATCACGGGCGATCTGGCGGATGTCGGCCGTCCCTCGTACGGGAAGCGCTTCGAGCAGGCGTGCGGCCGTCGGGTCCAGCAGGTCGCGCGCCAGGACCGGCCCGCGCCGTTCGGGGGCCAGGTCGCCGATGCTGCCGACCAGTTCGACGACCTCGGCCGCGTCGGCAACCACCGCGGCCTCGCCTCTGAGCAGTTGGTGGACGCCGGCCGACAGGCTGCTGGTGACCGGGCCGGGCACGCCCATCGTGAACCGCCCCAGCTCGGCGGCCCTGCGGGCGGTGGCCAGCGATCCGCTGCGCAGCGCGGCCTCGACGACGACCGTGCCCCGGGTGAGGGCTGCGATCACGCGGTTGCGCTGGATGAATCGGCTGCGGGTCGGATGATCACCGGGTGGTAATTCCGCGATGATCAAGCCCTGTTCGGCGATGCGTCCGAGCAGTTCGGTGTGTCCGCTCGGGTAGACGCGGTCGACACCGGAGGCGAGGACCGCGACGGTCGCGCCGCCTGCCGCCAGTGCGCCCCGGTGGGCGGCGCCGTCCACGCCGTACGCGGCTCCGGACACCACCGACCAGCCGCGTTCGGCGAGCCCGGCGCCCAAGGTGGCCGCCACGTGTGCGCCGTACTCCGTGCAGGCGCGGGCGCCGACGAGGGCGACGGAGCGCAGGGCCCACAGACGGAGGTTCGCGGTGCCGCGTACCCATAGGCCTACGGGGCGGGCATCGCCCAGGTCGTCCAGCTGGCGGGGCCACTCGTCGTCACCGGGGCAGAGGAACCTGCCGCCGAGCGCGGCGGCGGTGGCGAGGTCGGCCTCGGGCGACGCGCGCTCGGCACGTAACCGCAGGCCCGCCACCTTTGCCGCGCCGACGCCTTCGGGCGGGTCGTCCGCGCCGAGGAGTGAGCGCCAGAGGGCGACCGGGCCCCTCCGCCGCAGCCATCCCCCGGTGACCTCGTCGCCCGGTTCCAGGACGCGGGTGAGGGCGGCCCGGGCCAGGCGCTCCGGCTCGGGCTCGGGACGTGTGCCCGCGTCCGGGCCGTGCCTCCCGCCTGTGTCTCCGTCTCCCGATGCACTGCCGAGGAGGGTCATGATCGGCTCACCGCCAGGGGGACGCCGCGGCGCACGCCGGTGCGCAGTTCCAGGGCCAAATCGACGTCCTCGGCCGTCGGCCGGTCGCGGCCCGCGAGGTCGGCCGCGGTCCAGGCGACGCGCAGTACACGGTCCAGGCCGCGTGCGGTGAGCAGACCGTTCTCCAGGTCACGCTCGGCCTGGACAAGTGCCCCCGGGGCGACGGACCACCGGGTGCGCAGCTCGTGCCCTGGAACTTCGTTGTTCGTGTGCCAGGGCGTGCCCTCGAAGCGGTGGGCTGCGCGTTCTCTGGCGGCGCGGATCCGGTCGGCGACGGTGGCGGTGGATTCGCCTCGCGTGCCCGCGACCAGTTCGCTGCGGGCGACCGGCTCGACGGCGATCCGCAGGTCGATCCGGTCCATGAGCGGCCCGGAGAGCCGGGCGCGGTATCGGGTGATCGAGGACGGGCGGCACTCGCAGCCACCCGCTGCGGTGCCGTAACGCCCGCAGGGACAGGGGTTCGCGGCCAGGACCAGCAGGAAGGACGCCGGGAGCCGCATCATTCCGGCGGCGCGGGCGACCACGACGTGGCCGGCTTCGAGGGGCTGGCGCAGCGCGTCGAGCACCTTGGCGCTGCATTCGGCGGCTTCGTCGACGAACAGGACACCGCGGTGGGCGAGGGACACCGCGCCGGGGCGGGGCAGTCCACTGCCGCCGCCCACGAGGGAGGCCATGGTGGCGGAGTGGTGCGGTGCGCAGTACGGCGGGCGGCTGACCAGCGGCTGGCCGGGCGGAAGCATGCCCGCCACGGAGTGCACCGCGGTGACCTCCAGTGACTCCTTGGGCGAGAGGGGCGGCAGAAGTCCGGGGAGCCGTTCGGCGAGCATGGTCTTGCCGGCGCCGGGCGGTCCCTTCAGGAAGATGTGGTGCCGCCCGGCGGCGGCGATCTCCAGGGCGCGCCGGGCACCGTGCTGACCTGCGACTTCCGCGAGGTCCGGCGGTCGCCCCTCGGGAGGCGGCCCGGCGCAGGACCCGGCCCCCGGGACGACCAGTCCGGCGAGCAGCGGGTCCGGGCGGCCGGGCTCGTCGCCTTCGTCCTCCTCCTCGGGGACGGGCCCGTCGGTGAGGACGGCGATGAGCTGGCGCAGGCTCCGGACGCCCAGGACGGAGACACCAGGGACGAGCGAGGCCTCGGCGGCGGTGCGCTCGGGGACGACGACCTGGCGGTATCCCGCGTCGGCGGCGGCGAGGACGGCGGGCAGCACGCCGCGTACGGGGCGCACCCGGCCGTCGAGACCGAGTTCGCCGATCATGACGAGGTCGGTGAGTTCGCGTGGGTCGATGAGTTCGGCGGCGCCCAGGACGGCGCAGGCGACGGCCAGGTCGAAGCCGCTGCCGCCCTTGGGGACGGAGGCCGGGCTGAGCCCGACGGTCAGCTTCTTCTGCGGCCACTCGGAACCGGAATTGACCACGGCGGCGCGCACCCGGTCGCGTGATTCGATGAGGCTCTTGTCGGGGAGGCCGACGAGGGTGAAGGCGGCGACGCCTGGTTCGAGGTCGGCCTGTACCTCGACGACGACGCCTTCCACGCCGACCAGGGCGACGGAGCAGGTACGGGCGAATCCCATCAGGTCACCCCCCGTACGTGGCTCACGACGGGCGCACCGCGGGTGGGGAGCTGCACGCCGATCACGTCGATGCGTACGCCGCCCGGGGGCGGGCCGCCGTGCGCCGCGGTCCAGTGTTCCGCGAGGAGGCACAGGCGGCGGGCCTTGGTCGGCGTGACGGCTGCCATGGGGTGTTCGTACGGGCCGGTGCGCCTGGTCTTGACCTCGCACACCACGAACGCGTCGGCGTCGGCGGCGACGATGTCGATCTCTCCGAAGCGGCAGCGCCAGTTGCGGTCGAGGATGCGCATGCCGTGGGCCGTCAGCCACCTGGTCGCGAGGTCCTCGCCGTACCGGCCGAGGCCAGAGCGGCGGCCACCCGCTCGGGCGCGGCCGTCCGGGCCACCCCGGCGCCGCGGGCGCTTGCGCCGTTTCCTCGCCGAGCCGGCCGCTCTTGTAGAGCCAGGACCTGCCCGGCCCGATCCGGGGTCTGTCCGGTCCGGCCCGGGGTCTGTCGTACCGCTTCCGACCGGGGTGTTCTCTGCTGTGGCGTTCATCCGGCACCACCTCCGGCACCGACAGTGACGCCTCAGCCGCCAAGTATTGGATCTTGGTGGACAACCCGGCGGCTGTGCATAACCCCGTCACCCATGGGAGGGAACGAGGCCCCTCCGCGGCCGATCACGCGGAAACGGTCATTCAGCCGCTCGGCAGTTCGAGGTCGCTCTTGTTCAGCTCCTCGATGTTCACGTCCTTGAACGTGAGTACGCGCACTTGCTTCACGAACCTGGCGGGGCGGTACATGTCCCAGACCCACGCGTCCGCCATGGAGACTTCGAAGAAGACCTCACCCTGGACGGAGTGCACCTGCATCTCGTAGTCGTTGGTGAGGTAGAACCGGCGCTCGGTCTCGATCACGTATTTGAACAGTCCGACGACGTCTCGGTACTCCCGGTAGAGCTTCAGCTCCATCTCGGTCTCGTACTTTTCGAGGTCCTCGGCGCTCATGGCAGATCCCCTTCAGCCGTGCGTCCCCCTATTGTGCGTCAGACACTCTCGGTCTCCAGGACCACCGGCGCACTAGGGGGTCCTTCGTCGAGCAGTGTGCGCAACAGCTCGGCGAGTCTGGTCGGGTACACCGTCTCATGGGATGCGGAAAGTTCCGCCACCGTCCACCATCGCAGACCCGCCACGCTGCGCCGTTCCAGCTCCGTCAGGCCGCTCAGCCGGGTCGCCGTGCTCCGTGTACGCGCCAGGTAGAACCACTCGTCCTGGTCCCAGCGCCGCCCGTCGAACGGGAACGAGCACTCTCGCCGCCACAGCACGGGGCCGAGTTCCGCGTCGGTGATCCCGGTTTCCTCGGCGAGCTCCCGCAGGGCCGCCTCCTCCCGGCTCTCGGCGCCCTCCAGGCCGCCGCCCGGCGTGAACCACCAGGTCCGCGATGGTTCGTCCGGTTCGAATCCGTGCATCAGCAGGACCCGGTCCTCGGGGTCGAGCAGGATCACCCGGGAGACGCGTCGCTGCGCCGTGCCCGTGGGTGTTCCGGTCTGCTCCTCCATGCCGGTGTCCGCCTCAGACACGCGTTCGCCTCCTCCGGTTCGCGATCGGCCCGTAGGCCGCTCCCCCCAGTATCAGCACCGCGCCGGCCACGATGGCCACCATGATGGGCCGCAGGGGGCCGGGCTGGGAGATGCCGCCGGGCAGGTCGGAGAAGGTCGTGGGCCGGTCCAGCATGCCGAAGCTGCTGATCGGCCAGGCCTCGGCGTCCACCCGGGCGTCGACCGCTCCGCGCGGCACGGCGCCGTGATCGCCGTCCGTGAGGTGCACCCGCGAGTCCATGGAGTCGCTGCGGTGATCACCGAGGAGGAAGAGCTGTCCCTGGGGGACCTTGGCCTTGAAGCCGACGGGCGAGGCCGGGCCGCTGCCCTGGAGATACGGTTCCTCTACGGGCTTGCCGTTGATGGTGAGCTTGCCGCCCTTGTCGCAGCAGGCGACCTTGTCGCCGCCGACCCCGACGACCCGCTTCACCATGGGAACGTCGCCCCACACGGAGTCCTGGAAGACGACGATGTCGCCGCGGCGCACTTCCGAGCCGTCCACCTGCTGCGCCAGAACGCGGTCGCCGGCCCCGATGGTGGGCGCCATCGAATCGGTCGGCACGGTGTAGGGCCGGTAGAGCACCGCGCCCCATATGAATCCGCCGAGGAACAGCACACAGCCGAGGGCCACCGCCAGCCCGGACAGCACACTGCCCGCGGTCCGGACGTGGCCGTCCCCCGTACGCACCCTGGTCCCGCTCATCCCGCGCTCCTGCCCCGCGGGCGAGCCCCGCGTCGAAGATCCGGGACGGCACATTACCTGGGGTTACGCGCCCCAGTCAGCCTCCGGCCGACGGCCCGATCCGGGCATCCCGGACGCCGTTGCGCAACGTCCGCCGCACATCGACGGTCCGTCCGCCGGAAGCACACACATCCCTCACCTGCGGGCTGTGCGGTCAGCCGTCGCGGGGCTCCTTGCCGGTCGCGCCCACGGCCACGTTCGCCGGCAGCTTGGCGAGCACCCGCCGGCGCCGCCACAGGACGATCGGCACCGCGCCGGCCAGACCCAGCGCCGCCGGCGCTGCGGCCATCGCCTGATTCAGGGCCGGCTGGTCGAAGGTGTCCGGCACCGGGAGCAGCGACCAGCGGTTGATCGGCCAGGCGATCGTGAACGCGCGGCCCACGACCTCGTCCTCCGACACCGTGCCGTTGCCCTTCAGGTCCTGGTGGTAGCGCGAGTCCAGGGAGTCCTGGCGGTGGTCGCCCATCACCCAGATCCGGCCCTCGGGGACCTTGAGGGGACCGAAGGGCTTGTCGCCGCACGGGGTGTTCCCCGCGAAGAGGTACGAGTCCTCCTTGAGCGCCGTGCCGTTGACCTTCACCGGACCGGTGCCCTTGCACTCCACCGTGTCGCCGCCGACCGCGATGACCCGCTTGATCAGGTCCTTCTCCTCCGCGGACGGCATCAGGCCGATCCAGCTGAGGACCTTCTGGACCGGATTGGGCGTCGGGGTGGGCACCTCGTTCAGCCAGCCGCCCGGGTCGTGGAACACGACGACCTCGCCGCGCTCCGGCTTCGAGCCGAACCACGGGGTCAGCTTGTCCACCAGCACCCGGTCGCCGCGCTGCAGGGTGTTCTGCATCGAGTCTGACGGGATCGAGAACGCCTGCACCAGGAAGGTCTTGATGACCAGCGCCAGGGCCAGCGCGATGAGAATGAGGAGCGGCAGCTCCTTCCAGAAGGAACGCGGCTTTTTCTCCGTCGTCACGCCGCCGTTCTCCTCTTCCCTCTCCTGTCGCGCGTCCCGCGGCTGCTGCTCCTGATGCGCCGCGTCCGCCTCGGGGGACCTACCGCGCCCCTCTGGTTCTTCGGGCTCTTCGGTTCCGGACCGTGCGCCGACCGCCAAGTCCCCCACATTCACTCCTTACTCCAAGCCGCTGCCTGCTCGTCAAACGGTGCAGGCCCACCACTCCCATAACGAGCGGGAGTTCCGCAGGGGTCGGGAGTACGGTCAAACCTTCGGGTGACAGCCTATGCGGCACCGATGCCTGCGTCGCCGGTGCACCCGGCGCGTCGCGCACAGAAGCGTACGTATCGGGTTCTTCCAGGCGTCGCCAGTGACCGAACGGCCAGGCGATCACGACAGCGCGGCCGACGACACTGCTCTCCGCCACGGTGCCGCGGTACGGCTCGTCCAGGTGGTAGCGGGAGTCGGCGGAGTTGGACCGGTGGTCGCCCATCATGAAGAGCCGTCCGGTCGGCACGGTGACCTCGAACTTCAGCTGCGAGGGCGGGTTGCCCGGGTGGATGTAGGGCTCGCTCAGGGGCGTGCCGTTGACGGTGACCCGGCCGTTCTTGTCGCAGCACTTGACGGTGTCGCCGCCGACCGCGACCACGCGCTTGATCAGGTCCTGCTCGTCCGCGGACGGCAGCAGCCCGATGAAGGTGAGCGCTTCCTTGATCTGCTTCACGCCCACCGGGTCGTCGGCCACGGTGGTGCGCTCCCCCGCCAGCCAGTGGTTCGGGTCCTTGAAGACGACCACGTCCCCGCGCTGCGGCTCCGAGCCGAACCACGGGGTCAGCTTGTCGACGAGCACCCGGTCGCCGATCTTGATGGTCTGCTCCATGGAGCCCGACGGGATCACGAAGGCCTGTACGAGGAAGGTCTTCAGAACCAGCGCGATCGCCAGCGCCACCCCGATCAGGATCGGGATCTCCTTCAGGTACGACCGTTGCCTGCGCCTCTTGATGCGCTTGGCCTGACGCCTCCGTTCGGCCCGGCCGCCCGTGGCCGGCAGGGTCGTACGCGTCGCCGAGCCGCCCGTCCGGACGTCGGCCCCGTAGGGGTCGGCACCGGGCACCCCGAAGTCGTGCGTCCCCGCCGCTCCGATGTCGTGCGTACCTGCCGCCCCGGAGGTGTACGCGTCCGTGCCGCGCTCTTCTTGTGGTGCGCCTTCCCGATGGTGTCCGTGGCGCGGGCGCCCTCTGTTACCCATGCGCCCCTGCCGGGTCCGGTATGCCGTCGAACGCGTGAGCCCCCTTCAGGGACGTCCAGCGGCCCACGGGCCAGCCGATCCAGTCGGCGCGGCCGATCACCTTGTCCAGCGGTACGGTGCCGCCGCCCGGGTCTCCCAGGTGATCGCGGGAGTCGCTCGACCTGGCGCGGTGGTCACCCATGACCCACAGCTTCCCTTCGGGGACGACCACGTCGAAGGGCACGTCCGAAGCGCTGTCCCCGGGACGGAGATAGGGCTCGTCCACCGGTTTGCCGTTCACCTTGATCCGCCCCCGTTTGTCGCAGCAGGTCACCCGGTCCCCGCCGACGCCGATCACGCGCTTGATGTAGTCAGTCTCCGCGGCCGGTACGAGTCCGACCGCGGCACCGGCGCCGCGCAGCAGCCCCGTCACCGGGTTGCCCGCCGGCGCCTCCTGAACGAATGAGCCGGTGCCGTCGAACACGACGGCGTCCCCCCGGCGGGGCTCATCGCCGAACCGGTACGCCAGCTTGTTCACCAGCACCCGGTCACCGACCTGGAGCGTGTTCTCCATCGAGGAGCTGGGGATCAGGAACGGCTGGACGACGAAGGCGCTCAGCAGCCCCACGAACGCCAGACAGGCCAGCACCAGCAGCGCGGGCCCGCGCCGCAGCAGCGGACGCCTCTCGGCCTCCTCACGGCCTTCCTCGCGGCGCTCCCCGGGCTCCTCCGTCGCGCCCCTGCCGGCCGCACCGGCAGGCCTCTCGCCGGCCCGCTGCCGCCGCCGGAGAAAACGCGCGGAGCGCGACCCCTGCTCCGCCCCCTGGTCGGGGGCGGGAGAGGAGTCGCGCTCCGGAAGCGTTGAAGGCTGTGCGTCGGTGTCCATCGAGCCCAGAGCCTAACCGGCCGGGCCGTAAGGACACCGTACGGCTGGTCAGCTCTCGCGCTTCTCCTTGATCTTGGCGGCCTTGCCGCGCAGCTCGCGGAGGTAGTACAGCTTGGCGCGACGGACGTCACCGCGGGTCACGACCTCGATCTTCTCGACGATCGGGGTGTGCACCGGGAAGGTGCGCTCGACGCCGACGGAGAAGCTGACCTTGCGGACCGTGAAGGTCTCGCGCACGCCGGCGCCCTGGCGGCGGATGACGACGCCCTTGAACTGCTGCACACGGGAGCGGTTGCCCTCGATGACGCGGACGTGGACGTTGACGGTGTCACCCGGGCGGAACGCGGGGACGTCGCTGCGCAGCGACGCAGCGTCGACGGAGTCGAGAAGGTGCATGACCTACTGCTTTCTTCGCTGATGCCACAGGTCATCAGCGGGATTCGTGATGATGTTTCGGAGACCGAACCAGAGCGTTCGGGTGCCGGTCCGCCGGGCGGGCGTCGTTCCCCCTGTGGCAGGGGCGCACGCCGGACGCACAGCAGCGGCCTATTCTTCCACGGGCTCGGTCGTCCGCCCAAATCGGCCGTCCGGCCCGGATCCCCACCCCAGGATGGAGAGGATTTCGCGGTCCTTCTTGTCGAACGCGGCGGGGTCGGCGCGCTCGATCAGGTCCGGGCGGTTCCGGTCCGTACGGCGGAAGGCCTCGTCCCGCCGCCAGCGGGCGATCTTCCCGTGGTGGCCACTGATCAGCACCTCGGGGATGCCACGGCCGCGCCACTCCGGGGGCTTGGTGTAGACCGGCCCCTCCAGGAGGTCGGCCATCGCCCCGGGGGCGAAGGAGTCGTCCTGATGAGAGGCCGCGTTGCCGAGCACTCCCGGGAGCAGCCGGGCGATGGCCTCGACCATGACAAGTACGGGGGCCTCGCCGCCGGCCAGCACGTAGTCGCCGATGGAGACCTCACGGACGTCCAGGCTGTCGCCGTACTCCTCGATGACGCGGCGGTCGATGCCTTCGTAGCGGGCGGGGGTGAACACCAGCCAGGGCTTCTCGGACAGCTCGACGGCGAGCTGCTGGGTGAAGGGCCGGCCGCTGGGCGTCGGAACGACGAGCACCGGCTTGTCCTCGCCCTCCGCCGACGCGATGACCGAGTCCAGCGCCTCGCCCCACGGCTCGGGCTTCATGACCATGCCGGGGCCACCGCCGTACGGGGTGTCGTCCACGGTGTTGTGCTTGTCGTGCGTGAACTCGCGCAGGTCGTGGATGCGTACGTCCAGTTGGCCACGGGCCCGCGCCTTGCCGACCAGGGAGACGTTCAGCGGTTCGAGGTACTCGGGGAAGATCGTGACGACGTCGAGGCGCATGTCAGGCGTCCTCACCGCGCGAGGGCTGATCGCCTTCGGGGGCGCGGTCCTGCTCGGACGCGCCGGTCGAGTCGGCACCGTCCGCCGTGTCCCGGCTGGAGACGACCTCGGCCCGGTCCTCGTCCAGCAGCCCCGGCGGCGGGGTGATCACCGCGCGCTGCTCCTCCAGGTCGATCTCGGGCACGATCTCCGTGACGAACGGGATCATGACCTCGCTGCCGTCGGGGCGCTCGACGACCAGCAGGTCGTGGTACGGCAGGTGCGAGACCTCGGTGATGCGGCCGACCTCGGTGCAGTCCGCGGTGACCACGTCGAGGTCGACGAGCTGGTGGTCGTAGAACTCCTCGGGGTCCTCCGGCATGACCTCGGGGTCCACCTCGGCGATCAGAAGGGTGTTGCGCAGCGCCTCTGCGGCCGTGCGGTCCTTCACACCCTCGAAGCGCAGCAGCAGCCGCCCGCTGTGCACACGACCGGTCTCGATGGTCAGCGGGCCGGTGGACGCGGGGTCGGTGGCCAGAACCGCGCCCGGCGCGAGCCTCAGCTCGGGCTCGTCCGTGCGCACCTCCACCGTGACCTCGCCCTTGATCCCGTGGGCACGCCCGATCCGCGCGACAACCAGCTGCACGATTGCGCCTTGCCCTTTCTTTGCGGCTGAGCCGCCGCCGCTTTCGCGGAGGTGGTCCTCGCCATCGTGGTTCCTCAATTGATGGTTGCGGTCGGCCGAATGCCGCCGCAAACCGGCACGGGCCGGGACGGGCCGAAGCCCACCCCGGCCCGTGCCGGTGTTCCGATGCTCAGCGGACCTGGTCCACGTCGACGAGGTCGACGCGGATGCCGCGGCCGCCGAGGGCACCCACGACCGTACGCAGAGCGCGCGCGGTGCGGCCGTTGCGGCCGATCACCTTGCCGAGGTCGTCCGGGTGGACCCGGACCTCCAGGACGCGCCCACGACGCAGATTGCGCGAGGCGACCTGCACGTCGTCGGGGTTGTCAACGATGCCTTTTACGAGGTGCTCAAGAGCCTCCTCGAGCATGCTCAGGCCTCGGTCGACTCGGACTTGGCCGTCTCGGCCTCGGCCTCGTCCGCCTTCTTGTCAGCCTTCTTGGCCTTGGGGGTGATGGCCTCACCCTTGGGCTCGTCACCGGCGTCCTTGGCAGCGGCCTCGAAGAGGGCGCGCTTGTCGGCCTTGGGCTCGGCGACCTTCATCGGGGCCGGGGCGGGCAGACCCTTGAACTTCTGCCAGTCACCGGTGACCTTGAGGATGGCCGCGACGGGCTCGGTCGGCTGTGCGCCGACACCCAGCCAGTACTGGACGCGCTCGGAGTCGACCTCGATGCGCGAGGGGTTCTGCACCGGGTGGTACAGGCCGATCTCCTCGATGGCCCGGCCGTCACGGCGGGTGCGGGAGTCGGCAACGACGATGCGGTAGTGAGGCGAACGGATCTTGCCCAGACGCTTCAGCTTGATCTTGACTGCCACGGGAGTGGTGTCTCCTGGTGTTGACGTGGTTGGGCACAACGAGATGCCACGTGGGGTTGCGGTACCCGAGTGCCCGATGGACGCGTCAGCCGGAGGAGAGAGGGGTCCTGTGCGACTGTCGAGTACAGCTAGCCATTGTGCCATACGAGCGTGGGGCGGCCGACCTCGGGCGCCTCGCCACCGCTCCCGCCGGGCGGGACCGCACCCCGCCCCTCGGGGCCTCGGCCGGCCGCGGGTGTCGCGGAGCGGCCGGCCTGGGCACCTCGGTCAGCCGACCGCGGCCACCTCGGGGATACGGAACGGCTTGCCGCAGCCGCCGCACATGATGGGGGCCTGGGCGAGCACGGAGGGGACGACCCGGACGTTGCGTCCGCAGTCGCAGACGGCCTTGACCCGTACGCCGCCACCGGAGGAGCCGTGCCGCGCCGCCGGGCCGCGGAAGCTCCGGCTGCTGTCGGCAGCGGTGGCGACGGTGTGCGCCTTGAGGGCTCTGCCGAGCCGCTCGATGGTGGGGCGGT
The DNA here is from genome assembly GCF_055586425.1 of Streptomyces sp. NPDC050806. Taxonomy (NCBI): domain Bacteria; kingdom Bacillati; phylum Actinomycetota; class Actinomycetes; order Kitasatosporales; family Streptomycetaceae; genus Streptomyces; species Streptomyces sp. NPDC050806. The sequence continues at coordinate 361,499 of NZ_JBVJIF010000011.1, read as the reverse complement.
ACCGCCTTCTGGCCTCGGGGTTGAGAGTGACCAGGGAGAAGCCACTGCTGGGATGCGGCTCGTCCGCGTGGTCCAGGCCCAGCTCCTCGGCGATCGCCAGGAATCGGCGGTTGTGGTAGCGACCGGCGCGTGAGGTGTCGCGGACGCCGCGGGAGGCGGCGATGCCGTGCACGGCCTCATGGAGCAGCCGTTCGAAGGAGAGGTCGGCGCCACAGGCGGACGAGGACTCTCCGATCAGGGATTCGGGCGCGGCCAAATCCGGCAGCTCGGGATGGTGCCGTTGAATGTCGGCCCAAGCGAGCGCCAGCTCGGCGGCGAGAACAGGTGTCGTGCTCACGTCGTGACAACGAGCCGGTGCCGCTCAGTGTTCCGATTCCGGGGCATCCCAAATAATTTGCACGTACCGGTCAGTTTCCGCTCATGCGCCGCACGGAGGGCGGGTGCGCAGTTCTCCGGAGGAGACGCGCACCGGGTACCTGGTCGGCACGTATCGGGGCGTACGTCCGGCGCGCTACCGGGGATGGACGGCACCGGGGCTTCTTCGTGCCCGGCATCCCACGAGTCCCGAGGGCGCGGCCTCGCCTCGACGACGACCGCTGATCACCGCGATGCTACCCGTGGCGTCGCGGCCGTACGGAACCACCCCGTCCACGGCACCCCGGACGCCCTACGGCCGGGGGTACGAGAGGGCGTACGCCACCCGGGTGACGGCCGTAACGAAGCGCCCGAACGGCGCAGGACCACAGTCACCTCCGCGTCCGCCGCCTGCCGGGTGGCGCTCGGAGGGCGCAAACGGGGGCGCGCGGTAGACAACCGGGCGCAACCCCTGGACTCTGGGATCGATGGGGGGTTGTCTGGATCGGGGGGCACAGCGCAACAAATCGGGGGCGGAAGACCATTTCCCAAGCTCGGGCTCTCGGCGAATAGGGGCGCTTTCCATGACACCCACGCTCGTACAGCACGGCCTCCAGCGTTCCGGCCCTTCTGGTCACCCGGTACCGGGCGGCTCCGGTTCGGGGGCGCGCGCCCGCGACTGGGCCGAAATCCAGGAACGGATGCTGGTGCCGCTGTACGAGGCCGTTTACCAGCGCCTGGACGTCGGTCCGCACACCCGGTTGCTCGCGCTGGGCTGCGGTTCGGGGCTCGCCCTGCTCATGGCGGCCACTCGTGGCGCGCAGGTGAGCGGGGTGGACGAGGACGAGCCGCGGCTGCGGCTGGCCCGCGAGCGGCTGACGCCCCAGCCGGAGGCGAGCGCGGCCTCCGCGGGGTCCGCCGCCCGCCTGGCCCGCGGCGGGCCGGAGCGCATGGACGCCCCGGAGCGGGGCCGCTTCAACATGGTGACGGCGTTCCATCCGGCGGGCTGCGCCGGCAGCGCCGAAGGGCTGGTGTCCTCCCTGCAGACGGCGACGACGCTCGCCGAACGCGGCAGTCCAGTGGTGCTCGGCGGCTGGGGTCCGTTCGAACGGTGCGCGACGGCCGGCGTACTCCGAGTGGCGCAACGCCTCGCGGATCCGTCCGTCTCCCTCGACCGGACGGCCTCGCCCGGAGCGGGCAGCTGGCGGCCGAGCGGCCGGGACGACCTGGAGGAGTTGGCCGAGCGTGCGGGGCTGCGCCCCGACGGCTCGGGCCGGGTGGCCTGCCCGTTCGGGTACGCCGACATGCCGAGCGCGATGCGCGGGCTGCTGTCGACGGGCATGTTCGACGCCGCTCTGGAGGTCGCCGACCCGGCGCAGGTGGAGAAGGAGCTGTCCGAGGCGCTGCATCCGTACCAGCGCGCGGACGGCACGGTGTGGATGCCGAACGTCTTCCGCTATCTGATCGCCCGTACGCGCTGAGCGCGGCCCTTCCGCAAGGCCGGTGACGCGCCGGGCGCACCCTGTACCCAACGCCGGTTGCTCTGCCGACGCCGGTTGCCCTGCCGCAGCCGCGGAAGGGGGCGGGCGTCGTTCGCCGGGGCCCACGGCACGGCGCCGACGAGCAGCCGGGCCCTGCCCCGCCCTCGCGCGTACGCCACCTTTCCCGCCGCACACACTCGCGCGGGAAAACACCTTGGCAAAATCCAGAATCCTGGTTACTGTCATTTGCGTGAACAGTGTCGACGAGCGGTTCCTCACTCGCAACGGACTGGCTGCCCGGCAGCTCGCGGTCCTGCTGCTCAATCATGACGAGGACACCCGTCTTCCACGCGTCCGCGACTTCGCCGAGGAGCTCGGCGTGGGCAACGGCACGGTCCAGGCCGCCCTCCAGATGCTGGAGGAGGCCGGTGCGATCGAGACCGTCGCCCGCGGGCACCTCGGCACCTTCCTCGTGCGGGCCGACCGCAACATACTGTGGCGCCTGTCCGGACTGGGCACACTGCTCGCCGCCATGCCACTCCCCTATTCACGACGGTACGAGGGTCTGGCCACCGGGCTGCGCACCGCATTCGAAGGCGCCGGCGCCCCGTTCGCCATCACGTTCATGCGCGGTGCGGCCACCCGCGTCGAGGCCCTGCTGGCGAGCAAGGTCGACCTGGTGGTGCTCTCCCGGTTCGCCGCCGACCGGTTCCTCGACGAACTCCCGCTGGAGCTGGTCGCCGATCTCGGCCCGGCCACGTACGTCGGCGCGCACGGCCTGCTCCTGCGGCACGGCGTCGATCCGGAGACGCCGGGACTGCGCGTGGCGGTCGACTCCGCGTCCGAGGATCTCCGGATGCTGGCCGCGCGCGCGTTCGTAGGGCGCGACGACATCCAATGGGTGGAGTCCTCCTACATGCAGCTGCGGGACCTGTTCGCACGCGGCGAGGTGGACGCCACGGTATGGAATCTCGACGAGGCTCAGGACCACCTCGGGCCGGATGTCGACGTACAGCCGCTGGGCGATGAGATCACCCGCGATCTGGCGCTCCGCAACTCCAGCGCCGCACTCATAGGGCGTGCGCAGAGTGCGGGAGCCCTGAGCGCGGTGCGGGACGGGGTGGATCTCTCGCTCGTCACCGATCTGCAGAGGGAGGTACTGCGCGGCGAGCGCATGCCCTCGTACTGACCTCGGAGCGGCGGCACCACGGAGAAAACGGTTGCCGCCACCCCGCATCGGGCGTGGTCTCTGTCACTGCCACGCCCGACACCCACCGAACAAAGCGTCAACCAGAGCGAGCTTCACTCACTCATTCGAAAAAGAGCCCCCACGACTCTCGTCAATATCCAGAATCCTGGTTACTGTCGATAACGCGGACACCTCACGCATCGCGAGGAAAGGACGGCCCATGGAAGACAGACTCGCCCTCCGGATCCAGCTCTTCCGGGAGAGCGGACAGGCGCCTCAGCAGGTGACGCGCTTCGTCGAGGAGGAGCTGACCGCCCTGGCCGCCGAGGGACACACCGTCACCGAGGACACCGCAGGGATGCTGACCAGCCATCTCGTGATGGCCCTCACCCGGCTGCTGAACGGCGAACCCATCGAGCAGTTCCTCACCGACGAGGAGGTGGCGGCGGAGCTCGCCGGGCATCCCGACGCCGTCGAGCGCGCCCGGGCCATCTCCTTCCGCGCAGAGAAGGAGCTGGGTGCCACGCTGCCCGACTCCGAGATCAATTTCCTGGCGATGCATCTCGCCGTACTCCGCAAGAACGCCGTCAGAAGGGACGCGTCATGACGAAGATCCTCACCGGTGGTGTCGGCAAGGCCGACGTCGCCAAGACCGTGAAGCAGCTGGCCCTGGACGGCGTGGACGTCGTCGTCTCCAGCGACATGGACGCGGCGATGAAGCTGCGCGCCGGACAGGCCGACTACTACCTCGGCACCTGCCACACCGGCGCCGGAGCCTCGCTCGGTGTCCTGCTGGGTCTGATGGGCAGCGCCGCCTGCCACACATTCGGACGCTCCGTGCCCACCGAGGACGAGGTGGCGGCGCTCATCGGTGACGGGAAGAAGGTCTTCGGCTTCGGCATGGACCAGATCGACGTCGTCGCTCCCGTCATCGCCCGCGCCATCGCGGCCCACGGCGCCTGAACCGCACCCGGCATTGAGGAGTGAGCCGTGAGTGGGAATCTCGCCGCCGCAGCCGCCGGCAGCACAGACCTCAGCCTGTCTCTGCCGCAGCAGCTGACCGTCATCGTCCTCTGCGCGCTGACGGCCTTCATCTCGCATCTGGCCCTGGCCGTCTTCAATGACGGCGTACGCCCCTTCATGCTGGACTTCATCCAGGGGCGCACGACCCGCAGCGCCACCACGGCCGTGTCGTTCGGGCTCTCCGCGGGCTTCATCTTCGGGCTGGGCGCGCCGATGGCGCTGTCCACCGGGGTGCTGAACCCGTGGCTGGTCTTCCTGCCCACCGACATCCTCGGCATCCTCTCGCCGAAGAAGTGGCTGGCCCCGATCCTCGGCGCGGCCTGGGGCGCGGTCATCGTCTTCGGTCTGAACGGCGCCAACAGCCTCGCGCACGACCTCCCGGTCGACTTCCTCACCGCGATGCAGCAGATGTCGACGCCGATCCTCTTCCTCTTCACGCTCTTTCCGGTGCTGGCCATCACCAAGCAGTTCGGCAGGATGCGCGGCGCCATCGCGGGCGTCGTCGAACTGGTCCTGGTCGTCGCCACGATGAAGCTGTGGCCGAACGTCTTCGCCGGTGCCATCGCCATGGCGGTGGGCGTGCTGATGCTGATCGCGTTCGCCGTCTCGAAGGACCTGCGGGAGCGCAGGGCGGAGCGGGCCGAGCGGATCGCGAACGGCGACGACGCGGCGGAAGCGGTGTCGGGCGACGACGATCCGATGGCCTCGCTGTTCAGCGCGAGCGCGACCCGGCTCCGTAAGCACCTGCCGCTGTTCATGCTGCTGGGTGCCGGGGTCTGCCTGCTGGCCCAGATGCACATCTTCGGCGGCGGCGAGGCGACCAGCTTCCTGATCGCCAAGGGCGACTACAGCGGTGCGGCGCAGGTGGACTTCTACCGTGTCTTCGGCTTCGTTCCGCTGATCGCCACCACGGCGCTGGCCTCGGGCGCGTACGGCATCGCCGGCTTCACCCTGGTCTACCCGATCGGCTATCTCCTGCCGAACCCCTGGCTGGCACTGATATGCGGCGCCGTCGTCTTCGCCGTCGAGGTGCTGGCGCTGTCCTGGATCGGCCGGGTGCTGGGCAGGCTGCCGTCGGTCCGGGACTCCTCGGAGCACCTGCGCGGCGCGATCAGCGACTCCCTTCAGCTGGCCATCCTCTTCGGCTCGCTGATGGCGGCCAACGCCATGGGCGGCGGCCTCGGCATCCTCATCGTCGGCGGCCTCTACCTGCTGAACGAGGCGATGGGCCGGGTCGTGGTCCGCATGGCAGCGGCACCCGCAGCCGTGATCGTCGGCGGCATCGCCCTCAACGTCCTGTACTGGCTGGACCTGTTCACACCCGTCAAGGGCGGCTGACGCGGCCGGCACGCGGCTCGCGGGGGCGGCGGCATACGAGAAACGGGGCGGACCGGTCGTCCGGCCGAGGCCCCGGAGGCCAACGACCGGTCACCGGACCAATGGTCGGCCCTCAGACCAACGGCCAACCCCCAGACCAACGGTCGGCCCTTAGGCCAACGGTCGGTCCCCGCAGCCGGCACTCCGGCAGGAAGGAAGCAAGGCAGCACCATGCACGACATCCGGACCGTCACCGGTCCCCTCTCCCCCGCCGCCGTGCGGGGCCCCGCGCTCGCACACGAGCACCTGGCCCTCGACCTGCGCCGGGACGCCGACCGGGCAGCGGTGCTCGACGACGCCCACGCCGACGCGGTCACGCGCGAACTCACCGGGCTGCGCGAGGAGTACGGCCTCGCGCTGGTCGTCGAGCTGACCTGCCGGGGCATGGGCCGCGACGTGGCGGCACTGACCCGGATCGCCCACGGCTCCGGCGTGCCGGTCGTCGCGGCCACCGGCTGGTACTACGAGCCGTTCCACCCCTCGGAGGTCGGCGGCGCCGGCGTCGAGGAGCTGACCGGCACGCTGGTACGCGAGATCACCGAGGGCATCGGACCGGAGCGGGTGCTGCCCGGCGTCATAGGGGAGGTCGGGAGCCACGGGGAGCGGCCGAGCGAGCCGGAGGTCCGTACGCTCACGGCGGCCGCGCGGGCGGCGGTGTCCACCGGCCTGTCCGTGGTCACGCATGCGCAGCTCGGCCGGGGCGGCCCCGCCCAGCTGGCCCTGCTCACCGCCGAGGGCCTGCCGCCGCACCGCGTCTGCATCGGCCACCAGGATCTGCTGGACGACCCGGGCGTGCACCGGGAGCTGGCCAAGCAGGGCGCGTACGTCGCGTTCGACACGGTGGGCAAGGAGAGCTACCAGAGCGACGCGACCCGGCTGCGGCTGCTGCTCGCGCTGCTGGAGGCCGGGCACGCGGACCGGGCGCTGCTCAGCTGCGACGTCTCCCGCCACGGCTACTTGCGGGCCGAGGGCGGCCAGGGCTACGGCCATCTGTTCCGGTCCTTCCTGCCGCGGCTCAGGGCTGCGGGAGTGGACGACGACACGATCGACCTGATGACCCGCCGCAATCCGCTCCGCTTCCTGGCCGGCGCGCGCACCGAGGAGGTGGCCTGAGATGTCCGTGGAGGAACACCGGTTGCCGGAGACCTTCCCGCTGCCGACCGTGCCGCTGGAGGACGCCGTCGCCCGCCAGTACCGGCTGATGGAGTGCGTCGCGCGGCACTTCGAAGGGGAGCGGCTCTTCGAGGCGGACGCCGGAGTCGTCCCCGGACTCGGCCGGCCGCGTACGACCGCCAGGGTGGAGGCCGTGCTCGCCGACTTCTTCGGCGCCGAGGCCGCCGCCCTCGTGCAGGGCGCGGGCACCGGGGCGATCCGGGCCGCGCTGTCCTCGGTGCTCGGCGCGGGCGACCCGTTGCTCCTGCACAGCGCGCCGGTCTACCGCACCACCGCCGTCACGCTGCGGGGCCTGGGCGTGGCGGTGACCGAGGTGGACTTCAACGACCGTGCGGCGCTGGCGGAGGCGCTGGCGAGCGGGCGGTTCACCTGGGCCTACGTGCAGCACACCCGGCAGCGGCCGGCCGACTCCTACGACCCCGGCGAGGTGCTGGCGGCCTGCCGTGCGGCGGGTGTCCGTACGGTCGTCGACGACAACTACGCGGTCATGCGGGTTCCGCGGAGCGGGGTCGAGCTGGGCGCCGACGCCTCCTGCTTCTCGCTCTTCAAGCTGCACGGCCCGGAGGGCGTCGGGGTGGTGGTGGGCGCCGCCGACCTGGTGGCGCGCGTGCACGCGGACAACTACTCCGGGGGCGGCCAGGTGCAGGGGCACCAGGCACTCGACGCGCTGCGCGCTCTCACCCACGTGCCGGTGATGTGGTCGCTGCAGTCCGCGGTGGGCGCGGAGGTGGCCGAGCGGCTGGCGGCCGGCGAGGTCCCCGGCGTCGCCGAGGTCCGTATCGCCAACGCGCAGGACCGCTGTCTGCTGGTGCGACTGGACCGGCCGGTGGCGCGCGAACTGCCCGCCGTGGCGGCGCGGTACGGGGCGGCGCCCTACCCCGTCGGGTCCAACTCCCGTTACGAGATCGCCCCGTTGTTCTACCGCATGTCGAGCTCGTCCCTGGAGGCCGCGCCGGGGCTCGCGGAGTGGACCGTGCGGATCAATCCCATGCGCGCCGGCGCGGACCTCGTCCTGGACATCCTCCGCCGATCGCTGCACGACCTTCGTGAGACACACGACCTTCGTGAGACAGGGGACTGACCGTGTTCCTCGACGCTGTCCTGCACCGCAACCCCGAACTGGTCGCATTCGCGGCCGAGTTGCACGCATCCGGGGCCATCCCGCCGGACACGTACGTCATGGATCTCGACTCCGTCGAGTCCAACGCCGCGCTGCTGGCACGGGAGGCGGACCGGCTCGGACTGTCACTGTGGTTCGTGGTCAAGCAGATCGGCCGCAACCCGGAGCTGATCGAGGCCATCGCCCGGCACATCCCCCGGTTCGCGGCCATCGATCCACCCGAGGCCCGCATCCTGCACGCGGCGGGAGCCGAGGCCGGCAACCTGGGCCATCTCGTGCAGATCCCGGCGCGCGCGCTGCCCGAGATGCTGGCCTGGCGCCCGGAGACCGTCACGGTCTACGACCTCGCGAACGCCCGCGCCGTCTCGGACGCGGCCACCCGGCTCGGGTTCGTCCAGGACGTACTGATCCGGCTGGAGGGCGCGCCCGGATCCGTATATCCGGGCCAGGAGGGCGGGGTACGCCTGGAGGGCGGCGTGCGGCTGGACAACGGCGTACGGACGGAAGGCGGCGTACGGACGGAAGACGGCGGGCCGCCCGGCGGTGACGGACCTCTGGCCGGCGGTACCGGGCCGGACGGCGGCGGGTCGCTTACCGACGGCGTGCGGCCGGGCGGTGGCGGAGGGGGCGGACCACGCGCCGACGGCATGCGGCCCGATGGGGGCCTCCGGTTCGGCGGTGGCACACAACTCGGCACGGACGTAGGGCTCGACGCGGACGCAGGACTCGGCACGGCCGTAGGGCTCGACTCGGGCGTAGGGGTCGGCGCGAGCGTTGGACCCGGTGGGGATGCAGGGCTCGGCGCGGGCGTGGGGCTGGATGCGTTTCTCGACGAGGCCGAGCGGTTGCCGGGGATCCGGGTGGCCGGTGTGACGGCGTTCCCGTGCGTGCTGTGCGATCCGGAGACCGGGGCGCCGCAGCCGACGCCCAACTTCGCGCTGGCCCGCAGGGCCGTCGAGCGGCTCGCCGCCCGCGGCCATACGGACCTCAAGCTCAGCGCGCCCAGCGCCACGTCGATGGCCACCCTGCCGCTGCTGGCCCGGCTGGGCGCGACGCACGGCGAGCCCGGTCACGCCCTGACCGGCACGACCCCGTTGCACGCGATGGACCACGAGCAGCCGGAGCGGCCCGCGTACGTGTACGTCAGCGAGGTGGCCCACACCCTCGCCGACGGCCGGCCCGCGCTGTACGGAGGCGGCTTCTACGCACGGGGCGGCGCGCGGGAGGCGCTGATCCCGCGTACCGGGGCGCGGTTGCGGGTCGAGGACGCACCCGCGGCGAACATCGACTACTACCGGCTGCTCGCCCCGGGGGACGCGCGGGTGGGCGACACCGCCGTGCTGGCGTTCCGTACGCAGATCTTCGTCACCCGCAGCACCGTCGCGGTCGTCTCCGGACTGTCCTCGGGCAGGCCGAAGCTCAGCGGCCTCTACGACCCCCTGGGGAGGCCCTACTGACCGATCACCGGCACCGGCACCGAGATCGGGATCGACACCGGCAACGCCATCGCCAACACGACCGACACGACAGACAGCGGCACCGTCGGCGCCGTGACCGGCCGTCGGGCAGTCCGCTCGCTGCGACCGATCGCCTCGACCGGTCCGCTCCCCTCCCCGCCTGCCCATACAAGGCCCGTACAAGGCCCGTACAAGACTCTTCCCTCTCGGACGCCAGGAACCGCCATGAGCAAGATCGTCATCCTCGTCGTCGACGGCTTCGGCATCGGCGCGATGCCGGATGCCGGAGCGCTGCGCCCCGGCGACGCCGAAGCAGACACCCTCGGCCACCTCCTCGACCACCACCGTGCGGCGACCGGCCGCCCCCTGGAGCTGCCCTCGTTCGGTGCCCTCGGGCTGGGCACCGTCCATCCGCATCCGGACCTCGCGCCGCGCCCCTCGCTGCCGGTCGCGGCCGGCCGGGCGGCGCTGGGTTACCCGGGCGCGGACACGTACGCCGGGCATCAGACGATGATGGGCGCCGACTTCAGCCGGGTGACGGTGGCGCGGCTCGCCGAGCATCTGCCGGAGGTCACCGCTGCCCTGCGGGCCGCCGGGCACCGTACGGAACTGCTCGACGGCAAGCCGTTGGTCGTGGTCGACGGGCGGGTGCTGGTGCACGACAACCTGGAGGCCGACCCGGGCATCAACTGGAACGCCTCGGCGCGGCTGACGGAGGCGCCGTTCGCGCAGGTACTGGACGTGGCGCGCGTGGTCAGGACGGTCGCGCCGGTGGCGCGGGTGATCGCGGTGGGCGGGCACGCCGACGGGCCGCTGGCCGGGTTCGTACGGCACGGGGAGGCCGGCACGGTCGGGCTGGACACCCCCGCCAGCGGCTTCTACCGCAACGGCGGGCTGGAGGTGCAGCACCTCGGCGCGCCGCTGGACCACACCCGCCAGCTGCCGGAGGCCGCGGCCCGTGCGGGCGTCCCCGTCACCCTCGTCGGCAAGGCGGCCGACCTCCTCTCCTGCGAGGCGGCGGTACGGCGGCCGGCTGTGGACACCGGGGAGGTGCTGCGGCACACGGTGGACGCGGTCCGGGCGGCGGCCGGGCGGGACGGCGGATCCGGGCAGGACGGCGGACCCGGACAGGAGGGGGCGGTGCTGGTGGTCAGCAACGTGCAGGAGACCGACCTGGCCGGCCATGAGCAGGATCCGGAGCGTTACGCGGCGGTGCTGCGGCAGGTGGACAAGGGGATCGCGGAGCTGCTGCCGCTGCTCACCGCGCCCGGGGACCGGCTGATCGTCACCGGCGACCACGGCAACGACCCCACGATCGGGCACGCCTTCCACACGCGGGAGTACGTACCGGTGCTGATCCACCGTCCCGGCGCCGAAGCCGCCGAGCGCCTCCCGGACGCCGCGTCGCTGGCGGACGTGGGCGCCACCGCGGCCGTCGCGCTGGGGCTGAGCCCGGCCGGGCTCGCCAGCGGCGCACCGCTCCACGCGGAGCGGCCTATACGTGGCGCTGCCGCCTTCCCCTCCCCGCACGCCGCGCACTGACCGGGGCGCCCGCGGCGCGAAGCGCCCGCCCCGGGTACGTACACCACCCCGAGTACGTACACCGCTCCGTGGACGCGCATCGCTCCGGGTACGTACACCGCTCCGGGTACGCCGACGGCCCCGGCCGGAGGGTTCCGGACGGGGCCGTGGGGGTGGGAAGCCACTGTCTGCGGGCGTGCACCAGCCGCCTCAGCTGCGACAGCCCGATCGGCTGCCTCGGCTGCCTCGGCTGCCTCAGCCCATGAACTTCTTGAACTCCTCCGGGAGTTCGAAGTTCTTCGGGTCGTCCTGGCCGCCCTGCGGGAGGCCGAGCGGGTTGCCGTTCTGGGCGGCCTCGCGGCGCGCCGCAGCGGCTTCCTCATCGGCCTTGCGCTTCATGGGGTTGCCGCTGCGCTGCTTGCCCTTGGCCTTCTTCTGCTGCTTCTTCTTCTTGGCGCCGCCGCCCATGCCAGGCATCCCGGGCATGCCCGGCATCCCCGGCATGCCGCCGCCCTGGGCCATCTTCGACATCATCTTGCGGGCGTCGAAGAAGCGCTCCACCAGGCTCTTCACGGCGCTGACGTCGACACCCGAACCGCGCGCGATACGGGCGCGGCGGGAGCCGTTGATGATCGTCGGGTCCTGGCGCTCGCCCGGGGTCATCGACTTGATGATCGCGGCGGTGCGGTCGACGTCCCGCTCGTCCAGGTTGTTGATCTGGTCCTTCATCTGCGCCATGCCGGGCAGCATGCCGAGCAGCTTGGAGATGGAGCCCATCTTGCGGACCTGCTCCATCTGGGCCAGGAAGTCGTCGAGCGTGAACTCCTTCGGGCCCTTCTGCAGCTTGGCCGCCATCTTCTCGGCCTCGGCCTGGCTGAAGGTCTGCTCGGCCTTCTCGATGAGCGACAGCATGTCACCCATGCCGAGGATGCGGGACGCCATGCGGTCCGGGTGGAACGCGTCAAAGTCGTCCAGCTTCTCGCCGTTGGAGGCGAACATGATCTGCTTGCCGGTGACGTGCGCGATGGAGAGCGCGGCACCACCGCGGGCGTCGCCGTCGAGCTTGGAGAGCACGACGCCGTCGAAGCCGACGCCGTCGCGGAACGCCTCGGCGGTGTTGACCGCGTCCTGGCCGATCATGGCGTCGACGACGAAGAGGACCTCGTCGGGCTTGACCGCGTCCCGGATGTCCGCGGCCTGCTGCATCAGCTCCTGGTCGATGCCCAGGCGGCCGGCGGTGTCGACGAGCACGACGTCGTGCTGCTTGGCACGGGCGAACTCGATCGAGTCCTGGGCGACCTTGACCGGGTCGCCGACGCCGTTGCCCGGCTCCGGGGCGAAGATCGCGACGCCGGCGCGCTCGGCGACGACGGTGAGCTGGTTCACGGCGTTCGGACGCTGGAGGTCACAGGCGACCAGCAGCGGGGCGTGGCCCTGTGCCTTGAGCCAGCGGCCGAGCTTGCCGGCCAGCGTGGTCTTACCGGCACCCTGCAGACCGGCGAGCATGATGACCGTCGGCGGCTGCTTGGCGAAGCGCAGGCGACGGGTCTCGCCGCCGAGGATGCCGATGAGCTCCTCGTTGACGATCTTGATGACCTGCTGGGCGGGGTTCAGCGCCTGGGAGACCTCGGCGCCCAGCGCACGCTCCTTCACCTGCTTGATGAAGGCGCGGACGACGGGGAGCGCGACATCCGCTTCGAGCAGGGCGATACGGATCTCACGCGCGGTGGCGTCGATGTCCGCCTCGGAGAGGCGCCCCTTGCCCCGGAGATTTTTGAAAGTACTCGCCAGGCGGTCGGAAAGCGTATCGAACACGGCGGTCGTCGATCCTCGGGGTCGGGGGTGGAGTCAATCGGCTTCTAGAGTATCCGCCCCACGGTACAGAACGTCCCGGCCTACCCGAAGAGGCGGACGGGGGCGGTATCCGCAGGTGCGCGGGGTGCACCACGGCAGGCTTGCGGCGCCCGACGCGTCCGTCGTGCCTGACGCGTCCGTCGCGCCCACCCCATCCGTCGGGCCCGACGCGTCCGTCGCGCCCACCGCGTCCGTGGGGTCCCCGTCATGCCCTTCCTGCCCGGCCTGTCCGGCCTGTCCGGCCGCTGGAGCGGGCAGGGCGATCCGGTCACTTCAAGGCGCGCTCCACGGCCTGGGCCACCTCCGTCGCGGTGGCCGGCGGAAGGGGGGAGCCGTCGGCGTCGGTGACGTAGAAGGCGTCCACGGCGTTGGCACCCAGGGTGCTGACGTGGGCACTGCGCACGGTGACGCCGGCGTCCTCCAGGGCGCGGCCGATCCGGTACAGCAGGCCCTGGGCGTCCTGGGCGCGTACCTCGATCACGGTGGCGGACCGCGAGCCGCCGGGGGCCACCGTCACCCTGGGCGGCGGCGCCTGGAGGCCCCGCGAGCGCCGCGCGTAGGCCCGTTCGCGCTCGGCCAGGCGGGCGGGGATGTCGAGCGTGCCGTCCAGGGCCCGTACGAGGTCGGCGCGGAGCCGGACCGCCTGCGGCAGCGAGCCGTACTCGGCCGCCACCCGCCAGCTGAGAAGCAGCATCGGACGGCGGGTGACGGCACGCGGGGCGCCGGCCGCCACGCTGCCCCCCGTGCGGTCCTCCGCGGTGTCCCCCGCGCTGCCCTTCGCGCTGTCCTCCGTGCCGTACAAGCTCTCCGGCAGTGGCATGACGCGCAGGTCGGCGGCGCGGACGGTGAGGCGGTGCACGGCGAGTACGCCTGCCGTGGCGGGGAGGATGCCGGGTCTGTCCGGTACGGCGAGCAGGAGCTCGACGCCGACCGGTTCCGGATCTCCGGCGGTCTCCCGGCCCTCCCCGAGGCCCGGGTCTTCCGGAGAGGCGGGAGAAGCCGGAGAGCCCGGAGAGTCCGGGAAGGCCGAGGAGCCCCGAGAGGCCGGAGAGTTCGGGGAACCCGGGGTGGTCGCGGGCTGTGGGGCGGGGTGGGGCGGTTCGGCCCGGGTGTGCAGGGCCAGTACGGGTTCGCCCGTGCGCCAGGCCTCGACGGCGAGGCGTTCCTGTTCCGCGGTGGGCTCCCACGGAGTGGTCGTGGTCGCGTCCGGCTCCCCCGCGAGCAGTCCGCCGACCCGTCGGACCAGGTCGGCGACCAGCCCCTCGCGCCAGCGGCTCCAGGCGGCGGGCCCGGTGGCCAGGGCGTCGGCCTCGGTGAGCGCGTGCAGCAATTCCAGCGTGCCGGCCGTACCGACCGCTCGGGCGACCGAGGCGATCGTGGCCGGATCGTCCAGGTCGCGGCGGGTGGCGGTCTCGATGAGGAGGAGGTGGTGGCGGACCAGGGTGGCGACGACGTCCGTGTCCTTGGCGTCGAAGCCGAGACGGGCGGTCACGTCGCGGGCGATGGTCTCGCCGGAGACCGAGTGGTCGCCGGGCCAGCCCTTGCCGATGTCGTGCAGCAACGCGGCCATCAGGAGCAGGTCGGGGCGGTGGACGCGCCGGGTCAGGGCGGAGGCGCGTACGGCCGTCTCGACGAGGTGCCGGTCGACCGTCCAGCGGTGCACGGCGTTGCGCTGCGGCCGGCAGCGCACCCGCTCCCAGTCCGGCAGCAGCCGGGTGATGATCCCCTCGGCCTCCAGCGCCTCCCAGACGGGCACCGTGCGCGCACCCGCGCCCAGCAGGGTCAGCAGCTCCTCACGGGCCTCGGCGGGCCACGGCACCGGCAGCGGCCGGGCCGCCGATGCCAGCCGGCGCACGGCGTGCGGGGAGAGCGGCAGGCCGGCCTGGGCGGCGGCCGCCGCGGCTCTCAGCGGCAGGACGGCGTCGCGCTCGGGGCGGGCGGTGCGGGCCAGCACGACCTCGCCCTCGTGCTCGACGACGCCCTCTGCCAGCGGCGAGCGCTCGCCCCGGCCCGCTGTCCGCCCGCTCCGTCCACTCCGTCCGCTGATCAGCCCGCGCAGTGACGGCCGTACGGAGCGGGAGCGGAGCACCCTGCCGACCTCGCGCCAGGTGACGTCGCCGGCGTACGAGATCGTGCGGGCCGACTCGTAGACCTGGCGCAGCAGGGCGTCGGCGTCCAGGAGGCCGAGGGCCGCCGCGACCTGGTCCTGCTCCTGGAGCGCGAGCCGGTCGGTGGCCCGTCCGGTCACCAGGTGCAGGGCGTCGCGTACGTCCAGCAGGCGGCCGCGGGCCTCTTCCAGGCCGGCCCGGGGCGCGTCGGCGAGCCAGGACGCGGCGACCGCGCGCAGGGCCGTGACGTCGCGGAGGCCGCCTCTGGCCTCCTTGAGGTCGGGTTCGAGGAGGTACTGCAGTTCGCCCTGGCGGTCGGCCCGGTCCAGGCAGAGCGCGTGGAGTTCGGGGAGGCGTTTGGGGGCCGACTCGCGCCAGTCGGCGAAACTCGCGGTGCGCAGGGCGGCGGTGAGATCGGCGCTGCCCGCGAGGTGGCGGGCGTCGAGCAGGCCGAGCTGTGCCTTGAGGTCGTCGCGGGCGGTGCGGCGGGCCTCGGCGAGGGTGCGGACGGAGTGGTCCAGGTCCAGACCGAGGTCCCAGAGCGGGTACCAGAGGCGGTCGGCGAGGGCCGCGACCTCCTGGGCCGAGGCCTTGCCGTCGTGGAGGAGGAGCAGGTCGAGGTCGCTGCGGGGGGAGAGTTCGCCGCGGCCGTAGCCGCCGACGGCGACGAGCGCGGCACCGCCGACGCCGCTTCGCGCGGCGGCGCTCTCGAAGAGGTCGGCCAGCCACCGGTCGGTCAGCCGGGCGAGGGCGGTACGGCGGTCCGCACCCGTCACCGCGGCGTCCTGGAGCAACCGCAGCCGTGCGGCGGCGTAGCCGCCCTCGTCGGCGACCTCGCGGGAATCGGCCATGGCGTCATCGGACGTGGCCCCGTCACCGTCCGGCTCGGCCCTGTCGCGGCGGGACTTGGTTCCGTCTTCGTGGGCCTCACCCCCGTCGTCGTGGGGCTCACCCCCGTTGTCACGGGGGTCGGCCGCGTCACCGTGGGGCGTCGGCCCGGCAGCCGTAGCCTGCGCGCCGGCTACGGCTGGTGCCCGGCCGGACGCCGGGCCCTGGATGATCGTCAGTGCCTCACCGGACACCGGATTCCCGGTCGCGATCGGCGCCTCGCCGGAGACCGGACCCTCGGCCGCCGCCGGCGCCTCCTCGGACGTCGGACCCCCGGCCACCGTCCGTGCTTCATCGGCGGCCGGGCGCCCGGCCGCCGTCCCCGATGCGCCCGGGGCCGTGCCCGGCCCGCCGGGCGTCGCCGCTTCCTCCACGCTGTCCGTCACCTCAGGCGCTCCTCGGTCGTCTCGGTACTGCCCCCGGTGGTCGTGTCCGCCCCTCGTCCGGACAAGCTGCCCGCTTCCCGCCGGGACGGCCACGCGCCGCCCGCCCCTCACCCGTACGGGCCGGACGCTGCCCGCCGGTCGCCCGTACGCCGGCTCCGCCGCCCGGATCGCCGACGGCCGCCCACCGCAGCCACCGGTCACCGGCCGACGGTCGACGACCCACCCGAGCCCGCCCGACCCCGCCCGGCCCCCGCCGAACCGACCACTGTCCGCCGGAGATCCGGAGAGCGCGAGATCCGGAGAGCCGAAGATCCGGAGCACCGGCCGGCAGCCGACGCCGGGGCAGCCGAGCCACCCCTCACCAGCCACCCACCGCCGCCAGTCCCCCGGCCGCCCCAGCCACCGGCCGACCAGGCCACCCGGCCACCCGGCCACCCGGCCACCCGGCCACCCGGCCACCCAAAGCCTCAGCCCGGGCCGACCTTTCCCGACCCGGCCCGCCCCGCCCCACGAGCCCGCGTCCGCTCGCCCTCGTCCCCCGGGGCCGCGTACCGAGTCGAGAGACGGAGACAGCTCCCCAAGCCCCTCTCCAAGCGCGCCCGGCCCCGCCTCTCTCGAAGCGCGTCCGGCCCCGCTCCCCCTCAAAGCGCGTCCGGGCCCCGCTCCCCCGTCCGTACGCGGACCGCTTCTTCCACCGGGACGCTCCAGACCTTGCCGTCGCCGATCTTGCCGGTGCGGGCGGCCTTGACGACGACCTCGACCAGTTGTTCGGCGTCGGCGTCCTCGACCAGGACCTCGATGCGGATCTTGGGGACGAGGTCCACGGTGTACTCCGCGCCGCGGTACACCTCCGTGTGGCCGCGCTGCCGGCCGTAGCCGCTGGCCTCGGTGACGGTCAGGCCGTGCACGCCGAACGACTGCAGGGCCTCCTTCACCTCGTCCAGCCGGTGCGGCTTGATTACTGCCGTGATGAGCTTCACGCTTCCACCTTCTTCGCCTTGCCCGGAGTCCCGCCCTGGGCCCGATCCGATGATCCTGTCTGCGAGGCCGAGGCCGTGCCACCGGCCGCGCCGGAGGCCGGGGCGTCACCGGAAGCAGGCGCCGGTGCCGTCGTACGGGCCAGAGCCGAGCCGCCGCCGGTGCCGCCGTAGTCGTACGCCGTCTCCGCGTGGGCGGCCTGGTCCACGCCCGCCAGCTCCTCGTCCTCGCTGACCCGGAAGCCCATCACCAGGTCGATGACCTTGGCAAGGACGAACGAGACGACGAGGGAGTAGAGCAGCACGCTCACCACACCGACGGACTGCTTGCCGAGCTGGGCCAGGCCACCGCCGTAGAACAGGCCCTTGGCGTCGCTCTGCACGCCGCCGGTGGCGAAGAAGCCGATGAGCAGCGAGCCGACGACACCGCCGACCAGGTGGACGCCGACGACGTCGAGGGAGTCGTCGTAGCCGAACTTGTACTTCAGGCCGACGGCCATGGCGCACAGGACACCGGCGATCACGCCGATCGCGATGGCGCCGAGGGGGCTGACCGAGCCGCAGGCCGGGGTGATCGCGACCAGTCCCGCGACCGCGCCGGACGCGGCGCCCAGGGTGGTGAACGAGCCGTGCCGCAGCTTCTCGTAGGCGAGCCAGCCGAGCATCGCCGCTCCGGTGGCGACCTGCGTGTTCAGGAAGGCCACCGCGCCCACGCCGTCACCGTTGCCCAGCCAGGAGCCGGCGTTGAAGCCGAACCAGCCGAACCACAGCAGGCCGGCGCCGAGCATGACGAGCGGCAGGCTGTGCGGCCGCATGGGGTCCTTCTTGAAGCCGATCCGCTTGCCCACGACGAAGATCACGCCCAGCGCCGCGGCACCGGCGTTGATGTGGACGGCCGTACCGCCCGCGAAGTCGATCACGCCGAGTTCGAAGAGCCAGCCGCCGGCGCCCCAGACCCAGTGGGCCACCGGGAAGTACACGATCGTCGCCCACAGGACGACGAACAGCGCCCAGGCGGTGAACTTCACCCGGTCCGCGAGCGCACCGCTGATCAGGGCGGGGGTGAGGATGGCGAACATCAGCTGGAAGGCCGCGAAGACGTAGACCGGGATGGTGTAGCCGTCCCACAGCTCGGTGAGCCCGATGCCGCTGAGTCCTACGTAGTCGCCGCTGAAGCCGATGACGGAGCCGTGGTCGGTGCCGAAGGCGAGGCTGAAGCCGTACAGCACCCACAGCACGGTCACCAGGCCGAGGCTGATGAAGCTCATCATCAGCATGTTCAGAACGCTCTTCACGCGGACCATGCCGCCGTAGAAGAACGCGAGCGCGGGGGTCATCACCATCACCAGGGCGGTGGCGATCAGCATGAATCCGGTGTCGGCCGGGCTCAGCTCGGCCTTGTCTGCTGCGAGCGTCAGGATGCCTGGGGGCATCGGCGTCTCCTCGTCGTCGATGCGGCCCGTGCGGGGGTGGTGCTGATGGGCCGACTTTCGCCACGAGATTGACGCAGCGCCGTTTCCGGTGGAGCGCCCCGGTGTTTCGCCGCCGTGACGAAGGCGACGGCGGTGTTACGCCCGGATGAACGCCTGCGGAGGCCACGGAAACCGCGGACCGGCCGCGACCACTGCCCTCAGACCTGGCGATGGGGGAGCCGAGTCGGACTGTACGGGGCGTGGTCGCGGCCGGGGTCTTCGGCGGTACCGGCCGTGCGCGGGAGATGCCGCGTGGGCCGGGCCGCTGGGCGGCCTCCGTGCGGGGCCGGGCCTCTCTAGACGGCCTCCGCGGCGGTCTCCGGCAGATGGTGCTGCAGTTCCTCGGTGAGCTGAATGACCTCGGCGACGTCGGAGAACTCCCGGGCCGCGGTGTCGACGGTCTTGCGCAGCCGGGTGTTGACCCGCTCCGAGCGCACCTGCTTCGCGAACGGTATGGCCTTCTGGGCCATGTCCGCGCACTGCTCGGGCTCGCGCTGCAGCAGGTGGACCGTGGCCATGCCGATGAGGTTGAGGGCGTACGAGCGCTGGTGCTCCTGGTCCTTGCCGAACAGCTCGACGGCGCGCTCCATCACCGGGTGCGCCAGCGAGGCGTACGTGGGACTGCGCCCGGCGACGTAGGCGAGGTCACGGTAGGAATGGGCGTTCTCGGCGTTCAGCTCGGCCTCGGAGAAGAAGCGGATCCAGTCCGGTTCGAGCTGCGCGCCGGGCTCGACGTCGGCGTAGGTGTCCTCGGCCATCCGCACGGCCCGCTTGACCTTGCTGGGGTGGCCGATGCCGGCGTACGCGCGGGCCTCCATCGCATACAGCATGGCCTGCGTGCGCGGGGTGGCCATTTCCCGGCTGCCGTACTGCGCGAGGTGGATCAGCTCCAGGGCGTCCTCGGGGCGCCCGAGGTGGATCATCTGGCGGCTCATGCTGGAGAGGATGTAGGAGCCCAGGGGCTTGTCGCCGGCCTCCTTGGACGCGTGCAGCGCGAGGACGAAGTACTTCTGCGCCGTGGGCTGCAGACCGATGTCGTAGCTCATCCAGCCCGCCAGCTCGGCCAGTTCGGCGGCGACCTTGAAGAGCCGCTTGGAGACCGCTTCGGGATGCGACTCCTGGAGCAGGTCGGTGACTTCGTGGAGCTGCCCGACGACGGCCTTGCGGCGGAGCCCGCCGCCGCACTGGGCGTCCCACTGCCGGAACATCATGGTGGTGGACTCCAGCAGCTCCAGCTCGGGCTGCGAGAGCCGGCGTCCGCGGCGGCGTCCGCCGCCGTCGGATCCGGCCTCGCCCGCACCGCCGGCGGGCGTGGGGACCAGCCAGCGCTGCATGGGCTCGATGAGGGCGGGCCCGGCGGCCAGCGCCAGCGAGGTCCCGAGGAAGCCGCGCCGCGCCAGCATGAGGTCGCTGCGCGAGAACTCGCTGATGAGCGAGACCGTCTGGGGTCCGGCCCAGGGAAGGTCGACGCCGGAGACGGACGGGGACTGGTGAGCGCTGCGCAGGCCCAGGTCCTCGATGCCCACGACGCACCCGAAGCGCTCGGAGAACAGCTCGGAGAGGATCCGGGGGATCGGCTCGCGCGGCTGCTCGCCGTCCAGCCAGCGGCGGACCCGCGAGGTGTCGGTACTGATGTGGTGCGCGCCCAGCTGCCGGGCGCGGCGGTTGACCTGGCGGGCGAGTTCGCCCTTGGACCAGCCGCTGCGCACGAACCACGAGCCCAGTTGCTCGTTCGGGCGCTTGTCAGCGCACGTGCCGCCGTTGCCGCCCAACTCGAACGCCCCCATCCGGATCTGCCGCTCTGTCACGAACCTCCGACAGGATGCCGCTCCTTCGCGACGCCTGTCCTGGAGTGACCCCAGCCGACCACGGATTCCGGCCGCCGGAAAGCCGCCGGACGGTCACTCTCTTGCCTTTGGCATACCCGCTTGGCGGATACCCCTCCCGGTTCGTGCACCGAAAGTAATCCTACGATCACGCCTCCCGCGAGGCCGAGCCGGGAAACGCCACCATTCGCCACCCCTTCGAATGAACTCCTCCGCGGCTCATCGCGATTGACTTGACACAGGTCGCAAAGGGTTGGGCGGAGAGAAGCACTCAAGGGCGCGCGTGCCGTGCCGCACAACCCGAAGCACTACGTCACACCATCGACGGTGACGACTGTCGACGGAGCGTTACGGCAAAACTCCGGCACGTAACCACTGGCATGCAGGACCCGTTGGAGGGGGCATGGGCTTCACGATCGGCGGCATCCGGGAGTTCCGCGACATCCGCCATGGCACCAAGAGGCGCGCCCGCTCGGCCGAGGGCACCGCGGTGGCGGAGTACACCGGGCTCTGGGGCTGGGACGTGGTCCCCGGCGCCCGCGCGGCGCGGGGCGGCGACGGCCGCACGGCCTGCTCGTGCGGGACGGCGGACTGCGCGGCGCCCGGTGCGCACCCCCTCGCCTTCGCGGACGCCCTGCCCGCCGGCACCACGCTGGAGAAGGCGGCGGAGGTCTGGGCGGAGACGCCGGGCGCCGCCGTGCTGCTGCCGGTCGGCCGCACCTTCGACGTCCTGGACGTACCGGTCGCGGCGGGCCGCACGGCCCTGGTCCGGCTCGAACGGATGGGCCTGCCCCTGGGCCCGGTGGCCGCCGCCCCGACCGGGCGGGCGCTGTTCTTCGTGGCGCCGGGCGCCGCCGCCGGGCTGCCGACCCTGCTGTACCGCATGGGCTGGGACGACGCCTCGCTCGACCTGCGCTGCCTGGGCCCCGGCGATCACGTCGTCGCGCCGCCGTGCGACCTCGCGGGCCTGGGGCCGATGCGCTGGCTGCGGCCGCCGACGCTGGACAGCGCGGGCCATCCCCCGGAGGCGAAGCTGCTGCTGGGCACCCTGGCGTACGTCTGTCACCGGCTTTGCGCCTAAGCCGGCGCCGCTCTCGCGGAGGTGGTGGGGCGCCGTGGGGGTTGCTCAATTGATGGGTGCGGTCCGGGTGGGAAAACGATGCGGCGGGCGCGCCGTACGCATCCGCCCCCGGCCCGGCCTCGATTCAGCCGCCCCGGTTCAGCCGCCCCGGCTTCCCGGCGCCGCGTTCCGGCCGTCCGAGCGTGCCGCTCCCTCGCGCACCCGCCCGAAAACCATCGCCCCGCGTCCGGTCGCCGGGCGCGTCATCCCCGCGCTGCGCCGCCGGGCGCACGCACCGAGCCCCGCCGCACTTCGTGTGCGGCGGGGCTCGGTGTATCCGTATCGGTGCGGGTGCCCGGGTTAACCCGTTCACGCTCCGGTCAGTCGCCGATCAGGGCGTCGACGAACGCCTCGGGCTCGAACGGCGCCAGGTCGTCGGCGCCCTCGCCCAGGCCCACCAGCTTGACCGGGACGCCCAGTTCGCGCTGGACGGCGACGATGATGCCGCCCTTGGCCGTGCCGTCCAGCTTGGTGAGCACCACGCCGGTGATGTCCACGACCTCGGCGAAGACCCGGGCCTGGACCAGGCCGTTCTGGCCGGTGGTGGCGTCCAGGACGAGCAGCACCTCGCCGACCGGGCCGTGCTTCTCCACGACCCGCTTGACCTTGCCCAGCTCGTCCATGAGGCCGGTCTTGGTGTGCAGCCGGCCCGCGGTGTCGATCAGAACGACGTCCGCGCCCTCGGAGATACCTTCCTTCACCGAGTCGAAGGCGACCGAGGCGGGGTCGCCGGCCTCGGGGCCGCGCACGGTGCGGGCGCCGACCCGCTCGCCCCAGGTCTGGAGCTGGTCGGCGGCGGCGGCACGGAAGGTGTCGGCCGCGCCCAGTACGACGGACTTGCCGTCGGCGACCAGCACGCGGGCGAGCTTGCCGGTGGTCGTGGTCTTGCCGGTGCCGTTGACGCCGACGACCATGACGACGCCGGGGATCTCCTGGCCGTTGGTGCCCAGGCCGTTCGCGGTGTTCACGGCGCGGTCGGCCTCGGTACCGATGAGGTGGAGCAGCTCCTCGCGGAGCAGGCCGCGCAGCTCGTCGGGGGTGCGGGTGCCGAGCACCTTCACGCGCTCGCGCAGCCGCTCGACCAGCTCCTGCGTGGGCTGCACACCGACGTCGGCGGTGAGCAGGGTGTCCTCGATCTCCTCCCAGGTGTCCTCGTCCAGGTGTTCCCGGGAGAGCAGCGTGAGCAGGCCCTGACCCAGGGAGTTCTGCGAGCGGGAGAGCCGGGCGCGCAGCCGGACGAGCCGGCCGGCGGTCGGCTCCGGCACCTCGACCGCGGGCGCCGCGGGCGCCTCGGGCTCGGCGACGGGCGGTTCCTCGACGAGGGTGGCGCCGGAGTCCGGCAGACCGACCTCTTCGATGGTGCGACGTTCCTCGTCGCGGGGGGTCTCGGCGTCCTCACCGACCTGCGGTTCCGCAGGGGGCGCGGTGACGGACGGGGTGGTCGGCGGGGGCGGCGGCAGCTTCTTCTTCTTGCGGCTGCTGACGACGAGCCCGCTGATCGCGCCGAGCGCGACCACAGCGATGACTACAGCAAGGATGACGATTTCCATAACTCCCTCAGTATCGGGCACGCGGCGCCCGCGGGGTCGCACGCCACAGATTGCGAAGGCGTACCGCCCCGCGCCTCTATCCGGATGCGGACTGTCCAGGTTCTAATCCGGATGTGTACTATCCGGATTCACCCCCGCGGAACGCGCCACGGGGGCACTCGGAAGGAGAACCTGGATGTCGGACATCCTGATTGTGGGCGGCGGTTTCGCCGGGACGTGGGCCGCCGCCGGCGCCGCCCGCCTGCTGCGCGCCCATGACGCCTCCGCCACGGTCACGCTGCTCGCCCCGGGGCCCGATCTGGTGATCCGCCCCCGGCTCTACGAGGCGGACCCGGCGGCGTACCGGGTCCCGCTGGACCGCGTCCTCGGCCCCGTCGGCGTACGCCGCGTCGCGGCGACGGCGACCGGCATCGACACCGGCCGCCGGACCGTCACCGCCGAGGGCGCCGACGGCCGCACCAAGCACCGGTACGAGCGGCTGGTACTGGCCACCGGCAGCGCGCTGGTCCGCCCGCGCCTCCCCGGCGCCGAGCTGCTGCACGACGTCGACACGATGGCCGCCGCCGTCGGCCTGGAGGAGCACCTGCGGCTGCTGCCCGAGGCGCCCGAGGGGCCCGGGCGGTTCACGGCGGTGGTGGTCGGCGCCGGGTTCACCGGGGTGGAGATCGCGGCCGAGCTGGTGGGCCGGCTGCGGGCGGTCGCCGCGCCGCACGGCCTGGCGGACGAGGTCGAGGTCGTGCTGGTGGAGCGGGACGAAGTGGTCGGGCGCGGGCTCGGCGAGCCCGCGCGGCCGGTGATCGAGCGGGCGCTGGACGAGCTGGGAGTGGTGCGGCGGCTCGGCGTCACGGTCGAGCGCGTCGACGAGCGGGCCGTCCACCTCTCCGACGGCAGCGCGGTCCCGGCCCGTACGGCCGTCTGGACGGCCGGGGTACGGGCCGACGGCCTCACCGCGCAGATTCCCGCCGCGCGCGACGAGCTGGGGCGGCTGGCGGTCGACGAGTGGCTGCGGGTGCGCGGGGTGCCGGAGGTGTACGCGGCGGGCGACACCGCGGCCGCGCCCGCCGAGGACGGCCACACCGTGACGCAGTCCTGCCAGCACGCGACGCCGCAGGGAAAGTTCGCCGGGCACAACGCGGCGGCCGACCTGCTGGGGCTGGCGCCGGAGCCGTTCACCACCGACCCGTACGTCACCTGCCTCGACCTCGGCGGGGCGGGCGCGGTGCTGACCAAGGGCTTCGACCGGGCGCTGAACGACATCCCGGTCACCGAGGCCAAGGCCCGGAAGCGCGCGATCAACGAGACCTGGATCTATCCGCCGGTGGATGACGCGGAGGAGATCCTGTGCGCCGCCGACCACCGGGTGAGCCAGCGCGGGCCGGTGTCGGCACCGACCGGCTGACCAGGGCACCCGCCCGCCGGTTGGCCCCTCCGACGAGAAGTGTGACGCGCCCGACTCGTCGGAGGGTCCAATGGGGCTTACGGCGGGAAGTTGGTGCAAAGTACGATGGTGGATGGCCGCGCAACGCGCGTAGAGTCCTCGTCGGCCACCGCGCCGCCCCGCAGCCAGGCACCACCGCCGCTGCCGACTGCCCCCTGTGGGGGTGCCCTTGCCCCAGCGCACGAGAGACACCTGCACCATGGACACCACGGCCTCCTCCCCCGAGACCGAAGGCACCGTCGAGACCCGAGGCATCGAGCCTGTCCCCGACGACGAACGCCACGGCCGGGTCCGCGAGCTCTTCCCCACCTGGGTCGCCGCCAACATCAGCGTGCTGCTCCTGACCATGGGCGCTGCCCTGGTCGTCTTCAACGGCCTGAACTTCTGGCAGGTCCTCGTCGTCGCGCTGATCGCCGCGGCGGTCTCCTTCGGCCTCACCGGCCTGCTGTCGGTCACCGGCAAGTGGGGCGGCGCGCCCGGCCTGATGCTCTCGCGCGCCACCTTCGGCGTACGGGGCAACTACTTCCCCGGCATGATCTTGTGGGTCGCCCGCTTCGGCTGGGAGACGATCAACGCGGTCACCGGCGCGTTCGCGCTGCTCACGGTGTTGAAGCTGCTCTTCGGCATCGAGAGCAACAACTTCCTGACCGTGCTCACCCTGTTCGCCTTCGTGGCGACCACGTTCCTGGTCTCCGGCCTCGGCCGGAAGGCGCTGAACGTCTGCAACAAGTGGTCGACGTACCTCTTCGGCATCTTCAGCGTGCTGGTGCTCGTCTACCTGATCGCCAAGATGGACTGGCAGCAGGTCTTCTCCCAGAAGGCCGGCGACACGGCGATGATGATCGCGGGCATCGGCACCATAGCCGCCGGCGGCATCAGCTGGATCCCCTCGGGCCCGGACTTCACCCGGTACCTCCCGCACGCCGCGTCCGGCAGGAAGATCGTCGCCACCACCGTCTCGGGCGCCGGCCTGGTCATGGTGCCGATGGTGCTCATGGGCGCCGTGATGTCCTCCCGCACGCCCGACCTGGCCAAGGCGAGCGACCCGGTCGCGTTCCTCGGCGACGTCCTGCCGACCTGGCTGGCCGTGCCGTACCTGATCACCGCGCTGGTCGGCATGCTGCTGATCAACAGCCTGTCGATGTACTCCGCCGGCTTCACCGCGCAGACCATGGGCGTGAAGCTGCCCCGCCCGCTGGCGGTCAGCATCAACGCCGCCATCAGCCTGGTCGGCGGCGCGTTCATGATGCTGGTGGCGACCAGCTTCATCAGCCAGTTCATCGCCTTCCTGACGCTGCTCGCGGTCTCCTTCTCGGCCTGGGTCGGGGTGTACGCGATCGACATGCTGCGGCGCTCCCGGCGCACCGTCCGGTACGACGCCGAGGGCCTGATGGACACCTCGCGCACCGGCCGCTACTGGTACGCGGGCGGCTTCTGCTGGCAGGCGCTGACCGCCTGGGGCGTGGCCCTGGCCATCGGCCTGTGCCTGACCAAGGTCGAGTGGTTCGCGGGCCCGCTGGCCGGCACCTGGCTCGGCACCCACGGCCTGGGCTGGGCCGTCACGATCGTGATCGCCGCCGTGGTCTTCGCGGTGCTGCCCACGCCGCGCGAGAACGTCCCCGCGGAGGGCGGCGCGGCGCCGGAGCCGATACCGGCCGGGCGGTAGCGGACCCGGGCGGCCGCCCCGTACGCCCCCTCCACAACTGACGCAGCATCAGATAACGTCCCCTTCGCCACCTCCCGGCGAAGGGGACGCTGTCATGCCCGTCACGGTCCTGCGGTTCAACCTGGTCGATCCCGAGCCCACTCCGGAGGGCCTGGCGGCGCGCTATCAGGCGGCCGTCGCGATGGCCCGGTACGCCGACGACATGGGCCTCACGACGGTGCAGACCGAGGAGCACCACGCCACCGACAACGGCTGGATGCCCTCGCCGCTCGCCTTCGCCGGTGCCGTGCTCGGCGCCACCCGGCGGATCACCGTCACCGTCTCCGCGCTGATCACCCCGCTGCACGACCCGCTGCGGCTGGCCGAGGACCTGGCGGTACTGGACCTGCTCGGCGGCGGCCGGCTGGTGACCGTCGCGGGCCTGGGCTACCGGCCCGAGGAGTACGCGGCCCACGGCAAGGACTGGGAAGGGCGCGGCGCGCTCCAGGACGAGGTGCTGGAAACGCTGCTGCGCGCCTGGACCGGCGAGCCCTTCGAGTACCGGGGGCGCACGGTCCGCGTCACGCCTCGCCCGGCGACCCGGCCGCATCCGCTCCTGCTCGTGGGCGGCGCCTCGCGGCCCGCCGCGCGCCGGGCGGCCCGGCTCGGCCTGCCGCTCTTCCCCAGCGCCCACCTGCCGGACCTCACCGCGTACTACCACCAGCAGTGCGCCGAGCGGGGCCACGAGGGCTGGGTGATGGAGCCGCCGGCAAGCACGGCGCTGCTGCACGTCGCGGAGGACCCGGACCTGGCCTGGGACCGGTACGGGAAGCACTTCCTCTACGAGGCGCGGACGTACGCGGGCTGGCAGGCGGGGGCCGGCACGCACTCGGCCGTCCGCTCGGCGGCCAGGGACGTGGCGGCGCTGCGCGAGGAAGGGGTGTACCGGGTGCTGACGCCGGAGGAGTGCGTGGCGTACGCGGGCAAGGCGGAGGCGTCGGACTCGCTGATCCTGCACCCGCTGTGCGGCGGGATGCCGGTGGACGAGGCGTGGCGGTCGCTGCACCTCTTCGCCGAGCGGGTGCTGCCGCAATTGGCGTCTTGAGGACGCAGGTCGGGCCGGGCCGGATTGTCAGTGGCCCCCGGTACTGTGCTGAGCAGGGGGCCTGCGTCCCCCCATGGGGGGAGGGGGGGCGAAACGGTACGCCGGCCATGGGGGAAGAGGGGGCGAACGGTACGCCGGGCCCGGACATGCGGCTGCCCCGGCTCCATCGGGGAGCCGGGGCAGTTCCGTGGTGAGGAGAGAGGCTGGCGGGGGGGTTAGCCCATCTCCTCCAACGCCTTGCCCTTCGTCTCCTTCACGTACTTGAGCACGAAGGGGATCGAGAGCAGGGCGAAGATCGTGTAGATCACGTACGTGCCGGAGAGGTTCCAGTCCGACAGGCTCGGGAAGCTGGCCGTGATCGCCCAGTTGGCGATCCACTGGGCCGAGGCGGCGACGCCCAGGGCCGCGGCACGGATCTTGTTCGGGAACATCTCGCCGAGGAAGACCCAGACCACCACGCCCCAGGAGAGGGCGAAGAAGAGCACGAAGCCGTGGGCCGCGATCAGGGCCACGGTGCCTTCGGTGCTCGGCAGCGCGCCGCTCGCGGTCTTCGCGGAAAAGGCCCAGGCCTCCAGCGCGAGGGCGACGGCCATACCGGCGGAGCCGATCAGGGCCAGCGGACGGCGGCCGATCTTGTCCACGAAGATCATCGCGATCACGGTGCCGATGATGTTGATGATCGAGGTGGTGAAGCTGTAGAAGAACGAGCTGCTCGGGTCGATGCCGACGGACTGCCACAGCGTCGACGAGTAGTAGAACGCGACGTTGATGCCGACCAGCTGCTGGAAGACCGAGAGGCCGATGCCGACCCAGACGATCGGCAGGAAGCCCATCTTGCCGCCGAGCAGGTCCTTGAAGCTGGACTTGTGCTCGCGGTGCATCGCCTGCTCGATCTCGTCGACCCGCACATCCAGGTCCACGTTCTGGCCCTCGACCTCGGCGAGCACCTCCCTGGCCTTGTCGTGGCGGCCGACGCTGATCAGGAAGCGGGGCGACTCGGGGATGGCGAAGGAGAGCAGGCCGTAGAGGACGGCCGGGACGACCATGACGCCGAGCATCCACTGCCAGGCCTCCAGGCCGGCGAGCTCGCCGCGCTGGTCGCCGTCGGCGAGGTTCAGGATGCCCCAGTTGACCAGCTGGGAGACGGCGATGCCGATGACGATCGCGCCCTGCTGGAAGGAGCCGAGCCGGCCCCGGTACGCGGGCGGCGCGACCTCGGCGATGTAGGCGGGGCCGATGACCGAGGCCATGCCGATGCCGAAGCCGCCGACGATGCGCCAGATGGCCAGGTCCCAGATCGCGAACGGCAGCGCGGAGCCGATGGCGCTGACCGTGAACAGCACGGCCGCGATCTGCATGACGCGGATACGGCCGATGCGGTCGGCGATCCGGCCCGCGGTGGCGGCACCGATGGCGCAGCCGATCAGGGCGATCGCGATCACCTGGGCGAGGCCGGCGGAGCCGACGTCGTAGCGGTGCCGGATGGCCTCGACAGCACCGTTGATCACAGAGCTGTCGTAACCGAACAGGAAGCCGCCCATCGCGGCAGCCGCGGTGATGAAGATGACATGGCCGAGGTGGTCCGGATGGGCCTTGCGGCCTTCCGTCCCCGCCGGCTGCGCGGTGCTGGTCAACGTGTACTCCAGTGGCCCGGCTGCGCTGCCGGGCGTAGGGGGCTGGCTCTTCCAGTGGCGCATACGAACACGGCACCCACCACTTGAAGGTAAAAGCAACGTTGCAGAGACTATGCCTTCAAGTTTCTAAGTCAATAGGGGGTACTGAATTGATTCGAGCCGTCACTTACCGCAGCTGCGTTCAGGTTATGAACAATGCAGGTCGCTGCCTTGATCGCCTACGCGGTCGTCGCCTCAGTGCAGACGCTGGCTGATGACCTTGGATACCCCGTCGCCCTGCATCGACACGCCGTACAGCGCGTCGGCGACCTCCATCGTGCGCTTCTGGTGCGTGATCACGATGAGCTGCGAGCTCTCCTGCAGCTCCTCCATGATCCGGATCAGCCGCTGCAGGTTGGTGTCGTCCAGCGCCGCCTCGACCTCGTCCATCACGTAGAACGGGCTCGGCCGCGCCTTGAAGATCGAGACCAGCAGGGCCACCGCGGTCAGCGACCGCTCGCCGCCCGAGAGCAGCGAGAGCCGCTTGACCTTCTTGCCCGGCGGCCGCGCCTCCACGTCCACGCCGGTCGTCAGCATGTTGTCCGGGTCGGTGAGCACGAGACGGCCCTCGCCGCCCGGGAAGAGCCGCGAGAACACCCCCTCGAACTCCCGCGCCGTGTCCCAGTACGCCTCGGTGAAGACCTGCTCGACCCGCTCGTCGACCTCCTTGACGACCTGGAGGAGGTCCGCACGGGTCTTCTTCAAGTCTTCAAGCTGCTCGCTGAGGAACTTGTGCCGCTCCTCCAGCGCCGCGAACTCCTCCAGCGCCAGCGGGTTCACCTTCCCGAGCTGCTGATACGCCCGCTCGGCCGCCTTGAGCCGCTTCTCCTGCTCGGCCCGTACGAACGGCACCGGCTGGTTGCGCGGATGCTCCGGGTCGGCCGGCAACTCCTCGCCCTCGGCGGGCGGCGACGGAGGCACGAGCTGGTCCGGGCCGTACTCGGCGGCCAGCCCGGCCGGCTCCACGCCCAGCTCCTCCAGCGCCTTGGTCTCCAGCTGCTCGATCTTCATGCGCTTCTCGGCGCCCAGCACCTCGCCCCGGTGCACCGAGTCGGTCAGCTTGTCCAGCGCGTCCTTCAGCTCGCGGTCCCGCTCCCGCTCGGCGGCCAGCGCCTGTTCCCGCTCGGCCTTCGCCTGCTCGGCGGCGGCCCGTTCCTCCTCGGCGCGCACGAGCGAGACCTCGATGTGCGCGAGCAGCTGCCGCGCGCCCTCCGAGACCGCCGAAGCGACCCGCGCCTCGTGGCGCAGCCGGGCACGCCGCTGCTCGGCCCGCGCCCGCGCCTCACGCTCGGCTCGCGCCGCCCGGTCCAGCCCGTCCGCCCGCCCCGCGAGCCCCTTGACGCGCTCCTCGTGCGTACGGACCTGGAGGCGCGCCTCCATCTCGGTCTGCCGCGCGTTGGCCCCGTCGGCGGCGAGCCGGTCCCGTACGGAGGTGTCCGGCTCCTCCGAGCCCCCCTCACCCGACGTGGCTTCCTCCTCCGCCACCGCGAGACGTTCCGCCAGCTCCTCGGCCTCCTCGGTCGCGCGGGCCAGCGCCGCCTCGGCCTTGGCGACCGCGGCCGCCGACCGCTCCGCCTCGCCGACGGCGCCTCGCGCCTGTCCGCCGAGCCGCCCCAGCGCCTGCGCGACCTGCGACTTCTCGCGATCGGCCGCCCGCCGGCGCTCGCCCAGCTCCTCGACCGCCGCGGCCCGTTCGGCCCGCCGCTCGGTGGCCAGCCGCTGTTCCTCGGTCAGCTCCTCGCACCGTGCGGCCAGTTCCTCCAGCTCCGCCGCCGCCTCGTCGACGGAGGCCTGCACCTCCAGCAGGCTCGGCGCTCCGGCCGAGCCGCCCTGCGCGAAGTGCGCCCCCAGCAGGTCGCCCTCGGCGGTCACGGCGGTCACCCCGGGCCATGTGGCCACCAGGTCCTCGGCGTCCTCCAACGTGCTCACCACGACCACGTCCCGCAGCAGCCGCCGCACGGCCGGCAGCAACTCGGCGGGCCCGTCGACCAGTTCCGCGGCGGCGGGCGGGCCACCGGGCGTACGGGCAGCGGGCACCGACCCGAACGGCGCGCCACCGGCGTCCCCTTCCGC
Organism: Streptomyces sp. NPDC050806; assembly: GCF_055586425.1. Classification (NCBI taxonomy): domain Bacteria; kingdom Bacillati; phylum Actinomycetota; class Actinomycetes; order Kitasatosporales; family Streptomycetaceae; genus Streptomyces; species Streptomyces sp. NPDC050806. Next base: position 330,689 of record NZ_JBVJIF010000011.1, on the reverse strand, counting down.
CCCGTCCGCCGCCCCGGGCCCACTGCGTGCACCGGGGATCGCGGGACCGTCGGCGGAGGAGCGGCCGCCCTCGGGGGTGGCGTCGCGGGCGGCGCCGCCCGGTACGCCGACGTCTTGGCCGGTACGGCCGGTACCCGGGGTCCCGTCCGCGCCGGGGGATCCGGCCGCTCCGCCGGCGTACGACACTTCGTCAGAACGCGCGGCCGCACCGGGACCCGACGCTCCGTCAGCACGCACGGTCCCACCGGTTCCCGACGCTCCGTCAGCACCTGCCCCGCCGCCGGCGCCCTCGGCGCCCGCCGTCGCCGTCCCGTCGTGCGGCACCGTCCCGGCGAGGGAACGTTCCCCCGCGGCGCCCGTCAGGGGATGTTCCGCCGGGGTCGCCGGGAGCATGACCGCGCGGCCCGCGTCCTGCTTGCGCAGCAGGCGGATGGCCTCCGCCGCCGTCGCGGGGTCCGCGACCGCGATCGCGTCGGCCGCCGCGCCCAGCGCCGCCGCGACCGGCACCTCGTACCCCGGCTGCACGGTCAGCAGCTCGGCGGCCGGGCCGAGCAGTCCGCCCAGCCGGTCGGCGGCGGCCAGCAGCGCACCCGTACCGTCCTTGCGGCGCAGCCCCAGCGCCAGCGCGTCGTGGCGCGCCGCGGTCGCCGCGCGCTTGCGTTCCGCCGCCGTCAGCGCCTCGCGGGCCGCGGTCAGCGCGCGCTCCGCGCCGGCCAGCTCCTCCTTGGCCCGCTCGTGCTGCTCCGCCAGCTCCTCGTCGCCCGCGTCCAGCCCGTCGACCTCGGCCTTGAGCTGCTCGTACTCCCGCTGAGCCGCCTCGGCGCGCTGCTGCGCCCCGTCCCGTGACTCGGTCAGCCGGTCGATCTCGGCCTGGGCGGAGGCGGCCCTGCCGTGCGCGGCGGTGACCTGCCCGTGCAGTCGGGCCAGGCCCTCGCGGCGGTCCGCGATGGCCCGTGCGGCGTCCCTTATGCGCCGCTCCTCGTCCTGCAGCTGCCGCTCCAGCCCCGAGCGGTGCTCGACCATGTCGTCCAGCGCCCGGGTCGCCGCCTCCAGCGCGGCCTCCAGCTCCGCCTCCTGCTCGCGGATCCGGGCCGCCTCGCGCTCCATCTCCTCGGGGTCGCGCCCGCGCCGCTCCTCGGGGGGCGCGGCCTGCGCGCTCTTCACCCGGGCGTCGGCCAGCGAGATCGTGCCGCGTACCCGCTCCGCCAGCTGCGACAGCTCGTACCAGGTCTGCTGGGCGCGCTGGAGCCGCGGCGCGAGCGTCCGCACCTCTTCCTCCAGCGCCGCCTCGCGCCGCAGCGCCTCCTTCAGCTGGGCCTCGGTGGCCTCCCTGCGCTGCTTGAGCGCGGCCTCGTCGGCGATCTCCGTACGGAGCGCCTCGCGCAGCGTCACGAGGTCGTCGGCGAGCAGCCGGAGCCGGGCGTCCCGCAGGTCGGCCTGGATGACGGCGGCCCGGCGGGCGACGGCGGCCTGCCGTCCGAGCGGCTTGAGCTGGCGGCGCAGCTCGTCGGTGAGGTCCTGGACTCGGGCGAGGTTGGCCTGCATCGCGTCCAGCTTCCGCAGCGCCTTCTCCTTGCGCTTGCGGTGCTTCAGGACGCCGGCCGCCTCCTCGATGAAGGCCCGGCGGCCCATCGGGTCGGCGTGCAGTACGCCGTCGAGCTGCCCCTGACCGACGATGACGTGCATCTCGCGGCCGATGCCGGAGTCCGACAGCAGCTCCTGGATGTCCAGCAGCCGGCAGGTGTCACCGTTGAGCTGGTACTCGCTGCCGCCGTTGCGGAACATGATCCGCGTGATGGTGACCTCGGCGTAGTCGATGGGCAGCGCGCCGTCGGAGTTGTCGATGGTGAGCGAGACCTCGGCGCGGCCCAGGGGCGGGCGGCCCGTGGTGCCGGCGAAGATGACGTCCTCCATCTTGCCGCCGCGCAGCGACTTCGCGCCCTGCTCGCCCATGACCCACGAGAGGGCGTCCACCACATTGGACTTGCCCGAGCCGTTGGGGCCCACGACGCAGGTGATGCCGGGCTCGAAGCGCAGCGTGGTGGCGGACGCGAAGGACTTGAATCCTCGCAGGGTCAGGCTCTTGAGGTGCACGCCGTTGGACTCTACCTTTCGAGTGCCTATGACCGTGCTCGTCCCGACCGGTCCTGGCGCGCCGCGGCGCCGCGCTCCGGCGGCGCCCGGTCACCGGCCCGCTGTCGTGTCCGGACCTTTTCGGTTTCGCCGCGGAACGTGCAGGGCACATCATGCGGTAAGAAGTCGCCGGGAAGCGGAGGCGTGAACGACGAAGGGACGCCGAAGCGTCCCTTGAATCTTCATAGAGCGGTGCCTCAAGTGGCTGTCGTTTCAGCCCGACCGGCCCTTGGGGCGATGGTCAGGTGAGCGCCGGCTCCGCCTGGGATACGTCGATGCTGTCGAGCAGCGAGTCGCCGTGACGTGCGGCAGCGGACAGAGCGTCGTTCTCGGCCTGAATCCTGATGATCTCGGATTCGAGGTCCTGGACGCGCTGCTGAAGCCGTCGCATCTCGGCGAGGACTCGGGGGTCGGAGCCGCCGACGTAACCGAGAAGCGCCTTTGCCATGATGGATGGTCCTCCACACTGAGTGACCGACCGAAGCGGTGGTGGGTCGTGAGGGAATCGCACCCGCGGTGTCTGTCATTCTCTGGTGTACGCAATGCCAAACAGCTAAGGTGCGCGGGGATTCCAGAGTCTCACCAAATGGATTGACGGTCAACACGATCACACCCCGTATCCGAGGGCTCGTGTGCGCGCACGGCGGCAGAAGGCTCGCGGCGACGCTCCGGAAACGAACCCGGGGGCGTGGAGATCATCCTTACTGCGGCAGCCTTCCACGGGTCGACGGAAATGGCAACCACCAGGCGATTTCTGCTCCCCGCCGGTGCCAGCGGCATGCCATGAGGCGGGTCGCCGGCGGCCCGGAAGGCCGGTCGGCGGCCCTTCGTCAGCGGATCGCGAAGCCCTCGTACCCGCCCCGCGGCGTGTCCCAAATCTCACTCACCCCGTCGACCCGCCCGGGCGTGTCCCCGGTCCGCAGCCACTCCAGGAGCTCCTCGCACCGCTCGCGGGGCCCCTCGGCCACCACCTGGACGCGCCCGTCCTCCCGGTTGATGGCGAAGCCGACGAGCCCTCCGATGCGCAGCGCGTTGGCCCGGGTGAACCAGCGGAAGCCGACACCTTGCACACGGCCCCGGACCCAGGCCGTCAGACGGACATCTTCGTTCATGCGTGCACGTTAACCGGCCAATTGCTTGCCGAGCACTTCGGCTCCGCACCCCGTGCCGTACAGTCACGCGACATCAGTGGTCACCCGTACGGGTGATTCAGATGTGGCGTTCGTGGACGCGAGTCCATGACGGTCGTGGACGGAAGGAAGTCACCGGATGGGCCGCCATCGACGCACCGCTCCCGTTGCCCCCGGAGCGCCGCCCGCCGACGCCACCACGGGCCGCCACCGCGGCGTCCGCCCCGCGGGAACCGCACGCCCCACCGCCCCCACCCGCACCGACAGCACCGCCGGCCCCCACGGGGCGCCGCGCCCCAACGCCCCCGCCCGCCCGGGCGGCTTCCTGCGGACCGCCCCCGTACGCACCGGCCTGCTCGGCGTGTCGGCGGCGCTGGCGATGGGGGCCGTGGCCGTCTCGGCGGGGCTGCTGCCGGGCACCGGCACGTACGAGCCCGGGGGCGCGGACGGCTCCGGAGGACGCGTCCGCACCGGCGCGCTGCCGGAGGTGACCAGCACCCAGGGCGCGCGCTCGCCGCTCCCCGCGGACCGCGGCACACCCCCGGCCGACCGCGGCGCCGCCCGCCCGGACGCGCCCGGCGCGAGCTCCTCGGCGGCCGACCGTTCCGCCGGCGACCGGGGCGGCAGGACCGGCGACAGCGGTACCGGGGACGACAGGCCGGGCAACGGCACCTCCGGCGACGGCCGCACGGGCTCCTCGTCCGACCGCGCCGGCGGCTCCGGTACTTCCGACGGCGCGTCCACCCCCGCCCCGGCCGACACCCGCGCGGCGGAACCGGCCCCCGCCGCCGGGGACGCCTCCGCCGCCGCCCGGGTCCTCACCCTGGTCAACAAGGAACGTGTCACCGCCGGCTGCGCCCCGCTCACCGCCGACGGCGGCCTCGCCGACCTCGCACAGGACTTCAGCGAGGACATGGCCCGCCGCGACTTCTTCGACCACACCGACCCGGACGGCGCCACCCCCTGGGACCGCGCGAAGACCGCCGGCATCGCCGACCTCGGCGGCGAGAACATCGCCCGCGGCCAGACCACCCCCGAAGCGGTCATGGACTCCTGGATGAACAGCCCCGGCCACCGCGCCAACATCCTCAACTGCGACTACCGCACCCTCGGCGTGGGCCTCCACCGCTCCCCCGGCGGCCCTTGGTGGACGCAGGACTTCGGCTTCTGACGTCCCTGTCGTCTCTGCCGCCTCCCTCGTCTCGCAGGACGAGCGCACCGCTTGCGGCACGCGCTCCCCGCACAGCTGTCGCGCCTCGCGCTGCGCACCGCTGCGCCCCTGACAGCGCCCTCCCGCCCGGCACGCGTCCGAGCTGACCCTCCGGTGCATGGGGGATGACAGCAGCATGTGCCAGAGCTGCCGCACGGCAGGTCCTGACGTGCAGGCACGCGAACTTGCCGGTCGTCGCGGCCTGCTCTGCGATACCTGCATGAAGTGGCCGGCCAACGTTCTCGCCGCTCTGGACGGCGCCACGGCCGCTCCGCCGGACGGGGCTGCTCCCCCGCTGGAGTGCGACTGCGGTGCCCCGCTCGTACCCATCCGCACGGACTACGGCCGCTGGGTGTATCTCACGGAAGGGGACCGCCCCGCAGAGCGGGTACGTGACCAGCGCTGGCGAGTGGTGACGCACCCGATCCACGGCCGGGTGGCCGTGCGCGTCTTCGACCCCCGCCCCGGGGAGCTCCTGCGCACGACGCACGAGGCCGTGTGTCCGCTTTCCGAAGCCGATCCGATCGGCTAGCGCGCCCGCGGCACCCGCTGGCACCTGGGGCAGTAATAGCTCGACCGGTTCATCCAGGAGCGGCGGCGGATCGGGGTGGTGCAGCGGCGGCAGGGTTCGTCCTCGCGGCCGTAGGCGTCCAGGGAGCGTTCGAAGTAGCCGGACTCGCCGTTGACGTTGACGTAGAGGCTGTCGAAGCTGGTGCCGCCGACGGCGAGCGCGGCGGTCATCACGTCGCGGACGTGGCCCAGCAGCTCGGTGGTGCGGGGGCGCGTGAGGGTGGCGGTGGGGCGGTCGTAGTGCAGCCGGCTGCGCCACAGCGCCTCGTCGGCGTAGATGTTGCCGACGCCGCTGATCAGGGACTGGTCCAGGAGCGCGCGCTTGATCGTCGTACGGCGGCGGCGCAGCGCCGCGTGGAACGCCGCGTCGTCGAAGTCCGCGTCGAGCGGGTCGCGGGCGATGTGGGCGATCACGTCGGGGAGACCGTCGGGGTCGCCGGGGACGGTGGGGTGGAGCGAGAGTCCGCCGAAGGTGCGCTGGTCGACGAAGCGGAGCTCGGTGCCGACCGTGTCCGCGGGGAGGTCGGCGGCGGGCGCGACACCGGGCGCCGCGGGCGCCGCGTCCGGGACGCTCGCCGCGTCCGTGAAGCGGATCCGGATGCGCAGGTGCTTCTCGTCCGGCGCGTCCTGCGGCTGGACCAGGAGCTGGCCGCTCATGCCGAGGTGCGCGAGGACGGAGAGGTCGTCGGAGAGCGGCAGCCAGAGGTACTTGCCGCGCCGGCGGGCCTCGCCCACGCGGTGGCCGGCCAGCCGCGCCGCGAAGTCCGCGCCGCCCGCGGTGTGGCGGCGCACCGACCGCGGGTGCAGGACGTCCACCGTGTCGATGGTCCGGCCGCTGACCCAGCGCTCCAGACCGCGCCGTACGACCTCGACCTCGGGCAGCTCGGGCAAGGGATCTCCTCGGGGAGGCGGATGGGTGCCGTGGGGGCGCCGTGGCGGAGCGGGTACCGGGCGCGGGGCGGAGGAAACCCCGTCCGGTGCCGGGGACGCGCCCCGGGCGCCGGAACGAGGAAACCCCGCCCGTCCCGCCCCGGTGAAGGGGCGGCCGGGCGGGGGCCGCGTGCGCGGGGCACGCGGGAAGGGCTCAGCTCGCGGGGCCGGTGGTGGCTTCCGTGGCGGCCTTGGCCGCCGCGTCCGCCGCCGCGCGGATCTCCCGCCAGGCGGACTCGGCCGCCTGCTGCTCGGCTTCCTTCTTGCTGCGGCCGGTGCCGGTGCCGTACGAGACACCACCGACGCGGGCGGCAGCAGTGAAGGTCTTCTCGTGGTCCGGACCGGTCTCGGTGACCAGGTACTCGGGGACCCCGAGTCCTTCTGTTGCGGTCAGTTCCTGGAGGCTGGTCTTCCAGTCCAGGCCGGCGCCCAGGCTGGAGGACTTCTCGATCAGCGGGTCGAACAGGCGGTGCACCAGTTCGGAGGCCGCGTCGAGGCCCTGGTCCAGGTAGACGGCGCCGATGACGGCTTCGAGCGTGTCGGCGAGGATGGACGCCTTGTCCCGGCCGCCCGTGCCTTCCTCGCCCCGGCCGAGCCGGATGAACGCACCGAGGTCGAGACCCCGGCCCACCTCGGCGAGCGCACGCGAGTTGACCACCGCGGCCCGCAGCTTGGCCAGCTGGCCTTCGGGCAGGTCGGGGTGGGTGCGGTACAGCGTGTCGGTGACCACCAGGCCCAGCACGGAGTCCCCGAGGAACTCCAGGCGCTCGTTGGTGGGCAGACCGCCGTTCTCGTATGCGTAACTGCGGTGCGTCAGCGCACGCACCAGAAGGGCGGACTCGAGCTGGTACCCGAGCCGCCCTTCCAGAAGCGTGTGGGACGAGGCCGTGTCCGCAGACGGAGTCTTCGAGGAGTTCTTCGACGAATCAGCGTCTGACATAGAGCCTGTCACCAGCCGATCAGACCTCGAGGACCTGGCGCTTGTTGTAGGTGCCGCAAGCGGGGCACGCGATGTGCTGCTGCTTGGGCTCGTGGCAGCGCTCGCACGCCACCAGGGTGGGGACCGCAGCCTTCCACTGCGACCGGCGGTGGCGCGTGTTGCTGCGCGACATCTTCCGCTTCGGAACAGCCACGGCTACTTCTCCTGCTTCTCGTCGACGCCCGCATCGGCGCCGCCCATGTTGTCCTTCTCGCCGTCCTGGATGGATTCAGCGAGTCCCTGCAGTGCCGCCCAACGGATGTCGACGGCATCGTGGTGGTGGTCCGGGTCGTCAGCGAGCCGGGCTCCGCACTCGGAGCACAGGCCCGGACAGTCGTCCTGGCACACCGGCTGCATCGGCAGTGCGAGCACCACCGCATCACGCAGCACGGGTTCGAGGTCGAACATGTCGTCCTCGAGGAAGAGGGTGTCCTCCTCGTCCTCGGCGTCGTCGTCCTGATCCGCTTCACGGACCCGGGCGTCGGCGTCGGGGTAGGAGAACATCTCCTGGAAGTCCGCTTCGAGCTCATGCCCGACCGGCTCCAGACACCTTACGCACTCCCCCTTCACGGATGCACGGGCGGTGCCTGTGACAAGCACCCCGTCCATGACCGACTCCAGGCGGAGGTCGAGCTCCGTCGGCGCGCCCTCGGGCACTCCGATGACCTCGTTGCCGAGGCTCGCGGGGGCCTCGACGGAGCGGGAGACCTTCTTCATCGCACCGGGACGCCGGCCCAGCTCGCGTGTGTCGAACACGAGAGGGGAGCGGTGGTCGAGGCGGGCGTTGATGGCTTCCTGCTTTCTACGGCGGTACGGTCCGCCCGCGCCGCCGTAGCGGCTGCCGGGCAGCACAGATCGCGGACGTATGCGCGACCGAACAGCCAGGATACTGGACGCGCCGCGATTGACCCAATCCGCGGCCGTCGCCCCCCGGGGAGGCGCGCCGACGGCCCTCGCGGGTCCCCGCCGGCGCCCCTGACCGTACGGTCAGCGCCCCTGCTCGTACTGCTGCTCGTACTGCCGCAGCTGGTCCAGGTCGATCATGCTGGTGTCGAAGAGGCTGGTCTCGTCCAGGGCGGCGGGCTGCTGGCCGTGGTGCTGCTGCGGCTCCTGGCCGGGCGGCATCTGCTGGGGCTGCGGGGGGAGGTACCCGCCGGCGTCGTACCCCTGCTGGGCGTGCTGCCCCTGCTGCCAGCCGTAGCCGTACGGGTCCTGCTGCTGAGCGTACTGCTGCGGCTGCTGATAGCCGTACGCGTCCTGGGTGTACCCCGCCGCGGCGTAGTAGTCCTGCTGCTGCGCGGCGGCCGCGGGCTGCACGTCCGGCGGCATGAGGGGCTGCGGCGGAAGCTCCGTACCGGGCTGCGCGACCGGCTGCGGGGCCGCCGCCTGCTGCTGGGCCGTGGCGAGGTCGGCGAGGTACTCGGCGTCGCCGGACTGCGGCAGCCCCGTCGCGGGGTCGGTGTGCGCCGCGAACTGCGCGCCCAGCTCGTCCGTGGGCTGCGCGCCCAGGAGCTTCTGGCGGCCGCGGCCGACCGCCTCCAGGGTCTTGGACAGCACGGCCTCGAAGGCACCGAACTTGGCGTCGACGTACGCGTCGGCCCGCTGCCGCAGCGTCTCCGGGTCCGCGCTGCGCTCGGGCGCCTCGGTGTCCGCGTACCCGTCCTGGTCCAGGCCCGGGCCGCGGCCGAGCAGCTTCTCGCGGCCGCGGTCCACGGAGCCGATGGTCTTGGTCAGCACGACCTCGAAGTTGGCGAGCTTGCTGTCGACGTAGTCGTCGGCCTCGGCGCGGATCTCCTCGGCCTCCCGGCGGGCCTCGGCCAGGATGCGGTCGGCCTCCTCCTGGGACTGCCGGGCGATCTGCGTCTCGGAGAGCAGCGAGCCGCGCTGGGCGTGCGCGCTCTCGATGATCCGCTCCGCCTCCGCGCGGGCCTCCTCGACCAGCTGCTCGCGCCCGCCGAGCAGCTCCTGCGCCTGCGCGAGGGACCCCGGGAGCGCGGCCCGCACCTCTTCGAGAAGTGCCAGCAGCTCGGCGCGGTTGACCACGCAGGAGGCCGACATGGGCATGGACCGGGCATGGCCGACGGTCTCGACGATCTCGTCGAGCTTCTTCTGCACGTCCACTGGGGGCTCGCCACTCTCTGGGGGATGAAACGACGGAACGGGACCGACTGTACGGCCACTCGCCCACGCGCCGACACCCACTGACGCCCCGTCAGCCGGACGGCCCTCCGCCGCTTCCGGCGTCACTTCTCCCCGAGACGCTCCGTGAGGGCTTCGAAGACGAAGTCCGGCACCAGGTGCGAGACATCGCCGCCCCAGGCCGCGACCTCCTTGACCAGGCTGGACGAGAGGAAGCTGTAGGTCGGGTTGGTCGGGACGAAGAGCGTCTCGACGCCGGAGAGGCCGTTGTTCATCTGGGCCATCTGCAGCTCGTAGTCGAAGTCGCTGACCGCGCGCAGGCCCTTCACGATGGCCGGAATGTCACGCTGCTTGCAGAAGTCGACGAGCAGGCCGTGGAACGCCTCGACCTCGACGTTCCCGTACTCGGCGGTCGCCCGGCGGATCAGGTCGATCCGCTCCTCGACCGTGAACAGGCCCTGCTTGGACTTGTTGATCATCACGGCGACGTGGACCACGTCGTAGAGCTTGGAGGCCCGGGCGATGATGTCCAGGTGCCCATTGGTGACGGGGTCGAACGACCCCGGACAGACGGCACGGCGCACTTCAGGTTCCTCGCTCTCCGATCCGGTCATGACTCGCTTGCCGACGTGGCGGGCCGCTCGTCCTTCTCGTCGTCCTCGCACGTCGAAGCGGCGCGACCGTACCAAAGCGTGGCCTCGCCGTAGCGGCGGGAACGCAGGCCCTCGAATCCCTCGGGCCAGCGGAACTCTCCGCCTCGGGTGCTGCGCTCCACGGTGGCGAGCGCGTCGCCCGTGATCCAGCCCTGCGAGCGGAGTGTGAGGAGTATCTCCCGAAGATCGTCGTCGCTCACCGCGTACGGCGGGTCCAGGAAGACGATGTCGTACGGCTCTCCGGAGACCGGCCCCGCGGCGACCTGTTCGGCCTTCGCGGCACGGAACTCGGCGCCCGGCAGCCCCAGGCTGCGGATGTTCTCCCGGATCGTCCGGGCGGCCCTCGCGTCGGCCTCGGCCAGCAGCACCGCGGCGGCGCCCCGGGAGAGCGCCTCCAGGCCGACCGCGCCGGACCCGCCGTACAGATCCAGCACCCGGGCCCCGGCCAGCGGGCCGTCCAGCGCCTCCCAGGTGGAGAACAGGCCCTCGCGCGCCCGGTCGGAGGTCGGGCGGGTGCCCGTGCCGGGCGGCACGGCCAGGCGCCGGCCGCCGGCCGTGCCGGCGATCACGCGGGTCATACGATCTTCGTCCTCGTCCTGTGCTGCCCATGCGGCCCATGGGCGGGGCGGGGCCGGGAACGGTCCCGCACCCCCACGATATGGCGTGCGCGCCTCACCTGCCGTCGGTCTCCTCGGCGCCGCCCACCAGCGCCGGTGAGGCGTACCGCGACCAGGACAGGCAGCCGTCCGGCGGGCAGTACTCCGGGCGGCGCGGGTCGTGGCCCAGCTCGCGGAGCTTCGTCCGTACCGAATCGGGCGTGCGGCCGAAGCGGGCGGCGATCCGCGCGATGGTCTCGCCCGCGTGGAACCGGCGGGTCAGGTCCTCCTCGTGCTGCGGCACCCAGGGGGCGCCGTGCCCGGGGAACAGCTCGCGCAGCACGTCCCGGTCCGGTATCGGCTCGGCCACGTCGGCCACCAGCGCGAGGGCGCGCAGGGCACGGTTCAGCGCGATCCGCAGGGCCGGTACCTCGGTCAGGGGCAGGGTGAGGGCGCCGGAGGCGAGGAGCGTCTCGGGCGCGTCCTCGTGCCAGCCGGTGAGGGTGAGGGTGACGGTCGCGTCGTCGTCGCTGGCGAGCTCGATGCGGAAGACCTTGTCGCCGAGCGGCAGTTCGTTCAGATGCCGGAATGCCATGAGAGGCCCCCCTGGTCCGCGCACGGCCGGCCACCGGAGAGAGAAGATCAGGACCGGCTCGTACGGAATTCAGTCTCCCAGGGGGCTCTGACAATCGGCCCGTACCGCCGGCGGCGGGGCCGGCACAACGGAGGCACGGCCGCCCCGGACCGGCGCCTCACCCCTTGTCCAGATAGCTCTCCCGCTCGGTGTCCAGCAGGGCGTCCAACGCGACCCGCAGCTCGGGGAGTCCGGCCAGCTCCGGGTCGTTCGCCACCGTCACCGTCGCCTCCTCGCGGGCCGCCTCGATGACGTCCTCGTCCTCGATGACCGCGAGCATCCGCAGGCTGGAACGCACCCCGGACTGCGCCTGCCCCAGCACGTCGCCCTCGCGCCGCTGCTCCAGGTCGATCCGGGACAGCTCGAAGCCGTCCAGGGTGCTCGCGACGGCGCCGAGCCGGGCCCGCGCCGGGCTTGCCTCGGACATCTCCGTCACCAGCAGGCACAGGCCGGGCGCCGAGCCACGGCCGACCCGGCCGCGCAGCTGGTGCAGCTGCGAGACGCCGAACCGGTCCGCGTCCATGATCACCATGGCGGTGGCGTTCGGGACGTTCACCCCGACCTCGATGACGGTCGTCGCGACCAGGACGTCCACCTCACCGGCGGCGAACCGGCGCATCACGTCGTCCTTGTCGTCCGGCTGCATCCGGCCGTGCAGCACCTCCACGCGAAGCCCGGACAGGGGGCCCTTCGCCAGCTGCTCGGCAACCTCCAGCACCGCCAGCGGCGGCCGCTTCTCCGCCTCCTCCGCCGCGGCCTCCTCCTCGGCGTCCCTGCCCTTCTTCTTCGCGCCCTTCGGCTCCTCCTCGTCCCCGATCCGCGGACACACCACATACGCCTGATGCCCGCCCTCGACCTCCTCGCGCACCCGATCCCAGGCGCGCGCGAGGAAGTGCGGCTTGTCCTTGGCCGGCACCACATGGCTCGCGATCGGCGACCGCCCGGCCGGCAACTGGTCCAGTACGGAGGTCTCCAGATCGCCGAAGACCGTCATCGCGACCGTGCGCGGGATCGGCGTGGCGGTCATCACCAGGAGGTGCGGCGGCTGCTTCCCCTTGGAACGCAGCGCGTCCCGCTGCTCCACCCCGAACCGGTGCTGCTCGTCGACCACGACCAGGCCCAGATCGAGGAACTGCACCTTGTCCTCGATCAGCGCATGCGTACCGATCACGATCCCGGCCTCACCCGTGACGAGATCCAGCAGCGCCTGCTTCCGCGCGGCAACCCCCATGGACCCGGTCAACAGCACGACCTTCGTCCCGTGCTCCGCTCCCCCGAGCATGCCCCCCTCGGCCAGCTCCCCCATCATCTCCGTGACCGACCGATGATGCTGCTGAGCCAGCACCTCCGTGGGCGCCAGCATGGCCGCCTGCCCGCCGCTGTCGACCACGGAGAGCATGGCGCGCAGGGCGACCATCGTTTTCCCGGAACCAACTTCTCCCTGCAGCAGCCGGTGCATCGGGTGGTCCGTGGCGAGGTCGTCGAAGATCTCGCGGCTGACCTTCTGCTGGCCGTCGGTGAGGGTGAAGGGGAGGCGGGCGTCGAAGGCGTCCAGGAGGCCGTTCTCGGTCAACGGGCGGGGGACGGCGGGGAGCTGGGTCTCGGCGAAGCGGCGGCGGGCCAGCGCGACCTGGAGGACGAAGGCCTCGTCCCACTTCAGGCGGGCCCGGGCGTCCTCGATGTCGGCCCGGGTGGCGGGGCGGTGGATCTTGAGCAGTGCCTCGGGCAGCGGGACCAGGCCGCGGCCCTCGCGGAGCGCGGGCGGGAGCGGGTCGACCGCGTCGCGGGCGTTGGGCAGGACGGCGTCGACGGCCTTGGCGACCTTCCAGGACGGCATCTTCTGGGCCGCCGGATAGATCGGCAGGAGCTGGTTGGCGAACGCGTCCACGGCCTCCTCGCCGCCCTCGCCCGCGAGGAGTTCGTACTCGGGGTGGGCGAGCTGGAGCTTGCGGTTGAAGACCGAGACCTTGCCCGCGAACATCGCGCGGCGGCCCGGGAGCAGGTCGTGCCGCGGCTTGTGGATGCCCTTGCCGAAGAAGACCAGCTGGAGCCGGCCGCTGCCGTCGGTGAGGGTGACCTCCAGGCGCTGGCCCCGGCCGTGGTTGAAGGTGTGCACGCGGGCGTCCGCGACCCGGGCGACGACCGTGACGTGCTCGTCCAGCGGGAGGTCGGCGAGGGTGGTCAGCTCGCCGCGCTCGGCGTACCGGCGGGGGTAGTGGTGCAGCAGATCGCCGACCGTGTGCAGGCCGAGGTGCTCGGCCAGCACCTTCGCGGTGGTGCCGCCGAGGATCTTCTTCAGGGGTTCATCCAGCACGGGTCCATTGCACACCACGCCACTGACAAGCGGCGGGAGGACCGGGATTCGAGTGGCGCGAAGGGGCGCGGGACGCCGGCCGGGGCCGGCTACTCCACGCCGATCAGCAGCAGCGGGGCCTGCCGGCCGCCCTCGTACACGACCGTGTCCACGGCCAGGTGGCGCTCGCGTACGTGGCGTTCGAGCCGGTCGGCCAGGTTCTGGGGGAAGCCCTCGCCCAGCACGAGGGTGACCATCTCGCCGCCCGCCGACAGCATCCGGTCCAGTACGTCGGCCGCGACGGCGACCGGGTCCGCGCCGATCACCGCGACGTCGCCGTCCACCAGCCCCAGCACGTCACCGGCCTGGCAGACCCCGGCCATGGTCCAGGACTGGCGTTCGGCGACGGCCAGCTCGCCGTACCGGGTGGCGCCCGCGGCCGAGGTCATGGCCACCACGTCCTCGTCGAACGAGCGGCCGGGCTCGTGGACGGCCAGCGCCGCGATGCCCTGGACCGCGGCGCGGGTGGGGATCACGGCGACCCGTACGCCCTCGGTACGGGCCTGCCCGGCCGCCGCGGCGGCCGTGTGCCGCAGCTCGGCGTCGTTCGGCAGCAGCACCACCTCGCGGGCGTGCGCCTGCCGGATCGCCTGGACCAGCTCGCCGCTGGCGGGCGGCTCACCGGGCCGTACGGAGACCACGCACGCGCCGGCCTCCGTGCACAGCCCGGCCAGCCCGTCCCCGGCCACCACCGCGACCACGGCCCGCTCCACCCGCTCGGGGGCCGGCCCCCGGGCGGAGCCGGAGCTCCCGAAGTGTGTGACACGGATCCGGTACGGGCGGCCCGCCTCGATACCGGCCTCGACGGCCGCGCCCGCGTCGTCCACGTGCACATGGACGTGGAACAGTCCGTCCCCGCCGACCACGACCAGGGAGTCACCGAGCCCGTCCAGGCGGGTGCGGAGCCGGGCCACGGCGTCGTCGGCGGCCTCCAGGAGGTAGATCACCTCGAAGGCGGGCCCGTCGGCGGCGGCGTGCTCGTCGGCGCCGCAGCCGCCCGCGTCGGCGACGACCGCGACGGGATCGGTGCCGGCCCTTACTGCGGGCGCGCCCACCGCGATACGTACGCCGCCGGCCGCGGCCGTGCGCTCTCCGGAGAGCGCGTCGGCGAGCGCCCCGAGGACGGCGACCAGGCCGCAGCCGCCCGCGTCGACCACACCGGCCCTGCCGAGCACGGCGAGCTGTCCCGGGGTGGCCTCCAGCGCCTTCCCCGCGCCTTCGTGGGCCGCGCGCGCCACGGCCACCACGTCGCCGTCCGGCGCCACGCCCGCGGCGGCGTCCGCCGCCGCGGTCGCCACGGTGAGGACCGTGCCCTCCACGGGGTGCGCCACCGCTTCGTACGTGGACGCGGCGGCCCGCCGCAGCGCTCTTCCGAGGGCGTCGGCCGTACCGTGCTCCGCGTCACACCCCTGCGCCGTACCGGGGGCCGCCGCCAGCACCTCCGTCATGCCGCGCAGGAGCTGCGCGAGGATCGTGCCGGAGTTGCCGCGGGCCCCGATGAGCGCGCCGTGCGCCATGGCGCCGATGGCGTCGGCGAGGCCGGGGGCCGTGCCGGAGGCCGCGTGCCCTTCGAAGGCGGCGTCGACGGCGCGGGCCGCGGACTCCATGGTCAGGTAGAGGTTGGTGCCGGTGTCACCGTCCGCGACGGGATAGACGTTGATCGCGTCGATCCGCTCGCGGTCCCGGCCGAGCGCCTCCAGGGCCAGCCCGCACCATGCGTGTACCGCGGCGGCGTCGAGCGTGTGGGGCACGGATGTCCTCCTCGGTCGGGGCCGTGCACCGCAGGGTAGCCGCGGACGGAGCGGGTGCTCGGGGCGGGGCCCCGCGCGGTCATGGTAGTTTCGTAGGGCGGGAGCGGTCGTTGTATGCTGCTCCGGTTGCCCGATGCGAATCGGGCCATTCCCCCTCCCGGCACCGCTTGTCGTTCAATGCACTCGGCGCGCTGGGAATTACCGTAAGTGCATCTGAAGTCTTTGGAGTGACCCGTGGCTGCCAACTGCGACGTCTGCGGCAAGGGGCCGGGCTTCGGCAAGAGCGTTTCTCACTCGCACCGCCGCACCAACCGTCGTTGGAACCCCAACATCCAGACGGTGCGCGCTGTGATCGGGCGCACGCCGAAGCGGCTCAACGTCTGCACCTCGTGCATCAAGGCCGGCAAGGTCGCGCGCTGACGTTACGTCGTGGCGCAGCCTGCCGGTTGCCTTGAAGCCGGTCCACCTCAGGGTGGGCCGGCTTTTTTGCTGTTCCGGGGGTGCCCGCACCGGGGTGCGGCCGCCCCCGGCATGCCTCAGCGCAGCCGCCAGCCGTGATCGACCGGGCCGATGCCCTCGCCCAGCCGGAAGCCGTGCGCGATCGCGCCCGTGACGTACTCCTTCGCCGCCGCCACGGCCTCCGGAACGGTGTCGCCGTGCGCCAGCCGCGCGGCGATCGCGCCGGCGAGCGTGCAGCCCGTGCCGTGCGTGTGGCGGTTGTCGTGGCGCGGGGCGCGCAGCCAGTGCTCCCGGTCGCCGTCGGTGAGCAGGTCCGCGGCGTCGCCCGGCAGGTGCCCGCCCTTGATCAGGGCCCAGCGCGGGCCGAACTCCAGGACGGCCGCTGCGGCCCGCCGCATGTCGCCCTCCTCGTGCACCTGTACGCCCGTGAGCTGGGCGACCTCGTCGAGGTTGGGGGTGGCGACGGTCGCCGTCGGCAGCAGCTTCGTACGGACCGCGTCCAGGGCCGTGGCGGCGAGCAGCGCGTCGCCGTGCTTGGAGACGCCCACCGGGTCGACGACCACGGGGGCGGTGACCTCGGCGAGCAGGGCGGCGACGGTCTCGACGAGTTCGGGTGAGGAGAGCATCCCGGTCTTGACGGCCTGGACGCCGATGTCGTCCACGACGCTGCGGAACTGGGCGCGTACGGCCTCGGCGGGCAGCTCCCACGCGCCCTGCACGCCCAGGGAGTTCTGGGCGGTGACGGCGGTCAGCACGCTCATGCCGTGCGTACCGAGCGCGAGCATCGTCTTCAGGTCCGCCTGGATCCCCGCGCCGCCGCCGGAGTCGGAGCCGGCGACGGTCAGGACGCGTGGTGGTGTGTACATGCTCCGAATCTAAACGACGCCGGCCGGGTCCGGTCGGGGCCGGTCGGCCGGCCCCGGTCGACGCAGGTCAGCCGACCACGTCGTCGTCCCCGAAGTGGTCCCAGCCGCCCTTGGTCCAGGGCGCGCCGTCCACCGTGACCTGGGGCAGCGCGGAGGGGTTGAGGACCTCACCGATGACCTTCCAGCGGGCCGGCAGCTTCACGTCCGGCGGGAAGGTCGCCACGATGGCGTGGTCCTCACCGCCGCTGAGCACCCACTGCAGCGGGTCCACGCCGCAGGCGGTACCGATGTCGGCCATCTGCGAGGGCACGTCGATCTTCTGGGACTGCAGGTCGATGCGGACCTTGCTGGCCTCGGCGATGTGCCCGAGGTCGGCGACCAGGCCGTCGCTGACGTCGGTCATCGCGGTGGCGCCGAGCCCGGCGGCCGCGGGGCCCGCGTGGTACGGCGGCTCCGGCCTGCGGTGCGCCTCCACGAAGGCGCGCGGGGAGCGGAAGCCGCGGGTGAGGACGGCGTGCCCGGCGGCGGACCAGCCGAGCCAGCCGGTGACCGCGACGACGTCGCCGGGCTGGGCTCCGCCGCGGGTGACCGGCTCGACGTTGCGCAGGTCGCCGAGGGCGGTGATGGCGACGGTGATGATCTCGCCGCGCACGACGTCGCCGCCGACCACGGCGGCGCCGGCGACCTGGCACTCGTCCCGCAGTCCGTCCATCAGCTCGGTGACCCAGGTGGCGGGGAGTTCGGCGGGGACCACGAGGCCGAGCAGGATGGCGGTGGGGACCGCGCCCATGGCGGCGATGTCGGCGAGGTTCTGGGCGGCGGCCTTCCGGCCGACGTCGTAGGCGGTGGACCAGTCGCGGCGGAAGTGCCGCCCTTCGAGGAGTACGTCGGTACTGGCCACGACCCGGCGGTCCGGCGCGGTGACCACGGCGGCGTCGTCGCCGGGGCCGATGCGTACGGCCGGGGTGGAGGTGAGCCGCGAGGTCAGCTCTCTGATGAGGCCGAACTCCCCCAACTCGCCCACGGTGCCCTTCATGCTGTTGCCCTTCCCATGCGTACGGACCTTCCGTACTCCACTGACGCGTCGCGCACGGCCGGCGCCGCCCTCCCGGACGGCCGCGCTCCGGGTGACGCGATCCGCGCCGGCCGCCGCGAACTGTTGGCCGCGTCGGCCGCGCGGGTCTCCCCGCTCCGCTCGGCGACGCGGTACCGTGGCGTCCCTTCTTCCCACATGATCCTCGAAGCCGCCCTGGAGGTCCCGTGGTACAGGCCTACATCCTGATCCAGACCGAGGTCGGCAAGGCCTCCGCGGTCGCCGAAGTGATCGCCAAGCTGCCCGGCGTGGTCCAGGCCGAGGACGTGACCGGTCCCTACGACGTGATCGTGCGTGCCCAGGCTGACACGGTCGATGATCTGGGCCGCATGGTGGTCGCCAAAGTCCAGCAGGTGGACGGGATCACGCGCACCCTGACCTGCCCCGTCGTCCATATCTAGCCCCCCGTATGCTCGGCCGGGTGAAATTCTCGCCCCGCCGGTCGCTCCCTCTGCCCCTGCTCGCCGTGCTGATCACCGCGGTGGGCTGTGCCCCGTCCGACGATTCGGCGAGCGTGGCGGTTCCCGCCCCGAAGGGTGAGGCCGCCCGGCTCTGCCGGGCACTGCACGGGGAACTGCCCGGCACGGTGGACGGTCTGAAGCGGCGGACCGCCGATCCCGTCTCCGACTTCACCGCCGTATGGGGGTCGCCCGCCGTGCGCCTGCGGTGCGGCGTGCCGAAGCCCGAGGTGCTGCAGCGCGGTAATGAACATTACAACCCGCTGCAGGACGCCGCGAAAATCAACGGCGTCGAGTGGGTCTTCGAGAAGCAGGACGACGGCTACCGCTTCACGACCGTGCTGCGCAGGGCGTACGTCGAGGTGACGGTGCCGGGGAAGTACGCACCCGAGGTCGACGTGCTCACCGACCTGGCGTCGGCCGTACGGAAGACCGTTCCGGTCGGGGTCGTGTAGGCACGCAAGACCGTTCCGGTCGGGGTCGCGCAGGAGCGTAAGGCCGTTCCGGTCGGGGTCGTGCGGGGCACGCCCCGACCGGGGACGCCGCGGGCTCAGCGCAGGCCCGTGGAGCGGTGCAGCGCCGCCTGGATGAGCCGGTCGACCAGCTCGGCGTAGCTCACGCCGGACTCCTGCCACATCCGCGGGTACATCGAGATGGGCGTGAAGCCGGGCAGGGTGTTGATCTCGTTGATGACGAACTCGCCGTTGTCCTGCAGGAAGAAGTCGGCCCGCACCAGGCCCTCGCAGGACGCCGCCTCGAAGGCCTGCACGGCCAGTTCCTGGACGCGCGCGGTCTGCTCCTCGGTGAGCGGCGCGGGCACCAGTCCGGTGGCCGAGTCGATGTACTTGGCCTCGAAGTCGTAGAAGTCGTGGGCGGTGACCGGGGGGATCTCGGCAGGCACGCTGGCCCGCGGACCGTCCTCGAACTCCAGTACGCCGCACTCGATCTCGCGGCCGCTCAGCAGCGCCTCAACGATGATCTTCGGGTCGTGGCGGCGGGCCTCCTCGACGGCCTCGTCCAGCCCGGCGAGGCCGTCCACCTTGGAGATGCCCATGGAGGAGCCGGCCCGGGCGGGCTTCACGAACAGCGGCCAGCCGTGCTCGGCGGCGAAGTCCACGATCTTCTTGCGGGCGGCGGAAGGATCCTGCTCCCACTCGCGCGGGCGGATGACCTCGTACGGGCCGACCGGCAGCCCGAAGGAGGCGAACACCCGCTTCATGTAGTCCTTGTCCTGGCCGACGGCCGAGGCGAGCACGCCGGAGCCCACGTAGGGCACCCCGGACAGCTCCAGGAGGCCCTGGAGGGTGCCGTCCTCGCCGTACGGGCCGTGCAGCACGGGGAAGACCACGTCGACGTCGCCGAGCGCCTTCGGGACCTGGCCGGGCTCGCTGTAGACGACCTCACGGCTGGTGGGGTCGACCGGCAGGACGACGGCGCCGTCCGCGGACTCGGCCAGCTCCGCGACGCTCGGCAGCTTCCGGTCCGTGATGGCCATCCGCTCCGGGGCGTCGGCGGTCAGCGCCCAGCGGCCGTCCGACGTGATGCCGATCGGCAGCACGTCGTACTTCTCGCGGTCGATGGCGCTCAGGACGGCGCCCGCGGTGACCACCGAGATGGCGTGCTCGGAGCTGCGCCCGCCGAACACGACGGCGACGCGGGGCTTCTGGGAGGAGGTCTCGCTGCTCATATCGGACCGAGACTACCTGTTGGTACGGCCGATGCGAATGTCCTGGGCGGCGTGGGGTGCTTCTATGGGCCATGTCCCCCGCTCCGTGGCAGGGCCCCTCCCTCTCCCCGGTCCAGCGGGCTCTCCCCAGTCCAACAGAAGACCCCCCGTCCCCATGGCCAAGGCCCCTCCCCCACCTCCACCACGCACAAGGCGAAGTTAGCCCGCACGCCCCGCGGCCGTGAGGGCCTGTGGACAACGGCTCATGGCAGGCGGGACGGCCTGTGGACAACCACCGGCTCAGTGCCGCTCCGACTTGGCCGACCGCGACATCAGTTCCTTCAGCGCCACCAGCGGCGGCTTGGCGTCGTGGACGATGTTCACCACCGTTTCGGTGATGGGCATCTCCACACCGTGCCGGCGGGACAGATCCAGCACCGATTCGCAGGACTTCACGCCCTCCGCGGTCTGCTTGGTGACGGCGATGGTCTCTTCGAGGGTCATGCCGCGGCCGAGGTTGGTGCCGAAGGTGTGGTTGCGGGAGAGCGGCGAGGAGCAGGTGGCGACCAGGTCGCCCATGCCCGCCAGCCCCGCGAACGTGGCCGGGTCCGCCCCCAGCGCGAGGCCCAGCCGGCTGGTCTCGGCGAGGCCCCGGGTGATCAGGGACGCCTTGGCGTTGTCGCCCAGGCCCATGCCGTCCGCGATGCCCACCGCGAGCCCGATGACGTTCTTCACCGCGCCGCCCAGCTCCGCGCCGACCACGTCGGTGTTGGTGTACGGGCGGAAGTACGGGGTGTGGCAGGCGGCCTGCAGGCGGGTGGCGACGGCCTCGTCGGCGCAGGCGACGACCGCGGCGGCGGGCTGCCGGGCGGCGATCTCCTTGGCGAGGTTCGGGCCGCTGAGCACGGCCACCTGCTCGGAGGGCACCTTCGCGACCTCTTCGATGACCTCGCTCATCCGCTTGGCCGTACCGAGCTCGATGCCCTTCATCAGGGACACCAGGACGGTGTCGGCGGGCAGCAGCGGCGCCCATTCGGCGAGGTTGGCGCGGAGCGTCTGGGAGGGCACGGCCAGGACGGTGAACTCCGCGCCCTCGGCGGCCTCGGCGGGGTCGGTGGTGGCCCGTACGGTCTGCGGCAGCTCCACGCCCGGGAGGTAGTCGGGGTTGGTGCGGGTCGTGTTGATGGCCTCGGCGAGCTCCGCGCGGCGGCCCCACAGGGTCACCTCGCAGCCCGCGTCGGCCAGCACCATCGCGAATGCGGTGCCCCACGACCCCGTGCCGTAGACGGCGCAGCGCGTCACTTGCCTTCATCCTCCTGAGTGCGGCCGGACGCCTCGTCCTGCCGTCGCATCTGCTGGGTCTTCCGGCGCTGTTCGGCGCGGGCCTTGCGGTGGTCGTACGGCTCGGCGGGCGCGGGCTCGTCGCGGACCTCGGCCAGGATCGCGGTCACTGCCGTCATGATGCGGTCGGTGACGGCGCGCAGCACCTCGGCGGTGGGCTCCTGGCCGTAGAACTCGTCCAGGTCGACGGGCGGGCCCGCCTTCACGCGCAGGGTCTTGCGCGGGAAGAGGTTGAGCTTCTTGTCCTTGGCGTACGGCGGCATCGCCTCGTTGGCGCCCCACTGGGCGACGGGGATGACGGGTGCCTTGGTGAGCAGGGCGACGCGGGCCGCTCCGGTCTTGCCCTGCATGGGCCACATGTCGGGGTCCCTGGTGAGGGTGCCTTCGGGGTAGAAGGCGACGCATTCGCCCCTGTTGATGGCGTCCACTGCGGCCCGGAATGCGGTGGCCGCGTCGGTGGACTCGCGGTAGACCGGGATCTGTCCTGTGCCGCGCATGACCGCGCCGACGAAGCCGCCCTTGAAGAGGCCGGCCTTGGCGAGGAATCGCGGGACCCGTCCGCTGTTGTACTGATAGTGCGCGTAGGAGAGCGGGTCGAGATACGAGTTGTGGTTGACCGCGGTGATGAATCCGCCCTCGGCCGGAATGTTCTCCATTCCCTGCCAGTCCCGCTTGAACAGCACCACGAGCGGCGGTTTTGCGATGACCGCTGCGAGGCGGTACCAGAAGCCGATTCTGTGGCGGGACACTCGGACACCCTCCTTGTGGGACCTGCTGAGCTGCGGCGACCCGGCAGCCGCACAAGTGTCGCCCCCGGTACCCGGTCTGTCGAGGACACCGTATCCCCGCGCCCTGCTGCGGGCGGCGGCAGCGGGTGACAATGCTGCCGATGCGAGAGGAAGGAGCGGTCGCGGTGTGGAGCCTGGTGGTGCCCCTGAAACCGCTGGTGCGGGCCAAGAGCAGGCTGTCGGCCGCGGCGGATGCCCGGTTCCGGCCCCGGTTGGCACTGGCGTTCGCACTGGACACCGTGGCCGCGGTACTGGCGTGCCCGGTGGTACGGGATGTGGCGGTTGTCACGGATGATCCGCTGGCCGGTGAGGGGCTCGCGGCCCTGGGTGCGCGCATTGTGGCCGACACTCCGGCGGCCGGGCTGAATCCGGCGATCGCGTACGGCGCGGAGGCCGTACGGGCGTGCCGTCCCGATGCCGCGGTGGCGGCGTTGAACGCGGATCTTCCCGCGCTGCGCCCGGCGGAACTGGAACGGGTGCTCTCGGCTGCCGCGCAATTTCCGCGTGCATTTCTCGCGGATGCGGCGGAAATCGGTACGACGCTGCTGACCGCGGCGCCGGGGGTGGAATTGGCGCCGGCTTTCGGCGGCGCCTCGCGTGCCCGGCACAGGGCGTCGGGGGCGCGGGAGATCGCGCTGTCCGGTGTGCGGTCGGTGCGGCAGGACGTGGACACCCCGGAGGACCTCAGGGCGGCGCTGGAGCTGGGTGTGGGGGCGCGGACGGCCCGGCACACGGCGGCCATTTCGGCGCGTATCGCGGCGCTGGGGGTCCAGGGGGCCTGAGGGAGCCGGGGGTGGCCCGCAGGGCGTCCGGAGGGTGGTTCAGAACGTCTGGAGCGTGATGAGGGTGATCCGGCGGTTCTCGCCGTCGCCCGTCACGTCGATGCGGACGCGCTGGCCGGGCCGGAGGAGCCGCAGGGCGCCGGCGTCGAAGGCGGCGGCGTCGAAGGGCAGCGGGGTGCCGTCGTCGAGCAGCACGCTGCCGGTGCGGCTGTCGGCGTCGTAGGTGTATGCGGTGGCCTGCATGGTCAGAGCCTAATCGGGTGGGGCGCGGACAACACACCGCGGGCCGGGCTCCTCAGGGGAGCCCGGCCCGTCGCGAGGGTCCGCAGGAAGGTCAGCGCTTGCGCGCGGTGGTCTTCTTGGCGGTGGTCTTGCGGGCGGTGGTCTTCTTGGCCGGGGCCTTCTTCGCCGTGGTCTTCTTGGCCGGGGCGGTCTTCTTGGCGGTGGCGGTCTTCTTCGCCGGGGTCGCCTTCTTGGCGGTGGTGGCCTTCTTGGCCGTGGTGGCCTTCTTCGCCGGGGTCGCCTTCTTGGCGGTGGTGGCCTTCTTCGCCGCGGTCTTCTTCGCCGGCGTCGCCTTCTTCGCGGCGGTGGCCTTCTTCGCGGCCGTGGTGGTCTTCTTCGCCGCCGACTTCTTGGCGGTGGCCTTCTTGGCCGCGGCCTTGGCGGTCGTACGGGTGGAAGAGCCGCCGGAAAGGCTGCCCTTCGGGGCCTTCTTGACGGCCACGTCGTTCTTGGGGAGCTTCTTGGAGCCGCTGACCAGGTCCTTGAAGCCCTGTCCGGCGCGGAATCGCGGCACGGAGGTCTTCTTCACCCGCACTCGCTCACCCGTCTGCGGGTTGCGGGCGTAGCGAGCCGGGCGGTCGACCTTCTCGAACGAGCCGAATCCGGTGACCGAAACGCGGTCGCCGCCGACCACGGCACGGACGATGGCGTCCAGGACCGCGTCGACCGCGTCTGCGGCGTTCTGACGTCCGCCGAGCTTGTCGGCAATGGCTTCTACGAGCTGCGCCTTGTTCACGTCTTCCCCTTCGGAGACATTGCTGGAACGAATGTGTTCAAGCTTTTTCGCACGTTAGGCAGATATATACCGCAAATCAAACACGAAACGGGCTAATCACCCTTGTGCCGCAACGAACTCGACCGTCACGGAGTTCCGTCGGCATCCACATCTTCGGGATAACGGCCTTCGTCGAGGTCGTTCATGAACCGCTCCAGACGCCGTGCCGCGCCGGCGAGATCGTGTTTTGCCGCAGCCGTGATGACGAGCAGCTTCCGGGTCAGCGCCATCCGTACGCCCTCCGGGACTTGCAGTGTCCGCACTCTTGTGTGTGCGGCCTTGAGGCGGTCGGCGACGAGACCGTAGAGCTCCAGTTGGCCGTCGCGTTCCATGCGCTAATTGTGCCATCTGCGGTGAGTTGTCGCTTCACGGGGCCTCAACACGCCACTCAACAAGACGAAGCGCCCCTTGCCAAGTAGCAAGGAGCGCATCGTATGCAAGATGTCTTTCAGCCAGAAAATCCCGAGGTCAGGCCACTACCGTCTCCGGCTTGAAGGACGGCCGCTTCGCCTCGTAAGCGGCGATCGACTCCTCCTCCCGAAGGGTGAGGCTGATGTCGTCCAGCCCCTCCAGCAGCCGCCAACGCGCGTTCTCGTCCAGCTCGAAGCCGGCCTTGACGCCCTCGGCCCGCACCTCGCGGTTGACCAGGTCGACCGTCACCTCGGCGGTGGGGTCGGCCTCGGCCAGCTGCTGCAGCGCCTCCACGGTCTCCTGCGGCAGGACGACGGTCAGCAGACCGTTCTTGAGGGAGTTACCGCGGAAGATGTCGGCGAAACGCGAGGAGATGACGGCCTTGAAGCCGTAGTTCTGGAGCGCCCAGACGGCGTGCTCACGGGAGGAGCCGGTACCGAAGTCCGGACCCGCCACCAGGACGGTGGCGCCCTGGTACACGTCCTGGTTCAGCACAAAGTCGGGCTGCTTGCGCCAGGCCTCGAAGAGACCGTCCTCGAAGCCGTCCCGGGTGACCTTCTTCAGCCAGTGGGCAGGGATGATCTGGTCGGTGTCGACGTTGCTGCGGCGCAGCGGGACGGCCCGGCCGGTGTGGGTGGTGAAAGCTTCCATCGTTCTCAGACTCCAGCGGGCGCGGGGACGGCGGCGTCGGACAGGTCGGCCGGGGACGCCAGGTGGCCGAGAACCGCCGTCGCGGCGGCGACCTGAGGCGAGACCAGGTGGGTGCGGCCACCCTTGCCCTGCCGGCCCTCGAAGTTGCGGTTGGAGGTCGAGGCGGAGCGCTCGCCCGGGGCCAGCTGGTCCGGGTTCATGCCCAGGCACATGGAGCAGCCCGCGTGCCGCCACTCGGCGCCGGCCGCGGTGAAGACCTTGTCCAGGCCCTCCTCGACGGCCTGCAGCGCCACCCGGACGGACCCGGGGACGATGAGCATGCGTACGCCGTCGGCGACCTTGCGGCCTTCCAGGAGGGCGGCGGCGGAGCGCAGGTCCTCGATGCGGCCGTTGGTGCACGAACCTACGAAGACGGTGTCCACCTTGATGTCCCGCAGCGGCTGACCGGCCGTCAACCCCATGTATTCCAGGGCCTTTTCGGCGGCGTACCGCTCCGAAGCGTCCTCGTAGGACGCCGGGTCCGGGACGCGCTCGGACAGCGGCGCGCCCTGGCCGGGGTTGGTGCCCCAGGTCACGAACGGCGCCAGCTCGGAGGCGTTGATGACGACCTCGTGGTCGAATACCGCGTCCTCGTCCGTGCGCAGCGTCTTCCAGTACTCGACCGCGGCGTCCCAGTCCGCACCCTTCGGGGCGTGGTCGCGGCCCTGGAGGTAGGCGAAGGTGGTCTCGTCCGGGGCGATCATGCCCGCGCGGGCGCCCGCCTCGATGGACATGTTGCAGATGGTCATCCGGGCCTCCATCGAGAGTTTCTCGATGGCGGAACCGCGGTACTCGATCACATAGCCCTGGCCGCCGCCGGTGCCGATCTTCGCGATGATGGCGAGGATCAGGTCCTTGGCGGTGACGCTGTCGGGCAGCTCGCCGTCGACCGTGATGGCCATGGTCCTGAACGGGGACAACGGCAGCGTCTGGGTGGCCAGCACGTGCTCGACCTGGCTGGTGCCGATGCCGAAGGCCAGCGCGCCGAAGGCGCCGTGGGTGGAGGTGTGCGAGTCACCGCAGACCACGGTGGTGCCCGGCTGGGTCAGTCCCAACTGCGGTCCCACGACGTGGACGACGCCCTGCTCGACGTCGCCCAGCGGGTGCAGCCGGACGCCGAACTCCGCGCAGTTCTTGCGCAGCGTCTCCAGCTGGGTGCGCGAGACCGGGTCGGCGATGGGCTTGTCGATGTCCAGCGTGGGGGTGTTGTGGTCCTCGGTGGCGAGGGTGAGGTCCGTACGGCGCACCGTTCGGCCGGCCTTGCGCAGGCCGTCGAAGGCCTGCGGGCTGGTCACCTCGTGCAGCAGGTGCAGATCGATGAAGAGGAGGTCCGGCTCGCCTTCCACGCGCTTGACGACGTGGTCGTCCCAGACCTTCTCCGCGAGTGTCCGTCCCATCGCTGTCCCTCCGGCCGGCCGCTTCGCCGGCCCAACTCGTCCGATTGCGCGCCGCTCGTACCCCTCGTACCGGGCGGTACACAGGCCCCTGGTCCAGGACCTCGCTTCAAGAGTGGCGACTTCCGCAGAAAATTGAACTTGCGTTTCACAGTGTGAGACGCGAGTATCGTTGCATGGACAACTCTAGCGGCGTCGGCGTTCTCGACAAGGCGGCTCTGGTATTGAGCGCTCTGGAGTCCGGTCCGGCCACTCTCGCCGGGCTGGTCGGAGCGACCGGGCTCGCGCGCCCCACGGCGCACCGGCTTGCGGTAGCACTGGAACACCACCGGATGGTGGCGAGGGACATGCAGGGCCGGTTCATCCTCGGACCACGGCTGTCGGAGCTGGCCGCGGCGGCCGGCGAGGACCGCCTGCTGGCCACGGCCGGTCCGGTGCTCACGCACCTGCGCGATGTGACGGGCGAGAGCGCCCAGCTCTATCGCCGGCAGGGCGACATGCGGATCTGCGTGGCCGCGGCCGAGCGGCTCTCCGGCCTGCGGGACACCGTCCCGGTGGGCTCCACGCTCCCGATGAAGGCGGGCTCCTCCGCGCAGATCCTGATGGCCTGGGAGGAGCCGGAGCGGCTGCACCGCGGCCTTCAGGGCGCGCGCTTCACCGCGACCGCGCTCTCGGGCGTACGGCGCCGTGGCTGGGCCCAGTCGATCGGCGAGCGGGAGCCGGGCGTGGCCTCGGTCTCCGCGCCCGTACGCGGCCCCTCGAACCGTGTGGTGGCCTCCGTGTCGGTCTCCGGGCCGATCGAGCGCCTGACGCGTCACCCGGGCCGGATGCACGCCCAGGCCGTCATCGACGCGGCCGCGCGCCTCAGCGAGGCCCTGCGCCGTACGAGCTGACCTCCGCCGTACGAGCCGACCGCTCCCCCGGGCCTGCCGTCGCCAACGCCGCCGGCGGCGGGCCGGGGCTCTTTTCGCTCTTTTCGCTCTTTTCTCTTGACACATACGCCTCTCCCAGGAAACCACGGCACTTGCGTGTCGGAGAGGTGGGAGAAGTGCGCGAGACGGGAGATCTGCGCGGGATACGAAAAAGGCCCTTCACCGAAGTGAAGGGCCTTTCTTCTGTACCCCCGACCGGATTCGAACCGGCGCTACCGCCTTGAGAGGGCGGCGTGCTAGGCCGCTACACAACGGGGGCTGGCCTGCTGCCATCAGCAGGAGGTGCAGTTCACCTGCTCAACTGCGCTGGCCTACCAGGACTCGAACCTAGACTAACTGAACCAGAATCAGTCGTGCTGCCAATTACACCATAGGCCATGGTGGTGTAGACCAATCCAGGACCGGTCCACCAGTACCCCCGACCGGATTCGAACCGGCGCTACCGCCTTGAGAGGGCGGCGTGCTAGGCCGCTACACAACGGGGGCCCTAGCGATCCTCGCCATCACCG
>NZ_JBVJIF010000011.1:0-303068 GCF_055586425.1 Streptomyces sp. NPDC050806 | reverse complement strand
AGTACCCCCGACCGGATTCGAACCGGCGCTACCGCCTTGAGAGGGCGGCGTGCTAGGCCGCTACACAACGGGGGCCCTAGCGATCCTCGCCATCACCGCATCCGGGAGCGACCCGAAGGAAGTGGATTGAAAGGATCTGTACCCCCGACCGGATTCGAACCGGCGCTACCGCCTTGAGAGGGCGGCGTGCTAGGCCGCTACACAACGGGGGCTTGCACTGCAATCAAGAGACGTGCTTCGACGTGCGATGACGCAAAAGATGATCTCTTGCTGGCCTACCAGGACTCGAACCTAGACTAACTGAACCAGAATCAGTCGTGCTGCCAATTACACCATAGGCCACCAAAACGCAACCCCCTGCGGGGATTTTGTTCGGGTTACGCTTCCCGGCCGGGCCTCTCGGCCCTCTCGGGCGGCGCAGAAAGAACATTACCCGAAGGTGTCCGGCGCTCCAAAACGCGTATCGCCGCGCAGCAGCCCGGGCAGCTGGTTCAGGCCGGTGATCCGGACCAGCTCGGGACGGCCGCCCAGTCCCCGGCGGTCCAGCCAGATGCCGGTGAGCCCTGCGGCGACGGCCCCGCGCGCGTCGATGTCGGGCTGATCCCCCACGTACGCCACCTCCGCGGGCGGCAGTCCCAAGGCCTCGCATGCGGCGTGAAAGGCGCCCGCCGCGGGCTTGGCGACGCCGAGGTCGGCGGCGCACACCAGCGCCTCGAAACGGTCGCGTACGCCCAGCACCCGCAGTTTGCGGTCCTGATTGCGTACGGAGGAGTTGGAGAGGACCGCGTGCCGGTAGTCCGCAGCGAGCAGCTCCAGGACCGGCAACGTGTCCGGGAAGAGCGACCAGGCGGCCTCGTAGTGCGCGAGGTACCGCCCGAACCAGTCGTCGGCCTCCTCGTCGCTCATCGACGGCGTACCGAGGAAGTCCCGCACGCGGTCGCGGCGCTGCGCCTCGAAGCCGATGCCGCCGTTCTCGAACCGCCGCCAGTGCAGCTCGGTGAGCTCCTTCCAACGGGTAAGGGCCTGGTCGACGGAGGGGTATCCGCCGCTCAGGCCCTCGGCAAGAAGATGCGCCTGCATCCCGGCGCGGTCGGCGCTCGCGTAATCGAAGATCGTGTCGTCGACGTCCCAGAGAACCGCGCGTATCGCCATGCCCCGCACGGTAGCGGCGCCCGCCTCAGGAGACCCAGTTCTTCAGGGGCTCGGTGTCGAGGGTGAGGTTCACGGGGTCGGGGAGGGTGACCTCTTTGCCGAACGGGATGATCTGCACCTGCTCGTAGCGGACCCCGTCCGGCTGGGAGAACACCTTGACCTCGCAGGTATCCCGGTCGATGAGCAGGTAGACCGGGATGCCGGCCTCGGCGTAGGCGGGGGGTTTGTCGGCTCGGTCGCGGCGCTCGGTGTCCGAGTCGTAGGACGTCACTTCCACGGCCATGAGAACCGCGTGCGGATCGGACCATTCGCCGTGCCCCGAGAAGGACCCGCGCCGGGCAAGGACGCCGTCCGGACGCGCTCGCCCCTTCCGGTACTCCTCGACCTTGAGCCCCCGCTCTCCATAGAGTCGAAGATCCACGAGATGCTGGATGCACAGTTCTTGCAGCCACATGATGATCTCGCCGTGGTCTCCGTCCGGCATCGCCTTGACCCCCAGTCGCCCGTCGATGAACTCAAGACGCGGCCCCTCGTCGTGGAGCATGGCGACGCGAGCCAGCTCCTCGAAGAGGTCCAGGGACATCTGCTGTCGGATCATGTGCGGCCGCTCGGCGAGGGCAGTCATGTTCGTCCTCCTTCGCGCGTCACGCTCAGTGTTCCGCGTCATCTCCGGCACCGCCCCTGCGTAGACGTTCCTGCACTCTCAGTCATACACGAAAGAGAGGCGGCGACCTGTGTGGTCGCCGCCCCTCTTCGGGTTCGGGCAGGGCCGTGCGGCTACCCGGCCAGCTTCTTCAGGGCCGCGTCGATGCGCGCGAGGGTGCGGTCCTTGCCCAGGACTTCGAGGGACTCGAAGAGGGGGAGGCCGACCGTGCGGCCGGTGACGGCCACGCGGACCGGGGCCTGGGCCTTGCCGAGCTTGAGGCCGTGCTCCTCGCCGGCGGCCAGGACGGCCTCCTTGAGGGCCTCGGGGCTCGACCAGTCCGCGGTCTCCAGCTTGGCGCGGGCGGTGGTGAGCAGCGCGACCGGGTCGCCCTTGCCCATCGCCTTGGTCCAGGACGCCTCGTCGAAGACCGGCTCCTGCAGGAAGAGGAAGTCGACGTTCTGGGTGATCTCGGAGAGGACCGTCAGGCGGGTCTGGGCGTGCGGGGCGATGGCCTCCCACGCGGCCCGGTCGAAGTCCTCGGGGGCCCAGGGGGCGTACGGGGCCTGCAGCCACGGGGCGCAGGCCTCGGTGAAGGCCTTCACGTCGAGGCGGCGGATGTGGTCCGCGTTGATCGCCTCGGCCTTCTTGAGGTCGAAGCGCGCCGGGTTGGCGTTGACGTCCTCGATCTCGAACTTCGCGACCATCTCGTCGATGGAGAAGAGGTCCTGGTCCTCGGAGAAGGACCAGCCGAGGAGCGAGAGGTAGTTCAGCAGGCCCTCGGGGAGGAAGCCGCGCTCGCGGTAGAGGTTCAGCGAGGACTGCGGGTCGCGCTTGGAGAGCTTCTTGTTGCCCTCGCCCATGACGTAGGGCAGGTGGCCGAAGGCCGGGACCTGCTTGGCGATGCCCAGCTCGATCAGCGCCTTGTAGAGCGCGATCTGGCGCGGGGTGGAGGAGAGCAGGTCCTCGCCGCGGAGGACGTGGGTGATCTCCATGAGCGCGTCGTCGACCGGGTTGACCAGGGTGTACAGCGGCGCGCCGTTGGCCCGGAGGATGCCGTAGTCGGTGACGTTCTCCGGCTGGAAGGTCAGCTCGCCGCGGACCAGGTCGGTGAAGGTGATCGTCTCGTCGGGCATCCGGAAGCGGACGATCGAGGTGCGGCCCTCGGCTTCGTACGCGGCCTTCTGCTCGGGGGTGACCGTGCGGCACTTGCCGTCGTAGCCGGAGGCCTTGCCGGCCTTGCGGGCGGCCTCGCGGCGCTCGTCCAGCTCCTCGGCGGTGCAGTAGCAGTGGTAGGCGTACCCGCCGTCCAGCAGCTTCTGCGCGACGTCCTGGTAGATGTCCATGCGCTGCGACTGGCGGTACGGGGCGTGCGGGCCGCCGTCGCCCTTGCCGGAGGCGCTGTCGAAGGCCGCCGGGCCCTCGTCCCAGTCGAAGCCCAGCCAGCGCATGGCGTCCAGGAGCTGCTCGTAGGACTCCTCGGAGTCGCGGGCCGCGTCGGTGTCCTCGACCCGGAAGACGAACGCACCACCGTGGTGGCGGGCGTAGGCCCAGTTGAACAGGGCGGTGCGGACCAGGCCCACGTGGGGGTTGCCGGTCGGCGAGGGACAGAAACGTACGCGGACGGGGGTCGCGTTAGCCACGCTTGATCACCTTGTTGGTGAGAGTGCCGATGCCTTCGATGGTGACGGCGACCTCGTCGCCGACGTTGAGCGGGCCGACCCCCGCGGGGGTGCCCGTGAGGACGACGTCGCCGGGGAGCAGCGTCATCGCCTCGGTGATGTGGACGATCAGGTCCTCGATCGAGCGGACCATCTCGCTGGTGCGGCCCAGCTGGCGCTGTTCGCCGTTGACCGTGCACTGGACGGTCAGGTCGCTCGGGTCCAGCTCGGTCTCGATCCAGGGGCCGAGCGGGCAGGAGCTGTCGAAGCCCTTGGCCCGGGCCCACTGCTTCTCGCGCTTCTGGATGTCACGGGCAGTGACGTCGTTGGCGCAGGTGTAGCCGAGGACGACGTCCTTGACGCGCTCGCGCGGCACCTCGCGGCACATGCGGCCGATGACGACGGCCAGCTCGGCCTCGTGGTGCACCTCCTGCGAGAAGGAGGGGTACACGACGGGGTCGCCGGGGCCGACCACGGAGGTGGAGGGCTTGAAGAAGGCGACCGGTACGTCGTCGACCTCGTTGCCGAGCTCCTTGGCGTGCTCGGCGTAGTTGCGGCCGATGGCCACGACCTTGTTCGGGAGGACGGGCGGCAGCAGCCGCACCTTGTCCAGGGGGACCTTCTGTCCCGAGCGCTCGAACTCGGCGAAGGGGTGTCCCTTGATGACGTCGAGGTCGTTGCCCTCGACGACGCCGAAGCCGACGTTGCCGTCGATGGAGAATCTGGCGATGCGCACGGAAGCCGCTGCCCCTCTTGATCTCTAACCGGGAGTGGACAACCCAGGCTATCGCGGGAGCGGCGCCCGCCCTCTGTCCCTTTCGTACGGGGCGTGCTGCCCCGTTTTGTGCGTCGCGTCCTACTCGGGCGCGGTCATCAGGACGGTGCGGCGGGGGTTGGCGGTCTGGGCGGGCAGCTCGACGGCGTGCTCCGGGGCCGGGGTTTCCTCGACCGGTGCGGTCTGCAGCTCGTCCGCGTCCTTCAGGTGCATCAGAGTGGTGCGCCGCGGGTTGGCTATGGAGCGGAACATCATCGTCGTCTTCACTGCGGAATGCCTCGCGTATCTCGCGTCGTGGTGGACATGCGTCAGGTGCCGCTGGGCGACAGCGGCACCTGTGTAAAGCGCAAGGCTATGCGCGGCATTCCTGCCGGGGGTGCGGCAAAGTCGGTGATCATCATGTGAGTTTGCTCACGAACAGTGTGGCAAATGCCGCAATTTTCATGATCGAAAAACATCGCCGAAACGGACATTGGCGGATCGAAGTGCACGTTCCACTCCCCTTTACCGAACCCGGGGCAGCGCGCTATGGCGACCGGAACGCTCGCAAAAGTCCGTTATAAGGGGCGGGAGCTTCTACGACTCGTTACTCACTCCATACATTGCGTCACACATGTCACAGCCAGGGCCTCCGCTCTTGTTGCTGCTCCGGCACTGTGCTGGAATTCCCCGGACCGCCGCATGTTTCACACGGCGCGCAGGGGGCGCAGAGCAGCGCCGCGCGGTGGGTGCCGCTCTCTTCGCCAGAGGGAGCAGCCCTCCGGTCACACTCACGACCGCCATGGGGCCCGCGGCCCCCTACGACTCGACACCGTCCCGCCGTTACGCGGAGGGACGCCTGGTCCAGAGGTTGCGACGCTAGTGCAGGGACGTTTCAAGAGGGATGGCAGCGCTGCGGCTGACCCGGAGCTGCGCGGCGGGACCGACCGCGCCTCCTCGCAGCAGCGCGCCCAGAGCAACGGTCCGGCGAGCGGCACGTTGCCGACCGACCGGACCGACCCGGCGCCGGCCGGCGACTCCGCCGCCGAGCGCCCCAAGGTCAAGGGCCCCACGGGCCCCGGGACCCGTCTGTCGCTGCGCAACTGGCGCATCAGCACGCGCCTGGTCTCCCTGATCGCCCTGCCCGTGGTCGCCGCCACGACGCTGGGCGGTCTGCGGATCAGCAGCGAGCTGGACAACATCGACCAGCTGGACCGCATGCAGCTCCTCACGGAGATGACGCGGCAGGCCACCGAGCTCGCCGACGCGCTCCAGGAGGAGCGGGACCGCTCGGCCGGCCCGGTCGCCGGCTCGGGCAACACCAAGGACGACACCGATGTCGTGGCGCCGCGCGAGGAGACCGACCGCGCGGTCAAGTCGTTCAAGGAGCACACCGACGACATCGACTCGGTGCGCGGCTCCATGGCCGGCGTCCGCGCCACGATCGTCGACATCCAGCGCCAGCTGGGCACCCTCAACGAGGTCCGCAACAAGGCGTACTCCGACAAGGAGAACGTCGCCCAGACGATCAGCGCGTACAACCAGCTCATCACCTCCCTGCTCGCGCTCTCCCAGGACATGGCGCAGGCGACCAGCAACCCGGAGATGATCCAGAGCACCCGCTCGCTGGCCGCGTTCTCCTCCGCCAAGGAGTACGCGTCGATGCAGCGGGCCTTCGTCAGTGCCGGTCTGGCGCACAAGGGCCACGCGCACCTGTCCGCCAACGACCGGCTGGCCGGCCGTACCGCCGAGGACAACGAGGAGTCCGCGCTCAAGCGGTTCTCCAACATCTACCCCGGCGCCGCCTCCCTGATGGAGGGCCTGGACAGCGGCAACGACGACATCGAGCACGCGAACTCCTTCGCCGACCGCAGCTTCAAGACCGAGTCGGGCATCCGCGGTGAGGAGATGTCGTACCTGGACTGGTACGACCTCGACACCAACAAGATCAGCCTGATGTCACGCATCGAGACGACGCTGCTCTCGCAAATGGAGCAGAAGTCCCGCGAGCTGCGCAACGACGCGACCACCGGCGCCATCATCAACGGTGCGGTGATCCTGCTCGTCCTGGGCATCTCGCTGATCGGCGCGTTCGTCGTCTCCCGCTCCATGGTCCGCTCGCTGCGCCGCCTGCAGGACACCGCCCAGACCGTCTCCCAGAAGCGGCTGCCCGAGCTGGTCAAGCAGCTCTCCGAGGCCGACCCGCAGGAGGTCGACACCTCCGTCGAGTCCGTCGGCGTGCACAGCCGGGACGAGATCGGGAAGGTGGCCACCGCGTTCGACGAGGTGCACCGCGAGGCCGTCCGGCTGGCGTCCGAGCAGGCGCTGCTGCGAGGCAACGTCAACGCGATGTTCACCAACCTCTCGCGCCGCAGCCAGGGCCTCATCCAGCGGCAGCTGTCGCTGATCTCGGAGCTGGAGTCCCGCGAGGCCGACCCCGACCAGCTCTCCTCGCTGTTCAAGCTCGACCACCTCGCGACCCGCATGCGCCGTAACGGCGAGAACCTCCTCGTCCTCGCGGGCGAGGAGCCGGGCCGCCGCTGGACCCGCCCGGTCCCGCTGGTCGACGTCCTGCGCGCCGCCGCCTCCGAGGTGGAGCAGTACGAGCGCATCGAACTGAGCGCGGTGCCGACCACCGAGGTCGCCGGCCGCGTCGTCAACGACCTCGTGCACCTCCTCGCCGAGCTGCTGGAGAACGCCACCTCGTTCTCCTCGCCGCAGACCAAGGTCAAGGTGACCGGTCACGCGCTGCCCGACGGCCGGGTGCTGGTCGAGATCCACGACACCGGCATCGGCCTCTCCCCCGAGGACCTCTCGGCGATCAACGAGCGGCTGGCCAGCCCGCCGACCGTGGACGTCTCGGTGTCCCGCCGGATGGGTCTGTTCGTGGTCGGCCGGCTGTCCCTGCGGCACGGCATCCGCGTCCAGCTCCGGCCCTCCGACTCCGGCGGTACCACGGCCCTGGTCATGCTGCCGGTGGACGTCGCGCAGAGCGGCGGCGCCAACAAGAAGGCCGGCCCCGGTGGCAAGTCCGGCAAGCCCGCCGGCGGCCGCGGCGCCGGTGAAGCGGGCGGCCAGCACTCCAGCCGGCTCGCCGGCCTCCAGCCGCGCGGCCAGGTCGGCGCGGGTCCCCGTACGGCGCTGCCCACCCGTCCCGGCGCGGGCGCGCCCGGCGGTGCCACCGGTGGCGCTCCCGGTGCCCCGGCCCGTCCGCAGAACGACGCCTTCGGCAACCGTCCGGCGGCCCCCGCCGGCCAGGACCGGCCCTCGCTGCCGGTGCGCGGCGGTGAGCCGGCCCAGCCGCCGGCCGCGAACCACCAGCCGACCGTCGCCCCGCCCACCGGCGCACCCGCGCCGCGCGGCGAGCGGCCGCAGCTGCCCACGCGCCCCCAGCTACCGCTGGAAGGTGCCCCCAGCCCGGCCGGCGAGCTGACCGGCGGTCCCGCGGGGCAGGACGCGTCCGCTCCGCAGCAGCACGCGCAGCAGCCCGGTTCCAGCTGGGGTGCGCGGCGTGAGCGCGGCGAGGCGGCCGACGACTGGCCGCTGGCGCCCCGGCGCCCCCAGGAGGACCGCCCGCGCGGCCACGAGGAGCACGGCACGGCCGGCGGCTACGGCCGTCCGGAACTGCCGGCGCAGTACGAGCGCCCGGAGACCACGGGCCAGTTCCCGCAGCCCGGGAACACCGGCCAGTACGAGCGGCCGGAGACGACCGGGCAGTTCCAGCGGCCCGAGAACACCGGCCGGTACGAGCGGCCCGAGACCACCGGGCAGTTCCCGCAGCCGACGGCCGGCGGGCCCGGTGACACGGCGCAGTTCGAGCGTCCCGACTTCGGCGGCCCGCGCCCCGGCGCGGACGCCCCGGCCCGCGACGCCGGCCCCGCACAGGGCGGTCCCGCACAGGGCGGCCGGCCGATGTGGAGCGGCGAGTTCACGCTGCCGTCGGCCCCGTCGTCCGGGCAGCCCGCCGAGGAGGCCCCCACTCCTCCCGCGGCGCCCGCCGGGCCCAGCAGTCCGATGTGGAGCGGCGAGTTCGCCCCGCAGTCCGCGCAGGACGCCGGCCCCGCCGAGGAGAGCGCCCCGGCGCCCGCCCGCGGCGAGGAGGCCCCGGCACGCGGCGGCCAGGCGTACGACGCCGACTCCTACGGACGCGACGACGCCTTCGGCCGGGACGACGCCTTCGGGCGCGGTCCCCGTACCGGCGAGGTGCCGCCGCAGCAGCAGCCGCGCACCGCGCCGGACGACGCCGACTACCTCGGCGGCCCCGCGCCGCGCGACACGGGCGGCGACGGCCGTACGCCGATCTTCGACACCATCGAGTCGAACTGGTTCACCCAGCCGGGCGGCAGCGCGGTGCAGGAGCCGCCGAGCCGGCCGCAGAGCGCCCCCGAGGCGCCGCGGCTGCCCCGGCGTGAGCCGGCCGGCGGCGCGCAGGCGCCGGCGCAGGCCCAGTGGCGTACCTCGCCCAACGACGACGTGTGGCGCCGGGCCGAGCAGGTCCGGCAGCCGGCGGCCGGCGGGATCACCACCTCCGGGCTGCCGCGCCGGGTCCCACGTGCCAATCTGGTCGCAGGCACCGCGCAGCAGGAACCCCGGCCGGGCGGACCGCAAGTCTCCCGCTCGCCGGACGACGTGCGCGGCCGGCTGACCAATCTCCGCCGGGGCATCCAGCAGGGCCGGCAGGCCGGTCACACCGGCACGCATCCCATCGTGGACCCCACTCACCAGCAGGAGCGTTAGTTGAGTCCGATGAGCCAGGCGGCGCAGAACCTGAACTGGTTGATCACCAACTTCGTGGACAACACCCCCGGGGTGTCCCACACGGTGGTCGTCTCGGTCGACGGTCTGCTGCTCGCGATGTCCGAGGGCTTCCCGCGGGACCGGGCCGACCAGCTCGCCGCGGTGGCCTCCGGGCTCACCTCCCTGACATCCGGCGCTTCCCGCATCTTCGAGGGCGGGAACGTCAACCAGACCGTGGTGGAGATGGAGCGCGGCTTCCTCTTCCTCATGTCCATCTCCGACGGATCGTCGCTGGCCGTACTGGCGCACCCCGAGTGCGACATCGGCCTCGTCGGTTACGAGATGGCCCTGCTCGTCGACCGCGCGGGGGGCGTCCTCACACCGGACCTGCGCGCCGAGCTGCAGGGCAGCCTGCTCAACTGATCCACCACCGATTCCACGTGCCGCAGTTCCCCCCACCGGCCCGACCCGACGACAGCCAGTTGTCCAGCCCGGAGGACCCATGACCCCGCCACCCGCTTCGCCCGGCCCGTACGGCCATACCCCGTACGCCGACGGGGGCGACCAGCCACTGGTCCGCCCCTACGCGATGACCGGAGGCCGGACCCGGCCGCGTTACCAGCTCGCCATAGAGGCGCTGGTCAGCACCACGGCCGATCCCTCCCAGCTGCCCGGACTGCTGCCGGAGCACCAGCGCATCTGCCATCTGTGTGCCGAGGTCAAGTCGGTGGCGGAGGTTTCCGCGCTGCTTCACATACCGCTGGGGGTGGCCAGAATCCTGGTCGCCGACCTGGCCGAGGCCGGGATGGTGGCGATCCACCAGCCCGGTGGCAGCGGTGAGGCCGGCGGCACGCCCGATGTGACCTTGCTGGAGAGGGTGCTCAGTGGACTTCGAAAGCTCTGAGGCCGAGTCCCGTTCGACCACGTCCGCGAAGATTGTGGTGGCGGGCGGTTTCGGCGTGGGCAAAACCACCTTTGTCGGGGCGGTCTCCGAGATCAATCCGCTGCGTACCGAGGCCGTGATGACGTCCGCTTCGGCGGGCATCGACGACCTCAGTCACGTGCAGGACAAGACGACGACCACCGTCGCCATGGATTTCGGGCGTATCACCCTCGATCAGGATTTGATCCTTTATCTTTTCGGCACGCCCGGCCAGGACCGCTTCTGGTTCATGTGGGACGACCTGGTCCGCGGTGCGATCGGCGCGGTGGTGCTGGTCGACACCCGCCGGCTCGCCGACTGCTTCCCCGCCGTCGACTACTTCGAGAACAGCGGGCTGCCGTTCGTGATCGCGCTGAACGGCTTCGACGGAGCGCAGCCGTACACCCCGGACGAGGTCCGGGAGGCGCTGCAGATCGGCCCCGACGCGCCGATCATCACCACCGACGCGCGGCACCGCAGCGAGGCCAAGGGTGCCCTCATCACGCTGGTCGAGCACGCTCTGATGGCGCGACTCAAGTAGCGCTTCGGCGTGGTCAGTTGCGCCGGGGCCCGTTGTGTCCTTGGACACGCCGGGCCCCGGCGTTCATAACGTTTCGACAGAGAAATCCCAGCACCTGGACACCGGATGCGCACAGCTGGCTTCGCTGTGTTCACTTTCACCCCGGCTTTTGCCGTGCCTCGCCCTTAACGCCCCTTTTATCTGGCGCCCCACCGGCCTTGCTCATCTTTTGCGCACTGTTTGGAACGCGCGGCCCTGACGTGCTGGAATTCGCTGAACTCCGGAGTAGGTAACGCCCAGAACGAAACGGCACAGTGAGAGACGTGCCGGCGCCGAGAGGTTGTTGGTCGAGTGAGGCGAAGCAAGTCGGGCCCCGCGCCGCAGCAGGCGGCGCAGCGGGGCAACTTCACACCGCCGCCGCGTCATACGGCGTCGCCTTCCGACGCGCCCGAAAGTCCGCTGACCGCCCAGCCGGTACGCGGCAACCGGATGTCCCCGCGCAACTGGCGGGTGGCCACCCGCCTGAACGCGATCCTGCTGCTCCCCGTGATCCTGGCGCTGATCTTCGCCGGGCTGCGGGTGAACACCTCGGTCGGCACCTGGAACGAGGCGCAGGACGCCGAGAACACCGCGAAGCTGGTCCAGGCCGCAGCCTCCTACGGCCAGGCCCTCGTCGACGAGCGTGACCGCACCGCGGCGCCGCTCCTCCAGGGCAAGCAGAACGACCCGGCCGTCCGCGACGCCCGCGCCGACACCGACGCCGCCGCGGCCGACTTCCACGACGCCGTCAAGAACATGCCCGACAAGCCGGGCCTGAAGCGCCGCCTCGCGGTCTTCGAGAAGGTCGAGCCCAAGCTCGACGCGCTCCGCAAGGCTGCCTACACCTCGCAGCTGGCCGGCGTGCAGACCGAGGAGGGCTACACCGAGGTCCAGCACCCGCTGATGGAGTTCTCCAACGAGCTGGGTCTGGGCACCGGCAACATCACCTCCTACGGCCGTACGGTCTACGCCGTCTCGCTGGCCAAGGCCGCCACGTCACTGCAGCGCTCCATCGGCACCCACCTGCTGGTGCACCCGGCGTCCGACGCCAAGGAGCGCAAGAAGCAGCTGACCGCCTACGCGTCGTACGCCTACCTGGAGGGCATCGCCATCGGCGAGTACACCTCCGGCGGCACCCCCGAGGACATCACGCGCCTGAAGACGGACTCCGCCGCGCTGAAGAAGAAGGCGCAGGAGCAGGCGGCGCAGGCCAAGCGGCAGTCCGCCGCGGCCGGGCGCACCTTCCGGGCGCCGCCGACCATGGACCAGATGGTCCAGGCGATCTCCTCCGGCGCCTCGCCGCAGCTGCTCGCCGCCAAGGGCATCACTCCGAAGACCTGGTACACGGCCGCCACCGGCAAGTTCGACATGTACCGCGGCATCGAGAAGGACCTCGCCGACAAGGCGGTGGCCGAGGCCGCGCAGATCTCGTCCGACGCGCAGCAGACCACCTTCGTGGACTCCGGCGTGGCCCTGGGCGCGCTGATCATCGCCTTCCTCATCGCCGGCCTGATGGCCCGCTCGATGACCCGCAACATGCAGGAGCTGCGCACCGCCGCCTTCGGCATCGCGGAGCAGCGGCTGCCGATGCTGGTCGACCAGCTCTCCCGTACGGACCCGGGCCGGGTCGACACCCGGATCAAGCCGATCCCGATCTCCACCACCGACGAGATCGGCGAGGTCGCGCGGGCCTTCGACCAGGTCCACCGCGAGGCCGTGCGGCTGGCCGCCGAGCAGGCGCTGCTGCGGGGCAACGTCAACGCGATCTTCACCAACCTCTCGCGCCGTAACCAGGGCCTGATCGAGCGGCAGCTGACGCTCATCACCGACCTGGAGAACAACGAGGCGGACCCGGACCAGCTGGAGAGCCTCTTCCGCCTGGACCACCTCGCCACCCGTATGCGGCGCAACGGCGAGAACCTCCTCATCCTCGCGGGCGAGGAGCCCGGCCGCCGCTGGACCCAGCCGGTCCCGCTGGTCGACGTGTTGCGCGCGGCCAC
The DNA here is from genome assembly GCF_055586425.1 of Streptomyces sp. NPDC050806. NCBI lineage: Bacteria > Bacillati > Actinomycetota > Actinomycetes > Kitasatosporales > Streptomycetaceae > Streptomyces > Streptomyces sp. NPDC050806. The sequence goes on along the minus strand of NZ_JBVJIF010000011.1, from coordinate 290,640 downwards.
CTCCGAGGTGGAGTCCTACGAGCGCATCGAGCTCCAGGGCGTCCCGGAGAGCGAGATCCACGGCCAGGCCGTGACCGACCTCGTGCACCTGCTGTCGGAGCTGCTGGAGAACGCCACCACGTTCTCCTCGCCGCAGACCAAGGTGCGGGTCACCGCGACCCGTCTCCCGGACGGCCGCGTGATGATCGAGATCCACGACAAGGGCATCGGGCTCACCCCCGAGGACTTCGCGGACATCAACCACAAGCTGGCCAACCCGCCGACCGTCGACATCGCGATCTCCCAGCGCATGGGCCTGTTCGTGGTCGGCCGGCTGGCGGACCGGCACGGCATCCGCGTCCAGCTGCGCCCCTCGGGCGAGACGGCCGGCACCACCTCGCTGGTCATGCTGCCGGAGGCGATCACCCACGGCGGTGGCGGCGAGGAGCAGTTCGAGGACGACTTCACGGTCTCCCGGATCATGCCGGAGCACCCGCAGTCGTTCACCCAGCAGCCCGACATCCGTACCGCGGCCGAGCTCGGCTTCGACGACCACTACCGGCCGTCGGACGACGGCCGGGACCTGGACCCCGTGGGCCGCTCGCTGCTCCGCGAGGAGCGCCGCGCGGCGCTGGAGGCCCAGAGCGGCGCGCCGCAGAACGGTGCGCGGCAGGGCCAGGAGCCGGCGCAGAACCCGGCGCAGGACTTCGGCGGGCTCCCCCGGCGTGGCGAAGCGGAGGGCTCGGGCGGCGCGTACAACGGCTTCCAGGAGCAGCCGTACGCCCCCCAGGAGCCCGGCGGGCAGGGCTTCGACGAGCCTGCCGGCGGCGGCTACGGTGCCCCGTCCTTCGGCGGCGGGAACATGTTTGACCAGCGGCCTTCGGAAGCCACTGGTGAGCAGCCGCAGTACCCGGCGCAGGACCAGCAGCGTCCCGCCTGGAGCGAACCCGCTTCGTTCCAGGGGTACTTCGGCGGACAAGCGGAATCGGACCACAATGGTCCGGACGCTCCCGCACAGCCGCAGGAACGCGTAGCATTCGATCGTCCGGGTCCCACCCCGAGCGAAACCCACTCGCTGACCGACGCCGGCCTTCCGCGCCGCGGAGGCGACAAGGCGCCGGGCCAGCAGGAGTGGCAGCAGCCCGAGGAGTCGGCGTCGCCCCCGCAACAGCGGAGCGCGTCGGAGGACAGCTTCGGTTGGCGCACTGCCAACGACGAGCGCTGGCAGCGAGCGGAGCAGCTTCGTGAGCCGAAGGCGGGCGGGATCACTCCCTCCGGTCTCCCCCGGCGCGTGCCCAAGGCCAACCTGGTCGAGGGCACGGCGGAGCAGACCCTGCAGGGCGGCCCCCAGGTCTCCCGCGCGCCCGAGGATGTCCGGGGCAGGCTGAGCAACCTGCGCCGCGGTATCCAGCAGGGACGCAGTGCCGGTATGGAGGCACCCAAGAATGACCAACAGGGCTTCGGCCCCGGCAGCACCTACGATCAGGAGCGTTAGTGTGAGCCCGATGAGCCAGGCGGCGCAGAACCTGAACTGGTTGATCACCAACTTCGTGGACAACACCCCCGGTGTGTCCCACACGGTCGTGGTCTCCGCGGACGGTCTCCTCCTCGCCATGTCCGAGGGTTTCCCTCGGGACAGAGCCGACCAGTTGGCGGCGGTGGCCTCCGGGCTCACCTCGCTGACCTCGGGTGCCTCCCGCATTTTCGAAGGCGGGAGCGTCAATCAGACCGTGGTGGAGATGGAGCGCGGCTTCCTCTTCATCATGTCCGTCTCGGACGGATCGTCGCTGGCCGTACTGGCGCACCCCGAGTGCGACATCGGCCTCGTCGGTTACGAGATGGCCCTTCTGGTCGACCGCGCGGGCAGTGTTCTCACGCCCGACCTGCGCGCCGAACTGCAGGGCAGCCTTCTCAACTGACAGACAGGCAGTGCGTTTCTCGCCACCGCGCCATAGGGTGCGGTGGCGCGACCGGCGTCGGATCGGCAAGTTGGAGGAGGAAACGTGGCAACGCCCCCTAACGGATACCCGTACGATTTTGGGCATCAGCCCGAGTCGCAGGGCGAAACCCAGTACAACCGCTTCAACTTCCCTTCCGCACCGAGTCGCCGGCAGCCGCGGCCGCCCGCGCCGCAGCCCTACGACACGTCGTACGGCAGCCCCTCTCCGTCGCCGTACGGCTACGGTGACGAGGGGCCCCGGGTTCCCCGTATAGAACCGGTCCAGCCGCACCGGCGGCCCGAGCCGTCGGCGCCTACCGGTGGCGCGCAGAACCCGCTGGTCCGCCCGTACGCCATGACCGGGGGCCGCACCCGGCCGCGCTACCAGCTCGCCATCGAGGCCCTGGTGCACACCACGGCCGGCCCGGGTCAGCTGCAGGGCCAGCTGCCGGAGCATCAGCGCATCTGCCATCTGTGCCGCGAGATCAAGTCGGTCGCCGAGATCTCCGCGCTCCTCTCCATCCCCCTCGGCGTCGCCCGGATCCTCGTCGCCGACCTGGCGGAGGCCGGACTCGTCGCCATCCATCAGCCCGGCGGTGACGAGTCCGCCGGCGGACAGCCAGATGTGACACTGCTCGAAAGGGTGCTCAGTGGACTTCGCAAGCTCTAGCGGTGCAGCCCGCTCCACCACCTCCGCGAAGATCGTGGTGGCGGGCGGCTTCGGCGTGGGCAAGACGACCTTCGTCGGGGCCGTCTCTGAGATCAATCCGCTGCGTACCGAAGCCGTGATGACCTCCGCCTCGGCGGGCATCGACGACCTCACGCACGCGCCGGACAAGACCACCACGACGGTGGCGATGGACTTCGGCCGTATCACCCTGGACCAGGACCTGATCCTGTACCTCTTCGGTACGCCCGGTCAGGACCGGTTCTGGTTCATGTGGGACGACCTGGTCCGCGGCGCGATCGGCGCCGTGGTGCTGGTGGACACCCGCCGCCTGGCGGACTGTTTTCCGGCCGTGGACTACTTCGAGAACAGCGGCCTGCCGTTCGTCATCGCCCTCAACGGCTTCGACGGGCACCAGCCGTACACCCCCGACGAGGTCCGTGAGGCCCTGCAGATCGGCCCGGACGCACCGATCATCACGACGGACGCACGGCACCGCAGCGAGGCCAAGAGCGCGCTCATCACGCTCGTGGAGCACGCCCTCATGGCACGCCTGCGCTAGCGCCCGCCCGTACGCGAAGGGCCCCGCACACCCTGGTGTGCGGGGCCCTTCGCGCGCTGCGCCCAAGGGGCGCGGGGAACTGCGCGACCGGCCACCGCGGCGGCGCGGACGTCAGCGGAGCGTGACCCCCACGGCGGTGACGAGCAACGCGAGCGACGTCGCGCCCGCGTCCGCGTGGCCGTACCCCATCGATCCCATCCGGGCGGCACGCCCCCGCGCAGGGGTCAGCCCGGCCGTCGCGGCGGCCGCCTTCGTGGCGGCCTCGGCCGCGGCCCGCCAGGCCGTCGCCGGGTCCTCGCCCGTACGGGCGGCCAGCTCGGCCCGGAACGGGTCCAGCGCGTCCAGCATGGTCTTCTCGCCCACCGCGGCGCCGCCCAGCTCCGACACGGCCCGCTGCGCCGCGGCCACGGCCTCCGCGAGCAGCGCCGTCGTGCAGGAGGCGCCTTCCGGGGCCCGTACGAGGACGGCGCCGGTCTCGGCCAGCAGCGCCCCGTACAGCGCGCCCGAGGCTCCTCCGGAGGCGTCCGCGAGGGCCAGGCCCGCGCCGAGCAGCGCGCGGCCCGCCGAGCGCGGGTCACCGGCCGGTCCCGGCTCGTCGGCGCGCGCGGCCGCCACCGCGGCCCGCAGCCCGCGCACGATCCCGATGCCGTGGTCCCCGTCGCCCGCGACCCCGTCGAGGCGGCCCAGCTCGTCCTCGTTCGCGGCGACCAGGTCCAGCGCGGCCCGGAGCGCGGCGGTCGCGGGCAGGTCGGCGGCGGGCGCGGCCCGCGGCCGCTGTTCGGGCACCGCAGCGGTCTCCCGTACGTCGTCGGCGTCCGTACGGGGACCGGGCAGGCTGCGGAAGGCCGGGGTGTCGCACGGCGCGTCGTACAGCTCGGCCAGTTCGTCGTCGAGGACCATCACCGACAGCGAGACGCCCGCCATGTCGAAGGAGGTGACGAACTCGCCGACCTCCGGCCGGAAGGGCGTCAGCCCCGCCGCCTTCAGACGCCGGTTGACCTGCCGGAACACCACGAACATCTCTTCGTACTTGGTCCGGCCGAGGCCGTTGAGCAGCACCGCGACCCGGCCGCCCGCGCCCTCGGGCAGCGGCGGCAGCTCCGGGAGGAGGTTGTCGACCAGCTCGTCGGCCAGCTCGCTCGCGGTGAGGCTGCGGGTGGTGCGCAGGCCGGGCTCGCCGTGGATGCCCATGCCCAGCTCGGTGGTGCCCTCGGTGACGGTGAACAGCGGCTCGGCAGCGCCGGGCAGCGTGCAGCCCGAGAAGGCGGCGCCGAAGGTGCGGGTCATGGCGTTGGCGCGGGCGGCCAGCCGGGTCACGCCGGCCAGGTCGTCGCCCCGCTCGGCGGCCGCGCCCGCCACCTTGAAGACGAAGAAGTCGCCCGCGACCCCGCGCCGGTCGCGCGAGGGGTCGATCTCCTGGCCCTCCACCGGCGGCGGGCCGCTGGCCACGTCGTCGGTGACCAGGACGGTGTGCACGGGCACGCCCTCGGCGGCGAGGCGGCGGGCCGCCAGGCCGAAGTGCATCACGTCGCCGGCGTAGTTCCCGTAGGACATCAGCACGCCGGCGCCGCCGTCGGCGGCCTTGGCTGTGCGGTAGATCTGCTCGGCGCTGGGGCTGGCGAAGACGTCGCCGACCGCCGCCGCGTCCGCGAGGCCGGGCCCGACCAGCCCGGCGAAGGCCGGGTAGTGGCCGGAACCGCCGCCGATGACGAGGGCGACCTTGCCGGGGCGCGGGGCGTGGCGGCCGACCACGCCGAAGGTGCCGGGGACCCTCCGGAGCGTGCGCGCGTACGCGTCGGCCAGTCCTTCCAGCCAGTCCTCGCGGAAGGTCGCGGCGTTGTGTCCGAGGCCGTCGGGCGTCGTGGTCATCAGGGCACACTCCTTTGTTCCGTCCCTGTTGGATTTAACATCCAGATCACAGATTCGTCACCCCCTGAGCCGCAAATCACGGCCACCGCCGCGAAAATCACGGGAGTAAAAACCCGGCATCACACCTTGCATGTGAAGTTCACAGGATTCATGCTGCTCGCATCCCCGTTCACGGCACACCCTCTCCCCACGGAGGCGCGACATGGCTCCACCCTCGGCGCTCTCACTGCCGGACCGCCTCGGCATCCCCAAGGCGCTGGTCTACGGCTACCTCGGCGTCCTGCTCTTCATGGTCGGCGACGGCGTCGAGTCGGGCTTCATCGCTCCTTACATGGCCGAGCACGGCGCGGGCACCGAGGTGCACGCCTCCTATGTGATCACTGCTTACGGCGTCACGGTCATGCTCGCCTCCTGGCTCTCCGGTGCCCTGTCGGACCTGTGGGGCCCGCGCCGGGTGATGCAGCTGGGCCTGGCCATCTGGATCGTCTTCGACGTCCTCTACCTGGTCTTCGCGCTCGGGCCCGAGAACTACGCCCTGATGCTGGTCTTCTACGGCCTGCGGGGCTTTGGCTACCCGCTGTTCGCCTTCGGATTCCTGGTCTGGATCACGGCGACGGCACCCATGGCGCGGATGGGTGCCGCGGTCGGCTGGTTCTACATGGCCTTCACCGGCGGCCTGCCGACGCTCGGCTCGCTGGTCGCCGGCGCCACCAACCCGGTCTTCGGCCAGTTCGGCACCCTGTGGGTGGCGCTCGGCATCATCGCGCTCGGCGGCGCCTTCTGCATGTTCGGCGTGAAGGAGCGCACCGGCTTCTCCCGGCTGGCACCGCCCGAGGTCAGGCCGGTGCAGTCGCTGGTCTCCAGCCTCTCCATCGCCTGGACGCACCCGCGGGTCGCGGTGGGCTGCGTGGTACGCATCATCAACACCGCGCCGGAGTTCGGCTTCCTGGTCTTCCTGCCCACCTTCTTCGCCAAGGAACTGCACTTCGGCGAGGGCCGCTGGCTGACCCTGCTCGCCGTGATCTACGGCACGAACGTCGTCTTCAACCTGATCTTCGGCGTCATCGGCGACCGGATCGGCTGGCGGCGGACGATCGCCTCCTTCGGCGGCATCGGCTGCGCGATCACGACCCTGACGCTGTACTTCGTCCCGCAGGCCGTCGGCAGCAACTACCCGGTCGCGATCGTCTGCGGCATGCTCTACGGCATCACGCTGGCCGGCTTCGTACCGATCTCCGCACTGATCCCGGCGCTGGCCCCGGAGAACAAGGGCGGCGCGATGGCGCTGCTGAACCTGGGCGCGGGCGGCGCGGCCTTCGTCGGCCCCGCCGTCGTCAGCCTCTTCCTCGACCCGCTCGGCCCGGCCGGCGTCGTCATCATCTTCGCCGCACTGTACGTCGCCTCGGCGCTGATGACCCTGTACCTGAAGCTGCCGGAAGAGCCCCAGCCATCAATGGAGGAACCCGAACGGCGAGCAACCGGATCCGCGAGAGCGGCGGCGGCTTAGCCGCAAAAAGGGGCCCCGCACACCGAGGTGTGCGGGGCCCTTCGTACGTCGCTGCGTCAACGCTGCCAGGAGCTCGCGCCGTGGAAGCCGCGCTGACGCTCCAGGCGGCGCCAGCGCGCTGCCGTGGCGTACGGCTGCGCCGGCACGTCGGCGGGGCGGTGGGCGGCACGGGCGAGCAGCACCGCGGTCAGCGCGGCGAGCTCCTCCTCGCTGGCCTCGCCCTTCTCGACGCGGACCAGGGAACGGTCGGAGGTAGCGGCAGGGTTCACTTTCGTCGTCTCCAAGGTCGCAGGGTGGCTGCGGTTCTGGTGGCCGGTGGTGGTGGTCCGGTTACTGCGGCGGGTTGCCGTGCTTGCGGGCCGGGAGGTCGGCGTGCTTGGACCGGAGCATGGCCAGCGAGCGGATCAGCACCTCGCGGGTCTCGGTCGGGTCGATCACGTCGTCGACCAGGCCGCGCTCGGCCGCGTAGTACGGGTGCATCAGCTCGGACTTGTACTCCTTGACCATGCGCGCCCGCATGGCCTCCGGGTCGTCCGCCTCGGCGATCTGCTTGCGGAAGATCACGTTGGCCGCGCCCTCGGCGCCCATCACGGCGATCTCGTTGGTCGGCCACGCATAGGTCAGGTCGGCGCCGATGGACTGGGAGTCCATGACGATGTAGGCACCGCCGTAGGCCTTGCGCAGCACGATCGAGATCCGCGGCACGGTGGCGTTGCAGTACGCGTACAGCAGCTTCGCGCCGTGCCGGATGATCCCGCCGTGCTCCTGGTCGACGCCCGGCAGGAAGCCGGGGACGTCCAGCAGCGTGAGGATCGGGATATTGAAAGCATCGCACATCTGGACGAAACGGGCAGCCTTCTCCGACGCCTCGATGTCCAGCACGCCCGCCAGCGACTGCGGCTGGTTGGCGATGATGCCGACGACCTCGCCGCCCATGCGGGACAGCGCACAGATGATGTTGGTCGCCCAGCGCTCGTGGACCTCCAGGAACTCGCCGTCGTCGACGATCTCCTCGATCACCTTGCGCATGTCGTACGGCCGGTTGCCGTCGGCGGGCACCAGGTCCAGCAGGTCCTCGCCCGAGCGGTCCGCCGGGTCGTCGCACGGGACCGACGGCGGGTTCTCCCGGTTGTTGGACGGCAGCAGCGCGAGCAGGTAACGCACCTCTTCGAGGCAGGTCTGCTCGTCGTCGTACGCGAAGTGGCACACGCCGGAGGTCTCGGCGTGCACATCCGCGCCGCCCAGCCCGTTCTGGGTGATCTCCTCGCCGGTCACCGCGCGGACCACGTCCGGGCCTGTGATGAACATCTGCGAGGTCTCCCGCACCATGAACACGAAGTCCGTCAGCGCCGGGCTGTAGGCGGCGCCGCCGGCGCACGGGCCGAGCATCACGCTGATCTGCGGGATGACGCCGGAGGCCTTGGTGTTGCGCTGGAAGATGCCGCCGTAGCCGGCCAGCGCCGAGACGCCCTCCTGGATCCGGGCGCCCGCGCCGTCGTTCAGCGACACCAGCGGCGCACCGGCCTGGATGGCCATGTCCATGATCTTGTGGATCTTGGTGGCGTGGGCCTCGCCCAGCGCGCCGCCGAAGATCCGGAAGTCGTGCGCGTACACGAAGACGGTACGGCCGTGCACGGTGCCCCAGCCGGTGATCACACCGTCGGTGTAGGGCTTCTTGTTCTCCAGGCCGAAGCCGGTCGCACGGTGCCGGCGGAGCGGCTCCACCTCGTTGAAGGACCCCTCGTCCAACAGGAGGTCGATCCGCTCGCGGGCGGTGAGCTTGCCCTTGGCGCGCTGGGCCTCGGTGGCGCGCTCACTCGGGCCTCGCCGGGCCTGCTCACGGATCGCGTGCAGCTCGGCGACGCGCCCGCGGGCGTCGTTCGCCTCGGCGGGCGCATCTTCGACAGTGGTCATGCATCGACCGTACGCGGACACCTGCTCGGGAACCGATGTCGGTTTCGTACAACGTCGAGCGCGATTTGGTGGGCAAGCAGAACAGAACCACGCTGTACGCGGGGCGCGGGCCCGGCCCGGACGCAATCGACCACTCCGCGGACACTGTGCGGGACCCACAAAAGACACCGGTGTCGTCTTGTGGCGGTCCGCCGGTTGACCGCGCTTCCCGGCCGCCGGCCCGCGCGTCCGCCGGGCGGCGGGACCGGCCCGCACCTGCCCGGCGGACGGGTCAGCCCGTGGTGACCGTACAGCGGAACGTGGCGCAGACCTTCCCCGGCGCCACCCGCAGCCGCAGCCGCCGGCCGGCCTCCAGGACCGTGACGCCCGGCCCGGCGCTCACCACGCCGCGCACCCGCCGGTCCCAGACGACCTCCACCGGCTCCCCCGTACGCGGCGGCTCCGCCACGCACAGCGTCGCCGTCGGGCCGCGCCCGCGCACCAGCACCGAGACCGGCGCCGAGACGGTCAGCGGCCCCGCCGTACCGGCGCTCCAGAAGTTCGCCGCCGTCACCCCCAGCGCGCGCACCTCCACCGCCTGCACGACGCCGGTGTTGGCGAGCACCCGCAGCCAGTGCCGGTCGGCGGCGCGCGCCGCGAGGGCACGCGGCCCGGCACCCGGCATCAGGACGTAGGCGTACGACGCGTCCACCGGATCGGTGCCGTGCTCGTGCCAGAGCGTGAGGTAGCGGCGGGTGAGCCGGTCCGGCGAGGAGCCGGTGTTGATGTCCCGCCACGCGCCCGTACGGGCCTCCCGCAGCGCCCGCAGCCCCGCGCCGCCGGGAAAGACGTACCCGCCGTGCCCCTCCAGGTGCGCCCAGCGGGCCCGCGGGAAGGTGCCCTTCCAGCCGGTCGCCGAGGACTGCCGGACACCGTCGACCGTGAGCACCGGGCTTCCCGAGGCGCCGAGGTTGCGGTTGTCGACGACCGTCTCGGCGGGCACGCCGTCCTGCCCGGTGATCCCCGCGCCCAGGCAGACCACCGCGTCGGCCAGGCAGAACCAGGACTTCTTGGCCCGCAGCATCGACGCCAGGCCGCGGACGTCCTGCCCCACGGCCGCGAACTCGCCGTCCGCGGTGCCGCCCACCCAGGTCGCGGCGGGCTTGGGCTCACCCCAGCCGCCGCCCTCGTTGTCGGCGAGCCGCTTGGTGGACACCGTGGTCCCCGGCAGGCGGTACGGGTCCACCGTCGGCCAGAAGGCGTCGGTGTACTGACCGCCCCCGAAGTCCGCGCCCCACCAGTAGAGCATCCCCGCACCGGTGTGCCAGCCGCGCGGATTCTCCCCGTTGCCGTTCTCGTAGTACGTGATCCGCTCCGAGGCCATGGCGATGTTCGCGGCGAAGCCGGGGCGGCGGTGCACCGCCCGGTCCATGGCGGGGAACAGCTTGTGCGCGACCGGCTCGGGCGCCGCGGGTTCCGGCCCGGCGGCCACGGCGGCCAGCCGCGCGGCGTCGGCGACGCCGAACTGCCGGTCGGTCAGCACGTCCAGCGTGCTGTCCCGTTCGATCCAGCCCTTGACCAGGGCGTGCCAGCGGTCCCGCTCGGCGGCGGAGGCCCCCTGCGCCAGCACCGTCACCGCGGCCAGCAGCGCGTGCCCGTGGAAGTGGTCGCTGCGCATCACCTTCAGGTCGTCGTCGGCCAGGTAACCGCGGCTGACCGCCCGCCCGTTGACGCTGTCCATCATCAGGCCGTTGTGCAGCAGCGGCGCGTAGGCATTCTCCACACTGTCGAAGATGATCTGCCGCTTCGGGTCGGTCACCTCCCAGCTGCTGCCGCGCAGCAGCGTGAACAGCCGCCCGAGCCCGTCCAGCAGCACGAAGCCGTACGTGCCGGAGTAGGCGACCCAGGTGTGCTGGACGAAGGACCCGTCGGCGTACAGCCCGTCGCCCTTCGTCACGTACGGGAAGACCGGCGAGAGCGCGTCGCGGGCGAGCGCCAGCTTCGCCGCCGACCGGCCCAGGACGCCGCGCACCGCGACGACCCGGCACAGGTCGACGCGGTTGGCCCCGGTGCTCGTGCCGGTGTAGTCGCCGAGCATCGAGTCGGGCACGAAGTGGTCGACCGCGGCGAGGTACCGGTCCCGCTGCGCGTCGCTCAGCGCCTCGTCGACGATCGTCATCGTGTCCAGCAGCAGCCGCGGGCTGCCGATCTGCCACTCCCACCAGTTGCCGTACCGGGTGGTCGTGGGGTTGTAGACCTTCGCTTCGAGGTGGTCCAGGCCCGCGAGGACGTCGGCGAGGACGCCCGCGTCGCCGGTGAGTCCCGTACCGGGCTGGGCGTACGCCTGCGCCAGGGTGTTCAGCCGGCTGTAGCTGCGGGTGATGCCGGCCGGCGGGTCGAACGGGCAGTCCGGCCAGAGCGACGCGGCGGCCGGCGCCATGGCCGCCCGGAACCGCCGGGCGAGGTCGCCGGTCTCCCGCAGCCGGGAGGCGTACGGCTCGGCGGCCGGGTCGTAGTCGGTGCCCAGCTGGAGGTCGGCCCAGCGCTGCCGCAGGGTGTCGTACTCGTCGGCGGCGGGGGCCGCCCGGCCGGGGCCGGCGGCGACGGCGTCCGGCGCGGACAGCGCGAGGGCGGCCGCGCCCGCGCCGCCCGCCGCGAGGAAGCCCCTGCGGGTCCAGTGGGAAGCGGGCGGCGCCATGGTCAGCAGCCGCCGCAGTTGTAGTAGAGGACGTCCCAGTGGGAGCCCTCCTTGGCGTAGATGTTGCCGGAACCGGACTGGTACATCGGCGCGCCGTCGCCGCGTACGCCGATGTAGGCGAAGGTGCCGGTCACGTAGTTGCTGACGCAGCTGCTCAGCGCGAAGTCCAGCTTGTAGCCGTTCCAGTGGCTGTACGTGCCGCTCGCGTGGCCGGTCTCGGTGCCGCCGGTGATGTTCAGCGCGCAGCCGCTCGCCTTCTTGAGCGTGACGGCGCCCTGGGCGGTGGCCTGGTTCAGCTGGTCGAAGGAGGTGCAGGTCGGGGTGTTGCGGTCCGAACAGCCGCCGGAGGAGGACCAGGTGATGCCGGCGTTGCGGAACATCGTGGTGGCCTGGGAGTGGGTGAGCTTGGTGACGGCGTGCGCCTCGCCGGCGCCGGTGAGGACGCCGAAGCCGGGGGCGAACAGGACGCCGAGGACGAGGGCCAGCGCGCTGAGGACGGTACGGACTCTCAAGGGGAACCTCCTGCGGTGAACCGGTGAACCGTGCGACGGATGTTTCGGCGGTGCAGGTGGAGCACCGCAGATGATGCCCGACCTCTACGCGCGTCGCCAGCCCTTGTGAGCAGGGCGGACGAAGACCGTCCCGCCATCCCCCGACAGAAAGGTTGAATTTTGAACCAGAGAGGTCTACGCTCGATCTCGTTGAACGTTAAACAAGAAGTTCGACAGCAACGCCCGAGGTCCCCCCGACCCGTCCCCCGAGGAGGAGCCATGGCTCTGTTCAACCGCAAGCGCGCCACCGAGACCGCCGCCCCCGCCGCCACCGCGACCCTCGCGGCGGACCCCGCACTGGCCGCGCTGACCGGCGAGTACACCATCGACCCGGCACACAGCAGCATCGGCTTCACGGTGCGGCACGCCATGGTCACCAACGTCCGCGGCTCCTTCGGCGAGCACGAGGGCACCCTCCGCCTGGACGGTGCGAACCCGGCCGCCTCGACCGCCGCCATCGACGTGAGGATCGACAGCATCGACACCGGCATCGCGGACCGCGACGGCCACCTGAAGAGCGCCGACTTCTTCGACGCGGAGAAGTTCCCCCTGATGACCTTCCGCTCCACCGCCGTCGAGCAGACCGACAGCGAGACGTACCGGGTCACCGGCGACCTGACGATCAAGGACGTCACCAAGCCGCTCACCATCGACCTGGAGTTCAACGGCTCCGCCACCGACGTCTACGGCGCCGAGCGCGTGGGCTTCGAGGGCAGCGCCGAGATCCTCCGCTCCGAGTGGGGCCTGACGTGGAACGCCGCCCTGGAGACGGGCGGCGTGATGGTCAGCGACAAGGTCAAGCTGGTCTTCGACATCTCGGCGGTCAAGGGGGCTTGAGGGCTCCGGGGAGCCGGGGCCCCGCCCGTTCCCTGTCGGGGCCCCTCCCCCTCCCCGCCGGTGGGCCCCGCCCTCAGCCACTCCCCCTCGCCTGGCGCACATCGCCTAGATCGCAGGCTCGGCGGCCTTCGGTGCAGCATCCATGGCCCGATGGTCGCGTCGGTCACCGGGACAAGGAAACCACGTACATTCCCCACTATGGGACGTCCCGCAAGCTCTATAACGTCCCTACAGACATCCTGTGCTCCGGGGGCCATGCCCAACGAACGCCTGCGGTCCGTCATGGCATCTGGCGGGTGGACGCACGCTGCTCTCGCCGACGCCACCGGGGTCGACCCCAAATCCGTTGAACGCTGGGTGAATCTCGGCCGGAGCCCCAGGCGTGCCACAGCGCTCCAAGCCGCCGAGCTTCCAGGCGAGGACGTGCACGCACTCTGGCCGGCATTACGGCAGCCACGAGCCGCGCGGGCCGTCAGCCCGGAACTGGTCACCCTGTACGAACAGCGGGCAGACGTGCCCGTGTCCGTCTTCATCGATCTCATGGCTCCGGCGCGCGAACGGGCGGCGCAGGGATGCGCCGTGCGCATCGCCGTCGGCGACCCCGACAGCGAAAGAGTCCACCAGCGAGGCGGGGGCGAAAAGTTCGGGCACGGGATCGAGTCGCGTTGCCGGCTGGCGATCATGCACTACCGCCCTTTGTGCGGCACGCCGGGAATCGAGCTGCGTACGCACGCCGCAGCTCTCTACAACAGCCTGTACCGCGCCGACGATCAGATGCTGGTCAATGCGCACGTGTGGGGTGCAAACGCCTACGCCGCTCCCGTATGGCACCTGCGGCACAGCAGCGGCGGCACGCTCTTCAGCACCTACGCGGGCAGCTTCGACGCCGTGTGGGATACCGCCAGCCCCGTGACAGAGTGACGCCATGTCCCGTACTGAGTACTTCGACGATCCGAAGGCACCGGAACCGAACAGCATGGTCGTGGCGGCTTCCGCCGTGGTCGCCGACGCCGAGGGACGCATCCTCCTTCAGAAGCGCACCGACAACGGGCTGTGGGCCCTCCCCCGGTGGGGTCATGGAGCTGGCGGAATCCCTGCCGGACACGGCTGTCCGGGAAGTGAAGGAAGAGACCGGGCTGGACGTGGAGATCACCGGTCTGGTCGGTACGTACACGGACCCGCGTCACATCATCGAATACAGCGACGGCGAGGTGCGGCGGCAGTTCAATGTGTGCTTCACCGGGCGCGTGGTAGGAGGCTCGCTGACCGTCTCCAACGAGTCGACGGAGGTCCGATTCGTCGCGGCTGACGAGATCGGCACGCTGCCCATGCACCGAACCCAGCGCCTGCGCCTGCGTCACTTCTTGGAAAATCGCCGAGTTCCGTATCTGGGCCAGCCGGCACGGCGGTGGCCCCGGCCGGTTCGACGGAACCGGCCGGGGCCCTCGTACCTGTCGGGGTCAGTCCTGCGGCTCCACCCCCGCGCGGAGCAGGCCGTACGCGTACGCGTCGTCCAGGGCCTGCCACGACGCGGCGATGACGTTTTCCGCTACGCCCACCGTGGACCACTCGCCGCGGCCGTCGCCCGTGGAGACCAGGACGCGGGTGATCGAGCCGGTGCCGAGTGCGCCTTCCAGGATGCGGACCTTGTAGTCCACCAGCTCCATCGACGCGAGCTGCGGGTAGATCTGCTCCAGCGCGACCCGCAGCGCCCGGTCCAGGGCGTTGACCGGGCCGTTGCCCTCCGCCGTGGCCACTATCCGCTCGCCCTTCGCCCACAGCTTCACCGTGGCCTCGTTGGCGTGCGTGCCGTCCGGGCGGTCCTCCACGATCGCCCGCCAGGACTCGACGGTGAAGTAGCGCAGCGGCCTGCCCTGGACCTCCTCGCGCAGCAGGAGTTCGAAGGAGGCGTCGGCGGCCTCGTACGTGTAACCGGCGAGCTCGCGCTCCTTGACCCGCTCCACGACCCGGCCGACCAGTTCACGGTCGCCGCCGAGGTCTATTCCCAGCTCCTTGCCCTTGAGCTCGATCGAGGCGCGGCCGGCCATGTCGGAGACCAGCATCCGCATGGTGTTGCCGACCAGCTCGGGGGCGATGTGCTGGTACAGGTCCGGGTCGACCTTGATCGCGGAGGCGTGCAGGCCCGCCTTGTGCGCGAAGGCGGAGAGGCCGACGTAGGGCTGGTGGGTGGAGGGCGTGAGGTTCACGACCTCGGCGATGGCGTGCGAGATACGGGTGGTCTCGGCGAGCTTGCCCTCGGGCAGCACCTTGCGGCCGTACTTCAGCTCCAGTGCGGCCACGACCGGGAAGAGGTTGGAGTTGCCGACCCGCTCCCCGTAGCCGTTGGCGGTGCACTGCACGTGCGTGGCGCCCGCGTCGACGGCGGCCAGGGTGTTGGCGACGGCGCAGCCGGTGTCGTCCTGGGCGTGGATGCCCAGCCGTGCGCCGGTGTCCGCGAGGACGGTCCGGACGACGGCGGTGACCTGGGCGGGGAGCATGCCGCCGTTGGTATCGCAGAGCACGACGACGTCCGCGCCGGCCGCACTGGCGGTACGGACGACCTGCTTGGCGTAGGCCGCGTCCAGCGCGTAGCCGTCGAAGAAGTGCTCGCAGTCCAGGAAGACCCGGCGGCCCTGTTCGCGCAGGTACGCGACGGTGTCCCGGATCATCGCCAGGTTCTCCTCCGGCGTGGTGCGCAGGGCCAGTTCCACATGGCGGACGTGGGACTTGGCGACCAGGGTGATCACCGGCGCTTTGGAGTCCAGCAGGGCCTTGACCTGCGCGTCGTCCTCGACGCGTACGCCGGCCTTGCGGGTGGCCCCAAAGGCGACCAGCTGTGCGTGGCGGAAGGGGACCTCTTCCTGTACGCGCTGGAAGAACTCGGTGTCCCGGGGGTTGGCGCCGGGCCAGCCGCCCTCGATGAAGCCCACGCCGAAGTCGTCCAGGTGGCGTGCGATGGTCAGCTTGTCCGCGACGGTCAGGTTGATGCCCTCGCGCTGCGCGCCGTCGCGCAGCGTCGTGTCGAACACATGGAAATCGTCGGACAGAGGAGAGGGTTCTGAGGTGTCCGTCATGCTGGTCTGGCTCCTGTCGGGATCTCGGTCTACCGGAATTACCGGCTCCACCGTCCCCTCATGATCCCTCGCGCTCCGTTCCCGGTGGCTGGTGGGCCGGGAAACGAAAAAACCTCTCGCGGGTGCGAGAGGTCTGCGCGCGGGTCTGGGACGACGGTGCCGCGCCGTACTCGGTTTCGTACGGGGCGGTCACTGCGGACCGGCGCGCCTGCTGCCAATAATCATGGCGAACGAGAGCATGGGGGCAGTCTTGCATACGACTGCCCCCAAAGCGCCCACCGTCTCAGGATGCGAGCAGTCGCTGATCCTTCCCCTCGGCCGCCTCGTCCTTGGTGACGCGGTGGAGGTCGATGGTGCGGGTTTCCCGCATCGTCAGGTAGACGACCAGGGAGACGGCGGCGCAGCCGGCGACGTACCAGTAGTAGCCGGACTCGATGCCGCCCTTCTTGAACCACAGGGCGACGTACTCGGCGGTGCCGCCGAAGAGGGCATTGGCGATGGCGTACGGCAGGGCGACGCCGAGGGCGCGGATGCCGGTGGGGAACAGCTCGGCCTTCACGCAGGCGTTGATCGAGGTGTAGCCGGTGACGACGACGAGGGCGAGCAGGGCGAGGCCGAGGGCGGGCCAGAAGGAGCCGGCGTGCCGCAGCAGGGTCATGATCGGCACGGTGAGGAAGGTCGAGCCGATGGCGAAGGTGATCAGCAGCGGGCGGCGGCCGATGCGGTCGGACAGCTTGCCGGCCAGCGGCTGGATGCACATGAAGACGAAGAGGGCGCAGAAGCTGACCAGGGAGGCGGTCGGCTTGGCCAGGCCGGCGCTGTTGGAGAGGTACTTGGTGAGGTAGGTGGTGTACGTGTAGTACGCCACGGTGCCGCCCATGGTGAGGGCGATGACCAGGAACGCCTCGCGCTTGTGGGCCCACAGGGCCTTGAGGGTGCCGCGGTCGGGGTCGGCGTTGGCGGTGTCGTCCTCGGCGTAGACCTCGGTCTCCAGCATGTTGCGGCGGAGGTAGAAGACGATGGCGGCGCCGAGGGCGCCGATGATGAAGGGGATGCGCCAGGCCCAGCTGTGGAGCGCGTCCTCGGACATGGTGCGCTGGAGGATGATCTGGAGGCCGAGGCCGAGGAGCTGGCCGGCGGTCATCGAGACGTACTGGAAGCTGGAGGCGAAGCCGCGGCGGCCGGGTGCGGAGGCTTCGGTGAGGTAGGTGGCGCTGGCGGCGTACTCGCCGCCGACGGAGAGGCCCTGGAGCATGCGGGCGACGAGGAGGACGGCGACGCCGCCGTAGCCGGCGACCGCGTAGGTGGGGGCGACCGCGATGAGGACGGCGGAGGCCGACATCAGGGTGACGGTGAGCGTGAGGGCGGCCTTGCGGCCCTTGCGGTCGCCGACCCGGCCGAGCAGCCAGCCGCCGACCGGTCGCATGAAGAAGCCGACCGCGAAGACGCCCATGGTGTTCATGAGGTTGGCGGTCTCATTGCCCTTGGGGAAGAAGGAGTCCGCGAAGTACACGGCGAAGCTCGCGTACACGAACCAGTCGAACCACTCGACCATGTTGCCGGCGGACCCGACCCAGATCTTCTTCCATTGCTCTCGTCCCATAGCCGAGAACGGTGCCGGAGCTGGGACTTTTCGGCAAGGGTGCACCGGACAACGATCAGGCTTCGTTCCGTGCCTTACGTGCGTTCGCCGTCGGCCCGCGTGAGCGTTTCGTCCAGGAAGTCGCGTACGTGTCCGAGTACGTCCGGGCGGGAGAGGCCGGGGAGGCCGACGACGAGGTGGGTGCCGAAGCCGTCGAGGAGGGCGCGGGTGCGGGTGGCGAAACGTTCGGCGTCGATGGTGCGCAGTTCGCCTTTGGAGGCGCCTTCGACGAGGAGGGCGACGAGGTCGCGGTGCCAGGCGAGTTCCAGGTCGAGCTGGCGCTGGCGGGTGGCGTCGTCGGCGTTCTGGGAGCGGTTCCAGACCTCCAGCCAGAGGGTCCAGCGGGGGTCGCGGGGGCCGTCGGGGAGGTAGAGGTCGACGAGGGCGTCGATGCGGTCGCGGGTGGGGGCGGGGCGGGCCAGCTCGGCGCGGCGCTGCGCGCCGAGCTGTTCCTCGCTCCACTGGAGGGTCTGGAGCAGCAGCTCGTCCTTGGTGCCGAAGTAGTAGAGGATGTGGCCGCTGCTCATGCCGACCTCGCGGCCGAGTCCGGCCATGGTGAGCCGGTCCAGGCCCTCTTCGGCGATGGTGGTCATGGCCGCGGCGAGCACCTGCTCGCGTGGCTGGCTGAGCCGCCGCCGGGGACGGCGTGCGGGACCGGGCACGGTGACCTCCTGGACCGGCTGATCGGTGGCTGATCAGACCTTGGGCTGCTGCTGGGTGATGCAGTGGATGCCGCCACCCGCAGCGAAGATCGTACGGGCGTCGACGAGGGTGACCGTACGGCCGGGGAAGAGCCGGCGGAAGATTCCGGCGGCGTGCTCGTCGCGCGGGTCGTCGAAGGAGCAGAGGACGACGCCGTCGTTGCAGAGGTAGTGGTTGATGTAGGAGTAGTCGACGAACTCGCCGTCCTCCTCGATGACGGTGGGTGCCGGTACTTCGACGACCTCCAGCTGCCGGCCGCGGGCGTCGGTGGCGCTCTGCAGGATCTTGACGATTTCGGTGCAGACCGCGTGGTCGGGGTGGGCGGGGTCGGGCTGGGTGTGGACGACGACGGTGCCGGGGCGGGCGAAGGCGGCGACGATGTCGACGTGGCCGCGGGTGCCGAACTGCCCGTAGTCGGCGGTGAGGCCGCGGGGCAGCCAGATCGCCTTGGTGGTGCCGAGGTGGGCGTGGATCTCGGCTTCGACCTCGTCGCGGGTGCGGCCGGGGTTGCGGCCGGGGTCGAGCTGGACGGTCTCGGTGAGCAGGACGGTGCCCTCGCCGTCGATGTGGAGGCCGCCGCCCTCGTTGACGAGGGGGGTGGCGTAGCGGCGGGCGCCGGCGAGGCCGGCGACCTCGCCGGCGATCTTCGCGTCGTGTTCCCAGCGCGCCCACTCCTGGGCGCCCCAGCCGTTGAACACCCAGTCGGTCGCGGCGAGTTGGCCGTGTCCGGCGAGGAAGGTGGGGCCGATGTCGCGCATCCAGGCGTCGTTCAGTTCCCGCTCGACGACGTCGATGTCGGGGCCGAGGAGGCCGCGCGCGTTGGCGGTCTGGCCGGGCCCCGCGACGACGGTGACGGGTTCGAAGCGGCGTACGGCGCGTGCCACGCGGGCCCAGGCGACGCGGGCTTCGGAGAGGTCGGTGCCGCCTTCTTCGCCGAAGGTGAAGTTGGGGCCGGGCCAGGCCATCCAGGTGCGCTCGTGGGGTGCCCACTCCGGGGGCATGGCGTATCCGTCGGCGGCGGGGGTGGCGCCGGTGGCGGGGAGGGGCTGGTCCGTCATGAACTGCGTCCTTGCGTGGGAGAGGGCGAGGGTGTGGAAGGCGGGACGGCCGCCCGGGGAGGGGCGGCCGCCCCGGTGCCGCCCGGGAAGGGACGGGGCCCCGGGCGGGGCGTGCCGGCCGCAGCGGGGCAGGCCGCTGCGGCAGGTGCGGGGCCGGTCCGGGCAGCGCGGACCGGCGGGAGGGGACGCCGTCCCGCACGAACGGACGCCCCCGGTCGGGTGCCGGCCCGGGTGTGCCGGGCGGCGGTTGCGGTGCCGGCTCAGAGGAAGTAGAGCCGGGACAGCGAGACGTGGTCGGCGGGGTCGGAGCGCATGGGGGCGCCGTCGAGGGTGACCAGTCCGGTGTCGCCGTCGACCTGGACGTTGCCGACGCGGTCGTTGAGCAGCAGGTCGCGGGGGCCGATGCCGCGGGTGCCGCGGACGGCGACGCGGCGGCGCCGGGTGGGCAGCGAGTCGAAGGCCCTGCCGGGCGAGCCCGCTTCGACCGCGGCGCCGCTGACGAAGGCGACGGACAGGTCGGCGGCGGTGGCGCCGTGGCCGCCGAACAGCGGGCCCATGACGAGGGGTTCGCAGGTGTCGGTGGCGGCGTTGGGGTCGCCGGTGACGCCCCACGCGGGGAAGCCGGACTTCAGGACCATCTGCGGCTTGGCGCCGAAGTAGCGGGGCTGCCAGAGGGCGATGTCGGCCATCTTGCCGACTTCGAGGGAGCCGATCTCGTGGGAGAGGCCGTGGGCGATGGCGGGGTTGATGGTGAGCTTGGCCATGTAGCGGAGGACGCGGGCGTTGTCGTCGTGCGCGCCGTCGCCCTCCATGGGGCCGAGTTCGGCCTTCATCTTGCCGGCCATGGCGAAGGTGCGGCGTACGGTCTCGCCGGCGCGGCCCATGCCCTGCGCGTCGGAGGAGGTGATGCCGATGGCGCCCAGGTCGTGCAGGACGTCCTCGGCGCCCATGGTGCCGGAGCGGATCCGGTCGCGGGCCATGGCGGCGTCGCCGGGCAGGTCCGTCTTCAGGTCGTGGACGGAGACGATCATGCCGTAGTGCTCGGCGACCGCGTCCCGGCCGAAGGGCAGCGTGGGGTTGGTGGAGGAGCCGATGACGTTCTCCACGCCCGCCATCTTCAGGACGTTGGGTACGTGGCCGCCGCCGCAGCCCTCGATGTGGAAGGCGTGGATGGTACGGCCGTCGAGGACGGAGAGGGTGTCCTCGACCGACAGGCACTCGTTGAGGCCGTCGCTGTGCAGGGCGACCTGGACGTCGTGTTCCTCGGCGACGCGCAGGGCGGTGTCCAGGGCGCGGGTGTGGGCGCCCATGTCCTCGTGGACCTTGAAGCCGGAGGCGCCGCCCTCGGCGAGCGCCTCGACGAGCGGGGCCGGGTCCGAGGAGGAGCCGCGGCCGAGGAAGCCGATGTTGACGGGCCAGGCGTCGAAGGAGTTGAAGGCGTGCCGCAGGGCCCAGGGCGAGTTGACGCCGACACCCCAGACGGGGCCGAACTCCTGGCCGATGATGGAGGTGACGCCGGAGGCCAGGGAGGCCTCCATGATGCGCGGCGAGAGCAGGTGGACGTGGGTGTCCACCGCGCCCGCCGTGGCTATCAGGCCCTCACCGGAGACGATCGAGGTGCCGGTGCCGACGACGACGTCGATACCGTCCGTGGTGTCGGGGTTGCCGGCCCGGCCGATGCCGCTGATGCGGCCCTCGCGGATGCCGATGGACACCTTGCGGATGCCCTGGACGGCGTCGATGACGAGGACGTTGCTGATGACGACGTCACAGGTCTCGCGGACGGCGGCGGCCTTGAGGTGCAGGCCGTCGCGGGCGGTCTTGCCGAAGCCGGCGAGGAATTCGTCGCCGGGCTTCTGGGCGTCGGACTCGACGCGTACGACGAGGCCGGTGTCGCCGAGGACGACCCGGTCGCCGGCCCGGGGGCCGTGCACGGACGCGTATTCCTGCGGGTCGATGGTCATGCCCGCTCCTCCTCTTCGGTGCTCGCCCCCAGGTAGCCGCAGGCGGCGGCCCGCCGCAGCGCTTCTTCCTTGGCCCCCGGTGCGTCGAGCGGGCCGTCCACCAGGCCCGCGAAGCCGATGGCGATCCGTTCGCCGCCGATCGGCAGGAGGCCGACCTGTTCCTCGGCGCCCGGGTCGAAGCGCTGGGAGGAGCCGGCGGGGACGTTGAGCCGCATGCCGTAGGCGGCGGCGCGGTCGAAGTCGAGCCGGGGGTTGGCCTCGAAGAAGTGGAAGTGGGAGGTGACGCTGACGGGGACGGTCGCGGTGTTGCGGACGCGGACGGTGACCGCGGGCTCGGGGGCCGTGTCGGCGGGGCCGGGCAGGATCGCGCCGGGTGCCGCGTCGCCCATCGATCCCCCGGCGATGGGGTCGCTGACCACGGCGAGCCGGGAGCCGTCGTCGAAGACGGCCTCGACGTGCACCTCGGTCACGACGTCGGCGACGCCGGGCAGCACGTCGTCCGGGCCGAGGACCGCGCGGGCCGCCTCGATGGCGTCGGCCAGCCGGCCGCCGTCCCTGGCCACCTCGCAGACCGTGTCCGCGACCAGCGCCGTCGCCTCGGGCACGTTCAGCTTCAGGCCGCGTGCCCTGCGCGCTCTCGCCAGTTCGGCGGCGCCGAACAGCAGCAGCCGGTCGCGCTCGGTCGGGGTCAGCCGCATGCCACCACACCTCCTGATCGATTAGAGCGTCACTCTAACCACAGTATCGAGGCGTGGGAAGGGGTTGACCGCACACAGGGGCATGGGTCACATTGAGCGCCGCTCAATAAACCGGAACGCTTCCCCCCGGAGCGGCCACCCCCCGACAGTTGTCCGGCCTCTCAGAGGAGCCCTCTCATGCCGATCGAACAACGCGGAGTCGACACGATCCCCGACGAGGAACGCACCAGCAGCCCCCGCGATCTCGTCTCCATCCTGCTCGGTTCGAACCTCGCCCTCGGCGTGGTGATCTTCGGGTGGCTGCCGGTCTCCTTCGGGCTGGGGTTCTGGCCGTCGGTCACCTCCCTCACCGTCGGCACCCTCGTCGGCACGCTGCTCACCGCGCCGCTCGCGCTGGTCTCGCTGCGTACCGGCACCAACCTCTCCACCAGTTCCGGCGCGCACTTCGGGGTGCGCGGCCGGCTGGTCGGCTCGGTGATCGGCCTGCTGCTCTCGCTCGGCTACACCGCGCTCACCCTCTGGGTGGGCGGCGACGCCGTCGTCGGCACGCTCGCCAGGCTCACCGGCCTGCCCGACAGCGGCGCGAGCTATGCGGCCGTCTACGCCCTGCTCGCCGTCTGCACGGCCGCCGGCGCGGTCTACGGCTACAAGCTCCTGCTCCGCCTCTCCCGCGTCCTCGCGCTCGGCATGACGGCGATCCTCGCCGTCGGCCTGTTCGCCTACGCGCCGGACTTCACCACCGCCGCGCCGCACGGCAGCGCGTACCTGCTCGGCAGCTTCTGGCCCACCTGGCTGCTCGCCGTGGTCTCGGCCGGACTGAGCGGCCCGATCGCCTTCATCACGCTGCTCGGCGACTACACCCGGTACATCTCCCCGCGCCGCCACGGCTCCCGCAAGGTGTTCCTGGCCACCTGCCTCGGGCTGGTCGCGGGCCTGCTGATCCCCCAGCTCTTCGGCACCTTCACCGCGCTCGCGGTCGGCGCGGGCGAGGACTACGCCGGGCCGCTCGTGGCGGGCGCGCCGTTCTGGTTCCTCGCGCCGCTCTTCCTCGCCGCCTCGGCGGGCTCGGTCGGCAACGCGGGCCTGATGCTGTACTCGATGGGCCTGGACCTCGACGCGATCCTGCCGCGCGCCACCCGCACCCAGGCGACGTACGTCGTCGCCGCGGTCGCCACGTTCTTCGTCTACCTCGGCCACTTCGCGTGGGACGCGCAGGACGCGATGACCTCGTTCATGCTGCTGCTCACCGCGGTCGGCACGCCCTGGGCGGTGATCACCGTCATCGGCTTCGCGCGCTGCCGCGGGGTGTACGACTCCGAGGCGCTGCAGGTCTACAACCGCCGCTCCCGGGGCGGCCGGTACTGGTACACCGCGGGCTGGAACGCGCCCGCCACGGCGGCGTGGGCGCTGGGCTCGCTGGTCGGCCTGGCGGCGGTGGACACCCCGCTCTACACCGGCCCGCTGGTCCCGTACACCGGCGGCATCGATCTCTCGTTCCTGCTGTCGGCGCTGGTCGCGGCCGTGCTGTACGGGGCGCTGACGCGTCGCCCGGCGGCCCTGCCGGTGTCCGTCGCGCCGGTGGAGGAGGCCCCTGCGGAGGTGCCCTAGCGCGGCGTGTGCCGTACGGCGACGGGCCGTCCCGGGGCGCGGAGGCGCACCCGGGACGGCCCGTCGCCGTCGGCTTCCGTCGGAGGTCAGCCCAGCGGGTGCATCCAGCCATGGGTGTCCGCCGCCGTGCCGCGCTGGATGTCCAGCAGGGCCTCGCGGAGCTTCATGGTGACCTCGCCGGGCTCGCCGCCGCCCTGCTGCCACTCGGCGCCGGTGCGCTTCACCGTGCCGACGGGCGTGATGACCGCGGCGGTGCCGCAGGCGAAGACCTCGGTGAGCGTGCCGTTCTCGGTGTCGGCCTGCCACTGGTCGATGGAGACGCGCGCCTCCTCCGCCTCGTAGCCCAGGTCGCGGGCGACGGTGAGCAGGGAGTCACGGGTGACACCCGCGAGGAGCGAGCCCGTCAGCGTCGGGGTGACGATCTTCGGCCGGCCGTCCGCGCCGCCGTTCCCGTACACGAAGTACAGGTTCATGCCGCCCAGCTCCTCGACCCACTTGTGCTCCACGGCGTCGAGGTAGGCGACCTGGTCGCAGCCCTTCTCGGCGGCCTCGGCCTGGGCGAGCAGGGACGCGGCGTAGTTGCCGCCGGTCTTGGCGTCGCCCATGCCGCCGGGGACGGCACGCACCCGGTCCTCGGACAGCCAGATGGAGACGGGCTTGACGCCGCCGGGGAAGTAGGCGCCGGCGGGCGAGGCGATCACGAGGAAGAGGTACTCGTTGGCGGGCTTCACGCCGAGGCCGACCTCGGTGGCGAACATGAAGGGGCGCAGGTAGAGCGACTCCTCGCCGCCGTGCGCCGGGACCCAGCCCTTGTCCTGCTCGACCAGCGCGTCGCAGGCGGCGAGGAAGGTCTCGACGGGCAGTTCGGGCATGCCGAGGCGGCGCGCGGAGCGCTGGAAGCGCTGGGCGTTGGCCTCGGGCCGGAAGGTGGCGACGGAGCCGTCGGGCCGGCGGTACGCCTTCAGCCCCTCGAAGATCGTCTGGGCGTAGTGCAGCGTCATGTTCGCCGGGTCGATGGAGAGCGGCGCGTACGGGACGAGCTGTGCGTCGTGCCAGCCGCGGCCCTCGGTCCACCGAACGGTCACCATGTGATCGGTGAAGTGCCGGCCGAAGCCGGGGCTGGCCAGGATCTTCTCGCGCTCCGCTGCGGACAGCGGGTGCGCGGAGGGCTTGAGCTCGATCGTGGGCGTCGTCATGAGTGCGTGTCCTTCACCGGTGAGGTTGTGGCGGCCGCGCTCATGACGTCCTGTCGGTACGTGGACGTCCGAGTTCCCTCCCGTACGCGGTCCCGCGTCCGATTATCGCTCGTGTGGGACCGCGGAGAGGAAGGAGGTGACGTAATGCTCAAGCGCGACCTGGGGTCGATGGTCGCACCCAACCGCCGAGTAGCCCAGCGGCCGGGTGCCTTGTCAGGCATCGCCGCTGGGCTACGGGCAGAGACAGCTTCAGCTGTCGTGTCGAAGCAGCGGCGTCAGCCCGCTACTCGGCCGGCGAGCGCGTCGCCGATCTCGTCGGTGGTGCGGGCCGTTCCGTCGCGGCCTTCGAGGTCCGTGGCGACGGCCTCCTCGATGCGGGTGGCCTCGGCGTCGTAGCCGAGGTGCCGCAGGAGGAGCGCGACGGAGAGGATGGTCGCCGTCGGGTCGGCCTTGCCGGTGCCCGCGATGTCCGGGGCCGAGCCGTGGACCGGCTCGAACATGGACGGGAAGGCGCCGGAAGGATTGATGTTGCCGGAGGCGGCCAGGCCGATGCCGCCGGTCACGGCAGCGGCGAGGTCGGTGAGGATGTCACCGAAGAGGTTGTCGGTGACGATGACGTCGAAGCGCTCCGGCTGCGTGACGAAGAAGATCGTCGCGGCGTCGACGTGCAGGTAGTCGGTGGTGACCTCGGGGTACTCCTCGCCGACCTTGTCGAAGATGTTCTTCCACATGTGGCCGGCGTGGACCAGGACGTTGTTCTTGTGGACCAGCGTCAGCTTCTTGCGCGGGCGGGCCTGGGCGCGCTCGTACGCGTCCCGCACGACCCGCTCGACGCCGTACGCCGTGTTCAGGCTCACCTCGGTGGCGACCTCGTGGGGCGTACCGGTGCGCAGGCTGCCGCCGTTGCCGGTGTAGGGGCCCTCGGTGCCCTCGCGGACGACGACGAAGTCGATGTCGGGGCGGCCGGCCAGCGGGGTGCTGGTGTTCGGGAAGAGCTTCGACGGGCGCAGGTTGACGAAGTGGTCGAACGCGAAGCGGAGCTTCAGCAGCAGGCCGCGCTCCAGGACGCCGGAGGGCACGGACGGGTCGCCGATCGCGCCGAGCAGGATCGCGTCGTGCTGCTTGAGCGACTCCATCTCCGCGTCCGGCAGGGTCTCGCCGGTCGCGTGCCATCGCTTGGCGCCCAGGTCGTACTCCTGGGTTTCCAGCTTCACGTCCTGCGGGAGGACGGCCGAGAGGACCTTGAGGCCCTGGGCCACGACTTCCTGGCCGATACCGTCACCGGGGATCACTGCGAGGCGAATGCTGCGAGACATGCCTGGACCCTACTCTTCGTCCCAGGGGCTGACATCCACCGTCCGGCATACGGACACATGGTGAGCCGTACAGCTGAGGTTAACCGGGAGTACGTCATCCGGTTCCGGGGCGATGGGACGTTACCGGCATGGCTTCCCGTGAGACCCCCACGTCCCCCGACATCCCCCGCTTCGGCATCCCGGAGCGGATCGCCGCCCGCATGTCCATGGCCGAGCAGCACGAGTACCTGCGCACCAAGCTGTCCCGCCGCGGACTGCTGCGCACCTCGGCGGCGGGTGCGGGGATCGTCGCGGGCAGCGGGCTGCTCGGCACCACCACGGCCTGCGCGTCGCCGCGCTCCACGACCCTGCTCTCCACGCCCGCCACGGCCACGGTGGACGGCTCGATGGTGGCGCCCTTCGGCCGGCACCTGCAGTTCGGCGCCGACCCGAAGACGCAGATGCGGGTCTCCTGGCAGGTGCCGTTCGCGGTGAAGCGGCCGTACCTGCGGGTGGGCCTGAAGCCGTGGGACCTCAGCCGGAAGATCGAGGCGGAGGTGCGGGACCTGCACACCCCCGCGCTCACGAAGAAGCTGCCGGCCGTCGACCAGTACTACCTGCACGCCGCGCTGGACGGCCTGAAGCCGGGCACGACGTACTACTACGGCGTCGGCCACGACGGCTTCGACCCGGCCGACGCGCGCCACTTCTCCACCGTCGGCACGTTCCGTACGGCTCCCGCGCGGCCGGAGAAGTTCGTCTTCACCGCCTTCGGCGACCAGGGCGTCAGCTACGACGCACTCGCCAACGACCAGCTGATCCTGGGCCAGAACCCCTCGTTCCACCTGCACGCGGGCGACATCTGCTACGCCGACCCGGACGGCCAGGGGTCGGCGGAGGACACCTACGACGCGCGGGTGTGGGACCAGTTCCTGGCGCAGACGGAGACGGTCGCCAAGTCGGTGCCGTGGATGGTGACGACCGGCAACCACGACATGGAGGCCTGGTACTCCCCCGACGGCTACGGCGGCCAGCTGGCCCGCTGGTCGCTGCCGGAGAACGGCCCGGACCCGAGGAAGGCGCCCGGCGTCTACTCCTTCACCTACGGCAACGTGGGCGTGGTCGCGCTGGACGCCAACGACGTCAGCTACGAGATCACCGCGAACACCGGCTACACGAACGGGAAGCAGACCCGGTGGCTGGACCGCCGCCTCGGCGAGCTGCGCGGCCGCGACGACATCGACTTCCTCGTGGTCTTCTTCCACCACTGCGCGTTCTCCACGACCGTCTCGCACGCCTCGGACGGCGGCGTGCGGGACGCCTGGCTGCCGCTCTTCGAGAAGCACGGCGTGGACCTGGTGATCAACGGCCACAACCACATCTACGAGCGCACCGACGCGATCAAGGGCACCGATGTGTCCCGCAAGGTGCCGGTCGGCGGCCATGTGGACTCCGCGCACGAGGGCATCGTGTACGTCACGGCGGGCGGCGCGGGCAAGGCGCTGTACAAGTTCCCGGTGCCGGACAGCTACGAGGGGCACGTGAAGGACCTGGACGAGGTGGAGACGTACCACTGGGTGAAGGGCGGCGGGAAGAACACCGACAACGTGGCCTGGTCGCGGGTGCGCTACACCGGTTTCTCCTTCCTCGCGGTGGAGGTCGAGACCGGCCACCGCCCCCGGATGAAGGTCACCGCGCTCGCCGAGACGGGCGAGCGGGTCGACCACTTCGAGGTGACGCGGTCGGCCGCCGCCCCGGCGAAGGGCTGAGCGGACCGGCCGGGGCGGTCAGCCGTTCGGGAGGATCACGGCCCGGCCGTTGATCCGCCCGTGGTGCAGCCGCTCGTAGGCCAGCGGCGCGTCGTCGATGCCGTACGTCTCGACGTGCACCCGGAGCGCGCCGGCCCGGGCCAGCTGCAGGACCTCGGCTAGTTCGGCGCGGCTGCCCCAGTACGGCGCGGCCACCGACACCTCGTACTCCGAGGTGCCGAAGCCGACGGGCAGCGCGCCGCCGCCGAGGCCGACGATCGTCACGTCCGCCTCGACGGCCGCGACCGCGCCCGCGGTGGTGACGGTGGGCGGCGCGCCGACGAAGTCCAGGACGAGCTGGGCGCCGAGGCCGCCGGTCAGTCCGCGGACGGCCGCCGCGGCGTTCTCGTCGGAGAGCACCGTCTCGTGCGCCCCGACCTCGCGGGCCAGCGCCAGCTTCTCCTCGCTGACGTCCAGGGCGATCACCCGGGCCGTGCTCAGCGCGCGCAGCAGCTGGATGGCGACGTGGCCGAGGCCGCCGGTGCCGATGACGACGGCGGTGGAGCCGGGCACCAGCTTCGGCAGCGAGCGCTTGATGGCGTGGTATGGGGTGAGGCCCGCGTCGGTGAGCGGCACGGCCTGTACGGGGTCCAGGCCACCGAGCGGCAGCAGGTGGCGGGCGTCGTCGACGAGCAGGTACTCGGCGAGCGCGCCGGGGGCGCCCAGGCCGGGCGGGCGGATGCCGAGCTCGGGGGCGCGCAGGCAGTAGTTCTCCTTGCCCTCGGCGCACTTGACGCAGGAGCCGCAGCCCCACGGGCCGTACACGGCGACCTGGTCGCCCACGGCGAAGCCGGTGACGCCGTCGCCGAGCGCGGCGACCGTGCCGGCGCCCTCGTGGCCGAGGGTGAGCGGCAGCGGGAAGGGCAGCCGGTCCGCAGGCCACTGCATGACCGAGAAGTCGGAGTGGCAGACCCCGGCGGCGGTCACCTTCAGCAGGACCTGGCCGGGCCCCGGTACGGGCACGGGCACCTCGACGACCTCGGGCGCGGCGCCCACGGTGCGGTACTGGACGGCCTTCATCGTGGCCTTCATGGCGAACCTCCTCGTTCTGCGGCGAGCGCCGCGAATGCCTGGTCGACCAGACGGGGCAGCGCCCCCGTGTCCCCGCCGCGCACCCAGGCGGTCTGTGCGGCGATCAGGGCCCCGGCGCCCGCGCCGACCAGTACGGCGGGGCGCAGGTCGGTGTCGGGGTCGGTGCCGAGCCGGTCGGCGAGGATGCGGACGGAGTCCTCCTGGGCGTCCACCCGGGTGTGCTGGAGGGCGGCGAAGAGCGCCGGCTCCTGTTCGGCGAGGCGCAGCAGGTCGAACATCCGCGGGCGGCGGTGCCAGGCGGGGTTGTCCGGGTCGGCGAGCCAGTCCCGTACGGCCCGGTGGTAGGCGGTCAGCGGCGGTTCGCCGGCGGGCCGGGCGCGCAGGGCGCGGTTGATCCGGTCGGCGTCGGCGCGGAGGCAGTCCACAACGGCGCTCTCCTTGCCGGTGAAGTGGCGGCTGAACGTGCGGCGGGTGACGTCGGCGCGGGCGGCGATCGCCTCGACGGTGACGGCGGCGAGTCCGCGCTCCAGCGCGAGGGCGAGCGCGGCGGCCGCGAGCCGGTCCCGGGTACGGCGCGCGGCCTGCACCTTTCGACCCGGTTCGGGCGCTTCGTCAGCCATGCGTGCACCGTACACCCAAATGTGTCCCGGCGGGACACATGTCCCGCCGGGACATCGGGAAATGGGTGTGAACCGTGCGACAGCCCAGCTCCCCCGGACAGCGAATCCCCAGGTCACAGCCGCACGCACGGCACCGTCACCCGTACGCCGTCTCAGATAGTAGGAAGACCAAGTAATTGTGCAGACAGCACGGCCCGGCTGTCCTAACTTTGTAGGAAGCCGAACGTCTCGCTCCACCCAGCGAAGGCGGCTCAGGCCGGCGCGCACGCACAGGTGACCCCTGGCGCGACCTGGCCCCGCCCGCTCCGGCGTCGCATTCCGCTTTCTCGGCATCTCGGGGATCGAACAGAGGAGAGACGTGGCCATGGCCGAAACCGCTGCCCCTGCCCGCAGGATCCGTCACCGCGTGCGCACGTCCGGCGAGACCGACCGCAGGAACGCCGCCGCTGCTCTGCAGCGCGCCCTGGACCGCCGCGACAACGGCGGCGCGACCGGGCACTGAACGTGAAACCGCCCCCGTCCGGCAGTCTGTGCTGCCGGACGGGGGCGGAGTGCGTGCGGCCGGGCCGGCCGCGCTGCCCCGGGCCTCAGCCCATGTGCGGGTAGCGGTAGTCGGTCGGGGCGACCATCGTCTCCTTGATGGCGCGCGGCGACATCCAGCGCAGCAGGTTGAACTTCGAACCCGCCTTGTCGTTGGTGCCCGAGGCGCGGCCGCCGCCGAAGGGCTGCTGGCCGACGATCGAGCCGGTGGGGCGGTCGTTGATGTAGAAGTTGCCGGCCGCGAAGCGCAGCTTCTCCGACACCTCGGCGACGACCTGCCGGTCCTTGGCCAGGACGGCGCCGGTCAGCGCGTACGCCGAGGCCGACTCCATCTGCTCGACCGTGGCGTCGAAGTCCGCGTCCTCGTAGACGTGGACGGCCATGATCGGGCCGAAGTACTCGGTCTTGAAGACCTCGTTCTCCGGGTCGGAGCAGACGATGACGGTCGGGCGGACGAAGTAGCCCACCGAGTCGTCGTACGTGCCGCCCGCGACGATCTCGCAGGCCGGGTCGGCCTTGGCGCGGTCGATGGCGGCCTTGTTCTTGGCGAAGGACCGGTCGTCGATGACGGCGCCGATGAAGTTGCTCAGGTCGGAGGTGTCACCCATGGTCAGGGACTCGACCTCGGCGACCAGGTCGTCCTTGAGGCCGTTCTCCCAGGTGGAGCGGGCGATGTAGGCGCGCGAGGCCGCGGAGCACTTCTGGCCCTGGTACTCGAACGCGCCGCGGGTGATGGCGGTCTTCAGGATCGCCGGGTCCGCGGTGGGGTGGGCGACGATGAAGTCCTTGCCGCCGGTCTCGCCGACCAGACGCGGGTAGGAGCGGTAGGTCTCGATGTTCTGGCCGACCTCCTTCCACAGGTACTGGAAGGTCTTGGTGGAGCCGGTGAAGTGCACGCCGGCCAGCTCCGGGTGCGGCAGCGCGACCTCGGAGACCTCCTTGCCGTCCCCGGTGACCAGGTTGATGACGCCCTTGGGCAGCCCGGCCTCCTCCAGCAGCTCCATGAGCAGGATGGCGGAGTGGGTCTGGGTGGGGGACGGCTTCCAGACCACCACGTTGCCCATCAGGGCGGGCGCGGTGGGCAGGTTGCCGGCGATCGCGGTGAAGTTGAACGGCGTGATCGCGTAGACGAAGCCCTCCAGCGGGCGGTGGTCCAGCCGGTTCCACACCCCGTTGGGCTGCATGGGGGGCTGCTCGCTCAGCAGCTCGCGCGCGAAGTGCACGTTGAAGCGCCAGAAGTCCACCAGCTCGCACGGCGCGTCGATCTCGGCCTGCTGGGCGGTCTTGGACTGGCCGAGCATGGTCGAGGCGGCGATCGTCTCGCGCCACGGGCCGGACAGCAGGTCGGCGGCCTTCAGCAGGATCGCGGCGCGGTCGTCGAAGGACATCGCGCGCCAGGCCGGGGCCGCGGCCAGCGCCGCGTCCACGGCCTCCTGCGCGTCGGCCTTCGTGGCATTGGCGTAGGTGCCCAGCACAGCCTTGTGGTTGTGGGGCTGCACGACGTCGAAGCGCTCGCCGCCGCCCATCCGCTTCTCACCGTTGATGGTCATCGGGAGGTCGATGGGGTTCTCGGCGAGCTCCTTGAGCTTCGCCTCCAGGCGGGCGCGCTCCGGGGAGCCGGGGGCGTAGCCGTGGACCGGCTCGTTGTACGGGGCGGGGACGTGGGTCACAGCGTCCATGGCGGCCGTGTCTCCTTCTGTCGGGTGCGGGTGCGAAGTCTGTGGTGTGCGGGGCGGCCCGGGGGCGGGCCCGGACGGGGGCTCAGCCCCGGGTGAGCAGCGAGCGGGCGAAGAACGCGAGGTTCGCGGGACGCTCGGCCAGCCGGCGCATGAAGTAGCCGTACCAGTCGGTGCCGTAGGCGACGTAGACGCGCATGCGGTGGCCCTCCGCGGCGAGCCGTCGCTGCTCGTCGTCCCGGATGCCGTAGAGCATCTGGAACTCGTAGTCCTCGTTCTT
Organism: Streptomyces sp. NPDC050806; assembly: GCF_055586425.1. Lineage (NCBI taxonomy): Bacteria > Bacillati > Actinomycetota > Actinomycetes > Kitasatosporales > Streptomycetaceae > Streptomyces > Streptomyces sp. NPDC050806. Next base: position 258,945 of record NZ_JBVJIF010000011.1, on the reverse strand, counting down.
GCGGCCGGCGCGGAAGGCGAGGTCCTGGGCGATGGCGACCATGCGCGGGTCGTGCGACCCGACCATGGGGTAGCCCTCGCCCTCCATCAGGATCTTCAGGCAGCGGACGTACGCCTTGTCCACCTCGGCCTTGTCCTGGAAGGCGACGGTGGCGGGCTCCTTGTACGCGCCCTTCACCAGCCTCACCCGCGAGCCTTCCCCGGCCAGCGCGCGGCAGTCGTCCTCGGTACGGAAGAGGTAGGACTGCAGCACCGCGCCGGTCTGCGGGAAGCGTTCCCGCAGCTCGGCCAGGATGGCGAGGGTGGAGTCCACGGTGGTGTGGTCCTCCATGTCCAGGGTGACCGTCGTGCCGATCGCGGCGGCGGCCTCGACGACCGGGACGACGTTCTTCAGGGCCAGCTCGTGGCCGCCGGGCAGGGCCTGCCCGAAGGCGGAGAGCTTGACCGACATCTCGGCCCTGGCGCCCAGGCCCAGCGGCTTCAGGCCCTCGACCAGCTCCAGGTAGGAGTCCCGGTTGCGGAGCGCCTGCGCGGGGTCGGTGATGTCCTCGCCCAGCACGTCCAGGGTGACCTCCAGACCGGCGTCGGCCAGGGAGCGGACGGCGGGGACGGTGTCGCCCAGGGTCTCGCCCGCGATGAAGCGGTCGACGACGGAGCGGGTGACCGGCGCGGCCGAGACGAGACGGCGCATTTTGTCGCTGCGCGCTGCGGCGAGGATCACGGGACCCAGCACGGGACACCTCCACGGTTCACGGATGACAGATGCCGAGCGTGCAAGGCGCGCCGGCAGGACGAGCCACCAGAAACGTAAGTTTCACGGTACGTCGGTAGCCATCGACAGCTGTCACGCCTTCGTGTCCGGGATCTCAGACAGATGTATGAGAATGTGCGGGGACAATGGCGCAGACGTGACCGGAGAGGAGCCAGGCGGCGCATGCCAGGGGACTACGAGCAGCTGGTGGACGAGATCTCGGCGGCGCTCGGCGCGCCCGCGACGCTGGAGGACCGGGACTTCCGGCTGATCGCGTTCGGGGCGCACGAGGGCGACGACGACTCGATGATGGACCCGGTGCGGACCCGGTCCATCCTCCAGCGGCGCTCCACGGCCGCCGTCCGCGCCTGGTTCGAGGGGTTCGGCATCGCCCGCGCCAAGTCCGCGCTGCGCATCCCGCCGGACCCCGCGGCCGGGGTCTTCAAGGGCCGCATCTGCCTGCCCGTACGCCACCGCGGCATCGTGCACGGCTACGTCTGGCTGCTGGACGACGGCCACCTCAGCAACCTGGAGCTGGGCGGCCGCGGCACGCCGCCCGACCCGCGCATCGAGCAGGCGATGGAGACCGCCACGCGGATCGGCGCGCTGCTGGCGGCCGAGGCCCGGGCCGGTGCCGAACTGGGCGATCTGCTGAGGGAGTTGCTGCTGAGCGGGGCGGCGGACCGGCCGGCGGCAGCGGCCGCGCTGCGCGGCGCGCTGCGGCCCGGCGCGACCGAGGCACCGCTCGCGGTGGTCGCCGTGACGCCCTGGGACACCTCCGACACCGACGCGGCTCCGCTGCCCGGCCTGCCGGGGCTGCTCGCCGCGAGCGCGATGCCGGCGGGCGCGGCCGGGACGGAGGGCGCGGACGGGACGAGGAGCGCGGACGGGCGCCCCGGCGGGCCGCCCGGCGCGGGGTCCAGGGCCGGGACGTGCGGGCACACCCTGGCCGCGCTCGTACGCCTGCGGACGGCCGGCGGACTTGCGCCCGCGCACTCCGCGGCCGAGCATCTGCTGCGCTCCCCGCGGGCCGGTGGCGGGGCCGCCGCCGGCCTCGGGGCCACCCGTGAGGAGCCGACCGCGCTGCCCGGCGCCTGGCGCGAGGCGCTGGCCGCCGCCCGCGCCGCGCACGCCGAGCCGCGGCTGGGCCCGGTCGCGCAGTGGGACGCCATCGGCGCGTACCGCCTGCTGACGGGCCTCCCGGCCGGTACCTCGGATGAAACGATTCGCCCCCTGCTCTCCCCCACCCACGCCGAACTGGCGCGCACCGTCGAGGCGTTCCTGGACTGCGCGGGCCAGGCCAGCCGCACGGCCCAGTCGCTCGGCATCCACCGGCAGACGCTCTACTACCGGCTGGGCCGGGTGGAGAAACTCACCGGCCTGGACCTCGACGAGGGCTCCGACCGCCTCCTGCTCCACATGGCACTGAAGTCGGCACGGCTGTAAGGGTCTTCGACGGGCGGCGGGAGGCCGCCCCCCGTGCGTCGTTCCGTAACACCGGGAAACATCCGTGTCATCGCGCGAGCGGTCGCGGGTAACACGCCGTTCCTAGGGTCCCCGCCATGGACACAGGGCTGTACACCGAGGCGGAGACCGCGCCGACCGGGCCGGGGGCCGGGCCGGCGGACGGCGGGCGGGCGGCGGACGAGACGCTGGAGGACTACACCCTCCGGTTCGCGCCGCGCAGTTACCGCCGGTGGACGCCGATGGTCGTGGCGACCACCGCGCTGGGCGGCATCGCCTACCTGGCGGACTTCTCCATCGGCGCGGGCATCGGCATCGCCCACGGCACCGGGAACGCGCTCGCCGCGATCCTGCTCGCCGCCGCGGTCATCTTCGTGACCGGCTTCCCGCTCGCGTACTACGGGGCGCGCTACAACATCGACCTGGACCTGATCACCCGCGGCTCCGGCTTCGGCTACTACGGCTCGGTGCTCACCAGCGTCATCTTCGCCAGCTTCACCTTCATCTTCTTCGCCACCGAGGGCTCGATCATGGCGCAGGGGCTGAAGCTCGGCCTCGGGCTGCCGCTGTGGCTGGGCTATCTGGTCTCCACCCTCCTGGTCATCCCGCTGGTCGTGTACGGCATGAAGGCGCTCAGCAAGCTCCAGGTGTGGACGACGCCGATCTGGCTGCTGCTGATGGTCGGGCCGCTGGTGTACCTGGTGGCCACCGACCCCGGTACCGTGCGGCACTTCCTGGCGTACCCGGGCGCGGCCGGCGACGGCGGCCTGAACACCGCGTCCGTCCTGCTCGGCGCCGGCGTGTGCCTGTCGCTGATCGCGCAGATCGGCGAACAGATCGACTATCTCCGCTTCATGCCGCCGAAGACCCGGGCCAACCGCCGCACCTGGTGGACCGCGGTGATCATGGCGGGACCCGGCTGGGTGGTACTGGGCGCGCTGAAGCAGGCCGCCGGCATCTTCCTCGCCGTGTACGCGCTCGCCGAGGTCGCCCCGGCAGCCGCCGCCGAACCGATCCAGCAGTTCAAGGGCGCCTTCGACGCGATGCTGCCGGCGTGGCTCGTGGTACCGCTGGCCGTGGTGCTGGTCGTGATCAGCCAGATCAAGATCAACGTCACCAACGCCTACTCCGGCTCGCTGGCGTGGACCAACTCCTTCACCCGCGTCACCCGCCGCTACCCCGGCCGGATGGTCTTCGTCCTGGCCAACCTGACCATCGCGCTCGTCCTGATGGAGGCCGACATGTTCAGCTTCCTCAACGCCGTACTGGGCTTCTACTCGAACTGCGCCATCGCCTGGATCGTCACGGTCGCCACGGACATCATGGTCAACAAGTACCTGCTGAAACTCTCCCCGCACGCCCCCGAGTTCCGCCGGGGCATGCTGTACGCGGTCAACCCCGTCGGCGTCGTCGCCTTCACCGTCGCCTCCGGCCTCTCCATCGCGATGTACTTCCACGCCCTGGGCGACACCCTCCAGCCGTACTCACCCGTCGCCGCGGCGCTGCTCGCCCTCGTCCTCACCCCGCTGATGGCCGTCGTCACCAAGGGCCGCTACTACCTGCGGCGGACCGACGACGGCATCGCCGAACCACTGCTGGACGCGGACGGCAACCCCAGCGCGCACACATACACCTGCCACGTCTGCCGGCAGGAATTCGAGCGCCCCGACGTGGCCGCCTGCCGGACGCACGACGCGGTGATCTGCTCGCTGTGCCTGAGCACCGACCGGACCGGCACGCACCTGCTCCCGGCGGCGCCGCCCGCCGCGTGACACCCGTCATGACGCCTGCCGCAGTACGCATACACAAGGCGACGCCTGCCCGTGCCTCGCCGGGCAGGCGTCGCGCAGTGGTGCGAGCGGAGAACCGCCCCCTGGGTCACCAGCGCCCCGTGTCCTCTTCGCCGGTCTCCTTGGTGCCCTTCATGCCCTTCGTGCCCTTGCGGCCGGTCCGGTCGGCCGGGCCCGTACGGCCGGTGGTGCCGGTCGTGCCGCCGGTGCCGTCGTCGAACTCCAACTGCTCCCGGCGGACCTCGGTCGACACCTCCTGCTGCTCGGTGACCCGGTCGGTCTCCAGGCGTACCCGCTCGTAGGCCACGGTCTCCTTGCGGATCACGGGCTCCTCGCGGTGCAGCGTGATGTCGTACTCGCCGTCCTCCAGCTTCGCGGGCTTGCCGCCGGTGCGGCGCGCCTCGTCCTCGGGGATCCGCTCACGGGTGATGCGGACCTCTTCGTGGCTGACCGGCACGGTCTGGCTCACGTTCTCGGTGACGACGTGCTTCCGCAGGTGCGCGTGACCGCTCTCGTGCTCCTCGACACCGAACTGGGCCCGCTCCTCCGACAGCGTCATCTCCGGATTCTGCTCCTTGCGGGAGTGCCGGTCGTCGGTCGGGCCGCCACGCGACATGGCCATCTGCCCGGCGCCCGCGCCGGCCATCGGCCGGTCGGCCTCGGGACGCGTGTGCTGCCCGGCCATGCCGGCCGCACCCGCGGTGCCCATGCCACCCGCGGCTGCCGCGGTGCCCATACCTCCGGCCTGCCCCGTGTCGTGGCCCATGCCGCTCCGGCCCGACCGGGTCAGACCGTAGTGCCGGTACAGACGCTCCTCCTCCGACGGTTCCAGGTGGCCGTCGGCGTCCATGCGCGGGGCATCCTTGATCAGGTCCTTGGTGTGCGGAACACGGAGCGCGTCGTCCACCCGCGTACACCCGGCCAGCGGAACGAAGGTCTCCTTCGTACCGAACAGCCCGGTGCGCACCGTGATCCACTCCGGCTCATTGGTGGCGTCGTCCCGGTAGACCTGCTGGACGGAGCCGACCTTGGCACCGTCGGCGTCGATCACATTCAGCCCGGCCAGGTCATGAGGGGTGTCACCCAGAGGTGCATTCATGGCGTCTCTCCTTTCGCGCGCGCCTGCAGGAGGGGCACGCACCTCTCCCATTGCGCACCTCCTGGAGCCGCCGGGCGAGTCGGGAGCACGGGAGCCGGGCTCCGGCTACCGTTCCGTACCGGTCCCGAAGCCGCTCATGAGGGCGGAGCGCGGCACCGTCCGGGCCGGCGCCCCACCCTCCGTCGCTACTCCATACGGGTGAACACCCCCGTGGCTCAGCTGCCGCTGCCGTACGGGCGGGTGATCAGTTCCATGTAGTGGCCGTCCGGGTCGGGGAAGTACACGCCGCGGCCGCCGTCGTTGGTGTTGATCTCACCGGGGCGGGTGCGGTGCGGGTCGGCCCAGTAGTCCAGGCCCAGCTCCTTGATCCGGTCGAAGCTGCGGGTGAACTCGTCCTCGCCGACCAGGAACGCGTAGTGCTGCGGGGTGATCTTCCCGTCGTCCTGGGCGAAGTCGAGGGTGACGCCGTTGTCGGTCGCCACCGGCAGGAACGGCCCGAACTCGGGCTGCACCTGGAGCCCGAGAATGTCCGCCAGGAACTCCGCCGACCGCTTCCGGTCGCTGGCGTGGATGATCGTGTGGTTCAGCTCAACTGCCATGAGTGGCCTCCCTCTTGGTCCCTCCCGAGCCTAGGCGCCCGGCAAGCCCCCGCCATCGGCCGCGGGACGTATGGGGGTGGGCGACGGGGCCTAGGTCGTCGGGTCCTTGGGGGGCGTTCCGGCTGTCCCGACCGGTGTCCCGACCGTCCTCCGGCCCCCGACCGTCCTCCGGCCCCCGAGCCCCGACCGTCCTCCTCCGGCCCTTGGCGGGGCCCCTCCCTCACTCCCGAACCCTGGCAGGGCCCCTCCCTCTCCCCAACCACTGGAAAGGCCCCCGCGGCAAGACCCCCTCCCCCGCCTCCACCGCGCATACCGCGAAGGTAGCGCGGCCCGCGGTCTCGCGGGGGCCCTGTGGATAACCGCTGAACGCGCTGAAGGGCCCGGACGGAAGGAATCCGTCCGGGCCCCTCGTACGGGCTGCGGGCCGTCAGTCGGTGAGGTTCACCGTACGGGCCGAGGTGGCGCCGATCTCGTCGGCGATCTCGCCGAGGACCGGGGCCGCGATCGTGTCGTCGACGGTCAGCGCGACCAGCGCCTCGCCGCCCACGTCGGCGCGGGAGACCTGCATGCCGGCGATGTTGATGCCGGCCTCGCCCAGGATCCGGCCGAGCGTGCCGACCACGCCGGGACGGTCGCTGTAGCGCAGGAACGCCATGTGGTCGGCGAGCGCCAGGTCGATGCTGTGGTCGTTGACCGCAACGATCTTCTGCTGGTGCTTGTGGCCGGCCAGCGTGCCGGAGACCGAGATCTCCTCGCCGCCGGAGAGGGTGCCGCGCACCGTCACGACGTTCTTGTGCTCCGGCGACTCGCTGCTGGTGGTGAGGCGGACCTCGACGCCGCGCTCCTGCGCGAACAGCGGAGCGTTGACGTACGACACCGTCTCGTCCACGACGTCCTCGAAGACGCCCTTGAGCGCGGAGAGCTCCAGCACCTTCACGTCGTGCTGGGTGATCTCGCCGTACACCTCGACGTCCAGGCGGACCGCGACCTCGCCCGCGAGCGCGGTGAAGATCCGGCCCAGCTTCTCGGCCAGCGGCAGACCCGGCTTCACGTCCTCGGCGATCACGCCGCCCTGGACGTTGACCGCGTCCGGGACCAGCTCGCCGGCGAGCGCCAGGCGCACCGAGCGGGCCACCGCGATACCGGCCTTCTCCTGCGCCTCACCGGTCGAGGCGCCCAGGTGCGGGGTGCACACGACCTGGTCGAACTCGAAGAGCGGGGAGTCGGTGCAGGGCTCGGAGGCGTAGACGTCCAGGCCGGCGCCGGCGACCCGGCCCTCCTTGAGGGCGGAGGCGAGGGCGGCCTCGTCCACGATGCCGCCGCGCGCGGCGTTGACGACGCGGACGGACGGCTTGACCTTGTGCAGCGCCTCGTCGCCGATGAGGCCGACGGTCTCGGGGGTCTTGGGGAGGTGGACAGTGATGAAGTCCGAGACCTCCAGCAGCTCGTCCAGGGAGAGCAGCTTGACGCCCATCTGGGCCGCGCGGGCCGGCTGGACGTACGGGTCGTAGGCGACGACCTTCATGCCGAAGGCGGACATGCGCTGGGCGACCAGGACGCCGATGCGGCCGAGGCCGACCACGCCGAGGGTCTTCTCCGCCAGCTCCACACCGGTGTACTTGCTGCGCTTCCACTCGCCGTTCTTCAGCGCCGTGTTCGCCTGCGGGATGTTCCGCGCGGTGGCGACCAGCAGGCCGCAGGCCAGCTCGGCGGCGGTGACGATGTTGGAGGTCGGGGCGTTCACGACCATCACGCCGGCCTTGGTGGCGGCGGAGACATCGACGTTGTCCAGACCCACGCCCGCGCGGGCGACGACCTTGAGCTTCTTGGCCGCGGCGATGGCCTCGGCGTCGACCTTGGTCGCGGAGCGCACCAGGATCGCGTCGACGTCGGCGATGGCGGGAATCAGCTCGGCGCGGTCCGCGCCGTTGCAGTGCCGGATCTCGAAGTCCGGACCGAGCGCGTCGACGGTCGCGGGCGACAGCTCTTCGGCAATGAGTACGACGGGTTTGGCGGAGGCAGTGCTCACGTGGTCTTCAGTCCTCACTTAGTCCTTCGCGGACGGCCGTCCCGACGGCCGAAGGCGGTGAAGGGGGCAGCCGCGTGGAAGACGCACGACGTTGTGAGCCTGACGCGCTTGTGGTCAGCAGTGTAGTGGCGTTTCAGGGCTCCTCCTTCGCCGGAGCGGAAGGATCACCCGTGCGTGGTTCTACGCAGTGGACAAGGCGGTGGCGCGAGGGGCCGTACCGGTGCGGTACGGCCCCTCGGCCAGGAGGCTTACGCCTCCTCGTCCACCCAGCTCATCAGGCCACGCAGCTTCTTGCCGGTGGTCTCCAGGAGGTGGTCGGCGTCGGCCTTCTTGTACTCGTTGTACTTCGGCAGACCGGCCTCGTACTCGGCCATCCAGTTGTTGGCGAAGGTGCCGTCCTGGATCTCGGCGAGGACCTTCTTCATCTCGGCCTTGGTCGCGTCGTTCACGATGCGCGGGCCGGTGACGTAGTCGCCCCACTCGGCGGTCTCGGAGATCGACCAGCGCATCTTCTCCAGGCCGCCCTCGTACATGAGGTCCACGATGAGCTTCAGCTCGTGGAGGCACTCGAAGTACGCGATCTCGGGCTGGTAGCCCGCCTCGACCAGGGTCTCGAAGCCGGCCTTGACCAGCGCGGCGGTGCCGCCGCAGAGCACGGCCTGCTCGCCGAACAGGTCGGTCTCGGTCTCCTCGGTGAAGGTCGTCTTGATGACGCCCGCACGGGTGCCGCCGATGCCCTTGGCGTAGGACAGGGCCAGCGCGAAGGCGTTGCCGGAGGCGTCCTGCTCGACGGCGGCGATGCAGGGCACGCCGCGGCCTTCCTCGTACTGGCGGCGGACCAGGTGGCCGGGGCCCTTCGGGGCGACCATGCAGACGTCGACGTTGGACGGGGGCTTGATGAAGCCGTAACGGATGTTCAGGCCGTGCCCGAAGAACAGCGCGTCGCCGTCCTTCAGGTTGTCCTTCACGGACTCCTCGTAGACCTTGGCCTGGATGGGGTCCGGCACCAGGATCATGATGACGTCGGCCTCGGCCGCCGCCTCGGAGGGGCTCACCACGCGCAGGCCCTGCTCCTCGGCCTTCGCCTTGGACTTGGAGCCCTCGTGCAGGCCGACGCGCACGTCGACGCCCGAGTCGCGCAGCGACAGCGCGTGGGCGTGGCCCTGGCTGCCGTAGCCGAGAACCGCGACCTTACGGCCCTGGATGATGGACAGGTCGGCGTCGTCGTCGTAGAACAGCTCGGCCACTTGGGGTATCTCCTTGGTACTAGCTGGTGCCCACAGACTATGCCGGGGCTGGGGGGTGTGAGCTCAGGGTCTCGCCATGCGGGCAGCGGCCGCGGGCGAGGGGGTGCGTTCCGGCCGTGCCCCCACGGCCGGGTGACGCGTCGGTCAGGCGGAGCGCTCCAGGGCCCGCAGCGAGCGGTCCGTGATGGACCGGGCGCCGCGCCCTATGGCGATCGTGCCGGACTGCACCAGCTCCTTGATGCCGAACGGCTCCAGCATCTTGAGCATGGCTTCCAGCTTGTCGGCGCCGCCGGTGGCTTCGATGGTGACGGCCTCCGGCGAGACGTCCACGGTCTTGGCGCGGAACAGCTGGACGATCTCGACGATCTGCGAGCGCGTCTCGTTGTCCGCGCGGACCTTCACCAGGACCAGTTCGCGGTGGATGGCCGAGGACGGCTCCAGCTCGACGATCTTCAGGACGTTGACCAGCTTGTTCAGCTGCTTGGTGACCTGCTCCAGGGGGAGCGATTCGACATTCACGACAATGGTGATGCGCGAGATGTCGGGGTGCTCCGTGACACCGACGGCGAGTGAGTCGATGTTGAAGCCGCGACGGGAGAACAGCGCGGCGATCCTCGCCAGGATACCCGGCGTGTTCTCCACCAGGACGGAGAGCGTGTGCTTGGTCATGGGCTCGGTCTCTTCTCTTCTGTCCTGGCCGTCAGTCTTCTTCGTTGTCGCCGAAGTCGGGGCGCACCCCGCGGGCCGCCATGACCTCGTCGTTGGAGGTGCCTGCGGCGACCATCGGCCAGACCATGGCGTCCTCGTGGACGATGAAGTCCACGACGACGGGGCGGTCGTTGATGGCGTTCGCCTTGGCGATCACGGCGTCCAGTTCGGCGGGGTCCTCGCAGCGCATCGCCACGCAGCCCATGGCCTCGGCCAGCTTCACGAAGTCCGGGCAGCGGGTGCCCAGGTTGGGCTGCTCCCCCGCCTCGGGGCCGGCGTGCAGCACGGTGTTGCTGTACCGCTGGTTGTAGAACAGCGTCTGCCACTGGCGGACCATGCCCAGCGCGCCGTTGTTGATGATCGCGACCTTGATCGGGATGTTGTTCATCGCGCAGGTGACCAGCTCCTGGTTGGTCATCTGGAAGCAGCCGTCGCCGTCGATCGCCCACACCGGGCGGTCCGGCTGCCCGGCCTTGGCGCCCATCGCGGCCGGGACGGCGTACCCCATCGTCCCGGCGCCGCCGGAGTTCAGCCAGGTGGCCGGCTTCTCGTAGTCGATGAAGTGGGCGGCCCACATCTGGTGCTGGCCGACGCCCGCGGCGTAGATGGTGTCCTCCGGCGCCAGCTGCCCGATGCGCTGGATGACCTGCTGCGGGGAGAGGCTGCCGTCCTCGGGCAGGTCGTACCCGAGCGGGTAGTGCTCGCGCCAGCGGTTCAGGTCGTTCCACCAGGCGGCGTAGTCGCCGGGGTGGCCGGCCTCGTGCTCGGCCTGGACGGCCACGATCAGGTCGGCGATGACCTCGCGGGCGTCACCGACGATCGGGACGTCCGCCATGCGGTTCTTGCCGATCTCGGCCGGGTCGATGTCCGCGTGCACGATCTTGGCGTACGGGGCGAAGCTGTCCAGCTTGCCGGTGACGCGGTCGTCGAAGCGGGCGCCCAGGGCGACGATCAGGTCGGCCTTCTGCAGCGAGGTGACCGCGGCGACCGAGCCGTGCATGCCCGGCATGCCGAGGTGCTGCGGGTGGGTGTCGGGGAAGGAGCCCAGCGCCATCAGGGTGGTGGTGACGGGGGCGCCGGTCAGCTCGGCGAGCACCTTCAGCTCGGCCGTCGCGCCGGCCTTCATCACGCCGCCGCCGACGTAGAGCACCGGCCGCTTGGCCGTGGTGATCATCCGGGCCGCCTCGCGGATCTGCTTGGCGTGCGGCTTGGTCACCGGGCGGTAGCCGGGCAGGTCGGTCTGCGGCGGCCAGGAGAAGGTGGTCCTGGCCTGCATCGCGTCCTTGGCGATGTCCACCAGGACGGGGCCCGGGCGGCCGGTCGAGGCGATGTGGAACGCCTCGGCGATCGTCCGGGGGATGTCGGCCGGGTCGGTCACCAGGAAGTTGTGCTTGGTGATCGGCATCGTGATGCCGCAGATGTCCGCCTCCTGGAAGGCGTCCGTGCCGATCGCGGCGGAGGCGACCTGGCCGGTGATCGCGACCAGCGGGACGGAGTCCATGTGCGCGTCGGCGATCGGGGTGACCAGGTTGGTGGCGCCGGGGCCCGAGGTGGCCATGCAGACGCCGACCTTGCCGGTGGCCTGCGCGTACCCGGTGGCTGCGTGGCCTGCGCCCTGCTCGTGGCGGGCCAGGACGTGCCGGACCCGCTTGGAGTCCATCATCGGGTCGTACGCCGGGAGGATCGCACCGCCGGGGATGCCGAATACGGTGTCGGCCCCGACCTCCTCGAGAGAGCGAATGAGGGACTGCGCGCCCGTGACGTGCTCGACGGCGGTGGGCTGCTGCGCCCCGCCGGTACGGGCCCGCGGCTGCGGATGGTGGGCCCCGGAGGCCTGCTCGGTCATCTGCGTCTCTTCTCGGAGGTGAGGGTTTTGATGGGGTTTGGCGGTGCTGGTGCAACAAAAAACCCCTCGTGCCGATAGGCAAGCGAGGGGAGCGCGTCGGTGCGGTGCGCCGGGCTGTTCAAGGGCCCGGCTTCAGCCGACGCGCTGTCCAAGTACGAGAATTCGGGTGCGCATGGCTCCGACCTTCCCCCCGGCGCACCTGGAGTGTCAAGTGGGTGGGACGGAGGTCTCACTATTTGAGCGCAACGGGGGATGGCTGATCGCGTCCGGTCCGGCCGGCACCTCCCCGGCGCCGAGCCGCCGCGGCAGCTCTCCGAGGCGTTGCGCGGCGCCCGCCTCCCGGGGCCCGGAGGCCCGCCGGGCGGCCGGTACCGCGCTGCTCAGCACCATCTCGCGGCTCTCGGGCAGCAGGCCGGGGACGGGGTAGGAGCCGATCGTGAGCGCCCGGCGGAGCCGGTGCTCGTCCAGCGGCCCGGAGAACGCCATGCCCTGGCCGTGCGTGCATCCCATGGCGCGCAGCGCGGTGACCTGTTCCGGACGGTCCACGCCGTCGGCGACGGACTGGAGTCCGAGGTCGCCGGCGATCCGCAGCAGCCCCGCTGTGATCTTGTGCAGCCGCGCGGACTCCACCACGCCGTCGACCAGGCCGCGGTCCAGCCGCAGTACGTCGATGGGCAGCCGGCGCAGCGCGCTGATGGCGGCGTATCCGCTGCCGAAGCCGTCGAGCGCGATCCGTACGCCCAGCCTGCGCAGGGCCGCCAGGCGCCGCTCCAGCTCGTCCAGCGGGATCCGCGGATCACTGTCGGACAGCTCCAGCAGCAGCGCCCCGGAGGGCAGGCCGTGCCGCGCGAGTAAGGTCTCGATGCTCCTGGGCGGCAGCTTGCGGTCCAGCAGCCGCCGGGCGGAGAGCCGGACGGCGACGCAGACCGGATGGCCCGCGTGGTGCCGCCGCGCCGCCTGCTCGACGGCCTCCTCCAGCTGCCAGCGGCCCAGTTCGGCGGTGCGCTCGCCCTCCTCGCCGCCCGGCCGGCCGCGCTCGCCGACCCGCAGGAACTCGGCGGGGGTGAAGAGGATGCCCTGCGCGGAACGCCAGCGGGCCTGCGCGGCGACGGCCGTGATCCGGCCACTGGAGAGCTCGACCACGGGCTGGTGCAGCAGCGCGAATTCGCCGTCGTGCAGCGCGGTGCGCAGCTTCGTCGCCAGCTCGGAGCGGCGTACGACGTCGGCCTGCATCTGCGGCGCGTACATCTCCACGCGGCCCTTGCCGGCCTGCTTGGCGCGGTACATGGCGAGGTCGGCGTTGCGCAGGAGGGCGGCCGGGGTGACGCCGGGCTCGGCGAAGGCCACGCCGATGCTGGCCGCGACCCGTACCTCCTGGCCGTCGATGCGGTACGGCTCGGACAGCCGGACGCGCAGCCGGTCGGCGATCTCGTGGACGCGGAACTCCCGGGCGGTGAGGTCGCGGCTGCCGTCGCCCATGATGAGCGCGGCGAACTCGTCGCCGCCCAGGCGCGCGGCGATGTCCCCGGCCCGTACGGATTCGGCCAGCCTGCGCGCGGCCTGAACCAGCAGCTCGTCGCCGGCCTGGTGCCCGATGGTGTCGTTGACCTGTTTGAAGCCGTCCAGGTCGATGTAGAGCACGGCGGTGTCGTGGTCGGAGGAGCGGCGGCCGGTGACGGCCTGGCTGACCCGTTCGGTGAACAGGGCACGGTTCGGCAGGTCGGTCAGGGCATCGTGCGAGGCATTGTGCTGGAGCTGGGCCTGGAGCCGTACCCGTTCGGTGACGTCGCGCGAGTTGAAGATCAGGCCGCCTTCGTGGCGGTTGACCGTGGACTCGACATTCAGCCATTCCTCGCCGCCGGGGCGGCCGCCGCCGGCGCGGAAGCGGCACTCGATGCGCGTGGTGGGCTCCGCCTCGGAGTCGGCGGCGAGGAAGCGCCGTACTTCGTGCACCACGCGGCCGAGGTCCTCGGGGTGGATCAGGGAGGCCAGCTCGGAGCCGACCAGGTCCTCGGCGTCGCGGCCGTAGACGCCGGAGGCGGCGGGGCTGACGTACCGCAGGACGCCGGTGGGCGCGGCGATCATGATGACGTCGCTGGAGCCCTGCACCAGGGAGCGGAAGTGGTTCTCCTTCTGGGCCAGCTCGCGGGTCAGGGTGATGTTGTCCACGAGCATGATGCCCTGGCGGACGACGAGGGCGAGCACGACCGTGCAGCCGGTGAAGAGCACGACGTGGTCGATGCGGCGGCCGTCCAGGACGTTGAGCAGGATGCCCAGGGTGCAGACGGCGGCGGCCAGGTACGGGGTGAGCGCGGCCAGTGAGCCGGCGATCGGGGGGCTGCCGGGCGGCACGGCGGCGCGCCGGGTGGCGCGGGTGAAGTCGTCCCCCGCGGAGTCGGCGCCGGAGCGCGCGGCGACCCAGGGGGCGTACGCCAGGAGCATGGAGCCCGCGAACCAGCCGGCGTCCAGGATCTGCCCGGAGCGGTAGTGCTCGCGCAGCAGCGGCGAGGTGAACAGCGCGTCGCAGAGCACGGTCAGCGCGAGCGCAGCGATCGCGGTGTTGATCGCCGAGCGGTTGGCCGAGGAGCGCTTGAAGTGCAGCGCCAGGACCATGCTCACCAGGACGATGTCGAGCAGCGGGTACGCGAGCGACAGGGCGCCCTGCGCGACCGTCTGGCCCTGGAAGTGCGTGGTGTGGGCGAGGGCCAGGCTCCAGGAGAGCGTGAGGAGCGAGCCGCCGATGAGCCAGGCGTCCAGCGCCAGGCAGACCCAGCCGGCCCGGTTGACGGGCCGCTTGGCGAGCACCAGCAGGCCGACGATGGCGGGCGGCGCGAAGAGCAGGAAGCAGAAGTCGGCGATCGAGGGGCTGGGCACGGGCGCTTCGAGGACGACCTCGTACCATCCCCAGACGCCGTTGCCGATGCCGGCCATCGCGGAGGAGGCGGCGAACAGCAGCCAGGCCGGGCGGAAGCGGCTGCGGTGCTTGCGGGCGTAGAACACGCACGAGACCGCGGCCGCCAGGGCCGCCGCGCTGAGCCCGAAGTCGCCCATGATCAGGGCCAGTTTCTCCGAGCCCCAGCCGAACGCCGCCCCCGTGGCGTATCCGCCGCAGACCACGGCGAGCAGGATCTGCGGGAGACTGCTCACGGCCGACCGGGGCCCGGCCGGCGGGGTCAGCACGGCGCCGGAGGCGGTCACCGGGCTCTCCCCCGCGCTGCCGACCGGCGTGGTCGTGGCGGGCGCGGCCCGCGCTGCATCCGTATCGCGGTGGGAACACGCGCAACGCGCGTGTGGTCAGCGGTCCTCGTCTCGGTGGTGCATCGGCCGTTCATCGCCCGTCGCCCCCCTCGGTTCCGGTCGTTCGCTGCGCGCCGCCACGTCCCGGCGCGGGTCCCCGTTCGGGACGATACACCAGTTCCGTCACACAGGGACATAGTCGCTCTACGGAGCGTGACTGGCCCGGAATTGGTGGCACAGGACGCAGTCGTACGACTCCGTAGAGCTACGGTCAACCCGTCAGCCGGCGGTCGTGATGACGTTGCCGAGGGGCTCGCCGGCCGCGAAAAGCCGGAGTTGATCACGGAGAAGCCGCTTCGCACGGGGCAGGAAGGCAGTACTGGGACCACCGACGTGCGGAGTGATGAGCACGCCGGGAGCGTGCCACAAGGGGTGTGTGGCAGGCAGTGGTTCCGGATCGGTTACATCGAGTGCTGCCCGGAGCCGTCCCGACTCCAGTTCCGCGAGCAGCGCCTTGGTGTCGACCACACCCCCGCGCGCGATGTTGACGAGCAGCGCGCCGTCCTTCATCCGGGCCAGGAAATCGGCTCCGACCAGGCCACGCGTGTCCTCGGTGAGCGGCGTCGCCATGATCACGACGTCCGCTTCGGGCAACAGGGCGGGCAACTCGGCAAGTGGATGCACAGGACCGCGCACGGTGTCACGAGCGGTGCGCGCAATGCGCGCCACCCGCGCACACTCAAAAGGTGTGAGCCGGTCTTCGATAGCACTTCCGATCGAACCATAGCCCACAATGAGGACGGACTTGTCGGCCAGCGCATCACGGAACCCCTGCCGCCACTCCCCGGCGTCCTGGGCCCGGACGAACGTGGGAATGTCGCGGAGCGCGGCGAGCACGAGCGTAAGGGTCAGCTCGGCGGTGCTCGCGTCGTGCAGACCGCGTGCGTTGCACAGCCGGGTGCCGGCCGGCAGACCGGGCACGGCGGGCAGCATGTGCTCGATGCCGGCCGTGAGGGTCTGGACGACGCGTACGTTCGTCATCTCCGCGAGCGGCCGCAGCACCTGGTCGACAGGCTTCATGTAGGGGACGGCGTAGAAGGCGCAGCGGGCGGGATCGGCGGGGTATTCGGGGCCGGCGTCCCAGTGGACGTAGGAGAGGCCCTCGGGGAGGCCGTCGATCTCGGCGGCAGGTATGGGGAGCCAGACGTCGGTGGCGCGAGTGGTGTCTGAGGAAGCCATGGCCCGAGGCTATGCGAAGAGTGCCCCTCATCAGACGTTAGTTTGGTCAGCGCCCTTGACCGGGGCGAGGGGACGGAGGCACGACCAGGTGGAGCGCAGGACAATCGGTGCGGCGGCGCTCGAAGTGGGCGCAATCGGCCTCGGCTGCATGCCGATGAGCTGGGGGTACACCGCGTCGCAGCGGCACGGGGAGAGCTCGGAGCGGACGGTGCACGCCGCACTCGACCGGGGCTGCAGTCTCCTGGACACCGCCGACATGTACGGCCCCTTCACCAATGAGCTGCTGGTGGGGCGGGCACTGAAGCAGCGCCGCGCGCAGGCCTTCGTCTCGACCAAGGTCGGGCTGCTGGTCGGCGAGCAGCACATCGTCGCCAACGGCCGTCCGGGGTACGTGAAAAGAGCCTGCGACGCCTCGCTGCGCCGGCTGCAGACCGACCACATCGACCTCTACCAGCTGCACCGCGCGGACCCCGAGGTGCCGATCGAGGAGACCTGGGGGGCGATGGCGGAGCTGGTGGCGGCCGGGAAGGTGCGCGCCCTCGGGCTGTGCGCGGTCGGCGCGCGGGCCCCCAGGCGCCGCGGCACCCGTACGCACGACGACACGCTGCGCCAACTGGAGCGCGTGCAGCAGGTGTTCCCTGTCAGCAGCGTCGAGGCGGAGCTGTCCGTGTGGTCGCCGGAGGCCCTGGAGGCGCTGCTGCCCTGGTGCGAGACGCGCGGCGTGGGCTTCCTCGCGGCGATGCCTCTGGGCAACGGCTATCTCACCGGCACGCTGACCCCGGGCCAGGGCTTCGAGCCGGAGGACATGCGGGCCCGGCACCCGCGCTTCACGGCGGAGATGATGGCCGCCAATCAGCCGGTCGTGGCGGGGCTGCGCCGGGTGGGCGCGCGGCACGGGGTGACACCCGGGCAGGTGGCGCTGGCGTGGGTACTGGCACAGGGCCGCCACGTCGTCCCCATACCGGGCGCGAAGAAGGAGCGCTGGGCCGTACAGAACGCCAAGGCCACCGCGGTACGGCTGACCCGCGAGGACTTCACAGAAATCGCCACCCTGCCCCCGGCCCGGGGGTCGTGGGACTGACCGGGGCTCCTGGGACCGAGGGGTACGCGTACGGGGCGACGGCCCCAGGTACGGGGGCGACGGCCCCAGGTACGGGGGCGACGGCGTCCGGGGGGCGCGCTTCGGGGCGATTCGAACGCCCCTTTCCCCCTGACCGGGGGATACCCAGGGTCCCGGCGGGAAAACGGCCGGGCGTGGGCCGGCGGGAAAACAGCCGGGTGGCGGGCCAGAGAGGAAACGGCCAGGCGGGGGCGTCACACAGGCCGGGGCAGTCGGGGAACCCCTCGGTCGAGGGAACGGCCGGGCGGAGGCCCCGTCGGGAGACGGCCGGTCCGCGGCAGTCGGGGGAAACGGCCAAACAGAGGCCCGGCGGGAACGGCCGGTCCGGGGCCGTCGACGAAACGGCCGGGCGGGTTCCGGTGGGGTGTGGTGTGCTGGTGCCGCCGCCCGCCGACGAGAGGACGCCCGCCGTGCCACGCCGTACCGCGACCGCCGCACTGACCGCCGCCGCCCTGCTCCTCGCGGCGGGCTGCTCCTCGGGGGACGGCAGCCCCGGTACGTCCGGGAAGTCCACCGGGCCCTCGCGCGGCGCCGGCTCCTCCGCGACGCCGCAGAAGCCGCACGAGACGCCCTCCGGCGCCCCCGCCAAGGGCTCGGTGAAGGTCGCCGCCACCCTCACCACCGGCCTGGACTCCCCCTGGGGCGTCGCGGTGCTGCCCGGCGGCGACCTCCTCGTGGCGTCCCGGGACACCGGGAAGATCGTCAAGGTGGACGCGGAGAACGGCAGGAAGACCGAGCTGGGCTCGGTGCCCGGCGTGGCGGCCGACGGCGAGGGCGGGCTGCTGGGCCTCGCGGTGTCCTCGACGTACGGCGCCGACCACCTGGTCTACGCGTACTTCACCACCGCGTCCGACAACCGCATCGTGCGCATGATCTACAACGACAAGCGGCCGGCGGGTAATCAACTGGGCGCGCCCGACACGGTGTTCAAGGGCATTCCCAAGGGTCACATCCACAACGGCGGGCGGATCGCGTTCGGCCCGGACAAGATGCTGTACGCCGGTACGGGCGAGACCGGCGACGGCGAACAGGCCCAGGACAAGGACTCCTTGGGCGGCAAGATCCTGCGGATGACGCCGGACGGCGAACCGGTGCACGGCAACCCGTCGGCCGACTCCGTCGTCTACTCCACCGGCCACCGCAACGTACAGGGCCTGGCCTGGGACTCCGGGGACCGGCTGTGGGCGTCGGAATTCGGCCAGGACACCTGGGACGAACTGAACCTGATCCGGCCGGGCCGGAACTACGGCTGGCCCGACGCCGAGGGCAAGAGCGGCGGGAACTCCTCCTCCGTACGCCCGGTCGAGCAGTGGCGGACCGCGGACGCCTCGCCCAGCGGCATCGCGTACGCCGAGGGTTCGGTGTGGATGGCCGGGCTGCGTGGCGAGCGGCTCTGGCGGATCCCGCTGCGGGGCACGAAGCCGGCGGCGAAGCCGCAGGCGTTCCTGGAGGGGAAGTACGGCCGGCTGCGGACGGTCGTACCGACCGGTGACGGCGGGCTGTGGCTGGTCACCAGCGAGACGGACAAGCGGGGTACGCCGGAAAAGGGCGACGACCGGATTCTGCGGCTGAAGATCACATGATGTCCTTTTTGCGGCAGGCGTGCCTACACTGACGGCAGTGAGCAGGACGCCACGCCAGGGGGTCGCATGTTCAACCTCGCCGAAGAGTTCTTCGCGCCGGGCCGCAAGCACACCGAGGACGAGCGGCAGAAGCTCACGCTCGTCGTCGTGGACATCGGCGACTCCGACCCGGGCCGGGGCCCGATCGACCTGGCTTCCGGGCAGGTCGTCGTCCGCCTCCCGCACCCCGCTTCCGAGGAGCCGCTGGCCTCAGGCTGATTCCGCGTCGGGGAACAGCCGCAGCCGGTGCGCCAGCGCACCCGCCTCGCCGCGCCCCGAGACGCCGAGCTTCGCGAGGATGTTGGAGACGTGCACGCTCGCGGTCTTGGGCGAGATGAAGAGCGTGTCGGCTATCTGACGGTTGCTGCGCCCGGCCGCGACCAGCCGCAGTACGTCCCGCTCGCGCGGCGTGAGCCCGAGGGAGTCGGCGGTGGCGCCGGGGCCGGCGCCCGTGGCACCGGCCGCCGCCCGCTCTCCTCTCGGGGTGGCCGACGGAGCGGCGGCGTGCCCCGCGGGCAGCACGGTGGGCGCGGGCGCCGCGGGGCCGCCCGGTCTTCGGCCGGGCCCCGCCCCGGCGTCCGGCCCCGCCCCGACCCCCGGCTCCCCCGCGAGCCCCGCCGATGGCTCCGGTGCCGCCGTACGCACCGCTCCGGCCGCTCCGGCCGCTCCGGCCGCTCCGGCCGCTCCGGCCGCTCCGGCACCACCGTCCCGCGCCGCGGCGCCGGCCACCGCCGGTGCCGCGCCTGCCGTGATCGCCGGCCGCCACAGCCCCTCGGTCCCGGTCCGCTGCCGTACCACCCCGGCTTCCGGCACCCCGCCCCCGGCGGCCCGCCCGTCGTCGTCCGGCGCCCCGCTTCCGTCGGTCCTCCCGTCGTCCTCCGGCAGTGTGATCCGGGCCCGTACGGCGAGCTGGTCGATCTCCACGGTGAGCGGGGCCGCGCCCATCCACCGGGCCGTCGCACGCGCGTCGGCGAGCAGCCCCGTGGCCGCCTCCCGCGCCCCGCGGGCCGCCGGGCCGCAGGTCAGCAGGGCCTCGGCCCAGCGGAGGCCGGCCCAGGCCAGTTCGTACGGCCGCTCGACCTGCCGGAAGGCCGCGACCGCCTCGGCCCAGCGCTCCGGTGACGGGCGGCCCTCGGCCCGGCGCAGCTCGGCCTCGGTGAGCCGGCCGTACGCCTGCCACACCGGGACCGGGCGGGGCAGCCGCTTCGCCGCCGCCGCCAGCCGGGCGAGCAGCGCGTCCCGGCCCGCGGCCGCGGCGGGCAGCCCGCGGGCGTCGGCCTCCGCCGCGGCCACCCGCCACAGCAGCGGCCAGCCGTAGTTGTACGTACCGAGCGGGAAACCGGCCGTCAGCAGCGGCTCCAGCACCTCCCGGGCGGCGACCACGCCCTGGCGCTGCACCGCGATCTCGTAGGCGAAGCGGGTCATGGGGAGGCTGTGCTGCGGTTGGTTCTCGTAGCTGCCGAAGTGGGCGCGCGCGTAGTCCAGTTCTTCTGCGGCGGCGTCGGTGTCGCCGCGCATCAGGGCGAGATCGGCGTGCCGGGAGGCCGCCAGCGCGCGGGTGCGGTTGCCCAGGGCGAGGCGCCTGCAGGCCGTCGCGGCTTCGGCGGCCTCCGCCCAGCGGCCCAGCGACAGCAGGCTCTTGGCGCGGTTGCCGTACACCCAGGCGCGGGAGTCCTTCATGCCGAAGTGGTCGGTCATGGCGAGCCCGCGCTCGGTGGCCGCCACCGCCTCCCGGGACCGGCCCACCGACTCCAGGTGCGAGGGGAGGTTGGTGCAGCCGCGCGCGACGACGGCGGAGAAGCCGCGCTCCAGCGCGCGGTCCAGCGCCTCCCGGAAGCCGGTCAGGCCGCCCTCCACGTCCCCGGAGGAGACCTGGAGGCCGTACAGCGTGAGACGGGCGTTCAGCTCGGCCTCCTCCTCTCCGACCAGGCGGGCCAGCTCCACGGCCCGCTCTGCCGCGGTGAAGGAGTCCGGGCCGGGGACGTGCAGCGCGCCCCAGGCGGCGACCTGGGCGAGCACCGCGGCGTGCACCGGGGACGGCGGCAGCCCGCGCACCAGCTCCTGGGCCGCGCTCAGGTCCTCCCAGCCGTCGCCGCGGCCCGTGGTCTCCGCCAGGCGGGAGCGCTGGGTGCGGAACCACGCCTCGCG
This sequence comes from Streptomyces sp. NPDC050806, assembly GCF_055586425.1. NCBI lineage: Bacteria > Bacillati > Actinomycetota > Actinomycetes > Kitasatosporales > Streptomycetaceae > Streptomyces > Streptomyces sp. NPDC050806. Next base: position 238,047 of record NZ_JBVJIF010000011.1, on the reverse strand, counting down.
CAGCGGGTCGTGCTCCCCGGCTAGCGCGCGGAGCGCCCGCTTGGTGACCGTGTACGCGCGCTCGCGGTCGCCGGAGAGCCGCGCGGCGACCGCGATCTCGGCGAGCAGGTCGAGGTAGCGCAGCGCGTCGTCGTCGCTGCCGCTCGCCGGATACGCCTCGGCGCAGTCCACCGGGCGGACCGCGAGCCGGACGTCCTTGGGCACCTGGTCCCACAGTTCCAGTGCGCGGTCCAGGAGCCGCAGTTGTTCGGCGTGCGCGTGCCGGCGTCGGGCGGTGACCGAGGCGGTGAGCACGGCGGGCAGCGCCTTGGCGGCGTCCCGGGCGTGGTACCAGTAGCTCGCCAGGCGGGCGGCGCACGCCTCGGCGCGCACCAGTGCGGGGTCGTCCTCCAGGGCTTCGGCGTACCGGCGGTTGAGGCGGGTGCGTTCGCCGGGCAGCAGGTCGTCCTGGACGGCCTCGCGGACCAGCGCGTGCCGGAAGCGGTAGCCCGTGCCGTCGCTGGTGGGCACGAGGGTGTTGCTGCCGACGGCGACCCGCAGCGCTTCGATGAGGCCGTCCTCGGGCAGCCCCGCGACGGCCGCGAGGAGGTCGTGCTCGACGGTGGAGCCGCCCACGGCGGCCGTGCGGATCACTCGCTGGGTGTGCTCCGGCAGCGCCTCGACGCGCACCAGGAGGAGGTCGCGGAGGGAGTCGCTGAGGCCGGGCAGGGTGCCGTCGTCGATGCTGCAGGCCAGCTCCTCGACGAAGAAGGCGTTGCCCTCGGAGCGCTCGAAGACCCGGCCGAGCAGGGCCTCTTCGGGCTCGCGGCCGGTGATGCCGGCCATCTGGGAGCGGACCTCGTCGCGGTTGAAGCGGGCCAGCTCGGCACGCCGGACCGTGCGCATCCGGTCGACCTCGGCGAGGAAGGGGCGCAGCGGGTGGCGGCGGTGGATGTCGTCGGAGCGGTACGTGGCGACCAGCAGGATGCCGGCGTCGTGCAGGGTGTGCAGGAGGTAGCCGATCAGCTCGCGGGTGGAGCGGTCGGCCCAGTGCAGGTCCTCGACGACGATGACGAGGCTGCGGTCGCGGGCGAGCCGCTCCAGCAGCCGCGCGGTGAGCTCGAAGAGGCGGGCGCGGCCGTGCTCGTCGTCGCGGGACTCGCCGGGGGCCTCGGCCAGCTCGGGCAGGATGCGGGCCAGTTCGCCCTCCTGCCCCGCGACCGCTGCGGCCAGCTCCTCGGGCAGGCGGGCGTTGAGGGTGCGCAGGATCGCGGAGAACGGGGCGAACGGCAGGCCCTCGGAGCCGATCTCGATGCAGCCGCCGAGGGCGACGAGCGCGCCGGTGGCCCGGGCGGCCGCGGCGAACTCCTCGATGAGCCGGGTCTTGCCCACGCCCGCCTCGCCGCCGATGAGGAGCGCCTGCGGCTCACCGGACGCCGTGGTGCGCGTCAGCGCGTCCCCCAGCAGGCCCAACTCGCTGCTGCGGCCGACGAACACGCGACTGACGGACCTGGTCTCCACGCCGCAGAGCATCGCACAGGGGTCTGACAGTTCGGCACCGAGTTTCCCGGTCACCGGACGCCTCGGCGGGCCGCGCGGCTCAGGCCTCGGCCCGGCGGCGGGCCCGTACGAACCGGCCCTGCTTGCGGCTCACCCGCCCTTCGGGTTCGTGTTCGGGGGACCGGGCGGCGCGGCGTCCCGCGGCGGCTTCGCGGGCCAGCCGGTCGAGGTCGGCCTCCCGGCGCAGTTCCTCGTGGCGGACGCGGTGCTGGGCCTCGTAGTAGTACATGGTGCTCCCTGAGGAGGGCCGCGAGGAGCGTGCTCCTGCGGCGGCTGACGGTACGTCGTCAGCGTCGCCGCCTCAGGCGGTGTGCCGCATCGGGCAACTTCCCGATCTTCACGGCCGGAGGGGCCTCAGATTCCGCCGCGGTGTCCCACGGTGCGGTCTAAGGCCCCTGCCGGATGCCGTATGCGGTGGTGCGGACTTCCTCAGGACCCGCCCGCGCTGAGCTTGGGCGCCGAGGCGAACAGGTCGAGGTACATGCCTCCGGCGACCACCAGGCCGAGCACGGCGAGCGCGAACCCGCCCCAGGCGACGGCCTTGGTCCAGGCGGCCTGCGGGCGGCGGAGCAGGACGACGCCGGTGACCACGAGGGCGATCAGGGCGAAGGTCCCGTTGACGAGCGCGGTGGTGTGCCAGGGGGCGGTGTAGACGGCGGCGATCTGGTCCTTGGTCTGGCCGGTCTGGAGCTTGATCTGGCCGAGTACGCCCTGCCGCTCGGAGAGGATCGTGCCGGCCCAGGTGCCGGTCAGGGAGGCGAGGCCGAGCGCGGCACCGGCGACGGCGCCGGCTCCGGCCACGATGCCGCGCCGCGCGGGTGCGGCCTGTCCGGTGACGGGCGCGTCCTCGGGGTGCGGCTCCTCTTCGTGGGCCTCGTCCGTGGCGGTGTCCGGCACGCGGTCCTCGGGCGCTGCGGCCTTCTCCGCGGGTGCGGTGGCCTGCTCCTCGGAGGCGGCCGCCGGCTTCGGGTCGGCGGCCTTGTCGTCGGTGACCGCGTCGGTCTTCGCGGTGTCGTTCTTGCTCGTCGTGGTACCCATGGGCGCGACCGTAGGGGCCGCGTCTGAGAGTCGTATGAGAGAGCCGCGCTAGCGGGGCACGAGGGGCTCGCGTTCGGCGTGCCGCGGCGCGGGGGCGGGCACGACGGTGTCCGGTTCCTCCTCCGGCGGCTCGATGCTGATCCGCGGCAGCCGGCGGTCCAGCCAGCCCGGCAGCCACCAGTTCGCGCCGCCCAGCATGTGCATCAGGGCGGGCACCAGGAGGGTGCGGAGTACGAAGGCGTCGAGGGCGACGGCGGCGGCCAGCCCGATGCCGAACATCGCGATCGTCCGGTCGCCGCTGAGCACGAAGGCGGAGAACACCGCGATCATGATGACCGCCGCCGAGTTGATCACCCGGCCGGTCTCGGCGAGTCCGACCCGTACGGACCGGCGGTTGTCGTGGGTGCGCCGCCACTCCTCGTACATCCGGCTGACCAGGAAGACCTGGTAGTCCATGGAGAGGCCGAAGAGGACCGAGACCATGATCACGGGGAGGAAGGGCTCGATCGGGCCGCCGCTCCCCAGGCCCAGCGCCTCGCTCCCCCAGCCCCACTGGAAGACGGCGACGACGATCCCGAAGGACGCGGCGACCGCGGCGACGTTCATGACGGCGGCCTTGAGCGGGATGCCGACGCTGCGGAAGGCGAGGAGGAGCAGCACGCAGCCGAGGGTGATGACGACGCCCACGAAGAGCGGCAGCTTGCCGACGATCACGTCGGCGAAGTCGTCGTATCCGGCGGTAACGCCGCCGACGTCGACGCGCAGGGTCGAGTCGTCGGCGGTCTGCGGCAGCACGTCGTTGCGCAGCCGCTCCACCAGGTCCGAGGTCTCCTGCGACTGGGGCGAGCTGTCCGGGACGACGGTGATCACACCGGTGCTGCCGCTGCCGTCGAACTCCGGGCCGCTGACCTGGGCCACGCCGGGCGTGGTCCGCAGCCGGTCGGGGAGGTTGTCGAAGGCGAGCCGGTCGTCGGCCCCGTCCAGGTCGCCGACCAGGGTGAGCGGCCCGTTGAAGCCGGGGCCGAAGCCTCCCCCAGACTCCGTCCGGGAGGTGCCCCCAGCAAGCAGGTCGTACGCCTGCCGGGTGGTCGAGGCGGGCGGGTCGGTGCCCTGGTCGGAGGTGCCCAGGTGCAGGCCGAGCGTGGGCAGTGCGAGGACGAGCATGATCCCGGCGGCGAGGGCGCCGAGCAGCTTGGGGTGGCGCTCGACGAATCCGGACCAGCGGACGGCGAAGCCGGTGGGGTGCTCGGGGACCGGTCCGTCGGCGGCCAGCCGGCCGCGTTCCCGGCGGCCGAGTACGCGGGTGCCGATCAGCCCCAGGAGGGCGGGCAGCAGGGTCACGGAGGCGGCGACGGTGAGGACGACGGTCAGCGAGGCGGCGAGCGCGACGCCGTTGAGGAAGGACAGCCGCAGGACGAGCATGCCGAGCAGGGCGATGCACACGGTGGCCCCGGCGAACACCACGGCCCGGCCCGATACGGCCACCGCCTTCTCCGCGGCCTCCCCGACGCCCATCCCCGCGCGGAGGTTCCTGCGGTGCCGGGTGACGATGAACAGCGCGTAGTCGATGCCCACGCCAAGCCCGATGAGCATGCCGAGCATGGGCGCGAAGTCGGCCACGGTCATGACGTGGCCGAGCAGGCCGATGCCGGACGAGGCGGTGCCGACCGCGACGAGCGCGGTGATGATCGGCAGGGCGGTCGCGGCCAGGGAGCCGAAGGCCAGGAAGAGGACGACGGCTGCCGCGGCCAGGCCGATGGCCTCGGCGAGGTGGCTCTTCGGTGCTTCGGCGAGGTCGATGCCGGCGCCGCCGAGGGCGACGGTCAGGCCGTCGCCGGAGGCGTCCCGCGCGGTGTCCACGACCGCCCGCACGGTCTTCGCGTCCAGGTCGTCGACGGGTGCGTCGAAGACCACCGAGGCGTAGGCGGTGTGCCCGTCCGCGCTGATGCGGCGCTCCGCCGCCCCGTCCGCCGACGCGTCGGTCCGGGTGTCGTAGGGGCCGTCCACCGAGGCCACCCCGGGCAGATCGGCGACGCGGTCCAGGGCCGGCGCCATCCGGTCCCGTACGTCCGCCGCGCGCACCGTCCCGGAGTCGGTGTGCCACACGATGGTGTCGCTCTCCCCGGACCGGCCGGGGAAGGCGTCCGCCATCCGGTCCGCCGCGCGTCCGGACTCGGTGCCGGGCACCTCGTAGTTGTTCGAGTACGAGGAGCCCAGCGCGCCGGCGGCCGCGGCGACGCCCGCGAGGACGGCGAGCCATACGACGACGACCAGGGCGCGGCGCCGGAGACACCACCGGGCGAGTGCGGTCATGGAGGCCTTTTCTGCTGTCCCGGGGTGTGCGTCGAACTCCGGGGCACCGGTGCTGTCGCGCGCGGGAGGGGCGGGGGATGGCGCGGGCCCGCCGCCTGCCGACGAAGGGGCGGCGGGCCCGCGTCACAGAAGAGTGACAGCCCGAAAAGATCCTTTGACCCCTTTGTGTACTTCCCCACAAAGAAGCGAAGCCGCGGTTTCCGCTCGGATCAGCCCGTTATGGACTCCTCGCCGTTCTCGATGTGTCCCATCAGCCGGCGGCGGAACGATTCGTCCTGCCTGACCGTGAGGTTTAGGTCGTACCAGCCGTGGTCGCCGGCGGCGGGGTGCGCGAGCGTACGGGTGCGGCCGGCCGGCAGCTCGACCGTGCGCGGGGCCGCGCCGGAGTACGCCAGCGGGGCCAGCGTGACGGTCAGCGACCGGTCACCTCGGTTGACGAGCGTGAGGTGGATCTCCCGCTCGCCGGCGTCCAGGTGCGTGCTCACCCGCAGCCCGGCCGCCGCGCCCGCCGCGGTGCCGGCGAACTCCCGCCGGAAGCCGTTCGGCCCGGTGAGCGTGAAGTCGTACGCCCCGTCCCGGACCGGTACGTCCCAGCCCGCCGTCCCCCGTACGTCGCGGTGCCGGGGCGTGGCGTACTCCGCCGCGTACGGGTACAGCGCGAGGTGGGCACTGGCCGCGCCCGTGTTGCGCAGCGCCAGCCGGAACCGCCCGGCCGCCGGGTCGTACGTGCCGTCCGCGTCCGGCTGGTACGGCAGCGGACGGGCCGGCCGGGTGCCCTCCTCGGGGCGGGGCAGCCGCTGCTCGGCGGGCGGCTTCGGGTTCCACCGGCCGGTGAAGGGCGGGATCGGGCCCGGCTGGTCGACGGCGGGCTGCTGCCGGCCGCGCGAGAAGTCGAAGGCGTGGGTGAGGTCGCCGCAGACGGTGCGCCGCCAGGCGCTGATGTTCGGCTCGCGGACGCCGGTCCAGCGCTCCAGGAAGCGGATGATCGAGGTGTGGTCGAAGACCTGGGAGCAGGCGTGGCCGCCGACCGACCAGGGCGAGATCACCAGCATCGGGACGCGGATGCCGAGGCCCGTGGGGCGGCCGTCCCAGTACTCCTCGTCGGTGCCGGCCGGGGCGACGGGCGGCGGGACGTGGTCGAAGAAGCCGTCGTTCTCGTCGTAGGTGAGCAGCAGGACGGTACGCCGCCAGACGTCGGGGTTGCTGCCGAGGGCGTCGAGGACCTGGTAGACGAGGGTGGCGCTGGCGATCGGCGAGGAGGAACCGGGGTGCTCGGAGTCGGCGGCGGCCGGGACGATGTAGCTGACCTCGGGGAGCTTCCCGGCGGCGACGTCGGCCGCGAAGGCGGTGGCGGTCGAACCCGGCTCGCCGCGCCGCAGCGCGCGCTCGAAGAGGCTCCGGTCCGCCCGGGACAGCGCCCGCACGCCCTCCTCCAGCAGGCCCTGGAGCCGCTTCCGCTCCGGCTCGTCGGCGTCGGCGACCTTCGCGTAGAAGGCGGTCATGTTCTGGACCTTCGGATCGCCGACCCCGGCCAGCGCCTTCTTCGCAATGGCCTTGAAGCGCGCGTAGAACTCCAGGTTGTTGTCGGTGAAGTTGTCCCACTCCTGGTAGACCCGCCAGCTGTGGCCGGCCTTCTCCAGGCGCTCGGCGTACGTCGGCCAGTCGTAGCCGGGGTGGGTGTCCTCCTCGTACGCGTCGTTGCCGACCGCCCGCTCGCCGTTCGCCTCGAAGCCGGTCCAGCCGCTGACCAGGTGGTTGCGGTTGGGGCTGGTGGAGGAGTGGATCGAGGAGTGGTAGGCGTCGCAGACGGTGAAGGTGTCGGCCAGCTCGTAGTGGAGCGGCACGTCCCGGCGGTCGTAGTGCGCCATGGTGGCCGCGGTCTTGGCGCCGACCCAGTTGTCCATCCAGCCGTCGTGCCAGGCCTTGGCGCCGCCGTCCCAGCCGTGGTCGAGCGCGCCGATGTACTGCAGATCCTTCTGCTGCGCCGCCGCGGCCTCCCGCACGGAGAAGGGCAGGACGGTCCGGCCGAGCGGCCCGGGCTGCTCGTAGACGCTGCCGCCCCCGGGGAGTTTGATCGCATTCCGGTCGGCGTAGCCCCGTACACCGCGCAGCATCCCGAAGTAGTGGTCGAAGGACCGGTTCTCCTGCATCAGCACGACGACGTGGCCGATGTCGTCGAGCCCGCCGTCCGAGCGCCCGGGCCGCGCCGCGTCGGCGGCCAGCGCCTGCCGGAGCGAGGGCGGCAGCAGCGACCCGGCGGCGGCCGCCCCCACGGCCGCCGCACCGACCGCCAGTACCCGTCTACGCGTTGTCTCCGCTGCCACGCTCGACCTCCAGTCGTCTCCAATGGTCCGCGGTCGGTCCATTGATGTGGTGCGCGAGGGACGATAGAAGCCCCGCGTGGCCGGCGATACGTATCGGGATGACAACTTTGCGAACACCCGTCGGCCCACGAGGAGTCGTCCGGTTCCGTCGTACCGGCCGGTGCCGAAGGAAACGCGCGAGGGGCGGCACGTCCGAAGACGTGCCGCCCCTCGGCGGAAGTGCGGGAGGTCAGCCCTCCACGCCCAGCTTCTCCAGGATGAGCTCGCGGACTCGGGCCGCGTCGGCCTGGCCCCGGGTGGCCTTCATGACCGCACCGACCAGGGCGCCGGCCGCGGCGACCTTGCCGCCGCGGATCTTGTCGGCGATGGCGGCGTTGGACTCAATCGCCTCGTCGACGGCCTTGCCCAGCGCGCCCTCGTCGGAGACGACCTTCAGGCCGCGCTTCTCGACGACCTCGTCCGGGGTGCCCTCGCCGGCCAGCACGCCCTCGATGGTCTGGCGGGCCAGCTTGTCGTTGAGGGAGCCCTCGGCGACCAGCCCGGCGACCCGGGCGACCTGCTCGGGAGTGATCGGCAGCGCGTCGAGGTCGACGCCGTCCTCGTTGGCGCGGCGGGCCAGCTCGCCCATCCACCACTTGCGGGCGGACGCGGAGTCCGCGCCGGCCTCCGTGGTGGCGACGATCAGGTCGACCGCACCGGCGTTGAGGATCGACTGCATGTCGTGCTCGGAGACGCCCCACTCCTCGCGCAGCCGGTTACGGCGGACGCGCGGCATCTCGGGCAGACCCTTGCGCAGCTCCTCGACCCACTCGCGGGACGGGGCGACGGGGACCAGGTCGGGCTCCGGGAAGTACCGGTAGTCCTCGGCGTTGTCCTTGATGCGGCCGGAGGTCGTGGAGCCGTCGTCCTCGTGGAAGTGACGGGTCTCCTGGACGACCGAGCCGCCGCCGTTCAGGACCGCGGCGTGCCGCTGGATCTCGAACCGGGCGGCGCGCTCGACGCTGCGCAGGGAGTTGACGTTCTTGGTCTCCGAGCGGGTACCGAACGTCTCGCTGCCCTTGGGCATCAGCGAGAGGTTCACGTCGCAGCGCATCTGGCCCATCTCCATGCGGGCCTCGGACACCCCGAGCGCCTTGATGAGCTCGCGCAGCTCGGCGACGTACGCCTTGGCGACCTCGGGGGCCCGCTCGCCCGCGCCCTGGATGGGCTTGGTGACGATCTCGATGAGGGGGATGCCGGCACGGTTGTAGTCCAGGAGCGAGTGCGAGGCGCCGTGGATACGGCCCGTCGCGCCGCCCACGTGCGTGGACTTGCCGGTGTCCTCCTCCATGTGGGCGCGCTCGATCTCCACGCGGAAGACCTCGCCGTCCTCCAGCTGTACGTCGAGGTAGCCGTCGAAGGCGATCGGCTCGTCGTACTGGGAGGTCTGGAAGTTCTTCGGCATGTCCGGATAGAAGTAGTTCTTCCGGGCGAAGCGGCACCACTCGGCGATCGAGCAGTTCAGCGCGAGGCCGATCTTGATGGCGGACTCGACGCCGGTCGCGTTGACGACCGGGAGCGAGCCGGGCAGCCCCAGGCAGGTGGGGCAGGTCTGGGTGTTGGCGTCGGCGCCGAGCGTCGTCGAACACCCGCAGAACATCTTGGTCTTGGTGCCGAGTTCGACATGCACCTCAAGACCCATGACGGGCTCGTACGTCGCGAGGGCGTCCTCGTACGAGACCAGGTCAGTGACAGTCACGGTGAAACTTTCTCCCTCAGCCCAGCAGGACGTCGTCGTCGCCCAGGTGCTTCAGCTCCCGGTAGAGGATCGCCAGGCCGGTCACGATCGCCGCGGCCGAGACGGCAGCGTCGATCAGCCGGAGCGTGTCGTTCTCCTGCCGGGCCAGCTTCGCCTGCTTGGCGACGCTCAGCGCGCCGAAAGCGGTGGTGCCCATCGCCAGGTACAGACCCGACTTGGACTTCTTGAAGTTCTTGGCCTTCTTGGTGATGGCGCTCACAGTGACGGTGCCTCCTCCAGCAGCGGGTGGCCCCACTTTTCCACGAAGGCGGCCTCGACGGCGGCACCGACCTTGTACAGCCGGTCGTCCTTCATGGTGGGGGCGATGATCTGCAGGCCCACGGGCAGCCCGTCCTCGGGCGCGAGGCCGCAGGGCAGCGACATGGCCGCGTTGCCCGCGAGGTTCACGGGGAGCGTGCACACGTCGGCGAGGTACATCGCCATCGGGTCGTCGGCACGCTCGCCGATCGGGAAGGCGGTGGTGGGCGTGGTCGGCGAAACGATCACGTCGACCTGCTCGAAGGCCTGCTCGAACTCGCGGGTGATCAGCGTCCGCACCTTCTGCGCGGAGCCGTAGTACGCGTCGTAGTAGCCGGAGCTGAGCGCGTACGTGCCGAGGATGATCCGGCGCTTGACCTCGTCGCCGAAGCCGGCCTCGCGGGTCAGGGCCGTGACGTCCTCGGCCGACTTCGTGCCGTCGTCACCGACCCGGAGGCCGTAGCGCATGGCGTCGAAGCGGGCCAGGTTGGAGGAGCACTCCGAGGGCGCGATGAGGTAGTACGCCGCCAGCGCGAGGTCGAAGGACGGGCAGTCCAGCTCGACGATCTCCGCGCCCAGCTCACGCATGAGCGCGACGGACTCGTCGAACCGCTGGATGACACCGGCCTGGTAGCCCTCGCCGCGGAACTGCTTCACCACGCCGACGCGCATGCCCTGCACCGAGCCGTTGCGGGCGGCCTCGACGACCGGCGGGACCGGCGCGTCGATGGAGGTGGAGTCCATCGGGTCGTGGCCCGCGATCGCCTCGTGCAGCAGCGCCGCGTCCAGGACCGTACGGGCGCACGGCCCGCCCTGGTCCAGGGAGGAGGAGAACGCCACCATGCCGTACCGCGAGACGCCGCCGTAGGTGGGCTTCACGCCGACCGTGCCGGTCACGGAGGCGGGCTGGCGGATCGAACCGCCGGTGTCCGTGCCGATCGCCAGCGGGGCCTCGTACGAGGCGAGGGCCGCGGACGAGCCGCCGCCGGAGCCGCCGGGGATACGGGTGAGGTCCCACGGGTTGCCCGTCGGGCCGTACGCGCTGTTCTCGGTGGAGGACCCCATGGCGAACTCGTCCATGTTGGTCTTGCCGAGGATGACGACGTCGGCGGCCTTGAGCTTCGTGGTCAGCGTCGCGTCGTACGGCGGGATCCAGCCCTCCAGGATCTTCGAGCCGACGGTGGTGGGAATGCCCTCCGTCGTGAAGATGTCCTTCAGGGCCAGCGGCACGCCGGCCAGCGGGCCGAGCTTCTCGCCGCGCTCGCGCTTGGCGTCCACGGCGCGGGCCTGGGCGAGCGCGCCCTCCCGGTCGACGTGCAGGAAGGCGTGCACCTTCTCGTCCACGGCCTCGATCCGGGCCAGGTGGGCCTCGGTGACCTGGACGGCGGTGACGTCACCGGCCGCGATCCTCGCCGCGGTCTCGGCGGCGGTGAGCTTGATCAGTTCGTGTGCTGCGGTGTCGGCCATCTCGGTCAGTCCTCCCCCAGAATCTGCGGCACCTTGAATCGCTGCTGCTCCTGGGCGGGCGCGCCGGAGAGCGCCTGCTCGGGGGTGAGCGACGGGCGCACCTCGTCCGCCCGCATGACGTTCGTCAGGGGCAGCGGGTGGGAGGTCGGCGGAACGTCTTGGTCGGCGACCTCGGACACGCGGGCTACCGCGCCGATGATGTCGTCGAGCTGTCCGGCGAAGTGGTCGAGCTCTTCGTCCTTCAGCTCCAGACGTGCCAGCCGTGCGAGGTGGGCGACCTCCTCGCGCGTGATGCCAGGCATGCAGCGATCCTCTGCTGGTTTCCGGTGGAGTTTTCGCCCCAATCCTATGGCGCGCGGAGTCGTGACCGCGAAACGCTTTCCGCCGGGGCCCGCCGGAGACCGGGTGAGCTACTTCACGACCTGGCCGGAGGGCCGGTCGGCCTCCTCGGAGTCGGACGGCGAACCGTCCGACTCGCGGCGCCAGCCGTGGTGCTCGCGCGCCCGCAGCCACGCCGTCGTCTCGTCCGGCGGCATCGCGGCCGCCACCAGCCAGCCCTGTACCGCGTCGCAGCCCAGGTCCCGCAGCCGCTCCCAGGTCTCGTCGTCCTCGACGCCCTCGGCGACGACGAGCAGGCCGAGGGAGTGCGCGAGGTCGAGGGTGCAGCGGACGATCTCGGCGTCCTCGGTGTCCACCGCGAGCCGGGCCACGAACGAGCGGTCGATCTTCAGCTCGCTGACGGGCAGCCGCCGCAGGTGCACCAGCGAGCTGTACCCGGTGCCGAAGTCGTCCAGCGACATCTTCACGCCGTGCCCGGTCAGGCCGTTCAGGGTGTCGGCGGCCCGCTGCGGGTCCTCCAGCAGGACGTGCTCGGTGATCTCCAGTTGGAGGGAGCCGGGCGGTACGCCGTGCCGGGCCAGCCGCGCGGCGACCGCGCCGGCGAACCCGGGGGTGTGCACATCGCGCGGCGAGACGTTCACCGCGACCGGGACCTCCAGCCCGTCCGCGCGCCAGCGCGCCACCTGGCCGAGCGCGGTCTCCAGGACGTACTCGGTCAGCCGCGGCATCAGCCCGGAGGACTCGGCGATGGCGATGAACTCGTCGGGAGGGACTCTCCCGCGGTCCGGGTGCACCCAGCGCACCAGCGCTTCGAGACCGGCCACCTGGCCGTCGAAGCGCACCTTGGGCTGGTAGTGCAGCTCGACCTCGCCCGCGTCCAGCGCCCGGCGCAGATCGCCGAGGAGACCGAGCCGGTCGGGGGTGTTGCCGTCGCGCTTGGCCTCGTAGACCTCGACCCCGCTGCGGTCCCGCTTGGCCTGGTACATCGCGACGTCCGCGCGGCGCAGCAGGCCCTCGGCGTCCAGCGCGTGGTCCGGATAGACGGCGACGCCGGCGCTCGCCTCCAGCACCAGCGTCAGGCCGTCCAGGTCGAGGGGCGAGCCCAGCGCGGCCACAAGCGAACGGGCCACCCGCTGCGCGCTGGTGAGCGAGTCGGCGGTCGGCAGCAGCACCGCGAACTCGTCACCGCCCAGCCGCGCGGCCTCCGCTCCGCGGGGCAGGGCGTGCCGCAGCCGCTCGGCGATCTGCAGCAGCAGGCGGTCGCCCGCGAGGTGCCCGAGGGTGTCGTTGACCGACCGGAAACGGTCCAGGTCGATCAGGACCAGGGCGGCGCGGGAGCCGACCCGTTCGGCGTCGTCCAGCGCGCTCCAGGTCCGTTCCAGCAGCCACTGCCGGTTCGGCAGGCCCGTCAGCGGGTCGCGCAGCTGCTCCTCGGCGCGCGCCCTGGCTATCCACAGCGTGGAGTCCAGCGCGATGAGCGGTACGGCGAAGAGCGGCAGCAACAGCGGGGCATGCTCGGCGACCACCACGATCAGCGGGGCTATGCCCACCAGCGCGATGCCGACCAGGGCCTGCCGGGTCACCGCGCGGCGCGCGATGGACGGCAGCCGGCCGTTGCGCGAGCCCATCAGGAACCACATCAGGGCGCGGGTGACCGCGAGATACGCCAGCGCCGCGCCGAGGGCGGGCGGCAGGACCGAGAGGTCCCACTCGCCCGAGCCGCGGGGCTCCGGGACGCCGGCGGTGATGCCGAAGGCGGCGAGGCCCAGCGCCGCGGCGCCCAGGCCCAGTACGTCGATGGCGCCCTGCACCACCGCCTGCCGCCAGCGCTGCCGGCGCGCGGCGCCGACCAGGACGACGACGGACAGGCTGATGAGCGCGGCGGGCACCCAGCCGTACAGCAGCAGGACCGCGAGGGCCAGTGCGGCACCGGAGCCGGTGCCGCCGGACCAGCGGTCCCTGCCGATGGCGACGAGATGCCCGACGATGACTCCGGTCAGGACGGCCAGCGACCAGCCGATGGCGCCGCGCGGGAAGAGCGCGGCGCCGCCGCCGATCGTCATGATCACGCCCGTCGCGAGCACCAGGGCGGCCGTCAGGACCACGGCGGCGGGCAACGCGGGCATGACGAGCCGCCGGAGCCGCGACGCCGTAGCGGCGCTGTCGGTCGGTTCCATTCCGATCCCTCTCACAGCCGGCTGTGCCCGCGCCACGGCAGGCGCACCCCTCAACAGTAGGCCGCAGAAGGCCGCCACGGGCAGCGATCGGCAGCGGTTGCCCGAATGCGACCCGACCACCCGTAAGCGTCTGGTATGCACCGAAGGAGTGTCTTGCTCACTCCTCCTCCGGAGGTGTGACAGCTACCGCTCGCGCGGCATCGGGGCCCTGTTCGAGCAGCACCGCGAATCCGTCATCATCCAGCACGGGGACCTTCAACTGCATGGCCTTGTCATATTTCGACCCAGGATTGTCGCCTACGACGACGAAACCGGTCTTCTTCGAGACAGATCCGGTCACCTTCGCCCCAAGACGTTGCAGCGCTTCCTTCGCGCCGTCTCTGGTGTGTGATTGAAGTGTTCCCGTTACGACGACGGTGACGCCCTCCAGCGGCCTCGGGCCTTCATCGCCGGTGCTTTCCTCCGCCATCCGCACCCCGGCGGCCCGCCACTTCTCCACGATGTCGCGGTGCCACTCCTCCTCGAACCACTGCTTCAGCGAGGCGGCGATGGTGCCTCCGACGCCCTCCACCGCGGCCAGTTCCTCCTCGCTCGCCTCCCGGATGCGGTCCAGCGAACGGAACTCCATGGCCAGCGCCTGCGCCGCGACCGGGCCCACGTGCCGGATCGAAAGACCCGTCAGGATGCGGGCCAGCGGGCGCTCCTTGGCGGCCTGGATGTTCTCCAGCATCGCCAGGGCGTTCTTCTTCGGCTCGCCCTTCTGGTTGGCGAAGAAGGTGACGACCTTCTCCTCGCCGGTCTTCGGGTCCCGCTTGGGCAGCCCGCTGTCCGGGTCCAGGACGTAGGACTTGATGGGCAGCAACTGCTCGATGGAGAGCCCGAAGAGGTCGCCCTCGTCCCGCAGCGGCGGCTCGGACGGCTCCAGCGGCTGGGTCAGCGCGGTCGCCGCGACGTACCCGAAGTTCTCGATGTCCAGGCTCTTGCGGCCCGCGAGGTAGAACAGCCGCTCCCGCAGCTGCGCCGGGCAGGCCCGGGCGTTCGGGCAACGCAGGTCGATGTCGCCCTCCTTGGCCGGCTGCAGCTTCGTGCCGCACTCCGGGCACTCGGCGGGCATCACGAACTCCCGCTCGCTGCCGTCCCGCAGGTCCGCCACCGGCCCCAGGATCTCCGGGATCACGTCGCCCGCCTTGCGCAGCACGACCGTGTCCCCGATGAAGACGCCCTTGGCCTTGACCACGTCCTGGTTGTGCAGCGTGGCGAACTCGACCTCGGAGCCGGCCACCATGATGGGCTCCACGACGGCGTACGGCGTCACCCGGCCCGTCCGCCCGACACCGACCCGGATGTCCAGCAGCTTGGTGTTGACCTCCTCCGGGGGGTACTTCCACGCGATGGCCCAGCGCGGCGCGCGCGAGGTGGCGCCGAGGCGGCCCTGCAGCCGGATCTCGTCGAGCTTGACGACGACGCCGTCGATCTCGTGCTCGACGTCGTGCCGGTGGTCGCCGTAGTACGTGATGAACTTCCGCACCGCGGCGAGCGAGTCGACGACCTTGTTGTGCTTGGCCGTCGGCAGGCCCCACCCGCGCAGCAGGTCGTACGCCTGGGACTGGCTGTCGATGTCGAAGCCCTCGCGGGCGCCGATGCCGTGCACCACCATGTGCAGCGGGCGGGTCGCCGTGACCTTGGGGTCCTTCTGGCGCAGCGAACCGGCCGCGGCGTTGCGCGGGTTGGCGAAGGGGGGCTTGCCGTCCTCCACCAGACGGGCGTTCAGCTGCTCGAACTCCTCCATCGGGAAGAAGACCTCGCCGCGGATCTCCACCAGCTCCGGGATCCGGTCGCCCGCCAGCCGGTCCGGGATCTCCGCGATGGTCCGTACGTTCGGCGTGATGTCCTCGCCGGTGCGGCCGTCGCCGCGGGTGGCGGCGCGGGTCAGCCGGCCGTGCTCGTACGTCAGGTTGACCGCCAGGCCGTCGACCTTCAGCTCGCACAGGAAGTGGTACCCGGCGGACTTCGGGTCGCCGCCCAGCTCACCGGCCAGCCGCTCCGCCCAGGCCGCCAGTTCCTCGTCGTCGAAGGCGTTGTCCAGCGAGAGCATCCGCTCGCGGTGGGCGACCTCCGTGAACTCCGTCTCGTAGGCCCCCGCGACCTTCTGGGTGGGCGAGTCGGGCGTCCGCAGCGGCGGGTGCTCCTCCTCCAGCGCCTCCAGGGAACGCAGCAGCTTGTCGAACTCCGCGTCACTGACGATCGGCGCGTCCTTGACGTAATACCGGAAGCGGTGCTCCTCGATCTGCTCCGCGAGCCGCTGATGCCGCTCGCGCGCCTCCGAGGGCACGTCGGCTCCCGCCGCGCCGTCCCCCGCCTGTCCGGTCTGCTCTTCGCCGGCCACCGTCTGTCCTCCCGTGTCCTTGAGTGCGCTCACTCAGGGTTGTCCGCGAGCGATCCCGCCGCCCGGACGCAATGAGCGAGCACCTTACGGGCATAGTCGGGCGAAGCGCCCTCGAGCCCGCACGCGGGAGTGATCACCACGGACTCGCTGAGAGTCCCCGGATTCAGCCCCAGCCTGCGCCACAGCGTCCTGACACCCATGACGCTACCGGCAGGGTCTGACAATGGGCCGTCAGTGCCCGGCACGACCCCGGCGAAGAGTGTCGTGCCGCTCTCGACCGCCTCCCCGATCACCTCGTCGTCACGCTCGGTGAGCAACGAGAAGTCGCACGCGATGCCGGCGGCGCCGGCGCGGCGCAGCAGCACGAAGGGCACGTCCGGCGCGCAGGAGTGCACGACGACGGGGGTGCCGTCCTCCTGCGCGCTGCCCGCCGCGCCGATGATGTCGCGGAGCGCGCCCTCGACGACGGCGCGGTCCACGGCGCGGTGGGTCCGGTAGCCGCTCGCGGTCTTCACGCTGCCGCGCAGCACGGCGGTCAGCGACGGCTCGTCGAGCTGGAGCACGATCCGCGCGCCCGGCACCCGCCGCCGTACGTCCGCGAGGTGCCCGCGCAGCCCCTCCGCCAGCGAGGCGGTCAGGTCCCGGCAGGCGCCCGGGTCGCTCAGCGCGGCCTCGCCGTTGCGCAGCTCCAGTGCGGCGGCCAGCGTCCACGGCCCGACGGCCGAGACCTTCAGCGCGCCCTCGTACCCCTGCGTGAACTCCTCCAGGGCGTCGAGGTCCTCGCCGAGCCAGGAGCGGGCGCGGCGGGTGTCGCGGCCGGGCCGGTCGCTGATCCGCCAGCCGCTGGGCTCCACGTGCGCGTACACCTCGACGAGCAGTCCGGCGGTCCGGCCGATCATGTCGGCGCCGGGCCCGCGGGCGGGCAGCTCGGGCAGGTACGGCAGCCGTTCGAGGGAGCCGGTGACGGTTTTCGCGGCCTCCCGCGCGTCACCGCCGGGCATCGACCCGATACCGGTGGCCGCGCCGGCGCTCCAGGGGGTGGTGGTCTTGTCGCTCACGCGTCCGACCCTATGTGCCCGAAGGGCGTTGCCGTGTCCGTGCCCCGGGGCACGCGGTCGCGCGCCCCGGTGGCGGGGCTCAGCGGCCGGGGCGCACCGAGAGGTCGGTGATCTCCGCGTCCCGGGGGAGGTCGAGGGCGGTGAGGACCGTCGTCGCGATCGACTCCGGGTCGATCCAGCGGGACGGGTCGTACTCCTTGCCCTCCTGCTGGTGCACGCTGGCCTGCATGGCGGTCGCGGTGCGCCCGGGGTACACGGAGGTGACGCGGACGCCGTTCTCGTGCTCCTCGGCGCGCAGCGCGTCCGCGAGCGCCTTCAGACCGTGCTTGCTGGCCGCGTACGCGCCCCACTGCGGGTTCGCGCGCAGCCCGGCGCCGGAGTTGAGGAAGACCACGTGGCCCTCCGCGAGCCGCAGCTGCGGCAGGAAGAGGCGGGTCAGCTCGGCCGGCGCGACCAGGTTGGCGGTCAGCTGGCGCTGCCAGCTCTTGGCGGGCAGGTCGGCGACCGTGCCCAGCTCGACGACGCCGGCGATGTGCAGGACGGAGTCCAGCCGGTCCGGCAGCGTCTGGTGGCCGAGCGCCCAGCCGAGCTTCTCGGGGACGCCGAGGTCACCGACGACCGTGCGGGCCCCCGGGAACTGCGCGGCCAGCTCCTTGGCGCGGCCCGCGTCCCGGGCCAGCAGCCACAAGTCCTCGCCGCGGTCGGCCAGCCGCCGCGCGACCGCCGTCCCGATGCCCGATCCTGCGCCGGTGATCAAGTGCGTACCCATACCAGCGATCCTAAGCGCCGGACACCCCCGCGATGATCGGGGCACCCCCGGTTCCGGTTCCCCGGTTGTCCCCGCGCCCGCTTGGGTAACCCCCTGGTGGGGGCCTCCGGGGCTGCGCAATCGGGGCCAGCGGTGGTGGGGGTCTCCGGGGCTGCGCAATCGGGGCCAGCGGTGGTGGGGGCCTCCGGGTCTGCACAATCGGGGCCTGCGCGAAAGTCGTACGAACTTCGCCGCAGTCATGCGAACTCGCGGCAGTCATACGGGCTCGCGGCGCAGGAGTCAGCCCTGGATGCCCGCCTGCTCCTCCAGGTAGGCCAGCGCGCCCACGCCGTCCTCCGCGAAGAACGCCAGCTCGGTCAGCGGAACGGGGAGGAACTTCTCCGCCTCCATGCGCCGGAACTGCTCGCGGAGGCCGTCGTAGAAGCCGTTGGTGTTGAGCACGACGACGGGCTTGGCGTTCAGGCCGTGCTTCTTCAGCTCCAGGATCTCGGTGGCCTCGTCCAGGGTGCCGGTGCCGCCGACCATCACGACGATGGCGTCGGCGCGGGCCAGGAGCGCGGCCTTGCGCTCGGCGAGGTCCGCGGTGATCACCATCTCGTCCGCGCCCGCGCGCGCCTTGTGGGCCAGGAACTCCACGGAGATGCCGATGAGCCGGCCGCCGTTCTCCTGCACGCCGTCGGCCATGACCTTCATCAGGCCGGTGTCCGAGCCGCCCCAGACGAGGGCGTGGCCGCCCTTGCCGATCAGCTCGGCGAACTCACGGGCGGGGGTGGTGTAGCGCTCGTCGAGGTCGGCGGCGGAGCAGAAGACACAAATGTTCATACTGCAACCATAAGCGCGCGAGGGGCGTCGCAGGCGGGCGGGGACGGCGCGTACCGTCCCCGCCCCCAGCGGCATCGGGGGGCCGGGTACGGCCGCGTACTAGATCAGGCCCTGGGCCAGCATCGCGTCGGCGACCCGCTCGAAGCCGGCGATGTTCGCGCCCGCCACGTAGTCGCCCGGGTGCCCGAACCGCTCCGCCGTCTCGAAGCACGTGGCGTGGATGTCGCGCATGATGGCCGCGAGCTCGCCCTCGGCGCGCTCGAACGTCCACGTCTCGCGCGCGGCGTTCTGCCGCATCTCCAGCGCGCTCGTCGCGACGCCGCCCGCGTTGGCCGCCTTGCCGGGCCCGAAGGCCACTCCGGCCTCCCGGAACACGGCGATCGCGCCCGGCGTGGTGGGCATGTTCGCGCCCTCCGAGACCGCCTTGACGCCGTTGCGCACCAGCACCCGCGCGGCGTCCTCGCCCAGCTCGTTCTGGGTGGCCGAGGGCAGCGCCACGTCCACGGGGACGTCCCACACGGACCCACCGGGCACGTAGGTCGCCGAGGTGCCGCGCCGCTCCGCGTACTCGCTGATGCGCCCGCGCTCCACCTCCTTGATCTGCTTCAGCAGATCAAGGTCGATCCCCTTCTCGTCCACGACATATCCGCCGGAGTCCGAGCAGGTCAGCACGTTCGCACCGAGGGCCTGCGCCTTCTCGATGCTGTAGATCGCGACGTTGCCGGAACCGGAGACCGCGACCTGCAGGCCATCCAGGTCCTCGCCCCGCTGCTTCAGCATCTCCACGGTGAACAGCACGTTCCCGTAGCCGGTGGCCTCCGTACGGGCCCGCGAGCCGCCCCAGTCCAGGCCCTTGCCGGTGAGCACACCGGACTCCCAGCGGTTGGTGATCCGCCGGTACTGGCCGAAGAGGTAGCCGATCTCACGGCCGCCGACGCCGATGTCACCGGCCGGTACGTCGGTGTGCTCGCCGAGGTGGCGGTGCAGCTCGGTCATGAAGGACTGGCAGAAGCGCATGACCTCGGCGTCGGAACGGCCGTGCGGGTCGAAGTCGCTGCCGCCCTTGCCGCCGCCGATGTTCAGGCCGGTCAGCGCGTTCTTGAAGATCTGCTCGAAGCCGAGGAACTTCACGATGCCGAGGTTGACCGAGGAGTGGAAGCGCAGGCCGCCCTTGTACGGGCCGAGCGCGCTGTTGAATTCCACCCGGAAACCCCGGTTGACCTGCACCCGGCCCCGGTCGTCCAGCCACGGCACCCGGAACATGATCTGCCGCTCCGGCTCCACGAGCCGCTCCAGTACGCGGGCGTCGGCGAACTCGGGACGCGCCGTGAGCACCGGCTCCAGCGTCTCCAGGACCTCCAGGGCCGCCTGGTGGAACTCCGGTTCCCCGGGATTGCGCCGGACCAGCTCGGCATGGAGCGCGGCCGGCCCGGCCCCATGGACCCCGGCCTTGTCCTCCGTATGCACGGTCACGTTGACTCCCTTTCGATCAGCAGCCGTTGTCGTCCCGTCGCCCCCGCGACTCTACGTCCCCGTCCGCCACGGGCGGTATCCGGTCTCCGCAAACCCGGACGGAATTCCGGGTGGCGTGCCGGGGGCCCGCCACCGCGTTGCCGCCGTCCCAGGGCAGCGGGACGCTGGAGACAAGCGCGACCGGGCCCGTCCGGTACCCCTGAAGGAGCACCCGCCCGGCCGGAAAGGGGTTCCCGTGCGAATGATGCTGAAGGTCCAGTTGGACACACCGACGGCGAACGACGCCATCAGGAACGGCACGCTTCCGAAGACCATGGAGAACGCGCTGACGGCCCTCCGCCCCGAAGCGGCCTATTTCACCACCGAGAACGGCTGCCGGACGGCGTACATCTTCTTCGACATGCAGGACGCGTCGCAGATGCCGAAGACCGGGGAGCCGTTCTTCCTGGAACTCGGCGCCAAGGTCCAGTACTCGCCGGTCATGAACGCGGAGGATCTCCGCACCGGCCTCGCGGCCCTCGGGGCCGACAGCTAGCCCTCACTCACCGGCGGGCTGCCGCCGCCCGGCAGCCCGCGACGCGCAGGGCGTCCCCCAGCGCCTCCACCAGGCAGCGCGACAGGTACCGGAACTCGACGTCCGTCGCCTTCGGGTCGGCGAACGTCGCGCGGGCGTGGCACAGCAGCTCCTCCCCCATCCCGAGCTGGATCTCCTCGACGCTGTCGGCGAGCGCCGACACCGGCCCCGAACCGTCGGTGGAGAGATAGCAGGGACGGCCGTCGCCGGTCGTCCAAGGCAGCAATCGAAGGCCGGCCGCACGCACCTCACCAGGCATTTCTTCACTCATGGACCGATTGTCGGTGGCGGCGATTACTCTCTGTACTGGATCGGATCCGTTGTGCGGAGGCGTACGGCGAGTGTGCGATCCGTGCGGTGCGGTACGACCAGCGTCAGCGGAGGGTGCCCGATGACCCGGACCAACGAACCCCCGATCAGCCTGCTGATCTTCGGGAAGCAGTCCCGCTTCCTGCGCGAGAAACACGAGATGACGCGGCGCGAGCTGTCCGCGCTCATCCCGTACTCCGATTCCTTCATCGCGATGGTCGAACGCGGCGAGAGACCCCCGAAGGTGGGGTACGTGGACGCGGTGGACGCCGCCCTGGGCGCGAACGGCCTCCTGAGCGTGCTGGCGCCCGAGGTGGCCGGGAAACACCACCCGGCGTGGGCGGAGGAATACGTCAAACTCCAGGCGGAGGCGCTGGCGTTGCACGTGTACTCCACGCATTTCCTGCACGGACTGCTGCAGACGGAGGAGTACGCGCGGGCGGTGTTCCGATCGATGCGACCCAGCGTGGACGATGACGAAATCGAAAGGTCCGTCCAGGCCCGCCTATCGACTCAGCAGCTGCTCACTCGCAAGCCACCCTGCCGACTGACGTTCGTACTGGAAGAGCCCGCGCTGCTGCGCAAGCTGGGCGGACAGGCCGTCTGGGAGGGTGAGCTGCGTAACCTGCTCAAGATTTCCGACCTGCACAACGTCCAGCTCCAGGTCATGCCGCTCGCGCGAGAGACACATGCGGGGGTGGACGGCCCGATGACCCTGCTGGAGACTCCGGACCACCACACCGTCGTCTATGTGGAAGGGCAAAGGGGCAGTTACTTCGTCACCGAGCCCGACGACGTGAGCGTGCTGAGCCACCGGTACGGCACGATCCGTGCGCAGGCGCTCGACACCGAGGCGTCGCGGTCCTTCATTCAGCGTTTGCCGGCAGGAGAGGCATGAACATGAACGCCGAACTGGCATGGTTCAAGAGCAGCTACAGCGGCGGCGAAGGCGAAGCCTGCATCGAGATCGCCTCGTCCGCCGACGCGATACACGTCCGGGACTCCAAAGACACCGCGCTCCCCCACTTCAGCGTCTCCCCCGGCGCCTGGGCGGAGTTCGTCGCGTACGCGCGGGTCGCGAGGGAGGCCGGCTGACCGTACGGCGGTGGGGCGGTGGCAGGTTCCGCCCCACCGTGCAGCCGGGTCGTGTTCGGCTAAGCGCTCCGGTTCAGTACGGCGAAGTCGACCGTCACCTCGTCGCCCTCTACTCCGGTCACGGAGATCGTCATCGGCTTGCGCTGTCCGTCGAAGACGGCGGTGCACTCCACGCTCTCCGACTTCCGCGCGCGCAGCCCGCCCTCGCAGCTCACTGATTCCGGCCCCTCGTCGCGCAGCGGGCGGCCGTAGTCCTCCACCGCGCGCTTCTCCACCTCCGCGCGCGGCACCACGTGTGTGTCCCCGCTCGCGGTGAGGACTGCCCCGTCGGGGGCGGTGTTCAAGACCATCACCGTCGCGCCCAGCGCCACTGCGGCGATCGCGGCCAGGCCCATGACAATGCGCTTCATGCGTGGTTCCCCGCATCCCGTTCCGGCCGGTCCCTCCGGCCGTGATCAGCACGGACGACGCGGTGACGGATGCCGCGGGTTCCGTGCTCGACGGCCTTTCTCACACGTTAGTGAGGGGTTAGCCGAACGAAAGTGGATCATCAGCGATGACCGGAAGTGTTGCTTCCACGCCCGGGAGGTTCCGGGTACGCATCGTCTCCGGACGGCCGCGCGCCCTACCGGCGTGCGGGCCCCCCAACGAATGGGAGCGAAGTATGCGCAAGTCCCTCAGGAAAGCCGCCGTTGTCGGCGTCAGCGTTCTGGCGCTCTCCGGTGTCGCTGCCGGCGTGGCCCAGGCCGGGGAGCGGCAGGGAGCGGACATCGCGGGCAAGGGCAACCTGCAGGACTGCATCAACTGGGGCAAGGCGCTGAAGGCCCAGGGGAAGATCACGAACTACGCCTGCATGGTGGGCTCCAAGCCCGGCACGTTCGAGCTGACGCCCTACTACGCGACCTGATCCCCGCCGCAAGGGCCCTGGTGTCTCCGGGACACCAGGGTTCCTGCGTGTGTGGAACAGACGACTTATGTGAGGAGAGAAGTATGAAGTCGTGGCACAAGCGCATGACCTACGGACTCGCCGTGGCTGCTGCCGCGGTCGCCATTCCGCTGTCGGCCGCCGGCTCCGCCTCCGCCGCAAGCTGGCACGATGTCGCCGGCGGCCCCGAGATGTACCCCACCATGGCCGCGTGCCAGGCGGACATCCCTGAGGCGAAGAAGCACTACCAGGACGCCACCTGCGTCGACAACAAGGGCCGCATCTCCCTCTGGGCGCTGTACTGATCCGCAGCCGCCCGCACCGCGCGACATACGGATGACCTCCGGCAACAGGGCTCCGCACGGCGGCCCCGCCGCCCCCTCACCGGGGGCGGCGGGGCCGCTTTCGTGAGCCTGCACGGTCCGGCGGTCGGCGCGTCCCGAGCTGCGGGGACAGCCCTGCGGGGCAATACGGCTAGCGCGCGCTCGCGGCCGTCGCGCGGCGGGTCGTCGCGATCGTCGCCGAGCCGACCACCCGCGTCCCGTCGTACAGGACGATCGCCTGGCCGGGGGCCACGCCTCGGGCGGGGGTGGTGAAGGCGACGGTGAAGCCGTCCTCGGTGGGCTCGGCGCGGACCTCGGTCTCGTCGCCGTGGGCGCGGAGCTGGGCGGTGTACGTGCCGGGGCCGGACGGGGGCGTGCCGCACCAGCGGGGGCGGATGGCCGTGAGGGCCGTCACGTCCAGGGCCTCGGCGGGGCCGACGGTGACGGTGTTGTCCACCGGGGAGATGTCCAGGACGTACCGCGGCTTGCCGTCCGCCGCCGGGGTGCCGATGCGCAGGCCCTTGCGCTGGCCGATCGTGTAGCCGTACGCGCCCTCGTGCGTGCCCAGCTTCGTACCGGACTCGTCCACGATGTCGCCCTCGGCGCGGCCCAGCCGCTTGGCGAGGAAGCCCTGGGTGTCGCCGTCGGCGATGAAGCAGATGTCGTGGCTGTCGGGCTTCTTGGCGACGAACAGACCACGTCGCGCGGCCTCTTCGCGGATCTCGGCCTTGGTGGTGACCGTGTCGCCGAGCGGGAACATGGCGTGCGCGAGCTGGCGCTCGTCCAGGACGCCGAGGACGTAGGACTGGTCCTTGGCCATGTCGGAGGCGCGGTGCAGTTCGCGGCTGCCGTCCTCGCGGGTCACGACCGTGGCGTAGTGGCCGGTGCAGACGGCGTCGAAGCCGAGGGCCAGCGCCTTGTCGAGGAGCGCGGCGAACTTGATCTTCTCGTTGCAGCGGAGGCAGGGGTTGGGCGTACGGCCCGCCTCGTACTCCGCGACGAAGTCGTCGACGACGTCCTCGCGGAACCGCTCGGCGAGGTCCCAGACGTAGAAGGGGATGCCGATGACGTCGGCGGCCCGGCGGGCGTCGTGCGAGTCCTCGATCGTGCAGCAGCCGCGCGCGCCCGTACGGAAGGATTTGGGGTTCTCGGAAAGGGCGAGGTGCACACCGGTCACGTCGTGGCCCGCCTCGGCGGCGCGGGCGGCGGCGACGGCGGAGTCGACACCGCCGGACATGGCGGCGAGCACGCGGAGGCGGCGGGGAGCGTCAGTCATAGCCCTTCCAGAGTAGACGGAACCGCTGACACGAGTGGAAGGGGAAGGCGTCCGGCCGCCGGGCGGAACCGGGAACCGGGGGGTGAGCGTTGTTCAGCGCATGGGAGACGGTGATCACACGGGCCGCAGAGTCGTCGGCCGCCGAGCGGTGCTGATCGGCGGGACGGTCGCGGTGGCGGCCGCGGGGCTGGCCGCGCACGAGCGGCTGGAGCGCTGGTGGTGGCGGCTGCCCGGCCAGGAGAAACCGCGCAAGCCGGGCGAGGTCGACTACCGCGACGCGCAGTGGTCCGCCGCGTCCGGGGCGAACTGGCGGCGGGCCGACCGGCCGGACGACTACGTCATCGACCGGGTGGTGATCCACGTCGTGCAGGGGAGCTACGCGACGGCCCTGCGGGTCTTCCGCAATCCGGATCACGGCGCGGCCGCGCACTACGTCGTGCGGAAGGACGGACACGTCGCGCAGACCGTGCGGGAGCTGGACGTCGCCTTCCACGCGGGCAACCGGGAGTACAACGAGCGCAGCATCGGCATCGAGCACGAGGGCTTCGTCGACCGGCCGCAGGACTTCACGGCAACGATGTACGCGAGCTCGGCGCAGCTGACCGCGGACATCTGCGCGCGGTACGGCATCCCGGCCGACCGCACGCACATCATCGGCCACATCGAGGTGCCGGGCGCCGACCACACCGACCCGGGCCCGCACTGGGACTGGGACCGCTACATGGACCTGGTGAAGGAAGCGCTGTCGCGCAATCCGGGCAAGGGCAAGGACCCGGGGAAGTCCCCGGACTGAGCGCGCACCGGCCGGACGGGAGCAGGGGTCCTTTCTGTACGGACGGCCGGCTCCCCGTACGGAAGGGCCGACCGCGAGGCGGGGAACCCACCGGGCGCCGCTCGGTCAGCCCGCCTTCGCGCCGGTGGCGGTGGAGTTCCCGGTCAGGGCCCGATCGAGGAGGATCTCGGCGGCGGCGCGGGCGAACCGGCCGTAGTCCGGGTCGTTCAGGACCATGGCCCGGCCGGCCGCGCCGTCGGCGAGCGTCACCAGCTGCTCGGCGAGCGCGCCGGGCCCGGCGCAGCCCAGCTCCGTGACCAGCGCGGTGACCAGCCGTACCATCAGCAGCTTCTGTTCGCGCGCACAGACGTGGATCGGGTCTTCCGGGTCGGGGAACTCGGCCGCGGCGTCGAGGAACGGGCAGCCCCGCACCGCGCCCGCGTCCGCGACGGGCAGGTCGAACAGCCGCAGGATGCGCTCCCGGGGCGGCAGGTCCTCGCGGGTCAGCACGCCCTCCAGCGTGTTCCCCGATGAGGCGAGCGCCCGCAGGTGGGCGAGCACCAGCTCGCTCTTGGTCCGGAAGTGCGCGTAGAGCGTGCGCTTGGAGACCGGCGCCTCCTCCGCGACCTGCTCCATGCCGGTCGCGGTGATCCCCTGCCGCGCGAACAGCCGGTCGGCCGCGGCCAGGATCCGGTCCCGCGCGCCCTGCCCCCGTCGCTGCCCCGCCTTCGCCGCCGTAGCCATGCGGCAAGTATACGCCTGCGTTTACTTACGGGCCGGTGGGTGGCTAGAGTGCGGGGAAGTTGGTAAACGCCAGCGTTTACTTCGTTCATGTCTCACCGGGGAGCGCTCCATGCGTCCTGTCCATCACGCCGAGCCGAGCAGCCACAGCGCACCGAATGGCCGCGCCGGGCTGAGCGCCTGTGCCGAGAAGCTGATCCGCGGCCGGCGTGCCGTGCGCGCGTTCCGGCCCGACGCGGTGCCCGAGGGGACGATGCGGGCGGTCTTCTCGCTGGCCGGCGCGGCACCGTCCAACTCCAACACCCAGCCGTGGCGGGTGGAGGTGGTCAGCGGCGCGGTGCGCGACCGGCTCGCGGGCTCGCTCCGGGCCGCCCACGCGGCGCGGCGCACCTCCGTCGACTTCCCGTACGACGCGGACATGTACGCACCGGTGCATCGGCAACGGCAGGCCGCCTTCGGCAGGCAGCTCTACGGCGCACTGGGCATCGGCCGGGACGACCACGCCGCACGCGCGGCCTACGACGCCGAGAGCCTGGGCTTCTACGGCGCGCCGCACGTCGCGTTCCTCTTCGCCCCCGAGGGAGCCGGCGCACGGGCGGCCGCGGATGTCGGGGCGTACTTGCAGACGCTGCTCCTGGCGATGACCGCGTACGGCATCGCCAGCTGCCCGCAGGGGCTGCTGAGCTTCTACGCCGGCACCGTGCGCGACGAACTCGGCGTCACCGGGGGAAAGCTGCTGGTGGGGGTCTCCTTCGGGTACGCCGACGCGGCGGCACCGGTGAACCGGGTCACCGCCGGGCGCGCCGCGCTGGAGGCGACCACGACCTTCCACGGCTGACGGGCCGAACCGCCGACCTCACCCCGGCCCGCGGCCGCCTCAGCTCAGCCCCGCGCTCCGCGCTCGTTGCACCGCCGGGCCGATCGCGTCCGCCAGGGCCGCCACGTCCTCCTTCGTGGAGGTGTGGCCGAGGGAGAAGCGGAGCGTGCCGCGGGCCAGGTCCGGGGCCATGCCGGCGGCGAGCAGGACGTGGCTGGGCTGGGCGACGCCGGCGGTGCAGGCCGAGCCGGTGGAGCACTCGATGCCCTGCGCGTCCAGGAGGAGCAGCAGGGAGTCGCCCTCGCAGCCGGGGAAGGAAAAGTGCGCGTTGGCGGGCAGCCGGCCCGCCGGGTCGGGGTCGCCGCCGAGGACGGCGTCGGGCGCGGCCGCGCGGACGGCCGTGATCAGCTCGTCCCGCAGGGCGCCGATCTCGCGCGCGAACTCCTCGCGGTGCGCGACGGCGTACCGCGCGGCCGCGGCGAAGGCGGCGATCGCGGGCGTGTCGAGGGTGCCGGAGCGGACGTGGCGCTCCTGCCCGCCGCCGTGCAGCACGGGCACGGGGGCGTACTCGCGGCCCAGCAGCAGCGCCCCGATGCCGTACGGGCCACCGATCTTGTGGCCGGAGACGGTCATCGCGGCCAGGCCACTGGCGGCGAAGTCCACCTCCAGCTGGCCGACCGCCTGTACCGCGTCGGCGTGCAGCGGGATGCCGAACTCGTTCGCCACCGCGGCCAGTTCGGCGACCGGCTGGACCGTTCCGATCTCGTTGTTGGCCCACATGACGGTGGCGAGCGCGATGTCGTCGGGGCCGGCCCCGGACTCGACGGCGGCGCGGAACGCGTCGGGGTGCACCCGCCCGTACGAGTCCACCGGCAGCCATTCCACGTGGGCGCCCTCGTGCTCGGCGAGCCATTCGACCGCGTCCAGCACGGCGTGGTGCTCGACGGGGCTGGCCAGTACGCGGGTGCGGGACGGCTCGGCGTCCCGGCGGGCCCAGTACAGGCCCTTGACGGCGAGGTTGTCGGCCTCCGTGCCGCCCGCGGTGAAGACGACCTCACTGGGGCGTGCGCCGAGCGAGGCGGCGAGGGATTCCCGGGCCTCCTCGACGGTACGGCGAGCACGCCGGCCGGCGGCGTGCAGCGAAGAGGCGTTGCCGGTCACGGTCAGCTGGGCGGTCATCGCCTGCACCGCCTCCGGCAGCATCGGGGTGGTGGCGGCGTGGTCGAGGTAAACCATGGTGCGCACGATTCTACGAGCTTCCGAGGGGCGCACCGGGAGCGCACACCCCGCGCTCGGAGGCACCCTCCACAACCCCGGCCGGGCGCACCCCGGCTCCCGGTCAGTCCAGCAGCGCCCGCGCGAGCTGCCGGGACTGCGCGACCAGGCGGTCGTCGGCGTCCCAGACCTCGGCGTCCTCCTCCAGGAAGCCGCCGGCGAGGTTGCGCGTGGTGATGGAGACGCGGAGCGGGCCGGGCGCCGGGCGGCAGCGGATGTGGGTGGTCAGCTCCACGGTGGGGACCCAGCCCTTGAGGCCCATCTCGAAGGCGGTGGGCGGCAGCGCGTCGACCGTGAGGAGGAGGGAGAGCGGATCGGCGTCGCGGCCGTCGGCGAGGCCGAACCAGCCGCGCATCTCGCCGTTGCCGCTGGGCGCGCCGACGGCCCAGCCGCAGGTCGCGGGGTCCAGCCGGACGTCGAGCCGGGCGGTGATCGCCGAGCTGCCGGGAAGCGCGGGGCGGCCCCCGGGGGCGGCGTCGGCGCCGAAGCACTCCGCGTGCGCCGGCATGGCGGGCGGCTTGGCGGTGGTGCGCACGTCGTCCGGCAGCGCGTCGAGGTCGCCGTACGCGGCCAGCACGCGCAGCCGCTCGACCTCGGAACCGTCGTCCTCGAACTGGACGAGGGTCGCCGTGCCGGTGGACATGGTGCGGCCGGTGCGCACGACCTCGGTACGGATGACGGCCGGGCCCGGCCTGGACGCGGTGAGGTAGTGGGCGGTGACCGTCATCGGGTCCGGGTGCGGCAGCGCGTCACCCAGGGCGCGGCCCATCAGCGCGAGGAGGTAGCCCCCGTTGACCGCGTGGATGATCGTCCAGCCGGCCGAGAGCTCGGCGTCGTAGACGCCGGGAGAGCGGCGGACGATCGCCGTGTCGCGGTCGAACTCGCTGTTACCTATGGTCACCTGTGCCATGCGGTGCACGGTACATGGAATTATTACTGGCCGGTAGAGGCATCGGGATCCGTCCCGCCGCCCCCACCGGCCTCCGCCGCCGCCTCGCCCGCGGCTACGGCCCCCGCTACGGCAGCGCCGGCCTGCTGTCCGTGCGGAGCCAGGTGTCGAAGAGGTCGTCCAGCCGCTGCCCCGATATCCGTTCCGCCAGCGCGATGAACTGCGCGGTGGAGGCGTTGCCGTAGCGGTGCGCCCGCGTCCAGGCGGGCAGCAGCGCGAAGAACGCCTTGTCGCCGATGCGCTCGCGCAGCGCCTGCAGGGTCATGGCGCCGCGCTGGTACACCGCCGAGGCGAACATGGTGTCGCGCTGCGGGTCGCCGACCCGCACCTTCCAGAAGTCGGAGTCCGCGGGCCGCGCCGCGTACGCCTTCGCGAAGGACTCATGGGCGGTGGCCCCGCCCTTGTGCTCGTTCCACAGCCACTGCGCATACGTGGCGAAGCCCTCGTTGAACCAGATGTCCCGCCAGGAGGCCACCGACACCGAGTCGCCGAACCACTGGTGGGCCAGCTCGTGCACGATGGTGGACTCGTCGCGCACCGCGGAGTAGACGGGCTTGGACTGGGTCTCCAGGGAGAACTCCGCGTCCGGCATGTCGTCGACGATCGCGCCGGTCGTCTCGAAGGGGTACGGACCGAAGACCGTCGACCAGTAGTCGGTCGCCTCCGAGGTGACCTGGAAGAAGTCGACGCCGCCGGCGGGCAGCGTGGGGTCGCTGGCCACGTAGACGGGGATGCCGCCGGGCGTGGTGCCGGTCCGGACGTCGAACTTCCCGATGGTGGCGGTGGCGAGATAGGTGGCCATCGGCTTCGACTCGCGCCAGTGGGCGTAGGAGCGGCCGCGCTTCTCGTACGAGGCGACGAGCCTGCCGTTGGAGACACCGGTCAGGCCCTTCGGCGCGTCGATGCGGATGTCGTACGTCGCCTTGTCCCCCGGGTGGTCGCTGGAGGGGAACCAGGTGGACGCGCCGTTCGGCTCGCACGCGACGAACACGCCGTCCGGGGTCTTCATCCAGCCGTACGCCGAGCCGAAGACGATCGGGCCGCCGAGCGGTTCGGGGACACCGCCGTAGACGACGCGCACGGTGAAGCGCTCGCCCTTGTGGAGCGGGGACCGCGGGGTGACGGTCAGCTCGTCGCCGGAGCGCGTGAACCGGGCCCGTGCGCCGTCCACCCGGACCGACGTGACGTCGAGCTTCTGGAGGTCCAGGTCGAAGGAGCTGAGGGATTGCGTGGCCCGGGCGGTGAGCGTCGTCCGGCCGTCGAGCCGGTCGCTGTCCGGGGCGTAGCTGACGCCGAGGTCGTAGTGGAGGGCGTCGAAGCCGCCGTTGCCCAGGTGGGGGAAGTAGGGGTCACCCGCGCCGGGGGCGCCGGGCGAGGCGCCGGGCGCCGCGGCGACCGTGCACGCCGCCGCGACGGCGGTGGCCAGCGCGAGCAGGCGGGTTCTGTGGCGGCTGCGGCGGGTGCCACGTGCTGAACGGGAGAGTGCCATGGGTGAGCCGGTCCCTTCGAACGCACGGATGCTTCATGAACAACCGCGCCGACTCTGCACTCTTCCGTTCCGTCACACCCGTCACTTTGCCAACTCATCAGCCATTACTGGCTTGTTGACTCCTTACCGGTCGGCTTCGCCGGCTGCCCGGCGGCACCGTTGCCGGACACCCCGTCCGGGGCGTTCTCCGGGTGGTGGCACGCCACCCGGTGGCCCGTGCGCAGCGCCACCAGCGGCGGCTCCGTCGTGGTGCACACCTCCGTCGCCTTCCAGCAGCGCGTGCGGAAGCGACAGCCGGAGGGCGGGTTGATCGGCGAGGGCACGTCGCCCTTGAGCAGGATGCGGTCCCGCTCGGTGCGCCGCTTGGGGTCCGGTACGGGCACGGCGGAGAGCAGCGCCTTGGTGTACGGGTGCATCGGCGCGTCGTACAGGGAGTCGCGGTCCGCCAGCTCCACGATCTTGCCGAGGTACATCACCGCGATCCGGTCCGAGACGTGCCGGATGACCGAGAGGTCGTGCGCGATGATCACGTACGTCAGGCCCAGCTCGTCCTGGAGGTCGTCCATCAGGTTCACGACCTGGGCCTGGATGGAGACGTCCAGCGCGGAGACCGGCTCGTCGGCGACGACCAGCCTGGGCTTGAGGGCGAGCGCGCGGGCGATGCCGATGCGCTGGCGCTGGCCGCCGGAGAACTCGTGCGGGTACCGGTTGTAGTGCTCCGGGCTCAGGCCCACCAGCTCCAGCAGCCGCTGCACCTCCTTCTTCACCCCGCCCTCGGGCTCGACGTCCTGGAGCCGGAAGGGGGTGCCGATGATCCCGCCGATGGTGTGCCGCGGGTTCAGCGAGCCGTACGGGTCCTGGAAGATCATCTGGACGTCGCGGCGCATCGGGCGCATCCCGCCGGTCGACAGGTGCGTGATGTCCCGGCCCTCGAACTCGATGGTGCCGCCGGTCGGCTCGTCCAGCCGCGTGATCAGCCGGCCCATCGTCGACTTGCCGCAGCCGGACTCGCCGACCACGCCCAGCGTCTCGCCCGGGTACACGTCGAAGTCGATGCCGTCGACCGCCTGCACCGCGCCCACCTGGCGCTTCAGCAGCCCCTTGGTGATCGGGAAGTGGCGGACCAGGCCGCGCACCTTCAGCAGCGGTGCGGCCGCGGCCCCCTCGGAGGGTGCCGCCGCCGTCGTGTTCTTCGCGTCAGTCGTCTCGGTCACAGCTTCGGCGCAATCTCTTCGGTCCAGATCCGCTCCCGCTCCTCCGGCGCCATGTGGCAGGCGGAGAAGTGGCCTCCCCCGCCGGCTACGCCCTCATTGGCGGGGGTGCCCCCATTGCCGGCCTCGCGCAGCTCGGGGCGGACGGTACGGGTGAGGTTGTCCTTGGGCACGTCCGCGTACGGGCAGCGCGGGTTGAAGGCGCAGCCGGCCGGGACGTTGATCAGGCTGGGCGGGGATCCCTTGACCGGGATCAGGCGCTCGGTCTGCGCGCGGTCGATGCGCGGCATCGAGCCGAGCAGGCCCCAGGTGTAGGGGTGCTGCGGCTGGTAGAAGACCTTCTCGGCCGGGCCGCGCTCCACGCACCGCCCGCCGTACATCACCAGCAGGTCGTCCGCCAGCTCGGCGACCACGCCGAGGTCGTGGGTGATGATGACGACCGCCGAGCCGAACTCCTTCTGCAGGTCCCGGATCAGGTCCAGGATCTGCGCCTGGACGGTCACGTCCAGCGCGGTGGTGGGCTCGTCGGCGATCAGCAGCTCGGGGTTGTTGACCAGCGCCATCGCGATCATCGCGCGCTGCCGCATGCCGCCGGAGAACTGGTGCGGGTGGTCGTCCACCCGCTTGTCCGGCTGCGGGATGCCCACCCGGTCCAGCATCTCGACCGCCCGCTTGCGCGCGGTCTTCTTGTCCACGTCGTGGTGGACGCGGTACGCCTCCACGATCTGGTTGCCGACCGAGTAGTAGGGGTGCAGCGCGGACAGCGGATCCTGGAAGATCATCGCCATCTCCCTGCCGCGCAGCCGCCGTACGTCGTCGGGGTCGGCGCCGATCAGCTCCTTGCCGTCCAGCCAGATCTCGCCGGACATCCGGACCTTGCTGCGCTGCCGGCGCGAGGCCCGGTGCAGGCCCATCACGGCGAGCGAGGTGACGGACTTGCCGGAGCCGGACTCGCCGACGATGCCGAGGGTCTTGCCCTTCTCCAGCTTGAAGGAGAGGCCGTCGACGGACTTCACGACACCGTCGTCGGTCGGGAAGTGGACCTTCAGGTCGCGTACTTCGAGGAAGGCGGTGGGTTCCGCGCCGCCCTCCGCGACGGGCTCGGCGATCGCCGACGAGCCCGCGTCCGGGCCGGTCCTCGTCAGTTCTTCGGAGTCGGTCACGAGAGCCTCACCCGCGGGTCGACGGCGGCGTACAGGACGTCCACCACCAGGTTGCACAGGACGATGAAGAAGGCGGCGAGCAGGGTGACGCCGAGGATGTTGGGCAGGTCGTTGGCGGTGATCGCCTGGACGGCGAAGGCGCCGACGCCCTGGAGGGAGAAGACCTGCTCGGTGATGAGCGCGCCGCCCAGCAGCAGGCCGAGGTCCATGCCGAAGACGGTGATGATCGGCGTGAGCGCGGCGCGCAGGCCGTGCCGGACGACGACCTTGCGCTCGCGCAGGCCCTTGGCGCGCGCGGTGCGGATGAAGTCCTCGTTCAGCGTCTCCAGCATGCCCGCCCTGGTGAGCCGGGCGTACAGCGCCGAATAGAGGAACGCCAGGGTCACCCAGGGCAGGACCAGGGTGCGCGCCCACCCGAACGGATCCTCCAGCAGCGGTACGTAGTCACTGCGCTCGAAGATCGGCCACTGGTAGGTGAAGAGGGCCAGCGCCAGTGCGCCGGTGAAGAACATGGGGAGCGAGACACCGGCCAGTGCCACGCCCATCGCGGCGCGGTCGAAGAGCGAGCCGGGGCGCAGCGCGGAGAGCACGCCGGTGGCCACGCCGGAGACGACCCAGACCACCGCGGCACCGGCGGCCAGCGAGAGGGTCACCGGAAGCCGGGACTGGATCTCGGGCCAGACCTCGATGTGGGTCTTGAAGGAGTACCCGAAGCACGGCCGGTGGCAGTGCACCGCCTCGGGACCGAATTTGTAGTCGACGCCGACGAAGATGCCCTTGAGGAAGTCCCAGTACTGCTCGTACACCGGCTTGTCGAAGCCGAGGTTCTTCTTCACCGCGGCGATGTCCGCGGGCGTGGGTGCCTTGCCGATGTACTGCTGGGCGAGCTGGTCGCTGGTCTGCCCGGCCAGCTTCGGCAGCAGGAAGAAGATGCCGAAGGTGACCGCACTGACGATCAGCAGCAGGATCACTGCGCTGATCAGCCTGCGGATGATGTACGAGAACACGGGACTGCGGCGTCGGTGCCCGCCGGCCGCCGCCGGCGGGCACCAATGCCTTCACCTGCCTTCCGGGGCTGCTACTTCTTGACGCCGACGTTGAGGTAGTCGTACTGACCGCTGAAGGCCGAGGTGGACACCAGGTTCGTGGCCTCCGGCGAGCGGTACATCAGCACCTTGAAGTAGGTCAGCGGCACGATCACCGCCTGCTCCATCGTCTTCTTGTCGATCTCGGCGTACGCCTTCTCGC
Organism: Streptomyces sp. NPDC050806; assembly: GCF_055586425.1. Lineage (NCBI taxonomy): Bacteria > Bacillati > Actinomycetota > Actinomycetes > Kitasatosporales > Streptomycetaceae > Streptomyces > Streptomyces sp. NPDC050806. The sequence continues at coordinate 204,140 of NZ_JBVJIF010000011.1, read as the reverse complement.
GCGCGGCCTGGTCGGTGTCGGCGATGGCGCTGTCGAGCAGCTTGTTGATCTCCGGGTCGTCCAGCTCGGAGAGGTTGGTGTTGCCGGACTGGCTGATCGCCTTGCCGTTCAGGATCTGCTGCAGATAGCCGTAGCCGGTCGGGAAGTCCGAGCCCCACTGCATCATGATCAGACCGACGTTGTTCTTCTTGTTGAACTTCGGCACACCGGCGTAGTCCGAGAAGTACTTGCTCGTCGGGTACTGCTGGATCTTGGCGTTGATGCCGATCTTCTTCAGCGAGTCGATGACCGTGGTGGCCGCGTCGACCTCGTCCTGGCGGTCGGAGCGGGCGAGGATGGTGGTGTCGGTCTTGCCGGCACCGCACTCCTTCCACTTCTTCTTCGCCTCGGTCAGGTCCAGCTTGTCCTTGGCGTCGTACTTCTGCGGGTACAGGTCGTACTTCTGGTACCCGGCGATGTCGGTCGGCAGGACGGTGGAGGCGATGTCACCGCGGATCGGGCCGCCGAGCGAGGTCTGCACGGCCTTCTTGTCGATCGCGTACTGGACGGCCTGGCGGCACTCCAGCTTGTCGAACGGCTTCACCTTGGAGTTGATCGCCGTGTAGACCAGCCGCTGGCCGAGCGCGTTGTCGGTGTTGGCCTTCTCCGAGCTGTTGGTCAGCAGCTGGGCCTGGGTCTGGCCGTCCACACCGCGGCCGGCGAGGTCGATGTGGGTGTTGCCGGACTTCAGGTCCTTGTCGATGGTCGACTGGGCGACCTTCATCTTCAGGACGATCTTGTCCGGGAGCTGCTTGCGCAGCGGGTCGGTCTTGGCGGACCACTGCGGGTTGCGCTCCAGGACGAGCTGCTTGCCCTCCTGGTAGCTCTTGAACTTGTAGCTGCCGGTGGAGACCACGGAGCGGGTGTACTCCGCGCCCTTGTCCTCGGCCTGCGGGACCGGGGCGGTCTGCGGCGCCGAGACCAGGTAGTCGAACTCCGCGAACGGCTTCTTCAGGTGGAAGACGACAGTGTGGTCGTCCGGCGTCTCGATGGACTTCAGCCCGGCCTTGGACTTGTCCTTGTACGGACCCTTGTACTTGTCGTCGTCCACCAGGAACTGCTGGAAGTAGTTCGGGCCGAGGGAGAGGGTGTCCCGCGCGAAGTTGGAGCGCTCGACCGCGTACTTGACGTCCTGCGAGGTGACTTCCTTGCCGTCCTCGTACTTCACGCCCTTGCGGATCTTGTACGTCCAGGTCTTGCCGCCGTCGGAGGGCTTGCCCATCGACTCGGCGAGGTCCGGCACCAGCTCGTTGCCCTTCTCGCCGGGGGCCGGCTTGAAGGTCGTCAGCGGACGCGCGTAGAGACGGCTGAAGTTGTAGATGAAGGCGTAGTACGTGTTGCCGGGGTCGAAGGACTCGGGGGCGTCACTGATCGCGTAGTTGAGCGTTCCGCCCTTCTCGTTCGAGGTGTTGACGATCCCCTTGGTGGCGGCGTTCGCCTCGGACGATCCGTTGGCGGAGTCCTTGCCGCCACTGCAGCCGGCCAGCAAAAGGCCCGCACTGGATATGGCCGCGATCGCCGCGACCGGGACTGACCTTCGCATGATGGTCGGTTTCCCCTTCGTTCGTCGGAAACTTCGGGTGGAACTGCCGGGACCGCCCGGGCGCCGCGGGAGCGGCGTCAGCGGCTGCGTGGGTCCAGCGCGTCCCGCAGACCGTCACCGAGGAGGTTGAACGCGAGTACGGTGACGAAGATCGCGAGGCCGGGGACGAGCATGTACTGCGGGTCGACCTCGTAGTACTTGACCGCCTGGTTGAGCATGCCGCCCCAGGAGGCCTGAGGGGGCTGGATACCGACACCGAGGAAGCTGAGGGCCGCCTCGAAGAGGATGTTGGAGGGGATCAGCAGCGTGGAGTAGACCACGATGGGCCCCACCAGGTTCGGCAGCAGCTCACGGAAGAGGATGAACGGTCCGCGCGCACCCATCCCCCGGGCCGCGTCGACGAATTCGCGCTCGCGCAGCGACAGGGTCTGCGCCCGCACGATGCGGCCCATGTAGGGCCAGTTGAAGAAGCCGATCACGAAGATCAGGACCGAGATGTGCAGCGGCAGGCCCTCCAGGCCGAAGGCGCCGCCCTGCAGCGAGGCGGAGATGGCGATGGCGAAGAGCAGCAGCGGGAACGCCAGGAAGACGTCCATCATCCGGCTGATCACGGCGTCCACCCGGCCGCGGTAGTAGCCCGCGACCACGCCGAGGACCGTGCCGATCGCCACCGACAGCAGGGTCGCGCCGAACGCGACGATCAGCGAGACCCAGGAGCCCTCCAGGACCCGGGCGAGCAGGTCGCGGCCGAACTTGGGGTCGACGCCGAGCGGGTGGTCCGCGCTCATGCCGCCGAAGTCGCCGAGCGGCAGGGTGGTGTTGGGGTCGATCAGCGACTGATTCGGCTCGTTCGGGTCCAGGCCGAGCAGCGACTGGAGGGGACGGGAGAGCGCGGCGATGACGATGAGGAGGATGACAACGATGGCACCCGCCACCGCGACCTTGTCGCGCTTGAAGCGCAGCCAGGCGATCTGGCCGAGCGAACGGCCTTCGATCCGCTTGCTCCCGACGCCTTCCAGCACCGCTTCCGGCTGCGCCTCAGCAGCCGCCCCGGTGGTCTCGATCGGTGCGGTCACAGTGCCTTTGACCCCTCTCGGCCCGCCCTGCGGCCGGCCACGCCCGCCGCGTCGGCGGCTCGGTTCACTCACTGGTGTGCACGCCGGCGGACGCCCGGAGGTCTTGCAGCTCATCGGTCTTCGGATGTCCGCGCGACAGCGGTCCAACTGCTCGTCGCACACGGGGTCTAGACCCCTGCTGCGGGAGTCTTCATCCGAGTCGCGATCAGTCACCAGTCCTGCCGAGGAAAGGATGCGCAACTGTGATGTGCTCCACGGCATACCGTTATACGGACATCACGGACGGCTGAGCGGTCCTGACAGCCGGTTCACGCCAGCCTCAACCGGGGTGCACACAGGGGCAATTCGGCACACTACGGCACACGGGAGGGCGGCTGGGGCCGCCGCGCTCCCGCCCGCGGGGGACGTCAGTGGGGGCCGGGGTAGCCGTAGCCGTACGAGGCGGCCGGAGCCGGAGCCGGGCCGTGCGCCCCACGGTCGAAGAAGGGGCGGGAGTAGGCCCGCATCCACATGGCCACGGGGTCGTACTCGTCCTCCATCGCCACCGTGGAGACCGGCAGTCCCTCCGGAACCGCGCCGATGGACTGCTGCATCATCAGCCGTACCGATTCCACCGCGGCCCGCCCCGTGTCGTACAGATCCAGGCCGACCGCGAGGTAGGGAACGCCGAGGGCGGGCTGCACCCAGGCCCGGCGCAGCGAGCGGACGGCGGGCGTGCGGTGCGCGTTCTGCCCGAGCAGGGCGTAGAACTGCGGGATCTCCACGACCGGCTCGGTGATCCGCAGGGGCCCCGCGGGCAGCCGGTCCAGGCCGCCGGCGATCCGGCGCAGGTCCAGCCAGGGGATGCCGACGCCGCCGCCGGGCGCGTGCGGGTTCAGCCAGAGGCCCCAGCGGTCGGGGTAGAGCGCGGCGGCGATCTCGGCGCCGGGCACGACCTCGTGGGCGCGGGTCCAGCCGCTGGCCGCCAGCTCGGCGGGGGAGGTCACGCACGGCGCGTAGCCGAGCCCGTCGACCTCCATGTTCCCGTACTGCGCATCGGGGGCCCCGGCCTGGCCCTGCCACAGCAGCATCCACACCTGGCCGCCGGACAGCGCCTGCAGCAGCGCCTCGTAGGCGTCGTACCGGCCGGGCGAGACCTGCTGCAGCACCTGCTCGACCTGGCCGGTCGCCGCTCCCTGATGCGCACCCGCGCTCACGTGTCCCCGTCCCTTCTCCCGTCGGGCACGTGGGGGTGCCCGCCCGTCATCCACCCAGCTTACGGGCCGGGTCCCGGCGTGGTCCGGGCGCGCACCGGCCGGTCCGGCACGGGCCGCGGCCGGCCCCGCCCGTCGGGGCTACCCGAGGTCCTGTGTGTAGAAGGGCCGCACGCGCTCCAGCATCCAGTCGACGACCGGGTCCTGTGCGATGTCCAGCATGACCAGCTGGACCGGCCAGGGCACCGCCACGGCGCCGAGCGCCCGGCCCAGCGCCCCGAGCGCGATGTCGCGCTGGGCCTGGTCCTGGAGGGCCGCCGCCGGGTCGGCGACCTGTACACCGACGAAGAGGGTGGGCGCGTCGCCCTCGATGTTGGCCAGGCAGCGGCGGGCGGTGGTGACGTGCGGTACGCCGGAGAACTCCAGGCCCGCCGCGGCCAGGAAGTCCACCGGCTCGTCCTGCCAGTCCGGCTCGTACAGCCGCACCCGGCCGCCGGACGGCAGCCCCTCGCGGGGCACGTCACCGCGGCACAGCTCGGCCACGGCGGGCGGCGGGAGCGGGACGCCGACCGTGCCGTCCGGGTTCACCGCGATACCGATCTTCGGCGGCAGGCCGCGGGCGAACTCGCGGGCCGGTGCCACCGTGAAGGACATGTGCGCGCCGACGACCCGCAGGAACTCCTGCTCGGAGCTGAAGACGGGCACGTACGCCAGGCCGTCGGGCAGCTCCACGGTGGGCAGGTCCAGGCCGGGCGCGCCGAAGCCGGCGCTCTCGGGGCCGCCGCCCTTGGGCAGCGGCACCCATATCCGGCTGCGGCCGAGCACCTCGACGATCCGGGCGCCGGCCCCGGGATGACCCACCGACGCCGCGAGCACTTCCTCCAGCTCGTTGGCCGGCCAGGCCAACTGCGGAATGCTCTGCTCGAAAACGCCCTGACCGGGGATGCTCTGCTCCGGAATGTCCATGGTCACCCACCCGCTTCGTACCGCACTGCCTGATCGAAAACCCTAGCGGCCCGCCGCGGGCGCTTCGCCCCCCGTCCCGAAGCCCGGACAGGAGACGCGGCAGTGTCTGCCCAGGCTCTCAGCCGAACGTCGTGCGTTCCAGTGCCTCGGCCGCCCGCCGGTCCAGCAGCACCGTGGCCGTGAACCCCTTCGGCAGCCGGGCCGCCCGGGCCCTGGCGAGCAGCCGGCGCACCGCGCGCCGGTGCCGCGCGAAGGCGTAGCCGGACACCCCGCGGCCCCTGGCCCGCTGTCCGGACAGCGCGACGCCGGCGGGCACGTCGAGCAGCAGCAGGTGCAGCTCGCGGCCGTCCCGCCGGGCGGTGCGCGCGATCCAGCGGCGCACCCAGGCGACCGTGCCGCAGTCGTGCACCACGACGCTGCCGCCGGAGCGCAGCGCCTGCCACAGGCCGTGGTAGTGCGCGATCCGCACCAGCGGTCGGAGCAGGCCGTACGGCAGCGCGCCGAGCCGGCCGGCCTCCCAGCGCTCCCGTACGTCCTGGGAGTCGATGCGGTGGACGGGCACCCCGGCCCGGTCCAGCGCCGGGACCACGCGCTGCATCAGCGTGCTCTTGCCGCCGCCGGGCAGGCCCGAGACGACCACCAGGCAGCGCGCGGGAAAGTCCAGCTCGCGGACGCGCGCTTCTCCCTCCGCGCCGCGCAGGTCCGTCACGCGGGCGCCGCGGCCCGGACGCACCACCGCCTTGGGTGTGCGGGCGCGGCGGGGCACCGCGCCGCGCGCGACCCCTGCCGACGTCGCATATACGGCTTGCCTCTGCACCGTGATCGCCCTCCCCGTTCCGTTCACTGCCGCCCCCCTACCCGCAGAGTGTCAAGAAAAGGTAATGAGCTTCAAGCGGAGGGCAGGTCGTGGCGGGTTGGCCCCCGGCCGTCGGGGCGGCGCGGGCCGGGGCTCCTGCATCCGGCGATCCCGTGCAATGATGTGCGCGCCGGACGCCGCACCCGACGCCGGCCGCCAACTGCATACCGGCCGCTTGAATCCGCGCGGGAGAGTTCCCGCCAGGCCACGGCGGGGCGCCGAAGGAGCAAGTCCTCCCTTGAATCTCTCAGGCCCCTGTACTGCGCGGACGAGGCAGATCTGAAAAGCGGGCCGCACGCCGGTGCGGCCCCACCCAAGGTGCAAGCCGAGGCCCCGATGGGGGCTGTCGGTGAACCTCTCAGGTTCCGATGACAGATGGGGAGACGTCCGATACGTCCCTGTCGTCTGTCCATCCCGGGAGCCCGCATGACCGACCCCCGCCACACCGCGCTCGATGCCACGCATCGCGCGCTCGGCGCGACCATGACCGACTTCGCCGGCTGGGACATGCCGCTGCGCTACGGCAGCGAGCGCGACGAGCACGTCGCCGTCCGCACCCGCGCCGGCCTCTTCGACCTCTCGCACATGGGCGAGATCACCGTCACCGGGCCGCAGGCCGCCGACCTCCTGGACCACGCGCTGGTCGGCAACATCGGCTCGGTCAAGCCCGGCCGCGCCCGGTACACGATGATCTGCCAGGAGGACGGCGGGATCCTGGACGACCTGATCGTCTACCGGCTGGGCGACCGGGAGTACATGGTCGTCGCCAATGCCTCCAACGCGCAGACCGTGCTGGACGCGCTGATCGCCCGGCAGGCCGGCTTCGACGCCGCCGTACGGGACGACCGCGACGCGTACGCGCTGCTCGCCGTCCAGGGCCCGGAGTCCGCCGGGATCCTGAAGAGCCTTACGGACGCCGACCTGGACGGGCTGAAGTACTACGCGGGCCTGCCCGGCACCGTCGCGGGCGTCTCCGCGCTGATCGCCCGGACCGGCTACACCGGCGAGGACGGCTTCGAGCTGTTCGTCCGGCCCGCCGACGCGGTCGCCCTCTGGGAGGCGCTGACCGAGGCCGGCAAGGACGCGGGCCTGGTCCCCTGCGGCCTGTCCTGCCGCGACACGCTGCGCCTGGAGGCGGGCATGCCGCTGTACGGGAACGAGCTGAGCACCTCCCTGACGCCGTTCGACGCGGGCCTCGGCCGAGTTGTGAAGTTCGAGAAGCCCGGGAACGACGGCCGCTTCGTGGGCCGGGACGCGCTGGCGGCCGCCGCCGAGCGGGCCGAGCAGAACCCGCCGCGCAAGCTCGTCGGGCTGATCGCCGAGGGCCGCCGGGTGCCGCGCGCCGGCTACCCCGTCGTGGACGCGGAGGGCACCGCCATCGGCACCGTCACCTCCGGTGCCCCCTCCCCCACGCTCGGTAAGCCGATCGCGATGGCGTACGTGGACGCGGCGCACGCCGAGCCCGGTACGAAGGGGGTGGCGGTCGACATCCGCGGCAAGCACGAGCCGTACGACGTCGTCGCGCTGCCCTTCTACAAGCGGGAGAAGTGACCGCACGGCACGCTCCGGCCAGGAGAAATGACCGCGGGACGGCCGTCCTGCCGGTAGAAGTGACGCAGTCGCGTCTCACCTGTCAAGACCCTCTGCACGATCATTCCCCCGCATCCAGGAGAATCGAACCATGAGCAACCCCCAGCAGCTCCGCTACAGCAAGGAGCACGAGTGGCTGTCGGCCGCCGCGGACGGCGTCTCGACGGTCGGCATCACCGAGCACGCGGCCAACGCGCTCGGCGATGTGGTCTTTGCCCAGCTCCCCGACGTCGGCGAGACCGTCACCGCGGGCGAGTCCTGCGGCGAGCTGGAGTCGACCAAGTCCGTCAGCGATCTCTACTCCCCGGTCGACGGTGAGGTCACGGAGATCAACGAGGACGTGGTGGCCGACCCGTCGCTGGTGAATTCCGCCCCGTTCGAGGGCGGCTGGCTGTTCAAGGTGAAGCTGAGCGGCGAGCCGGAGGACCTGCTCTCCGCCGACGAGTACACCGCTTTCACCGCCGGCTGACCTGCCCGCCGTACCGAGAGGGCCCGCCGCCCGCTCGGCAGCTCCCACCCAGGAAGACTCATGTCGCTTCTGAACAGCTCCCTCCATGAGCTCGACCCCGACGTCGCCGCCGCTGTCGACGCCGAACTCCACCGTCAGCAGTCCACCCTCGAAATGATCGCGTCGGAGAACTTCGCTCCCGCCGCCGTCATGGAGGCCCAGGGCTCGGTCCTCACCAACAAGTACGCCGAGGGCTACCCGGGCCGCCGCTACTACGGCGGCTGCGAGCACGTCGACGTCACCGAGCAGATCGCGATCGACCGGGTCAAGGAGCTGTTCGGCGCCGAGTACGCCAACGTGCAGCCGCACTCCGGTGCCTCCGCCAACCAGGCGGCCCTCTTCGCGATCGCCCAGCCCGGCGACACCATCCTCGGCCTGGACCTGGCGCACGGCGGGCACCTCACGCACGGCATGCGCCTGAACTTCTCCGGCAAGCAGTTCAACGTGGTCGCCTACCACGTGGACGAGGCCGGCCTGGTCGACATGGCCGAGGTCGAGCGCCTGGCCAAGGAGAACAGCCCCAAGGTGATCATCGCGGGCTGGTCCGCCTACCCGCGACAGCTGGACTTCGCCGAGTTCCGCCGGATCGCCGACGAGGTCGGCGCGAAGCTGTGGGTCGACATGGCGCACTTCGCCGGTCTCGTCGCCGCCGGGCTGCACCCGAACCCGGTGCCCTACGCGGACGTGGTCACCTCCACCACGCACAAGACGCTCGGCGGCCCGCGCGGCGGCATCATCCTGGCCCGCAACAAGGACTTCGCGAAGAAGCTGAACTCCGCGGTCTTCCCCGGTTTCCAGGGCGGCCCCCTGGAGCACGTGATCGCGGCCAAGGCGGTCTCCTTCAAGGTCGCCGCCTCGGAGGACTTCAAGGAGCGCCAGCAGCGCACCGTCGAGGGCGCCCGGCTCCTCGCCGAGCGCCTGACGTCCCCGGACGCGCGTGAGGCCGGCGTCAACGTGCTGTCAGGCGGCACCGACGTGCACCTGGTCCTGGTCGACCTGCGCGACAGCGAGCTGGACGGCCAGCAGGCCGAGGACCGCCTCCACGAGGTCGGCATCACGGTCAACCGCAACGCCGTCCCGAACGACCCGCGGCCCCCGATGGTCACCTCGGGTCTGCGGATCGGCACCCCGGCGCTGGCCACTCGCGGCTTCCGGGCCGAGGACTTCCGCGAGGTCGCCGACATCATCGCGCTGGCGCTGAAGCCGGAGTACGACGCGGCGGCGCTGAAGACCCGCGTCACCGCGCTGGCGGACAAGCACCCGCTGTACCCCGGCCTGGCCAAGTAAGGCAACCGGGCGGTCGCACGGGCTTCACGGGCCCGGGGCAGGATGTGTCCCGGGCCCGTGGTGTGCGCGCCCGCTCACGGGGAACCCGTGTCACGAGCCTCACGGGTGGCTTCGCCCGCACATGCACCGTCCGTCCCCCGGGCGCGTTACGCTCGACAACCGGTACCGATCCGACAACCGGCACATGCCGTCCGCCGGCGCAGAAACGTCACATCTCTTCGGCCGCCCGGCCCCCCTCGCCCACCGGCGCGTGCTGTCGCACGGCCGCGCACGACCGCCCACCACGAGCCGACAAAGGAGTCCGCCACCGTGGCCATCTCCGTCTTCGACCTTTTCTCCATCGGCATCGGCCCGTCCTCCTCCCATACGGTCGGCCCGATGCGCGCGGCGCGGATGTTCGTCGGCCGCCTCAAGAAGGACGGCCTCCTCGCGCAGACCACCTCCGTACGGGCCGAGCTGTTCGGCTCGCTCGGCGCCACCGGGCACGGCCACGGCACCCCCAAGGCCGTCCTGCTCGGCCTGGAGGGCCACTCCCCGCGCAGCGTGGACGTCGAGCGGGCCGACGACATGGTCGAGCGCATCCGCACCACCAAGCGGCTGCGGCTGCTGGACGCCGAGATAGGCGATGCGCATGAGATCGACTTCGACGAGTCGACCGAGCTGATCCTGCACCGCCGCCGCTCGCTGCCGTACCACGCCAACGGCATGACGCTCTTCGCGTACGACGAGCACGGCGCCCCGCTGCTGGAGAAGACGTACTACTCGGTCGGCGGCGGCTTCGTCGTCGACGAGGACGCGGTCGGCGCCGACCGGATCGTCCTCGACGACACCGTTCTGAAGTACCCCTTCCGCACCGGCGACGAGTTGCTGCGGCTCGCCCGGGAGACCGGCCTGTCGATCTCCGCGCTGATGCTGGAGAACGAGAAGGCCTGGCGGACCGAGGAGGAGATCCGCGCCGGGCTGCTGGAGATCTGGCACGTCATGCAGGCGTGCGTCGCCCGCGGCACCAGCCGCGAGGGCATCCTGCCCGGCGGCCTGAAGGTGCGCCGGCGCGCCGCGAACGCCGCCCGCGCGCTGCGCGCCGAGGGGGACCCGCAGGCGCACGCCATGGAGTGGATCACGCTCTACGCGATGGCCGTCAACGAGGAGAACGCGGCGGGCGGCCGGGTCGTGACCGCACCCACCAACGGCGCGGCCGGCATCATCCCCGCCGTTCTGCACTACTACATGAACTTCGTGCCCGGCGGATCCTCACAGGAGGAGAAGGACGAGGGCGTGGTCCGCTTCCTGCTGGCCGCGGGCGCCATCGGCATGCTCTTCAAGGAGAACGCCTCGATCTCCGGCGCCGAGGTCGGCTGCCAGGGCGAGGTCGGCTCGGCCTGCTCGATGGCGGCGGGCGGCCTCGCCGAGGTGCTGGGCGGCTCCCCGGAGCAGGTGGAGAACGCCGCGGAGATCGGCATGGAGCACAACCTCGGCCTGACCTGCGACCCGGTCGGCGGCCTGGTCCAGATCCCGTGCATCGAACGCAACGGCATGGCCTCGGTGAAGGCGGTCACGGCGGCCCGTATGGCGCTGCGCGGCGACGGCCGGCACCATGTCTCCCTCGACAAGGTCATCAAGACCATGAAGGACACCGGCGCCGACATGAGCGTCAAGTACAAGGAGACCGCGCGCGGCGGGCTCGCGGTCAACATCATCGAGTGCTGAACGGGCCGCCCGGCCACCGGCGTACGCGCCGCCACTCCCGCCCATTCCCCATGTGATCCAGATCACGGAATGGCCCCGGGAGTTCGGGGCAGGCGACGCTGGTGATTCTCGTAATGCTGATCATGATTGCCGCCCTGACCGCGCTGGTGGCGCGCTACGCGCCCCGCCCTCCGGCCTGACTGCTCATCCCCGACAGCGGGTCCGATCCCTTTCCGGGTCGGACCCGTTGCCGTTTTTTGCTTGCGCGCCCGGCCCGCACCCCGTATCCGTATTACCCACGGGAACTCCCGTACGCCGGGAGGCGTTTGGCCACCGACGGCACTTGTCGCACAGCGTGCACAGCCGTCGTGCACGGGGGACGTCGAGGGGAGCGACGAAGCACGACCAGAGGGCAAGAGCACCTTTGAGGCCCGGCGTCAGCGGGCATGCCCATGAAGGCGGACCGTAGTGACGCTTGGTAATCGCACGGTTGCGGGAGGAGTGCAATGCTGCACGGCGTCGATGTCAGCTCGTATCAGCCCACCTACTCCACGAAGGGCCTGGACTTCGTCTTCATCAAGGCGACGGAGGGCCGTTCCTACATCAATCCGCATCAGAGTTCGCAGGCTTCGCGGGCCCGCGAGGCCGGCTGCGTGGTCGGCTTCTACCACTTCCTGTGGCCGGGGAACATCGCGGCGCAGGCCCGGTACTTCGTCGAGAAGTGCGCGTCCAGACTGGGCGACGTCCTGATCGTCGACTGGGAGCGCACCAGCGCCGGGACCTACGCGAGCAACGCGCAGAAGGACCAGTTCATCCGCGAGGTGAAGGCCCTGCGCCCGGACCGCCATCAGGTGCTCCTGTACTGCAACCGCGACTTCTGGCTCAACCACGACACCACGTCCTACGCGGGCGACGGCCTGTGGATCGCCGACTACGTCAAGGCCGGACATCCGCGGATCAAGGCGAAGTGGCGCTTCCACCAGTACACCGACACCCCGCTCGACAAGAACGTCGGCCAGTTCTCCAGCAGGGCCGCGCTGAAGAAGTGGGCGAACGAAGAATAGAGTTTCCTCGTACGTATGCGCCTGTGCGCCGGTGCCGCCCGCCCCTCCGCACGCCCTGGCGCCACAGCGAGACCACGAGGAGCCACTGTGACCGACCCGGCGTCCATGAGCCTGCAGCAGGAGATCGCCCGGGATCTCCAGGTGTCCGCGTCCTTCGACGCCCAGGAGGAGATCGAGCGCCGGGTGGCCTTCCTCGCCGAGCGGCTGACGAGCACGGGGCTGCGCTCCCTGGTGCTCGGCATCAGCGGCGGCGTGGACTCCACCACCGCGGGCCGGCTCTGCCAGCTCGCGGTGGAGCGGGCCCGTGAGGCGGGCCACGACGCCACGTTCTACGCCATGCGGCTGCCCTACGGCGTGCAGGCCGACGAGCACGACGCGCAGCTCGCGCTCTCCTTCATCAAGGCGGACGAGGTGCTCACCGTCGACGTGAAGGCGGCCAGCGACGCGGCCCTGCAGGCCGTGCTGGACTCCGGCGTCCCCTTCCGCGACGAGCACCACCAGGACTTCGTCCAGGGCAACATCAAGGCCCGGCAGCGCATGATCGCGCAGTACGCGGTGGCCGGTGCCCGGGACGGCCTGGTCGTCGGCACCGACCACGCCGCCGAGGCGGTGACGGGCTTCTTCACCAAGTTCGGCGACGGCGCGGCGGACGTGGTGCCGCTGACCGGCCTGACCAAGCGGCGGGTGCGCGCGGTGGCCGACGCGCTGGGTGCCCCCGCCGAGCTGGTCTGGAAGGTCCCGACCGCCGACCTGGAGACGCTGTCCCCGGGCAAGGCCGACGAGGACGCGCTCGGCGTCACGTACGACGCGCTCGACGACTTCCTGGAGGGCAAGCCGGTCAGCGAGCAGACGTTCGACACGATCGTGCGCCGCTACCGCCTCACCGCCCACAAGCGCGAGCTGCCGATCGCGCCCTGAGCCGACGCGGACGCCGACGCGGGCGCCGGGGCCGGGACCGGGCGCGGGCACGGGCGTGCCCGGGCCGGCCCGGCGGCCGGGGGCGGGACGTCCGGCGCCCGTCGCCGGCGTCCCGCCCGTCACTCGGACGTCATGCCTCCGCAAGGGGGGCTTCGGCTCCGCGGTGGTGAATCGTGGCCGAGGGCGGGCATGCATCGGCGCATGGGATGCCACGAAGTGCGATCGGAAGATCAACTGTCAGTGGGTGCGCCTACGCTCCGGGGCATGAGTTACGCAGACCTGCGCGAACTCCAGACCGCGCTCACTCTCGCCGCCGACCTCGCCTCGGGCCTGCAGCAGGCCCCCAGCCGGCAGGACGCCGACCGGCTCGTCGACGTCCTGCGGCAGGCCCTGACCACCGCCGGATCGCTCGGCACCGAGACCGGACCCGCCGCCGGCCCGACCGGCTGCGCCGCCCATCCGCACGGCGCCGTCGACCCGCTGTACGGCGACCCCGAGGATCCACTGCCGCCCGGCTACGGCAAGTGCCTGCTGTGCAACGACCGCCGGCGCCGGGCGGACGCGCACCCGCATCCGCCGCTGCGCCGCAGCGCCTGACCCGGCCCGCCGCCCCGGCTCAGCGCACCAGCCCCAGGTCGTGGAAGAGCTGGTAGCGGCCGGGGGCGACCGGCAGGAAGGCGTGCAGCCCCGCCTCCAGGAAGACGGCCACCGCGCTCACCGCGACGACCGCCCCGGCGAGGAACAGCACGCCCACCCCGGCCGCGTGGTGCGCGCCCCGCACGGGGATCCGCCGGGCCGTGGTGAGGTGCGAGGTGACCAGCACGGCCCCGATCGCGAGCACCGACGCCTGGAAGAAGAACCACGCCCAGACATCGGACGGCACGCCCCGCACGATGCTGCCGTACGCCCCCGCCGGTGCGTCGGCGGCCGCCCCGGCGCCGTCACCGGCGAGCAGGTACAGCAGCGCCTGCCGCCCCACCACCAGCGCACCGGCCGTACAGCCGACGAGCGCGAGCCCCCACCCCATGAGGTAGTCCCGGCGTGGCACCGTGCCGCTCAGCCCCTGCCGGACGATGTGGGCGGCGCCCAGCAGCGCCAGCACCATGAACATCCGCTGGACGACGCAGAGCGGGCACGGGTGTTCGCCCCGGGCGAGCTGGAGGTAGAGCCCGCCGCCGAGGACGGCGGTCCAGCCGGCCGTGAAGAGGCAGGCGAACCAGTACTGCGCGCGGGCGATGACGCCCGGCGGACCGGTCTCCAGCGCGGGGATCGCCGGCGTGCTCAGCGGCGTGGTCATCCGCCCGGTCAGTAGTGCGCTCATGAGCGAGAAGATCTCCGGTCCAGTCGGTTCCGGCCCGCCGGTCGGCGCGGGCCGGCGGGCGCGGCACGCTTCACTGCGGCAGACCGGGCACGACTGCGCCCGTGAGGTGATGTGCCGCCAGCCAGACGGCGGCGGCGAACATCACCGACCACGCCGCGACCGCCGCCACTCGGCTCCGCCGGCCCACGACGCACAGGAAGGTGGCGAAGAGACCGGCGAAGAGGAGGGCTTCCATGCCACGGCAAGCTAGTGGCCGGCCGGCGACATCCCGCGCACGCCACGGAAGGTCACCGGCCGCCGCACCGGATATGAGCCGAATGGCCGCACGGCCGGCCCATGAGTGGGATCAGTCCTTCGTCTTCTTGTCCGGGCGGAGCGCGATGCGGCCGAGCACCGCGGCGACGGCCAGCGCGGCCACCGCGATCAGCACGGTGTCCGGCACGGCGTCCCCGGCCGCCGCCGCCCATTCCTCCAGCCGGAATTCCGCGTCCGTGCCGAGGATTCCGGGCAGCGCGCTCGTGCCGTTGAACGCCAGGAAGAGCACGCCGATGCCGATGAAGAACAGCCCGGAGACGAGCGAGGTGGTGTGCAGCCGCAGCGGCCCGAGGCCGAACTCCCGGCCGCGCAGCCAGCCGCGCCGGCCCAGCTGGAACCGGTCCCACAGCAGGGCCAGTACGAACAGCGGCAGCGCCATCCCCAGCGCGTACACGGCCAGCATCGAAGCGCCGTACACCGGCGAGCCGCTGACCGCCGTGACCGTCAGTACCGCGCCCAGGATCGGCCCGGCGCAGAAGCCCGCGAGGCCGTAGACGCAGCCCAGCAGGAAGGTGGAGACGGCCGAGCGCGGGGTGATCCGCGCGGCGGCGGACTGCGCCCGCCGGGACGCGAAGCCCAGGCCCAGGATCTGCAGCACGCCCATCGCGATCACGACCCAGCCGCCGACGGCGATGAGCAGGTCGCGGTGGCCGTTGAAGAGCCGGCTGGCGGCGGTGCTGGCCGCGCCGAGCGGCGTCAGCGTGACCGCCAGCCCCAGGTAGAAGACGCCGGTACGGGCCAGCAGCCGGCCGGGCGTGGCGAGCGAGTACGCGAAGAACGCCGGCAGCAGCAGCGCGCTGCACGGGCTGAGCAGGGCGAGGGCGCCGCCCAGGAAGGCGGCGAGGTAGCCGATGTCGCTCACTTGCCGCCCCCGTTCTCCTCCGCGCGGGCCGCGGCCTCGTCGATGGCCTGGGTGAAGGTGGCGGTCGGCTGGGCACCGGCGATCGGCTCACCGTTGACCAGGAACGACGGGGTGGACTGCACGCCGAGGTCGTAGCCCTCGCGCTGGTCGCGGCCGAGCGCGTCCGCCGCCGCCTCGCTCTTCATGTCGCGCCGGAAGCGGTCGATGTCCTCGATGCCGCTGTCGCGCGCCAGGCCGGTCAGCTTGTCCTCGGCGAGCGCCGGGCCCTTGCGGCTCTTGGCGTACAGCGCGTCGTGCAGCTCCCAGAACTTGCCCTGCCGCCCGGCGGCCCAGGACGCGCGCGCGGCCCGCTCGGAGTCCTCGCCGTAGATGGTGAAGTTGCGGAACTCGATCCGCAGAACGCCCTTGTCCACGTACTTCTTGATCAGTTCGGGCTGGGTCTCCCGCGCGAAGCGGCCGCAGAAGCCGCACTGGTAGTCGGCGTACTCGACCAGGACGACCGGCGCGTCGGTCCGGCCGACGGCCAGCGCGTCGCCCTTCTCCCGGCGCGAGGTCTTCTTCTCGATGTCGTCGTACATCTGCCGGCGGCCGCCGGGGTCCGACTCCGAGACGGAGGCGGCGGGGCCGGGCTCGGCGGAGGTGTGGTCGCCGCCGCCCTCGATGGCCGTGCCGACGGCTACGCCGATCGCGACGAGGCCGACGATGAGGGCGAGGATCGCGCCGACGGCCGCGAGACGGCGGCCCGGCGAAGCGGATGCGGACATGGGTGTGCTCCTGACGTGCGGATGCGGATACGGAGGGGCTGCGCCGGTACGCGCGTACGGCTGCCGGGGCACCGAGGTGTCCGGGCGCCGGCGCGCGGGGTGGCGCTATATCCGCAGTACGGTCAGGAGTCTGCCGGTGTCGGCGGCGGGCGCGGGGCCGGTCGGTGGCCGGGCGAGGGCGCAGCGCGCGGGGTCGTGGGAGAGGTACGGGGCGGGCACGGCCGCCGGGGCGGCGAAGGGCTCCCCGCGGTGCGTGGCGGGCGCGGGCGCGCTGTCGCCGGAGGCGGGCGCGTCGTGCGGCGCACACCTCTTGGGCGCGGACGCGGCCACGGGGACCGGATCCGCCGACTGCGGGGTGGCGACCGCGTGGGCCGGAACCGCGGTCCGGGCCATGTCGGACGGGGCCACGGTCCGCTGTGCGACGGAGGCCGCGTGGGCCGGGGTCACGGCCGCCGTCCGTGGCGCCGTCGCGGCCGGTGTGCCGCCGCCCGTCCGGCAGAGCAGCGGCGCGAAGACCACCGCGAGGAGGACCAGCAGCGTCCAGGCGGCCGAGCGGTGCGCACGCCCCGTCGCTCCCATGCGGCCGCTCCCTCCCCGGTGTCCGGCGCCGCCCGGCACCGGGCGGCTTCGGCGCCCCATCCTACGGACCGCCGCGGCCGGCTCCCAGGGGGGAACGCCGGTCTCGGCCGAGGCCCACCGCGCGGCCCGCATAACCATCGGGCGAATTCGGCAATTACTCAGCGATCGCCCAGGCGGGAGCGGTAATTGGAAGGTCGGTGGCGCAACTCACCTTGGATCGACCGAGGATTTCCACCGATACTTCCGCACATGACCGATATGCCCTTTTGGCAGCCGCCTGCCCTGCCTGCGATAGTCGGGGCAACGACCCCCCATTGACCCGGGCCAGGTCGTACCCGCGCCGTGGACACACCCCTTCCGTCCGCCGGCGCGCGACAACTGGGGCCCGTTCCGCCGACAGCGCGGAAGGGCCCCAGTCACGTTTCCGGGCACGAGCGGCACGGCTCACCGCGCCGCGCTCACGCGCGGTCCGTCACCCGCATCTCGAACCACGTCGTCTTGCCGCGCGGCAGCAGGTCGACGCCCCAGCGGTCGGAGAGCTTGTCCACGAGGAAGAGCCCGCGCCCGCTCACGTCCAGCTCATGCACCGGCATCAGACAGGGCAGGCCGCGCGACGGATCGCGCACCTCGATGCGGATCCAGCCACGGCGCCGCAGCATCCGCAGGCCGAACGTCCGGGCGCCGGTGTGCCGTACGGCGTTGCCGACCAGCTCCGACACGAGCAGTACGGCGTGCTCGGCGAGCGTGGGCGTCAGCGACCACTGTTTCAGCAGTACGGACTGCGTCAACCGGCGTGCGGTCGCCGCCGATTCGGGTCGAGAGGGGAGCCGCACCTCGTCAAGGGCGGGGTCACCGATGAGATCGAGCGCCCTCGACGCTCCGTCCCCCCGAGCGGCAGCCGTCACCCTGACACTCTCCCCCTCCACATCCTGGGCGGGCAGAACCCAGCGCGCGGCAGCCGTACCGGTTCGCGGCTGCGGCTGCTCCCTACCTTCGAGGCCCGCCATGCCACCATCATGGACGCAACCGACACGGCACGGGGGCGGAACCGCGGGAATCGGTCTCCCGGAATCCGCGGCTCCCGCACCCCCTCCGGTCATATGCCATGGGCAGTCAACCGGCCGGTACACCCCATCTGACCTGCACGGTAATCCGGCTCGCGGCGGAGCGTCGAGACCGCGCGCGGGGCACTCCATAAGGCTCCCTTGAGCCTCACATCATTCCCCCACAAGGGGCACGCGTGCGCGCCCGCTTCCCGCATGCCCCGCCAACACCTGCCCGGTCAGCGGAACTTGGCCTTGCCCGGGCCCTCCTCGACGAAGCTGCGCATACCCGTCTCGCGGTCCTCGGTAGCGAACAGACCTGCGAACCAGTTGCGTTCGATCGTCAGTCCGGTGTCGATGTCGGTCTCCAGACCGGCGTCCACCGACTCCTTCGCGGCCCGCAGCGCGATCGCCGGGCCCGCGGCCAGCCGGGCGGCCCAGGCGTGCGCCTGCGCGTACACCTCTTCGGCGGGAACCACACGGTCCACCAGCCCGAGCGTGAGCGCCTCGTCGGCCTTCACCTGACGACCGGTGAAGATGAGGTCCTTGGCCTTGGAAGGGCCGATGAGGCGGGCGAGGCGCTGGGTGCCGCCCGCACCGGGGATCAGGCCGAGCAGGATCTCGGGCTGGCCCAGCTTGGCGTTCTCCGCGGCGATGCGGAAGTCGGCGCAGAGGGCGAGCTCGCAGCCGCCACCGAGCGCGTACCCGGTCACCGCGGCGACCACGGGCTTGGGAATGCGGGCGACGGCGGTGAAGGAGTCCTGCAGGGCCCTGGACCGGGCGACCATCGCCGCGTGGTCCATCACCTGCATCTCCTTGATGTCCGCGCCGGCCGCGAACACCTTCTCACCGCCCCAGATGACCACGGCGCGGACGTCGTCGCGGCGGGTCGCCTCCGCGGCCAGCTCGCGGAGCCGGTCCTGGGTGGCGGTGTCCAGCGCGTTCATGGGCGGGCGGTCCAGGCGGATGGTGCCGACCCCGTCGGCGACCTCGAAGTTCACAGTCATGCAGGCAGGTTAATGGCCGTTCACGGGAACGTCGCCGGTGCCTCTCGTCACAGTGCGGCCGCGCCGTACGACCGCGGTCCCGTCGGCGCTCCCCCGCCGACGGGACCCCGCGTCACCGTCCCGGCCGCTACTTTGCGGCCTGAGCCGGCTGCGGCTTCTTCCAGTCCTCCCACGGCATGTTCCACACGTTCAGCCCGTTCTCGGGCTGGATGGTGCGGTCGTGCGAGTTCTTGACGACGACCAGGTCACCGATCAGGGAGTTCTCGTAGAACCAGCCGGCGGGCGTGGACGTGGAACCGCCCCGGTAGTCGAAGAGCCCCACGCAGCCGTGGCTGGCGTTGCGGTTGCCGAACGTCCACTGCCCCGACCAGTAATTGCCGTGGATGAACGTGCCGGAGTCGCTGAGCCGCATCGCGTGCGGCACGTCCTTGATGTCGTACTCCCCGCCGAAGCCGACGGTCTCGCCGTTCATCCGCGTCACCGGGTGCTTCTCGCTGATCACCATCTTGCCGTTGTACGTCTCGGTGCCCGGCGCGCCCGACGTGATCGGCAGGGTCTTGACCTTCTTGCCGTCGCGGACCACGGTCATCTGGTGCGACGCCGCGTCCACCGTGCTGACCTGGCTGCGGCCGACGGTGAAGGTGACCTTCTTGTTCTGCGTCCCGTACACCCCGGGGCGGCCCTCGACGCCGTTGAGGTTCATGGTGAACGTGACCTTCGTGCCCGGCTTCCAGTACTTCTCCGGGCGGAACTCCAGGCGGTCGTTGCCGAACCAGCGCCCCTCGACGGGCACCGACGGCTCGGCCGTCACCCTGATCGCCTTCTCGACCGCCTTCGGGTCGGTGATGCCGCGGGTGAAGCGCAGGTCGACCGGCATCCCGACGCCGACCGTCTGCCCGTCCTCCGGCACATAGCGCCCGACGAAGGTGTTCTTCGGGGTCAGGGTGGTGAAGTCGGCGTGCTCGGCGGCCTCACGGCCCTCGGAGTCCTTCGCCACCGCGTCGACGGTGTACTCCGTCGCGGTGCCCAGGTGGCCCACCGGCTGCCAGACGCTGCCGCCCCCGGACAGTTTGCCCTCGACCGCCCTGCCCTTGCGGTCCTTGACCGTGACGGACTGCAGCGTGCCCTTGTCGACCGTCACCTTCAGGGTCCCGTTCGTGGCGACGCCCTCGGCGCCGTCCTTCGGGGATATCTTCAGCGTCGCCTGCGACGGCGTGTCCTTGCCGCCCTTGTCCCCCTCGTCACCGCTGCCCCCGCACGCGGCCACCAGCACCATCAGCGCCCCGAGCACCGGAGCGAGCAGGACCTTTCCCCCCTGCCGCCGCCGAAGCCGCTCCCGCGGCGCCCCCCATATCGGCTGCACGTCCAAGACTGGCCTCTTTTCCCCTCGCACAACCCGCATCCGCAGCGCGCGGCACGGGCCACGCGCGCGCTGCCGCCAGATAACCACACTGCGGACGGGAGGGGACTCCCCGGACATGTCACCGTTTTGTACCGACTGGTGAGGGTGGTACGGGACGTACGGAAGGGGCTCCGGCGGGCGGTCGAATCGGCCGGATAACGGCCCGTCCCGGACCCGCCGGAGCGCCGCGTTCAGTCGGCCGCTGAGCCCCGCAGCCACGCGCGCCACGTCATGTTCCAGCCACCCAGACCGTTGTCCGGGGCCACCGTCGTGTCACGGGAGCGGATCACCTCCACGATGTCGCCGATGAGCGAGGTGCGGTAGAACCAGCCCGCCGGGGTGTCGGGGCTGCCGCCCTGCTCGTCCCGCAGGCCGACGCAGCCGTGGCTGGTGTTGGCGGCCCCGAACGTGGCCCTGGGCGCCCAGTAGTTCCCGTGCAGGAACGTGCCGGAGGTGGTCAGGCGCAGCGCGTGCGGCACGTCGGGGATGTCGTACTCCCCCCCGAAGCCGACGGTGCCCCCGTCCATCCGGGTCATCGGGTGCCGTTCGAGGATCACCATCCGGCCGTTGTACGTCGGGTTGTCCTGGTCGCCCGCGGTCACCGGCAGCGTGGCGAGCGGTTTCCCGGCGCTCCGTACGGTCATGGTGTGCGCGGCTGCGTCAACAACGCTGGTCCGATCCCGGCCGATCCTGAAGCGGACCGTCTTGTGCTGGATCCCGTACACCCCCGGCGCCGCACGGAGGTCCCGCAGCCGCAGCGCCATCGTGACCTCGGTGCCCGGCCGCCAGGGCTCACGGGGCCGGAAGTCCAGCCGCCGGTCGCCGAACCAGTGGGGCGCGACGGTCACCTCGGGGCGCGCGGTGACGGTGATGGCGCGCTCGACGGCGGCCCGGTCGCGCACGGGGCGGTTGAAGTCGAAGGAGACGATCATCCCGGTGCCGACGGTGGAGCGGTGCTCGGGGCGGAAGAAGCCGACGATGCGGTGCTCGGGCACGTACGTGGTGAAGGAGGTGTGCCGGGCGGTGCGCCGGCCGCGGCCGTCCAGCGCGACGGCCTCGACGGTGTACCGGGAGGCGAGCGCGAGCGGGGCGCCGGCCGAGCGCCAGCCGCGCCCGTCGGGGGTGAGCCGGCCGGGCACCGGTTCGCTGCCGGTGTCGCCCGCGCGGGTGACCTCGACCCGCTCCAGCCGGCCGTCCGGCACCCGCACCTCGACGCGGTGGTCGGCGGGCACGCCGCGCGCGCCGTCGTCCGGATGCACCCGTACGGCCTCCTTCGGTGAGGGCGGCTCGTCCGACGCCCAGCCGCCGGGTCCCTGGCAGCCGGCGAGCAACGCGGCGCCCGCGAGCAGCGGTACGGCGGCCGTCCAGGGACGCCGGAGCGTTCGGTACGTCAGGGATCGGTTGGTCACGGTGGTCTCAACGAGCGCTCCCTTCGTGGGGAAACGTGACGTCCCGACCGGTTCGGGGAAGGAGGAGTGCAGGGAAGGATTGCCGGGAGGGCACGTCCACACACGCGGCCGGGGCGCCGCGTACGGCACCGCCCGATCGAGTCGCGAGCCGCGGGAGGCTGCCACGTGTCGAGCGCGCTTGAGCAGGAGGCTCTGCCGGACGAGGGCAGGGCGAGACCGGCCGCTGCCCCGGTCACGGTGCGGCCGGGGTCCCCGCAGCCGCTCGGGGCGCGGTTCCGCTGCGGTCCGGACGGCGTCGCGGGCACGAACTTCGCGCTGTGGGCGGCGGGCGCCGAGTCGGTGGAGGTGTGCCTTTTTGACAAAGCGGGCGCCGAGACCCGCCATCCGCTGGCGGAGCTGACCCACGAGATCTGGCACGGCTTCGTCCCCGGCGTGCTGCCGGGGACGCGGTACGGCTACCGGGTGCACGGCCGCTGGGACCCGTGGACCGGCGCCCGCTGGAATCCGGCGAAGCTGCTGCTCGACCCGTACGCGCGCGCGGTCGACGGGGACTTCCTGCTGCCGCCGGAGGTGTACGGGCACGTGCGGGACTGGCCCGAGCAGCACATAGCGGACACGGTGCGCGACGACCGGGACTCCGCGCCGCACGTCCCGAAGGGCGTCGTCGTCCACGACGACGTGCCCGGCGACGACTGGGAGGACGACCGGCGGCCGAAGACGCCGTGGGCCGATTCGGTGATCTACGAGCTGCACGTGCGCGGCTTCACCAAGCGGCACCCGGACATCCCTGAGGAGCTGCGCGGCACGTACGCGGGACTCGCGCACCCGGCCGCGATCGGGCATCTGACCCGGCTCGGGGTCACGGCGGTCGAGCTGCTCCCCGTACACCAGTTCGCACACGAGGATCATCTGCTGCGGCGCGGGCTGCGCAACTACTGGGGCTACAACTCCATCGGCTACTTCGCGCCGCACGCCGCGTACGCCGCTTCGGGGACGCGCGGCCAGCAGGTCGGCGAGTTCCGCCGGATGGTGCGGGCGCTGCACGACGCGGGCATCGAGGTCATCCTCGACGTGGTCTACAACCACACGGCCGAGGCGAACGAGATGGGCCCGATGCTGTCCCTGCGCGGGATAGACAACCGCGGCTACTACCGCCTCCAGCAGGACCCGCGCCGGTACGCCGACTACACCGGCTGCGGCAACACCCTGCACGTCGTGCAGCCGAACGTGCTGCGCCTGATCACCGACTCGCTGCGCTACTGGGTCACCGAGATGGGCGTGGACGGCTTCCGCTTCGACCTGGCCGCCGCGCTGGCCCGCTCCATGCACGACGTGGACATGCTCTCGCCGTTCCTCGCGGTGATCGCGCAGGACCCGGTGCTGCGCCGGGTGAAGCTGATCGCCGAGCCGTGGGACGTGGGGATGGGCGGATACCAGGTCGGGGCCTTCCCGCCGCTGTGGACGGAGTGGAACGACCGGTACCGCGACACCGTGCGGGACTTCTGGCGCGGCGCCCAGCACGACGTACGCGACCTGGGCTACCGGCTGTCCGGCTCCAGCGACCTGTACGCCTGGGGCGGCCGCCGCCCGCAGGCCTCGGTCAACTTCGTCACGGCGCACGACGGCTTCACCCTGCGCGACCTGGTCTCCTACGAGCACAAGCACAACGAGGCCAACGGCGAGAACAACCGCGACGGCACGGACGACAACCGCTCCTGGAACTGCGGCGCCGAGGGCGAGACCGACGACGCGGACGTGCGGGCGCTCCGCCGTCGCCAGCTGCGCAACCTCCTCACCACGCTGCTGCTCTCCACGGGCGTGCCGATGCTGGTCGCGGGCGACGAGCTGGGCCGCACCCAGCAGGGCAACAACAACGGCTACTGCCAGGACAACGAGCTGGGCTGGCTGGACTGGTCGCTGACGGAGGACCCGGAGTGGCGGCCGCTGACCGAGCTGGTCTCCCGGCTGACCGCGCTGCGCCGGGCGCATCCGGTGCTGCGCCGCCGGGCCTTCTTCTCGGGGCGGCCGAACGGTCCGGACGGGCTGCGGGACCTGGCGTGGTTCACCCCGGCGGGGACGGAGATGGCGGAGGGCGACTGGTACGCGCCCGCCGCGACCCTGGGCATGTTCCTGTCCGGGACGGACATCCCGCAGCGGGACGAGCGGGGGCTGCCGGTGACCGACGACAGCTTCCTGGTCCTGCTGCACGCCGGGCACGCCCCGGGCCGCTTCACCCTGCCGGCAGCGCCGTGGGCCCGTACGTACGAACTCCTCGTGGACACCGCGCGCGAGGACCAGGAGGCGGAGCCGGGGACGGCGTACGAGGCGGGCACCGAGGTGGAGCTGCCGGGACGGGCGGTG
This sequence comes from Streptomyces sp. NPDC050806, assembly GCF_055586425.1. Taxonomy (NCBI): domain Bacteria; kingdom Bacillati; phylum Actinomycetota; class Actinomycetes; order Kitasatosporales; family Streptomycetaceae; genus Streptomyces; species Streptomyces sp. NPDC050806. The sequence continues at coordinate 180,351 of NZ_JBVJIF010000011.1, read as the reverse complement.
TGGCTGCTGCGGGCCGGGCGGTGAGCCACTGACGGACGGCGCGCGGCGTCCCCCGCGGCGTCAACTGCCGCTCCCCCGGCGGGAAAAAACCGCATGAGGATTGTCAGTGGCGACTTCTACGCTCACTGCTGATGAGCGCTGCAGCGAACCGCCCCGAGCCCGCCGTCCCTCCGCCCCGCTCCGCCGTACGGTCACTGCTGCGGCTGTGGCCGTACGTCCGCCCCGTACGCGCCCGGCTGTCCGGCGCCGCGATCGTCGCCGTCCTCGCCTCCTGCATGGGCCTGCTGATCCCGCTGGTGCTGAAGTGGCTGGTCGACGGGCCGGTGGCGCGCCGGGACGCGGGCGGCATCTGGCTGGGCGGCGGGCTCCTGCTGCTCCTCGGACTGGCCGAGGCGGGGCTCTTCGGGCTGCGCCGGTGGCTGGTGGCGCGCCCCCTGGCGGGCGTCGAGGCCTCGATGCGGGACGCCCTCTACCACCATCTGCAGCGGCTGCCGGTGGCCTTCCACGACCGCTGGCCCTCGGGGCAGCTGCTCTCGCGCGGCACGACCGATCTTCAGCTGCTGCGCATGTTCCTGGCGTTCCCGCTGACGTTCCTGTTCGTCAACGGCGTCACCATCCTGGTCGGCTTCGCCATCCTGCTCGGCCAGCGCTGGACGCTGGGCCTGGTGCTGCTCGCGCCGCTCCTGCCGCTGATGGTGCTGTGCTACGCGTTCGAGGCGAAGTACTCGGTCGCGGCGCGCCGTTCGCAGGACCAGGTGGGCGACCTGACCACGCTGGTCGAGGAGTCCGTGCTCGGCATCCGCATCATCAAGGGCTTCGGCCGGCACCGCGCCCAGGCCCGCGCGTACGCCGCCCTCACCCACGAGCTGCGCGGCACCGAGCTGCACAAGGCGCGGCTGCTCGCGGCGATCTGGGGCGTGATCACGTTCCTGCCGGAGACCGCCATCGGCGCCGCGCTGGTACTCGGCACGGTCCAGGTCGCGGACGGGGACCTGTCGGCCGGCACGCTCGTGGCGTTCCTCTCCACCGCGCTGGCGCTGCGCTGGCCGGTGGAGTCCATCGGCTTCCTGCTGGCCATCAGCAACGAGTCGGCCACCGCGGCCGACCGGTACTTCGAAGTGCTGGACGCCCCGCCGGCGGACGCCGACGACGCGTCCGCGAGCGCCGCGGCCCGCGCCCTTGCGCCCGGCTCCCCGGCCCCCGACGGACTCGCCTTCACGGGGGTGGAGTTCCGCTACCCCGACGCGCCGCCGGGCGCCCCGCCCACGCTGCGCGGCGTCGACCTGCACATCCGGCCGGGCGAGACGATGGCTCTGGTGGGCGCGACGGGCAGCGGCAAGACCACGCTCACCGCGCTGGTACCGCGGCTGTACGACGCGACCGGCGGCCGGATCACCCTGGACGGCCGGGACATCATGACCCTGCCGCGCGACGAGCTGCGCTCCCTGGTCGCGGTGGCGTTCGAGGAGCCGACGCTCTTCTCCGCCACCGTGGTGGAGAACGTCCTGATGGGCGGCGAGGAGGCGGGCGAGGACGGCGTCGAGCGGGCGCTGCGGACCGCCCAGGCGCAGGAGTTCGTCGCCGCGCTCCCGCAGGCCGGGCACACCCAGGTCGGCGAGCAGGGCCTGAGCCTGTCCGGCGGCCAGCGGCAGCGGCTCGCGCTGGCCCGCGCGGTGGTCGGAGCGCCGCCCTTCCTGGTCCTGGACGATCCGCTCTCCGCGCTGGACGTGCACACCGAGGCGCGGGTCGAGACGGCGCTGCGGGAGGTCCTGGCCACCACCACCGCGCTGATCGTCGCGCACCGCCCGTCCACGGTGCTGCTCGCCGACCGGGTCGCGCTCCTCTCGGACGGCCGGATCACCGCCGTCGGCGGTCATCAGCAGCTGCTGCGCGAGAGCGCCGAGTACGCCCACCTGATGTCCGGCGCCGACCTGGCGGAGGACGGCCCGGCAAGCGCTCCCGCCGCCGCCGGACCGCAGCGCACCACGAAGGAGACGGAGTGATGACCACGACCACGACCGCGGCCGGCCGGCCTCCGGAGGACGGCGACGCGGACCCGGCCGCCGCCCCCGGTTCCGCGCCCGCCGAGGACCCCTTCGACCAGGACGTCCTGCCCACCCCCAAGGGCGCCTCGCTCACCCTGCTCCGCTCGCTGCTGCGCCCGTACCTCCGCCGCGGCCGGCTCACGGTCGTCCTGCTGCTGCTCCAGCAGGCCGCCGTGCAGGCGGGCCCGCTGCTGGTCGCGTACGCCATCGACCACGCCGTGCCCGCGCTGCGGGCGCACGACCACGGCCCGCTGCTGGCCGTCGGCGCGGGCTACCTGGCATGCGCGCTGGCCGCCGGCGCGCTCCAGTACGCCTTCACCCGCTCCTGCTCCCGGGTCAGCCAGGACGTCCTGCGCGACCTGCGCGGGCGGATCTTCCGGCACGCCCAGGCGCTCAGCCTGGACTTCCACGAGCGCTACACCTCGGGCCGGCTGATCTCCCGCTCCACCACCGACGTCGAGAGCCTGCGCGAACTCCTCAACGACGGCCTGCAGGAGCTGGTCGGGGTCGTGCTGTCGATGGTGTACGTGACGGCGATGCTGCTGTACCTGGACTGGGGCCTGGGTGCCGCCGCCCTGCTGTCGACGGGCCCCCTGCTGCTCCTGATCCGCTCCTTCCAGCGCCGCTCGCTGGCCGTCTACAAGCGCCGCTCGACGGCCATCGCGGCGGTCATCGTGAAGTTCGCCGAGACGCTCAACGGCATCCGCCCCGTGCAGGCCTTCCGCCGCGAGCGGCCCAACGACACCGAGTTCGCCCGCCTGAACCACGTCCACGAGCGGGCCAACGGCACCGCCATCCTGGAGATGGCCCGGTACGTCGTCCTCTCCCGCACGTGCGCCAACATCGCCCTCGCGGCCATCGTGCTGTGGGGCGCCTACCGGGTCGCCACCGGCTCGCTGGCCCTCGGCGTGCTCGCCGCCGGCGTCCTCTACCTGCGCCGGCTGTACGACCCGATCGACCGCCTGGGCATGTTCCTCAACGCCTACCAGTCGGCGGCCGCGTCCCTGGAGAAGATCGCCGGCCTGCTCGCCCAGCGCCCCGCCGTCCCCGAGCCGGCCAGGCCCGTCGCCCTGCCCCCGGCCGCCGGCGGCAGCCCCGGGCGCGAAGTGGTCTTCTCCGGCGTCCGGTTCGCGTACCGCACCGGCGGCGAGGTGCTGCCGCGCTTCGACCTCACGCTGGCCGCGGGGAGCACGGTCGCGGTAGTCGGCCGTACGGGAGCGGGCAAGTCCACGCTCGCCAAACTGCTGGCCCGCTTCTACGACCCCTCCCCGAGCTCTCCATCATGTTCGAGCAGTGGAGGCTCCCCTGCGGGCCGGGTCCTCCTGGACGGCGTGGACCTGCGCGACCTGTCCACCGCCGAACTGCGGCGCGGCGTCGTGATGGTCACCCAGGAGGCGTTCCTGTTCTCCGGCACGGTCGCCGAGAACATCGCCGTCGGCCGCCCGGACGCCACCCGCGCCGAGGTCGAGGCCGCGGCGCGGGCCATCGGCGCGCACGAGTTCATCAGCGCGCTTCCCGACGGCTACGACACGGATGTGCGCAAGCGCGGCGGCCGCATCTCCGCCGGCCAGCGCCAGCTGGTCTCCTTCGCCCGGGCGCTCCTCGCCGACCCGGCGGTCCTCGTCCTCGACGAGGCCACGTCCTCCCTCGACATCCCCGGCGAACGCGCCGTCCAGCGCGCCATGCACACCGTCCTCCGCGACCGCACCGCCGTGGTCATCGCCCACCGCCTGTCCACGGTCCGGATCGCCGACCGCGTCCTGGTCATGGACCACGGCCGGATCATCGAGGACGGCACCCCCGACCGGCTCGTCGCCGACCGGGGCCACTTCGCCGACCTGCACAGCGCCTGGAAGGAGAGCCTGGCGGGGTGACGGCCCCACGCCTCGCCGTACGGGTCCGGGCCGCCGGCCGTCCCGGGATGGTTGACCGCTATACGAACGCCAACCGCCGCTCTACGGACGTTTTCCGGCCATGTTCTTGAAGGGATCCTGACAACCGGCCGTGGCGGGTGGGAAGCTGCGCGGCAGTCGAAACGGGTCCCCACAGCACCACCGCCCGCACCGACCACGTATGCACCGCTCCCCCCACACGCACTTGTTCTGCCCGGACGGCCACCCAGCCGACCGGTCCCCTCGGCCGCGGCCCATCCCGTCGCGGCCTCGCAGAAGGAGCCAGCGTGACACGCACCCCCCATGGACGTTCCGGACCGGCCCGCAGACGTGCGATGGCCACCGGCACCCTCGTCGCCGTGACCGCCCTGCTCGCCGTCGGCGTACCGACCGGCGCGGGCAACGCGGCCCCCAACCCCGGCGTCACTCACGTCCAGCCCCGCGCGGGCGCACTGCCCGCCAAGCTCTCCCCCTCGCAGCGTGCGGAGCTGCTGAAGGAGGCGGCGGCCACCACCGCGCAGACGGCGAAGAAGCTCCAGCTCGGAGCCGAGGAGAAGCTGGTCGTCCGGGACGTCCAGCAGGACCGGGACGGCACCACCCACACCCGGTACGAGCGCACCTACAAGGGCCTGCCCGTGCTCGGCGGCGACCTCGTCGTGCACGAGACCCGCTCCGGCAAGGTCCAGCGGGTCACCAAGGGTGTCAAGGCCCGGATCGCCGTGCCGAGCACCAAGGCGGCCGTCGCGCCGGCGACCGCCGAGTCCAAGGCCCTGAAGGTCTCGAAGGCGGAGGGCGCCGAGAAGTCCGACGCCGAGGAGCCCCGCAAGGTCGTCTGGGCGGCGAACGGCACGCCGGTCCTCGCGTACGAGACCGTGGTCGGCGGCGTGCAGGAGGACGGCCAGACGCCCAACCGGCTGCACGTCGTCACCGACGCCACCACCGGCGAGAAGCTGTTCCAGTACCAGGAGATCGAGCAGGGCACCGGCAACAGCCAGTACAGCGGCAAGGTGACCATCGGCACCGCGCCGTCGTACACCATGACCGACACCGCGCGCGGCAACCACAAGACGTACAACCTCAACCACGGCTCGTCCGGCACCGGCACGCTCTTCTCCGACCCGGACGACGTGTGGGGCGACGGCACCCCGCAGAACGTCCAGACCGCGGGCGTGGACGCCGCGTACGGCGCCCAGCTCACCTGGGACTACTACAAGAACGTGCACGGCCGCAGCGGCATCAAGGGCGACGGCGTCGGCGCGTACAGCCGGGTCCACTACGGCAACAACTACGTCAACGCCTTCTGGGACGACAGCTGCTTCTGCATGACCTACGGCGACGGGTCGGGCAACACCCACCCGCTCACGTCCATCGACGTGGCCGCCCACGAGATGACGCACGGCGTCACCTCCGCCACCGCCGACCTCGTCTACAGCGGTGAGTCCGGCGGCCTGAACGAGGCGACCTCCGACATCTTCGCGGCGGCCGTCGAGTTCAACGCCAACAACCCCCAGGACCCGGGCGACTACTTCGTCGGCGAGAAGATCGACATCAACGGCGACGGCAGCCCGCTGCGCTACATGGACAAGCCCAGCAAGGACGGCGCGTCCAAGGACTTCTGGTACTCCGGCGTCGGCAACGTCGACGTGCACTACTCCTCCGGCATCGCCAACCACTTCTTCTACATGCTGTCCGAGGGCAGCGGTGCGAAGGACGTGAACGGCGTGCACTACGACAGCCCGACGTCCGACGGGCAGTCCGTGCCGGGCATCGGCCGGGCCAACGCCGAGAAGGTCTGGTTCAAGGCGCTCACCCAGTACATGAGCTCCAACACCAACTACGCGGCGGCCCGCACCGCCACCCTGAGCGCCGCCGCCGACCTCTTCGGCAAGGACACCCCGACCTACAACACGGTCGCCAACACCTGGGCCGCGGTGAACGTCGGCAGCCGCGTCGGGGACGGCGGCGACCCGGGCGAGCCCGGCGACAACGTCTACGAGAACAAGGACGGCCTGGCGATCCCGGACGCGGGCGCCGCGGTCACCTCGTCGATCGCCGTGAACCGGACCGGCAAGGCTCCGAGCACGCTCAAGGTCGGTGTGGACATCACCCACAGCTACCGCGGTGACCTCGTCCTCGACCTGGTCGCGCCGGACGGCACGGCGTACCGCCTGAAGAACTCCAGCTCCTGGGACTCGGCGGCGGACGTGAAGGCCACCTACACGGTCAACGCCTCCTCGGAGAACGCCACCGGCACCTGGAAGCTGCGGGTCCGTGACGTGTACTCCGGTGACACCGGCCGCGTGAACAGCTGGAAGCTGACCTTCTGACCCGGAACCCCGGCAGACGGATCAACAGGGAGGGCCACCCCCGCCGTTCGGCGGGGGTGGCCCTCCTCCGCTATGCGGACGACAGCTCGCTCTTTGCGAACAAATTGCAAACCGGGCCCAATTACCCGGTGACAGTCGCGCGTTGGAATGGCACGCTGACCCCGCACGTACCACCCGCATCGCTTTGCACCCCCACCACTTGGCAAAGTTGAAGGAGCACGCGTGACCCCCCACATATCGCGTACCACCCGTATCGCCGGTGCCTCCGTCGCCGCGGCAGCACTGCTCGCCGCCGGCATCGCCACCGGCACGGCGGGCGCGGCCCCCACCTCCCACGAGGCCGCCGGCGCGCCCGTGAAGATGACCGCCTCGCACCGCGCGGAGCTGCTGCGCGACGCGCAGGCCACCAAGGCGAAGACCGCCGAGGAGCTCGGGCTCGGCGCCAAGGAGAAGCTGGTCGTCAAGGACGTCATCAAGGACGCCGACGGCACCACGCACACCCGCTACGACCGCACCTACGACGGCCTGCCCGTCCTGGGCGGCGACCTGGTCGTGCACCAGGCCAAGGGCGGCGCCGTCAAGTCGACCTCCAAGGCCACGAAGGCCGCCGTCAAGGTCGCCTCCACCAGCGCGAAGATCGCCCCGAAGAAGGCCGCGGCCTCCGCCCAGTCGGTGTCCGGCAGGACGGAGGGCATCAAGAAGTCCGACGCGGCCACCCCGAACAAGGTGATCTGGGCCGCCTCCGGCAAGCCGGTGCTGGCGTACGAGACCGTGGTCAAGGGCGTCCAGAAGGACGGCACGCCCAGCGAGCTGCACGTCATCACCGACGCGAACACCGGCAAGAAGCTGTTCCAGCGCCAGGCGATCGAGACCGGCGCCGGCACCAGCATGTACAGCGGCAAGGTCGAGCTGGCCACCAAGAAGGGCAGCAGCGGCTACGAGCTGACCGACGACAGCCGCGGCGGCCACTCCACCCTCGACCTGGGCGGCAAGGAGAGCGGCGAGGGCAAGCTGCTCACGGACGACGACGACAAGTGGGGCACCGGCAAGGGTGACGACCCGCAGACCGCCGCCGTCGACGCCGCGTACGGCGCCCAGGCCACCTGGGACTACTACAAGAGCGTGCACGGCCGCAGCGGCATCAACGGCGACGGCAAGGGCGCGACCTCCCGCGTGCACTACGGCCAGAACTACGTGAACGCGTTCTGGGACGACAGCTGCTTCTGCATGACGTACGGCGACGGCGAGGGCAACACCCACCCGCTGACCGCGCTGGACGTGGCGGCGCACGAGATGTCGCACGGCGTCACCTCGGCCACCGCGAACCTGGAGTACAGCGGCGAGTCGGGCGGCCTGAACGAGGCCACCTCCGACATCTTCGGCACCTCGACGGAGTTCAGCGCCAAGAACGCCGAGGACCCGGGCGACTACCTCATCGGCGAGAAGATCGACATCAACGGTGACGGCAGCCCGCTGCGCTACATGGACAAGCCCAGCAAGGACGGCCAGTCGCTGGACTTCTGGAAGGAGGGTGCCGGCGACGTCGACGTGCACTACTCCTCGGGCATCGCCAACCACTTCTTCTACCTGCTGTCCGAGGGCAGCGGCGCCAAGGAGATCGACGGCGTGAAGTACGACAGCCCGACCGCCGACGGTTCCAAGGTCGAGGGCATCGGCCGGGACAAGGCCGAGAAGATCTGGTACAAGGCGCTGACCGCGTACATGACCTCGACGACCGACTACAAGGCGGCCCGCGAGGCGACCGTGAAGGCGGCCACCGACCTGTACGGCGCGGACGGCGCCGAGGTCAAGGGCGTCGAGGCGGCCTGGACGGGCGTCAACGTGAAGTAACGCTTCGCCACATGGCTCCCCTTACAGTCCGGGGAGTTTAGGGGGGCGGGTCGGCCGGTGGGCGTTGTCCACAGGGTGATCCGCTTCCCCGCACCGCACACAGGCCGAGCGGTGTCCGGAGGCTCCCGATATCCCTCCGGGCACCGCTCCTCCATGTCGCGGGGCCGGTCGTTCGGCCGTCGGTTGCCGGTCATCGATTACCGGGCGTCGGGCGCCGGTCAGGACAGGGCGCCGGCTCTTCGCAGGCCGTCGGTGGCGGCCGGGGACAGGGGCGTGTGCGGGAGATCGGTGAGCGGGATCCAGGCCACGGCGTCGGTGGAGCCGCCGGCTTCGGTGACCGCCGTCGGGCCGTCCTCCAGCGCGACGGCGTAGAACAGGCCGGTGAGCTGCCAGTCCACCCCGAGCCGCCGGACCTCGTAGGTCCGCGCGTCCAGCAGCCCGGCCTCCCGGACCTCCCGCCCGGTCTCCTCGCGCAGTTCACGTACCAGCGCGTCGACGGGCTGCTCGCCGGGGTCGATGCCGCCGCCCGGAAGATGCCACTGGCCGGGCGTGAACACCGGCGAGGCGTCGGACAGCCGGGTCAGCAGCGCCCGGTCATCCACCACCACGATCGCGTACGCCGAGACCCGTGTCCGTACCTGGCTCATCGATCCGCCCCCGTGAAACCGCCCGGCCGCTCCCGTGCGGCCGGCTGTGGGCAGCAGCCTACGGGGACGGCGCGGGCGGGGCGTGCCGGGAAGGGCGGGGCTTCGCGGTACGGCGCCGTGCCGGGTCGTCCGTGGCACGGCGCCGTACCGGGTCAGCGGAGCAGCACCCCGGCCGCTTCGCCCGTGGCCTCCGAGGGGGTCGCGATCAGCCCCATTTCGGCGCCGGTGGCGAGGAGCGGGTGGGCGGGGAGGATGCGGACGGTGTAGCCGAAGGGCCCCGTCCGGTCCAGCACCAGCGGTCCCTCGTAGAGCCAGCGGCCCTCCAGGTCGGGCCCGCCGGCCGGCTTCAGCGCCGCGGTGAGCGGGTCGGCGATCCGGTCGGACTCGTCGACCCGGCCGGAGACCAGCTGCACCTCGACGTCCTCGGGGGCCAGCTCGTCCAGCGCGACCCGGACGCGGAGCGCCAGGGTGCCGCCCAGTTCGGCCTGCCCGTTGGCGGGCGCGGCCGCGCTGCCGGTCTCCACGTGGTCGACGGCGACCCGCGGCCAGGCCTCGCGCACCCGGGCCTTCCACCGCGCGAGGTCGCGCGCGGCGTCCGGGGTGAGGGCGCGGTGCGCGTGCGCGGCGGGGGCGTAGAGCCGCTCGACGTACTCGCGGACCATCCGCCCGGCCAGCACCTTCGGGCCGAGGGTGACCAGGGTGCGGCGGACCATCTCGACCCAGCGGTGCGGTACGCCCGCCTCGTCGCGCTCGTAGTAGCGGGGCGCGACGCGCTGTTCGAGGAGTTCGTAGAGGGCCGCGGCTTCGAGGTCGTCGCGGCGTTCCTCGTCGGTGGCGGTGCCGTCGGCGGTCGGGATGGACCAGCCGAAGTCCGGCTCGTACCACTCGTCCCACCAGCCGTCGAGGACGGAGAGGTTCAGTGCGCCGTTGAGGGCGGCCTTCATGCCGGAGGTGCCGCAGGCCTCCAGGGGGCGCAGCGGGTTGTTCAGCCAGATGTCGCAGCCCGGGTAGAGCTTCTGCGCCATCGCCATGCCGTAGTCGGGCAGGAAGACGATGCGGTGCCGGACGCGCGGGTCGTCGGCGAAGCGGACCAGTTCCTGGACGAGGCGCTTGCCGCTGTCGTCGGCGGGGTGGGCCTTGCCGGCGACCACGATCTGGATCGGGCGCTCCGGGTGGAGCAGCAGCTCCATGAGGCGGTCGCGGTCCCGGAGCATGAGGGTGAGCCGCTTGTAGGACGGCACGCGGCGGGCGAAGCCGATGGTGAGGACGTCGGGGTCGAGGACCTGGTCGATCCAGCCCAGTTCGGCGGTGGCGGCGCCGCGCTGCCGCCAGGAGGCGCGCAGCCGCATCCGTACCTCGGTGACCAGCTGTTCGCGCAGGGTGCGGCGGAGGTCCCAGATGGCGGGGTCGGAGATGTCGGCCACCGCCGACCAGCGTTCGGAGCCGCCGACGGTGAGGGCGTCCTCGGTGCGGGTGGCGCCGATCTGTTTGGCGCCGAGGCGGAAGACCTCGGGGGCGACCCAGGTGGGCGCGTGCACGCCGTTGGTGACGGAGGTGATCGGTACCTCGTCGGCGTCGAAGCCGGGCCAGAGTCCGGCGAACATCTCCCGGCTGACCCCGCCGTGCAGCGTGGAGACGCCGTTGGCGCGCTGGGCGAGCCGGAGGCCCATGACGGCCATGTTGAAGACGTTGGGTTCGCCGCCGGGGTAGCTCTCCATGCCGAGGCCGAGGATCCGGGCGGCGTCGATGCCGGGGAGCTCGCCGTCGGGGCCGAAGTGCCGGGCGACCAGTTCGCGGTCGAAGCGGTCGATGCCGGCGGGTACCGGGGTGTGGGTGGTGAAGACGGTGCCGGACCGGACGGCTTCCAGGGCACTGTCGAAATCGAGCCCGCCGGCGTCCTCTTCGGACAGTTCGCGGATGCGTTCCAGGCCGAGGAAGCCGGCGTGGCCCTCATTGGTGTGGAAGACCTCGGGGGCGGGGTGGTCGGTGAGCCGGCAGTACGTACGGACCGCCCGTACGCCGCCGATGCCGAGCAGCATCTCCTGGAGGAGCCGGTGCTCGCTGCCGCCGCCGTAGAGGCGGTCGGTGACCTGGCGCTCGCCGGGGCCGTTCTCCTCGACGTCGGAGTCGAGGAGGAGCAGGGGGACGCGGCCGACGCGGGCCTGCCAGATGTACGAGCGCAGGCGCCGGCCGCCGGGGAGGGCGAGGGAGACCTGTGCGGGGCTGCCGTCGGCCTCGCGGAGCAGCTCCAGTGGCAGCTCGTTGGGGTCGAGGACCGGGTAGTGCTCCTGCTGCCAGCCCTCGCGGGAGAGGGTCTGGCGGAAGTAGCCGTGGCGGTAGAGCAGCCCGACGCCGATCAGCGGGACGCCGAGGTCGGAGGCGGCCTTGAGGTGGTCGCCGGCGAGGATGCCGAGGCCGCCGGAGTACTGCGGCAGTGCGGCGGTGATGCCGAATTCGGGTGAGAAGTAGGCGACGGCTTCGGGCAGGGCGCCGTCGACGGACTGGTACCAGCGGCGGCCGGCGAGGTAGTCCTGCAGCTCGTCGGCGCAGGCGGTGAGGCGGCGCAGGAAGCGGCGGTCGGCGGCGAGCTCGGCGAGGCGCTCGGCGGTGACGGTGCCGAGGAGCTGGACCGGGTCGGAGCCGGGCCGCTGCCGGCCCTCGGGGTCCAGGGCATGGAAGAGTTCGCGGGTTTCGGTGTGCCAGGACCAGCGCAGGTTCCGCGCCAGTTCGCTGAGCGGTCGCAGGGACGGGGGAAGGACGGGGCGCACGGTGAATCGACGAATGGCCTTCACGCTCCGACCGTAGCGGCGGCTCGGCCGCGGCAACCACAGCGCGCGGCCCGTGCCGCGGACAACCGCTCGAAAGGCCCGCCCCTCGCGCCAGGTGTGCTCCCGTACGCCTCTTGCCGGTCGGGGTGTACGCCGCTTGGCCGAGGTGCCTGCCGTGGAGCGCGGCTTCGGGCGGGCCGGGGGCGCCCCGCCGGGCGCGGGGAACGGGCGGGACGCGGGAATCCGGCCAGAAATCACCGCAACCTTCGCCACGCATCGCTCACCCGATATGGCCGATTCCGCCCCCTCGTCCTCTCTTGTACGGACTCCGGGCCCACGGAAGGCTGCAGGATGGCGTCGGTGGAGCGCGGCGCGGCAGCCGGCGCCACGGAACGGCAACACCCTTGCCCGCCTGTCGAGTTGAAGAGGGGAACTCCGTACATGGCCTGGACACGAATAGCCCGGCGACGGCTGGCGGCGGGGGGTACGGCCGCCACCTCGGCGGCCCTGCTCTGTGCCGCCGCGCTGCCCGCCCACGCCGCGCCGCCCGAGGGCCGGATCCTGGGAGCGGGGGCGGCCGGCGCGGTGCGCAGCAGCTACATCGTCACCCTCAAGGCGGGCGCCCGGGGTGTCGAGGCACGCTCGGCGGCGGGCAAGGGCCTGGCGGCCAAGTACGGGGTGTCGATCCGCCGGACGTACCACAAGGCCATCAACGGCTATGCCATCCGGGCGAACGAGGCCCAGGCCCGGCGTCTCGCGGCCGACCCGGCCGTGGCGGCGGTGAGCCAGAACCGCACGGTACGGCTGACGGACACGGTGGCGGCCCCGGACGGCGGCGCGGCGACGGCGGGCGGCACGGCGGCGGGCAGCGCGGCGACGGCTGCGGGCGGCACCCGCAAGAACCCGCCGTCCTGGGGGCTGGACCGGATCGACCAGGAGAGCCTGCCGCTGGACAAGTCCTACACCGCACCCGCCGCGGGCGGCGCAGGGGTACGGGTGTACGTGCTGGACACCGGCGTGCGCACCGCCCACGCGGACTTCGGCGGCCGCGCCAGAAGCGGGTGGGACTTCGTCGGCGACGACGCGGACGCGAGCGACGAGAACGGCCACGGCACCCATGTGGCCGCCACCATCGCGGGCAGGACGTTCGGCGTCGCCGACAAGGCCCGCGTCGTGTCGGTACGGGTGCTGGACGCCAAGGGGGCGGGCACCACCGAAAACGTCATCGCCGGCATCGACTGGGTGGCGAAGAACGCCCAGAAGCCCGCCGTGGCCAACCTGAGCCTGGGCAGCATGGCCTCGCCGCAGCTCGACCAGGCGGTGCGCAACGCCGTCAGGGCCGGGGTGACGTTCACCGTCGCGGCCGGGAACGACGGCCTGCCGGCCGACCTGTTCTCGCCCGGCCGGGTGCGGGAGGCCCTCACCGTCGGCGCCACCAGCAGCAAGGACGTCCGCGCGGACTTCTCCAACTGGGGCCCGAGCGTGGACCTGTTCGCACCCGGTGTAGGGATCACGTCGGCGTGGCACTCGGACAATGCGGCCTCGAAGACGCTCTCCGGCACTTCGATGGCCGCGCCGCACGCAGCGGGTGCCGCCGCCCTGTACCTGGCGGACCACCCGGGGGCGACCCCGCAGAAGGTGGGGGAAGCGCTGGTCGGCCGGGCTTCGGCGGGCCAGGTGAAGAGCGCCCTGGGCTCACCGAACCGACTGCTCCGGGTCGAGGGCTCCTGACGGAGGTCCCTTCCGGACCGGCACCACGGCCGGCTCCGCCCGAGGGCGGGGCCGGTCCGTTGCTGTCCGCATGCCGCGCGGCCGGTACGTCCGTCTTGATCGACGTGCACTGTTACGTACGAGTAGTTCATCCGCGGGCGGATTGCCCGGCCGCGGCGCGTGGGAAGGCTCAGTCGGAACCCTCGCTGCGTGCCCCCCTCGCGTGTCCCGCCCTGCGCACCTCCAACAGAGTGAAAGGCGACAGGACCGTTCATGCCCGCAACCCGTAAGCCCGCCGCGGAGATACAAAGGACAACACCCCGCAAAGTGTCCCAAGTCTCAGGTGATCCCATGATCGGTCGCATTCCCGTCCTGGACGTCCGTCCCCAGATCGACTGCGGGCGCCGCCCGGCCAAGGCGGTGACCGGCGAAACCTTCGAAGTGTCCGCCACCGTCTTCCGCGAAGGGCATGACGCGGTCGCCGCCAACGTGGTGCTGCGCGACCCGAACGGCAGGAGCGGGCCGTGGACACCGATGCGGGAGCTGGCGCCGGGCACGGACCGGTGGGGCGCGCGGATCACCCCGGACGCCGAGGGCCGCTGGACGTACACCGTGGAGGCCTGGTCGGACCCGGTGACCACCTGGCGGCGCACCGCGCAGGTCAAGATCCCGGCCGGCCAGGACACCGATCTGGTGCTCGCCGAGGGCGCCTCGCTGCACGAGCGGGCGGCGGGCGGGGTGCCGAAGGCCGCGGGGCGTGAGTCGATCCTCCGGGTGGCCGACTCGCTGCGGGACGAGAACCTGCCGGCCGCCACCCGGCTGGCCGCCGCGCTCACCCCCGAGGTGCTGGACACCCTCGGCCGGTATCCGCTGCGCGAACTGGTCAGCGCCTCCCGGCCGATGCCGCTGCTGGTGGAGCGGCGCCGGGCGCTGTACGGCTCGTGGTACGAGCTGTTCCCGCGCTCGGAGGGGGCGTACGAGGCGCCCGACGGGACCATGGTCAGCGGCACGTTCCGGACCGCGGCCGAGCGGCTGCCGGACATCGCCGCGATGGGCTTCGACGTGGTGTACCTGCCACCGGTCCACCCGATCGGCACGACGCACCGCAAGGGCCCGAACAACACGCTCTCCGCCGGCCCGCACGACGTCGGCTCGCCGTGGGCCATCGGTTCGGCCGAGGGCGGCCACGACGCGCTCCACCCGGACCTGGGCACCTTCGAGGACTTCGCGCACTTCGTGCAGACCGCGCGGGACCTGCGGATGGAGGTCGCGCTGGACTTCGCCCTGCAGTGTTCCCCGGACCATCCATGGCTGGACAAGCATCCGGAGTGGTTCCACCACCGCGCCGACGGGACCGTCGCGTACGCCGAGAACCCGCCGAAGAAGTACCAGGACATCCACCCGATCGCCTTCGACGCCGACTTCCGCGGCCTGGTGAAGGAGACCGAGCGGCTGCTGCGCTTCTGGATGGAGAAGGGCGTCCGCATCTTCCGGGTGGACAACCCGCACACCAAGCCGGTGGTGTTCTGGGAGAAGGTGATCTCGGACATCAACCGCACCGACCCCGACGTGATCTTCCTGGCCGAGGCGTTCACCCGCCCCGCCATGATGCGCACCCTCGCGCAGGTCGGCTTCCAGCAGTCCTACACCTACTTCACCTGGCGCAACTCCAAGCACGAGCTGACCGAGTACCTCACCGAGCTCTCCCGGGACTCGGCCTCCTGCATGCGGCCGAACCTGTTCGTGAACACCCCGGACATCCTGCACGCGTACCTCCAGCACGGCGGCCGGGCGGCCTTCGAGGTACGCGCGGTGCTCGCGGCGACGCTCTCCCCGACGTGGGGGGTGTACGCCGGATACGAGCTCTGCGAGGGGACTCCGGTACGAAACGGGAGCGAGGAGTACCTGGATTCGGAGAAGTATCAGCTGCGTCCCCGGGATTGGCAGACAGCGGCACGTGAGGGCCGTAGCATCGCTCCCCTCATCACGGCACTCAACCGGCTGCGCCGCCGCCACCCGGCACTCCAGCAGTTGCGTGATCTGCACTTCCATCATGTCGACAACGACGCGATCCTCGCCTACTCCAAGCGCGAGGGCGCCGACGTGGTGCTCACGGTCGTGAACCTGGACCCGCACCACACCCACGAGGCGACGGTGTCGTTGGACATGCCGGAGCTCGGCCTCGACCGGCACGAGTCCGTACCGGTGCGCGACGAGCTCACCGGCGAGACCTACCACTGGGGCAGGGACAACTATGTGCGCCTGGAGCCGGGCAGTGGCATTGCGCCCGCGCACGTGCTGTCCCTGCGACCGTCCTCACCGATCGGAGGGTCACCC
The DNA here is from genome assembly GCF_055586425.1 of Streptomyces sp. NPDC050806. Taxonomy (NCBI): domain Bacteria; kingdom Bacillati; phylum Actinomycetota; class Actinomycetes; order Kitasatosporales; family Streptomycetaceae; genus Streptomyces; species Streptomyces sp. NPDC050806. The sequence continues at coordinate 164,774 of NZ_JBVJIF010000011.1, read as the reverse complement.
AATTGATCGTCAATGAGCCCGTCCCCGACACGTTCGAGGACACTCCGGCCAAGGACCGCGATCCCGACTGGTTCAAGCGGGCCGTCTTCTACGAAGTCCTGGTGCGGTCGTTCCAGGACAGCAACGGGGACGGCATCGGCGACCTGAAGGGCCTGACGGCCAAGCTGGATCATCTGCAGTGGCTGGGCGTCGACTGCCTCTGGCTGCCGCCGTTCTTCAAGTCCCCCCTGCGGGACGGCGGTTACGACGTCAGCGACTACACCTCGGTGCTGCCGGAGTTCGGTGATCTCGCCGACTTCGTGGAGTTCGTGGACGCCGCGCACCAGCGCGGCATGCGGGTGATCATCGACATGGTGATGAACCACACCAGCGACCAGCACCCGTGGTTCCAGGAGTCCCGCACCGACCCCGAAGGGCCGTACGGCGACTACTACGTCTGGGCGGACGACGACAAGCAGTACCAGGACGCCCGGATCATCTTCGTCGACACCGAGGCGTCCAACTGGACCTTCGACCCGGTGCGCAAGCAGTACTACTGGCACCGCTTCTTCTCCCACCAGCCGGATCTCAACTACGAGAACCCGGCGGTCCAGGAAGAGATGATCTCGGCGCTGCGCTTCTGGCTGGACCTGGGCATCGACGGCTTCCGGCTGGACGCCGTGCCCTACCTCTACGCCGAGGAGGGCACCAACTGCGAGAACCTCCCGCAGTCGCACGCCTTCCTCAAGCGGGTGCGCGCCATGGTCGACGCGCACTACCCGGACACGGTGCTGCTGGCCGAGGCCAACCAGTGGCCGGAGGACGTGGTCGACTACTTCGGCGACGCGGAGTCCGGCGGCGACGAGTGCCACATGGCGTTCCACTTCCCGGTGATGCCGCGGATCTTCATGGCGGTGCGCCGCGAGTCCCGCTACCCGGTCTCGGAGATCCTCGCCAAGACCCCGGAGATCCCGTCCGGCTGCCAGTGGGGCATCTTCCTCCGCAACCACGACGAGCTGACCCTCGAAATGGTCACGGACGAAGAGCGCGACTACATGTACGCGGAGTACGCCAAGGACCCGCGGATGCGCGCCAACATCGGCATCCGCCGCCGGCTCGCGCCCCTGCTGGACAACGACCGCAACCAGATCGAGCTGTTCACCGCCCTGCTGCTCTCCCTGCCCGGCACGCCGATCCTGTACTACGGCGACGAGATCGGCATGGGCGACAACATCTGGCTCGGCGACCGGGACGCGGTGCGCACCCCCATGCAGTGGACGCCGGACCGCAACGCCGGCTTCTCCTCCTGCGACCCCGGACGGCTCTTCCTGCCGACCATCATGGACCCGGTCCACGGCTACCAGGTGACCAACGTCGAGGCCGCGATGTCCTCGCCGGCGTCCCTGCTGCACTGGACCCGGCGCATGATCGAGATCCGTAAGCAGAACCCGGCCTTCGGCCTGGGCACGTACACCGAACTGCCGTCGTCCAACCCGGCGGTCCTGGCGTTCCTCCGCGAATACGAGGACGACCTGGTCATGTGCGTGCACAACTTCTCGCGCTTCGCCCAGCCCACCGAGCTGGACCTGCAGTCGTTCGACGGCCGCCATCCGGTCGAACTGATCGGCGGCGTGCGCTTCCCCGCGATCGGCCAGCTGCCTTATCTGCTGACCCTCGCGGGGCACGGCTTCTACTGGTTCCGGCTGCGCAAGGACGCGGTGGCCTAGCCGGAAAGATGTTCGAGTGCCGGCCGGGATCGCGGGCCGGTGCCATGCGGGCGCCCCGCAAGGAGCGCCCGCTCACCGCCGCGTACGGGCCCGTCGCGCCGGCCGCCCGGCCGCGTCGGGGGCGTGAATTACCCGCCCGTACATGCACGCAAGGCGTGTTCGGGTGTTTTTCGACCTTTCGCCCGGGCAGTCTCCCTACTGCCGCACGGGCCGGACGATCCTCGCGCCGAGCCTGCGGGCGTGGGGACACCTGCCGCAGATTCCGCTGCCGTACGGACGATCCTCGCCCGACACGTCCCGCACCGCCCCACAGTAAAGGCCGTATTCCGGGACACTTTGCCGTAGCTGTCGTGTGCCCGGGGAAAGGACGCGACGTCATGTCGGAAACCGCCTCGACCCGTGCTCTGCAAGGCCGGCACCACCGGCCGCCCGTCACCGCCGCGCCCGGGCTGCTGCCCTCGCTCGTCCCCCTGCTGCGCGAATGGGTGCCACGGCAGCGGTGGTTCGCGGGAAAGGGCCGCCCGGTCACCGGTTTCGACCTGGTCTCCGCCGCCGAACTGCTGCCCGTCGAGGGGTCGGCGGCGCCCGGAATACTGCACCTCCTCGTCCGCGCCCGGCAGCCCGGCCCGCCGGCCCGCACCCCGGAGGACGACGACTGCTACCAGCTGCTGCTCGGCGTGCACGGCACCCTGCCGCCGCGGCTCGCCCACGCCCTGATCGGCCGCCCGGACAAAGGACCGCTGGCCGGACGGACGGTCTACGACGCGCTGCTGGACCCCCGGCTGTGCGCACTCCTGCTGGAACGGCTCCGGGTGCCGGGGCAGCTGGGCGCGCTCCGCTTCACCGTGGCGCCGGACACCGCGGTCGCCTCCGGGCTCACCGCGCGGCCGCTGACCACCGAGCAGTCCAACACCTCGGTGGTGTTCGGCGACGCCTACATCCTGAAGGTCTTCCGCCGGGCCTCCCCCGGCCTCAACCCCGACCTGGAACTTCCGCTGGCGCTGGCCCGCGCCAAGTGCTCCCGGGTGCCGCCGCCGGTGGCCTGGTTCGAGTCATCGGCGGCGGGCCCGGTGAAGCCGGCCGACGGCCCCCGCCATCACGCCGCAGAACCGATCACTCTCGGCGTGCTCACCCCGTTCCTGAACGGCTCGGCAGACGGCTGGCAGCTCGCCCTCAACGCCCTCTCGGTACGGGCCGACTTCACCGGCTCGGCGCGGGCGCTGGGCCACGCCACCGCCGAGGTGCACACCGCGCTCGCCGAGACGCTCCCCACCACCGAGCTGCGCCGCACCCACCTGGAGCTGATCGCCGCCGGTATGACCGGGCGGCTGGACGCGGCGGCCCGTGCCGTCCCGGCGCTGCGCCCGTACCGCAACCGGCTGCGCGCCGCCTTCCAGGCGCTGACCACCCTCGGCGAGGACGGCCGCGCCTTCGACGCCCAGCGCATCCACGGCGACCTGCACCTGGGCCAGACCCTGCGCACCGCAGGCGAGGGCCGCTGGTCGGTCATCGACTTCGAGGGCGAGCCGGCCCGGCCGCTGGCGGAAAGGCGCGATGTCCAGCCCGCGGTACGCGACGTCGCCGCTATGCTCCGGTCCTTCGACTACGCGGCGCGCAGCGGCCCCGGCGGCGGCGACGCCTGGTCGCTGGAGTGGGCGCGGCGCGCACGGGCCGCGTTCTGCCGCGGTTACGCCGAGGCCGGCGGCCTGGATCCGGACTCCGTTCCGGAGCTGATGCGCGCGTACGAGACCGACAAGGCCGTGTACGAGGTGCTCTACGAGGCCCGGCACCGGCCGGACTGGCTGCCGATCCCGATGGCCGCCGTCCGCCGGCTCGCCGGTGCCGACCCGCACCTCGGCACCGACCCGCACCTGACGACCGACCCCCATGTGGGCGCGGGGCCCGACCCCTACGCCGACACGGAACCGGAGGAGGGCGACCCGTCGTTCACCGCCTCCGCCCCGCCCGAGGACCGCAGCTGACCACCGTGCACAGCGCTTCGATCCCCCGACCGCCCGACCGCCCCGCCAGGAGGCTCCTCCCGTGACCCCCCGTCCGCCGTCCCGCCCCTCGTCCGACCCCGCCGCAGCGCCCGACGCCGACGTACCGCACACCTTCCTGCCGGCCCCCGCCCGGCCGGAGGGGGAGCAGGAGGCGCCGCCGGACCGGCGCACCGGGCCCGGCCCGGAGGCGGAGGCGGCCGCCGAAGCCCCCGCGCAGCCGGCGCGGAAGAAGACCTCACGTGCGAAGCCGGCCCGCGGCGGTGCCGAGCCGCCCGACGCGCCGGCCACCGAGGTGAAGCCGGCCGGTACCTCGGTGACCGAAGCCCCGGCGGTCGGGGAACCGGCCACCGGGGCCGCCGCCGAGAAGCCCGCCACCCGGAAGAAGACCGCCGCGAAGAAGACCACGGCCAGGAAGGCCACGGCGAAGAAGACCACGGCCGAAGCGGCCGGGAAGGCCGCCACGAAGAAGACCGCCGCGAAGAAGACGGATGCCGGGAAGACCGGCGCCGGGAAGACGGCGGCGGGCAGGGCGAAGGTCACCGCCGCGCGGACCCCGGCCACGAAGGCCGCCGCCGCGCGGATCCCGGCGGCGCAGGGCGCCCCCGCCGATCCGGCCGCCGCCCGGACGGCCGGGACCGCCCGGCCGGCGGGCTCCGGGCCCGAGGGCGCCACGTCGCCCGGCGGCCGGGGCGGTGTGCTGCCAGCGGATCCGCTGGGCGACACCGACCGCGGCCGGCTGCTGTCCGGTACGCACCACGAGCCGCACGCGGTGCTCGGCGCGCACCCGGTGGGCGGCGGGGTCCTCTTCCGCGCGCTGCGTCCGTACGCCACCTCGGTGGCCGTGCTCGCCGAGGGGCTGCGGGCCGAGCTGCCGCACGAGGGCGACGGGATCTTCGCCGGGGTGCTGCCGCTGCCGGAGATCCCCGACTACCGGCTGGTGGTCACCTACGGCGAGGGCCCGGACGGCCACGAGGTGACCGTCCACGACCCGTACCGCTTCCTGCCCGCCATCGGCGAGCTGGACCTGCACCTGATCGGCGAGGGCCGGCACGAGGAGCTGTGGCAGGCGCTCGGTGCCCGGGTCATGGAGCACGAGGGCGTGCCCGGCACCCGCTTCACGGTGTGGGCGCCGAACGCGCAGGGCGTCCGCGTCGCCGGGAACATGAACTACTGGGACGGCACGGTCTACCCGATGCGCTCCCTCGGCTCCACCGGCGTGTGGGAGCTGTTCGTGCCGGGGCTGGGCGAGGGCGAGCTGTACAAGTTCGACATCGCCCGCCCGGACGGCAGCCACACGCTGCGCATCGACCCGATGGCCCGGCGGACCGAGTGCCCGCCCGCCAACGCCTCGGTCGTCGACGTCTCGCGCCACGAGTGGAGCGATGCGGAGTGGATGGCGCGCCGGGCCGAACGCCCGGTGCACACCGCGCCGTTGTCCGTCTACGAGGTCCATCTGCCGTCCTGGCGGCCGGGCCTGACCTACCGCGAACTCGCCGAGCAGCTGCCCGCGTACGTCAAGGATCTCGGCTTCACCCATGTGGAGCTGATGCCGGTCGCGGAGCACCCCTTCGGCGGGTCGTGGGGGTACCAGGTCACCGGCTTCTACGCGCCGACCGCCCGGCTCGGCTCGCCGGACGACTTCAAGTACCTGGTCGACGCGCTGCACCGGGCCGGCATCGGCGTGATCATGGACTGGGTGCCGGCGCACTTCCCGCGCGACGACTGGGCGCTCGCGGAGTTCGACGGGCGGACGCTGTACGAGCACGAGGACCCGGCGCGCGCGGCGCACCCCGACTGGGGCACCCTCGAATTCGACTACGGCCGCACGGAGGTGCGTAACTTCCTGGTCGCCAACGCCGTCTACTGGTGCTCCGAGTTCCACATCGACGGGCTGCGCGTGGACGCCGTCGCCTCGATGCTCTACCTGGACTACTCCCGGGAGCACGGCGAGTGGACGCCCAATCAGTACGGCGGCCGGGAGAACCTGGACGCGGTCGCCTTCCTCCAGGAGATGAACGCCACGGTCTACCGGCGCTGCCCGGGCGTGGTGACCATCGCCGAGGAGTCCACCGCCTGGGACGGCGTCACCCGCGCCACGCACCACGTCGGGCCCGGCAGCTTCGGCGGTCTGGGCTTCGGCCTGAAGTGGAACATGGGCTGGATGCACGACTCGCTGGTCTACATGTCCAAGGAGCCGGTGCACCGCAAGTACCACCACAACGAGATGACCTTCTCGATGGTGTACGCCTACTCCGAGAACTACGTGCTGCCCATCTCGCACGACGAGGTCGTGCACGGCAAGCGGGCGCTGGTCTCGAAGATGCCCGGCGACTGGTGGCAGCAGCGCGCCAACCACCGCGCGTACCTGGGCTTCATGTGGTCCCACCCGGGCAAGCAGCTGCTCTTCATGGGCCAGGAGTTCGCCCAGGGCGCCGAGTGGTCCGAGGAACAGGGCCCCGACTGGTGGCTGCTGGACCCGGCGTACGACGCGGCGCCCGACCACCGGGGGGTACGTGACCTGGTCCGTGAACTGAACCGCCAGTACGCGGCCACCCCGGCGCTGTGGGAGCGGGACACCGATCCGGGCGGCTTCGCCTGGATCGACGGCGGCGCGTGGGAGGACAACGTCCTCTCGTTCGTGCGCTACGACGCCGCCGGCGACCCGCTGCTCGCGGTCGCCAACTTCTCGCCGGTGGTGCGGCACGAGTACCGCCTCGGCGTGCCGGAGAACGTCCCGTCCTGGCGGGAGGTGCTCAACACCGACGAGGAGCGGTTCGGCGGCAGCGGCGTGACCAACACCGGGGAGCTGAAGTCCGAGCCGGTGCCGTACCACGGCCGCTCCGCCTCGATCGCGCCGGTGCTGCCGCCGCTCGCCACGATCTGGCTGCGCCCCGAGGGCTGACGGCCGTACCGACGTGCTTGCGGGCCGGTGTCGCACCCCCTGCTCGTACGCACAAGAAAGGGGCCCGCCGGCGTCTGCCGCCGGCGGGCCCCGTTCCCCCGTGATCCCCCGTACCCCCGTTCACCGGCGGCTTCCCGCCGGCCCTGCCGACTCTGCCGCTTCACAGCGTCCGGCGACAGTCCCGCCACGGGTTCGTTTCCCGCCCGCGACGCCTTGAGACGCAATCGAGAAATTCCGTACAAGATCGCGAACTTCGAAGGCCCCTGCCGCGTGATGCGGCGGGGGCCTTCGTGGCGGGGCGCGGAACGCGTCAGACGGCGGCCTTGTCGCCCTCGGGGCGCGGCTGCGGGACGTCGGCGTCGTCCTCGGCTGCCGGGCCGTGGCCGTCGTCGACGAGGGTCGTCTCGTCGAACGGGCGGTTGCCCGCCAGGACCTCGCTCACCCGGGACTTGTCGATCTCCTTGGTCCAGGTGCCGATGAGGACCGTGGCGACCGCGTTGCCGGCGAAGTTGGTCAGCGCGCGGGCCTCGCTCATGAAGCGGTCGATGCCGACGATCAGGCCGACGCCGTCGACCAGGTCGGGGCGGTGCGACTGGAGGCCGCCGGCCAGGGTGGCCAGGCCGGCGCCGGTGACACCGGCGGCACCCTTGGAGGCGATGATCATGAAGACGAGGAGCGAGATCTGCTGGCCGATGGAGAGCGGGCTGCCCATCGCCTCGGCGACGAACAGCGAGGACATCGTCAGGTAGATCGCGGTGCCGTCGAGGTTGAAGGAGTAGCCGGTCGGGACGGTGATGCCGACCACCGGCTTGCTGACGCCCAGGTGCTCCATCTTCGCGATCAGCCGCGGCAGCGCCGACTCCGAGGAGGAGGTGGAGAGGATCAGCAGGAACTCGCGGCCCAGGTACTTCAGCAGCGAGAAGATGTTCACGCCGGCGATCAGCCGCAGCAGCGACCCCAGGACGACGATCACGAAGAGCAGGCAGGTGACGTAGAAGCCGACCATGATGACGGCGAGGGACTTCAGGGCGTCCAGGCCGGTCTCGCCGACCACCGCGGCGATGGCGCCGAAGGCACCCACGGGCGCGGCCCACATGATCATGGACAGGACGCGGAACACCAGCTTCTGGAGGTGGCCGATGCCGCGCAGGATCGGCTCGCCCGAGCGGCCCATCGCCTGGAGCCCGAAGCCCACCAGCAGCGCGACCAGCAGGGTCTGGAGCACCTCACCGGTGGTGAAGGCGGAGACCAGGGTGGTCGGGATGATGCCGAGCACGAACTCCGAGCTGGACTCGCCGCCGCCCTCGGACTGCGCCTGGCCCGCGTGCCGGACCGTCTCGGTCAGGTGCATGCCGGAGCCGGGCTCCAGGATGTTGCCGACGACCAGGCCGATGGCGAGGGCCACGGTGGACATCAGCATGAAGTAGCCGAGCGCCAGGCCGCCGACCGCGCCGACCTTGGCGGCCTTCCGTACGGAGCCGACGCCGAGGACGATCGTGCAGAAGATGACCGGCGAGATCATCATCTTGATGAGGTTCACGAAGCCCGTGCCGAGCGGCTTCAGCTCCACGGCGACGCCCGGCGCGATGAAGCCGACCGCGATGCCGAGCACTACGGCGCCGATGACGGCGATGTAGAGGTAATGGGTGCGGTCACGCTTCTTCGGCGCGGGCGTGGCGGGCTCGCCGGGGGTCCCGCCACCCGGCAGGGTCGTTGCGGCCACGACTGCCTCCTGTCCTCGATTGTCCGGTTCTGCGTGCGACCTGCGGCTCTTGAACGCAAAACAAAGTCCCGGCGACTATGCACCCCCCTCCTGATCACGTCACCCTTACGTACATTTCGTTCATGTAAACGTGACCGGGCAAACTTATGCACATGCGCCTTCCCCGTCCCCGCAGCCTGGCCGGCCAGCTCTTCGCCCTGCAGGCCGTGCTCCTGGCGGTCGTCGTCGCGGGCTGCGCCGTCTTCGCCTACCTCAACGCCAGCGAGCAGGCCGAGGAGACCGCGCGCCGCCGGACCACTGCCGTCGCGACCTCCGTGGCCAACGCCCCCGAGGTCGCGCGGGCGGTCCGCTCCGAGGACCCCACGAAGCTGCTCCAGCCGTACACCGAGCGGGTGCGCAAGGCCGCGGGCGTGGCCTTCGTCGTGGTGATGGACACCGACAAGACCCGGTATACCCATACACGGCCGTCCGCCATCGGCGAGAAGTACCTCGGCCACATCGGCCCCGCGCTGCGCGGCGACGTCTACCACGAGACCCATCGGGGGACGCTGGGGCCGTCCGTGCGGGTGGTGGCGCCCGTACGGTCCGGCGGCAAGGTCGTCGCGCTGGTCAGCTCCGGCATCACGGTCGAGACGATCAGTGACGGGCTGCGCCGCCAGATGCTCTCGCTGATCCTGGTCGCGGCCGCCGCGCTGGCCCTGGGCGGCGTCGGCACGTACGTCGCCAACGCCCGGCTGCGGCGCCATACGCACGGGATGAACGCCGCCGAGCTGAGCCGGCTGCACGACTACCACCAGGCCGTGCTGCACGCCGTACGCGAAGGGCTGCTGCTGCTCGACGGGCGGCGCGCGGTCGCCCTGATCAACGACGGGGCGCGCGAGCTGCTGGGCCTGGACGGGAACGCGGTGGGCCGGCCGGTCGCCGGGCTGGGGCTGCCCGCGCCGCTCACCGAGGCGCTGCTCTCCCCCGGCCCGCGCGTCGACGAGCTGCACCTGTCCGCCGACCGGGTGCTCGTCGTGAACACCTCGCCGGTCGACGGGGGCGAGCGGCGCGGCACGCTGGTCACCCTGCGCGACCACACCGAGCTGCAGGCGCTCTCCGGCGAGCTGGACTCGGTACGCGGCTTCGCCGAGGCGCTGCGCTCACAGGCGCACGAGGCCGCCAACCGGCTGCACACCGTCGTGTCGCTGATCGAGCTGGGCCGCGCCGAGGAGGCGGTGGAGTTCGCCACCGCCGAGCTGGAGCTGGCACAGGCCCTGACCGACCGGGTGACGGGCGCGGTCGCCGAGCCGGTGCTCGCCGCGCTGCTGCTGGGCAAGGCCGCGCAGGCGAACGAGTACGGCGTGGAGCTGACGCTGACCGAGGACAGCGGGATCGACGACGGGCTGCTGCCCGACCGGCTGCCCGCCCGCGACCTGGTGACCGTCCTGGGCAACCTCGTCGACAACGCGATCGACGCCGCGTCGGGCACGCACCCGGCGGGCGGGGCGGGCCGCGTCGTGGTCACCGCGCGTGCCACGGACGGCGAGCTGCTGCTGCGGGTCGCCGACTCCGGGCCCGGCGTGGACCCGGGACACGCCGAGGAGATCTTCCGGCGCGGCTGGACGTCGAAGGAGAGCGGCTCTACGGTGCACGGCCGGGGCCTGGGACTGGCCATCGTGCGGCAGACTGTGCGCCGCCACGGCGGCACGGTCACCCTCGACCGGGCACCCGAGGGCGGTGCGGCGTTCGCCGTCCGCCTGCCACTGCGGACGGAGCGGCGGGAATGACCCCACAGGACGGCACGGGCGGCACCCCGCCGACCGACACCACCGGCGGCACTCCGAAGGCCCCGGAGTCCCCCATCCGGGTGCTGGTCGTCGAGGACGACCCCGTCGCGGCCGACGCGCACGCGCTGTACGTCGGCCGGGTCGCGGGCTTCACCGTGTCCGGCACCGTGCACACCGCCGCAGCGGCCCGCCGCCACCTCGACCAGCACCCCGTCGACCTGCTCCTGCTGGACCTGTTCCTGCCCGACGGACACGGGCTCCAGCTGGTACGGACGCTGCGCGCTGCCGGGCACACCGCGGACATCTTCGCGGTGACCTCGGCCCGCGACCTGACCGTCGTACGGGAGGGCGTCTCGCTGGGCATCGTGCAGTACGTCCTGAAGCCGTTCACCTTCTCCACGCTGCGCGACCGGCTCACCCGCTACGCCGTCTTCCGCTCGTCGGCCGGCGAGGCCGCCGGCCAGGACGAGGTGGACCGGGCCATCGGCGCGCTGCGGGCGCCGCAGCCGGCCACCCTGCCCAAGGGGCTGACCCGGGCGACGCTGCGGGCGGTGACCGACGCGCTGCGGGCGGCACCGGAGGGGCTGTCGGCGGGCGCGGCGGCCGAGACGGTGGGCATCTCCCGGATCACGGCCCGCCGCTATCTGGAGCACCTGGCCACCACGGGCCGCGCGGCCCGCAGCCCGCAGTACGGGCACGTGGGCCGCCCCGAGCTGCGGTACACCTGGCTGCACTGAGCCCGGCCCGTGACCGGACGCGCGCCCGGCCAATAACAACGTTGTCACGGAACAACGCCCGCCCGGCGCACGGGCATTGACCAGCCACGGAACGCCGCCTTACGTTCACCGGGCAGCCAACGAGGGCGGCCGGCCGGAGCCGCCAGTGCCGGATGGCTCGTAGGAGGTCGTGCCGTGCCCCGCCCCAGCACTCCCCTGCTGCTCACCGCAGCCGCCCTGCTCGCCGCTTCCACCCTGACCGCCTGCGGAGGCGGCTCCGGGAGCGACCCGGACGTCGTGAAGGTCTCGTTCAAACAGTCCACGGACAACAAGATCCGCCAGATGGACACGTACCTGGCGGGGATCAAGAAGGAGTTCGAGCAGGCGCACCCGGGCAAGAAGGTGAAGCTGGTGCCGATCAAGGCACCGGACTCCGAGTACTACACGAAGCTGCAGCAGATGCTGCGTTCGCCCAGGACGGCGCCCGACCTGGTCTACGAGGACACCTTCCTCATCAACTCCGACATCACCAGCGGCTATCTGAAGCCCCTCGACCCCTACCTCGACAAGTGGCGGGACTGGGGGCAGTTCATCGACACCGCGAAGACCGCGGCCAAGGGCGAGGACGGCAAGACGTACGGCGTGCCGGACGGCACCGACACCCGCGGCCTGTGGTTCAGCAAGGACATCTTCAAGAAGGCGGGCCTGCCGGCGGACTGGCAGCCCGAGAACTGGGACGACGTCCTCGAAACCGCCCGCACCATCAAGAAGAAGGTGCCCGGCGTCATCCCGCTGAACGTCTACACCGGCAAGCCCGCCGGCGAGATGTCCGCGATGCAGGGCTTCGAGATGCTGCTCTACGGCACGGGCGAGGACCCGCTGTACGACCCGGGCGAGAAGAAGTGGGTCACCGGCAGCGAGGGCTTCAAGGACGCCCTGAAGTTCGTGGAGACCGTCTACAAGGAGAAGCTCGGCCCGGACGTCTCCGACGCGCTCGACCCGAACATCGGCACCCGCACCCGCGGCGAGCTGCTGCCCGAGGGCAAGCTCGCCATCAACCTCGACGGCTCCTGGCTGCCGCAGGACTGGATCAAGGGCTCGGGCCACGAATGGCCGGAGTGGGCACAGGAGTTGGGCCTGGCGCACATGCCCACGCAGAACGGCGGGGCGCCCGGGAAGGTGAGCATGTCCGGCGGCTGGACATGGGCCGTCCCGGCCAAGGCGGCCAACCCCGACCTGGCTTTTGAGTTCATCAAGACGATGCAGACCAAGCAGAACGCGCGGAAGTGGTACATCGCCAACTCCGGCATCGCGGTCCGCAAGGACGTCGCCGAGGACCCCGCGTACGTGAAGGCGCAGCCCGGCATCAAGTTCTTCACGGACCTGGTCGCGCACACCCACTACCGGCCCGCCTATCCCGCGTACCCGAAGGTCTCCACCGCGATCCAGGAGGCCATGGAAGGCGTCACGACGGGCGACGCCTCGGTGGCGGAGGCGGCGAGGACCTACGACGAGGAGCTGGACTCGATCACGAACGGCGCAGTGATCAAGAAGTGAGCACCCTTGGTACGCGCCCGCGCCGCACCCTGGCCCGGGCGCTGCCGGTGACCCCCGGCGTCGCCCTGCTGCTGCTCTTCCTCGCGGGACCGATCGGCTACTGCGGCTACCTCGCCTTCACCGACCTGCAGTTGACCGGCCAGGCGGAGTCGTCCTTCGTCGGCCTGGACAACTTCGCCGAGGCCTTCGGCGACAAGGACTTCCTCAACGCCGTCTGGCTGACGCTGGTCTTCACGGTCGTCTCGTCCCTGATCGGCCAGAACACCCTGGGCCTGACGCTCGCGGCCCTGATGCAGCGCGCCTCCGGGCCGGTGCGCACGCTCACCGGTGGCATCGTGGTGACGGCCTGGGTGCTCCCGGAGGTCGTGGCGGGCTTTCTGCTCTACGCCTTCTTCCGCCGCGAGGGCACCCTGAACGCGGTGCTCGACTGGCTGCACCTGCCGGCCCAGAACTGGCTCTACACGCTGCCGATCCTGGCAGTGTCCTTCGCCAACGTCTGGCGCGGCACGGCCTTCTCGATGCTGGTCTACTCGGCGGCCCTGAACGAGATCCCCAAGGAGATCACCGAGGCCGCGCAGGTCGACGGCGCGAGCGGCCGGCGCCGGATGTGGCACATCACGCTCCCGATGATCCGCCGCTCCATCGGCACCAACCTGATGCTCAACACCCTCCAGACCCTCTCGGTCTTCGGCCTGATCTGGGTGATGACCCGCGGCGGCCCCGGCAACCGCAGCCAGACGCTCCCCCTGTACATGTACGAGCAGGCCTTCCAGAACAGCATGATCGGCTACGCGACGGCGGTGGCCCTGCTCCTGCTCCTGGTCGGCTCCCTCTTCTCCCTCGTCTACATGCGCCTGCTGCGCACGGAGGTCTGAGTGCCCCGCTCCGTGACCCGCACCCCGGCCTTCCGCCGCGCCACCCGCCGGCTGTCGGCGGACGCCGCGCTGCTGGTGGTCGCGGCGGCCTTCGTCCTGCCCCTGGCCTGGGTGGTCCTCTCGTCCGTCGACGCGCGGGCCGACCTGCGGGCGAAGATCCCCGACGAGTTCACCTTCGGCAACTTCGACGCGGTGCTCGTCCCCGACGTGACCTTCACCCCGCTCCTCAACAGCCTGATCCTGTGCGGCGGAGCGACCCTCCTGACGATCGTCTGCGCGGCCCTGGCGGCCTACCCGCTGTCCCGCTACCGCTCCCGTACGGGCAGTGCTTTCCTGGCCACGATCCTCTTCGCCACCTGCCTGCCGATCACGGCGATCATGGTTCCGGTGTACGCGCTGTTCGTCCAGGTCGAGCTGATCGACACCATGCACGGCACGATCCTGTTCTTCGCGGCATCCCAACTCCCGTTCGCCGTATGGCTCATGAAGAACTTCATGGACGGCGTGCCGAAGGAGCTGGAGGAGGCGGCCTGGACCGACGGCGCCTCGCCCATGCAGTCCCTGCTCCGCGTCGTCCTGCCCCTGATGGGTCCGGGCATCGCGGTCGTGACCGTCTACTCCTTCGTCATGATGTGGGGCAACTTCTTCGTCCCCTTCATGCTGCTGCTCGACCCCGGACAGATGCCCGCCTCGGTGAGCATCAACGACTTCTTCGGCAACCGCGGGACCGTGGTCTACGGCCAGCTCGCGGCCTTCTCCCTCATCTACTCCACGCCGGTCCTGGTCCTGTACGTCCTCATCGCCCGCCGACTCGGCGCCGGCTTCGCGCTGGGCGGGGCGGTGAAGGGGTAGCCGAAAGGTCTCTGGCCGGTGCGCGGCGCGCGGCCTACCGTGCGCGGTAGCCATGACGCCGCAAGGAGGTCCGCCATGTCCAGCGCTCCCTCCGCACCGTCCGCAGCCCTGCCGTCCCGCGCCCGCGTCGTCGCCGTGCACAGCGGCAAGGTCGTGTGCGTGAGCGAGGCGTCCACCGCCGACGGTGCCCACGTGATCCAGTTCTCGCGCGGCGCGCACGACAACGACAAGTTCTCCCTCGAACCCGTCGGCGACGGCTCCCACCGGCTCGTGGCCAAGCACAGCGGCAAGGTGCTGAGCATCGCGGACGCCTCGCCGAAGGAGGGCGCGGGCCTGGTCCAGTGGCGGGCGGTCGGCTCCCCGAACGAGAAGTTCCGGTTCGAGCCCCGGCCCGGCGGCGTCCACCGCATCGCCGTGGAACACAGCGGCCTGTACCTCGGCGTCGAGGGCGGCGCCACGGGCAACGGCGCCCGCCTCATCCAGTGGCCGCGCGAGGAGGTGGACCACCAGCTGTTCCGGCTGGAGCCGCTCGTCGACGCCGACTGGTGACGGGCGCGGCCCCGGCTGAGCGAGCGCTCAGTCAATCGCCATGTTTGGCTGAGAATCCTCTCGCATATCGCTCACGGTCCGTGAGAAAATCACCCACCGTTACAAGATCACTCTCTGCAATCCGTATATTGCTACGAGTTTTCGAAGCAAAGAGCAGAACTACCCGCGTAGACATATCCCGGTCATTTACGGTGTGGCCGTGCACACGCCAGACAGGGGCGAGCGCCGCCCACCCTTCGACGCCCAGGCAGCCAAGCGCATGCGCGAGGCTCTCGGCATGACGCCCGCGCACGTTGCGTACGGAATCAACGCCGCCTACGGAAAACCGATTCAGCCACGGATGATCGCCGCGTGGGAGCGGGGCGAGGGCTCGCCGACGGAGAGCGAGCTGAACGCGCTCGCCGGCGCCCTGTGGTGCGCGCCCGGCGATCTGCTCGGCACCCCCGACACCCTGCGCGAGTACCGCATCGCCCGGGGCATCGCCGCCGACGACCTCGCGCTGCGCATCGGGATGGAGATTCCGGCGTACGAGCGGATGGAGGCCACCGGCCAGTGGCAGGGCAACGACCGGCAGGCCGCGGCCCTCAGGACCGAGCTGGACCTCCCGCTGCCCGCACTGGTCCGGCTGACCGGCCGCGACCGGCAGCTGGCGGAGATGCTGCGCAACGCGGCGACCACGCGCTGGCAGGCGTACACCCGGCCGGTGTGCAAGCTGCTGGGACTGCCGAAGCCGGCGGTGCAGAAGGCGCTGGAGTTCCTGTTCGAGGAGTACCACCGCCGGATGGCCGGGACCCTGGGCTGGGGCGGCGGCGTGGAGTCCGCCGCGGAGTCCAGCGACGCGGGCCGGGGCTTCCTGGCCGACGTCCTCGCCCACTTCTGGGAACAGGTCGGGGAGTGACGGCCAACGCCCGGGCCGTACGGCCCGGGCGTTGGCCGGTGGGATCAGAAGACCGACTCGGCCTCGTGCATGCGGTCGGCCGGGACGGTCTTGAGGTGGGTGACCGCCTCGGCGAGCGGCACCATCGTGATGTCTGTGCCGCGCAGCGCCGTCATCCGGCCGAAGTCGCCGCGGTGCGCGGCCTCGACGGCGTGCCAGCCGAAGCGGGTGGCGAGCACGCGGTCGTACGCGGTGGGGGTGCCGCCGCGCTGGACGTGGCCGAGGATGACCGGGCGGGCCTCCTTGCCGAGCCGGTTCTCCAGCTCGACGGCGAGCTTGGTGCCGATGCCCTGGAAGCGCTCGTGACCGAACTGGTCGATCTCGCCCTTGGCGTAGTCCATCGTGCCCTCGGCGGGGTGCGCGCCCTCGGCGACGCAGACGACGGCGAACTTCTTGCCCCGGGCGAAGCGCTCCTCGACCATCTTGACCAGGTCGTTCACGTCGAAGGGGCGCTCGGGCAGGCAGATGCCGTGGGCGCCGCCGGCCATGCCGGACTCCAGGGCGATCCAGCCCGCGTGGCGGCCCATGACCTCCACGACCATGACGCGCTGGTGCGACTCGGCGGTGGTCTTCAGGCGGTCGATGGCCTCGGTCGCGACGCCGACGGCCGTGTCGAAGCCGAAGGTGCGGTCGGTGGAGGAGATGTCGTTGTCGATGGTCTTCGGCACACCGACCACCGGCAGCCCCGCGTCGGCGAGCATCCGGGCCGCGGTGAGCGTGCCCTCGCCGCCGATCGGGATGAGCACGTCGATGCCGTACTCCTTCGACATGTCCTTGGCGTCCTCGCAGGCCTGGCGCAGCCGCGCGCGCTCCAGGCGGGAGGAGCCGAGGATGGTGCCGCCGCGGGCGAGGATGCCGCCGACGGCGTCGAGGTCGAGCTTGCGGTAACGGCCGTCGAGCAGACCCTTGAAGCCGTCCTCGAAGCCGATGACCTCGTCGTCGTGGCCCGTGACGGCGCGGTGCACCACAGAGCGGATCACGGCGTTGAGGCCGGGGCAGTCGCCGCCCGCGGTCAGGACTCCGATACGCATCGTGCTGAGTCTCCTGTGCTCGATGTTGGTTCTGGTGAGCCGGTGCGATTGTTTCACGGGCCGGTGACCGGTGACCTCACGCGCCTCGGGTACTCCGTCCTCGGGTACCCGGCACAGGAGCCCTCACCCGCCTCGCGCACCCGCCTTCGCCCACCGGCGCCGACCATGGACACTGGAGAAGGCGGCTTATCCACTGGCGCAGGTATTGTCAAGGGGGGCAAGGCCACCATAACGGGTAATTTTTCCCGGTGAGCAACGGAAAAGGACGGAGATCGCGCGTGACGCGGAGCGTGTACGTGACCGGCATCGGTCGCGGCGACGGACGCCAGGTGATCGAGCTGGGGGTCATGGAACTGCTGACCCGCCATGTGGACCGGGTCGGCGTCTTCCGGCCGCTCGTGCACGACGACGGCCCCGACCGGCTCTTCGACCTGCTGCGGTCGCGGTACCGCCTCACCCAGCCGGCCGACACGGTCTACGGCATCGGCTACGAGGAGGCGAGCGCCCTCCAGGCCGAGCGGGGCACCGACGAGCTGGTCTCCCGGCTGGTGGAACGCTTCCACGAGGTGGCCAGGGAGTACGACTACGTCCTGGTGCTGGGCACGGACTACGCCGACACCAGCCTGCCGGACGAGCTGAGCCTGAACGCGCGGCTGGCGAACGAGTTCGGCGCCTCGGTGCTGCCGGTCGTCGCGGGCCGCGACCAGGAGCCGGAGTCGGTGCGGGACGAGGCGCGCAACGCCTACCGCGCCTTCGAGTCCATGAGCTGCGACGTGGTCGCCGTCGTCGTGAACCGGGTCGCCCCCGACGACCGCGCCGCGGTCGTGGAGCAGCTGGCCGGGCACCTGCCGGTCCCCTGCTACGCGCTCCCCGAGGACGGCTCGCTCTCCGCGCCGACCGTCTCCCAGATCGTGCACACGCTCGACGGCGAGGTGCTGCTCGGCGACGACTCCGGGATGGCCAGGGACGCGAAGGACTTCGTCTTCGGCGGCGCCATGCTGCCGACGTTCCTCAAGGCGCTGACCGACGGCGCCCTCGTGGTCGCGCCCGGCGACCGCGCCGACCTGATCATCGGGGCGCTCGCGGCGCACAGCGCGAGCGCCCCGCCCATCGCGGGCGTGCTGCTCACCCTGGGCGAGCGCCCGGGCCCGGACATCATGGCGCTGGCCGCCCGGCTGGCGCCCGGTACGCCGGTGATATCCGTGCCGGGCGGGTCCTTCCCGACGGCCGGCGAGCTGTTCGAGATCGAGGGCAAGCTGAGCGCCGCCTCGCCGCGCAAGGCCGAGACCGCGCTGGGCCTCTTCGAGCGGCATGTGGACACCGTCGAGCTGACCAAGCGCATCTCGGTCCTGAAGTCCGACCGGGTCACGCCGATGATGTTCGAGCACGAGCTGATCGAGCGGTCCCGCTCCGGGCGCCGCCGGGTCGTGCTGCCGGAGGGCACCGAGGAGCGCGTGCTGCGCGCCGCCGACGTGCTGATCCGCCGGGACGTGTGCGACCTGACGCTGCTGGGCGAGGAGGACGCCATCCGCAAGCGGGCGGCCGACCTCTCCATCGAGCTGGGCGACGCGCAGATCATCGACCCGCAGACCGCGCCGGTGCGCGAACGCTTCGCCGAGCGGTACGCGGAGCTGCGCGCCCACAAGGGCGTGACGTACGAGCTGGCGTACGACGTGGTCGCGGACGTCTCCTACTTCGGCACGCTGATGGTGCAGGAGGGCCTGGCCGACGGCATGGTGTCCGGCGCCGTGCACTCCACCGCCGCCACCATCCGCCCCGCCTTCGAGGTCATCAAGACCAAGCCGGACGCGCAGATCGTCTCGTCCGTCTTCTTCATGTGCCTGGCCGACCGGGTGCTGGTCTACGGCGACTGCGCGGTCAACCCGGACCCGAACGCCGAGCAGCTGGCCGACATCGCCATCCAGTCCGCCGCCACCGCCGCCCAGTTCGGCGTCGAGCCGCGGATCGCGATGCTGTCGTACTCCACCGGCACCTCCGGCTCCGGCGCGGACGTGGACAAGGTACGCAAGGCCACCGAGCTGGTCCGCGAGCGCCGCCCCGACCTGCTGGTCGAGGGCCCGATCCAGTACGACGCGGCCGTCGACGCCGACGTCGCCCGCACCAAGCTGCCGGACTCCGAGGTCGCGGGCCGGGCCACCGTGCTGGTCTTCCCGGACCTGAACACCGGCAACAACACCTACAAGGCCGTGCAGCGGTCGGCCGGCGCGGTCGCCGTCGGCCCGGTGCTGCAGGGCCTGCGCAAGCCGGTCAACGACCTCTCGCGCGGCGCCCTGGTCCAGGACATCGTCAACACCGTCGCCATCACGGCGATCCAGGCCCAGGGCGGCGCCTCCGCCACCGACCGCTGAGCCGCCCGCCCCCACCCCATCGCCCCTCCCGCATCCCGACCCGAAAGCTTTCTCCATGACTGCCGATGCCACCCGAGTCCTCGTCCTGAACTCCGGATCCTCCTCGCTGAAGTACCAGCTGCTGGACATGAACGGGGGCACCCGGCTGGCGGTGGGGCTGGTCGAGCGGATCGGCGAGCCGGCCTCGCGGCTGGTGCACACCCCGCTGGCCACCGGTGGGGATGGGCCCCTCCTCGCCGAAGGCGGGCGAGGAGGGCGCGAGCGCCGGGAGCGGATGGCCGATCACGACGCCGCGCTGAAGGCCGTCGCCGACGAGCTGGCCGCCGACGGGCTGGGCCTGGACTCCCCCGAGCTGGCCGCGATCGGCCACCGGGTGGTGCACGGCGGGCTGAAGCTCACCGAGCCGACCGTGATCGACGACGCGGTGCTCCAGGAGATCGAACGGCTGGTGCCGGTGGCCCCGCTGCACAACCCGGCGAACCTCACCGGCATCCGAACGGCCCAGCGGCTCCGCCCGGACCTGCCGCAGGTGGCCGTGTTCGACACCGCCTTCCACTCGACGATGCCGGAGTACGCGGCCCGGTACGCCCTGGACGTGGAGACCGCCGACGCGCACCGCGTGCGCCGGTACGGCTTCCACGGCACCTCGCACGCGTACGTCTCCCGCGAGACCGCCAAGCTGCTGGGCAAGGACCCGTCCGAGGTCAACGTCATCGTGCTGCACCTGGGCAACGGCGCCTCCGCCTCGGCGGTGGCCGGCGGCCGGTGCGTGGACACCTCCATGGGCCTGACGCCGCTGGAGGGCCTGGTCATGGGCACCCGCTCCGGCGACATCGACCCGGCGGTCATCTTCCACCTGGAGCGCAACGCCGGGCTGTCCAGCGACGAGATCGACGAGCTGCTCAACAAGAAGAGCGGCCTGCTGGGGCTCTGCGGCGACAACGACATGCGGGAGATCCGGCGGCGGATCGACGAGGGGGACAAGCAGGCGGCCCTCGCGTTCGACGTGTACATACACCGGCTGCGGAAGTACATCGGCGCCTACACCGCGGTGCTGGGCCGGGTCGACGCGGTGGCCTTCACCGCGGGCGTCGGCGAGAACTCCGCTCCGGTGCGCGAGGCCGCGGTGCTCGGCCTGGAGGGGATGGGGCTCGCGGTGGACGCGCGGCTGAACGCCGAGCGGTCCGGCGAGGCACGCGTCATCTCGCCCGAGTACGCCCGGGTCGCGGTGGCCGTGGTGCCGACCGATGAGGAGCTGGAGATCGCCAACCAGACATACGCACTGGTCAGCGCCTAATTTTCGGCGCTTCCGCCAGGTGGAATATTCCGCTCTGAAACAAACCGATAGGATTCAGCCCATGCGCCGTTCGAAAATCGTCTGCACCCTGGGCCCTGCCGTTGACTCCTTCGACCAGCTGAAGACGCTGATCGAAGCCGGCATGAACGTGGCCCGTTTCAACATGAGCCATGGCACCCACGCGGAGCACGAGGAGCGGTACCACCGCCTCCGCAAGGCCGCCGAGGAGACCGGCCGGGCCATCGGCGTCCTCGCCGACCTCCAGGGCCCGAAGATCCGCCTGGAGACCTTCGCCGACGGACCGGTGGAGCTGGTGCGCGGTGACGAGTTCGTCATCACCACCGAGGACGTCCCCGGCGACCGCACCATCTGCGGCACCACCTACAAGGGCCTGCCCGGCGACGTCTCCAAGGGCGACCCGGTCCTGATCAACGACGGCAACGTCGCCCTCCAGGTCGTCGAGGTCGACGGCCCGCGAGTGCGCTGCATCGTCATCGAGGGCGGGGTCATCTCCGACCACAAGGGCATCAACCTGCCCGGCGCCGCGGTCAACGTCCCGGCACTGTCCGAGAAGGACATCGAGGACCTGAAGTTCGCGCTGAACATGGGCTGCGACATGGTGGCCCTGTCCTTCGTGCGGGACGCCAAGGACGTCCAGGACGTACACCGCGTCATGGACGAGGTCGGCCGCCGGGTGCCGGTCATCGCCAAGGTGGAGAAGCCGCAGGCGGTCGCCAACATGGAAGAGGTCGTCGCGTCCTTCGACGGCGTCATGGTGGCCCGCGGTGACCTGGCGGTGGAGTACCCGCTGGAGAAGGTCCCGATGGTGCAGAAGCGCCTGGTGGAGATGTGCCGGCGGAACGCCAAGCCGGTGATCGTGGCGACCCAGATGATGGAGTCGATGATCACCAACTCCCGGCCGACCCGCGCCGAGGCGTCCGACGTCGCCAACGCGATCCTGGACGGCGCGGACGCGGTCATGCTCTCCGCCGAGTCCTCGGTCGGCCAGTACCCGATCCAGACCGTCAAGACGATGTCGAAGATCGTCGAGGCGGCCGAGGAGGAGCTGCTCTCCAAGGGCCTGCAGCCGCTGGTCCCGGGCAAGAAACCGCGTACGCAGGGCGGCGCCGTGGCCCGCGCCGCCGCCGAGATGGCCGACTTCCTCAACGGCAAGGCGCTGGTGGCCTTCACCAAGTCCGGTGACACCGCCCGCCGCCTGTCCCGCTATCGCGCGGTGCAGCCGATCCTGGCCTTCACCACCGACGAGTCCACCCGCAACCAGCTCTCGCTGAGCTGGGG
This sequence comes from Streptomyces sp. NPDC050806, assembly GCF_055586425.1. Classification (NCBI taxonomy): domain Bacteria; kingdom Bacillati; phylum Actinomycetota; class Actinomycetes; order Kitasatosporales; family Streptomycetaceae; genus Streptomyces; species Streptomyces sp. NPDC050806. The sequence goes on along the minus strand of NZ_JBVJIF010000011.1, from coordinate 143,189 downwards.
CGTGGAGACCTTCGTCGTGGAGCACGTCAACACCACGGACGCCATGGTCGACCTGGTCGACTCCGAGCTGCTGAAGCTCAAGCGGTACAACGCCGGCGACACCATGATCATCACGGCCGGTTCGCCCCCCGGCGTCCCCGGCACCACCAACATGGTCCGGGTGCACGGCCTGGGCGGCGAGCGCGGCTGACGCTCCCCGTACGTACGCGAAGGCCCCGCTCCTCCGAGGAGGAGCGGGGCCTTCGCGGTGCGGCTCCCGGACGGGACTGCGGCGGGCCGGGCGGGCCCGGACGGCGGCGGTGCCTCAGGTCATGTACTGGTGCAGGCCCGGGACGTGCAGGTTGCCGCCGAACTGGCCCGCCTGGTCGAGCTCCACCTTGGTGAAGTAGGCGAACGGGGTGTTGATCGGCGGCGGGTGCTCCGCGTCGAACACGATCGGGATCAGCCCGAAGAGGTTGCCCTGCAGGCGCTCGGTGTACATCGTCACCTTGCCGCCGCGGAAGGTGGACGTGGAGCCCTTGCGCGCCTCGACGTGGTACTTCTTCCCCGACGTCGGGTCGTCCACCGTCTGGTGCAGATCGCCGATGTCCACGCTGTCCGCGGTGAACTTCAGGACCTGCTTGGTGTTGCCGTTCTGGGTGGTGACGTTGACGACGCCCTCGTAGTCCAGGCCGCGCAGGGTGAGCGCGGAGGACGTCAGATGCCAGGGCTTGTCGGGCAGGGTGACGGGGGTCTGCTCGTCCTTGCCCTTCTGCTTGTTCTCGGTGACGCAGGGGTAGCCCTTCTTGCCGTTGGCGTCCTTGCCGTCCAGACCGCCGCCGGGCAGGGCGTTGTCCGCCATGCCCACGGCGCCGTGGACGGTGTCGCCGACGGTCTTCGAGCCGCCCTTGAGGGAGTCACCGGCCTTGCCGAGACCGTCGGTGACGCCCTTGACGGTGTCCTCGACGGGCTTGGTGGCCTTCTCGGTGCCCGCGTCCCCGGTGTCCTTCGTGGACTCCTCGGGCGCGGTGTCCTCGGAGGCCGACGGGGTCGGGCTCGGCGACTCGGTGGACTTCTCGTCGGACTTGTCGCCGCCCAGCAGGCCGCCGAGCGCGTCACCGACGCCGCCCAGCAGGCCGCCGTCCTTCTCCTCCTCGGGGGAGGCGGACGGCGAGGGCGTCGCGGAGTCCGACGACTCGTCGCCGTCCGGGGTGGCGGACGGCTCGGGCTTCTTGTCCTCGTCCGTGCCGGAGGGCGAGGCGGAGGGCTTCGCGGACGGCTCGGCGGTGTCCTTGCCGTCCTTCTTGTCCTTGTCCTTCGCCTTGGCGTCGTCCTCGGCCTTGGCGTCCTGCTCCTCCACCTTGTCCGGGGCGGTCACGCACGGACCGTCCCGGAAAGGGCTCTCCGGGGGCTTGGGCTTGGCCATGGCCAGCTGGGGCGTGAGCCCCATGCCCATGAGCACGGCGGAGGGCATGGCGGCAATGGCGATCGCCTTGCCGGCCGGCACGTGCAACCGCGTCAGCAGCGGCTTCCTCGGCGCCGCATGCCGCCCGGATCTCGCCCCGGCGGCTGCGCCCTCGTCGTGCAGCTCATCACCCGGCACGGTGCCTCCCGTTCGTCCCGTTGGTCGGGCTCTTACCTGACAGGTCGTCCAGTACGCCGCGCGAACCGCCCGCTCCGGCCGCCGCGGGCCGCCCGCCGCCGAACGCGTCGAACCCGTCGCCGGCGCCGTCGTCCGCACGCCCGCGGGGACCGTCGGTGTCCTCGGCGGCCTCGGCCCTGCCCGGCTTGCCGGGGGCCCAGGAGACCGCCAGCGCACCGCCGATCAGCCCCAGCAGGAAGCCGACCAGGAAGGCGCCGAAGTTGGAGACGACCAGGGACACCAGCGACAGCAGGATCGCCGCGACACCGGCGAAGACCCGTGAAGCGGGCTGGAACCACATGGTCAGACCGAGTACGACCAGCAGCACGCCGATGATCAGCGAGCCGGCGCCCGCCGTCGTCGCCATGCGCACGGTCAGGGAACCGATCGTGAGGTTCGCGTAAGGGATGTACATGATCGGGATGCCGGCCAGCAGGGTCAGCAGCCCCGCCCAGTACGGGCGTTGTCCTCGCCAAGCCCGGAAGGAACGGCGCTGCCGGCCGATTGTCTCGCTCAGCCGTGGTCGCGTGTCGGCGCTCATCTCGTACAGCTCCTCGGGACTGGCAATTCGGTGGTACGTGAGCTGGTGGTGCTGGGTGCTGTCCGAAGGACCGGCGCACGGGCACAGGGATACGGCTCAGGAGCCCGGTATCGGCTCCCCCGTGCCCGCACGCTCAGTGCGTCAGTAGCACTCGTTCTTGCCCTTGGAGACCTTCATCTTCAGGCCGCTGAGCTTGAACGTGCCGGCCGTGGTCGCCCAGGCCGTCTGCTTGACACCGGTCAGGGTGGCCGTGTCGGCCTCCTGGGCGAACGAACCGGGGTCCGTCTTGTCGCCCTTCTTGATACCGGGGCCCTTGGTCGACGAACCCGCGGCAACACCAATGTTGATGTTGTTGAAGGTCGCGTCCGCCTCGAGCTGGTCCAGGTCGATGTAGAGGTTCTTCGCCTCGACCGGCGTGTCACCGCCGCCCGCCTGGAGCTTCATCGACACGTCACCGAAGACCGGGACGGGCACGACGACGGACTGGCACAGGTTCTTGATCTTGGCGTTGGAGAACGCCGAGACCGCCACCGGGATCTGCTTGCCGCCCTTCTGGGCGTCAACGGCTCCGTACTGAACGAAGCCTTGGCCGTCCAGGCGGTCGGTGGCCACCTTGAACTGCTGGCCGGACACGCTGAACGACGCCGCCAGCGCACCCTGCGAAAGGGCCACGCCGATCGCTGCCGTCGCAGCGACGCTCGGCACCATGACGACGGCGAACCGCTTCCATCTGGTCCCGCCACGAGCCAGGGACTCCATGACTTTCCTCCTTCTCGGACGTACATCTCCGGCGCCGGCCGCCCGGTCATGGATACGGCCGCACCTGGGATGGGAGAAGTGCTACGTCCTCGGGAAGGAGAGCGCCGCTTCGGAGGACTTGCGTTTCCGAACCACCGGCGATCACCCCCGAGCGACAACCACTGGCCACGCTCTCGCGCAACCTCTCTGGACAGGCTCCGCCGGGACGGCGAAGACCCCCCTGCCCTCGACCGGCGCCACTGCCGCCGGCCCACTCGGTGGGGACCCACCTCCCGCGTGCCTCCCGGCCGGCTGCCGGACTGCTGGGTGATGGACCGAGCTTGGCTGATCGTGGTGCATTCTCAGCCGCCGCACAAGGGGCTCGTTACCTACCAGTAACAGAGAAATGATCCACCGCGTACCGAGCGAGATCATCCAGGTACACAGGGTCGCCCTTGACGCGGAAGAAACATCCGCAAATTACGCCCAAAACACGCCAAGCCATCCCAGCGCTCTTACTCCAAGTAACAGCGGCCACGTTTACCAAGTTTTGGTAAAACGTGGCCGCTGTTCCGTTTGAGGAGGGAGTACTTGGCGAGCCGTCAGAACAGGACGCGGGCCAGCGCGGTGCGCGCGCTCACGACGCGCGGATCCTCGCCGCCGATGACCTCGAAGAGCTCCAGCAGCCGCAGCCGTGCGGCCTCGCGGTCGTCGCCCGCGGTGCGCTTCACGACGTCGACCAGCCGCCCGAAGGCGTCCTCGACGTGCCCGCCGACCAGGTCGAGGTCGGCGGCCCGGATCTGGGCCCGCACATCGGCGGGGCTGTCGGCCGCCTCCTTGCGCACGGCCTGCGGGTCGAGGTCCTGCACCCGGTTCAGCAGCTCGGCCTGCGCGAGACCCAGCTTGGCCTCCTCGTTGGCCGGCTCGTCGGAGAGCACGTTCTTGTACGCCTGGATGGCACCGGCCAGGTCGCCGGAGTCCAGCGCCCGGGTCGCGGCCTCCAGCAGGGCGTCGTACGGACCGGCCGGCACGGGCGCCTCGACGGGCTCCTCGTCGCCCTGCGCCGCCGGGTCGACGGGCGCGCCGACGATGCCGAACTGCTGCTCGGCGGCCTGGACCAGCTGGTCCAGCACCTGCCGGATCTGCGCCTCCGGGGCCGCGCCCTGGAACAGCGGGATCGGCTGGCCGGCGACGACGGCGAACACCGCCGGGATGCCCTGCACACCGAACTGCTGGAAGAGGGCCTGGTTGCTGTCTACGTCGATCTTGGCGAGCACGAACTTGCCGGCGTACTCCCCCGCCAGGCGCTCCAGCAGCGGACCCAGCTGCTTGCACGGCTCGCACCACTCGGCCCAGAAGTCGATGACGACCGGCACTTCATTGGAGCGCTGCAGGATCTCCTGCTGGAACCCCGCCTCGTCGACATCGACCACGAGCCGGCCGGCCGCCGGAGCGCGACCGGTGCGCGCGGCCTCGGCGCGCGCCTGTTCCGCCTTCTGCTTCGCTTCCCCGGCCGCCTTCACCGCGGCGAGGTCGACCACTCCACTCATGGACATATTGCGTGGCTGCATGGTCCCATCCTCCCCCCTGAGCGGGCCGTTCCGGAAAGCGGTGCGGAAAATCCAGGGCCCCCATGGCCCTGGACCCCGCGGTGCGAGCTCCGCACCCGGCCGCGCGTCCCGCCGGATTGCCTGAAGCGGGCCGGGAACAGAGCTCTGTGGTGGTCCCGAGGAGGACCGGTCTGTGGGCACGGCCCCCGTGGAGGGCCCTGCATGTGCGGCCCCTGCCGGAGCCGGTCACGGCCCCGAGGAAGGGCCGTCCTGCGGCGGCCGGGGTCCCCACCCGCGGCCAGTGTGGCGTCGCTCTTTCGCTACGAGTCGTAGCGTAACTCTCCGGTCCCCCGCCGCCGCAAGCGCGCGGGCCCGCCGCGTCCGTGATCTGCCTCACCCGCCGCACGGTGCGCGCGCCTACCGGCCGGTATGGTCAGCCGCATGCAGTGCTCTTCCCCCGGCCCCCGCAAGGGGCGCGCCCGCCCCACCGGCCGCACGGGACGCCCGCGCAGCGCCGAGGCCGACGCCGCGATCCTGGACGCCACCCGCGCCGCGCTCGTCGAGCTGGGCTGGGGGAAGCTGACGATGGGCGACGTGGCGGCGCGCGCCGGGGTCGCCAAGACGACCCTGTACCGCCGCTGGGCGAGCAAGAACGAACTGGTCGTCGACGCCGTCGCGGTCCTCTTCGACGAGCTCGAACTGCCCGACCGGGGCTGTCTGAAGAACGACATCGAGGGCGTGGTGCTGCAGTTCGCCGCGCTGCTCGCCCGCCCCGAGACCAAGACGGCCCTGATGGCGGTGGTCGCCGAGTCCACCACGGACGACGCGCTGCGCAACCGCATCCGCTCGGCCGTCGTGGACCGCCAGAAGCGGCTGGTGGTGCAGGGCCGGGAGCGCGCCCAGCGGCGCGGTGAGCTGCCGAAGGACGCCGGCGGCCCCGAGGGCGCGGCGGCCGCGGCGCGCAGCGTGGACATGATCTTCGACGTGATCGCGGGCGCCGTGGTGCACCGCGCCCTGGTCAGCGGCGAACCGGTCGACGCGGCCTGGGCCGCCCGCTTCACCACCCTGCTGCTCGGTGGCCTGGGCGGCCTGGAGAGCGAGGACTGACCGCGCACCGCCCGCCGGCCTCCGGTGCCGCGGCCCGGCACCGGAGCGGGCGTGCTCAGACCTGGTACCGGTCCGCCGCGAACCGGTGCAGATGCCCGCCCACCCAGTCCGACGTACGCCGCAGCCCGACCTTCAGCGGCACCCGCGGCTGCCAGCCGGACAGCTCCCGGGCCCGCGCGTTGTCCGACAGCAGCCGCTCCACCTCACTGCCGGCGGGCCGCAGCCGCGCCCGGTCCACGACGACCTCCGCCTCCCGGCCCGAGGCCGCCATCAGCTCCTCCACGAGCTGCCCGATGGAGATCTCCTGCCCGGTGCCGAGGTTGACCACCTCGCCCACCGCCCGGTCGCACTCCGCCATCGCGAGGAACCCCTCGGCGGTGTCCGTGACATAGGTGAAGTCCCGGGTCGGGGTCAGCGAGCCCAGCTTGATCCGCCGGGCGCCGGAGTGCAGCTGCGCGAGGATCGCCGGGATCACCGCGCGCGCCGACTGCCGCGGCCCGTAGGTGTTGAACGGGCGCACCACGGTCACCGGCAGCTCGAAGGCGTGCCAGTGGGAGAGCGCCAGCATGTCGGCGCCGATCTTGGAGGCGGAGTACGGGGACTGCGGCTGCAGCGGGTGGTTCTCGCCGATGGGTACGGTGCGCGCCGTGCCGTACACCTCGCTGGTGGAGGTGTGCACCAGCCGCCGCACGCCGTGCAGCCGGGCGGCCTCGCACACGTTCTCCGTACCGACCACGTTGGTCTGCACGTAGGCGCCCGGCGAGTCGTAGCTGTACGGGATGCCGATCAGCGCGGCGAGGTGGAAGACCGTGTCGCAGCCGGCCACCGCGTCCCGCACCCGGCCCGCGTCCCGCACGTCCCCCGCCATCATCTCCACGGGGCCGTCCGGCCGCAGGTACCGGGCCAGATGGCCCTTCTCCGCGTACGGCTTGTAGTGGACGAGCGCCCGGACCCGGGCGCCCCGCTCGACGAGCAGGTCGACGAGCGTGGAGCCGATGAATCCCTCGGCTCCGGTGACGAGGACCCGGCGGCCCTCCCAGGGGTTGTGCTGCGTGCTCATGCGTACTCCTTCGAAGAGGCGGGACACGTGGTGGCGGTGGTGCGGCCGGCCAGCCGGAGGACCTTCGCGGCCAGCAGGTCGGCGGCGCGGGCGTGGTCGCCCGGACCGGCGGCGGCGCCCATCGCCGCCAGCCGCGCCGGGTCGTCCAGCAGCGGGCCGACGACGGCGTCGAGCCGCTCGGCGGTGGTCTCGGCGTCCGGCAGCAGCAGCCCGGCCCCGGCGTCGGACAGCACCCGCGCGTTGTGCGTCTGGTGGTCGCCCGGGGCGTGCGGATACGGGACGAGGACGGCCGGCATGCCGATCGTGGCCAGCTCCGCGACGGTCGCCGAGCCGGCCCGGCACACCACCAGGTCGGCGGCGGCGTACGCGAGATCCATCCGGTCCAGGTACGGGACCGCTTCGGCGACCGCGGCCCCGCCCTCGGCGGCCAGCCGCTCCCGCGCCGCGTCCAGCGCCGCCGGCCCCGTCTTGATCAGCAGCCGCAGGTCCGCGCGGTGGCGGTACCGGGCGGCCAGCCCGAGGGCCGCCTCGGTGAGCCGGGCCGCGCCCAGGCTGCCGCCGTTGACCAGCAGCAGCCGGGCCCCGTCCGGGACGCCCAGCGCCCGGCGGGCCGGGCCGCGCAGCGCCGCCCTGTCCAGCCCCGCCAGCGGCCCGGAGAGCGGCATGCCGACCGTCTCGGCCCGCTCCCCGCCCGGCAGAAGCGCCCGGCTGCGGTCGAAGGCGAGGGCGATGTGCGGGGTGAGCCGGGCGGCGAACCTGTTGGCCCGGCCCGGTACCGCGTTGGACTCGTGGATGAGGCTCGGCAGCCCCGCCAGCCGGGCGCCGACGACCACCGGCGCGCTGGGATAGCCGCCCATGCCGACCGCGACCTGCGCGCCCTGCGCCCGCAGGATCGCCCGGCACTGGGCGCCGGACTTCAGCAGGTCGGCGGGGAGCAGAAAGCGGCGGGCGCCCAGCGCCGGATCGAAGGGGATCATGTCGACGGTGTGCAGCCGGTGGCCGGCCCGCGGGATCAGCCGCGTCTCCAGCCCGCGCTCCGTCCCGACGAAGGAGATCACCGCGTCCGGCACGGCGCGGCGCAGCGCGTCGGCGAGGGCGAGTCCGGGATAGATGTGGCCGCCGGTGCCGCCGGCCCCGATGACAACGGAGAGTGGTGTGCGCATGGCCGCCACGCTCGGCGCGCGCCCTAAGAACGTTCTAAGAGCGGCGTTTGGCAGCCTTGGCCCATGCCGCCGACCGGATCACCCCCGCCGCCCCCGCACACAGACCCGCCCGCGCCCCGCGTCCTGGTCGTCGACGACGACGCCGAGGTGCGCGCCGCCGTCGAGGACGGCCTGACCGTGGAGGGCTACCGGGTCCGCGGCGCGGCCGACGGGCTGGCCGCGCTCAGCGCCGTCGCGGAGTGGCAGCCGGACGCGCTCGTGCTGGACGTGATGATGCCCGTCCTGGACGGCCTCGCCGTCTGCCGGCGGCTGCGGGCGCTGGACGACCGTACGCCCATCCTGGTGCTGACCGCCCTGGACTCGGTCAGCGAGCGGGTGGACGGCCTGGACGCCGGTGCCGACGACTACCTCGTCAAGCCCTTCGCGCTGGACGAACTGACCGCCCGGCTGCGGGCCCTGCTCCGCCGCGTCACCCCGGCGGACGCCGGCGCGGCACCGGCCGTCGCCGACCTGGTGCTCGACCCGGCCACCCGGACCGGCCGCCGGGCCGGCCGGCGGCTGGAGTTCAGCCGCACCGAGTGGGCCCTGCTCGACCTGCTCGCGCGCAACCCCGGACAGGTCGTACCGCGCGAGGTGATCCTGGAGCGGGTCTGGGGCCGCGACTTCGGGCCGGACTCCAACTCCCTCGCGGTGTACGTCGGCTACCTGCGCCGCAAGCTGGAGGCGGGCGGCGAACCGCGGCTGCTGCACACCGTGCACGGCATCGGCTACCGGCTGGGCGAGGGATGACCGGCCGGCGCGGCGCGGGCGCACACTGGCGGCGCCGGCGGCCGCTGCGGACCCGGCTGGCGCTGGCCGCCTCCGCGGCCGTCGCGCTGGTCGCGGTCGGCGTGTGCAGCGCCGCCTTCGTCATCATCCGGTACGCAATGGGCCACCAGCTGGAGCTGAACCTCACCCAGTCGGCGACGCTGGTCATGCAGCAGAACCGGGACACCGGGCCGGGCACCGTGGCCGCCGAGTGCCGCTACCTGTCGGCCCCCGCCTGCTCCCAGATCGTCCCCGCCGACCCCGCGGCCGACCCGTCCGGGACGTACGCGCTGCCGGTCACCGACGCCGCCCGCGAGGTCGCGGCCGGGCGGCGCGCCCCGTACTTCAGCGCCGTCACCGTGCACGGCCACCCCGCCCGGATGCTCGTACAGCACTTCAAGGACGGCACGGCGGTGCAGGTGACGCTGCGCGCGGACACCGTGGAGAAGGGGGTGCGGCAGGCCGCCGGGATGCTCGCGGCGGTGGGCGGCGCGGGCGTGCTGCTGGCCGCCGCGCTCGGCTACTGGGTCTCCCGCACGGGCCTGTCGCCCGTCGCCCGGCTGACCGCGGCGGCCGAACGGATCGCCGCCACCCGCGACGCCGCCCACCGCATCGAACTGCCCGCCGGGCCGCCCGGCCGCGAGGACGAGCTGACCCGGCTCGCGGCCAGTTTCAACACCATGCTCGGCGAGCTGGAGCAGTCGGTCGCCGCCCAGCGCCGGCTGGTCGCCGACGCCTCCCACGAGCTGCGCACACCGCTGACGGCGCTCCGGACCAACGCCGAACTCCTCGCCCGCGCCGACCGGCTGACCGACGCCCAGCGCGACCGCGCCTCGGCCGCCCTGGGCCGCCAGCTCCGCGAGGTGACCACGCTGGTCAACGACCTGATCGAGCTGGCGCGCGACGAGGAGCCGCAGCCGCTGGTCGAGCAGGTGCGCGCCGCGGCGCTGCTGGAGCACGCGGTGGCCGCGGCCCGCGGTCACTGGCCGGAGACCGGCTTCACCGTACGGACCGCGCCGGGCACGGAGGCGCTGACGGTGCCGGGCGTCCCCGCCCGGCTCGCCCGCCTGCTGTCGAACCTGCTCGACAACGCCGCCAAGTTCTCACCGCCCGGCGGCCCGGTCGAGGCGGAGCTGACCGCCCCGCCGGGCGCCCTGGAGATCACCATTCGGGACCACGGCCCCGGCATCGCCGACGAGGACCTGCCGCACGTCTTCGACCGCTTCTACCGCGCGCAGGCCGCGCGTACCCTGCCCGGCTCCGGGCTGGGCCTGGCGATGGCCCGGCAGATCGCCCGCGCCCACCACGCCGCGCTCGCCGCGGAACGGGCCCCGGGCGGCGGGGCGCTGTTCCGGCTGCGCTTCCCGCGCGACCGGACGGGGCTCCCGCCGGCCGGGACGGAGTGACGGCCGGTCAGTCGCTCTTCTGCCAGGCACAGCTGCCCAGCGTGGCCCGCCCGCCGGCCACCAGCTTCTCCGCCGTACGGGCCGGCAGCATGCCGCTGTGCCCGTCCCGGCAGACGACCGTGCGGTCGGTGAACCCGGCCAGGTCGACCAGGATCTGGTCCCAGTGCCGGTACTGCACGTCGTGCCCGGAGTCGGCGTACGAGCGGACCAGCGGCTCGCCCGGCAGCTGCCGCTGCCACGTCTTGACGGTGCTGGGCGGCACGGTGGTGTCCTTCTTGCCGCTGTAGAGGACGACCGGAGCCGTCAGCTTCGACAGGTCCGGGCCCGGCCGCTCGCAGTACAGCTTCTGCTCGTGCACCTGCGGTGCCGGGTCCGCCTTCTGGCCGCGCTGGTTGTAGGTCCGCGCGCCCTCCTCGTACGCGGTGTCGGCGAAGCCCGGGATCTTCTTCGTCGGGCTGTCGTCGGGGAACGCCCACCACTTCCGGGGGTCGGCGATCGTCGGGGCCAGCTGCTTGCCCAGCTCCGCGTCGGACAGGCCGCAGTAGTCGGGCTGCTTGCCGTACGGGGGCAGCGCGGCGGCCAGGTGCAGCGCGTCGATGCGCTGCGGGGCGCGGCTCGCGAGCTCCGCGGCGTACGGCCCGCCGCCCGAGATCGCCACCACGGCGGTCTTCCCGACGCCGATCCGGTCCAGGACCTCCAGCGCGTCCTTCGCGAAGTCGGCCTTGCCCAGGTCCTTGTCGTACGCGGTGTCACCGAACCCGTTGCGCTCGACCGAGATCAGCCGCAACCGGAGCGACTCCCGGGTGGAGCGGAAGAAGTCGGTCATGTGCGCCGCCCGCGCGCTGGTGCCCGTACCGCCGATGAACAGCACCGGCCGGCCGTCCCGCGGCCCTTCGTCGATGTAGTGCGCGGTGCGGCCGGTGGACAGCTTCGTGGCCCGCACCTCCGGGCCGAGGGAGTCGAAGTCGTCCTGGATGCGGGCCTCGTGCGCCCGTGCCGCGTGCGGCTCCGGCGCGGGATCGGCGCCGGCGGGGGCGCCGACGACCGCGAAGCCGGCCAGCAGGACGGTGGCGAGGGCTGCGGTGCCGGCAGCGGCGAGAGCGGGTCTCTTCACGTACGTCTCCGGGGGAGGTAGATGGATGCAGACCGCACCCACCTACCCGGACCGCCCGGAAGAACGCCACGGATTCCGTCGTCCGCGCACCGACCGCGCCCGCCGTGCGTGCTCAGAAGCCGGCCGGCTCCGTGTAGACGCCCCATTCGTCCCGCAGCGCGTCGCAGATCTCGCCGAGCGTGGCCTCCGCCCGGACCGCGTCCAGCATCGGCTCGATCATGTTCCCGCCGTCGCGGGCCGCGGCCAGCATGGCGTCCAGGGCCGTGCGCACCGCCGCGTCGTCCCGGGCCGCCTTGCGGTCGGCGAGTACGCGCACCTGCTCGCGCTCCACCTCGTGGCTGACCCGCAGGATCTCCAGGTCGCCGGTGACCGAGCCATGGGCGCAGTTGACGCCGACGACCTTCTTGTCGCCCTTCTCCAGCGCCTGCTGGTACTGGAAGGCGGACTCGGCGATCTCCCCGGTGAACCAGCCGTCCTCGATACCGCGCAGGATGCCGGAGGTGATGGGGCCGATGGGGTGGCGCCCGTCCGGGACCGCCCGCGCGCCCCGCTGCTTGATCTGTTCGAAGATCTTCTCGGCGTCCGCCTCGATCCGGTCCGTCAGCTGCTCGACGTACCAGGAACCGCCCAGCGGGTCGGCGACGTTGGCGACGCCGGTCTCCTCCATCAGCACCTGCTGCGTGCGCAGCGCGATCTCGGCGGCCTGCTCGCTGGGCAGGGCGAGGGTCTCGTCCAGCGCGTTGGTGTGCAGCGAGTTGGTGCCGCCGAGGACGGCGGCGAGGGCCTCCACCGCGGTCCGTACGACGTTGTTGTACGGCTGCTGCGCGGTCAGCGAGACGCCGGCGGTCTGCGTGTGGAACCGCAGCCACTGCGCCTTCTCGCTGGTCGCGCCGTACACATCACGCATCCAGCGGGCCCAGATCCGGCGCGCGGCGCGGAACTTGGCGATCTCCTCGAAGAAGTCCACATGCGCGTCGAAGAAGAAGGACAGACCGGGCGCGAAGGTGTTCACGTCCAGGCCGCGGGAGAGGCCCAGCTCGACGTAGCCGAAGCCGTCGGCGAGGGTGTACGCCAGCTCCTGCGCGGCCGTCGAACCCGCCTCGCGGATGTGGTACCCGGAGACCGAGAGCGGCTTGTACGCGGGGATGTCGCGCGCGCAGTGCTCCATCAGGTCGCCGATCAGCCGCAGGTGCGGCTCGGGCTGGAAGAGCCACTCCTTCTGGGCGATGTACTCCTTGAAGATGTCGGTCTGCAGCGTGCCGTTCAGGACGCCGGGGTCGACGCCCTGCCGCTCGGCCGCGACCAGGTACATGCAGAAGACCGGGACGGCCGGGCCGCTGATCGTCATCGAGGTGGTGACGTCGCCGAGCGGGATGTCCTTGAAGAGGACCTCCATGTCGGCGGCGGAGTCGATGGCGACGCCGCAGTGGCCGACCTCGCCGAGCGACCGCGGGTCGTCGGAGTCGCGCCCCATGAGGGTCGGCATGTCGAAGGCCACGGACAGGCCGCCGCCACCCGCCTTGAGGATCATCTTGTACCGCTCGTTCGTCTGCTCGGCGTTGCCGAAGCCCGCGAACTGGCGGATGGTCCACGTCCGGCCGCGGTAGCCGGTCGGGTACAGGCCGCGCGTGAAGGGGTATTCGCCGGGCCAGCCGATCCGGTCGAAGCCCTCGTAGGCGTCGCCGGGCCGGGGACCGTACACCGGGTCGACGGGGTCGCCCGAGAGCGTGCTGAAGTCCGCGTCGCGCTTGCGTGCGGAGTCGTACCGGGCCTGCCAGCGGCGGCGGCCCTCTTCGATCGCGTCAGCGTCCATGCTTCCAAATTTACTTGGACGTCCTACTAATTGTCGATGGCGAACGGCCGCCGAGCGCCCCACCGGGGCCCGGAATCAGCCGCGCAGTGCCGCCAGGTGCGCTTCCCTGACATCCGCTGTCTGGCCCTGGACCAGCAGGAACATGCCCTCACGAGCGAGCCGCTGGGCCGGCCGGTCCAGGCCGACCGCCCGGCCTCCGCCCGCCACGACAGCGGCCGTGGTCGCCGCCCGCAGCACGTCGTACGCTCGCATCTTCGCGGCCAGCCGGTCGGCGATCCGCTCGGCCGCCGGCACCTCGTCCAGCAGCGCGTACGCATCCTTGCGCACGGCCACCAGCCGCTCGCGCAGCACGCCCGCGGTCCGCACGGCGGCCTCGTCGCCCGAGGCGTCCAGAAGATCCAGCGCGGCCCGGGTGACACCCAGCACCGCCGGATTGACGTTGGTGTTCTTCGGCCGGTCGGCCGCCGCCCACTCCTCGTACGGCTGCCGCAGCGCCACCGCGCCGTCCGGCAGCACCAGACCGTCCAGCTCCAGGCCGACCGTACGGGTACCGAAGAGCGCGGCCAGCTCCAGCGGACCCGTCGCCCGCAGGCCGGGCTGCTCCCGGGCCTCGGTGACGGCGAAGACCACCTCGCCGTCCTCGGTCGCGCCGCCGAGCATCAGGACGTCGTTCAGCCCCCAGCCGGTGTACCAGGGCACCCGGCCGTCGAAGCGCCACCCCGCGTGCTCCCGGGTGACGCGCACCGGCAGCCGCGGGAAGGCGCGCAGGTGGGAGAAGGCGATGCCGGACAGCAGCGTGCCGTCGCACAGCGGGCGCAGCAGCTGCTCGCGGACGGGGGTGCCCCCGGCCGCGGCGACCAAGGTGCCGACCGGCGTGTGGTGCTGGGCCTGGACGAAGAAGGTGGAGCAGCAGGCCCCGGCGAGGATCTCGGCGATCTCCCGGACGACGGGGGCCGGTGCGGCAGCGCCGCCGTACGCGGCCGGCCCTGCGGCACCGAGCACGCCGGAGGCCTTGACCGCGGCGATCGTGGCGGGATCGACACCCTCGCGGTCGGCGCGCTCGGCGGCGGGCGCGAGGGTGTCGGCGGCGAGCCGCCGGGCGGCGGCGACCAGCGGGTGGCCGTCGAGGGGCGTGCTCACGAAGCCGGGCTCAGACCTTGGCGGTCTGCGGGGTCGCGGTGCCGGAGACGAGCGGCTCCAGCTCGCGCGAGACCTTGCGCTCGACGAAGAAGGCGGCGGTGGGGATCGTGCCGGCGATCAGCACCCACAGCAGCCTGCCGACCGGCATCTTGGCCTTGGAGCCCAGGTCGAAGGCGAATACGAGGTACACGACGTACAGCCAGCCGTGGGCGATGCCCACGACGCTGGTGAAGCCGGCCGCACCGTCGATGTGCAGCAGGTACTTGGCGATCACGCCGAGGGTCAGGAGGACCAGCAGCACGCCCGTCACGTACGCCATCGTCCGGTAGCGGGTCAGCACGCTTCGTTTCATACCTACGAGCCTAACGGGCCACAAATCCCCCGCGGCGGCGGGGACGACTGCCATCGTTCGGCAGCAGGTGAGCACCCTCTTCGGGCCACCCCCGCTTGCGCGGGGAGCATGCGTGCTGACCCTCAGCGACCGTACCGCCCACGGCGGCTAGTCGTCCTTGAAATCCGCCGCCGCCACCCGGAGCGGCCGCAGCAGGGCGAAGATCTCCTGGCACTCCTCGGCGTCGTAAGCGCCGAGTCCGAAGTCCATGGCCATCAGGTCGCGGGTGGCCGCGTCGCACACCTCGCGGCCCTTGTCCGTGATGGAGGCGAGCGTGCCGCGCCCGTCGTTCGGGTTCGGGCGCTTGGCCACCAGGCCCGACTTCACCAGCCGGTCGACGGTGTTGGTGACCGAGGTGGGGTGCACCATCAGACGTTCGCCGATCTTGGACATCGGCAACTCACCGGCCTGCGAGAAGGTCAGCAGCACCAGCGCTTCGTAGCGCGCGAAGGTGAGGCCGTACGGCTTGACCACGGCGTCCACCTCGCCGAGCAGGATCTGCTGGGCCCGCATGATCGAGGTGATCGCCGCCATCGCCGGGACGGCCCCCCACCGGCGCTGCCACAGTTCATCGGCGCGGGCGATGGGATCGAAGGGGAGACTGAGCGGCTTCGGCACGTCTTCGACCTTACCGGTCGCCCATATGGTGGTCAGCCCCGTCTCAGGGGACGGGCGAAGAAGGGGCCGGGACCCCCTCCGTTCCGGTCAGTCCCGGCCCTCCGCGAGGTGCCGCTCCACCGTCTCGACCTTCGAGGTGAGCCCGTCGGTGACGCCCGGCCGGATGTCGGCCTTGAGGACCAGCGAGACCCGGCCCGCGCGTTCCTCGACGGCCGCGACGGCGCGCTTGACGACGTCCATGACCTCGTCCCACTCGCCCTCGATCGAGGTGAACATGGCGTCCGTGCGGTTCGGCAGCCCGGACTCGCGGACCACCCGTACCGCGTCGGCGACGTACTCCCCGACGTCCTCGCCGACGCCGAGCGGGCTGACCGAGAATGCGACGATCATGCGCCGGCCCCTCCCACGACGCCTTCCTTCTCCTTGCGGGCACGCGCGGCGATCACGGTGGCCTCGGCCTCGCGCTTCAGCCGGCGCTCGGCGAAGAAGCCGCCGGTGGGCAGGACGGAGAGGATGAAGTAGAGCGCGGCGGTGCCCAGCGACCACTTCGTACGGTTCCAGGCGTCCGCCCAGAAGATCACGTAGAGCACGAAGAGGAGGCCGTGGACGGCGCCCATCACCGGTACCGCGTTGAACTCCGTGGTCCGCTTCAGGACGGAGCAGATCAGCAGCAGCAGGAAGGAGACCGCCTCGGGGGCGGAGACCAGGCGGAGCCGGCGCAGGGCGGATGCGGTCTTGATGTCCACGGGAACCTCGTTCGGGTGGGAGGGGTGCAGCCTTTAGCTTGTGCTTACATTCACAAGCACCGCTCCATTGTGACAGCAGTACGACGGCCCCCCGTCGCCGGGCCCGTTCCCGGCCGGTCCCCGCGGGGCCCTCTGCCCGTGGGCGCCGCGGCGGACTACGGTCTGGTGCCGTGGCTCAGTTTCGGCTCCAGGGGAGCAAAGTGCTCGCCGTCGACATGACCGGCGATGCCGTGAAGGCGAAGAACGGCGCGATGGTCGCCTACGACGGCCGGATGGCGTTCAAGAAGATGAGCGGCGGGGGCGAGGGCCTGCGCGGCATGGTGACCCGGCGGCTGACCGGGGAGCAGATGGAAGTCATGGAGGTGAAGGGCGAGGGCACCTGCTATTTCGCGGACCGCGCGAGCGAGATCAACCTCGTGAACCTGCACGGCGAGAAGCTCTACGTGGAGGCCAGCAACCTGCTCTGCACGGACGCGGCACTGCGCACGGGGACCACGTTCACCGGGCTGCGCGGTACCTCGCAGGGCAACGGGCTGTTCACCACGACCGTGGAGGGCACGGGCCAGGCAGCGCTCACCTCGGACGGCCCGGCGGTGGTGCTGCGGGTGACGCGGGACGCCCCGCTCCAGGTCGATCCGGGCGCGTATGTCGCCCATACCGGTGATCTCCGGCAGCACTTCCAGTCCGGTGTGAACTTCCGCACGTTCATAGGAGAGGGCTCGGGCGAGGCCTTCCAGATCCGCTTCGAGGGCGAGGGCCTGGTGTACGTGCAGCCCAGCGAGCGCAACACGATCGGCGGTGAGGTCTGATGCCGTTCACGGTGCTCAACTCGCGCATGGTCCGGGCGGAGATCGGGCCGGGGCAGCGGCTGTTCAGCCAGCGCGGCGCGATGCTCGCGTACCAGGGCGAGGTGGCCTTCACCCCCAACGTGCAGGGCGGCCAGGGCGGTCTGGGGTCGATGATCGGCCGCCGGATCGCGAACGAGGCCACCCCGCTGATGACCGTGGAAGTCCCCCAAGGTCTTAATGACCAGGGAGGTGCCCCCACTGCCTCCGTGATGTTCGGGCACGGCGGCCACCACGTCCACGTCGTCGACCTCACCGGCGACACCCTCTACGTGGAGGCCGACCGGCTGCTGGCGTTCGACGGGACGCTGCGCCAGGGCACGATGTTCATGGGCGCGCAGGGCGGCGTGATGGGCATGGTGCGCGGCCAGGTGACCGGCCAGGGTCTGTTCACCACCACCCTCGAAGGGCACGGCTCGGTGGCGGTGATGGCGCACGGCGGCGTGATCGAACTGCCCATCCGCCAGGACCGCGCGGTGCACGTGGACCCGCAGGCGTACGTGGCGCACCGCGGCAACGTCCGCAACAAGCTTTCGACGGCGCTGGGCTGGCGGGACATGGTCGGCCGCGGCTCGGGCGAGGCGTTCCAGCTGGAGCTGTCGGGCCAGGGCACCGTCTACGTACAGGCGTCGGAGGAGAAGCTGTGAGCGGTCCCGTCATTCACGATGTGCACTCGCTGCCGGTGGACGACAACGTCAATCCGTACGCCTTCAGCGTGGATCTGAACGGCCAGTGGTTCCTGCAGAAGGGAAAGATGGTCGCCTATTACGGGCAGATCGAATTCCAGGGAATCGGGCACGGCGCGCTGGACCGGCTGATCGCGGGCAGTTTCCATTCCCCGTTGCACGCGGCGGACTGGGTGGTCGCGCAGGGTCGCGGGAAAATGGTGCTGGCGGACCGCGCTTTCGACGTGAATTCCTACGACCTGGCGGAAGGCAATCTCACCATCCGGTCCGGGAATCTGCTCGCTTTTCAGCCGTCCCTGTCGCTGAAGCAGTCGATCGTGCCGGGCTTTTCGACCCTCATCGGCACCGGGAAATTCGTCGCCGCGTCCAACGGTCCGGTGGTCTTCGCCGAGCCGCCGATCCGGGTCGACCCGCAGGCGCTGGTGGGCTGGGCGGACTGCCCCTCGCCGTGCCATCACTACGATCACCAGTACCTGCGCGGCTTCCTCGGCGGGCTGCGGGCGCACACCGGGATCGGCGGAGTCTCCGGCGAGGAGCACCAGTTCGAGTTCGTCGGGGCCGGCACCGTTCTGCTGCAGTCGACCGAGCAGCTGATGCCGGAGGTGCCGACGGGGACAGTGGCGGCGGAACCCGGCGTACCGGGCGGTTCCGCCGGTCACGGCGGTGGCTCACAAATGCCTCAGCTGCCGGGTTCCCTCGGGGGGCTCCAGCGCCGCTTCGGGCTGTGAGCGGTAGTCTGCGGAGGGTGACCTCGAACGTCTGAGCCCTCCCGGCGGTCTGACCCCCGGCGGGAGGGAGCGGTGAGGGCACCATTACGGGGCATGATTAATTTACTATTCAACTTTCACGGGTAGAATTCATTCATGACGACCGACAGCGACACTCCCTGGCTGACCGACCAGGAACAGCGTGCCTGGCGCACCCACCTCGACGTCAGCAGGCTGCTGACGCACCAGCTGGAGCGGGACCTCCAGCCGTTCGGGCTGACCTACAACGACTACGAGATCCTGGTGAATCTCTCGGAGGCCGAGGAGCGCAGGATGCGCATGAGTGACCTCGCGGCCTCCACACTGCAGTCCAAGAGCCGGCTCTCGCACCAGATCACCCGGATGGAGAACGCCGGGCTGGTACGCCGCGAGAGCTGCGAGTCCGACCGGCGCGGGCTGTACGCGGTGCTCACCGACGAGGGCTGGGAGACCATGCGGCGGGTCGCCCCGCACCATGTGGCCTCCGTGCGCAAGCACTTCATCGACCTCTTCTCGGCGGACGACCTGGCCGCGCTGCGCGCCTCGCTGACGCCGGTCGCCGATCATCTGCGGGGGCACCGCGGCAAGTACTGACCGGCCGGGCGCCGTGCGGGACGCGGGTGGGGGAACACCGTCGCACCCGCGCGGCGCAGCGGCCGGCCGGCCCGGCCGCGTACGGCCTCAGTCCCGTTCGTGTGCGGCCAGCGGCAGCCGCAGTTCGAAGGCCGCGCCCTCGCGCACCTCCAGCGTGCCGCCGTGCCGTTCGGCGATGTCCCGGGCGATGGCGAGGCCCAGCCCCGCGCCGCCCTCGTCACGGCTGCGCGCGTCGTCCAGCCGTACGAAGCGCTCGAAGATCCGCTCCCGGTCGGCCGCCGCCACCCCGGGCCCGTCGTCGTCCACCCGCAGCACGGCCCAGCCGCCGTTCCGGCGGACGTCCACCGAGACCTGCGTACGGGCGTGCCGCTGCGCGTTGTCGACGAGGTTGCCCAGGATGCGGCTCAGCTGGCTCCGCGAGCCCGACACCGCCACGCTCGGCAGCTCGCCGGAGCGCACCGGCAGCCGGTCGGCGACCCGTTGCGACAGCTCCTCCCGGGCCAGCGCGCCCAGGTCCACCTGGGTGTCCTTGGGCCGCTCCCCCGCGTCCAGCCGGGCCAGCAGCAGCAGGTCGGCGGCGAGGTGCTGGAGCCGTACGGTGTCCTCCACCGCGCCCGGCAGGTCCAGCAGCTCGGGATGGGCCTCGGCCACCTCCAGCTGGGTGCGGAGGCTGGCGATGGGGCTGCGCAGCTCGTGCGAGGCGTCGGCGATGAAGGCGCGCTGGCGCTCGACGGACGACTCCAGCGCGGCCAGCGTCTCGTTGGTGGTCCGGGCCAGCCGGGCGATCTCGTCGCGCGTCGCGGGCTCCGGCACCCGCCGGGACAGGTCCGTACTGGCGGTGATCGCGGCCATCTCCGCGCGGATGCCCTCGACGGGGCGGAGCGCCCGGCGGGTGACCAGCCAGGTGACGCCGCCGACGACCAGGAGCAGCAGCGGCAGGCCGACGAGCATGGCGTTCCGCACCGAGCCGATGGTCTTCTCCTCGGCGCCGAGCGGGGTGCCGGCCATGACGGTCACGGTGCGGTCGCGGGTGTCGGTGGCGTCGACCTCGGCCCAGCGGTAGTCGGCGCGCTTGCCGTCGACGACGGCCGTGCCGTCGGAGCTGTCGACGTCGTCGTCCACCTCGCCGGGGCGGGGAGCCTCGCTGTCGTCGTCATCGTCGTCGGTGTGGCGGCCGGAGCCGGGCGGCGTGCCCCGGGTGACCTTGTAGCCGTCGACTTCCTGGAGGTCCTCGCCGGCCGCCAGCACGCGGCCCCGCTCGTCGTCGACCAGGACGGGGTGCTCGTCGGCGTCGGGGAGGTCCAGGTCCTTGTAGGCGGTGCCGGTGGCGATCTCGGAGGCGACCTCGCGCGCGGTGACCTCGGCGTGCAGGTCGGCCTGGGAGACCAGGTTCCCGCGCAGCACGATGAGGACCGCTATGCCGACCCCGACGAGGGCGAGGGCCACCACGGCCGTGGCACCCGCTGTCGCTCTGGCCCGCACGGAGCCCAGCGCCCTAAACACCGGGCACCATCCGGTACCCCGCGCCGCGCACGGTCTGGATCGAGGCGGCGCCGAGCTTGCGGCGCAGCGCGCTGACGTACACCTCGACGATGTTCGGGTCGCCCTCGTAGGCGAAGTCCCAGACGTGCTCCAGGATGTCGGACTTGGAGACCACCTCGCCGGCGCGCAGCGCGAGCTGTTCCAGGACGGCGAACTCCTTGGTGGTCAGCGGCACGTCCGCGTCCCCGCGCCGTACCGTGCGGGCGCCCTGGTCGATGGTGAGGACGCCGACGGTGAGCACGGGCAGCGCGGTGCGGCCGCGGCGGCGCAGCAGCGCCTTCACGCGGGCGACCAGCACGACGTAGCTGAAGGGCTTGGTCAGGTAGTCGTCGGCGCCGGTGTCCAGGCCCTCGGCCTCGTCGTACTCGCCGTCCTTGGCGGTGAGCATGAGGATGGGCACGTCGTTGCCCGCGGCGCGCAGGGCGCCGCAGACCCGGTAGCCGTTCATGCCGGGCAGCATGATGTCCAGGACGAGCAGGTCGTAGGCGCCCTCGCTCGCCATGTGCAGGCCCTCCAGGCCGTCGTGCACGACGTCCACGGCGTATCCCTCGGCGGTCAGGCCGGCGGCGAGGGAACGGGCCAGCCGCTTCTCGTCCTCCACGATCAACAGGCGCATGCGACAAGAGTGCCACCGGCTTGCTGAAGACCGCTTCAGGCTGGGTTCCTGAAGACCGCTTCAGGCTCCTTCAGGGTGGCTTCAGGAACGGGGCGGCAGTGTGTGGGCATCACCTCGGGGGCCAGTCCCGGCCCCCTCCGGGCGACCCCCGGCCCCCCAGGTGATCCTGCCGAACAGCAATCCGTTTTGGAGGCTTCACCATGAAGCGCAATGTCGTCATCGCCACCGTCGCCGCGGCCGCTCTGATCGCCGGCGGCACCGCGACCGCTGTCGCGATCGGTAACGAGGACGGGACGGCAGCCGCGTCGAACCCGGCGCAGTCTCAGCAGGCCGGCGGCGTGGCGTCGTACGACGGGCAGGGGACCGGCGACGACAGCGACGGCGACGACGCCCGGGAGGCGCGGTCCGCCACGGTCACCGCGCAGCAGGCCGCGGCCGCCGCGCTGAAGGCCGTGCCGGGGACGGTCACCGAGGTCGACCTGGACGACGACGAGTCCGGTGTCGCCTGGGACGTGAACGTGCTGGGCAAGGACGGCAAGTGGCACGACATCACCGTCGGCGCCGACAAGGCCGAGGTGCGCGGTCAGCACATCGACCAGGACGACGACGGCGACGAGGGCAAGGACCGGGTCCGCTCCGCGCTGAACGACGCCTCCGTCGACATCGCGCAGGCCGCCGGCAGGGCCGCCGCGCACGGCACGGTCGTGTCGGTGGAGCTGGACGGCCCGGGCCACGGCAAGAAGCTCGTCTGGGAGGCCGAGACGGTCACCAAGGACGGCGCCGAGCACCACGTGAACGTCGACCCCAAGGGCGGCGCCGTGACCCAGGCGCAGTCGGACGACGACGACCACGACAACGGCGACAACGGCGACGACGACTGATCCCGTACGCCGCACACCCCGAACCGGCGGCGCCCCCCGCCGCCCGCCCGGCCGGCCGGCTCCTCGCCCCCCGAGGAGCGGGCCGGCCGGCCATTTTCGTTCAGGACTGTTCCGTCAGGCCCGCCACCAGCTCGTCGGCCGCGGTGTACGGGTCGAGCGTGCCGTCCGTGATCCGCCCGGCGAGCGCGCCGAGCCGGCGGTCGCCGTGCAGGTCGCCGATGCGCTCGCGGAGGGTCGTGACGGCGATCGTCTCGACCTCGCGGGCGGCCCTGGCGGCCCGGCGCTCGGCGAGCACGCCGTGCTCGTCCATCCAGGCGCGGTGCTTCTCCAGCGCCTCCACGACCTCGTCGACGCCCTCGCCGCGAGCCGCGACGGTCTTCACGATGGGCGGCCGCCAGTCGCCCGGCGCCCGGGACTCCCCCAGGCCCAGCATGTGATTCAGCTCGCGGGCCGTGGCGTCGGCGCCGTCCCGGTCGGCCTTGTTGACCACGTAGACGTCGCCGATCTCCAGGATGCCCGCCTTGGCGGCCTGGATGCCGTCGCCCATGCCCGGCGCCAGCAGCACCATGCTGGTGTCGGCCTGCGAGGCGATCTCCACCTCGGACTGGCCCACGCCGACGGTCTCCACGAGGATCACGTCGCAGCCCGCCGCGTCCAGCACCCGGATGGCCTGCGGCGCCGCCCAGGCCAGGCCGCCGAGGTGACCGCGGGTGGCCATGGAGCGAATGTAGACGCCGGGGTCGGAGGCGTGCTCGCTCATCCGGATCCGGTCGCCGAGCAGGGCGCCGCCGGAGAACGGCGAGGACGGGTCGACCGCGAGGACGCCGACCCGCTTGCCCGTCTTCCGGTACGCGCTGACCAGCGCCGACGTGGACGTGGACTTGCCCACGCCCGGCGAGCCGGTGATCCCCACGACGTACGCCCGGCCGGTCAGCGGGGCCAGCGCCGCCATCACCTCGCGCAGCTGCGGCGAGGCACCCTCCACCAGCGAGATCAGCCGGGCCACCGCACGCGGCCGGCCCTCCCGGGCCTGGGCGACCAGGGTGGGGACATCTGCCATTGCTCAGCGCTCCGTTCTCGGTCCCTGCGGGATGTACGTACGGGCCTGCCGTACGGGTGCCCCGGTGGACACCCGTACGGTCACCTGCCCGGTCGGGTCACTTGCCGGGCACCCGCACGATCAGGGCGTCGCCCTGGCCGCCACCGCCGCACAGCGCCGCGGCGCCCACGCCGCCGCCGCGCCGCCGCAGTTCCAGCGCCAGGTGCAGGACGATACGGGCGCCGGACATGCCGATCGGGTGGCCGAGCGCGATGGCTCCGCCGTTGACGTTCACCTTTTCCGGGGAAACACCGAGGTCCTTCATGGACTGCACGGCGACCGCGGCGAACGCCTCGTTGATCTCGATGAGGTCGAGGTCGGCGACCTCCAGGCCCTCCTTGCCGAGGGCGTGCTCGATCGCGTTGCTGGGCTGGGACTGCAGGGAGTTGTCCGGGCCCGCGACGTTGCCGTGCGCGCCGATCTCCGCGATCCACTCCAGGCCCAGCTGCTCGGCCCTGGCCTTGCTCATCACGACCACGGCGGCGGCGCCGTCGGAGATCTGCGAGGCGCTGCCGGCGGTGATGGTGCCGTCCTTGGCGAACGCGGGGCGCAGCTTGCCGAGGGACTCGGCGGTGGTCTCGCCGCGGATGCCCTCGTCCTGGCTGAAGACGACCGGCTCGCCCTTGCGCTGCGGGATCTCCACGGGGGTGATCTCGGCCTCGAAGAGGCCGTTCTTCTGGGCGGCGGCGGCGCGCTGGTGGGAGCGGGCGGCGATCTCGTCCTGCTCGGGGCGCCGGATGCCCAGCCGGGTGTTGTGCTTCTCGGTGGACTCGCCCATCGCGACGTTCTCGAAGGAGTCGGTGAGCCCGTCGTGCGCCATGGAGTCCAGCATCTCCACGGCGCCGTACTTGTAGCCGCCGCGGGACTTCGGGAGGAGGTGCGGGGCGTTGGTCATCGACTCCTGGCCGCCGGCCACGACGACGTCGAACTCGCCCGCGCGGATGAGCTGGTCGGCCAGCGCGATGGCGTCCAGGCCGGAGAGACAGACCTTGTTGACGGTCAGGGCCGGGACGTTCATGGGGATGCCGGCCTTCACGGCCGCCTGGCGCGCGGGGATCTGGCCCGCGCCGGCCTGGAGGACCTGGCCCATGATCACGTACTGCACCTGGTCGCCGCCGATGCCGGCCCGGTCCAGTGCGGCCTTGATGGCGAAACCGCCGAGGTCCGCGCCGGAGAAGGACTTCAGGGAGCCCAGCAGGCGTCCCATGGGGGTGCGGGCCCCCGCGACGATCACGGAGGTGGTGCTGCCGTTCGATGAGGACATCAGCGCGGCCCTTCCTGTGCAGGGAAGTTAACGAGGGTTTTCATCAATGTACTGAGCGGTACCGCACCGGGTCACCGGGCTGTGGATGTGATCGCGCGCACGTTGCGTAATCATGCGTGCGAGCGGTGCACTGGAGAAATGCTGACGCGAATCGACCACATCGGAATCGCCTGTCATGACCTCGACGCGACCGTCGAGTTCTACCGGGCGACGTACGGGTTCGAGGTCTTCCACGAGGAGATCAACGAGGAGCAGGGCGTGCGTGAGGCCATGCTCAAGATCAACGATACGTCGGACGGCGGTGCTTCGTACCTCCAGCTGCTGGAACCGACCCGTGAGGATTCAGCCGTGGGCAAGTGGCTGACGAAGAACGGTGAGGGGGTGCACCACATCGCCTTCGGCACCGCGGATGTGGACCGTGATGCTGCTGACATCCGGGAGAAGGGCGTACGGGTGCTCTACGACGAGCCGCGGATCGGTTCGATGGGCTCCCGGATCACCTTCCTGCACCCCAAGGACTGCCACGGCGTGCTGACCGAACTGGTCACGGCCTCCCAAGAGCACTGACCTTCGCGTTCCCCGGCCGGTAGAGTGCTGCTTCGGCCGGGGTCCGGATCGGGGCTCGGTCCAATCTCCGCCGATGATCTGACACCATTTCTTCGGAAGGGTCAGCTCCACGCACGACGGAGCCGGCCGCCACCATGACCAGGGGACGGATGGGACCGCGCAGTGCGGGGCAACGACCGCTACGAGGCTGACGATCACCTCTCGCAGTTCGAGGCCGAGATGGAGCGGCTGAAGACGGAGCGGGACAAGGCCGTCCAGCATGCCGACGACCTCGGGTATCAGGTCGAAGTTCTGCGTGCCAAGCTGCACGAGGCACGCCGTACCCTCATGACGCGTCCGGCGTACGACAACGTCAGCGCCCAGGCCGAGCAACTGCTGCGCAATGCGCAGATCCAGGCCGATCAGCTGCGTGCGGACGCCGAGCGCGAGCTGCGCGAGGCACGGGCCCAGACGCAGCGCCTCCTCCAGGAGCAGGCCGAGCGCCAGTCACAGCTGGAAGCCGAGCTGCACACCGAGGCGGTGGAGCGCCGCCGCCGGCTGGACGAGGAGCTGAACGAGCGCCGGGCCACCGTCGAGAGCCACGTCAACGAGAACGTCGCCTGGGCCGAGCAGCTGCGCGCCCGTACGGAGTCGCAGGCCCGCCGGCTCATGGACGAGTCCAGAGCCGAGGCCGAGCAGTCGCTCTCGCACGCCCGCGCCGAGGCCCAGCGGCTGGCCGAGCAGGCCCGCGAGCGGCTGGGCGCCGAGGCCGAGCAGGCCCGCGCGGAGGCCGACGCGATCCTGCGCCGCGCCCGCACGGACGCCGAGCGTCTCCTGAACGCCGCCTCCACCCAGGCCCAGGAGGCCACCGACCAGGCCGAACAGCTGCGTACCTCCACGGCGGGCGAGTCCGAGGAGGCCCGCCGCCGCAGCGCCGAGCTGACCCGCACCGCCGAGGAGCGGATGCAGGAGGCCGACACGGCGCTGCGCGAGGCGCGCGCCCGGGCCGAGAAGCTCGTCGAGGAGGCCGAGGCCGAGGCCGCCAAGCGGCTGACCGCGTCGGAGTCGGAGAACGAGCAGCGCACCCGTACGGCCAAGCAGGAGATCGCCCGGCTGGTCGGCGAGGCCACCAAGGAGACCGAGGCCCTCAAGGCCGAGGCCGAGCAGCTGCGCGCCGACGCCAAGGCGGAGGCCGAGCGGCTGGTCTCGGAGGCCCAGGAGGCCGCCCGCGCCAAGGCCGCCGAGGACTCCGCGGCGCAGCTGGCGAAGGCCGCGCGGAGCGCCGAGGAGATGGTCAGCAAGGCGTCGGAGGATGCCAAGGCCACCACCAGGGCCGCCTCCGAGGAGGCCGAGCGGATCCGCAAGGAGGCCGAGACCGAGGCGGACCGGCTGCGCGAGGAGGCGCACGAGACCGCCCAGCAGCTCAAGGGCGCCGCCAAGGACGACACCAAGGAGTACCGCGCCAAGACCGTCGAGCTGCAGGAGGAGGCGCGCCGGCTGCGCGGCGAGGCCGAGCAGCTGCGGGCCGAGGCGGTCGACGAGGGCGAGCGGATCCGCGGCGAGGCGCGCCGCGAGGCCGTGCAGCAGATCGAGGAGGCCGCGGCCACCGCCGAGGAGCTGCTGGCCAAGGCCAAGTCGGACGCCGAGGAGACCCGTTCGGGCGCCACGGCGGACAGCGAGCGGCTGCGCGCCGAGACCGCCGAGCGCACCGCACAGCTGCGTACGCAGGCCGAAGAAGCCCTGGACCAGGCCCGCCAGGAGGCCGAGGACCTGCACGCCGCGGCCGAGGAGGCCGCGGCCGCCACCCGTACCGAGGCCGAGGAGGCCGCCGCCGAACTGCGGGCCGAGGCCGAGCGCAGCGCGGACGAGCGCCGCGAGCTGGCCCAGGCCGAGCTGGACCGGCTGCACTCCGAGGCGGAGGAGCGGGTCGCCGCGGCCGAGACGGCGCTGCGCGAGGCCCGCGAGGAGGCCGAGGGGCTCCGCAAGGAGGCCCAGGAGGAGACCGCGCGGCTGAAGGCGGAGTCCGCCGAGCGCCGCCGGGAGAAGGAGCAGCAGGCCGAGGAGGAGGCCGAGCGGCTGCGCGCCGAGGCAGCCTCGGACGCCGCCGAGGCGCGCGCCGAGGCCGAGGCCACCGCGGCCCGGCTGCACAGCGAGGCCGCCACCGAGGCCGAGCGGCTGAAGGCGGAGGCGCAGGAGACCGCCGACCGGGTGCGCGCGGAGGCCGCGGCGGCCGCCGAGCGTACGGGCACGGAGGCCGCCGAGGCGCTGGCCGCCGCGCAGGAGGAGGCGGCCCGCCGCCGCCGGGAGGCCGAGCAGCAGCTGGGCGAGGCCCGCGAGGAGGCCCACCAGGAGCGCACGGCGGCCCGCGAGCAGAGCGAGGAGCTGCTGGCCACGGCCCGCGCGCGGGTCTCCGAGGCGCAGACCGAGGCCGAGCGGCTGGTGGAGGAGGCGGACCGGCGCGCCGAGGAGCTGGTCGCCACCGCCGAGCAGACCGCGCAGCAGGTGCGGGACGCGGTCGCCGGGCTGCACGAGCAGGCCGAGGAGGAGATCGCCGGACTGCGGTCGGCCGCCGAGCACGCGGCGGCGCGCACGAAGGAGGAGGCGCAGCAGGAGGCGGACCGGGTCCGCTCCGACGCCTACGACGAGCGCGAGCGCGCCTCGCAGGACGCCGGCCGGGTACGGCAGGACGCCCAGGTCGAGGCCGAGGCCGCCAAGTCCCTTGCCGAGCGTACGGTTGCGGAGGCCATCGCCGAGGCGGAGCGGCTGCGCGCGGAGGCCAACGGCGCGCTGGACGAGGCGCGCGAGGCCGCGAACCAGCGCCGCGCCGAGGCCGCCGAACAGGCCGACGAACTGCTGGGCGAGGCCCAGCGGGAGGCCGAGCGGACGGTCACCGAGGCGGGTGCCGAGGCCGAGCGGCTGCGCGCGGAGGCGAACGGCGCGCTGGACGAGGCGCGCGAGGAGGCCAACCGGCGCCGCAGCGAGGCCGCGCAGCAGGCGGACGAGCTGCTGAACGAGGCCACCGCGCAGGCCGAGAAGCTGGTCGCGGACGCCACCGAGAAGGCGCAGCAGCTGCGGACGAACGCCTCGGACGCGCTGGCCGCCGCCGAGCAGGACGCGGCGCGCGCCCGTGCCGAGGCCCGCGAGGACGCCAACCGGATGCGGTCGGAGGCCGCGGAGCAGGCGGACCGGCTGATCGCCGAGGCCCGTACGGAGGCCGAGCGGATCGTCAACGAGGCCACCGAGCTGACCTCGTCGGCCCAGGCGGACGCCGACCGTTCGGTGCGCGAGGGCCAGGAGACGGCCGACCGGCTGCGGGCCGAGGCCGGCGAGCAGGCCGAGCGGCTCGTCGCGGACGCCACGGCGCAGGCCGAGCGGCTGCGTTCGGAGGCCGCCGAGACGCTGGAGAACGCCCGCACGGAGGCCGAGCGGACGGCGGACGAGGCACGCCAGGACGCGGCCAAGCGCCGTGCCGACGCGGCCGAGCAGGCGGACAACCTGATCTCGGAGGCCGGTACCGAGGCCGAACGGCTGCGCACGGAGGCGGCGGAGGCCACCGCGACGGCGGAGCGGGAGGCGGACCGGGCCCGGGCCGACGCCCGCGAGCAGGCCGACCGGATGCTCGCCGAGGCTTCGGCCGACGCGGACCGGATGCGGGCCGAGGCCGCGGAAACGGTCAGCTCGGCGCAGCAGCACGCGCAGCGCACGCGGACCGAGGCGGACCAGGTCAAGGCGGAGGCGGAGGCCGAGGCCGAGCGGTTCCGCAACGACGCGCTGGAGGAGGCCGAGCGCACTCTGGACGAGGCGCGCAAGGACGCGGCCAAGCGCCGTGCGGACGCCGCCGAGCAGGCGGACCAGCTGGTCGCCAAGGCGCAGGAGGAGGCGCTGAAGGCGGCCACCGCGGCCGAGGAGCAGGCCGACACGATGGTCGGCGTGGCCCGCAAGGAGGCCGAGCGGCTCGTCGCGGAGGCCACGGCGGACGGCAACGCCCGGGTGGAGAAGTCCCGTACGGACGCCGACACGCTGCTCAGCGAGGCGCGCGGGGACGCGACCGCGATCCGGGAGCGCGCCGAGGAGCTGCGGGCCCGTATCGAGGCCGAGGTCGAGGAGCTGCACGAGCGGGCCCGCCGGGAGTCGGCCGAGGCGATGAAGTCGGCGGGCGAGCGCGTCGACAAGCTCATCGCGCAGGCCGAGGCGCAGCGCGTGGAGGCCGAGGAGCAGGCCAAGGAGACGCTGTCGGACGCGAGCAGCGAGGCCAGCAAGGTCCGCATCGCGGCGGTGAAGAAGGCCGAGGGCCTGATCAAGGAGGCCGAGCAGAAGAAGGCGCAGGCCGTACGGGAGGCCGAGGCGCTGCGTACCGAGGCCGAGCAGGAGGCCCAGCGGATCGTGGACGACGGGAAGCGCGAGCTGGAGGTGCTGGTCCGCCGCCGGGAGGACATCAACACCGAGATCTCGCGGGTCCAGGATGTCCTGGAAGCGCTGGAGTCGTTCGAGACGCCGGGTGGCGCCGGCGGCGGCGGTAAGGGAGGCTCGTCGCAGGGTTCCGGTTCGGGGGGCGTCAAGGCGGCGGCGGGCGCGGGGGCAACTCGTTCGGGTGGCAAGCAGTCTGATGGTTAGCCACTCAAATGAGGGGTCATTCTCCACTTCAAACGGTCAATGACTCGATGACACGCCGCTCGGGCCCCTAGGATTCCCCTTATCACCTCACCGGTCTCTTTCGACAGGAACCCCATGAGCGACACTTCCTCCCCCTTCGGTTTCGAGCTCGTGCGGCGTGGGTACGACCGCGGTCAGGTCGACGACCGCATTACGAAGCTCGTCGCCGACCGCGACAGCGCGCTGGCCCGTATCACCTCGCTGGAAAAGCGCATCGAGGAGCTCCATCTCGAAACGCAGAACGCCCAGGCCCAGGTAAACGACGCCGAGCCGTCCTACGCGGGCCTCGGTGCCCGGGTCGAGAAGATCCTCCGTCTCGCCGAGGAGGAGGCCAAGGACCTGCGCGAGGAAGCGCGCCGGGCCGCCGAGCAGCACCGCGAGCTGGCCGAGTCGGCCGCCCAGCAGGTCCGTAACGACGCCGAGGCATTCGCCGCCGAGCGCAAGGCCAAGGCGGAGGACGAGGGCGCCCGGATCGTCGAGAAGGCGAAGGGCGAGGCGCAGACGCTGCGGTCCGACGCGCAGAAGGACGCGCAGTCCAAGCGCGAGGAGGCGGACTCCCTCTTCGAGGAGACCCGCGCGAAGGCCGCCCAGGCCGCGGCCGACTTCGAGACGAACCTCGCCAAGCGCCGCGAGCAGTCCGAGCGCGACCTCGCCTCGCGTCAGGCCAAGGCCGAGAAGCGCCTCGCCGAGATCGAGCACCGCGCCGAGCAGCTCCGCCTGGAGGCCGAGAAGCTGCGGACGGACGCGGAGCGCCGGGCCCGCCAGACGGTGGAGACCGCGCAGCGCCAGGCCGAGGACATCGTGGCCGACGCGAACGCCAAGGCGGACCGTATCCGCAGCGAATCCGAGCGCGAGCTGGCGGCGCTGACGAACCGCCGCGACTCCATCAACGCCCAGCTGACCAACGTCCGCGAGATGCTCGCGACGCTGACCGGTGCCGCGGTGGCCGCCGCCGGCAACCCGGGCGAGGAGGACTCGTCCCGCGGTGTGCCGGCCCAGCAGGGCCGCTGACGCGGCGTAGCGCCGACCGTCCGCCCCGTGCCGTGTTCCGCGGCGCGGGGCGGACGTGTGTCCGGGTGCGGCGGCTCGTACGAGTGCGGGTCTCGTGCCGCGGGCCGTATCGCGGCCTGGCGGCCGCTCGTCCTCAACCTCCCCCAGCTGCCGCTGGGAGGTGCCAGCTGCCGCTGGGACGTGCCCCCAGGACAGGCTGGATCGGGTGTATCCAGGCGGCGGAGGAGCGCTACCGCGCCTAGCGTGGACACATGATCGAGATTGAAGGGCTGACGAAGCGGTACGGCGAGAAGCTTGCCGTCGACCGGCTGACCTTCACCGTCCGGCCCGGCATCATCACCGGCTTTCTCGGCCCCAACGGCGCCGGGAAGTCGACCACCATGCGGATGATGCTCGGCCTGGACAACCCCACCGCCGGCACGTCCCGCATCGACGGCAAGCACTACCGGCAGCTGAAGGACCCGCTCAAGTACGTAGGTGCCCTGCTGGACGCCAAGGCGATGCACGGCGGCCGCAGCGCCTACCACCACCTGCTCTGCCTGGCGCAGAGCAACGGCATTCCGCGCGCCCGCGTCCACCAGGCGCTGGACACGGTGGGCCTGACCGCGGTCGCCAAGAAGCGCGCCAAGGGGTTCTCGCTCGGCATGGGACAGCGGCTCGGCATCGCCGCCGCGCTGCTCGGCGACCCGCGGATCCTGATGTTCGACGAGCCGGTCAACGGTCTCGACCCCGAAGGCATCCACTGGATCCGCAACCTCATGAAGAGCCTGGCGTCCCAGGGCCGTACGGTCTTCGTCTCCTCGCACCTGATGAGCGAGATGGCGCTGACCGCCGACCACCTGGTCGTCATCGGGCAGGGCCGGCTGCTCGCCGACACCTCCATGGCCGACTTCATCCGGCGCAACTCGCGCAGCTACGTCAGGATGCGCTCGCCCGAGCACGAGCGGCTGCGGGACGTGCTGGCGGAGGCCGGGCACAGCGCCGTACCGGCGGCGGACGGAGCGCTGGAGATCGACGGGGTGAGCGCCGACCACCTGGGCGAGCTGGCCGCCGGGCACGGCCTCGTCCTCCACGAACTCAGCCCGCAGCAGGCGTCACTGGAGGAGGCGTTCATGCAGCTCACCGCGGAGTCGGTGGAGTACCACGCGCACTCGGGAACGACGGACCCGGCGGCCCCGGCGGGTCCGTCGGGAGCGGCCCCCGGGGCGGGTGCGGGCCCGGGGACGGGTGCGGCCCCGCAGGCGGGCCCCGCGCCCGGCTGGGGCGAGGACTGGCGCCGGAAGAAGGGGCGCTGACGATGGCGGTGGTCTCCCAGGTCATCGGTTCGGAATGGACCAAGATCAGGTCGGTGCGCTCCACGGTGTGGACGCTGGGCATCGCCGTGGTCGTCACGGTCGCGCTGGGCGCGCTGATCTGCCTGCTCGTCAAGAACGACTTCGGGTCCATGCCGGCCCGCGAGCGGCTGACGTTCGACCCGACCAACACGGCCTTCGCCGGGATGGGGCTGGGCCAGCTCGCGATGATCGTCTTCGGGGTGCTGGTGGTCTCCAACGAGTACAGCACGGGCATGATCCGTACCTCGCTCGCCGCCGTGCCGCAGCGCGCCACCTTCCTCACCAGCAAGATCGTCGTGGCCACGGTGCTCGCCTTCGTCGTGTCGCTGGTGACCGCCTTCCTCGCCTTCTTCATCGGCCAGGCCATGCTCGGACCCGACCTGCGCGTGGCGCTGGGCGACCCGGGCGTGCTGCGCGCGGTCTTCGGCGGCGCGCTCTACATGACGCTGATCGCGGTGTTCTCCATGGGCGTGGCCTCGATGCTGCGCAGCCCGATGCTCTCGCTGGGCATCCTCATGCCGTTCTTCTTCCTGATCTCCAACATCCTGGGCACCGTCTCGGCCACCCGGAAGATCGGCCGCTACCTCCCCGACCAGGCGGGCCAGCGGATCATGAAGGTGGTGCTCACCGACGACGTGCCGTACGGGCCGTGGGGCGGGCTCGGCATCATGGCCCTGTGGGTGATCGCCGCGCTGGCCGGCGGCTACCTCCTGCTCAAGAAGCGGGACGCATGACGTCGGTACGGGCCGCCGGCCTCGGCGCCGTACCGGCCCTGGAACCGCTCAGCTACCCGGGACGCCCGGTCGCGGCGCCCGCCCTCCTGGACGGCGAGGCGCTGCTGCCGCTCACCGCCGTCCCCGGCCGGCACCGGGTCGGCGGCTGGCGCCTCGGCCCGGACCCCGACCGCACGCTCGACGACGTCCTGCGCACCCGCGGCCTGCCGCTCACCGGGCGGCGCCACCCCGTCCTCGCCGTCGGCTCCAACGCCTCCCCCGCCCAGATCGCCTACAAGCTCACCCGGACCGAGGTGCCGGTGGCCGTGCCGATGGTCCCGGTACGGGTCGGGGGTATCGGCGTGGGCAGCTCCGCGCACGTCGGGACGCCGGGCTACGTGGCCGCCGCGCCCTTCGCCGACCCGCACTCCGAGGTGACGCTGGTGGCGGGGTGGCTGGACGCCGCGCAGCTGGCGGTCGTGGACGCCACCGAGGCCCGCTACCACCGGATCCTGCTGTCCGGCGACCGCTTCCCGATGACGCTGCCCTCCGGGGAGCGGCTGGGCGGCGCGTACCTCTACGTCAGCCGGTACGGCGTGCTGGCCGGGCCGGACGGCCGGCCGCGGCCCGCCGAGGCGCAGCCGGCGCTGCTCGCCGCGCTGCTGGCCGGCTCGGCGGCGCTGCGGCGGCTCCTGGGCCCCGACCCGCGGGCGTGGGTGAAGCGGGCCTCGGCGGACGGGGCGGTGCGCGCCGCGGCCCGGCAGGTCTTCCGGGCGGAGGGCCGGGTGGTGCCGCAGCCGGAGTTCACCCCATACGTGGACGACGACGCGGAGGTCCTGACGTACGACGATCTTCCGCCCATCGGGGGCGGCGCGGGACTTCGTGGGTCACCGACACGCGGGGATTGAGTGGAACCGTCAATGGCTCGATAACCTCCTAACCCTCACGGGGGCATGAGGTCACTTCGGCATGCCGTGCCCCACACCATCTCGCGAGGGGCGGAGAATGATCGAGGCAGTCGGCCTGACGAAGCGCTACGGCGCCAAGACGGCCGTGCACAACCTGTCGTTCCAGGTACGGCCGGGCACCGTCACCGGCTTCCTGGGGCCCAACGGGTCCGGGAAGTCCACCACGATGCGCATGATCCTGGGGCTGGACACCCCGACGGCCGGGCACGTGACGATCGGCGGCCACCCCTTCCGCAAGCTGCCGAACGCGCCCCGCCAGGTCGGCGCGCTGCTCGACGCCAAGGCCGTGCACGGCGGCCGCAGCGCCCGCCAGCACCTGCTGTCGCTGGCCCAGCTCGCCGGGATCCCGCCCCGCCGGGTGGACGAGGTGCTCGGCCTGGTCGGCCTGCAGGACGTGGCCAAGAAGCGGTCCAAGGGCTTCTCGCTGGGCATGGGGCAGCGCCTCGGCATCGCCTCCGCGATGCTCGGCGACCCGCAGGTGCTCCTCTTCGACGAGCCGGTCAACGGCCTGGACCCGGACGGCATCCTCTGGGTCCGCAACCTGATGAAGCAGCTGGCCTCGGAGGGCCGTACGGTCTTCGTCTCCTCGCACCTGATGAGCGAGATGGCGCTGACCGCCGAGCACCTGATCGTGATCGGCCGCGGCCAGCTGCTCGCCGACATGAACGTCAAGGACTTCATCGCGGCCAACTCCACCGGCTTCGCGCGGGTCCGCACCCCGGACACCGAGCCCGGCCAGGCCGAGAAGCTGACCGCCGCGCTGGGCGGGGCGGGCGGCCAGGTCGCGCCCGAGCCGGACGGCGCGCTGCGCGTGACCGGGCTGGCGCTGCCGCAGATCAGCGATCTGGCGCACGAGGCCGGCGTCCGGCTGTGGGAGCTCTCGCCGCACCAGGCCTCCCTGGAGGAGGCGTACATGCAGCTGACGCAGAGCGCCGTGGACTACCGCTCGGCGATGCCGCCGCAGGTCCCGCACGGTGCGGTGCCGCCGCAGGCGGTCGCACAGCCGCCCGGTATGCCGCCGCAGGGGTACGCGGGTGGCCCGTACGCCGGACAGCCCGGGCCGCAGGCCGGTATGCCGCCGCAGGCCGGTATGCCGGGGCCGTACGGGCAGCCCGGCCCCTTCGCCGGTGCGCCCCCGCAGGGCGCGCCCGTGCCCGGCCCGTACGGAGCGCCGCCGCAGGCCCAGCCTCAGCCCCAGGCCCCTGCCGGGCCGCCGCACGCCGCCCCCGCCGATCCGACCCAGCAGCACAGCGAGGACGCCCGATGACCACCCCCGAGCAGCCGCAGCAGCAGCCGCAGCAGCCGCGCCAGGACGTACCGCCCCGTCAGGACGAGGGCACGATGATGCTGAACGCCGTCGGGGCGCGGGGCGCCCAGCCGCAGGCGCAGCCTCAGCCTCAGCCGCAGGGCCAGCAGCCTCCCCAGGCCCCGCCGCAGCAGTACCAGCACCCCCAGCAGGCTCCGGTCCCCACCCCACCGCAGCCGCAGCCCGGGCAGCACGCCGCCGGTCCCCCGCAGTCGCAGCTGCCCGGGTCCGGCTACGTCTCCCCCATTCCGGTGCGGCGGGCCCACCTCGGCCACGCGCTGGCCTCGGAGTGGACGAAGATCAAGTCGGTCCGCTCCACGGTGTGGACGCTCGGCGTGATGATCCTCCTCGTCGTCGGCATCGGCGCGCTCACCGGCATCGGCATCTCCGCGAGCGGCACGAACCTGGGCAGCGAGTCGCCGCTGGGCTTCGGCATGTTCGGCATGCTGCTCGGCCTGATGTGCGTGATCACGCTGGGTGTGCTGTGCGTCTCCTCCGAGTACGGCACCGGCATGATCCGTACGACGCTGACCGCATGCCCCAGCCGGGCGCGGGTGCTCGCGGCGAAGGCGATCGTCTTCTTCCTGCTGTCCTTCGTGGTCACCGCCGTGACCACGGCGGTGGTGGCGCTGCTGCTGACCGGCATGCTCAGCGGCCAGGGCGGCGCCACGCCGGACGGCTCCGAGTGGTTCAAGGCGACGATCGGCGTCAGCCTCTACGTCGCGATGATCGGGCTGCTCGCGCTGGCCGTGGGCGCGCTGCTGCGGCACTCCGCCGGCGCCATCACCATCATGATCGGCCTGGTGCTGCTGCCACTGGTGCTGGCGCTGTTCATGATGGCGGAGAGCCTGTCGGACCTGCGGGAGTGGCTGTTCGAGTACTCCATCCCCAGCCAGCTCGGCGTGATGTACAGCAACGCCGTGGCCTCGTCCGGCCCGTCGGGCTGGGAGCCGCTGTGGATCATGACGGGGCTGACGGCCGTCGTCCTCGGCGGCGCCTTCGTGGCGCTCAACCAGCGGGACGTGTAGGCCCGCACCGGGAAGGACCGGCCGGGAGGCCGGAAAGCGCCGCTCCGAGGGTCAGTATCGGGGCGCGTTACGGGACCGCTGGAGCCGGGCGCTCCGGCGGTCCCGCGCGTTCCAGCAGGCCTTGTGCCAGTGTCTGCGGTCGTCGCCGTCGCTGTGCTGCGGCCAGGCCACCACATGCGGCACGCCGGGCGGGATCTCCTGGTCACAGCCCGGGCAGCGGTAGTGCTTGGCGGCCGCGCCCCCGCCGATGTGGCGGACGTACCACTCCTCGCCGCGCCACTCCGCCGTACTCTCCAGTCCGTACCGGCTGCCGCCCACGCGGTCCGAGGGATTCTCACCGCCGCGTGGACGGTTTCGACGGGGGGACACTGGGCACCTCGGGACTTCTCTGGGGGAGTAACGGCCTGTTACCAGACTACGGTGCGGGGCCGGCGTCCCGGGTCCCCTGTCGCAATGCTGCGATCATCAGGAAACTTCGCCGGGAGCCGTGCCTTTGGCACGTGTCAGCCGTTGTTGCCTGTAAGGGGGATGTCGCGTCGGCTGCGAGGAGGCAGAAGAGCGATGCGCGTTGGGGCATTCATCCTGGCCGCCCAGTTTCCGGGCCAGGGCGAGGGGGAGACACTGCATCGGGCCGTCCGGTCCGCCGAGGTGGCCGAGGAGGCCGGGCTCGACGACGTCTGGGTGGCAGAGCATCATTTCGTGCCGTACGGCATCTGCCCGTCGGCGGTGACGCTGGCCGCGCAGCTGCTGGGGCGTACGCACCGCATCGGTGTCGGCACGGCCGTCAGCGTACTGCCGACGGCGCATCCGGTCGCGGTCGGTGAGCAGGCGGCACTGCTGCATCTGACGTCCGGCGGGCGGTTCACGCTCGGCGTCGGGCGGGGCGGGCCGTGGGTGGACCTGGAGGTCTTCGGGTCCGGCCTCGCGGCGTACGAGGAAGGCTTTCCGGAATCCCTGGACCTGCTGCTGCGCTGGCTGCGCGAGCCGCGGGTCGGGGCCGCCGGGGCGCGGTACGCCTTCCGGGACGTGGCGGTGGTGCCGCGGCCCGCGGAGGAGCCGGCCGGGCGGGACGGCCCGCCGGTGGTGGTGGCCTGCACCTCTCCCGGGTCCGTGCGGCTCGCGGCCGAGCGCGGCCTGCCGATGCTGCTCGGGATGCACGCGGCGGACGAGGAAAAGGCCGAGATGGTCGCCTGCTGGCGGCGTACGGCGCTGGCCGCGGGGCGGGATCCGGACGAGGTCGCCGCGGTCGGGCATGTCTCGGCGGGCATCGCGCAGATCGCCGACACCCGGCAGGACGCCACGGAGATCCTGCTGAAGTCGATGCCCGGCTGGCTGCGCCAGGGGCTGGCGGCCCATGTCACGGTCGACGGCCGGCACCGCGCCATGCGGGATCCGCTGGCCTACACCGAGTTGCTGTGCGGGCTCCATCCGGTCGGGACACCGGAGAGCTGCGCCGACCGGCTCGCCGCGTCGGCGGAGAAGACGGGGATCAGGCGCTACGCCCTGCTGGTCGAGGGCTCCGGCGACCTCGCCACGACGGAGGAGAACATCCGCCGGCTGGGCAAAGAGGTCCTTCCGGTACTGCCCTGAGGGCGCCGCCGGGCGCGGTCGGGCGAGAGACCCCAGGGGCCGGGGGGTCCGGAGAGAACGTTCATGTGCCCGGTGGACGGACCGCCCGCCGGCGGGGCCGGTTGACCCCGCCGGCGGACCGTCGTCCGATGCCGCCGCTGCGTACTGACGTCAGGCGCCACATCCCACGTACGCGGCGGCGGCAACTCCCATCAGCAGTCGCGCAGTTCGGGCGACTGGTTCAGCAACTGGCCCCGCATGGAGGTGAAGCGGGCCAGACGGTCGTCCACCGCCGAGTCGAGCGGGAAGACCGCGACCCGGTGGCAGTTCTGGAACGCCAGCCGCACACCGAAATGGCGTTCAAGCGACCCGCGTATCGCGTCACTCGCCAGCGCTCGCAGCAGTTGGCCGCGCGCCTGCTCGTCGGGCGGCGGGGTCTGGTTGTCGGCGAACTGTCCGCCGTCCACCTTCAGCCGGGCCACCAGCGTGCTGATCATCTCCCATGCATAGGGCAGAGAGGTCCGGACGCAGTCGACAAATGCGGCTTCGTCGACCTCGCCTCGCTCGGCCTGTTCGAGGAGGGCCGGTGAGACGTCGAGCGACATGAGGTTCTCCTCTCGCGGCTCCAATTGGGGCGGAGCCTCAGGGATAGGGCAGAGAATCGCCACGCAGCGTGTCCGCGTCACGACCCCCCGCGTCAACGGTATTCCGCCTTTCTTGACCGCACCAGGAGATTGCGCACACAACCGGCCACGGGAGTCCGCCGGAGCTGCGCCGGTTTCGGCCGCAACGTCGCGTGCGTACCGGACCCGCCGCCTTCCGGGCCTCCCGGGCGGACGGTACGGGCGAATCGCGTGCACCACCCGCTGTCGAGTAGCGTGGCGCACCATGCGTCTCGTCATCGCCCGTTGCTCCGTGGACTACGCCGGCCGGCTCACCGCCCACCTGCCCTCCGCCCCCCGTCTGATCCTGGTCAAGGCAGACGGCAGCGTCTCCATCCACGCTGACGACCGGGCCTACAAACCGCTGAACTGGATGTCCCCGCCGTGCACCCTCAAGGGTGGCGACAGCGACGTGTGGACCGTGGAGAACAAGGCGGGCGAGAAGCTGATCATCACGATGGAGGAGATCATGCACGACTCCTCCCACGAACTGGGCGTGGACCCGGGGCTCATCAAGGACGGCGTGGAAGCGCACCTTCAGGAGCTGCTCGCGGACCGGATCGACACCCTCGGCGAGGGCTACTCCCTGATTCGGCGTGAATACCCCACCGCGATCGGCCCGGTGGACATCCTGTGCCGGGATGCGGACGGTGCGACCGTCGCCGTGGAGATCAAGCGGCGCGGCGAGATCGACGGTGTCGAGCAGCTGACCCGCTACCTCGAACTCCTCAACCGCGACCCGCACCTCGCCCCGGTGAAGGGCGTGTTCGCGGCGCAGGAGATCAAGCCGCAGGCCCGGGTGCTGGCCACCGACCGCGGCATCGGCTGCGTGGTCCTGGACTACGACGCGCTGCGCGGTATCGAGGACGACAAGCTGCGGCTGTTCTGAGGGCCCGGCCCCTCCCCCGTACGCACGCGACGGCCCGCCCGCGAGAGATACGCGGGCGGGCCGTCGTGCGTCGTTGCAGAGACCGTCAGGCCGTCGGCTCGCCCGCTCCCGACGCGGTGCCGCCGGTGCCCTCGCTCATCGGGCTGCTCGCGGTCTGCGACGGGCTCTGCGAGTCGCCGGTGGTCGGGTCGTCCGTCGGATCCGGCGTGGTCGGCTCCTCCGTCGGCGTGGGCTCCTCCGTCGGCTCGGTGGGCTCGCTCGTCGGCGGCGTGGGCTTCTGGGTGGGCCTGTGGGTCGGCCTGTGCGTGGGCGGCGTCGGCTTGCCCGGCGAGGTCGTCGGCCCCGTGGAGCCGGAGGGCTCCTCGCCCGGCTCGGTGGTGCCCGGGGTGCCGGGCTCGCCGCTGGTGGCGGGGTCGCCGGGCCGGGTGGCGCCGGAATCGGCGGGCTCGCCGGTACGGGCGCCGGTGCCGTTGTTCCAGCGGCCGGAGTCGCTGCTCGATCCCTGGCTCGGCTCGTCGGCGGTGAGGCCGCCGCCGTCCTTGCCCTCCTCCGCCGACTGCTCGGACTTGACCTTGTCGGCGGGGCTGTCGCCGCCGGAGGTGGCGCCGAGCGTGACGATCGTGCCGAGGACGGCGGCCAGCAGGGCGCCCGCGCCGGCCGCGACCACGTTGCGGCGCGCGCCGGAGAAGACCGCTCGCTTCCGCTTCGCCGGGGCCGACGGGGCCGGAGCGGCGGTGACGGCGGGGGCGACCACGGTCGCCGCGGTCTCGTCCACCCGCGGCACGGGCGTGGTGATCGCGGTCGGCGACCCGGGCGGCGAGGCCGACTCGTCCGTCCCGACCAGCGGCACCTCCTCGCCGGCCGCCGTCACCGCGGCCGCGGTGACCTCGGCCGACACGGGCACACCGGTACGGTCGGCGACCAGGGCGAGGGCGCGCCGCCCCGCGACGGCGCCGCGCCGGTCGGCGAGCGCGCCGCGCAGTCCTATGGACGCCTCCAGTTCGGCGCGGGCCTTGTCCAGGTTGCCCAGGCAGAGCGCGAGGACGCCCAACTCGTGGTGGAAGTACGCCTCTTCGCCCACCTCGCCGGCGATCCTGGCGGCCTCCTGGCCGTGCCGGAGGCTGCGCTCCCAGGCGTTCCACTGCAGGGCGGCGGCGAAGGCGGGAGCCGCGGTACGGGCGAGCAGCACGGCGGCGCTGGCGTGCCCGGACTCCCGGCTCGCGGTCAGCCGGGCCATGGCGGCGAGCAGCGCGTCGGCCTCGGCGGCGGCCCGCTCGGGGGCGACGGAGTGGTGTCCGGCCCACCAGGAGTAGTGCTGGGCGGCGGCGTGCGCGCGGCCGGCCGCGCCCTCGGCGTACCCGGCGGCGGTGAGCTGGTCCAGCACGGTCGCGGCGAGGCGGTAGTGGGTGCCGGCGGGGCTGATGAGCCCGCAGGCCAGCAGGTCGCCCAGGACGGCGTCGGCGTGCGGGTCCTTGAACAGCGCGGGCAGGTGGGTGGGGTGCGGGAGGTCGCCGCCGAGGGCGACGGCCAGCCGCAGCGTGTCCTGCGCCGCCGGTGCCAGCCGCTCGGCGATGAGCGTGGCGAACGAGCCGGCCTGGGGGATGCCCGGCAGCGGCGGTACGTCGTCGGAGTCGGCCGGCTCACCGCCGTCCGCCGTACCGTCGGCGGGCGCCGCGGCGCGCAGCCGGTCGCGCTGCCGCAGGACCGCGCCGGCCTGCAGGAAGCGCAGCGGGAGCCCTTCGGACTCGAACCAGAGGTCGCCCGCCCAGGCGGCCTCCTGCTCGGAGAGCGGCCGGCCGGCGGCGCGCTCCAGCAGTTCCTGGCAGGCGGCGCGGCCGAGGCCGGAGACGAAGACCTCTTCGATGTGCGAGGCGGCGGAGGGCGCGGGCACGTCGGGCGTGGCCGAGAGCAGGAAGGCGCACTCGGGGGTGGCGGCCAGCAGCTCCTCCAGCGGCTCGCCGCCGAACTCCAGGTCGTCCACGATCACCACGGCGCCGATGCCGGCCAGCGCGGTGAGCAGCTCGGGGCGGCCCGGGCGGTACGTCGGCGTGCGGTGCACGGCGGCGAACAGGTCGTACATCACGTCGGTGGCCGTACGGCGGTACCCGGAGAGCCGGACGACGCCGTCGGGCGCGAGGCCGGCGCAGGCGGTGGCGACGGCGTCCAGCAGCCGCGTGCGGCCGGCGCCGGCGGGGCCGGTGAGGCGTACGGAGCGGCCGCGGGTGAGCAGCCGGGTCAGCCGTTCGGTCTCCTCCCGGCGCTCCAGCAGCGGGAGCCGGTCCACGGGGTGTGCGAGGCCGCCGGGCGGCACCGGTGGCGCGCTCGTGGCCCGGGTCCGCTCGGCGCGCTCCTTGGGCGTCTGCTTCTGGGGCGTGCCCGGCTCCTCGCCCGGCGGGGTCGGCTCGATCTCGCTGCCGTCGACGGGGTTGACGGTGAGCAGGTAGTCCCCGGCGACCAGGCGGGCGGTGCGTGCCGGGCCGTCCGGCGGTACGAACTGCCGGCTTCCGGTGCCGGACGGGAGCCGGCCGGCAGGGTGCTCCTGCGCGCCGTGCTCCTCCGGCCGCCGGCCGTTGTGCGGATCCATGGAATCGAGCCCCCAGATGCGTGGCGTGCCGAACTGCTCTCCCGGCCGTCCGCACTCCCCGACCGGGCCGGGACGGGTCGCCCCGGCCGCCGCTCCTGGTCCGGTGTCCGCCGCGGCCGTCCGGGACGCGACGAAACCGAACATTAAGCCTCGGACAGTATCTATGATGCGCCGGGGTCCTGCTCTGACCGGTACGTCACGGATTCACGAGGATCACTGCGGTATGTACCACTTCCGCCTCTCACTTCCCGGCGGCCGTACGGCTCCTCGCAGGTCACACGGTCCTCAGACGCGGGGCAGCGACTCCGCTTCGATGCCGCCCTCGATGGCGAGAATGCGATGCAACCGTGTGGCCACCAGCAGGCGCTGCATCTGGGGCGGCACCCCGCGCAGTACGAGCCGGCGGTTCACCCGGCCCGCACGGCGGTGCGCGCCCATGATCACGCCGAGTCCGGTGGCGTCCCAGGAGTCCAGTTCGGTCAGGTCCAGGACCAGGTCACCGCGACCGGAGTCGACTGCGGTGTGCAGGGCCGTACGGGCGTCCGCCGCGCTGCGTACGTCGAGGCGGCCCCCGACGACCAGCTCGACGTGGTCGCCCTTGATGTGCATATGCGCTCCCCGTGATGCGAAATGTATTTTGCGTCTACAGAACTGACTGCCTCTCACACGACGAAGTTGCCGCCTGTAAGCGAACCGATACCGAAACCACTCGGCCGAGTGACGGCTGAACGGGTGTTGGCATCGGGTCGTGCGGGAATCCCGGCATTCCCGTGCCGGGGTCCGGGGCGCGGGCTTCCGGAGCCCGCGCCCGTGGTCGGGCCCGGACTTCTCAGTGCTCGTAGAATCCCTGCCCGCTCTTGCGGCCGATATCGCCTGCGTCCACCATGCGGCGCATGAGCTCCGGCGGCGCGAACTTCTCGTCCTGCGATTCGGTGTAGATGTTCTCGGTGGCGTGCAGGAGGATGTCGACGCCCGTGAGGTCGGCGGTGGCCAGCGGGCCCATCGCGTGACCGAAGCCCAGCTTGCAGGCGGTGTCGATGTCCTCGGCCGTGGCC
The DNA here is from genome assembly GCF_055586425.1 of Streptomyces sp. NPDC050806. Lineage (NCBI taxonomy): Bacteria > Bacillati > Actinomycetota > Actinomycetes > Kitasatosporales > Streptomycetaceae > Streptomyces > Streptomyces sp. NPDC050806. Next base: position 100,783 of record NZ_JBVJIF010000011.1, on the reverse strand, counting down.
ACGCCGGACTCGTAGAGCTTGGCGGCCTCGACGACCAGCGCCGAGATGAGCCGGGTGGTGACAAATCCGGCCACATCGCGGTTGACGACGATGCAGGTCTTGCCGACCGACTCGGCGAACTCCCGCGCGGCGGCGAGCGTTTCGTCGCTCGTCTTGTAACCGCGCACCAGCTCGCACAGCTGCATCATCGGCACCGGCGAGAAGAAGTGCGCGCCCACGACCCGATCGGGGCGGGAGGTGGCCGCCGCGATCTTGGTGATCGGGATGGCGGAGGTGTTGGAGGCCAGTACGGCGTCCTCCCGGACCAGCTTGTCCAGCGTCGAGAAGATCTCCCGCTTGATCTCGATCTTCTCGAAGACGGCCTCGACGACGATGTCGGCGTCGGCGGCCGCCTCCAGGTCGGTGGTGGTGGTGATGCGGGCCAGCGCCTGCTCGGCGGCGGCCGCGTCCAGCTTGCCCTTGGCGACGAACTTCTCGTACGACGCCTCGATGCCGCTCCGGCCGCGGGCCAGCGCACCGTCGGTGACGTCCCGGAGGGTCACGTCCCAGCCGGCCTGGGCCGAGACCTGTGCGATGCCGGAACCCATGAGTCCGGCCCCGATGACGGCGAGCTTCCTTGCCACTGAACGACCCCTCACACGCTGTGCACTTCACGACTTCTCCCGGGCGACGTTAGCGCCCGTTCGCCTCGGTTGGGAGGTCTGACGAGTGCGTCCTGTCTCACATGACGGACATCACACCGGAACGGCCCCCGCCCGCCACGCCTGGCACCCGGCACCCCATCGCGCCGCCGGTGGCGACCGGCTCACTCCGGCGCGCGCACCGCGTAGTTGAGCACCCGTTCGCTGAGCAGGTCCTCCAGCTCGTCCAGCAGCGCCAGCGCCTCCCGGGACACCTCGGCCGCCTTGCGGCCCGCGGTCATCTCGCGGCCGATGTGGGCCATGAGCGTCGCGTGCGCCCAGTTCAGCTGTCCCGCCACGAGGACCGGCAGCAGGTCCCCCTCCTCGGCGCCGACCTCCTCGCACAGCGTGCGCTCCAGGTGCTCGGCCGTCTCCTGCTGGATGTACCACAGCCGCGCCTTCAGGGCCGCCGAGCCGTGGATCACCCGCATGAACCGCTCGTACCCCTCGAACAGCCCCACCCGCGGCGAGACCGCCTCCACCTCGTCGCGCAGCTCGCGCAGCACCGCGGCGGCGGCCGACTCCCCGGCACCCCGGGCCCGCACCCAGCGCGAGAGCCGGTCCACGACCCCCTTGCTGCGGTCGAAGAAGAGGTCCTCCTTGGCCGGGAAGTAGTTGTAGACGGTGTTCACGGAGACCTCGCAGGCCTCGGCGATCTCCGCGACGGTCACCGCGTCGAAGCCGCGCTCCAGGAAGAGCCCGGTGGCGACGTCCGACAGGTACTGCCGGGTCTGCCGCTTCTTCCGCTCGCGCAGCCCTTCCTTCTTCGACCCCTCGCTCATGGCCCCATCCTAGGCGCGTTTGCATGGTCTGAAAATTTGGGGCCATTGCAAAATTGTGGCCACTCTGCTTTTCTTGCCGTCATGCCCGCCATCACCGCCACCGGCCTGTCCCGGACCTTCACGACCAAGCGCGGCCCCGTCGAGGCGGTCCGCTCCGTCGACCTCACCGCCGAACGCGGCGAGATCGTCGGCCTGCTCGGCCCCAACGGCGCCGGCAAGACGACGACCCTGCGCATGCTCACCACGCTGCTGCCGCCCACCGGCGGCACCGCCACCGTCGCGGGCTGCGACCTCGCCCGCGACCCGGCGGGCGTCCGCGAGCGGACCGGGTACGTCGCCCAGTCCGGCGGCGTCGACCCGTCCGTGTCGGTACGCGAGGAGCTGGTCACCCAGGGCCGGCTGTACCGGCTCGCCAAGGCCGACGCCACCGCGCGCGCCGCCGAACTCGCCGCCGACCTGGGCCTGGAAGGGCTGCTGGACCGGAAGTCCGCCGCGCTCTCGGGCGGCCAGCGGCGCCGGCTCGACCTCGCCATGGGCCTCATCCACCGGCCCGAGGTGCTCTTCCTCGACGAGCCGACCACCGGGCTGGACCCCGGCAGCCGCGCCGACCTGTGGGACCTGGTCCGCCGGATCCGCGCCGAGCACGGCACCACCGTCGTGCTGACCACGCACTACCTCGACGAGGCCGACGCGCTCGCCGACCGGCTGATCGTCGTCGACCACGGCGTCGTCGTCGCCGAGGGCCGGCCCCCCGCGCTCAAGGAGCGGTACGCCGGATCGGCCGCCGCCTCCCTCCAGGACGCCTTCCTCGCCCTCACCGGCCGCTCGGTCACCACCGAGGACGCCTCACCCCTCTCCGTCTGAGGAGCCCGACCCGATGTCCGCACTGCTCTCCGACACCGCGCTGGTCTTCGGGCGGTACGCCCGCCAGACCCTGCGCTCGAAGTTCCAGATCCTCTTCGGCGTCCTGATGCCGCTGCTGTACCTGCTCTTCTTCGGGCCGCTGCTGACCGGCCTGCCGCTCGGCTCCGCCGGCAGCTCCTGGCAGGTGCTGGTGCCCGGCCTGCTGCTTCAACTCGCCCTGTTCGGCGCCTCGTTCTGCGGCTTCGCGATCATCATCGAGAAGAACTACGGGGTGGTGGAACGGATGCGGGTCACCCCCGTCAGCCGGCTCGCGCTGCTCCTCGGCCGGGTACTGCGCGACACCCTCCTCTTCGTCTTCCAGACGGTGCTGCTGGTCCTCGTCGCCCTGGCCATGGGCCTGCGCGCGCCCCTGGGCGGCATCCTGACCGGCTTCGGCTTCGTCGCGCTGCTGGTCGTCTCGCTCGCGTCACTGTCGTACGCGCTGGCCCTGAAGGTCCGTACGCCGCAGGAGTTCGGCCCGGTCATCAACGCCCTGACCATGCCGTCCATGCTGCTCTCCGGCCTGATGCTGCCCATGGCGCTGGGCCCCGGCTGGCTGGACGCCCTCTCGCACCTCATGCCGCTGCGCTATCTGGTGGACGCGGTGCGGGACGCGTACGTGGGCCAGTACGCGACCGCGCACATGCTGTACGGCGTCCTCGTCGCGCTCGGCCTCGCCGCGCTCGCCGTGACGGTCGGCACACGTGTCTTCCGCCGGGCCGGGGCATAACTACGCTGGCGGAATGGTCAATCTGACGCGCATCTACACCCGTACCGGCGACCAGGGCACCACCGCCCTCGGCGACATGAGCCGGACCGCCAAGACCGATCTGCGGATCGCGGCCTACGCCGACGCCAACGAGGCCAACGCCGTCATCGGCAGCGCCATCGCCCTCGGCGGCCTCCCCGAGGAGGTCGTCAAGGTCCTCGTCCGCGTCCAGAACGACCTCTTCGACGTGGGCGCCGACCTCTCGACGCCGGTCGTGGCGGACCCGGAGTTCCCGCCGCTGCGCGTCGAGCAGGCCTACATCGACAAGCTGGAGGCGGACTGCGACCACTTCCTGGAGCAGCTGGAGAAGCTCCGCAGCTTCATCCTGCCCGGCGGCACGCCCGGCGCGGCCCTGCTGCACCAGGCGTGCACGGTCGTCCGGCGGGCCGAGCGGTCCACCTGGGCCGCCCTGGAGGTGCACGGCGCCGGTGAAAAAAATGGCAGCATGAACACGCTCACCGCCACCTACCTCAACCGCCTCTCCGACCTGCTCTTCATCCTGGCCCGGACGGCGAACAAGGAGATCGGCGACGTGCTGTGGGTCCCGGGCGGCGAGCGCTGATCAGGGCTTGGACAGGGACCGGGGGCGCTCCCCCGCGCCGTCCCCGGCCCCGTCCGGCCCCGGCTCCCGCTCGCCCTTCTTCGGCTGCTTCGGCCAGATCGTGTACGTGAGGGCGATCAGCCCGTGGATCCCCACGATGCGGGCCGCCGTGGCCTGCCAGGACCGCAGCGAGGCGGTGTCGCCGTCCCCCGCGTACCAGACCGCCGCCTGGAGCAGCCCTGCCGCGACCGCGCCCATCACCACCGTGCGCAGCCACAGCTTCCACTCGTGCACCGCACGCGCCCGGCCGTACCCGGCGCCCGGCGGCTTCGGCCCGCCCGCGAAGCGGTACGCGAACTGCCCGTCCGCCCACCGGATCGTGTAGTGGCCGTAGGCGACCGTGAAGCCGATGTAGACCGCGGCCAGCCCGTGTTTCCAGTCCGCCTGCGCACCGTTGCGCAGGTCGATCACCGTCGCCACGAGCAGCACCAGCTCCAGCAGCGGCTCCATCAGCAGGACCGCGGCCCCGGTGCGCGGCATCCGCGCCAGATAGCGCAGCGCCAGCCCCGCGGCCAGCAGCACCCAGAACCCGACCTCGCACAGCACGACCAGCGTCACGATCACGGTTCGCTCCTCTCCCTCCCCTCCAGCCTCCGCGCCCCGCGCCCCCGATTCGTCGTCGCCCATGACGATCCGGCACTGCATCCTTCGATGTACGCGGCGCCGGCGGCGGATCGTCGCCGGTAGGGAGGCCCGGACGGGCCCGGCCGTGTTGGATGGCAGGGTGAGCCCCTTCACCGCCCCCGGCCGCCCGCACCGCGACGACGTCCTCATCGCGGTGTCCGGCCTGCTCGGGGGCGTACTGCTGTGGTTCCTCGGACTGCACGGCGGCCCGCCCCTGCTGCCCGCGCAGCTCGCGCTGGTCGCCCTCGCCGCGATGTCCGGCGCCGAGCTGCTGCGCCGCACCGCGCCCGGCACGGCCCTGGCCGTCGGCGTGGCCGCGATGGTCCTCGACGTGCTCAGCGGCACGGTGATCGCCACCGTGCTGATGTTCACCGACGTGATCTACGCGGCCGTCATGTACGGCACCCCGGCCGCGGCCCGCCGCATCCCCCGCGCCTGCGTCCTGGTCACCGTCCTCGCCACCCTGCTGCCCGTCGCCCTGCTCCGCGACCCGCAGGCGCTGCTCATCGGCGTCGCGGTCGGCGTCGGCACGATCGGCCCGGCCTGGACCGCGGTCATCATCCGCAGCCACCGCGAGGCCGCCCAGGCCGCCCGGCTGCGTGCCGAGCAGACCGCGCTGCTGGCCGAGCTGGACCGCCGGGAGGCCGTCCTGTCCGAGCGCGCCCGGATGGCCCGGGAGCTGCACGACATGGTCGCCAACCACCTCTCGGCCATCGCCATCCACGCCACCGCCGCCCAGTCCCTCGACGACCCCGCGGCGACCGGCGACGCGCTCGGCGTCATCCGCGAGAACAGCGTGCAGGGCCTGGCGGAGATGCGCCGCCTCATCGGCCTCCTGCGGGACGCCGGGGCCCAGGACGCGCCGGCCGCCACGCCCCGGCTCGACGCCCTGGACGCCCTCCTGGAGCGCGCCCGCGGCCACGGCGCCGGCAGCGGCCTCACCTTCACCCTCGCCGACGAACGCCAGCCCGGCGGTTCCGCGCTCGCGGCCCCGGTGGAGCTGGCCGCGTACCGGATCGTCCAGGAGTCCGTGACGAACGCGCTCAAGCACGCGGCGCCCGGCGAGGTGACCGTACGCATCGAACGCGCCGACGGCGCCCTGTCGCTCGCCGTCACCAGTCCCTACGGCCGGCGCCCCGGCCCGAGCGCGCCCGGCTCCGGCTCCGGACTGGTCGGCATGCGCGAGCGGGCCGCGCTGCTGCACGGGACGTTCGACGCGGCCCCCGACGGAGACGTATGGCGCGTACGGGCGACCCTGCCCGCCGACGAGAAGGAGCACCCCCGATGACCGACCGTACCGACCGTCCGATCCGGGTCCTGGTGGCCGAGGACCAGTCGGCCGTCCGCGCGGGCCTGGTCCTCATCCTGCGCTCGGCGCCCGACATCGAGGTGGCCGGGGAGGCGGCGGACGGCGAGGAAGCGGTCCGGCTGGCCGCCGGGCTCCGCCCGGACCTGGTGCTGATGGACGTCCAGATGCCCCGGCTGGACGGCGTCTCGGCCACCCGCGAGATCACCGCTCAGGGCCTGGCCGACGTCCTGGTGCTGACCACCTTCGACCTGGACGAGTACGTCTTCGGGGCGCTCCGCGCGGGCGCGGCCGGATTCCTGCTGAAGACCAGCGACGCGGCGGAGCTGCTGGCGGCGGTCCGTACGGTGGCGGCCGGCGAGGGGATCATCGCGCCCGCCGTGACCCGGCGGCTGATCGCGGAGTTCGCGGCGCCGCGTCCGGCAGCCGCCGCCCAGGACACCGCCGTCCTCGACGTGCTCACCCCACGGGAGCGCGAGGTGCTGGGCTGCCTGGGCGAAGGGCTGTCCAACGCGGCCGTCGCGGCCCGCCTGGACATGGCGGAGGCGACGGTGAAAACGCACGTCAGCAGGGTGCTGAACAAGCTGGAGCTGCGCAGCCGCGTACAGGCCGCCGTGCTCGCCCAGGAACTGGGCCTCGGCCGCGAGCACGCCTGACGCAGGACCGGGCCCGCAGCTCCTCCCGGGAATTCCCCGGAGGAGCGGCCCCCGGAAAACAGAAAACCCGGACAGTCGTCAAGCCACGTTGACTCTCTGTCCGGGTGGTGCCGCCTCCAGCCAGGCGAGGAAGCCCGTGAGCGCGTCCTCGCTCATCGCCAGCTCCAGGCGCGTGCCCCGATGCCGGCAGGCGAGGACGATGGAGTCGGAGAGCAGGGCCAGCTCCTCCTCGCCCTCCGGGCTGCGCCGCTCCAGTACCTCGATGGAGGCCCGCTCCAGGATGCGCCGTGGGCGCGGCGCATAGGAGAAGACCCGGAACCACTCGACGCGGTCACCGTTGTACCGGGCCACGCCGTAGATCCAGCCTTTGCCGCTGGGCTCGCCGTCCGGCGTCGTGACGGCCGCCGCGGCGGGCACGTCCCAGCGCAGACTGCAGTCGAACGTGCCGCCGGACCGCTGGATCAGCCGCCGCCGCAGTCCGAAGACGAAGAGCCCCAGTAGTACCAGGACGACGACCGCGGCACTCACACACAGAGCGAGGACCATCTCCACCGACCTCCTCGCCTCGAATACGGTTACGCACCTGCATCGGCTCAGCCGCGGACCGCTCTGGAGAATTCCAGCGCAGCCCGCGGCTGAGGGTAAAGCTCGTCTGTGACAGGGTTCAGTGAACGCCTGCCACCGCACGCAGCCGGACATCGGCGCGGCGCTCGGCGGCCGCGTCGGCCTCCGACTTCGCCCGCTCCAAGGCCCGCTCCGCGCGCTGGACATCGATCTCGTCCGACAGCTCGGCGATCTCCGCGAGCAGAGAAAGCTTGTTGTCGGCGAACGAGATGAAGCCGCCGTGCACCGCGGCAACGACGGTGCCGTCGCCGCTCTCGCCGGTCGTACGAATCGTCACCGGACCGGACTCCAGCACGCCGAGCAGCGGCTGGTGACCGGGCATGACGCCGATGTCGCCCGACGAGGTGCGCGCGACGACCAGGCTGGCCTCGCCGGACCAGACCTGACGGTCCGCGGCGACCAACTCGACGTGCAGCTCAGCCACGATGGCTCCTCGGGTCTTCACCTGCCGGGATCAGCAGATGTCGGGTCAAATACTAGTGGGCGTCGGCGCCGGGGGCGGCCACGGCCGCCCCCGGAACCGGAAGCCGGGGTCAGGAGACGCCCAGCTCCTTGGCGTTGGCCTTGAGGTCCTCAATGCCGCCGCACATGAAGAACGCCTGCTCGGGGAAGTGGTCGTACTCACCGTCGCAGATCGCGTTGAACGCCGAGATGGACTCGTCCAGCGACACGTCCGAACCGTCGACACCGGTGAACTGCTTCGCCACGTGGGTGTTCTGCGACAGGAAGCGCTCGACACGACGGGCACGGTGGACAACGAGCTTGTCCTCCTCGCCCAGCTCGTCGATACCGAGAATCGCGATGATGTCCTGCAGGTCCTTGTACTTCTGCAGGATCGTCTTCACGCGGGAGGCGCAGTCGTAGTGCTCCTGCGTGATGTACCGCGGGTCCAGGATGCGGGACGTCGAGTCCAGCGGGTCCACCGCCGGGTAGATGCCCTTCTCCGAGATCGGACGCGACAGAACGGTCGTGGCGTCCAGGTGCGCGAAGGTGGTCGCCGGCGCCGGGTCGGTCAGGTCGTCAGCGGGGACGTAGATCGCCTGCATCGAGGTGATCGAGTGACCACGGGTCGAGGTGATGCGCTCCTGCAGGAGGCCCATCTCGTCCGCCAGGTTCGGCTGGTAACCCACCGCGGAGGGCATGCGGCCCAGCAGGGTGGACACCTCGGAACCCGCCTGGGTGTACCGGAAGATGTTGTCGATGAAGAAGAGGACGTCCTGCTTCTGGACGTCACGGAAGTACTCCGCCATCGTCAGACCGGCCAGCGCGACCCGCAGACGGGTGCCCGGGGGCTCGTCCATCTGGCCGAAGACCAGCGCGGTCTTGTCGATGACGCCGGAGTCCGTCATCTCCTCGATGAGGTCGTTGCCCTCACGGGTACGCTCACCGACGCCCGCGAACACCGACACACCGTCGTGGTTGTTGGCCACACGGTAGATCATTTCCTGGATCAGAACGGTCTTGCCGACACCGGCACCACCGAACAGACCGATCTTGCCGCCCTTGACGTACGGGGTCAGCAGGTCGATGACCTTGACGCCGGTCTCGAACATCTCGGTCTTGGACTCGAGCTGGTCGAAGGTCGGGGCCTTGCGGTGGATGGGCCAGCGCTCGGTGACCTCGGAAGCCGCCTCCGGCTTGTTGAGGATCTCGCCGAGGGTGTTGAACACCTTGCCCTTGGTGACGTCACCGACGGGGACGGTGATGCCCGTGCCCGTGTCGGTCACCGCGGCCTGGCGGACCAGACCGTCGGTGGGCTGCATCGAGATCGCGCGGACCATGCCGTCGCCCAGGTGCTGGGCGACCTCAAGGGTCAGCGTCTTCTTGACGCCGGCCTCGGCCGGGTCGTCGACCTCGACGGTCAGCGCGTTGTAGATGTCCGGCATCGCGTCGACGGGGAACTCCACGTCGACGACCGGGCCGATGACCCGCGCGACGCGGCCCGTCGCCGTGGCCGTCTCAACAGTGGTGGTCATAGTTGTCAGTCACTCCCCGCGGTCGCGTCGGCCAGTGCGCTCGCGCCACCGACGATCTCGCTGATTTCCTGGGTGATTTCGGCCTGGCGGGCCTGGTTTGCAAGCCGCGAGAGCGACTTGATGAGCTCTTCCGCGTTGTCCGTCGCCGACTTCATCGCGCGCCGGCGGGCGGCGTGCTCGGAGGCGGCGGACTGCAGCAGCGCGTTGTAGATGCGCGACTCCACGTACCGCGGCAGCAGGGCGTCCAGGACGTCCTCCGCCGACGGCTCGAAGTCGAACAGCGGCAGCAGCTCGTCCTTCGCCGACTCGTCCTCGCCGTCCTTCGCGTCGAGGCTGAGCGGCAGCAGCCGGTCGTCGACCGGCGTCTGCGTCATCATCGAAACGAACTCGGTGAAGACGATGTGCAGCTCGTCCACGCCGCCCTCGGCCGTGTCCTTCCGGACGGACTCGATGAGCGGTGCGGCGACGGCCTTGGCGTCCGCGTACGTCGGGCTGTCGGTGAAGCCGGTCCACGACTCCTCGACCTTGCGCTCGCGGAAGCCGTAGTACGACACACCCTTGCGGCCGACGATGTAGGTGTCGACCTCCTTGCCCGCGCCCTTGAGCCGCTCGGTGAGCTGCTCGGCGGCCTTGATGGCGTTGGAGGAGTAGCCGCCCGCGAGACCGCGGTCGCTCGTGATGAGCAGCACCGCGGCCCGGGTCGGGTTCTCCGCCTCGGTCGTCAGGGCGTGGTTGGTGTTCGAGCCGGTAGCAACCGCCGTCACCGCGCGGGTCAGTTCACTCGCGTACGGCGTCGATGCCGCCACCTGGCGCTGCGCCTTGACGATGCGCGAGGCGGCGATCATCTCCATCGCCTTGGTGATCTTCTTGGTCGCGGTGACGGAGCGGATGCGACGCTTGTAGACCCGGAGCTGGGCTCCCATGGATCAGGTCCCTTCCGTCGTCACTTGGCGGCGCCGGCCGAAGCGTCCTCACCGAGCAGCTTGCCGTCCGAGGTCTCGAACTGCTGCTTGAAGGTGGAGACCGACTCGGTAAGGGCCTGGATGGTGTCGTCGGACATCTTGCCGCCCTCGACGATGCTGGTGAGCAGCTCCTTCTTCTCGCGGCCCATCCAGTCCAGGAGCTCGCGCTCGAAGCGGCGGATGTCCTCCACCGGGACGTCGTCCATCTTGCCGGTGGTACCGGCCCAGATGGAGACGACCTGCTCCTCGACGGGCATCGGCTGGTACTGACCCTGCTTGAGCAGCTCGGTCATGCGCTGACCGCGGGACAGCTGGGCCTTGGAGGCCGCGTCCAGGTCGGAACCGAAGGCGGCGAACGCCTCCAGCTCACGGAACTGGGCGAGGTCCACACGGAGGCGGCCGGAGACCTGCTTCATGGCCTTGTGCTGGGCGGAGCCACCGACTCGGGAGACGGAGATACCGACGTTCAGCGCCGGGCGCTGGCCCGCGTTGAACAGGTCGGACTCCAGGAAGCACTGGCCGTCGGTGATGGAGATGACGTTGGTCGGAATGAACGCCGACACGTCGTTCGCCTTGGTCTCGACGATCGGCAGACCGGTCATCGAGCCGGCGCCCATGTCGTCCGACAGCTTCGCGCAACGCTCCAGCAGACGCGAGTGCAGGTAGAAGACGTCGCCCGGGTAGGCCTCACGGCCCGGCGGACGGCGCAGCAGCAGCGACACGGCACGGTAGGCGTCGGCCTGCTTCGACAGGTCGTCGAAGATGATCAGGACGTGCTTGCCCTCGTACATCCAGTGCTGGCCGATGGCCGAGCCGGTGTAGGGGGCGAGGTACTTGAAGCCGGCCGGGTCGGACGCCGGAGCCGCGACGATCGTCGTGTACTCCAGGGCGCCGGCCTCCTCCAGGGCACCGCGCACGGACGCGATGGTGGAGCCCTTCTGGCCGACCGCGACGTAGATGCAGCGGACCTGCTTCTTCGGGTCGCCCGAGCGCCAGTTGTCGCGCTGGTTGATGATGGTGTCGACGGCCAGCGCGGTCTTGCCGGTCTGGCGGTCGCCGATGATCAGCTGACGCTGACCGCGGCCGATCGGCACCATCGAGTCGACGGCCTTGTAGCCGGTCTGCATCGGCTCGTGGACCGACTTACGGACCATGACGCCCGGAGCCTGCAGCTCCAGGGCGCGGCGGCCCTCGGACTCGATCTCGCCGAGGCCGTCGATCGGGTTGCCCAGCGGGTCGACGACGCGGCCGAGGTAGCCCTCGCCCACGGCGACCGAGAGCACCTCACCGGTGCGCTGCACCGGCTGGCCCTCCTCGATACCGCTGAACTCGCCGAGGACGACCGCACCGATCTCGCGCTCTTCGAGGTTCAGCGCGAGGCCGAGGGTGCCGTCCTCGAACTTCAGCAGTTCGTTCGCCATCGCCGAGGGAAGTCCCTCGACCTTCGCGATGCCGTCACCGGCCTCGCTGACCGTCCCGACCTCCTCGCGCGAGGCCGCGTCCGGCTTGTACGCCTGGACAAAGTTCTCCAGCGCGTCCCGGATCTCCTCCGGCCGGATCGTGAGCTCCGCCATCTGGGTTCCCTGCTCTCCTTGTTGGGCCCGAAGTCTTGTTGCGGGGTATGGGGCTCCCCCGCCGCAGGCAGAGGGCGGGTTCGCCCCCTGTTGCTGTCCCTGCGTTACGGCCCAACTCGGGCCGCTGCTCATGCTGTTGAGTTGGTTGGCTGTTTCAGCCGGCCATCCGCCGGGTCGCCTCGTCCAGGCGCTCGGAGATGGTCCCGTTGATGACCTCGTCACCGATGCGTACCTGCACGCCGCCGAGGACCTCGGGGTCCACGTCGAGGTTCAGGTGGACCCGCCGGCCGTACAGCGAGGCGAGGGCAGCGCCCAGGCGCTGCTTCTGGCTCTCACTGATCGGCACCGCGGAGGTGACCACCGCGACCAGCCGGTCCCGGCGGTGCGCGGCCAGCTTGGACAGGGCGTCCAGCCCCGCCTCCAGGCTACGGCCCCGCGGCTGTGCGACGAGTCGCACGACCAGGCGCTCGGTGACCGGGTTCGCCCGGCCGCCCAGCAGCGAGCGGATCAGCTCGGCCTTGGCCGAGGCGTCCGCCCGGCGGTCGGTCAGTGCGGAGCGCAGCTCGGCCGAGGAGGACACGATCCGGCCGAACCGGAACAGCTCGTCCTCCACGTCGTCGAGCGCCCCGGCCCGCTGCGCGGCGGTGAGGTCGGCGCTGTACGCCAGCTCCTCGATGCCGTCCACCAGGTCGCGCGACTGCGACCAGCGGGAGCGGACCATGCCGGAGACCAGATCGACGGTCTCGCCGCCGACCTGGCTGCCCAGCAGGCGCCCGGCCAGCTCGGCCTTCGCCTCGCCGGCCTGCGCCGGGTCGGTGAGGACCCGACGCAGCGACACCTCGCGGTCGAGCAGCGCGGTGACGGCAGCCAGCTCCTCGGCGAGCTTCGCCGCGTCGACGGAGGCGTTGTCCGTCAGTGCGTCGAGGCGCTCGCGTGCGGAGGCCAGTGCCTCGCGGCTCGCTCCATTCATCGGCCGGCCTCGGCCTTCGCCGTGTCGGTCGCCGCCTTGGTCTCGAGCTCGTCGAGGAAGCGGTCGATGGTGCGGCTCTGCCGGGCGTGGTCCTCGAGGGACTCACCGACGAGCTTGCCGGCCAGGTCGGTGGCGAGCTTGCCCACGTCCTGACGCAGCGTGTGCGCGGCCTGCTTCCGGTCCGCCTCGATCTGGGTGTGACCGGCGGCGATGATCTCCTCACGCTGCCGCTGGCCTTCCGCACGCATCTCGGCGATGAGCGCGGCACCCTGCTCCTGCGCCTCCTGGCGCAGACGAGCGGCCTCGTGGCGGGCGTCGGCGAGCTGGGCCCGGTAGTCCTCCAGGACCTGCTGGGCCTCGGCCTGGGCGGCCTCCGCCTTCTCCATGCCACCTTCGATCGCCGCGCGGCGCTCGTCCAGAACCTTGTTGATGTTCGGGAGGAGCTTCTTGGCGAGGAAGCCGAAGACGATGAAGAAGGCGATCAGGCCGATGACAAGCTCTGGGATCGGCGGGATGAGGGGGTTCTGCGGAACCTCTACCTCACTCGCCAGGCTGACCAGGGTCACGTCAATGCCTTCCGTCTATAAGGGTCGTCGTAGTGCTTCGGCTTACTTGTAAACGAAGCCCATGACGATGCCGATGAGGGCGAGCGCCTCACAGAAGGCGAAACCCATGATCTGGTTGGTGCGGATCAGGCCGGCGGCCTCGGGCTGGCGGGCCAGGGCCTGGGTGCCGTTACCGAAGATGATGCCGACGCCGACGCCGGGGCCGATGGCGGCCAGGCCGTAACCGATCGCGCTGGCGCTGCCGGTGAACGCGTCGGCGGAGGCAAGGGTCTGGAGAGCGGACATGCCGGTTCTTCCTTCTCTTTCAAGGACCGATGGGGGTTGGCCACCGGACGTCTGGTGTGTATCGGGGAGGCGGGGTGCTCAGTGGTGCTCGGCGAGCGCGCCCTGGACGTAGTTGCAGGCCAGCAGCACGAAGACGTACGCCTGGACGGCCTGGATGAACAGCTCGAAGGCGGTCATCACGATGGTCATCACGAAGGACGCGCCCGCGTAGACGAAGCCGACGCCGTTCGCGAGGTAGAAGCTGGCGATGGTGAACATCACGATCAGCATGTGGCCCGCGAACATGTTCGCGAAGAGCCGGACCGCGTGGGTGAAGGGCCGGATGATCAGGTTCGAGAAGAACTCGATGACCATCAGCAGCGGCAGGACCCAGCCGAGCGACTTGTCGTAGCCCGTGAAGTTCTTGAGGGCGCCGACGAAACCGTGCTTCTTGAAGGTCAGACCCACCCAGAGCAGCCAGACCATCAGGGCCAGGCCGGCGGGGAACGCGATGACCGAGGTCACCGGGAACTGGGCGACCGGAATGATCGACCAGATGTTCATGACCCATACGAAGAAGAACAGCGCGACCATGAAGGGGACGTACTTGTCGCCCTCCTTCTTGCCGAGCGCGTCGTACACGAGCCCGCGGCGCACGAAGTCGTAACCGGCCTCCGCGATCATCTGCAGCTTGCCCGGCACGACCTTGGCCCGGCCGAAAGCAGCCCAGAAGAACCACACCACGACGACGGTGCTGACCAGGGCCAGCAGCATCGGCTTGTTGAAGTTGAAGCTGCCGATCGAGAAGAGCGGGTCGAAGACGAACGAGTGCAGGCCGGGAGCCTCGAAGCCACACCCTGGAATGAAGAGGTGGCACTCGGTGTTAAAGGCGAGCGTATTCATGTCAGCACTCACCGCGAGCTCCTTCAGCGTGGCGCATAGGTACGGCAACCTCGTTGTGTCGGCGCGGCGTTGATCCGCGGAACGGCACTGGACTGGTCTTACGGATTTGGGGGCGGCACATCGGCACTGGGCCGGTTCGCATCACAGGCGGGGGCCGCAGGATTCGTACTTCCTGCCCCGGGGGACTCGGGAGCCGCGCCGCCTGCGCCAACTGTGCCGCAGATGGCACCGGACGATAGCAGGCTCTCACGGCTGCGTTTATCCCGGCCCTACGTCTCACGGCGTGGACCCCGCCGTTTCCGCGCGCTTGGCTTCCGCGGCTTCGGGGTCGACGTAGAGAATCTTCGCCTTCATGTAGCCGCGGGCCTGTGCGGCGATCCACACGAGGGTCGAGGCGAGCAGTGTGAACGCGAAGGCCTTCGTATCAAAAAGAGACGTGTCCTTGAACGCGAGCAGGAAGACCCCGACGAACAGGATCTGCACGGCGTACAGCAGCAGCCCCATCATCTGGAACAGCGCGGGGTATTTCTTCGCGGTCTGCTGAAGGACGACGAGGCTGATGCCCATCACGAAGAGCACCAGCGCCACACCGAACACGGCACCGATCGCGCCCTTGCCGCCGGCGACCAGCGCACTGACGACGACGGCGAGAGCGCCGACGACAAGCGTGGGTACGAGGGCACGAAGAAACAGGCGAGCGTCATGTGACTGCATGGCGGCGCTCCGGCGGGGTGGGGGCGGGTGTGCTCGCGGACGAGCGTAGACCCGGTACGACGGTGGTCAGCCGAGCCGAGCGGCCCGATCGATTCGGGACTTACGGCTCTATCACCGGGTCTCGTGAACGGTATCACAAACTATTTGATGAGGTCTTTACCTACTTCGTGTGCTACCTGTCACACGTGAGCAGTACTCCGCGCGTTGGTGCACTGACAGCCGCCACTTTGTGTGCTATGGGCACAGAATAGTCCGATTTTCAGTGTGGCGAACATAATCTCGAACATGTTCCAAAGAAGTTTCCGGAACCTCTCGTTCAGTGCCGGCTGCCGACCCGTCGCCAGTCCTGGAAGCGGGACCGGTCGCCGATCGCGGTCGCTCCGTTGATCCCGGCCGGCACCACTTCCCGCGGCTCCTCCCCCGCCTCCGCGTCCGCGGAACCGGCTTCCGGAGCCGTGCCCTCCGCGTCCGTCGCGACGGCCCGGCGCCGGTACCGCGGGGGCACCATCCGCTCCGCCCAGCGCGGCGCCCGCGGCGTGAACCGCGGCAGCAGCAGGAGGCCCAGGCCGACCGCGCTCAGCGCGACGATGCCCAGGACGATCCAGACGCTGGCGTTGTTGACCGAGTACGCCACCGCGCCGAACGCGATCAGCGCCGACCAGAAGTACATGATCAGCACCGCGCGGCTGTGCGAGTGACCGATCTCCAGCAGCCGGTGGTGCAGGTGGCCGCGGTCGGCGGTGAACGGCGACTGACCGTTCCAGGTACGCCGCACGATCGCCAGGACCAGGTCGGCGAAGGGCACCGCGATGATGGTCAGCGGCAGCAGCAGCGGGATGTAGACGGGCACCATCGTGTGCACCGCGGCCCGCTCCGAACCGGCGAACAGCTGCATCGCGTCCGGGTCCACCTGGCCCGTGACGGAGATCGCGCCCGCCGCCAGCACCAGCCCGATCAGCATCGAGCCCGAGTCGCCCATGAAGATCCGCGCCGGGTGCATGTTGTGCGGCAGGAAGCCCAGGCACATGCCCATCAGGATCGCCGCGAAGAGGGAAGCGGGCGCCGCCGCCTCCAGGCCGTAGCCGTACCAGATGCGGTACGCGTACATGAAGAACGCCGCGGCCGCGATGCACACCATGCCGGAGGCGAGGCCGTCCAGGCCGTCGACGAAGTTCACCGCGTTGATGGTGATCACGACCAGCGCGACGGTGAGCAGCGTGCCCTGCATGGGGGTCAGCGAGACCGTGCCGACGCCGGGCACCGGGATCCACAGGATGGTCAGGCCCTGGAGGACCATCACGCCCGCGGCGATCATCTGCCCGCCGAGCTTGATGAGCGCGTCCACGCCCCACTTGTCGTCCAGGACGCCGAGGATCCAGATCAGCGCGGCGCCCGAGAGGAGCGCCCGCGGCTCGTTGGAGAACTCGAAGACGCTCTTGATGTTCGTGAAGTGGGCGGAGACGAGCAGACCCGCGCACAGACCGCCGAACATCGCGATGCCGCCGAGTCGCGGCGTCGGTTCGCGGTGCACGTCGCGGGCGCGGATCTCCGGCATCGCGCCGGCCGCGATCGCGAATTTCCGTACCGGCCCGGTCAGCAGGTAAGTGACCGCGGCCGTGACGCACAGCGTCAGCAGGTATTCACGCACGGGCTGCCCCATTGGTATCGCTGGCCATCACAGCCACACACCATATGCGTGTCCGCCCCTCAGCCGTGAATGTAGGTAACGACGTTCCTCGCGCGCGAACGGTTCCCCGATTCAGGCCAGTGGGGGATATGGCGGGAAGTTCCGGACCAGTTCCGTGGTCCCCGCACGGACCGTGCCGTCCTCCCGCAGCGCCGCTCCGATCAGTGCCCCGATGCGTGTCATCTCTGCTTCCCCCATTCCCTGAGTGGAAACGGCGGCGGTACCCAGCCGGATGCCGGTCCTGCGCTTCGCGGCGTCCGCCGGACCGGGCAGCGCGCAGGTGTCCAGGACGATGCCGGCCGCGGCCAGCCGCCCGCGCGCCGTCCGGGCGTCCAGCCCCAGCGGCGCGGTGTCCGCGGTGATCAGGTGGGTGTCGGTGCCCCCGGTGGTCACCGTCAGCCCCTCGGCCTCCAGCGCCGCGGCGAGCGTCCGCGCATTGCCCGTCACCCGATGGGCGTACGCCGCGAACGCCGGCATCGACGCCTCCCCGAAGGCGACCGCCTTCGCCGCGACCGTGTGCATCTGCGCACCGCCCTGGGTGAACGGGAACACCGCCCGGTCGATCCGCTCGGCCAGGTCGGCGCCGCACAGGATCATGCCGCCGCGCGGGCCGCGCAGGACCTTGTGGGTGGTCGCGCAGACCACGTCGGCGTACGGCACCGGGTTCGGCGCCGCTCCCCCGGCCACCAGCCCGATGGGGTGCGCGGCGTCCGCGATGAGGTACGCGCCCACCTCGTCGGCGATCTCCCGGAAGGCCGCGTAGTCGATGTGGCGCGGATAGGAGATCGAGCCGCAGACGATGGCCTTGGGGCGGCGCCGCACCGCCAGCTCCCGGATGGCGGCGTAGTCCAGCAGCCCGGTGTCCGGGTCCACGCCGTACCCGGCGAAGTCGAACCAGCGGCCGGAGAAGTTCGCGGCCGAGCCGTGCGTCAGATGGCCGCCGTGCGGCAGCGCCATGGCCAGCACGCTGTCCCCGGGGCGCAGCAGGGCGGCGTAGGCGGCCAGCACGGCCGAAGAGCCGCTGTGGGCCTGCACGTTGGCGTGTTCGGCGCCGAAGAGGGCCTTGGCGCGCTCCACCGCCGTCCGCTCGGCGAAGTCCACCAGCTCGCAGCCGCCGTGGTGGCGGGCGCCGGGGTAGCCCTCGGCGTACTTGTTGGCGAGCGGGGAGCCGAGCGCGGCGAGCACGGCGGGCGAGGTGAAGTTCTCCGCGGCGATCAACTGGAGGCCCGACGCCTGCCGGGCGCTCTCGCCGAGCAGCGCGTCGGCGATCTGCGGGTCCTGGGCGCGCAACTGGTCGAAGCCGGGGCCGCCCCAGGGCTCTGCGGCCATGCTCCCGGGCGGCCGGCCGTCGCTCTGCTGCCGGACCGGCCGGGCGTGCGGGGTGGCGCTGCGGGTGGACGCGGGAGTCGCTGACATCGCTCGCTCCGGGCCTCGTACGGGGGACGTACGTCCAATGTAGGCGCGGAACGGCCTCCGGGCGCGGTGTACGGCGCGACGGGGCGGCCGGGCGGGTGGCGAGGGGTCTTTACGGCCGGCCGGCGGGCAGGGCGGCACAGGGCCGCTCAGGCGCGTGCGGGGACTCCTGTGAGGGCGGTGACGACCGGGTCGAGGGCCTGGTTGATCTCGTCGCCGATGGAGCGGAAGAACGTGATGGGCGCGCCGTAGGGGTCGTGCACCTCGTCGGCCTCGGCGTTCGGCGCGAGGAGCCAGCCGCGCAGCGCGGCCGCCGCGCCCACCAGCGCGCGGGCGCGGTCCACCAGGCCGCCGTCGGGCAGCGCCGGGTCGGGCTCGGGCAGGGTGGCCGGATCTATGGCCTTCACCAGCCGGTTGAACTCCTTGAGGGTGAAGGTGCGCAGCCCCGCGGAGTGGCCCATGGAGATGACCTGGGCGCGGTGGTCGCGGGTGGCGGTGAGCACCAGGTCCGCGCGGATGACGTGCTCGTCCAGCAGCTCACGGCCGATGAACCCGTCGGGGTCGGCGCCGTAGTCGGCCAGCACGGTGGCGGCGTGGGTCTCCATCGGGGCGCCCTCGTGGCCCCAGGTGCCGGCGCTCTCCACCACGATGCCGCTGGTCAGCTCGGTACCGAGTCTGCATTGCAGGCCATGGCGGTGCAGCCGCTCGGTGATCGGCGAGCGGCAGACGTTGCCGGTGCTGACGTGGAGGATGCGGAAGGTGTAGTCGTCCTGCGTTCCCGCTATGCCACGCCCCTGCGGGGCCATCAATTGGCCACCTCGAGCTCGGGTACGACCTTGCGGAGCTCGTCGGCGTCGATCGCGCCGGCCCGCAGCAGCCGCGGGATCTTCCCGGTGACGTCGACGATGGAGGACGGTACGGCGGCCGGGGTGGGCCCGCCGTCGAGGTACACGGAGATGGAGTCGCCCAGCATCTCCTGCGCCGCGTCGCAGTCCTGCGGGGACGGGTGTCCCGTGAGGTTGGCGCTGGAGACGGCCATCGGGCCGAACTCGGTCAGCAGATCGATGGCGACCGGGTGCAGCGGCATCCGTACCGCCACCGTGCCACGGGTCTCCCCCAGGTCCCAGGTCAGCGACGGCTGGTGCCGGGCGACCAGGGTCAGCGCGCCGGGCCAGAAGGCGTCGACCAGCTCCCAGGCCTGCTCGGAGAAGTCGGTGACCAGGCCGTGCAGGGTGTTCGGGGAGCCGACCAGGACCGGCGAGGGCATGTTGCGGCCGCGGCCCTTGGCCTCCAGGAGGTCGCCGACGGCCTCCGAGCTGAAGGCGTCCGCGCCGACCCCGTAGACGGTGTCGGTCGGCAGCACGACCAGCTCCCCGCGCCGGACCGCCGAGGCGGCCTCACGCAGGCCGGTCGCGCGGTCGGTCGCGTCGCTGCAGTCGTATCGCCGTGCCATTAGCGGGCCTCCTGGTGCGGAACGGTGGTGGGGTGGGAACGGCGGCGCCCGGCGGCGGCCGGGGCCCGGTCGGGAGCTGCGGGTGCGGTCACGGCATCGCCCTGCGGGCGGTCGCGAAACGCGGGCGGTTGTTCAGGTCGGGGTGGTCGGCCGCGTCCGCCCAGCCGCGCTCCTCGGTGAAGATCCACGGCACCTGGCCGCCCTGGGTGTCGGCGTGCTCGATCACGACGACGCCGCCGGGCCGCAGCAGGCGGTGTGCGGTGCGCTCGATGCCCCGGATGGTGTCCAGGCCGTCGTCACCGGAGAAGAGCGCGAGCTCGGGGTCGTGGTCGCGCGCCTCCGGTGCCACGTGCTCCCACTCGGTCAGCGGGATGTACGGGGGGTTGGAGATGACCAGGTCCACCTGGCCGTCCAGCTCGGGCAGCGCGGTCAGCGCGTCGCCCTGATGGAGAACGACGCGGGACCCCTCGACGTTCTTGCGTGTCCACACCAGGGCGTCCTCGGACAGCTCCACGGCGTGCACCCGCGAGCGCGGGACCTCCTGGGCGAGCGCGAGCGCGATGGCGCCGGAGCCGGTGCACAGGTCGACGATGAGCGGCTCGACGACGTCCATCGCGCGGACGGCGTCTATGGCCCAGCCCACCACCGACTCGGTCTCCGGCCGGGGCACGAACACCCCGGGGCCGACGTGCAGTTCCAGGTACCGGAAGAAGGCGCGCCCGGTGATGTGCTGGAGCGGCTCGCGGGCCTCGCGGCGGGCGATCGCCTCCCAGTACCGGGCGTCGAAGTCCGCGTCGCCCACCATGTGCAGCTGGGACCGCTTCACGCCGTGCACGTGGGCGGCGAGCTCCTCGGCGTCGAAGCGGGGCGAGGGCACGCCGGCGTCGGCCAGCCGCTGGGTCGCCTGGGCCACCTCGGCGAGCAGCACAGACCGGGCCTTGGGGGGACGGCCCCCGGGAGACTGCTGCACTGGTCCTCCAGCCGGTACGTACTTCGGTCGTGCGGTGTGAAGCGGGCGCCGGGCGCCCGCCCGCGGCTTACTGCGCTGCGGCGAGCTTGGCCGCCGAGTCGGCGTCCACGCAGGCCTGGATGACCGGGTCGAGCTCGCCGTCCAGCACCTGGTCCAAGTTGTACGCCTTGAAGCCCACCCGGTGGTCGGAGATCCGGTTTTCCGGGAAGTTGTAGGTCCGGATCCGCTCGGAACGGTCGACCGTACGTACCTGACTGCGGCGGGCGTCCGACGCTTCCCGCTCGGCCTCCTCCTGCGCCGCCGCGAGCAGCCGGGAGCGCAGGATGCGGAGCGCCTGCTCCTTGTTCTGCAGCTGGCTCTTCTCGTTCTGGCAGGAGACGACGATGCCGGTGGGCAGGTGGGTGATGCGCACCGCGGAGTCGGTGGTGTTGACCGACTGGCCGCCCGGGCCCGAGGAGCGGTAGACGTCGATCCGCAGGTCGTTCGGGCCGATCTCGACCTCGACCTCCTCGGCCTCGGGCGTGACGAGCACGCCGGCGGCGGAGGTGTGGATACGGCCCTGGGACTCGGTGGCGGGCACCCGCTGCACGCGGTGCACCCCGCCCTCGTACTTGAGGCGCGCCCACACGCCCTGGCCGGGCTCGGTCTGGCCCTTGGTCTTCACGGCGACCTGGACGTCCTTGTAGCCGCCGAGGTCGGACTCGTTGGCTTCGAGGATCTCGGTCTTCCAGCCGAGGCGCTCGGCGTAGCGCAGGTACATCCGCAGCAGGTCGCCGGCGAACAGCGCGGACTCCTCGCCGCCCTCGCCGGCCTTGACCTCAAGGATCACGTCCTTGTCGTCGCTGGGGTCGCGCGGGACGAGCAGCAGCCGCAGCTTCTCGGTCAGCTCCTCGCGGCGGACCTCGCCCTCCTTCACCTCGTCGGCGAAGTCGGGGTCGTCGGCGGCGAGTTCGCGGGCCGTCTCGATGTCGTCCCCGGTCTGCTTCCAGGCGCGGTACGTGGCGATGATCGGGGTCAGTTCGGCGTAACGCTTGTTGAGCCGCATCGCCTCGCGCTGGTCGGCGTGGACCGCGGGGTCGGCGAGCCGCTTCTCGAGGTCGGCGTGCTCGCCGATCAGTTCCTCGACCGCCTCGAACATCGTGGTGTTCCTCTGCTGGCTGGGATGTACCGGGGGCGCCCGCGGCCGGGGGGACCGGCGGGCCATTGACGGCAAAACGCCGGTCCGGTCGCCCCTGCGCGGGGGCGACCGAGAACCGGCGCCTTGTGGGTCGCTACTTCTTGGCGGACCCGGCGTTCTTGCCGAAGCGGGCCTCGAAGCGGGCCACGCGGCCACCGGTGTCGAGGATCTTCTGCTTGCCCGTGTAGAACGGGTGGCACTCGGAGCAGACGTCGGCGCGGATGGTGCCGTCCGCAACGGTGCTACGGGTGGTGAACGAGGCGCCACAGGTGCAGCTGACCTGGGTCTCGAAGTACTCCGGGTGGATGTCGCGCTTCAAGGGATTCTCCTATGTATCGGGAGGGCACCGGGTCGTGCTCGCGGGATGCGTCACGTGAACCGGGGCCGACGGTCCAGTTTGCCAGTACTGGCCGCATCTCCCCAAACCGGGGGGCGGCTGCCGTTATTCCCGGCCCGGGTGCGGGCCGGGAGACGGAGCCGCCCCTCTCACCGTACGTAGTCGGACGTGCCGCCCTTGTCGCCGGCCGAGTCCTTCAGGGCCGACTTCGGGATGGTCCTGTCCTCCCGCAGCGCCTTCCAGACCTGCTTGTTCGCGGCCTCCAGCGGCAGCACCCGGTTCGGGTTCTGCGGGTCGTAGGTCACCGGCAGGGTGGCCATGTTGATGTGGTCCGAGCCGATGCCCCCGACGCTCTTGGCCAGGCCGACCAGCGCGTTGACCGAGTTCAGCCGGGTGTCGGTGGTGATCGCCTTGGTGGCGGTGTCCCCGATGTCGTACAGCTTCGTCGGGTTCGACAGCACACCGACGTCCTTGACCTGGTCCATCAGCGCCTTGATGAAGGTCTGCTGCAGCTGGATGCGGCCCAGGTCACTGCCGTCGCCGCCGGGCACGCCGTGCCGGGTGCGGACCAGGCCGAGGGCCTGCTCGCCGTCCAGGGTGTGGGTGCCGGGGTTCAGGTCGAGGTGGCTGTCCGGGTCGTGGATCGCCTTCTTCGTGGTGATCTCGACGCCGCCGAGGGCGGTGATGAGCTTCTTGAAGCCACTGAAGTCGACCTCGACGAAATGGTCCATACGGATGCCGCTCATGGACTCCACCGTCTTGACGGCACAGGCCGGACCGCCGACCTCGTACGCGGTGTTGAACATGACGTGCTGCGCACCGGGGGTCTGCTGCCCGCCCTTGGTGCACGAGGGCCGCGAGATCAGGGTGTCCCGGGGGATGGAGACGACGCTGGCCTTCTTGTGGCCCTTGTAGACGTGCACCACCATCGCGGTGTCCGAGCGGGCGCCGCCGCCGTCCGAGCCGTACTTGGCGTTGTCCCCGGCCCGGGAGTCCGAGCCGAGCACCAGGATGTCCATCGAACCGTTGTCGACGTCGTCCGGGCGGTCGGCGCCCAGTGCCGCGTCGATGTCGACGCCCTTGAGGTTGCCGTTCAGCTGGTAGTAGACGAACCCGAGCCCCGCGCCGCCCAGCAGCACGCAGCTCACCAGGGCGCAGAGTGTGATCGTCAGCGCCCTGCGGCGCCTCGTGGGTCCCTTGCGCCGGCGGCCGGTGGCGCGTATGCCGCGGGAACGGCCCTCGGCCGTCCGCGCGGCCCTGCTGCTGTCCGCCATCTGCTCCTCAGTCCTTGCTGCTCGGCTGGCCTCGCCGTCCCCGGCTGTCACGTCCTCTCACCGGTGGTGTCCCGCACCTTGTCAGACGGGAGGCATCCGGGAAGGGTTGCACAGACGGCGGGGCCGTCCCGGTCGCTCCGGCCGGGCGTGCCGGAGCCGGCGTACAGCCGTTCGCACCTCGCTCACCAGGGCTTTTGTCCGGTCTGCCGTATACGGGACGGGACGTTTGCGGACTTTATGTCTGTGCGGAAGGTCTCAGGGCGCGGCTGTCGGACGCGGCATGCGTCACAGCATTTTCACGGCCCGGACGCACGGGTGACGGCACGACGAAGCCCTCCCCGCCGGGTGGCGGGGAGGGCTTCGCTCGACGGTGCCGGCGGGCGTCAGTCGTTGCCGTTGCCCGCGGTCGGCGTCGTCTTCTGGATCTGGAGCAGGAACTCCGCGTTGGACTTCGTCTGCTTCATCTTGTCCAGCAGCAGCTCGATGGCCTGCTGCTGGTCCAGGGCGTGCAGCACCCGGCGCAGCTTCCACACGATCGCCAGCTCGTCGCTGCCGAGCAGGATCTCTTCCTTACGGGTGCTGGACGCGTCCACGTCCACCGCCGGGAAGATGCGCTTGTCCGAGAGCTTCCGGTCGAGCTTGAGCTCCATGTTGCCGGTGCCCTTGAACTCCTCGAAGATCACCTCGTCCATCCGCGAGCCGGTCTCGACCAGCGCGGTGGCCAGGATGGTCAGCGAGCCGCCGTCCTCGATGTTGCGCGCGGCACCGAAGAACTTCTTCGGCGGGTACAGCGCGGTCGAGTCGACACCACCGGACAGGATGCGGCCGGAGGCAGGCGCCGCGAGGTTGTACGCGCGGCCCAGACGGGTGATGGAGTCCAGCAGGACGACGACGTCGTGGCCCAGCTCCACCAGGCGCTTGGCCCGCTCGATGGCGAGCTCGGCGACGGTGGTGTGGTCCTCGGCCGGGCGGTCGAAGGTCGAGGAGATGACCTCGCCCTTGACCGACCGCTGCATGTCGGTGACCTCTTCCGGACGCTCGTCGACGAGGACGACCATCAGGTGGCACTCGGGGTTGTTGCGGGTGATCGAGTTGGCGATCGCCTGCATGATCATGGTCTTGCCGGTCTTCGGCGGGGCCACGATCAGACCGCGCTGGCCCTTGCCGATCGGCGACACGAGGTCGATGATCCGCGTGGTCAGCTGGCCGGCCTCGCCCTCCAGGCGCAGCCGCTCCTGCGGGTACAGGGGGGTCAGCTTGCCGAACTCCGGGCGGCCGCGGCCCTGTTCGGGGGCGACGGAGTTGACGGAGTCCAGGCGCACCAGCGCGTTGAACTTCTCGCGGCGCTCGCCCTCACGGGGCTGGCGGACCGCACCGGTGACGTGGTCACCCTTGCGGAGGCCGTTCTTGCGGACCTGGGCGAGGGAGACGTACACGTCGTTCGGGCCCGGGAGGTAACCGGAGGTCCGGATGAACGCGTAGTTGTCGAGGATGTCCAGGATGCCCGCGACGGGGATCAGGACGTCGTCCTCGGCGACCTGCGGCTCGGCGCCGAAGTCGTCACGGCCCCGACGGCCACGGCGGTCGCGGTAACGGCCCCGGCGACCGCGGCGGCCGCCCTGGCCGTCGTCGTCGAAGTCGTCCTGGCGGTTGCCACCGCCGCCACCGCCCTGCTGACGGTTGCCGCCGCCCTGCTGGCCGCCGCCGTCGTTGCCGTCGTTGTTCTTGCGGCGGTCCCGGTCCCGGTCCCGGTCGCGGCCCCGGCGGTCGCCCTTCTGGCCGCGGTCCTGACGGTCACCGCGGTCCTGGCGGTCACCCCGGTCCTGACGGCCCTCGCCGCCCTTCCGGCCCTCGCCGTCCTGGCCGGAACCGTCCTTCTGACCGTCCTTGACCTCGGTCTTCGCCTCGGCCTTGGCCTCGCCGCGCGAGCCCTCCTTGGCCTCGCCGGCGGACTCGGGGCTGCCGGCCGCGGCGGTGGCGCGGCGGCGGCGGCGCTCGCCCGCCGGCTGCTCGTCACTGGCGCCCTGGCCGGGGATGTCGATCTGCTGCTGGCCGGCGGCGGTGTCCGCGGCCTTCTCCGCCTTGGCGGGCTTCTCGGCGGTCTTTTCGGCGCTCTTCTCGGCCGCGGCCTCGCCGGTACGGGCCTTGGAGGTGGCCCGGCGCTTCGGCTTGGCCTCGGCGGGAGCCTCGGCGGACGCGTCGGCGCCCTTGGCCGCACCGGCTCCGCCGGCGGCCTGCTTCTCCTTGATGACCTCGATGAGCTGGCTCTTGCGCATCCGCGCGGTGCCCTTGATGCCGAGGCTGGAGGCTACCTGCTGCAGCTCGGCCAGGACCATGCCCTCGAGGCCGGTGCCGGAACGGCGTCGCCGCGAGGCACCAGTGGCGGCCCCGGTGGCAGGCGCGGCGGGAGCGTCCGTGGCGGGCGCTGCGGCATCGCCATCGGTGCGTACGCCCATCAGATCGGTGGTGTCGCTCACGAAGGGTCCTTCCCTGGAGCGGGCGTCGGCCTGTCTGGCTCGGCGACCGGTTGTGCTGTCCGACCGCGGTCCCTGGACATTCACGGGCCGGGCCGGGGCGGTGGTCCCGCCGGATTCGGCGGAGAGATCAGTTCATGGTTCCGACGCGAAAGATGCTGCGCATTCATGCAGGTCACGCTTCATGCACATCACGCCGATTTCCGGAGCGTGCTCGCTTCTGCTTTAGGCCTTCGCTCCAAGCAGGTTGGGAGGCTCCCGGAAGAAAGGTGGTCCCGACTGGGGACACGGAGTACCTCGCCGCTGCGGCGTCGAGTACTCACTTGAGGTTAACACTACCGGATCCAACAAACATTCCCCCTCTCTCAGACCGGCAATCCGTCGGTCACCCGGCGAGCGGCAGCACGCTCGTTCCTGCTGCGTCGAGGGACAGCCGGTTGGCCGCCCACCCCTCGCCCGCCAGGGTCGCGACCTTGTCGGCCGCTCCCTCCTCGACCAGCGCGAGCACCGTCGGGCCCGCGCCGGAGACGACCGCGGGGACACCGTCCGCCCGCAGTCGGTTCACCAGGGCCACGCTCTCCGGCATCGCCGGCGCCCGGTACTCCTGGTGAAGTCGGTCCTCGGTCGCGGCGAGCAGCAGCTCGGGGCGCCTGGTCAGGGCCTCGACGAGCAGTGCGGCGCGACCGGCGTTCGCCGCGGCGTCACCGTGCGGGACGGTCCGCGGCAGCAGGCCCCGGGCGGTCTCGGTGAGCACGGGCTTACCCGGTACGAAAACCACCGGAACGACGGAATCGGCGGGGTCCATCCTGATGGCTCGCGCTGCGCCGGCGTCCATCCAGGACAGGGTGAATCCGCCGAGCAGACAGGCGGCGACGTTGTCGGGGTGGCCCTCGATCTCGGTGGCCAGTTCCAGCAGCGCGGCGTCGTCGAGCTTCTGCTCGCCGCCTATCGTCACGGCGCGCGCCGCGACGATGCCGGCGCAGATGGCCGCGGAGGAGGAGCCGAGGCCCCGGCCGTGCGGGATGCGGTTGGCACAGACGACCTCCAGGCCGCGCGGCTGCCCGCCCAGCAGGTCGAATGCGGTGCGCAGGGACCGTACGAGCAGGTGGCTCTCGTCGCGCGGCAGGGTGTCGGCACCCTCACCCGCGATGTCCACGTGCAGCCCGGAGTCGGCGACGCGTACTACGACGTCGTCGTACAGGCCCAGGGACAGGCCGAGGGCGTCGAAGCCGGGACCGAGATTGGCGCTGGTGGCGGGGGTGCGCACCCGGACGGCGGCGGCGCGGAACGCTGGACCGGCCATCGCTCGATGACTCTCCTTGATGTGAAACTGCGGTACTGCCCCGGAGCGCCGCGGTGCCGAGGCACCTGATCGGCTCATGGGGTCCGTTCTGACCTGCCCTGCACACCACTGCACTATGCCGCGGGGAGGGGAGTTGGCTGCCAGCCTATCGAAGGAAGGTTCAGTGGCGACATAGGGCGCACGGGAGGCGCACGATTCGTGTCGCGCGCCCTCTCATGCCACACCACTCACTTTGCAGCCTTTGCAGGATTTGCCCTGCGGGTCCTGCGGGGCCGGTGCGACACGCGCGCCGACCCCGTCCGGACCGTTCCGACCGGCTGTTTCCGGTCGATTTTTTGTCTTACGACAGATGCCTTACGCCAGGCCCAGCCGCTCGGCGGCGGCGTCCGCGTCGACCGGAACCGTCACCGGCTGCGGCGCGCCGGCCACCGCCCAGTCCGGGTCCTTCAGACCGTTGCCGGTCACGGTGCACACGATCTTCTGGCCCGGGTCGACCCTGCCCTCTTCGGCGGCCTTCAGCAGACCGGCCACCGAAGCGGCCGAGGCCGGCTCCACGAAGACACCCTCCTGCGAGGCCAACAGGCGGTACGCAGCGAGGATCTGACGGTCGGTCACCTCATCGATGGCGCCGCCCGACTCGTCCCGCGCGGCCTCCGCGAAGGACCAGGAGGCCGGGTTGCCGATGCGGATCGCGGTGGCGATCGTGCTCGGGTCCTTGACCACCTCGCCACGCACGATCGGCGCGCTGCCGGACGCCTGGAAGCCCCACATGCGCGGCGCGCGGGAGGAGATCCCGTCGGCCGCGTACTCCTTGTAGCCCTTCCAGTACGCGGTGATGTTTCCGGCGTTGCCGACCGGCAGCACGTGGATGTCGGGCGCGTCGCCCAGCATGTCCACGATTTCGAAGGCCGCGGTCTTCTGGCCCTCGATGCGGACCGGGTTGACGGAGTTCACAAGTGCGACCGGGTACTTCTCCGAGAGCCCGCGGGCGAGCGTCAGACAGTCGTCGAAATTCCCGTCGACCTGGAGAATCTTCGCCCCGTGCACCAGGGCCTGGCCCATCTTGCCCAGGGCGATCTTGCCCTGCGGGACCAGTACGGCGCTGACCATGCGGGCACGCACGGCGTACGCCGCCGCGGAGGCCGAAGTGTTGCCCGTGGAGGCACAGATGACGGCCTGCGCACCCTCCTCCTTGGCCCGGGTGATGGCCATCGTCATGCCGCGGTCCTTGAAGGAACCGGTGGGGTTGGCGCCCTCGACCTTGAGGTGCACCTCACAGCCGGTGCGCTCGGAGAGCACCTGCGCCGGCACGAGCGGCGTACCGCCCTCGCGCAGGGTGACGACCTCGGTCGTGTCCTTGACCGGCAGGCGGTCGCGGTACTCCTCGATGATGCCGCGCCACTGGTGGGTGGTACCGGCGCTGGTAATGGCAGACATGGGTTCCTTTACTCCCCTTCGACCCGCATGATGCTGGCGACGCCCCGGACGGTGTCCAGATTGCGCAGCGCCTCGACGGTCGAGGACAGCGCCGCGTCGGCGGCGCGGTGGGTGACGACGACGAGGGACGCCTCGCCGCCTCCGTCCGGCCGGCCTTGCTGGCGCACCGTATCGATCGATACGCCGTGCTCGGCGAAGACCATGGCGACCTGGGCCAGGACGCCGGGTTTGTCGGCCACATCGAGGCTGATGTGGTAGCGGGTGACGACCTCGCCCATGGGGCCGACCGGGAGCTGCGTGTACGCGGACTCGCCCGGCCCGGTGGCCTCGCTGAGCTTGTTGCGGCAGACCGCGACCAGGTCGCCGAGGACGGCCGAGGCGGTCGGCGAGCCACCGGCGCCGGGACCGTAGAACATCAGCTGCCCGGCGGCGTCCGACTCCACGAAGACGGCGTTGTACGCCTCGCGCACGGACGCCAGCGGGTGGGTCAGCGGGATCATCGCGGGGTGGACCCGCGCGGTGACCGAAGCACCGTCGGCGGCCCGCTCGCAGATCGCCAGCAGCTTGACCGTGCAGCCCATGCGCTTGGCGGAGGCGATGTCGGCCGCGGTGACCTCGGTGAGGCCCTCGCGGTGCACGTCGTCGATGGTCACCCGGGTGTGGAAGGCGATGCCGGCCAGGATCGCGGCCTTGGCGGCGGCGTCGAACCCCTCGACGTCCGCGGTCGGGTCGGCCTCGGCGTACCCCAGCGCCGTCGCCTCGTCCAGCGCCTCGCTGTAGCCGGCGCCGCTGGTGTCCATCTTGTCGAGGATGAAGTTGGTCGTGCCGTTCACGATGCCGAGCACCCGGTTGACCTTGTCCCCGGCCAGCGACTCGCGCAGCGGCCGGACCAGCGGAATCGCACCGGCCACCGCGGCCTCGTAGTACAGATCCGCGCCGTGCTCCTCGGCGGCCGCGTGCAGCGCCGCGCCGTCCGCCGCGACCAGCGCCTTGTTGGCGGAGACCACGCTCGCGCCGTGCTCGAAGGCGGTGGTGATGAGCTTCCGGGCCGGCTCGATGCCGCCGATGACCTCGATGACCACGTCGATGTCCCCGCGCTTGACCAGCGCGGTCGCGTCGGTGGTGACCAGCTCGGCGGGCACGCCCTCCCGGACCCGGTCCGGGCGGCGGACGGCGATGCCCGCGAGCTCCACGGGCGCGCCGATCCTGGCTGTGAGGTCGTCCGCGTGCGTCGTCATGATGCGTGCCACCTCTGAGCCGACCACACCACAGCCCAGGAGCGCCACCTTCAGCGGACGCGTACGCATCATTCGACCTCTGCTTCTTCCGTGTTGCGGTCCCGAGGGACCGGGACCTGTTCGCAATGGACCAGTCTCACTCACCGGACGGCAATTTCTTGACTTCGTCCAGATCCCGAGACATCTATTTCACTTATCCGACATCGAGCCGCAGGAGATCTTCCTCCGTCTCGCGCCGCACGATCACCCGGGCCTCGCCCTGGCTCACCGCCACGACCGGGGGCCGCAGCGCGTGGTTGTAGTTGCTGGCCATCGACCGGCAGTACGCACCGGTCGCCGGCACGGCCAGCAGGTCACCCGGCGCCAGGTCCGACGGCAGGAACGCGTCCCGCACGACGATGTCACCGCTCTCGCAGTGCTTGCCGACCACCCGCGAGAGCATCGGCGCGGCGTCCGAGGTCCGCGAGACCAGCGCCACGCTGTACTCCGCGTCGTACAGCGCCGTACGGATATTGTCCGACATCCCGCCGTCGACGCTGACATACGTCCGCAGGCCTTCCAGCTCCTTGACCGTGCCCACCTCGTACAGGGTGAACGCGGTCGGGCCCACGATGGCGCGGCCCGGCTCGACCGAGAGCCGCGGCACGGCCAGCCCGGCGGCCTCGCACTCGTGCCGCACGATCTCCCCGAGCGCCTTCGCGATCTCGTGCGGCTCCCGCGGGTCGTCGTCCGAGGTGTAGGCGATACCGAGGCCACCGCCCAGGTCGATCTCCGGCAGCTCGACCCCGTGCTCCTCCCGCACGTCCGCCAGCAGCTGCACGACGCGCCGCGCGGACACCTCGAAGCCGGCCATGTCGAAGATCTGCGACCCGATGTGCGAGTGGATGCCGGTCAGCTCCAGCCCGTCCAGCTTCAGCACCCGGCGCACGGCCTCGGCGGCCTGCCCGTCGGCCAGCGCGATACCGAACTTCTGGTCCTCGTGCGCGGTGGCGATGAACTCGTGCGTGTGCGCCTCCACGCCCACGGTCACCCGGATCTGCACCGCCTGCCGCTTCCCCAGCCGGTCGGCGATGTGCGCGACCCGCGCGATCTCCTGGAACGAGTCGACGACGATCCGCCCGACCCCGGCCTCCACGGCCCGCCGGATCTCGCCCTCGCTCTTGTTGTTGCCGTGCAGCGCGATCCGCTCCGCCGGCATCCCGGCCGCGAGCGCCGTGGCCAGCTCGCCCGCGGAGCAGACGTCGAGGTTCAGCCCCTCCTCGTGCAGCCACCGCACGATGGCCCGCGACAGGAAGGCCTTTCCGGCGTAGAAGACATCGGCCTCTTCCCCGAAGGCGTCCTTCCAGGCCCGGCACCGCTCCCGGAAGTCGTCCTCGTCGAGGAAGTACGCGGGAGTACCGAACTGCTCCTTCAAATCGGCAACGCTCATCCCGCCGACGGTGACGACACCGTCGGCGTCCCGCCGCACCGTCCGGGACCAGACCCGCGGGTCCAGGTCGTTCAGATCGGCGGGCGGAGCGGTGTAGTGGCCCTCGGGCAGTACGTCGGCGTGGCGGGGCCCTGCGGGGTGCGCGGAACGGCTCATGACGGTGGGAGATCCCCTCGGAGGTTCAGAGGTGTTCGGGTGCGGAGACGCCCAGCAGGGTCAGGCCGTTCGCGAGCACCGTACCGGCGGCCTGGGCGACGGCCAGCCGGGCGCGGTGAACGGCCATGGGTTTCTGCTCTCCGGCGGGAAGCGGCGGACAACTGGCAAGGAAGCGGAGGACGGCGTCGGCGGTCACTTCCAGGTGCCGCGCCAGCCGGTCGGGCGCCCGCAGCCGCGCGGCGGCCGCGAGCACCGCGGGGTAGGCGGCCAGTGCGGCGTGCAGGGGCGTGTACGGGACGTCACTTTCAGCGGCGGTGGCACCGTCAGGGGCGATGACACCGTCGGTGGCCGTTCCGCCGGCGACTGCCTCGTCCGTGGCGGCTCCGGGAACGACAGCTTCTTCCGTTCCGGAAACGACGGCTTCTTCCGTGCCGACCCCATCGGCGCCCGCACCGAGCACGCCCAGGTCGTGGGCGTTGCGCGACACTGCGCACGTACGAGCGTACGCGTACTGGACCAGGAACCGCGGATTGCCCTCCCGCTGCACCGGCCGCTCCGGAACCCGCACGTGATCATGCGCGGCGGGGTACACCAACACCCACCGCATCTCGTCCCGCCCGAGCCGCGCGAGCAACTCGTCGGCGGTGACGTACTCCCCGGTCGTGTCCTTCACGGGGACGGGTCGCACGGCTTCCCCACCGGGCCGGGTCCCCTCCCCCGCGGCCTCCATGATCGCCCGCAACGCGTCCGCGACAGCCGCAGCCCGGGGGCCGGGGGCGGGACGGAGGTCGACGGGGGGCGAGGTGAGATGGACGCCCGGGGAGGCGGCCTCGGGGAGTCGCCCGCGCCGGCCGTACGCGGGGCCCGCCGCCAGCACGTCCCGGACGAGCGCGGCAGGGGCGTCGCCCCCCAGCGTGATGTTCAGAAATCCGGGCCCGGCGACATCCACCGCCGCGATCCCCGGCACCCGGGCCAGCCGCTTGGCGACGACCCCCGCGACCTCCCGCGGCCGCGCCCCCGCGGCCTTCGCCAGCCGCAGCGCGACATTCGTGGCGTAGTCCCCACAGCCGTCATGCGGCGGCGGGGCCACCTCCACCCGCTCGGGCAGGGCACTCTCCGCCAGCACGAGCTCCCGCGCCTCG
The DNA here is from genome assembly GCF_055586425.1 of Streptomyces sp. NPDC050806. Taxonomy (NCBI): domain Bacteria; kingdom Bacillati; phylum Actinomycetota; class Actinomycetes; order Kitasatosporales; family Streptomycetaceae; genus Streptomyces; species Streptomyces sp. NPDC050806. Next base: position 68,419 of record NZ_JBVJIF010000011.1, on the reverse strand, counting down.
ACAGCACCGCGCACGGAGCGCAGGACGGTGCGGGAGAGCTCAGCGGGAGTCACAGGACAAGCGTATGGGAGAAGGGGGGCGGGTATGCGAACGGGTTTCGCCCTTCGGACACCGCCTGCCCGCCGCGCCGGCCATCGGCAGCGCGGCGGGCGCGGCGCGCAGGGCCCCGGGTCCGACGCGCAGGGCGGCGGGTCCGGCCTCGCGCGGGGCGGTGGGTCCGGCCTCCGGCAGGGCAGCGCCACACGACGCCGCCCGCATCCTCAGCCCACTCCCCTTCGCGCTGCCGCTGCCCGCCGTGCCGGCCATGTCACCCCGTAGGCCGGGCGGCGGGCTCGGAATCCGGATCGGCATCGGCCGCCCCGTCCGGCCCGCCCCCGGGTCCGGAGCCACGGGCCCCGCTCAGCAACTGGCGCACGGTCCGTATCAGCTCGACCGGCTCGAACGGCTTGGCGAGGAACGCGTCCACCCCGAGCGCTTCCCCGCTGTCCACCTCCAGCTGCGTGCACGCGCTGATGATGGCGATCGGGAGCTCCCTGGTACGCGGATCGGCGCGCAGCCTCTCGGCGGTACGCAGTCCGTTCAACCGCGGCATGACGACATCGAGCGTCACCACATCAGGACACACGTCGTGCACGATGTCGAGGCACTCGGCACCATCAGCCGCGGTCACGACCTCGAAGCCCTCCAGCTCGAGATTGACCCTGATCAACTGCCGGATGACCTTGTTGTCGTCGACAACAAGGACCCGGCCGGGCAAGCCAGGCACATATTGAGACTAAGCGCCTGCCACCTGCTGCGTCCGGGTTTTCCCCACTTCCGCCCCGTGCGAGGGACCTTTCCCCGATCACCGCGGCCACCCCGTCCCCATGCGCTAGCGACCGACGTTCGACGTCCTCCCGAAACCCGTTCATGACCACCCCACCCAAGCTGGTAGTGTTCTACCCGTCGCAAGCGCACAGCGCCCGACACGCCCCCGTAGCTCAGGGGATAGAGCAACGGCCTCCGGAGCCGTGTGCGCAGGTTCGAATCCTGCCGGGGGCACTTCGCCTGGAACAGCGTGATGACACCGCTGACCAGCCCAAGTGCCAAGAACGAAGGGTCGGACCCAGTACCACTGGGTCCGGCCCTTCGTCGTTGTTGCGGGCCGGGCTCGGGAGGTCGGGGCCGTGCCTGGGGTGGCGGTGGTGTCAGGGGGAGTTGGGCGGGGCGGAGGCCCGGTCCGATGTCGGCCATACGTAGGGCAGGCCATCGGGGACGTCCGGGAAGTGGTGGCGGTAGTGGGCCGGGTCCTTGGTGCGGAGGGCGGACTGGTGGCTGCGGTGGAAGGCGGGGTCGCCGAGCCAGTTGGGGAGGTCGCCTGAGGCGGAGAGGGTGGCGTAGTCGCGGGGTGGGGTGTCGGGGAACGTGGCGGCGTAGTCCTGGGTGAGGGTGCGGGCGCAGGTGTCCTGGCGGCCGGTTGCGGTCCAGGCGTCGCAGATCTCCAGGCCGTACCGGACGAGGGCCTCCTCGTAGCCCGTCCACATGCGGACCGCCGGGTGGTGGCGCCAGCCGTAACCGGGGACGGTGAGGCCGCGCAGGACCTGGAGTGCCTCGACGCGCTGCTTGCCGAGGCGGCGGGCGTCGAGGACCGCGGCGGAGGCCGCGAAGTCCGGGTACGGGAGGAATGTCTGCATGGGGGATGCGTAACCGGTCGCTTGCGGGTGTAATCGGGCCCCGTCCGCGTCGGGCGGCGCGTCTTGTCAGGGTGGGGGCGGGGAAGTAGTTTCGCGGTCAACCGCGGTGACCGGGGGTAAGGGGAACGGGTGGTCGCGGCGGGTCACGGTCTCGTGTTCGGGTCGGAGATGCTGATGCTGCGTTCCGCCTTCCGTCGGTCAGGGGCGCCGGTACTCGTCGGCCGCGGCGGGGAGCTGCGTGCCCTGGTGGACGCGCTCGGGCAGGCGCCGTCCGTCGTGCTCGTGGAGGGCGAGGCGGGCATCGGGAAGACGCGGTTGATCCGGGAGGCGATCGGCCATCCGTCGGTACGGGGGCGGCGGATTCTGCTCGGTACGTGTCATCCGTTGCGTGAGCCGTTTCCGTACGGGCCTGTCTTTGATCTGTTGCGGCAGTTGGACGGGCGGATGGACGCCGTCGCCGGGCGGCTGAGCCCGGTGTGCGGGGCGCTGCGGCCGTATCTGCCGGAGCTGGCGGCGTCCCTGCCGCCCGCGCCGGACCCGCTGCCGGACCACCGGGCGGGGCGGCACCGGCTGTTCCGGGCGGTGCGGGAGCTGCTGGCGGCGCTCGGGCCGGTGGTCGTGGTCGTGGAGGATCTGCACTGGGCGGACGACGGGACGCGGGATCTGGTGCGGTTCCTGGTGGACGATCCGCCGGGCGGGATGGCCACGGTGCTCAGCTACCGGCGGGAGGATCTGCCGGGAGGAGCGCTGCCGTTGGGGCGCGCGTACCGGGAGCCGCCGGGCACCACGGCGGCTCTGCTGCGGCTGGGGCCGCTGGACGTGGCCAGCGTGCGGAGTCTGGCCGCCGCGATCGGCGGGGGCACGGAGGTGTCGGCCGCGTTCGCCGCCGGGCTGCACGAGCGGACGGCCGGTATCCCACTCGTGCTGGAAGAGGTCGTACGCGCGCTGGACGGGAACGGGTACGAGGGTGCGGCGGGGCGGCTCGGCAGCGGCACGGCGCGCGAGACGCTGGACGCGCTGGAGGTGCCCGCGCTGCTGCGGGACGCCATGGCGGAGCGGATGGGTGGGCTGTCCGGGGCCGCTGCCGCCGTGGTGCACGCCGTTGCCGTGCTGCGCGTTCCGGCCGGTGAGGACCTGATCGCGGCGACGGCCACCCGGACGCCCTGGGAGGCCACGACGGCAGCAGGCACCGACGCGATCGGCGACGGCACGCGTGAGGCGCGGCGGGCCGGCGAGGGCGGCGACGGCGCGCGAGAAGCGTTGCGGGCCGACGAGACCGGCGACGGGAGGCGGGAAGTGTCGCGCGCCGACGAGATCGACCACGGCGCGCGGGAAGCGCTGCGCGCCGGCGAGGTCGGCGACGGTATCCGGGAGGCGTTGCGGGCCGGGGTGCTCTACGACTGCGGGGACGACCGGTACGGGTTCCGGCACACGCTCGCGCAGCAGGCGGTGTACGGCGGGCTGGCGGGGGTGGACCGGCGGCGGCTGCACGAGAGGGCCGTGGCCGCGCTCGCCGGGGCCGAGCCGCCGCCGTTGGTGCAGCTCGCGTACCACGCGCGGCAGGCCGGTGACCTGGCCGCCTGGCTGCGGTACGGGGAGGCGGCGGCCGAGGCGGCGCGGGATATGGGCGACACCGCGGTCGTCGTGGAGATCCTGGAGGGCCTGCTGTCCGACCAGCGGCTGGGGGCCGCCGAGCGCGGCCGGCTGGCGACGGAGCTGAGCCGGGTCGCCGTCATGGGGCTGTCGTTCCGCAGGGCGGCCCGGCTGCTCGAACGCGTCGTGCGCGACCGCGGCCTGCCCGTCGCCGTACGCGGCGAGATCCGCCTCAACCTCGGGCTGCTGCAGCACAACCAGGCCGGCGACTACGAACAGGGGCGGGCCGACACCGAGACCGCCGTGGCCGAGCTGCGGGAGCGGCCGGCGCTGGCGGCCCGGGGCATGGCGGCCCTGGCGATGCCCAGCTGGGGCGAGCATCCGTACGCGGTGCACCAGCGGTGGGCGGAACGGGCCGAGGAGCTGGTCGCGGGGCAGGCGGTGGCCGGGCAGGCGGATCCCGCCCTGCGGATGGCGGTACGCGGCAACCACCTCGCGCTGCGGGCGAGCAAGGGCGAACCGGGCGTATGGGCGGACATCGAGGAGATGGTGCGCGCGGGCCGGACGGCGGCCGAACGGCTCCAGGTCGCCCGGCTGTGCGGCAACGTCGCGGAGGCGGCCGCCTGGCTGGGCCACCACGACCGCGCCGAGCACTTCCGCCGTACCGGGACGCGGCTCGCGGCCGAGTGCGGCGCGCCGTTCCTGCAGGGCATCATCGACGGCACCGCGCTGCGGCTGGAGTGGCACGGCGGCCGGTGGCAGGGGCTGGACGGCCGGGCGCGGCAGGTGCTCGACGTGGTGCAGGGGGTCTCCGGCATCTCCGCCGACGCGCATCTCGTACTGGGCTGGCTCGCCGTCGCCCGCGGCGAGTGGGAGGAGGCCGCGGCGGAACTGGGCGCCGCGGCGCTGGACGACCCGGCCAACGCGCCGGCGCCGATACTGGCCGCCGCGTCCGGCGCGATGGTCCGGGTGCTCCTCGCGCGCGGCGAGCCGGCGGCGGCCTGCGCGGAGGCGGAGCGGGCGGTCGCCCGGGTACGCCGCAAGGACATCTGGGCCTGGGGCGGCGACCTCGTCCCCATGGCGGTGATCGCCCTCGTACGGAGCGGGCGCGGCGGTGAGGCGGCGGCGCTGGGCGAGGAGTTCGCCGGGGCGGCCGCCGGGATCGACGCGCCGCTGGCGGCGGCCGCGGCGGAGGTGTGCCGCGGCGTGGTGGCGTGCGCGCGTGAACGGTACGGGGAGGCGGTGGCCGCCTTCGGCCGGGCGCGGGACGGGTACGCCGCGCTGCCACGGCCGTACTCCGAGGCCCGGGCCGCCGAGGCGGCGGCGCGCTGCCGGCTGGCGGCCGGGGACCGGGGCGCGGCGGGTGCGGTCGCCGAACTCGCCGATGCCTTCGCGAGGCTGGGCGCCACGCGGGACGCGGCGCGCTGCCGCCGGGTGCTGCGGGGCAACGGGGTGGTGACGCCGTCGCGGCGCGGCCGGCGTGGTTACGGAGACGAGCTGTCACCCCGGGAGCGCGAGGTGGCCCGGCTGGTGGCCCTGGGACACACCAATCGGGAGATCGCCGACGTGCTGTTCCTCTCGCCCCGCACGGTGGAACAGCACGTGGCGAAGGTGCTGCGCAAACTGGGCGTGACCTCACGCGCGGGGGTGACGGGGGCGTCGGTCGGGGGGTGAGGGGGCCGTCCTGCTCGGCCGCCGTGATCCGTTGGCCGCCGTCGTACGCCTGCCGGTCGTAGCTGACGGCGAGGCGTGGGGCCTCGATGGTCGGGCGGACCTCACACGTCCGTGCGGAGCACCACCACCAGCGTCCGGGGCCCGTGTACGCCCTCCACTCGTTCCAGTTCGATGTCGGAGGTGGCGGAGGGGCCGCTGATGAGGGTGGTGGGGCGGGTCGGGTGGAGGCGGGCCACGGTCTCGGGGATGCCGGCCTCGACCGATGAGGCGTCGACGACGCAGAGGTGGAGGTCGGGGACGAGGGTGAGGGCGCGGCGGCCCTGGTCGGGCGAGGCGTCGAGGAAGATGGTGCCGGTCTCCGCGCAGGTGACGGCGGAGGCGGTCACCACCCCGTCCAGCGCGTCCAGTTCGGGCGCGGGGGTCTCGGCGGAGTCGTGCCGTACCTCGCCGTCGTACGCCGTGAGCCAGGTCGGGTCGAGGCCGGGCGGTACGCCGATGCGGCGCGCGCCGTGGTCGCGGAGCGCGGTGGCGATCACGTCGGCGGCGCCGGCGGCCTCGCAGCTGTGGACCTCGGCCTTGTAGTCGATCAGGCGGTCGGTGAGCAGTTCCAGGAGTCCGGCTTCGGGGAGGGTGCGGCCGGTGCGGTAGTCGCGCGGGACGGTGACCTCGGGGGCGGGCGCGAGGGCCAGCGCGTCCTGGATGCGGCCGAGGATCGTTTCGCGGGCGGTGGCGGGTGTGGTCACTGTTCCTCCTCGTCGGGGCCGGTGCCCTCGGTGCGGGCCGGTGCCGCTTCCTCCGCGGCGGTCCGGATCACTTCCGTCCCCTCCGCGGTCCGTAGCGCTTCCGCTCCCTCCTCCGCCGCGGTCCGCATCGCCGCCGCGCCCTCCCCCGACGCCAGCCATGCCCGGAAGGTCTCCTTCGGTGGGGCGGGGGTGTCGCGGCTGTCGCTCCAGCCGTTGAAGGGCGGCGGGAGGTGGGCGATGCGGCCGTCCCTGCCCGCGACGACGCGGGCCGCGCCCGCTGCCTTCTGGGCGGTCGTGAAGAGCTTCGGGCGGCCCATCACGGCGGCCGCGGCCTTCATGGCCAGCTTCTCGGCCGTCGTGCCGGCGGCCTCGGTGTGCTGGTGGCGGAGTTCGACGAGGAGGGAGGGGATGTCGATCTTGACCGGGCAGGCGTCGTAGCAGGCGCCGCAGAGCGTGGAGGCGTACGGGAGTGAGCTGTTGGGGTCGTTCTTGGCGGCGTCCATCCCGGCGAGCTGCGGGGTGAGGACGGCGCCGATCGGGCCGGGGTAGGTCGAGCCGTAGGCGTGGCCGCCGGCCCGCTCGTACACCGGGCATACGTTCAGGCAGGCCGAGCAGCGGATGCAGTTCAGGGCCTGACGGCCGATCTTGTCGGCGAGCGCCGCCGTGCGCCCGTTGTCGAGGAGAACGAGGTGGAAGTTCTGCGGGCCGTCGCCCGGGGTGACGCCCGTCCACATCGACGTGTACGGGTTCATCCGCTCGCCGGTGGAGGAGCGCGGCAGCAGCTGGAGGAAGACCTCCAGGTCGGCGAAGCGCGGGAGGACCTTTTCGATGCCCATGACGGTGATGAGCGTGTCGGGGAGGGTCAGGCACATGCGGCCGTTGCCCTCCGACTCCACCACCGAGAGGGTGCCGGTCTCGGCGATGCCGAAGTTGGCGCCGGAGACGGCGACGGGCGTGGTCAGGAACTTCTCGCGCAGGTAGGCGCGGGCGGCGGCCGCCAAGTGCGCCGGTACGGAGTCCAGTTCGGGGTCCACGCCGGGGATGCCGGCCTTGAAGATCTCGCGGATCTCGTCGCGGTTGCGGTGGATGGCGGGGACGAGGATGTGGGACGGCTTGTCGTCGGCGAGCTGGACGATCAGCTCGGCGAGGTCGGTCTCGTACGCCGTGATGCCCTGGTCCGCGAGGTGCTCGTTGAGGCCGATCTCCTGGGTGGCCATCGACTTGACCTTGATGACCTCGTCGGAGCCGGTCTCCTCGACCAGCCGGGTGACGATCGCGTTGGCCTCGACGCCGTCGCGCGCCCAGTGGACGGTGCCGCCGTGCTCGGTGACCTTCGCCTCCAGCTGTTCCAGCAGCTCGGGGAGGCGGTTCATGGTGTCGGTCTTGATCGCGGACCCGGCGTCGCGCAGCGCCTCCCAGTCGGGGAGTTCGCCGGTGACGGCCAGCCGCTTGGCGCGGATGGTGTGGGTGGCCCTGCCGAGGTTGCGGCGCAGCTGGTCGTTGCGGAGTTCGTCGTGGGCGGCCCGGGGGAACTTCCGGTCACCGCGGAGGTTGCCGGTGCCGTACGGCGAACGGGGCGGAACGGTGGGCATGCCGAGGTAGGTGGGGGTGCTCATCGGGCGGCCTCCAGCGGGGTGCCGGACGCCTCGTGGGTGCCGGGCTCCGGCAGGACGTACGGCTGGGTACGGGTGGACGCGAGGATCTGCGCCAGGTGGAGGGTGCGGGTACCGGCCCGGATGCGGGAGAGGCCGCCGCCGATGTGCATCAGGCAGGACGAGTCGCCGGCCGTGCAGACCTCGGCTCCGGTGCCGGTGACGTGGCGCATCTTGTCGGCGAGCATCGCGGCGGAGGTCTCGGCGTTCTTGACCGCGAAGGTGCCGCCGAAGCCGCAGCAGGCATCGGCCTCCGGCAGCTCGACGAGGTCGATGGCCTCGACGGCGCGCAGCAGCCGCAGCGGCTTCTCGCCGACCCGCAGCATGCGGAGCGAGTGGCAGGTGGGGTGGTACGTCACCCGGTGCGGGAAGTAGGCGCCGACGTCGGTCGTGCCCACCGCGTCGACCAGGAACTCCGACAGCTCGTACGTCTTGGTGCGCACTGCCGCGACGCCGGCGCGCAGGGCCGCGTCGCCGTACCGCTCGGCCACGATCCCGTGCTGGTGCCGGACGGAGCCCGCGCAGGAACCGGAGGGCATGACGACCGCCTCGATCGAGGGGTCGCCGAACTGCTCGGCGAAGCCGCGTACCAGCGGGACCGGCTCGCGCTGGTAGCCGGTGTTGACGTGCATCTGGCCGCAGCAGGTCTGGTCCGGCGGGAAGACCACGTCGTGGCCGAGCCGGGCGAGCAGGACGGCGGTGGCTTTCACCGCGTCGGGGAAGAGCGTGTCTCCCAGACAGGTGGCGAAGAGTCCGACGCGCATGGGACCTCCGAAGGGGGTGACCGTGGCCGTCGTCGGCCGGCTGGCTGGCTGGCTGGCTGGCTGTGCACCGGGCACCGTCGTACGACCTCTTTATGGTCGGACCATACTAGAGCGGGGCGGGTGTGAGGAGTGGCGGGTGTGGTGACGGCGTGGGAAGGCGTGGGCGCGAGGGCCCGGCGTCAGTCCGCCGGGCCGTCGTCCACCAGCGTGCCGTGGAACCCCCGGATGTGCCGTTCGGCCAGGTCGGCGGCGCCGTCGCCGTCGCCGGCCCGCACCAGGCGGAGCAGTTCGGTGTGCTCGGCGTTGAGCGCGGCCGCGGTCGCCGGCCAGTCCTCGGCCGCCTCCAGGGCGCGCAGGATCAGCGGACGGACGGACTCGCGGACGGCGGAGGTGAGGGTGGAGGTGAGCGCGTTGCCGGAGCTGCGGGCGATCTGGACGTGGAACCGGGTGTCCAGGTCGTTGAACTCCGCCACGCTCACCTCCGGCGACGCCATCCGCGCGACGAGCTCCGCCGCCTCGTCGAGGTCCGCGGCGGCGGCATGCTCGGCGGCCGCGTGGAAACTGGAGCGTTCCAGGGTGACGCGGGCCTCCAGGACGTCCTCCAGGCAGTAGCTGCCGAGAGCGAAGTGGAGGCGGAGCAGCCGGCCGAGCGCGTCGTCGGGGTTCCGGACGATCCGGGCGCCCGCGTCGGGACCACGGCCGGCCTGGGCGACCAGGACGCCGATCGTCTCCAGGACGCGGAGCGCCTCACGGAGCGCGGAGCGGCTGACGCCCAGTACCGGGGCCAGCTCACGCTCGGGCGGCAGCCGGTCGCCGGCCTTCAGCTCGCCGGCCAGCACCCGCTCCTCGATGCTTTCGAGAACGAGTTCGTGCGTACGGGACTGCCGTACGGGTCGCCATTCGACAGCCATCCGTCACTCCCTGGTCGGCCCGGCACTGCGTCCTGATCGGCCGGCGCGCTCACCGAAAAACTATGTCACACGGCAGGTCAAGCCGTGATTGCGGTCGGACCGGACGCTTTCGTTCCCCCTGTGGTTCTCCCTCTGCACATCCCCCTTTTGGTCCCGCCCGCACGCCGGCACCGGCGCCCCGGCCGGTGCCCCGCGCACTCAGCCGTGCAGGCGTACCGGCAGCGATTCCACTCCGTAGACGATGGACAGCTTGCGGAATGCCAGTTCCTGTTCCGGAACGGCGAGCCGCATGTTCGGGAATCTGCGGACAAGTGCCGGATAAGCGGCGCGGAGTTCCATCCGGGCCAGTTCGGCGCCGACGCAGCGGTGGATTCCGTAACCGAATGCGAGGTGCGAGGGGACCTTGCGATGCGGATCGAAGTGTTCCATGTCCGGGCCGAGCTTTTCGTCCCGGTCCGCGCCGCTGAGCGAGCACAGCACGACGTCACCCTCGGCCATGCGGACGCCGCCGATTTCGACCTCCTCCCGGGCGAACCGGGGAAAGGCGACCTGTACGACGGTGAGATAGCGAAGCAATTCCTCGACATAGCGGTCGGCGGCGTCGTCGCCGTCCTTCAGCGCCGCGAAGTGGTCGGGGTCGCGCAGCAGGACGAGGGCGCCGAGCGCGAGCATGCTCGCGGTGGTCTCGAAGCCGCCGGTGAGCACGCCGTCGGCGAGTCCGGCCAGCTCGTCGTCGGTGACGGTGTCGCCGTGGTCGCGGACGATCTGGCCGAGCAGGCCGTCACCGGGGTTCTTGCGCTCCTTCTTGACGATCTCCTGGAAATAGGCGAGCGATTCCGATATGGCGCCGAAGGAGGCGTTCGCGCCGCCGAAGAGGTCGAAGCGGGCCGCGCTCAGCCGCTCGAAGTCGGCGCGGTCCTCGTAAGGAACTCCCAGCAGCTCACAGATGACGAGGGAGGGAATGGGCAGGGCAAAGGTGTGGACGATGTCGACGGGCTCCCCCGAGCGCCCGAGGCGCTCCATTTCCGCCAGCCGGTCCTCGACGATCTCGTGGATGCGGGGCGTGAGCCGGTTGAGCCGGCGCATGGTGAATTCGGGGGTCAGCAGCCGGCGCAGCCGGGTGTGGTCCGGCGGGTCGGCGAATCCCAGGCCGCCGGGATTCTTCCCGGCGTCGGCGCCGGCATTGCCGACGAGGTTGGTGTAATCGGTGCTGAAGGCCTTCGCCTTGCCCAGCACCTCCTTGACCTCGTCATAGCCGGTGACCAGCCACACATTCGAGGCGAGCGGCACGGGAAGGACACTCACCGGCGACTTCTGCCGCACTTCCGACAAGTCGGCCACCGGGTCAAGGCCGTGGCGACGCAGCGGCATGAGGGTGGACTCGGGCAAGAAGGGCATTCGAGACAGATCGAAGCCCTTTTTCTGAGTCCGCGCGAGATATCTGCGGGCCAGCCAAGCGGTGACGCCCGAGCGGATTTTGGTCATGCCCGCAATACTGCCTGGCCGATACCCGTGCTGACCAAGCGACCTGGCAGCGAAGTGATAACAAGATGAACGTCTGTTACGCCCGGTGCGCCCCGTCGGCCACCCTTTGCACCCTCTTGCCCCCGCCACCCCGTACCCCGGCGGCACAGGGGCCTGATCATGATCGTCCTCGGTGGCATCCGCCCGGCCGCTTGCTACTTTGCCTGACATGACCGCGACCACGGCCCCGACGGCGGACGCCCCTCCCCCAGGAATCCGGCTGCCCCGGCGCCGCGGCGTGGAACTGCTGCTGCTCGCCGGCGCCGTCCTGATCAGCGTCTACGGTTACGTCGAAGTCGGCCTGGCGCGGCACGGCACCGTCCCGACCGGCGCCGCGAGCTACGGCGCGGGGCTGGCCGTACTGGCGCTCCTCGGCCATCTCGCCGTACGGTTCCGGGCGCCGTACGCCGATCCGCTTCTGCTGCCGATCGCGGTCCTGCTCAACGGCCTCGGCCTGGTCCTGATCTTCCGGCTCGACCAGGAGACCCCGAAGGACGAGGCGGCGCCCACCCAGCTGATCTGGTCGGCGCTCGGCGTGGCGCTGTTCATCGGCGTGCTGGCGCTGCTGCGCGACTACCGGGTGCTCCAGCGGTACGCCTACCTCAGCGTCGCCGCCGCGCTCGTCCTGATGGTCGTGCCGATCCTCTTCCCCGCGGTCAACGGCGCGAAGATCTGGATCCGGTTCGCCGGGTTCTCCATCCAGCCCGGCGAGTTCGCGAAGATCCTGCTCAGCGTCTTCTTCGCGGCCTATCTCGCGGCGAACCGGCACGCGCTCGCCTACACCGGCCGCCGGCTGTGGCGGATGCAGCTCCCCACCGGCCGGGTGCTCGGCCCCATCGTCGCGATCTGGCTGATCAGCGTGGCCGTGCTGGTGCTGGAGCGGGACCTGGGCACCTCTCTCCTCTTCTTCGGTGTCTTCGTCGTGCTGCTGTACGCGGCCACCGGGCGCACCGGCTGGATCGCCGTCGGGCTGCTGCTCGCCGCGGTCGGCGCGGCCGCCGTGGGCAGCGTCGAGCCGCATGTGCACAGCCGGGTCGCGGACTGGCTGCACCCCTTCGCGAGCATCGAGCGGGGCGAGGGCGCGAGTCAGCTCGCCCTGTCGCTGTTCGCGTTCGGCGCGGGCGGCATGCTCGGCACCGGCCTCGGCCAGGGCCACTCCGCGCTCATCGGCTTCGCCATGAAGTCGGACTTCATCCTGGCCACCGCGGGCGAGGAGCTGGGCTACACCGGCCTCACCGCGCTCTTCCTCCTCTACACACTGCTGGTCGCGCGCGGTTACCGCGCGGGCCTGGCGATCCGCGAACCCTTCGGCCGGCTGCTCGCGGTCGGCCTGTCCTCGCTCCTCGCCATCCAGGTGTTCGTGATCGCGGGCGGGGTGATGGGGCTGATCCCGCTCACCGGGATGGCGATGCCCTTCCTGGCCCAGGGCGGCTCCTCCGTCGTCACCAACTGGATCATGATCGCGCTGCTCGTCCGCATCAGCGACCGGGCGCGGCGGCCCCGGCCGGTCCGCGCGGACACCGGAGTGATCGCGCGGGTGGTGGTGCCGGAGGCGGGGGCCGACGGGGGCGACGGCCCGCCCGGCGACGGACGGGATCCCGGCGAGGGCCCCGGGCCGGCCGGCGGACGGCGCGCGGGGCGGGCCGGCGGACAGCCCGGCGGCCGGCGCCGCCGCCGGGCCGGGAACGCGCGCCGCGACCGCCGCCGGAACGGAGGCGCCAAATGACCCCGGTGACCTCTCCCCTTCACCGGATCGGAGCCGACCGGTGATCCGCCACATCCGACGTACCTCGGCGTTCTGTCTCCTCCTCCTGGTCCTGCTGCTCCTGAACGCCGCCCGTGTGCAGCTCCTCAACTCCGAGGAGTACGCCCGCAACCCCGCCAACCGCCGGGCCGACCTCCAGCGGTACGACCAGCCGCGGGGTGCCATCGTGGTCGGCGACCGGCCCGTGACCGGCTCCCGGGACAGCGGCGGCACACTGCGGTACGCCCGTACCTACACCCAGGGACCGCTGTACGCGCCGGTGACCGGGTACGCCTCGCAGGTCTACGGCACCTCTCTCCTGGAGAACGCCGAGGACGGGATCCTCTCCGGCACCGACGCCCGGCTCTCGCCCGTCCCGCTCCGGACCGCCCTCACCCGCGAACAGCAGCCGGCCGGTGACGTGGTCACCACCATCGCCCCGGCGCTGCAGCGAGCCGCTTACGAGGGCCTGGGCGGCAAGAAGGGCGCGGTCGCCGCCGTGGAACCGGCGACCGGGAAGATCCTCGCCCTGGTCAGCACGCCCTCGTACGACCCCGGCCGGCTGTCCGGCAGCGGCCCCGCCACCACCGACGCCTGGACCCGGCTCAACGCGGACGCCGACCGGCCGATGCTCAACCGGGCGCTGCGCCAGACCTATCCGCCCGGCTCGACGTTCAAGGTCGTCACCGCGGCGGCGGCGCTGGAGCACGGCGTGGTGGAGGACCCCGACGCGGCCACGGACACCCCGAGCCCGTACACCCTGCCCGGCACCTCCACCCGGCTCACCAACGAGGCGGGCGGCTGCGAGGACGCCACGCTGCGGCGCGCCTTCGAGGTCTCCTGCAACACCGTCTTCGCGCGCCTGGGCGTGGACGTCGGGCCGGACGGAATGGCGGACACGGCCGAGAAGTTCGGCTTCAACGACGACGGGCTGATGATCCCGTCGCGGGTCGCCGAGAGCACCTTCGACACCGACATGGACGACGCGCAGCTCGCGCTCTCCTCCATCGGCCAGTACAACACCGCCGCCACCCCGCTCCAGATGGCGATGGTCGCCGCCGCGGTCGCCAACGACGGTGATCTGCGGCGCCCGTTCCTGGTGGACCGGCTGACCGACGCGCGGGGGAACACCCGCACCCACACCCGTTCGCGCCGCCTGCACCGCGCGATGAGCGAGGACACCGCACGGCGGCTCCGCGCGCTGATGACCGACGTGGTCACCAAGGGCACCGGTACGAAGGCGGCCATCCCCGGCGCGACCGTCGGCGGCAAGACCGGCACCGCCCAGCACGGCGTCGGCAACTCCGGCACCCCGTATGCCTGGTTCCTCTCCTGGGCGCAGGCGGACGGCGCGGAAGTCCCTGCCGTCGCGGTGGCCGTCGTGGTCGAGGACGCGTCGGCGAACCGCGCCGACATCAGCGGCGGCGGCAGCGCGGCCCCGATCGCCCGGCAGGTCATGCGCGCGGCGCTCGACCAGTGAACCCGGGCTCCGCAGGCGCTCCCACCGCGCGCCCCGGCCCGCCGCACCCCGGGGGACAATGCCCCCATGACTGACACGGGATTGCTGACACTGTCCGAGGTGGAGGCGCTGGCGCGGCGCGCGCACGAGGGGCAGACGGACAAGGCCGGGCGGCCGTACGCCGAGCATCTGGCGGCGGTGGCGGCGGGGGTGCGGGCGCGGGGCGGGAGTGCCGAGCAGATCGCGGCGGCGTGGCTGCACGACTCGGTGGAGGACGACGCGCTGTCGGCGAAGTGGCTGGCGGAGGCGGCGCTGACGCGGGCCACGAAGGACATGATCCTGGCCGTCACGAAGCGGGCGGGTGAGCCGCCGGAGGAGTACGCCGCGCGGATCCTGGCCACGCCCGGCGCGCTGCTGGTCAAGGAGGCCGACCTCGCGCACAACGCGGATCCGGACCGGCTGGCCGTCCTGGACCCGGCGACCCGGGACCGGCTGACGGCGAAGTACGCGCGGATGCGGGGGCTGCTCGGACTGGCCGGGAACTGAGGACCGTGGCGGCGTACGGCTCGGGGTGACGCGCGGCGCGCGGGCGGCGTGCGGTGGCCGGGGCCGGGCGTGTTCCGTTCCAGCCGCCGGACACCTCCGCATAAACATGCCCAATGCAGCTAACCTGCCGCGCATGAGCGCATCGGACGACACCCAGGAGCGTGTGATCGCCGCCCTTTCGGGGGCGAGCGTCCGCCGCATCACCACCGGCCAGGTCATCCTCGACGACATCGACTGGTCCGTACGCAACGGCGAGCACTGGGCGCTGCTCGGCGCGAACGGTGCCGGGAAGACCACCATCCTCCGCCTGGTCGGCGCGCTGATGTTCCCCACCACCGGCACCGTCGAGGTGCTCGGGCACCGGCTCGGCACGGTCGACGTACGGGAGCTGCGGGCCGCGATCGGGCTGGTCTCCAGCGCGCAGAAGGTGCCGCAGGACCTTCCCGGGCACACGGTCGTCCTCACCGGCGCCAGCGGCACCGTGCAGCCGCTGTGGAAGAAGTACGACGGTGCCGTGCGGGACCGCGCCCACGCGCTGCTGACCGAGCTGGACTGCAAGGAGCTGGCGGACCGGCCGTACGGGGTGTGCTCGGGCGGGCAGCGGGCCCGGCTGCTCATCGCCCGCGCGCTGATGGCCGACCCCTCGCTGCTGCTGCTCGACGAGCCGTTCAACGCGCTCGACCTGCCGTCCCGCGAGGACTTGATCGACACCATGCACCAACTGGCCCTGAACCGGCCGGAACTGGCGACGATCACCGTGACCCACCACCTGGAGGAGCTGTCGCCGGCCATCGGCCACGCGGTCCTGCTCCGCGACGGCCGCGTCCAGGCGAAGGGGCCGGTCGAGGAGGTGCTGACCGGGGACGGGATGACGGCGTGCTTCGGCCGCCCGATCGAGGTCACCCGCCACGAGGGCCGCTGGCTGGCCCGCTCGGGACGCCGCTGACCACGATGCGGACGGCCCGCTGACCGTGCCCGCGCCCCCTGGCTAAGGTGCGGGCATGGTCACGTCATCAGCGGCGACGCCGCAGCCCGCGCCCTTACCCGTACTGGCCCAGGTCAACATCGCCCGGCTCAAGGCGCCACTGGACTCCCCCGAACTCAAGGCGTTCGTCGACGGGCTGGACCCGGTGAACGCGCTGGCCGAGGCCGCCGACGGGTTCCTGTGGCGGCTGAAGTCGGAGGGCGGGGACGCCACCGACATCAGCATCTTCGGCGACGAGTGGCTGATCGTGAACATGTCGGTGTGGCGGGACGTCCCCGCGCTCACCGCCTTCATGTACACCGGTCTGCACCGGGAGTTCCTGGCGCGGCGACGCGAGTGGTTCGAGAAGGTCGACGAGGCGATGACCGCGCTGTGGTGGGTCGCGCCGGGCCACGAGCCGACCGTCGCGGAGGCCGAGGAGCGCCTGCTGCACCTGCGGGAGCACGGCCCGGCCCCGCGCTCCTTCAGCCTCCGTACGACGTTTCCTGCCGCTCTCTGAGCCGGCACGTACTACGACGTCCCCCGCCGCTCCCTGAACAGCGCGTACCCGGTCGCCGCCGCGCCCGCGCCCTCCCACAGGCCCACGCCCAGGAAGCCCGCCGGCACCGCGCCGCCGATCACGACACCCGTGAAGACGGCGCAGGTCAGCAGGCGGAAGGGCACGGTCCAGCGGAAGAAGGCCCGCCAGTCGGCCGCGGCGGCGAGCAGGTAGTACGCGCCCATGTTGAACGAGGCCATCGAGGACGCGGTGAGAAAGGCGCGGGTGTGGTCGGCGGGGGCGCGTACGGCCGGGTCTGCGAAGCCGAGCGAGGCGAGCAGCGCGCCGGGCGCGACCAGCCCGGCCGCGCCCATCACCAGCGCGCAGGCGCCGAAGACGGCCATCGTCCAGCCGGACGCCGACCGCGGCAGGCCGGGCCGCCGGGGTCTTCCGGACACTACGCGGCGCCACCGCGCTCGATCGCCTCGGCCACCTCGGCGGTACGGGCCGCCTCCTCGGCCGCGAAGCGTTCCGCGTCCAGCTTCTCGGCCACCTCCTCGTCCTGGGCCATCAGCAGGTCCAGGTTGGAGTCGCCGAGGTCGAAGACGCCCATGTCGAGGTAGGTCTGCTGGAGCCGCTTGCCCCACAGGCCGATGTCCTTCACGCACGGGACGATGCGGCTGAAGAGCAGCTTCCGGAAGAGGTGCAGGAACTCGGACTGCTCGGTGAACTCCTCGGCCTCCGCCTTGGGTATGCCCCAGTTCTCCAGCACTTCGAGGCCGCGCAGCCGGTCGCGCATCAGGTAGCAGCCCTCGATGACGAAGTCCTCGCGCTCGCGCAGCTCGGCCTCGGTGAGCTGCTTGTAGTAGTCGCGCAGCGCCATCCGCCCGAAGGCTACGTGGCGGGCCTCGTCCTGCATGACGTACGCGAGTATCTGCTTCGGGAGCGGCTTGTTGGTGGTGTCGCGGATCATGCCGAAGGCGGCCAGGGCCAGGCCCTCGATGAGGACCTGCATGCCGAGGTAGGGCATGTCCCAGCGGGAGTCCTTGAGGGTGTCGTTCAGCAGCGACTGGAGGTTGTCGTTGATCGGGTAGAGCATCCCGATCTTCTCCTGGAGGAAGCGGCTGTAGATCTCGGCGTGCCGCGCCTCGTCCATGGTCTGGGTCGCGGAGTAGAACTTCGCGTCCAGGTCCGGCACCGACTCCACGATCCGCGCCGCGCAGACCATCGCGCCCTGCTCACCGTGGAGGAACTGGCTGAACTGCCAGGAGGTGTAGTGCTGCCGCAGCTCCCCGCGCTCCTTCTGCGACATCCGGTCCCAGTACTTCGTGCCGTACAGGGACATGGACTCGTCGGGCGTGCCGAGCGGGTCGTGCGGGTCGACCTCCAGGTCCCAGTCGATGCGCAGGTCCGCGTCCCACTGCTTGTCCTTGCCCTTCTTGTACAGGGCGAGGAGGCGGTCGCGCCCGTCGTCGTACTCCCAGGTGAAACGGGCCGCGCCGGTCGCGGGCACCTGCCACAGCGACTCACCCGGAGCGGTGACGTAGAGGTCATGCGTGGACATGGGGAGCCTCCTCGGGTCCGGACGCCGCGGCGCGTCCGGTAGTTGGCAGGCTCACACGCACCTTACCGACGGGTCAATAAGTCGTGCGCGGGGGATTGACGGCCTTACTGACGCGCAGTCTCATAAGACGTGACCGCCGGTAACCCCATGAGCGAGGTACCCACAGTCATGACGACAGCTCCCGACATCAGTACGGCGGAGACCGAGGTCCTGCGGGACGCGCTCGGACTGCTCAAGGACCGCGAGCAGGTCGCCGAGCGCCTGCTGGACTCCTCCGCGAAGCACTCGTTCGACCCGGACACCGAGCTGGACTGGGACGCGCCGATGGTGGAGGGGAAGTGGTTCTGGCCCCCGGAGCTGGTCTCCCTCTACGACACCCCGCTGTGGCATCGCATGCCCGAGGAACAGCGCATCGAACTCTCCAAGCACGAGGCGGCGTCCCTGGCCTCCCTCGGCATCTGGTTCGAGATCATCCTGATGCAGCTGCTCACCCGGCACATCTACGACAAGTCGCCGACCAGCTCGCACGTGCGCTACGCGCTCACCGAGATAGCCGACGAGTGCCGGCACTCCAACATGTTCGCCAGGCTGATAAGCCGCAGCGGGGCGCCCGTCTACCCCGTCTCGAAGACCCACCACAACCTCGGCCGGCTCTTCAAGACGGTCTCCACCACGCCCGGTTCGTTCACCGCGACCCTCCTCGGCGAGGAGATCCTGGACTGGATGCAGCGGCTCACCTTCCCCGACGAGCGCATCCAGCCGCTGGTCCGCGGCGTGACCCGGATCCACGTCGTGGAGGAGGCGCGGCACGTCCGGTACGCCCGTGAGGAACTGCGCCGCCAGATGACCACCGCGCCCCGCTGGAGCTGCGAGTTCACCCGGCTCACCTCCGGCGAGTTCGCCCGCGTCTTCTCGCAGGCGTTCATCAATCCGCTGGTCTACACGAACGTCGGGCTGAACCGCGCGGAGGCCGTCGCCCAGGTGAAGGCCAGCGGCCACCGGCGCGAGGTCATGCAGACCGGCGCCAAGCGGCTGACCGACTTCCTGGACGAGATCGGCGTGCTGCGCGGTGCCGGCCGCAAGCTCTGGCAGACCTCCGGCCTGCTGGCCTGAGGAAGCTACGGAGACCAACCACCCCCGGACCGAGGAGAACGGTGCGGTTACGCTGCTGTTCATGAACGGCAGCGGCACCGCCCCAGCAGTCCCCCGCCCCGCCTACCGGCGGCTGAGCGTGGCGGAGCGGCGTGCCCAGCTGCTGACGGCGGCGCTCGGCCTCTTTGCCCAACGGGCGCCGGAGGACGTGTCGTTGGACGACGTGGCGAACGCCGCCGAGGTCTCCCGGCCGCTGGTCTACCGGTACTTCCCCGGCGGCAAGCAGCAGTTGTACGAGGCCGCGCTGCGCAGTGCGGCCGACGACCTCGAAGGCTGCTTCGCCGAGGCGGAGACCGGCCCGCTGACCGAGCGGCTGGGCCGCGCCCTGGACCGCTACCTCGCCTTCGTCGACCAGCACGACACCGGGTTCAGCGCCCTGCTCCAGGGCGGCAGCGTGGTGGAGACGGCCCGTACCGACGCCATCGTCGACGAGGTACGGCGCACGGCCGCCGAGCAGATCCTGCACCACCTCGGCGCGCCCGAGCCCGGCCCCCGGCTGCGGATGATGGTCCGTACGTGGATCACCGCCGTCGAGGCCGCCTCGCTGATCTGGGTGGACGAGGAGAAGCGGCCGCCGCTGGACGAGCTGCGCGACTGGCTGGTCGACCACTTCGTGGCGCTGATCGTCGTGACCTCGGCGACGGACGAGGAGACCGCGCGGATCGCGGCCGCCGCGCTGGCGGCCGAGACCCGCGAGGGCCCGGTCGGCACCCTCGTGCGGCGGCTGGCACCGGCCCTCGGGGACGCCGCCCACCTGCTCTGAACCCGGCGCACGGCCGCCGGGCGCGGCCCTGATGTGACACTGACCGCGTGAGAAGCGAGAACACGCCCTTCGTCGGCGGCCCCCTGGACGGCCGGGTGCTGCCGGTCCTGGTCGGCGCGACCGGCCGGCCGCCCGCCCGGTACGAGATCCCGGTCCCGGGCACGGACGGCGCGCCGGACACGGTGCACGTCTACCGGCGCGAGCCGGGCCCCACCGGACGGCTCGGGCTGCCGCGCGGCTGGGTGTACACGTACGCGGCGGATGCGCGACCGGGTGAGGGGCGGCCCAAGTGGCCGTGGTCGCGGAGGCATTGACGGAACTTCCGGCATCCGCCGGGCGTTCTTCCCTCGCACGACGGCGGCTGATCGGGTGACGCCCGTCCCCCGGTTCGCCCGCTCCCTGAGCGGGCAGGAGTGCCGCGTGGCACCATCCGAACGTATCGGATGGTCGGTCCAGAGCGGAGGTGCAGGGTGCGGGGACGGTTCCGGCGGTCGGTGGGGACGGTGGCTCTGCTGGGCGCTGCCGCCGCGGCACTGCCCGCGGCTCCCGGGTACGCGGCGCCGCGGCCCGCGCCGCCCGACATCCCCGTGAGCGAGCTGCTGACCCGGCTGCAGAAGCTGTACCAGCAGACGGAGGCGGCCAGCGAGGCGTACAACGCCACCGAGGAGGACCTCAAGGCGCAGGCGAAGCGGTCCAAGAAGCTGGACGGCCGGCTGAAGGACGCCCGCGCCGACCTGGCGCAGGGCCGCGCGGACGCCGGCCGGCTGGCGCGCGAGCAGTACACCGGCTCAGGACCCGGCGGCCTCTCCCCGTACGTGCAGTTCCTGCTCTCCAAGGACCCCGAGCAGGCGCTGGACCGCGGCCATCTGCTCAAGGAGGCGGCCGGCCACCAGGCCGACACCGTCACCCGGCTCGCCGGCAGCGCCGAGAAGGCCGACCGGCTGGCGACCGAGGCGAAGAAGGCACTGGACAAGAAGAAGTCCCTGGCCGAGAAGCAGAAGAAGCAGAAGGCGCAGGTCGAGAGCCGGCTGCGCGAGGTGGAGGCCATGCTCTCCTCCCTCTCGCCCGAGCAGCTGGCGGAGCTGAGCCGGCTGGAGCGGGCCGACATGAAGGACGCGCAGCGGGCGTTCCTCGGCTCCGGAAAGCTCGGCGGCCCGCAGGCCCCGTCGAAGGGCGGCCAGCGGGCCATGGCGTACGCGCTGACGCAGGTCGGCAAGCCGTACGTCTGGGGTGCCGAGGGCCCGGACTCCTTCGACTGCTCCGGGCTGACCAGCCAGGCCTGGGCGCACGCCGGGAAGCCCATCCCCCGCACGAGCCAGGAGCAGTGGAAGCAGCTGCCGCACGTCAGCCTGCGCAAGCTCCGCCCCGGCGACCTGATCATCTACTTCCCGGGCGCGACGCACGTGGCGATGTACATCGGCGAGGGCATGGTCGTCCAGGCCCCCCGCCCCAACGCCCAGGTCAAGATCTCCCCGATCGCCGCCAACCCCCTCCTGGGCGCCGTCCGCCCCGACGAGAACGCCCCGAGCCTGAAGGACTACACCCCGCCCGAGATCCCGGACGGCGCCACGGACGGCGACGACACGGGCTACGGCGACTCCTCCGCACCCGGCGACTGACGGTCCCCGCACGACAGCGGGGCGGCTCCCCCCCGAGGGAGCCGCCCCGCTCTGTCGTTCCGAGACCGTTGCGTCAGGCCGTCAGCGACGCGAGGTACGCGCCCGTCTTCTCCGGCTCATAGAAGAAGTTCTCGAAGTCGGAGGGGTCGTTGAAGCCATTGGCGAAACGATCGGCCGCCGGCTGGAGCTGGCCGGCCGCGCCGATGAGGTTCAGGACGTGCTCCGGCGGCGGGGCCAGCATCGCGTTCGTCCACTTGGTGACGTGCTGGGCGGTGTTCCAGTACCGGTCGAAGGTGGCCTGCATGAAGTCCGCGTCGAACGGCTTGTCACCGTGCTCGATGATCGAGTCGAGGTACGCCTTGGCGCACTTGGACGCGGAGTTCGAGCCCTGGCCCGTGATCGGGTCGTTGGCCACGACCACGTCGGCCACGCCGAGCACCAGGCCGCCCGAGGGCAGCTTGCCGATGGGGTTGCGGACGGTCGGCGCGTACCGGCCGGCCAGCGTGCCGTTCGCGTCGGTCAGCTCGACCTTCGTGGAGCGCGCGTACTCCCACGGCACGAACTTCTCCAGCAGCTCCAGCGTGAGCGCCAGGTGCTCGTTGGGGTCCTTCACACCCTGGAAGGCGTCCAGCGGGCCGCCGGGGATGCCCTCCCAGAAGAGGATGTCGGCACGGCCGGACGTCGTGTACGTCGGCATGACGAACAGCTCGCCGACGCCGGGCACGAGGTTGCAGCGCACCGCGTCGAACTCGGGGTGCTCCGGGCGGGGGCCCATGCCGTGCACGTACGCGACGGCCAGCGCGCGCTGCGGGGTGTCGTACGGGGAACGCGAGGCGTCCCGGCCGAACATGGACACCAGCTCGCCCTTGCCCGCCGAGACCAGCGTCAGGTCGTAGCGGGAGGCGAAGAAGTCGAGGTCGGAGACGGCGGCGCCGTGGATGACGAGCTGACCGCCGCGCTGCGCGAAGGTCTCCATCCAGCCGGCCATCTTCACGCGCTGGTCGACGGACTGCGCGTACCCGTCGAGCTTGCCGACCCAGTCGATGGCGCGCTGCGTGCCCTCGGGGGACTCGTGGCTGCCCGGTGCGGCGACGGAGACCCCCAGGCCCTCGATGCGCGGGGCCTGGCTCTCCCAGAAGTTGATCTGAAGGTCGCGCTCGTACTGGAGGGCGGTGTGGAACATGCACTGCGTCGACATGACCCGCCCTGAACGGATCTCGTCGGCGGTGCGATTGGACATGAGGGTGACCTCATAGCCCTGGGACTGCAGTCCGAGGGCCAGCTGGAGACCGGACTGGCCGGCTCCGATGATGAGTATCTTCCGCATGGTGGTGCTCTTCTCTGCTGGGGCTCGCGAGCGGTGCGAACCTATTCGGGGGTCAACTCCAGGGCATGCGCGACGAGAGTGAGCAAGGACTCCACGACCGTGATCCGATTCCGTGCATCCATGATCACCACGGGCACGTCGAGCGGTACGGAAAGGGCCTCGCGCACGTCATCGACCGCGTATTCGGCGGTCCCCTCGAAGTGGTTGACGGCGACGACGTACGGAAGACCGCAGCTCTCGAAGTAGTCGAGAGCGGGGAAGCAGTCCTCCAGCCGCCGGGTGTCCGCCATCACTATCGCGCCGATGGCACCCCGGACCAGGTCGTCCCACATGAACCAGAACCGCTGCTGACCCGGCGTACCGAAGAGGTACAGCACCAGGTCCTGGTCGAGCGTGATGCGGCCGAAGTCCATCGCGACCGTGGTCGTGGTCTTCTCCGGGGTGGCCGTCAGGTCGTCGGTGTCCTCACTGGCCTGCGTCATCACCGCTTCGGTCTGCAGCGGCGTGATCTCGGAGACCGACCCGACGAAGGTCGTCTTGCCGACGCCGAACCCGCCCGCCACCACGATCTTGGTGGCGATGGGGGCCCGCGTGCGGTCCGTCTGCCAGCTCTGCAGCCCTTCGTCGGCGGCAGGCGTCCCGGCGCTCGCCGTCATCGTCTCAGAGCCTGCGAAGTCCACTCAGCACCCTCTCAAGCAGCGCGCGGTCGGGCTGGCCGGTGCCGTGACCGGAGCCGTAGACGCGGATCTTTCCCTGGTCGGCGAGGTCGCTGAGCAGGACGCGGACCACGCCCAGCGGCATTTTGAGCAGCGCGGAGATCTCCGCGACGGACCGCATCCGGCGGCACAGTTCGACGATGGCGCGCATCTCGGGCATCACGCGGTCGGCCCAGGCGCCCGCGGTCAGCTCGCGGCGCTCCTCGGGCGCGTCCAGCGCGGCCACGAAGGTCTCCACGAGCAGGACGTGTCCGAAGCGGGTGCGGCCGCCCGTGAGCGAATACGGCCGCACACGCGCGGGTTTCCTGTCCCCGCCTCGTGTGGGGAGTTTGGGTGCGGTACTCACTGGACGCTCTCCATCGACTTGCGCAGTTCGCTGCGGAGTTCGGGGGTGAGGACATGGCCGGCCCGGCCGACGAAGAGCGCCATGTGGTACGCGACGACACTCATGTCGCAGTCGGGGGTCGCGTGCACGCCGAGCAGCGAACCGTCGCTGATGTAGCTGACGAACAGGCTGCCCTCGTCCATGGCGATCATCGTCTGCTTGACCGTTCCGCCGTCCATCAGCTTCGCCGCACCGTTGGTGAGGCTGCCGACGCCGGAGACGATGGTGGCCAGGTCCGCGCTGGACCCCCGCGGGCCGCGCGGGGCCCCGGTGTCAGCGGCCCCCTCGGCCAGCTCCGGGTCGGAGGCCAGCAGCAGCAGTCCGTCCGACGACACCACGGCCACCGAACGGATGCCCGGCACCTCGTCGACCAGATTGGACAACAGCCACTGCAGATTCCGTGCCTGGCTGCTCAGTCCGTAAGCAGTGGGCGCTTGCGCCATCAATCGCGTGCCTCCTCGACAACGTGACTCTCTCCCGGGGCCCCCGCTCCGTCGGTGTCCGTTTGTGGGATGGTCCGGTCCGCCGTGTGCTCCGCGATCTCGGCGGCCACGTCCCGGCGGCCCTCGCGCGCCCCTTGCTGGAAACCGCCCAGCCGGCGCCGCAGCGCTTCGGCGTTCACCCCGCCGCTCTGGCGCGGGGCACTCGGCGGCCGCTGTGCCACGACGCGGGGCGTGCGCTTGGGCAGCCCCATGTCGGTGAGCCGCCGTGCGGGCGGCTCCTCCTCGGTCCCGGCCCGGCTGTGCTCGGCGCCGTCGTCGTACGGGGACGGCGCGGCGGCGGCCCGGTCCTCGTCGGCGACGTACGGCGACCGGCCGGCCGGCGCACCGCCGGTGTCCGGCTCGCCGTCGGGGTCACCGGAGAAGTCCGGTACTCCCGGGCGCCCGGCACCGGCCGTCGGCGCGTACCCCTCGGGGCCGGCCGCGGCAGGCGTCCGGGGAGCGGCCGGGGCCTGCGCCTCCGGAGCGTGCGCCGCCGGGGCCTGGGCCTGCGCCGCCGGGTCGTGAGGGCCGTACGGTGCCTGCGGCGCCGGTGCCGCGGGGCCGGCCTGCGGGTACCCGCCCGGCGTCCCCGCGTCGGGCGCACCCGCACCCGGCGCTGCCCTGTCCGGGCCCAGGCCCGCCGCGTCGATGGACCGCTCCGCGGCCTCGATCAGCGGGTCGGCATGCTGCCCGGGAAGGGGGCCGGTGAGGGGGTCCGGCAGGGGATCCGTCAGCGGATCGCCGACGGGGGCCGGAGCCGGCTGCGCGTGCTGCGGCTGCTGTACCTGCTGCGCCTGCGGCCCGGCCTGCTCCACCTGGCGCCGGTCCTGCTGCGGCGTCAGGGGGCGCTGGCCACGGGCGGGCAGCGCGTTGGAGTTGGCCTCGGCGACCGAACCCGGGAGGGTCGGTCCGGCCTGCACCGTGCCGGGCTGCGCGGCGGCGGCCGGCGTCGGACGGGTCGGCAGGATGGACTTCGGCAGCACCACGACGGCGGTGACCCCGCCCTGCTGCTGGTCGCGCAGCTGGACGCGGACGCCGTGCCGCGCGGCGAGCCGTACGACGACGTACAGGCCGAGACCGAGCGCCTCGTCGACGGTCTCCGAGGAGGTCGCGGTCTCCGGGTCCGCCAGCCGCTGGTTCAGCTCCGCCATCCGCTCGGCGGTCATCCCTATGCCCTGGTCCTGGACGGAGAGCATCAGTTCGCCGCTCTCCAGCAGCCAGCCGGACAACTCGACGTGCGCGTCCGGCGGGGAGAACGCCGTGGCGTTGTCCAGCAGCTCGGAGATCAGGTGGCTGACGTCGTCGGCGGCGAAGCCGGCGACCTGGGAGTGCGGCGGCAGCGACTGGATGCGCACCCGCTCGTACCGCTCGATCTCGCTGATCGAGGCGCGCAGCACGTCCAGCAGCGGCACCGGCACGGCGTTGTGGTTGCTGTGCTCGGAGCCGGACAGGACGAGGAGGTTCTCGCTGTTGCGGCGGACCCGGGCGGCGAAGTGGTCGAGCTTGTAGAGGGTGTCCAGGCGCTCGGGGTCCTGCTCCTTCTCCTCCAGGCTCTCGATGACGCCGAGCTGGCGCTCGACGAGGCCGACCGTACGCATCGCCAGGCTGACGAAACGGTTGTTGACGCCCGAACGCAGGGCGGCCAGCCGTTCGGTGAGGTCGGCCCGCTCCTCCAGCAGCACGTCGCGCTCGGCGGCCAGCCGCTTGCGGCCGCTCGCCATCCGGGCGCGCTCGCCCTCGGCCTCGGCGGCCTTCTTCGCCAGCTCGGCGACCTGCGCGTGCAGCGTGTTCACCGAGCGGACGGTCTGCGCGTACTCGTCGTTGCGGCCCTTGTACTCGACGGGCTGCTCGTCGGCCGGGTCCTCGGCGACCCGCGCGGCCCCGCGGCGCAGCGCGGACAGCGGCTGGGTCATCGTGCGCGCGGACCAGATGCTGATGCCGACGGCGAGCAGCAGGCAGAGGCCCACCAGCCCGATGCGGATCTCCAGCGTGGTGACGTCGTCGTCCCGGAGCGTGCCCATGGACTTCACGTCGGCGGTGGTCAGCGAGGACTCCACGCTGCGCATCAGGCCGATGCGGGTGGTGAGCGTGGACCCGATCCGCTCGCGGTTCAGCTGGAGGTCGAGGGGGGTCAGCCGCGACTGGTCGGTGAGCCGGGTGAGGTAGCGCTCGGCGGTGTCGACGTCGGTGCCGTTGACGGTCCGGTCGTAGCTGTCGCGGGAATGCGCGTCCGCGCTCTGCCGGAAGTCGGCGATCGCGGCCTGCGCGCGGACGTGCGACTGCTGTGCGGCGGCCGACAGGTCCGGCTGCTGTCCGCCGCTCGCCAGCGCGGCGAGCAGCAGTCCGCGGGTGGCGGAGGCCTGTTCGGTGGCGCGGGCGAGGAGCGGCAGGGCCTGGGCGTGGGAGCCGGCGGCGAGCGCGCGGGGCGGCACCTTGCGGGCGATGTCGGTCGAAATGGCGTCCAGCGCCTGAATGGTGGCACTGTAGGACTTGAAGGTGTCCAGCGCGGTGCCCCGGCCCGTCAGTCCCTGCTGCCGGACCTCGGGCAGCGTCTTCAGCAGCTTGCCGGCGTCGGCGAACGCCGCGGTCTCGGCGGAGCTCTCGTCCGCCTCGGCGCGCAGGTCCTTGATCTGCCGGTCCACGCGGGCCCGCTGGGCCTCCGACACGCCGCCGCCGCTCTGCGTGGTGCGGCCGGTCGCGACGTACGTCGTCATGGCGTCGCGCTCGTCGGCGAGGGAGTGGGACAGGGTCACCGCGCGGGCGTTCAGCTCGCCGAGGTCGACCAGCTCCTGGGAGCCGTCCACGTCCTGTGTCGCCGAGGCGATGACCGGCGTGCCGACCGCGAGGACGGCGACGGCGACCACCGCCACGGCCCCCACGAGCCTGTTGCGCACGCGCGCGGGACGTCCGCCCGCGCGGCCACCGTCCGTACCGGACCTGGCCGGGCCGGCCGGTGTTCCCGGCTCCACCACGTCACCCCGAAGCCGCTTTTTCCGCACCGCTGCTCGCAATCCTGTCTCGCCTGCCCACGCCGTGTGGCCTTGCGGACCCGGCCGTTCTCCCCCGGAGGGCGGACCTGCGACGCGTCCGCGGCACCTCACGCCCCTGCCGGGGTAACAGTCCGGCTGTGCGCGTCCCGGTGAGCGAATGACCCCACCCCATGATCCGGAATACGACCATTTCACCGGTGCCGCGCGGCGGCCCGGCAACACTTGCCCGGCCACCTGAATGAGTGAACATCAATCGGAAGTTGACCATCAACTTCCTCTGTGAGGCGCAACAGTAGGCCATCGGCAGGCGGGTTTGGAGAACCGTCGCCGTCCTGGCAGGATGCCCGCCCGCATTTTCCGGAGCGGCTTTTCCGCGGCCCGGAGCGCCGGAGCGGGCGCCTCACCCGCCCCGCGCAACGCGAACCGCGCATTCCGGACGGCCTCTTCCGGCCGTTCCGGCATCCTGGCTCGCATGCGCATCGAACTCGCCACGGAGCCCGGCGACCCCCAACGCCCCAACGAGGACTACGCATCAGTCGCGCTGCCCGCGTCCGGTGAGGGCGGCGTGCTCGTCCTGCTCGACGGCGTGACGCCGCCGGCGGAGGACTTCGGGTGCCACCACGACGTGCCGTGGTTCACCGCACGCCTCGGGGGCGCGATGCTCGAACTGTCCGGTTCGCTCCGCGACATGACGCTCACTGAGGCGCTCGCCGAAGCCATCGGCCGCACCGCCGCGGCCCACCGCGACACCTGTGACCTTTCTCACAGCAGGACTCCGCAGGCAACGGCCATCGCCGCACGCTGGTCCCGTTACGCCGTGGAGTACCTGGTGCTGTCGGACTCGGCGCTGCTCGTCGAGGCGCCGGACGGGACCGTCGAGGCGGTGCTGGACGAGCGTCTCGCGCAGTTGCCGGCCTCGGTCGGCGAGCTGCGGGCCGCCGTACGGGCCCTGCCGGAGGGGTCCGCCGAACGGGCGGCGGCGGCCCGCGAGTACGTCGCCGCGGTCGAGGCGCTGCGCAACGCCGAGGGGGGCTTCTGGACGGCGGCCGCCGATCCGTCCGTCGCGGAGCGGGCGGTCACCGGCAGCGTGCCGCGCGACCGGGTCCGTTCGCTGACCGCGCTGAGCGACGGGGCCGGGCGCTGGGTGGAGGTGTTCCGGGAGGGCACCTGGACCGACTGCCTCGCCGTGGTGCGCAAGGAGGGGCCGCGGGCGCTCGTCGAGCGGGTGCGGGCCATGGAGAACGCGGACGCCGACGGACTGTCCTTCCCGCGGGGGAAGCTGCACGACGACGCCGCGGTGGTGTACGCGGAACTGTGAACGCGGTGCGGGCGCGGCGAAGGGCGGCGCGGGCAACGGACGGAGCGGGCGCGACGGCAACGGGCGGCGCGGGTGCGACGGCAACGTGCGGCGCCCCCGCCGTCACCCGTCCGCCGCCTCCCGGCCGGGCCCGGCGCCCGGCTCCGGTTCCTCGTGAAGCTCCTGCTCTTGTTCATCGTTCAACCGATGGAGGAGCCGCGCCAGTTCGCCGATCTCCCCTCGGTCCCAGGAGGCGAGCCGGCGGGCATAACGGTCCCGCCGGGCGTCGCGTACCCGGGTGAAGCGGGCCAGCCCCTCGTCGGTCAGCCGGACCAGGACGGCACGCCCGTCGGCCGGGTCCTTCTCGCGGGCGACCAGCCCGAGGTCGTCCAGCGCCCGCAGCTGACGGCTGATGGTCGCCTTGCCGACGCCGAAGTAGCAGGCGAGTTCGGTGGCCCGCTGCTCGCCCGCGTCGGCCAGTCGGACCAGCAGCCCGTACGCCGAGGGCTCCAGATCCGGGTGCACCTCGCGGGCCATCTCGCCGGACGAGGCGCGGGCCCGGCGCAGGAATACCGCCAACTCGCGTTCCAGCGAAAGGAACAGGTCGTCCATACCGTCGGGCCGTCGCGCCGCCGCCCCGTCGGTTCCGGTGTTGTGCACGTCAGCGCCCTTTCCCGTTTTCCGGACGATGGAAGAATTTTTCAGCGGCGGCCGATTCCGCAGCTGAGACAGTATTTCGCAGGATTAGACCAACGGAATCATCCGACCCCCTTTCCGCTCCAGGTCTACGCGCGTACCGTCATTTATGGCATGACCACACCAAGTCATGATCCACGGTCGGCCTCTCCCCCCCTCAGATCCCACCGAGATCTTCGGAGTCACGTATGCACGTGCACAGATCCGGCCCGGCCCGCCACCCCCGGCGCTCCGCCGCCAGGGTGGCCGGAATCCTCCTCACCCTGCTCGCGCTGCTCGGCGGCACCTTCGGCACCGCCGCCGCCACGGAGCCCGCCGCCACCCCCGCGAAGGACGCCCCCGAACCCACCCACCCCGGCCAGGACTGGGCCGGTTCGCAGATCGCCGAGCACGAGGGCGGCACCGGCCTGCCGGCCGCGCCCTCGCTCCAGGCGTCCGTCGAAGGAGTGGACGTCAGCGGCCATCAGGGCAACGTCACCTGGTCGACGCTGTGGAACAGCGGAGTGAAGTTCGCCTACGTCAAGGCGACCGAATCGACCAGCTACATCAACCCCTATTTCGCTCAGCAGTACAACGGGTCCTACAACTCCGGGATGATCCGCGGGGCCTACCACTTCGCGACGCCCAACACCTCCAGCGGCGCCGCCCAGGCCAATTACTTCGTGGACCACGGAGGCGGCTGGTCCAAGGACGGCAAGACCCTGCCCGGGGCGCTCGACATGGAGTACAACCCGTACGGCCAGGTCTGCTACGGCATGAGCGCAACGGCGCTGGTCAACTGGATGAAGGACTGGTTCGCCACGTACAAGGGACGGACCGGACGGGACGCGGTGATCTACACCTCCACCAGCTGGTGGAAGCAGTGCACCGGCAACTACGCGGGCTTCGGGAACACCAACCCGCTGTGGATCCCGCGGTACGGCTCCTCCGTCGGGGAACTGCCGGCCGGCTGGGGCTTCCACACCATCTGGCAGTACACGTCCACCGGACCGACCGTGGGCGACCACAACCTCTTCAACGGGGCGTACGACCGTCTCCAGGCGCTCGCGAACGGGTAAGAGGCGGACAGGGCTCCCCCACCGTGCCGCGCGGACCCGCGCCGGGATCATCCCGCGGGTCCGCGCCGCACGGCGCCCTGTCCTCCCCCTCCCCTTGCGCGTCTTCGAAAGAGGCTCCCCCCTATGCGCATACGCCGGTGCATCACGCTGCTCTGCACACTCGGCACGGCCCTCACGGTGGCCGTGCCCGCATCCGCCGCATCCGCCGCAACCACCCCGACCGACGGCTCCCGCGCCTCCGGAACCGACCACCGCGCGGGCTCCACGATCCGTTCCCACGAGGGCGCCGCCGCGCCGGACACGGCACCGCGGCCGCTCGCCGGGGTGGCCGGCATGGACGTCAGCAGCCACCAGGGCAACGTCAACTGGTCCGCCGCCTGGCGCGCCGGCGCCCGCTTCGCCGTCGTCAAGGCGACCGAGGGCACGAGCTACCGCAACCCCAAGTACGGCCAGCAGTACGGCGGGTCGTACGACGTCGGCATGGTCCGCGGCGCGTACCACTTCGCCATACCCAGCTCCTCCTCCGGCGCCGCGCAGGCCAACTACTTCGTGAACAACGGCGGGGGCTGGAAGGCGGACGGCCGCACCCTGCCGCCCGCGCTGGACATCGAGTACAACCCGTACGGCAGCATCTGCTACGGCCTGAGCCGGGCGGCCATGGCGGCCTGGATCCGTGACTTCGGCAAGACGGTGCACGCCCGTACCGGCCGCCACCCGATGATCTACACCTCCACCAACTGGTGGAAGCAGTGCGTCGGCGACAACGCGTCCTTCGGCATGAACCACCCGCTGTGGATCGCCCGCTACTCGTCCTCCCCCGGCCCCCTCCCGGCCGGCTGGTCGGCGCACACCATCTGGCAGTACGACGACAGCGGCCGCTTCCCCGGCGACCAGAACATGTTCAACGGCTCGGTGGACCAGCTGCGGAAGCTGGCTACGGGGTAACCCGTCAGTCGCGGGGGAACCTGTCGGTCGCCAGAGTCATGCCGAGGACTGTGTCGGTCAGGTCCACGGGCTCACCGAAATCCAGGGACAGCTTGCTTCGGTACTCGCCATCCTTGGGCTTGGTGAAGACGTGACACTGGGCGGTGTACGGATCCGCGATCAGGTACACGGGCACCTCAGCGGCGGCGTAGGCGTCCTTCTTCTTGCCGTAGTCGTTGGCGGCCGTCTCGCGTGAGATCACTTCAAGGACGAACTCGACATCCTGATAGCGCCAGCGTCCCTTCTCGCTCTTCTTCGCGTCATCGGAGAGCTTGAAGATGTCGGGGCAGAAACCGTTGCGATACCCCGGCAGATCGAGGCGGACGTCCATCAGGATCTCGCTGTCCGAACCGAAACGAGCCCCCAGCTGCAACAGCACATGCTTGATGATGTTCGAGTCTGTGTCCCTCTGCGGCGACATCTGGACGGCCCCCCCCCCGACGACCTCTGCCCTGAAACCCTCGGGGATGCCGTACAGAAACTCGAACACCTCGTCCAAGTACTGCTCGTCGATGTCGGCCATGTCGATCCTGTCGATCGGTGCGATGGTCACCGTGCCGCTCCTCCCCGCTGCCGCGGATTGCGAGCAGCCGCGCAGTACAACGATACGCACGGTGACCAGGGCACGCCCGGCCCGGAGCCCCGCGTGGCGGGGTTCCGGGCCGTCGTCGTCGGTCCGCGGGCGTCACGCCGCCACCGGTACCTCCGGGGAAGCCGGGGCGGACGCCGGGGTCAGGGCCAGGTCGAGGACCTGGCGGACGTCGGAGACCGGGTGGACGTCGAGCTTCTCCAGGATCTCGGCGGGGACGTCGTCCAGGTCGGCCTCGTTGCGCTTCGGGATCACGACCGTCGTGATGCCCGCGCGGTGTGCCGCGAGGAGTTTCTGCTTGACGCCGCCGATGGGCAGCACGCGGCCGGTGAGGGAGACCTCGCCGGTCATCGCCACGTCGGGGCGGACCTGGCGGCCGGAGAGCAGCGACGCCAGTGCCGTGGTCATGGTGATGCCCGCGCTCGGGCCGTCCTTGGGCACCGCGCCCGCCGGGACGTGCAGGTGCACGCCGCGCTCCTTCAGGTCGGCGACGGGCAGCTCCAGTTCCGCGCCGTGCGAGCGGAGGAAGGAGAGGGCGATGTGCGCCGATTCCTTCATCACGTCGCCGAGCTGGCCGGTGAGCTGGAGTCCTGAGCCGCCGGTCTCGGCGTCGGCGAGCGAGGCCTCGACGTACAGGACGTCGCCGCCCGCGCCGGTCACGGCGAGGCCGGTGACCACGCCGGGCACCGCCGTACGCCGTTCCTCCGGGTCCTGCGCCGACTCCGGGACGTGGTGCGGCCGCCCGATGAGCGGGCGCAGCTCGTCCGTGCCGACGGTGAAGGGCAGGTCCTGCTCGCCCAGTTCGTGCTTGGCCGCGACCTTGCGGAGCAGTCGCGCGATGGCGCGCTCCAGGTTCCGTACGCCCGCCTCGCGGGTGTACTCGCCGGCGAGCCTGCGCAGCGCGGCGTCCTCGATCACGACCTCGCCGGTCTCCAGGCCCGCCTTCTCCAGCTGGCGCGGGAGCAGGTGGTCGCGGGCGATGGTGACCTTCTCGTCCTCGGTGTAGCCGTCCAGCCGGACCAGGTCCATGCGGTCCAGGAGCGGCTCCGGGATCGCTTCGAGGACGTTGGCCGTGGCGAGGAAGACCACGTCGGAGAGGTCGAGCTCGACCTCCAGGTAGTGGTCGCGGAAGGTGTGGTTCTGCGCCGGGTCGAGGACTTCGAGCAGGGCGGCGGCCGGGTCGCCGCGGAAGTCGGAGCCGACCTTGTCGATCTCGTCGAGGAGGACGACCGGGTTCATGGAACCGGCTTCCTTGATGGCGCGGACGATACGGCCCGGCAGCGCGCCGACGTACGTACGGCGGTGGCCGCGGATCTCCGCCTCGTCCCGGACGCCGCCGAGCGCGACGCGGACGAACTTGCGGCCCATGGCGCGGGCGACGGACTCGCCGAGGCTGGTCTTGCCGACGCCGGGCGGGCCCGTGAGCGCGAGGACCGCCCCGCCGCGACGGCCGCCGACCAGGCCGAGGCCGCGGTCGGCGCGGCGCTTGCGTACGGCCAGGTACTCGGTGATGCGTTCCTTGACGTCGTCCAGGCCCGCGTGGTCCGCGTCCAGGACGGCGCGGGCGCCCTTGATGTCGTACGCGTCCTCGGTGCGCTCGTTCCACGGCAGCTCCAGGACGGTGTCCAGCCAGGTGCGGATCCAGGAGCCCTCGGGGCTCTGGTCGCTGGACCGCTCCAGCTTGTCGACCTCCTTGAGGGCGGCCTTGCGGACGTCCTCGGGCAGGTCGGCGGCCTCGACGCGGGCGCGGTAGTCGTCGCTCTCGTCGTCCGGGTCGCCGTTCAGCTCGGACAGCTCCTTGCGGACCGCCTCCAGCTGGCGGCGGAGCAGGAACTCGCGCTGCTGCTTGTCGACGCCCTCCTGGACGTCCTTGGCAATGGACTCGGCGACGTCCTGCTCGGCGAGGTGCTCGCGGAGCGCCTCGGTGGCGTCCTTCAGGCGGGCCACCGGGTCGGTGGTCTCCAGGAGGCGCACCTTCTGCTCGGTGGTCAGGAAGGGCGAGTACCCGGAGTTGTCGGCGAGCTGACCGACGTCCTCGATCTGCTGGACGCGGTCCACGACCTGCCAGGCGCCGCGCTTGCGCAGCCAGCTGGTGGCCAGGGCCTTGTACTCCTTGACCAGTTCGGTGACCGCGCCGGGCAACGGCTCGGGAACGGTCTCGTCGACCGTGGTGCCCTCGACCCAGAGGGCGGCGCCGGGCCCGGTCGTACCGGAGCCGATCCGCACGCGGCCCAGGCCGCGGATGAGCGCGCCGGGGTCGCCGTCGGACAGCCGGCCGACCTGCTCGACCTTGCCGAGCGTGCCGATGCCGGCGTACGTGCCGTCGATCCGTGGAACGAGCAGCACCCGTGGCTTGTTACCGGGTGAGGCGGCGGCCTGCGCGGCCTCCACCGCGGCGCGTACGTCCGGATCGGAAAGGTCCAGCGGCACCACCATGCCCGGCAGGACGACCTCGTCGTCGAGGGGCAGCACGGGCAGGGTGAGCGGTGTGGACGTCGAAGCCATGATCTCCCCTTCGGCAGGCAAGTTGAGCTGTACTCACTCAATGCTCATGAGCCGATGGATGTTCCCCGGGCCGTGTTCGCTGTGAGCGATCAGCCGCTGACTCGTACAGTGGGGGCGCCCGGCACCCACGACCCCGGAGGCCCCGCACCCATGTCAGCCCCCTTCGAGACCGACGAGGCGCCCGTCACACTGGAGCGCCGGGACGGACCGTACGGCGAGGTGGTGCTGCGGCGGCGGGGCGCGCACTTCGAGATCATCGCCAACGGGTGCTTCCTGATGGACACCTCCGACGGACGGTCGGAACGGCTGCTCGTCGATGCCGCCCTCGCCGCGCTGCCCGGCGACCGCGCGCGGCCGTCCGTACTGATCGGCGGCCTCGGCGTCGGGTTCTCCCTGGCCCGCGCGGCGGCGGAGCCGCGCTGGGGCCGGATCGCGGTCGTCGAGCGCGAGGAGGCGGTGGTCGACTGGCACCGCTCGGGGCCGCTGGACGCGGTGTCGGGCCCGGCCCTGGCCGATCCGCGCACCGAGATCGTCCCGGCCGACCTGGTCGCGTACGTACGCGCCGGAGCCGGCGCCGCGACCTTCGACGCGCTCTGCCTGGACATCGACAACGGGCCGGACTGGACCGTCACCGAGGACAACGACGGCCTCTACTCCCCGGGCGGCCTCGCGGCCTGCCGGGACCGGCTGACGCCCGGCGGAGTGCTCGCCGTATGGTCCGCGCAGCCCTCCGCCTCCTTCGAGTCCGCTCTCCGGAATGTGGGGTTCAGCGAGGTTCGCACCGAAGAGATCCCCGTTGTCCGAGGCGTCCCCGACGTGGTGCACCTCGCGAGGAAACGCGCGTAGCCGCGGGTCTCATCGTGCCTTTACGCTGCTGCCAGCAGTGTGCGACCAGCCGGTACACCGGGTCAGCAGGTCGGCACAACCAGTCAGTAACGCGACCACGCACGGGGAAATTCAGGGGCGGGCGATGGACCAGACTCAGACCACCCACGGCGCCGCCGCGGCGGCGGCCACGCCCGGCGCACAGCGGCGAGTGCTCGTCGTCGAGGACGACCCGACGATCGTGGACGCCATCGCGGCCCGGCTGCGCGCCGAGGGCTTCCAGGTGCAGACCGCCGTCGACGGCCCCTCCGCGGTCGACACCGCCGAGGCCTGGCAGCCCGACCTGCTCGTCCTCGACATCATGCTGCCGGGCTTCGACGGCCTGGAGGTGTGCCGCCGGGTGCAGGCGCAGCGGCCGGTCCCGGTGATGATGCTCACCGCGCGGGACGACGAGACGGACATGCTCGTCGGACTCGGCGTCGGCGCCGACGACTACATGACAAAACCGTTCTCCATGCGGGAACTGGCCGCCCGCGTGCACGTCCTGCTGCGCCGCGTCGAGCGGGCCGCGCTGGCCGCGCACACCCCCCGCAGCGGCATCCTGCGCCTGGGCGAGCTGGAGATCGACCACGCCCAGCGGCGGGTCCGGGTGCGCGGCGCCGACGTGCATCTCACCCCGACCGAGTTCGACCTGCTGGTGTGCCTGGCCAACACCCCGCGCGCCGTCCTCTCCCGCGAGCAGCTGCTGGCCGAGGTCTGGGACTGGGCGGACGCCTCCGGCACCCGTACGGTCGACAGCCACATCAAGGCGCTCCGGCGGAAGATCGGCGCCGAGCGGATCCGCACGGTGCACGGCGTCGGTTACGCGCTGGAGACCCCGCCGGCATGAGGTCGCCCCGGCCTCTGGCGCGCGAGCTCTGGCAGCGGGCCTGGGAGGCGATGCGCCCGCTCGACCCCTACCGGTCGGTCAAGGCGGCACTCGGCGCGCTGGTCACCGTTTCGGTGATCATCACGACGCTGCTGGTCCTCGTCGCGTTCCACTCGGCGACCGAGCTGCGGGTCATCACCGTCTTCTCGATCATCGCCTCGCTGCTGATCACCCAGTTCGTCGCGCAGGGTCTCACCGCCCCGCTGGACGAGATGACGGACGTGACCCGGGCCATGGCCGGCGGTGACTACACCCGGCGGGTGCAGGGCAGCCGGCGGGACGAGTTCGGCGAGCTGGCGGAAGCCTTCAACCGGATGGCCGCGGACCTGGAGGCGGTGGACACCCATCGCAAAGAGCTGGTCGCCAACGTCTCGCACGAGCTGCGCACCCCGATCGCCGCGCTCCGCGCCGTGCTGGAGAACGTCGTCGACGGGGTCTCCGAGGCCGATCCTGAGACGATGCGCACCGCGCTGAGCCAGACCGAGCGGCTGGGCCGGCTGGTCGAGCACCTGCTGGACCTCTCCCGGCTGGACAACGGGGTCATCCCGCTGCACGCCCGCCGCTTCGAGGTCTGGCCGTACCTCTCCGGGGTGCTGAAGGAGGCCAACATGAGCCGCAGCGCCTCCACCCTCGCCGTCGGCTCCAGCCACCACAGCCGTACGGACGTCCACCTCCACCTGGACGTCTCGCCGCCGGAGCTGACCGCGCACGCGGACGCCGAGCGGCTGCACCAGGTCGTCGCCAACCTGATCGACAACGGCATCAAGCACAGCCCGCCGCACGGCCGGGTGACCGTACGGGCACGCCGCGGCGAGGGGGCCGGCAGCCTGGTCCTGGAGGTGCAGGACGAGGGTCCGGGCATCCCCGCGTCCGAGCGGCACCGGGTCTTCGAGCGGTTCAACCGCGGCGGGCCGGCCCCCTCCGGTCCGGGCACCGACGGCGGTACGGGCCTCGGACTGGCGATCGCACGCTGGGCGGTGGATCTGCACGGCGGGCGCATCGGAGTGGCCGAATCCCCACGTGGCTGCCGGATCCGCGTCACCCTTCCGGGGACCGGTCAGCCTCGTCCTTGACGCCCGGTGACGTAGGGTCGGTGGCGGAACCACTCATTCGGGGTGTTCCCCGTGTCCCCACCGGGGGTGCGATGGCGATACCCCCTACCCAGGCGCGAGCGAACCACGCATGTTTCCCGCCAAGTCGTTCCCCGAAACCCGCCGCCAAATGTGACGTGCGCGACGAGTACCCCTCCCGGACTGCAGCATCGGTCGACAGAGGCGTAGCCTTTATTCCCGCTGTCCACCACCTTTAGGAAGCGGAAGAGGGCGGTTGCCGCCGTGTCGCCACAGTCCCCCAACACTTCGAGTGCCTCGACCGACCAAGACGGGCAGGGTAAGAACCCTGCAGCCGGATTCGGTGCGAACGAGTGGCTCGTCGACGAGATCTACCAGCAGTACCTCCAGGACCCGAACTCGGTAGACCGAGCCTGGTGGGACTTCTTCGCCGACTACAAGCCGGGCGCCCCGGTGACGTCGGGCACCCCAGCTGACGAAGCCAAGCCGGCCGCCAAGCCGGCCGCTGCCGCCCCGGCCAAGGCCGAGGCCAAGCCCGCGGCCGCGCAGCCGGCGCCCGCGAAGCCCGCGCCGGCGAAGGCCGCCCCGGCCCCGGCCAAGGCGGCTCCGGCCGCCAAGCCCGCGGCCAAGGCGGACGCCAAGCCTGCCGCCGAGGCGCCCGAGGGCCCCGAGCTCGTCACGCTGCGCGGTCCCTCCGCCGCCGTGGCGAAGAACATGAACGCCTCGCTGGAGCTGCCCACGGCCACGTCCGTGCGCGCCGTCCCCGTGAAGCTGCTGTTCGACAACCGCATCGTCATGAACAACCACCTCAAGCGCGCCCGCGGTGGGAAGGTCTCCTTCACCCACCTCATCGGGTACGCCATGGTGCAGGCGCTCAAGGCGATGCCCTCGATGAACTACTCGTTCGCCGAGAAGGACGGCAAGCCCACCCTGGTCAAGCCGGACCACGTGAACCTCGGTCTGGCCATCGACCTGGTGAAGCCGAACGGCGACCGCCAGCTCGTCGTCGCGGCCATCAAGAAGGCCGAGACGCTCAGCTTCTTCGAGTTCTGGCAGGCGTACGAGGACATCGTCCGCCGCGCCCGGGTCGGCAAGCTGACGATGGAGGACTTCACCGGCGTCACCGCGTCGCTGACCAACCCCGGCGGCATCGGCACCGTGCACTCCGTGCCGCGCCTGATGCCCGGCCAGGGCCTCATCGTCGGCGTCGGCGCGATGGACTACCCCGCCGAGTTCCAGGGCACCTCGCAGGACACCCTGAACAAGCTGGGCATCTCCAAGGTCATGACGCTGACCAGCACCTATGACCACCGCGTGATCCAGGGCGCCGCCTCCGGCGAGTTCCTGCGGATCATGAGCCAGCTGCTGCTCGGCGAGAACGACTTCTTCGACGACATCTTCAAGTCGCTGCGGATCCCGTACGAGCCGGTCCGGTGGCTGAAGGACATCGACGTCAGCCACGACGACGACGTCTCCAAGGCGGCCCGGGTCTTCGACCTGATCCACGCCTACCGGGTGCGCGGCCACGTCATGGCCGACACCGACCCGCTGGAGTACAAGCAGCGCAAGCACGCCGACCTGGACATCACCGAGCACGGCCTCACCCTGTGGGACCTGGAGCGCGAGTTCGCGGTCGGCGGCTTCTCCGGCAAGTCGATGATGAAGCTCCGCGACATCCTCGGCGTGCTGCGCGACTCGTACTGCCGCACCACCGGCATCGAGTACATGCACATCCAGGACCCCAAGCAGCGCAAGTGGCTGCAGGACCGCCTGGAGCGCCCGCACACCCCGCCGGAGCGCGACGAGCAGCTGCGCATCCTGCGCCGTCTGAACTCCGCCGAGGCCTTCGAGACCTTCCTGCAGACGAAGTACGTCGGCCAGAAGCGCTTCTCGCTGGAGGGCGGCGAGTCCGTCATCCCGATGCTGGACGCGGTCATCGACTCCGCGGCCGAGTCGCGGCTGGACGAGGTCGTCATCGGCATGGCCCACCGCGGCCGGCTGAACGTCCTCGCCAACATCGTCGGCAAGTCCTACGCGCAGATCTTCCGCGAGTTCGAGGGCAACCTCGACCCGAAGTCGATGCACGGCTCCGGCGACGTGAAGTACCACCTGGGCGCCGAGGGCACCTTCACCGGCCTGGACGGCGAGCAGATCAAGGTCTCGCTCACCGCCAACCCCTCCCACCTGGAGGCCGTGGACCCGGTCGTCGAGGGTGTCGCCCGCGCGAAGCAGGACATCATCGGCAAGGGCGGCACGGACTTCACCGTCCTCCCCGTCCAGCTGCACGGTGACGCCGCGTTCGCCGGCCAGGGCGTGGTCGCCGAGACGCTGAACATGTCGCAGCTGCGGGGCTACCGCACCGGCGGCACGGTCCACATCGTCATCAACAACCAGGTCGGCTTCACCGCCGCGCCGGAGTCGGCCCGCTCCTCCATGTACGCCACCGACGTGGCCCGCATGATCGAGGCGCCGATCTTCCACGTGAACGGTGACGACCCGGAGGCCGTGGTGCGCGTCGCGCGTCTCGCCTTCGAGTTCCGCCAGGCGTTCAACAAGGACGTCGTCATCGACCTGATCTGCTACCGCCGCCGCGGCCACAACGAGTCGGACAACCCGGCCTTCACCCAGCCGCTGATGTACGACCTGATCGACAAGAAGCGCTCGGTGCGCAAGCTCTACACCGAGTCCCTCATCGGTCGTGGCGACATCACGCTGGAAGAGGCCGAGCAGG
Organism: Streptomyces sp. NPDC050806; assembly: GCF_055586425.1. Classification (NCBI taxonomy): domain Bacteria; kingdom Bacillati; phylum Actinomycetota; class Actinomycetes; order Kitasatosporales; family Streptomycetaceae; genus Streptomyces; species Streptomyces sp. NPDC050806. Next base: position 28,992 of record NZ_JBVJIF010000011.1, on the reverse strand, counting down.
CGCTGCAGGACTTCCAGGGCCAGCTGGAGAAGGTCTTCACGGAGGTCCGCGAGGCCACCACGACCCCGGCGGCCCCCGAGGTCCCGCAGCCGCAGGCCGAGTTCCCGGTCCACGTGGACACCGCGGTCTCCCAGGAGGTCGTGAAGCGGATCGCCGAGTCCCAGGTCAACATCCCCGACCGGGTCACCGTCCACCCGCGTCTGCTGCCCCAGCTGCAGCGCCGCGCGGCCATGGTCGAGGACGGCACGATCGACTGGGGCATGGGCGAGACCCTGGCCATCGGTTCGCTGCTGATGGAGGGCACCCCGGTCCGGCTCGCCGGCCAGGACTCCCGTCGCGGCACCTTCGGTCAGCGTCACGCGGTCCTCATCGACCGGGAGACGGGCAACGACTACACGCCGCTGCTCTACCTCTCCGAGGACCAGGAGCGGTTCAACGTCTACGACTCGCTGCTCAGCGAGTACGCGGCGATGGGCTTCGAGTACGGCTACTCCCTCGCCCGGCCCGAGTCGCTGGTCATGTGGGAGGCGCAGTTCGGTGACTTCGTCAACGGCGCGCAGACCGTCGTGGATGAGTTCATCTCCTCCGCCGAGCAGAAGTGGGGCCAGACCTCCGGCGTCACCCTGCTCCTGCCGCACGGCTACGAGGGCCAGGGCCCGGACCACTCCTCGGCCCGCATCGAGCGGTTCCTGCAGCTGTGCGCGCAGAACAACATGACCGTCGCGATGCCGACGCTCCCCTCCAACTACTTCCACCTGCTGCGCTGGCAGGTGCACAACCCGCACCACAAGCCGCTGGTCGTCTTCACCCCGAAGTCGATGCTGCGTCTGAAGGCCGCGGCGTCGAAGACGGAGGAGTTCACCACCGGCGGCTTCCGCCCGGTGATCGGCGACGACTCGGTCGACCCGAACGCCGTGCAGAAGGTCGTCTTCTGCTCCGGCAAGGTCTACTACGACCTGGAGGCGGAGCGGGAGAAGCGCGGCGCGAACGACGTCGCGATCGTCCGCATCGAGCGCCTGTACCCGCTGCCCGGCAAGGAGCTCCAGGCGGAGATCGCCAAGTTCCCGAACGCGGGCAAGTTCCTCTGGGTCCAGGAGGAGCCCGCCAACCAGGGCGCCTGGCCGTTCCTCGGCCTGAACCTGATCGACCACCTGGACCTGGCGGTCGGCGCCGACGTGCCGCACAAGGAGCGCCTGCGCCGCATCTCGCGGCCGCACGGCTCCTCCCCGGCCGTCGGCTCGGCCAAGCGCCACCAGGCCGAGCAGGCCCAGCTCATCGCCGAGGCGTTCGACGCCTGAGCCACCGGCTCGCACGGCACCTGAAGGGGCGGGGCCCCACCGAAGCGATTCGGTGGGGCCCTGCCCCTTCGGCGTACGCCGCCGGTCCGTCGGCGGCGCTCAGATCGTCAGCGGCTCGAAGTCGCGGAGCTGGTACGGCGGCAGGTCCGCCTCGGTGGAGCGGGTGTCGTGCGCCAGCGCGAGCGTCCAGGGGTGGCCGGGGCCGACCGCGATCTCCATGGCGGGCAGGGCGCGGGAGAGCGTGCCCAGGGCCGCGGCACGGTCGCCCGTCGCGAGCAGCGCCAGCGCGTGGTTGGCGTCGCTGCCGACGGTGTACGGGTGGGCGGGGCCGAGCAGGTCGCGGTAGGCCCGGTACGTGCGCTCGGCCATCGCCAGGGCGCGCTCCGGGTCGCCGGACTCCCGCTCCAGGCAGCCGGCGCCGGACGCGATCATCAGGGTGAGCGGGTCCCGGCGGCCCAGCAGCCGCGCCGACCGCTCCAGCAGCGCCTGCATGCCCTGCCGGGCGCGCTCCCCCTGTCCCGCTCCCCGGCGGCAGAGCGCCAGGTTGTGCGCGGCGCGCAGCGTCTGCGGGTGGTCGGCGCCCAGCAGCCGGTGGTGGGCCCGCGCGTTCCGCTCCTGGGTCTCCAGGGCCAGGTCGGTGCGGCCGGTGAGCCGCAGCCCTGTGGCGTGGTGCAGCTCGGAGTAGAGCGTCCAGGGGTGGTCGGTGCCGAGGATCTCGCCGCGCGCCCGCAGGGTCTCCTGGTCCAGTTCCACGGCCTGGTCGTGGGCGCCGAGGAGCCGCAGGGAGACCGCGAGGTTGTTCTGCGCGGCGAGGGTGCGGGCGTCGCGGTCGCCGAAGGTCTCCCGGCTGCCGTCGAGGACGTACCGGGAGAGTTCCAGCGCCTCCTGGTAGCGGGCGAGGCCGCGCAGGTCGGCGGCGAGGCCGGCGGCGGCGCGCAGGATCTCGGCGTCCGGGGCGCTGCGCCTGCTGAGCAGCCGTTCCAGCGCGGGCCGGTCCAGCGCCTCGCAGGCCCCGTACTGCCCGGTGGCCCGCAGCAGGTTGGTGTGCGCGTGCAGCAGGTCCAGGCGGTGCGGGTGGTCCTCGGGCAGCAGCCGCTCCCAGGTGAGGTCGGCGCGCCGGGCGAGGGCGAGGCCGGTGTCCTGCGCGCCGGTGAGGTAGGCGTAGCGCAGGCAGTGCAGTACCGGTACGGCGGACTCCGCGGGGTCGGCGTCCAGCGCGCCGGCGGGCAGCAGGTGCGGCAGCAGCCCGGCGTACGCGGGCCAGTGGGCCGGTTCGTCGGGGCGGCCGGGGTCGGCGGCGGCGAGCGCGCCGCGGACGGCCCGGGCGTACCGCTCCCGCTCCGGTCCCGGGATGCCCTCGCGGACCAGGAGCCGGACCATGCGGTGCAGGTGGACGCAGGCCACCTCGGTGCCGTCGGCGGACTCAGTGGCCTCCACTACGGAGTAGCGGGCGAGCAGCCGCAGGGCTTCCTGGAGCCGCCGCGGGTCGCCGGTGACCGGCGCGAAGTCGCCGCGGATCAGGGCGAGGAGGCCGACCGGTACGGTGCCGGGCGCGAGGACGGCGCACAGCCGCAGCACTTCGGCGGCGTCCGGTGCGGTCTCGGCGATGCGGTCGAGCAGGGCGGTCCAGGCCGCGGCGAAGGTCATCGGGAAGTCGTCGGCGACCACCGTGCGGGCGTCCGCGATGCCGCCCTCCAGGAGGCGCAGGTACCGGTCGACGCTCATGTCGGAGTCGTTCAGCCAGCCCGCCGTCTGGTCCAGCAGGAGCGGCAGGTCCTCCAGCGCGGCGGCCAGCCGGTCGGCGTCGGCCGCGGTCAGCCGCGGGGCGCGGCGGCGGACGAAGGCGACGCTCTCCGGGCGGCCGAGGACGGGGACCGGGAGGAGGAGGGTGTTGTGGGTGTCCCAGGAGCGGTTGCGGGAGGTGATCAGGACGTGGCCCGAGCCGCTGGGCAGCAGGTCCGCCACGGCCGCCGGGTCGTCGGCGCCGTCCAGCACGAGCAGCCAGCGGCGGTACGGCTCGCCGCGGCGCAGCGCGTCGACGACCGCGCCCAGCCGCTCCCCCGGGCCGGTGCGCAGCCCCAGCTCGGGGGCGAGCGCCGCCATCTTGCGCCGGGCGCGGTCGCCCGTACCGGCGTTGACCCACCACACCACGTCGTACTCGGTCGCGAAGCGGTGCACGTACTCGGCGGCCAGCTGGGTCTTGCCCACCCCCGCCATGCCCAGGAGGGTGCAGACGGCGGCGCCGCGCACGGAGCGCTCCAGACGGCGGTGGATGTGGGCGAGGAGCGCGGCGCGGCCGGTGAAGCGGGGGTTGCGGCGCGGCACGCCGCCCCAGACGGCGGGGGCGTCCAGCGGGAAGCGCGGGCCGCCGGTGCCGGGCGCGGGGGTGTCCGGGAGGCCGAGGCGGCGCAGCAGGAGGCGCTCGGCGTGGTGCGCGCCGGCCTCGGTGAGCTGTGCCGGGCCGAGCGCGGCGGCGCCGGCCGGGAGGTTGCCGGGATCGGTGACGGAGACGGCGGCGAAGCGGCCGGGGTGGGCGGCGTTCACGGCGGCGAGCGCGGTGTCCCACTCCCGGCCGGTGCGGACGCCGGGCTGGAAGTAGCCGGCGCTGAAGACCAGCAGTATCCGGCCGCCGGAGAGGGTGAGGCCGGCGAGCGCGGAGCGCAGCTCCATGGCGGCGGGCGGGTCCCAGTGGTGCAGCGGGGCGCGCAGCCCGTGGCGTTCGAGGCGGTCGGCGATCCAGTCGCCCCAGGCGCGGCTGTCCGCGGCGACGCTGACGGTGACCCGCGGGCCGGTGGGCGGCCCGGGGCGCACCGGCCGGGCGGGCCGCGGGACCCGGGCGGTCGCGCCCGTCGGCCGCTGCGGGAACGTCGACTCCGCCGGCTGTGCCATACGGTCCTGCTCTCCTGTCAAGGGACCGTCGATACGGCCCTGTTCTTCCGTATCCCACGGCGCCGGGCCGCCGCGAGCGGATTCCGGCCTAGTGCGCGGGGCGGCCACGGCACGCGCCCCGCCGCTGACGCACCCTCAGATGATCTGCGGTTCGAAGTCCCAGAAGGGCCGGGTGCGGGCGCGCGCCGAGACGGTGTGGGCGTGCTGCGGGCCCAGTACGGTGCTCAGCCCGGTCAGCGCCTCCTCCTCCAGCTTGTCGGCCTCCTGGCGTTTGCGCAGGCCGCGCAGGTCCGCGGCGAGCGCCACCTGGCCGGAGAGGGTCAGTGGGTGGCGCAGGCCGAGGGTGGCGACGGCCCGGGTGACGGTGTCCCGGCCCAGCTCCGCCGCGCTCTCCGGGTCACCAGCGAAGTTGCGGGCCGCCGCGGCGTTCAGCGCGCACCCCAGTGTCCAGGGGTGGTCGGGGCCGACGGCCCGGTCCATCCCCGCCAGCGCCTCCTCGGTCAGCAGCAGGGCCTGCTGCCGTTCGCCCGCGGCGCGCAGCACCAGCGCGTGGTTGGCCTGCGCGCCGATCGCGTACGGGTGGGCCTCGCCCAGCTGGAAGCGGTACCGGTCGGTGACCCGCTCGCCGATCTCCCTGGCCTGGTCCAGGCTGCCGTGCTCGCGGGCGAAGCAGGAGTAGCTGACGCCGACCATGAGGGTGAGCGGGTCGGCCTCGCCCAGCACCCGTTCGCAGCGCTCCAGGACCCGGCCCAGCAGCCGGCCGGCCTTGGGGCGTTCGCCGGAACGGTAGTAGCACAGCCCGAGGTTGTGCTCGGCGCGGAGCGTCTGGGGGTTGTCGTTGCCCATGACGATGCGGTGCACCCGGGCGCTGTGCTCCTGGACCGAGGTGGCCTCGGCGTACCGGCCGAGCAGCCGCAGGTCGGTGGCGACGTGGATCTCGGAGAAGAGGGACCAGTTGTGGCGCGGGCGCAGCAGCTCGCGGCGGGCCTCCAGGGTGCGGCGGTTCAGCGCGAGGGACTCGGTGTAGCGGCCGAGGAGGCGGAGCGAGACGGCGAGGTTGTTCTGCGCGTTGAGGGTGCGCGAGTCCTGCTCGCCGACCAGGTCGGTGTAGCCCTGCAGGACGGTGGTGGACAGCTCCAGCGCCTCGTCGAAGCGGCCGAGGCCGCGCAGGTCGGCGGCGAGCCCGTTGGCGGCGCGCAGCGTGTCCAGGTCGCGCGGGCCCTGGGTGTCGCGCAGGTGGTCCAGGACGATGCGGTCCAGCGCCTCGGTGGCGGCGTAGTCGCCGGTGGCGCGGAGCAGGTTGGCGTAGTGGTAGCTGAGGTCCCAGATCCGCGGGTGGGTGTCGCCGAGCGTCTCCCGCCAGCGGGCGAGGGCACGTTCGGCGAGCTTGAGCCCGGCGCGGTACTCACCCGAGAGGTACATGTACCGCAGCACGTTCAGGACCAGGTTCTGCACGTCGGGGTCCCGGCTGACCAGGACGTCGGCGGCCTTGAGGTGCTGGGCGATCTCGGCGAACCGCGGCCAGAGCCGGGTGTCGGTGGGGCGCAGCGGATCGGCCGCGGCCAGGGCGCGCTGGGCGACGCGGCTGTACTCCTCGATCTGCCGGTCCGGCATCAGGGCGCGGACGGTCTGGTGGACCATGCGGTGCATGTAGAGGATCTCGCCGCCGGGCGAGACGTCGTCGGCGGTGACGTCGTGGGACTCGATGCGCACGACGGAGTACTGCAGGAGCTTGCTGAGGGCCTGGTTCCACAGCAGCGGGTCGTTCATCAGCCCGGTCAGCTCCTCCGGCAGGTCGCCGGGCGGGAGCTCGCGGAGCAGCCGTACGGGGATGGCGGCGGGCGCGAAGAAGGAGCACAGCCGCAGCAGGTCGACGGAGGCGGGGACGGCCTCGCTCAGCCGGTTCTGCAGTATCGACCAGGAGGTCTGGTACGTCATCGGGAAGTCGTGGGCGACCCGGACGACCTCGGCGTCGGCGCCGCTCTCCAGCAGTCCGACGTACTCGTCGACGGACATCGAGGAATCGCTGAGCCAGCCGGCGGTCTGGTCGAGCAGCAGCGGCAGGTCCTCCAGGGCCTCGGCGAGCCGGCCGGCCTCCTCGCGGTCCAGGCGCGGGGCGCGCCGGCGTACGAAGGCGATGGACTCCTCGCGGGTGTAGACGGGGACCTCGAACATCATGCTGTTGTGCTCGCCCCACTCGCGGTTCTGCGAGGTGAGCAGTACGTGGCCGGGCCCGGAGGGCAGCATGTCGGCGACGTGTTCGGGCTGGTCGGCGCCGTCCAGGACGAGCAGCCAGCGGGAGGAGGGGTCGCCGCGGCGGAGCGCGTCGCGGACGGCGCGCAGCCGCTCGCCGTACTCCTGCCCGGTGGTCAGCCCGAGGGCGGGGGCCAGCTCGGCCAGCCGCTGGCGCATGGGGGTGCGCTCGCCCGCCGAGACCCACCACACCACGTCGTACTCGGAGCCGAAGCGGTAGACGTACTCGGTGGCCAGCTGGGTCTTGCCGACGCCGGACATGCCGTACAGCGTGCAGACGGCGGCGCCGCGCTCGGCCTGCTGGAGGCGGTGGTAGACGTCGGCGAGGAGGGGCTCGCGGCCGGTGAAGCGGGTGTTGCGGCGCGGCACGCCGCCCCAGACGCGCGGCTGCTCCTGGGGGTAGCGGGGGCCCTCGCCGTCCTCCTCCGGTTCGGGGTGCGGGTCGGCGTCGATGCCGAGCCGGGCCAGCAGCCGGCGTTCGGCCTCGCGGGCCCCGACGTCCGCCAGTTCGGCGGCGCCGAAGACGGCGGTGGCGGTGGGCAGCGCGTTGGTGGTGACGGAGACGGCGGCGAACTTGTCCTGGCGCTCGGCGACGACCGTGCGCAGCGCGCCGTTCCACTCGTCGTGGCTGCGCGGGCCGAGCTGGATGTACCAGTCGCTGAGCACGATGAGGACGGTGCCCTCGGCGAGCGCGAGGTCGCGCAGCGCGTCCTCCAGCGGGGTGCCGGCGCGGGGGTCCCAGCGCTGGAAGGCGACCCGCATGCCGTGCCGTTCCAGCCGGTCGCCGATCCAGGCGGCCCAGGCGCGGTTGAACCCGGCGAAGCTGATCGTGACGGGTGGCCGGCCTCCGTGGGAAAGGGTCCTGCGCGCTGCGGGCATTCGAACGACTCCCTCGTCTTGCGTACGAACGAACGGCCGGGCAAGGACCGTCAGAGCTGCCCTCGTGGGGAACATACACCGGCGAACCGGCCGTCGGCGGTCATCGCGCGTGCTGACGTCGCCACATCGTCCGCGAGGTCTCCACGTAAGCGCTCGCACGGGCCAAGTAGCCCTCCGGAGGCGGTCGTTCCCGCAATCGGGTGAGCCGTTCCGCTATGGCTCCGGTCAGCACGCGGCCGGCCGGGGTGAGGGCGCGCGAGCCGAGCAGCGTGGGCAGCGCGGCGCCGACCTGTTCCCGGCAGCGGGAGTGCTCGGCCCAGGCGGTGTGGCGCTCCAGCGCGTTCTCGGCGGTCAGCGCGAAGCGCTGCCAGTAGTCGGCGAGGGCGAGGTGGGAGTACGTGCCCTGGAGCAGCCCGTCGAAGGGGCGCGGGTCGGGCCGCCAGGGCGCCCAGTGCCGGGTGGTGCCGGTGTCGTGGTGCAGCGGTGTCAGCTCGGTGAGCGCCGCGAGCTTGGCGTGCTGGAGCTCGTGGACGAGCGTGGCGGCGAGGAAGGCGGCGGTCTGCGGTGCGGAGCTGAGGACCGCACCGAACGCCTCGCGGCGGGTGCCGCTGCAGTGCGCGGGGCCCGCGGCGTGCGGCCCGGCCTGGGGCGGCGGCGCGAGCGGCACGATGCAGTCCAGCAGGATCCCGGCCTCCAGGGCGCGGGTCGGGCCGCCGCGCTCCAGCAGCGGCCGGGCCCCGGCCCAGGCGGCCTGCCAGCCGGCGCGTCCGTCCGCGCCGAGCGGTTCGGCGGGCTTGAGTCCGTGCCGCTCCAGGCCGCTGTCGGCCGTGCGGAACGGGTCGAGGTCGTCGAGGAGCACCGGGCGCGGGCCGCCGGTGAGCGGGCGCAGCGGCCGCCACGCGGGGTCCGACGACTCCCAGACGCCGTCGGGCCGGCGGCACAGCACGGCGGGCGGCCCCGCGGCCGGGCGGAGGGTCAACCTGCCGTCCCGGTGGGTGAGTTCGACGTCGGGCCGCGGTCCCCGGTGTCCGGCGTCCGTGCCGCGCAGGGTGTGGGCGCCGAGGGTGGGCAGGGCGAGCGTGCCGTTCGCGGCGCGCAGCCGCAGCGTGAACGGGAGCCCGGCGCGGGCGGCGGCTGCGGCGGCGACGGCCCCGAGGTGTTCCAGGTCGGGCAGGAGGTCCGGCGGCGGGACGGCGGCCGCGAGGCCGCGCAGCACGCGCCGTACCCAGGGCCCGAGGAGCGGGTAGTACAGCACCTGGCGGGTGGCGTCCCGGCCCGCGCGGTCCGCCGCCTCCAGCAGTCCCCAGTGCTCGGCGACCCGGGCAGCGGCGGACCGCGGCACGGTGGGGGTACGGGCGGTGTCCACCGCGTCCAGCAGCGCGCGCAGCGCCAGCAGCCGCCGTACCCGCTGGTCGTCGACGAGCAGCCCCAGCGCCTCGGCCCCGCCTTCGGACCGGCCCAGCTCGCGCAGCAGGTCCAGGGGTATCCGGCTGCTCATCGCGCGGGCCCCCGCGCCGCACCGGCCAGCCGTCCCGCCGCGTGCCGGATCAGGCGCTGGAGGTCGGCGCAGTACACCGAGGGGTTGGCGAAGCCGCTGCCGCGCCGGTAGCGGTGCGCGTACTGCCCGCCGCCGCACACCCGTACCAGCGGGCAGGCGCGGCACACGGGGGCGAGGGCCGCGGCGCCCGCGTGCCGGGCGGCGACGCCGGGATGCCGGAGCGCGTCGTCGAAGGTGTGCCGGAAGACGTCCAGGCCGGTGGCGGCGGCGCCTTCGTACGCGGACTTCAGGGAGTCGACCTGTTCGATGCTGCCGTCGGTCTCCACGACGACGGCGGTGAACGGGGTCAGGCCCAGCGACTCGCCGCCCGCCGGCGCGCCCATCAGCAGCGCCAGGCACTCCTCGAAGAGCCGGACGCCGGGCTGTCCCGGGCCGCCGTCCCACCAGGCGTCGAAGGCGGCGGCGAGCCAGTCGCCGTACGGGGTGGGGCGGTCGGCGGCGCCGGGAGTGAGGCCCGGTGGCGGGGTGGTCCAGTTGCCGTGCGGGAGCAGCAGGTCCAGGCGTGGCGGGCGGAACGCGGCGAGCGAGGCGTAGGTCTCGGCCGGGTCGGTGCGCGGGTCGACGACGGCGAGGACGCCGGCGTACGCGTCCGGCTGCACCTCGGCGAGCAGCCGCAGCCCGCGGACAGCGCGCGACCAGGCGGGGCGCCCCGCGTGGTCCACGCGCGCGGCGTTGTGCGCGGGCAGCCCGCCGTCGAGGCTGACGCCCACCCGTATGCCGTGTGCCGCGAGGGTGCGCAGCCGGTCGCGGGTGAGCAGGGTGCCGTTGGTCTGCACGGTGGGGTGCAGGGCGCAGTCCTCCGGCATCAGGGCGCGCAGCCGGTCCACGGCGCGGCCGAGCCGGCCGGCGCCGGCCAGCAGGGGCTCGCCGCCGTGCAGGACGAGGGCGGCGTGCCGGAGGCCGTGGGCCGCCGCGTGCTCGGCGATCCGCCGGGCCGTGCGGTCCAGTACCGCGTCGCTCATCATGGCCGGGCGGTCCCGCCAGCCGTGGTCGGCGGCTTCGTAGAGGTAGCAGTAGCGGCAGGCGAGGTTGCAGTGGCCGTGCACCTTGAGGACGAACTGCCGGAAGGGGTGCCCGGAGGAGGGGACGTCCGGCCGGTCCGCCGCCGGGCCCGCGTCCCGTACGGTCTGCTGCGCCACGTCGGCACCCCCAAAGCCGCGGCCCGCGCAGGGGCGGCCCCCGTCGCCGGTCCGTGGCGGAGTATCCCTGCGGGGCGGCGTCACCAAACCGGCTCCGATCGGCCGTGTCCGGTTCCGTCGGTCCCAACGACCGAAAATGTTCGGGTGACGTCGGTTCACGTCAGAAAGCGCTGTTGAAGCCCCACAGCATCTCGGTGGGCTCGTCCACCCGCGTCCGTATCCGCTCCAGCACCTCGGCCAGTACCGGGTGCTCCACCGTCCGCAGCTCCGCGAGGTCCAGGGCGAGCAGGTCCGGCAGTTCGGGCAGCCCGTCCACCGGCGGCACCGCGGCCCCGTCCGCCCCCGCGCGGTCCACCGGCCGCGCCTCCGTGTCCTTGCCGCTCGCGCTCATCGCTTGCCCCTTCCCGCCAACTGCCCCCGTTGCGAGGTCGCTTACAGGCTGCCGCCTGTCACCTGCCGATGTCCACGATCCGGCGCGAGGTCTCCTCGGCCGCCGGCCCGCCCCCGTCCGGCAGCCGCCGCCACTCCTCCAGGGCGAGCCGGTAGGCGTCCCGCGCGGCCCGCGGCCGGCGCGCGTCCTCGTACACCTCGCCCCGCAGGTGGTACGCGCGGGCGCGCAGCCGTACGGCGGGTGCGGGGTCGGCCGCGTCCTCCTGGGCCGCGCGCGCCGCGTCCGCGGCCCGCCGGTACGCGTCGGCCGCCTGCTCCAGCTGCGCGTCCAGGCGGGTGCGGCGGTGCGCCAGCCGGTGCGTGCCGCCCAGCTCCAGGAAGCACTCGGCGCGCACCATCGGGTCGGCGGCGGACTGCGCGGCGAGCCCGAAGAGGTGCTCGGCCTCCCGCAGGTCCACCCGGTCGTCGTCGGTCCTCCGGAGCATCAGGGCACGGCCGAGGGTCAGCAGCCGCCGCGCCAGCCGCGGGTCGCCGGCCGCGGTCTCCATCCGGCAGTCCCGCAGCACCCGGACCGTGCGGTGGATGACGGCCCGGCCGCCGGGCTCGCGGGCCCGGCGCATCAGTGCCCCGCCCCACTCCTCGATCAGGTCGCCGTAGCCCTCCCGGTCCCGCGGCACCGCCCGGCAGGCCGCTTCGTAACCGCGGTCGGCCTCCGCCAGATGCCGTACGTCGCCGTCCGCCTCGAAGCGCCGCACCGCCAGCCGGGCGGCGCGCACCAGCACGTTGGCCCGCTCGTCCGGCCCCTGCGCGGCCCGCCCCATCTCGTCGATCAGCCGTCCGGCGCGGTCCAGCGCGCCACCGGTCAGCGTCAGCAGCGCGTCCACCAGCTCCAGCCGGGCCCACAGCCGGGCTTCCCCGGGCGCGTCCTCGGCGGCCATCGCGTCGGTCGCGTGCGTGAGCGACTCCGCCGCCTGCTGGGCGTACGCCGCCGCCTGTTCGCGGTCGGCGGCCGTGCCGGACAGCCGCAGCAGCGCCCGCCCGTGCGCCAGCGGCAGACCGAAGGGCCGGTCCTCGTCGTACGGCCAGGCGTCGGCGAACGCCTCCAGCATCCCGACCGTCTCCTGCAGCAGCCCGCTGTCGCCGCCGAGCTGCCACTGCTCCTCCAGGACCCGCACCCGCTCCAGGGTGATCGCCAGGGCGTGCCACGGCTCCAGGCCCGCGGTCGCGCACACGGCGGTGAACTCCCGGTCGGCGCGGCGCAGCAGCTCCAGCGCGCCGCGCCCGTCGCCGGCCGCGCGCCGCTCCGCCGCCTGCCTGTGCAGCACCCGGCCCAGGGCCGCACGGGCCCGCGCGGCGCCGGACTGCGCGGCCGTGCGCGCCGCGTCGTGCGCCTCGCGGAGCAGCGCCCGGCCGCCCTGGAGCTCCCACAGCCGCAGCAGGGTCTCCGCCAGCTCGCTCCACAGCACGGCGTCGGCACCGCGGTGCCGTTCGCCCTCGGTGGCGTGCCGCAGCAGCTGCACCGCGTCGATGAGGTTCTGCACCATGCCGTCGGCGGCGAACCGCCGCACCAGGTCCTGGGAGCGGCGCACCGCCTCCGAGGACGCCGGGCCGCCGGGGCCCTCGTACGCGTCGGCCGAGACGCTGCGCAGCGGGATGAACCGCTCCAGGACGTGCGCCGCGACCTCGGCGAACGGCTGCGGGACGCGCACGCCGGGCCCGTCCGGCAGGGGCGGGGTGCGCAGCCGCGCCACCGACTCCACGGCGTCCGCGATTCGGTCGCCGGTGAGCTGGGCGATGGCGAGCGCCGGGAAGTTCGGGCCGCCCTTGCCGAACCGCTGTTCCACGTACGCGGAGCAGTGCTTGAGCACCAGCAGCGCCTCGTCCCTGCCCAGCGGCCCGAGCAGCACCTCCTGCACGCCCTTGACGAACTCGTACCAGGGGCCGCCGGCCATCGACTCGCCGTCCGTGCGCGTGAGCAGCCCGCCGAGCAGCACCTCCGACAGCTCCGCCGGCCCGGTACCGGGCAGCATCGTGCGCTGCACCAGCTGCATCACCGGCAGGCAGAGCGGTGCCGCGGCCAGATAGACGGCGAGCTGGGCCGCGCCGGGGGAGGCGGCGCGCCGGAAGCGCGCGACGACCTCGGTGGCGGGCAGCGGATCGCGGGGCCGCGGCGCGGGGGCCGGCGGCTGGTCGGCGCGGAGCCAGCCGACGGCGGCGGGCACCTGTCCCGCGCCCGTACCGGAGAGCAGCCTCGCCCAGGCGGCGAGGGCGCCCGCGGCGGGCGGCAGCACGGGGACCGGCAGCGCGCCGGGCGCGGCCTGCGCGGTGTCGCCCGTGAAGTGCAGGGCCGTGGCGTACGAGGGACCCTCGCCGCGGCGCAGCGTGCCGTAGGAGACGGGCAGCCGGGTGCGGGACCACATGCGCTGCGGGAGCGGCTGGAGGACGGCGAGCGGGCCGTGCCGGGCGAGCCGGTGCAGCAGCCGGTGGGCACGGCCGCTGCGCCACAGGGGCCCCGCGCAGTCGCTGACCAGGACGGTGACCCGGCGCCCCGTGGGGTCGCTGAGCTGGTCGGCGGAGCGTAACGGCGCATGGCCCGGCTCGAAGCGGCGGGAGACCGCGGGCCGGCCGTCCGGGCCCTGGTGCAGGAACTGCACCTGTACGTCACGGAAGGCACCCAACTGCGCGAAGACCTGCTGGAGTTCGTGCAGCAGCCGGTCCCATACGCACATCGAGGACGAGGCGTCCATCACCAGCTGGAGCGACGCCTCGGCCCGCGGCACCGCACGGAACACCGGCATCACCAGTCCGCCGGACCGTGCGCTGCGCTCCGCCGTCGCCCGCTCGTCCAGCACGTGCCGCACGGCCGGCGCCGCGCTGCGGTAGCGCTGGAGCGGGCGCAGCGCGCGCTGCAGGGCGAGCAGGTCGGGCAGCGCTGAGGCGGCGGGCACCCCCACGGGCAGTCCGGTGCCGTACGGCCCCGCGGGCGCGCCGGAGCCGTCCGCACCGCCGCTCACGGGCGGGTCCTGGCCGGCCGGGTAGAGCGCGACGCGGGAGGTGCCGGGCGGGCCGGCGGAGCCGCTGCCCGCCGGTTCGCGGTCGGGGCCGGTGCCGCTCGCGGGCCGGTCGGCGCGCGCGGGCGCCGCCGTCCGCGCTTCCGGCACCCCGGCGCCGGCGTCCGCCGGGCCGGCGTCGCTCTCCCGTTCCGCCGCGGCCTCGCGCGGCCGGTACCACTGCGCCAGCCACAGGGCGTCGGCCAGCTCCCCGGCGTCCGGGTCCAGGCCCGCGCCGCGCAGCGCGGCGACCACGTCGGCCCAGCTCTGCGGGGCGGTGGGGCGTCCTGCACGGTCCCGCGTCACGCCCTCACCTCGGCCGGTCGAGGCGCTGGATGAGGAGGTCGGCGAGCCGGTCGCGGGTGGTCGGGGCGGCCTGGTGGGTGAGGTAGATGGCGTTCAGCAGCTGGTCGGCGGCGAGCAGTTCGCTGCGGGAGCGTTCCAGGAAGCGGGCGATCAGGTCGTCGCCCGCGCGGGCCGCCTCCTCGCCGAGGTGCGCCCGTACGACCGTGGCCAGCCGCTTGTGGTCGGGCTGGCCCAGCTCCAGGTGGATGCAGCGGCGCAACAGCGGGGCGGGGAAGTCGCGTTCGCCGTTGCTGGTGAGGATGACGAAGGGGAAGGCGTGGCAGCGCACCCGGCCGTCGCGGATGCGCACCTTCTGCCCGTCGTCGGTGAGCACCTCGACCTCGGGCTCCCGCTCGGCCAGCCGCTCCAGCTCGGGAATGGAGAACTCGCCCTCCTCCAGGACGTTCAGCAGGTCGTTGGGGAGGTCGATGTCGCTCTTGTCCAGCTCGTCGACGAGCAGGACGCGCGGCTGCGCGGTGGGCAGCAGTGCCGTACCGAGCGGGCCGAGCCGGATGTAGCTGCCGATGCCGCCGGGCGCCGCGGCCTGCGCGCCGGGCCCGCCGGCCGCCCGGCTGCTCGCGGCGATCTGTACGTCCTGCAGCCGGGCGATGGCGTCGTAGTGGTACAGCCCGTCGCCGAGCGTCGTCCGGCTCACGATCGGCCAGCGCAGCACCCTGCCGAGCTTCAGCTCGTGCGCGACGGCGTGCGCGAGGGTGCTCTTGCCGGTGCCGGGATTGCCGGTGACCAGCAGCGGCCGGCGCAGGTACAGCGCGGCGTTGACGATCTCCAGCTCCTCGGCGCTGGGCCGGTGCATCTCCGCGACGTGCTCGCCGAGCCGCCGGGTGGAGGAGCTGTCGGTGGCGGGGCCCGGCGCGACGAGCGGGGCGCCGTCGAAGTCCCGCCAGGGCGGTGGGTCGGGAAGCGCCGCGATGCCGTCGTGGGGCTCGCCCGTGCCGCGGTAGATGAGCCATTCGTTCGGTTCGCTCACTGCGAACTCCTCGTCACTGGTGGGTCATCGGCGGTTGCGCACCGGCCACGCTCCGACCGTATCGGGACCGGCGGCGGCCCGGTAGGAGCACACGGAAAGCCATGTGACCCTCACGGTGTCTCCAGCACGTCGTCGTCCCCCGGGAGCGGACGCCCGGGATCGTCGTACAGCAGCGTGATCCCGCGTGACCAGTATGCTTCCGGCTCCGCCGCGCCGATGCCGGCGCGCAGCTCACGGACGGCGGCGGGCAGCCGGTGGGCGGTCGTCCCGCTCTTCACCGTGCGCAGGATCCCGCGGTGGTACTCCCCGCACACGGGGTCCATGCGCTCCCTGCGCCACAGTGCCACCGGATGGCCGCCGGCGACGATCCGGCGGATCGCCTCGCGCCCGCCGTCGCCGCCGGGGACCCGGCACAGCACGGGGAAGAACCGCGCTTCCAGATCGCGCAGCGCGTCCGCCGTGACCTCCTCGGGGCGGCCCTCGTGGCAGTCCACGCAGGCGTGTTCCATGCCGTCCTCGTGCAGCCGCGCCCAGCGCTCCCGCGCCACGGCCCCCGGCGCCGCGCCCTCCTCCGGCGGCGGCTCGGCGGGCCGGTCGGCGCAGCGCACCACCACCGGCCGCAGCTCGCCGATCGGCGGGGAGCCGGGCGGAATCCGCCAGGTGTCCACCGCCAGGTCCAGCAGCGCCTGCCGGAGGGCGACCTCCAGGACGGCGGGGCGGCCCGGCTCGTCGCTGCGGCGGAACGCCTCGCCGAGCGGCCCGGCCAGCTCGGCGGGCAGGTCGGCCGGCGCCGTGCCGTGCCGGCCCTCGCCCAGCGGCAGGTCGCCGGTGGGTCTGCTCGCGGTGATGTACCAGTCGAACCGGCCCTGCTCCCAGGCGCGTTCGGTGATCTCCAGAAGCACCGAGGGCAGCGGGACGGCGGCCGCGGTCTCCTCCGCTCGCCGGGACCGGCCGACCGCGCGGGCCCGCACCCGGGCGTGCCACTCGGCACCCAGGCGGTTCCTTGCCAGCGGCGGCAGTTCGGTCATCGCCAGGTCGCGCACCCAGTCCCAGACCGCGTCCGCCGCCTCGGCCGCCGCCGGAAAGGGGTGCTCGGCGGTCGCCGCGTACACCGCGTACCGAAGCACAGCCTCCAACTCGCTGTGGGTGTCCCGCAGTTCCAGCCGGTCGAGGTAGACCTCCAGGCCCTCGCGCCAGCCGCGGGGCGCGAGCCGCAGCCCCTCGCCACGTCTCGGGAGCAGCTCGTCGACCAGCGCCACCAGCGCGGGCGTGCCGGCCGGCGGCGGCAGCTGGGCCAGCAGGCCGTGCAGCACCACCCGGCGCTTGGGCGTCAGCGCGGCGACGGTGGCGGCCGCGGCGGGCAGTCCGCTCTGCGCCTCGGTCCAGGTGTCCCGGGCCTCGCTGACGTCGGCGTGCAGATCGGCGTGGTGCCGGTCGTGGGCGTGCAGCACGCGGTGGTACGGGTCGTCCTCCTCGCGGCCGATCCGGACGCCGGGGACGCCGATGCGGCGCAGCTGGGCCAGCGGGATGCCGAGCCCGCCGTCCCGCGCGCCGCCCCGCCGGCCCTTCAGCACGCCGATGACCTCGCCGCGCTCCACGTCGACCAGCGGACCGCCGGACAGCCCCGCCGGCATCTCGTCCTCGTTGCCCAGCCGCAGCAGCCCCTGGTCGCCGAACTCGCCACGGACCCCGCAGCGCCCGTCGAACGCGCCGACCGTCCCGGCGATCTCGGTGTACCCGAAGTAGGCGACGCGCTCGCCGCCGTGCGCCCGCCCCGTGCGCGGCGAGAGCCAGCAGCAGGCGTGCGTGGTGGGCCGGAGCAGCCGGATCAGAGCGAGGTCGGGCGCGGGCAGCCAGCCGTCGGTGCGCACGGCGGGCTCGGCCCATTCGACACGGCCGCGCACGCTGCCCCCTTCGAAGCCGACGCCCACCTCGCCCCCCTCGCCCTCCAGCGCCACATGGGCGCAGGTGAGCACCCAGTTGGGGGCGACGAAGAAGCCGCTGCCCCACAGGGACGGCTCCGGCAACCCTTCGTGGGGATACCCGTCGTGGGCGGCGTGGATGCGCACGGTGGCGGCCTTGACGAGCGGGGCGAAGCGCCGGGAGAAGTACGCGTCCGGATCGTGCGCCCCGTTCATGCGCCGCCCCCGGTCCCGCCCTCCGCGAGGTCGGCGGGCGGGCCGCCCTGCCAGGTGAGGGTGACGTTGATGGCGGCCTTGGCCTCGCCGTCGGCGAGCAGCCCGACCAGGCTGCCGGACTTCCCGCTCAGCTCGATCCCGAACTGCACGCTGACCTCGTCGGGCCGCAGCCCCCGCAGCGCGCCGGCGAGCGACCGCGCGACGCCGTGCACCAGCCCGTCCAGGCTCTCCATCCGCCCGACGACGCGATCGGTGAAGAAGCCGCTGTCGACGTAGTCGGTGCCCTCTCCCCCGCCGCGCCGCCCGCTGTCCACGTACGCCGCGCTCCGGGGCCGCGGCAGGAGCCCTTCCGCGCCGGATATCCGGGCCCAGACGGGCGTACCGTCCGGCAGTTCGATGCGTGCGACACGCGTCGTGTCCTCGCTCATGCCACCCCCCGCTGCAGCTGCGCCAGGAGGCCGGCCGGGCACTCGGTGCCGATGCGGACCCCCCGACCGCGGCTGCCTATCCTGACCTGGAATGTCTTACCCCTACCCCTTTAGCGGAGCGCTCACGTGTATTTCACCGACCGAGGCATCGAGGAGCTGGAGAGCCGGCGCGGCGAGGAGGAGGTGACCCTCGGCTGGGTCGCCGAGCAGCTGCGCACGTTCGTCGACCTCAACCCCGACTTCGAGGTCCCGGTGGAGCGGCTGGCGACGTGGCTGGCACGGCTGGACGACGAGGACGACGAATAGGGGCGCACGGCGGCGCCGGGGCGCGCGGCGCTTGACGTGACACGACCGCGATATATCGTGTTCCGTAGGGAACGCGATATGTTGCGTTGCCCGTCCACACAGGGGAGGCCTGTCATGTCCGTCAGGGAAGAGTGGCCGGACGGCCCGGTCGAGGTGACCGGACCACGCACGCTCGACGTCGACGCGGCGGTGAACGCGCTGCAGGTACGGGTGTACGGCGGCACCGTCAACGTCGTCGGCAGCGCGACGGCCGAGCGCACCCGCGTCGAGATCGGCGAGGTCAAGGGCCCGCCGCTGACCGTCTCCTACGACGACGGCACGCTCACCGTCGGCTACGACGACCTGCCCTGGCGAGGGCTGCTGAAGTTCCTCGACCGCAAGGGGTGGCAGCGCGACGCCGTCGTGTCGGTGACCGTGCCGGCCGCCACCCGGGTCGAGGTCGGCACGGTCGGCGCGAGCGTCGTGCTCTCCGGCGTCACCGGACGCACGGAGCTGCGCGGCGTCTCCGGCGACACCACCCTGGTCCGGCTGACCGGGCCGGTCAGGGCCGAGACCGTCACCGGCAGGGTCGAGGCGCAGGCGGTCACCGGCGACCTCCGCTTCCAGTCCGTCTCCGGCGATCTGACCGTCATCGACGGCGGCGGCAGTTCGGTGCGGGCCGAGTCGGTCACCGGCGACATGGTCGTGGACCTGGACCCGGCGGCCAGGGGCACCGACGTGCACCTGACGACGGTCTCCGGCGAGGTCGCCATCCGGCTGCCGGACCCCGCCGACGCCGAGGTGGACGCCAGCACCACCAGCGGCCGGGTCTCCAACGCCTTCGACGACCTCCGCGTCGGCGGCCAGTGGGGCACCAAGAGCATCACCGGGCGGCTCGGCGCGGGCACCGGGCGCCTGAAGGTCACCACCGTCTCCGGCTCCCTGGCGCTGCTGCGCCGCCCGCGCTCCGAGGACGCCCCCGCCGACCCGCCTGCCGACAAGAAGGTGCTGTAACCCATGCCCCCCGTCTTCGCGCACGGCCGTCTCCGTCTGTACCTGCTGAAGCTGCTGGACGAGGCGCCCCGCCACGGTTACGAGATCATCCGGCTGCTGGAGGAGCGCTTCCAGGGCCTGTACGCGCCGTCCGCCGGCACCGTCTACCCGCGGCTGGCCAAGCTCTCCGACGAGGGCCTGGTCACGCACGCCACCGAGGGCGGCCGCAAGGTGTACTCCATCACCGACGCAGGCCGCGCCGAACTGGCCGCACGCGGCGGCGAACTCGCCGAACTGGAGCTGGAGATCCGGGAGTCGGTGGCCGCGCTCGCCTCCGACATCCGTGAGGACGTCAGCGGCTCGGCACGCGACCTGCGCCGCGAGATGCGCGAGGCCGCCCGGGCGACCCACAAGCAGGGCGCGCGCACGGGCGGTACGCGGTCCGGCAGCGGCGGGCCGCAGGGCCACCCCGACCCGGCGGACTTCTTCGACCGCGCCTACGGCGACCCCGACGCCTGGCGGCAGGCCAAGGAGGAGTTCCGGCGCGCCAAGGAGGAGTGGAAGGAGCAGGCCCGGCGGGCCAAGGAGGAGAGCCGGCGCGCCAAGCAGGAGGCGCAGCGCGCCCGCAAGCAGGCCAAGAACGCCAAGGACTCCGCGCGCGAGGAGGTGCAGGAGGCCATCCGGCGGGTGCAGGAGAAGACCCAGGACCACGTGCGTTCGGGCGACTGGCAGGGCGCGGTGCGCGAGGCGCTGTCCGAGGTGTCCCGCGAGGTCGGCCGCTTCACCGACGGCCTCACCGGCGCGGCCGGCCCGGCCGGCCCCACCGACCTCACCAAGGACACTCCCCCCGGGGCGGACACGACGGCCCCGCCCGCCCCGGCGTGGGCGAACGATCCGGCCACCGGCGACCCGGCCCGCGACCTGGACCGGTTGCTGGACCGGTTCCGCGACGACGTCCGGGACGCCGCACGCGACCACGGCGTGGACGAGGAGCAGTTGGCGGAGGCGCGCAGGCAGCTCGCGGCGACCGCGGCGCACATCGGTGCGCTGTTGCGCCGCTCCGCACGATAGTCACACACGGTCATTTTCGAAGGGCTGGGTTCACCCCGGGTAATCGGGGCACCCGGCCCTTCGCAGGGCCGCACGTCCGCCCACGGACCGACTACGGCGTTCCGTAGACCCCTGGCCTTGCCCACGCTTAGAGTCAACTCTTCTCGCTCATAGGGATCTTGAAGGCCATGAGGTGTGCGATGTCGGAATATCCCGCGGTTGCCCGTCGGCTGTGGCACCAGCTCGAACCGCTCCACGCCACCCTCTACTACTCCCCCGAGGCCTTCGAGGAAGCAGCGGCCCTCGGCTACGACGTCGGCACCCGCTGGCCCAGCTACTTCGCCTGGCGCACCGCTCCGCTGGGCGCCGCCGGGCCCGAGCTGGTCGCCGCCACGTACTACAGCTTCAGCCCGCGGATGGTCGAGCAGTACGTGCCGCTGATCTGGTCGACCGCCGCGCCCGCCAAGGTCCTCGAGGCCCGGCTGCGCGCGATGGACCGGGTGCTGCGCCGGCTGATGGGCGACCGGCTGACGAAGGACCAGGTCACGGAGGCGGCCCGGCTGGCCCGGCAGGCCGCGGAGAACGCCATCCCCGCCGCCCGCCCGCTGGCCGCCGCCAACCTGGACCTGCCCTGGCCCGCCGAGCCGCACCTGGAGCTGTGGCAGGCGCTCACCGTCCTGCGCGAGCACCGCGGCGACGGGCATCTGGCCGCACTGCTCACCGCGGGCCTGGACCCCTGCGAGTCGCTGGTCTCCTTCGCCGCGGTGGGCGCCGCCCCCGAGGACCACTTCCGCAGCCGCGGCTGGACCTCGGCGGAGTGGCGCCAGGCCCGGGACCGGCTCGCCGCGCGCGGCTGGATCGCGCCCGACGGCCGGGCCACCGACCGCGCCCGCGAGGGCCGGGAGGAGATCGAGCGGCTGACGGACCGGCTGGCGGCGGGCCCCTGGCGGGCGCTGGGCCGGGCCCGCGCCGACCGCCTCGCGCAGCTGGTCAACCCGCTGCTGGCGGCCGTCTTCGAGTCCGGGCACCTGCCGAAGGCCACCACCCTCGGCATCGGCCGGATACGGGTCGCGTACTGACGCCCGCCACCGGCGCCCGGACGACGGCCGGCGCCGTCAGGCCGCCCGGGACCGCTCGGCGAGCACCCGCTCGACCTCGCCGCGGGTCACGCCGTGCTCCGCCAGGACGGCGGTGGCCACGCCGGTACCCGTGGTCAGCGCGAGCAGCAGGTGCTCGTCGCCGATGTGCTTCTCGCCGCGGCCGAGTGCGATCCGCAGCGAGCGCTCCAGCACGCTCTTGGCCTCGCGGCTGAACGGGCGCCGCCCGAAACGCGCCCGCGCCCTGGGGCGCGCCAGTGCGCCGGCCCCGTGCTCCGCCTCCACCCGCGAGACGATCTCCTCGACGTCGATGCCGAGCCCGGCCAGGGCCGCGGTGTCGGCCGGCGAGAGCCCGCCGCGACGGCGCGCCTGTGCCAGCGCCTCCGTCACCGCCGCCCGGCGCGCGGACGCACCGAGCGCCGCCAGCGCCCCGGCCGCGGGCGTGTCCTCCCGTTCCAGCAGGGCGAGGAGCAGCTCCTCCTCGCCCACCGTGCCGCTGCCCGTGCGGTCGGCGCAGGCGACGGCGCCCCGTACGACCTCCCGGGCGCTCACCGTGAATTTCTCGAACATCAGCGCCTCCCGTGCTTCTTGTGGACCGCCTGCCGGCTGACGCCCAGCTCGTCGGCGATCTCCTGCCACGACCAGCCCTTCACGCGGGCACTGCGTACCTGTACGGCTTCGAGCTGCTCCAGCAGCCGGCGCAGGGCGGCGACGGCCCGCAGCCCGATACGCGGGTCCCGGTCGCCCGCCCGCTCGGCGAGTTCCGTTGCTTCCGTCATGGTGTCAACGTAGGTTGACATGACTCACGCGTCAACCACGGTTGACGAACGAGGTGCGGCACGGACCGGCACGGCCGCTCAGGAGACCTGCTCAGGAGACCTGCGACATCTCGCTGTCCGCCTTGTGCTGGATCGCGGAGAGCACGGCCGCCGGATCCCCGCCCTCGCTGACGGCCCGGGCGATCCGCTTCTGGAGCGCGGCGGTCACCTGCGGGCCGCCGACCGTGTCCAGCTGCGGGAACTGCGCGTCGCGCAGCTGGTCGACGAAGGGCCACAGCGCACGGTGGTGGCCGTCGGCGCGCATCGCCTCGGCGGCCGGGACGGTGACCGGCAGCGTGCCCTGGTGCTCGGCGTACCGGGTGACGTTCGGCGTGCTGTAGAGGAAGTCCAGGAAAGCGCCCGCCTCCCGGGCGTGCCCGCGCTGCTGGAACGCCACCAGCCAGTCGGTGCTGCCGGTGGGTGTCGCGGTGCCGCCCTGCCGCCGCGGGAACGGGGCCGTCGCGTACGGCAGGTGCGCCCGGTCGGCGCGCGCCATCAGCGCCGGGTGGGCGAGCAGCATGCCGGCCTTCCCTTCGACGAAGGCCCGGTAGGCCTCGGACCGGTTCAGCCCCGCGCCCTCGGGGCCGGTCAGCCCCGGGACCACCAGCCGGTCGCGGACGGCGCGGAGCGCGGTGGTGTTCTGCGGGGAGTCCAGGATCCAGCTGCCGCCGAGGCCCACGTAGGAGCCGTTGTTGCCGAGCAGCCAGCTCAGCGCCTCGTCCTCGGCTGCCTCCGGCCCGAGCTGCAGCGCGTACGGCGTGCGCACGCCCGCTTCCCGCAGCGCCGCGGCGTCCGTGGCCAGTTCGGACCAGGACGTCGGGGGACCGTCGAGATCGGCCTTCTTGAACAGCTTCTTGTTGTAGAAGAGGCGCGGCGTGCTCGCGCGGAACGGCAGCCCGTACTGCACGTGGCTGATCTCGCCCGCGCGGGCCAGCGCCGGGACGAAGTCCGCCTGGGTGGCGATGGAGAGCAGATCGTCCGCGCTGTAGAGCCGCTCGGACCGCGCGTACGAGGCGAAGGCGCCCGTCTGTGCGATGTCCGGCGCGTTCCCGGCCGCGACGCGGTCCGCCACCGCCTCGGTCAGCCGGGTGTGCGGCACCGGGTCCAGTTCGACCGCGATGTCCGGGTGCCGCTTCTCGAAGGCGGCGACGAGGCCGTTCCAGTAGGCGGTGGCGTCCGCGCCGTCCGCGCCGTAGTCGGCCACCACCACCTTCAGGGTGACGTCCGCGTTCCCCGGGCCGCCCGTGCCGCACGCGCCGAGCGAGAGGGCCAGCGTGGCGGCCACCCCCGATGCCGCGCACCGGAGACCGGCCGCCCGTCTCATCGCCCCTGCTGCCCGCCCCGCCGCGCATAAGGAAGCGCGTCGCCGCCGTATGACCATGTCCGCCCCTGTGCCGAATTCCCACTGGCGAACGAGTGGTTCCCCCCGGCCGTCCCTCCGCCATCCCTGGGCACATGCTCACCCACGGGTCGCACACGGGCGCGGAAATCAGCCGCCGACTGCTGTGACGGACGGGACGAGTGTGACGACGGCGGCGACACCGTCCGGGCCCGCGTCGAGGTCGGCAGCGGTCCCCGCTGACAGCAGCGCGGCGTCGTACCGGCCGAGCCGTACCGGCTCCCCGGCCGCGGCGGGCGTCAGCAGCGCCTCACCGGCCACCGCCACGACCAGTACGGCCGCCTGCGGGCCCGCCGCCGCGCGTACCGCGTACCGGCCGCGGGCCATCGCCACGTCGGCGGCGCACCGCCCCTCCCGCACCATGACGTTGAAGTTGACGACGGGGCCGCCGGTGAGCCGGCAGTCCGTGGCGGCGCAACCGGCGAACGACAGCGGCCGGAACCGCTCGGTGACGGCCGTCCGCTCCCCGTCGATCGTCAGCTCCAGCCCGTCCCCGGCCACCATCGTGAGGATGCGCCGGACGCCGGGCAGCGGGGAGTACGGGCCGTCCCGGTCCACGTCCGCCAGGCTGACCCGCCAGGCGAAGCCGGACCAGCCGGCGCCGGGCGGCCCGGTGGCGATCTCCCGGGTGGTGCCGCCCCCGTTGCTCCAGGGGGCGGCGGCGCGTCCGGCGGCCGGCAGCAGTCGTACGGGCTCCATCAGACGGTCAGCACGACCTTGCCGAAGAGGTCACCCTCCGCCATCTTCGCGAAGCCCTCGCGGGCCCGGTCCAGCGGCAGCTCGGAGTCGATGACCGGCTTGACGCCCTTGGCGGCGCAGAAGTCCAGCAGCCCGGCCAGCTCCTCCTTGCTGCCCATCGTCGAGCCGACGACCTTCAGCTCCAGGAAGAAGATGCGGTTCAGCTCGGTCTTCTCGGGGTTGAAGCCGCTGGTGGCGCCGGAGATGACGAGGGTGCCGCCGGGCTTGAGGGACTTCACCGAATGCGACCAGGTGGCCGCACCGACGGTCTCGATCACCGCGTCGACCCGCTGGGGCAGCCGCTCACCGGACGCGAAGGCGCCCTCGGCGCCCAGGTCCAGCGCCCGCTTGCGCTTGGCCTCGTCCCGGCTGGTGGCGAAGACCCGCAGGCCCGCGGCCGCGCCGAGCACGATCGCCGCGGTGGCCACGCCGCCGCCCGCGCCCTGGACCAGT
Source organism: Streptomyces sp. NPDC050806 (assembly GCF_055586425.1). Taxonomy (NCBI): domain Bacteria; kingdom Bacillati; phylum Actinomycetota; class Actinomycetes; order Kitasatosporales; family Streptomycetaceae; genus Streptomyces; species Streptomyces sp. NPDC050806. Next base: position 4,804 of record NZ_JBVJIF010000011.1, on the reverse strand, counting down.
ACCGAGTCGCCGGGCCGTACGCCGGCGTTGGTGAAGAGCATCCGGTACGCCGTCAGCCAGGCGGTCGGCAGGCACGCGGCCTCCGCGAAGGTGAGGCCCTTCGGCTTGGGCAGCACGTTCCAGGCCGGGACGGCGACCTGCTCGGCGAAGGTGCCCTGGTACCGCTCGGTGAGGATGGAGCGGGGCTCCTTCGGGCCGACGCCGTGGCCGGTCTGGCCGATCACCGAGTGGACGACGACCTCGTTGCCGTCCGCGTCGGTGCCGGCCGCGTCGCAGCCGAGGATCATCGGGAGGGCTTCTTCGCCGAGCCCCACACCGCGCAGCGACCAGAGGTCGTGGTGGTTGAGGGAGGCGGCCTTGACGTTGACGGTCGTCCAGCCGGGGCGGACCTCCGGAGCCGGGCGCTCGCCCAACTCCAGGCCGCTGAGCGGATCGTCACGGTCGATTCGGGCGGCGTAGGCAGCGAACATGATCCCAACGTAGGCGTCGGGTGCACCGTTGTGGAACCACTACGCGGTGTGACACGCGCCCCTTCAGGGGCGCGGGGAACTGCGCGCTCAGCCACGGCGTGGCGGCACTCGGCGGAGGCGTACCCCTACGGCGCCGGCGCTGCGCCCCATACGAGGCCGGGTCCGCTCTCCCCCAGGGGAAGCGGACCCGGACCACAGGCGCCGGCGGCGCCATCGGCGTCAGCGGCGAGCGACGCCCTCCGCACGGGCGGCGGCGGCCACCGCGGCCGTCACCGCCGGGGCGACCCGCTCGTCGAACGGCGAGGGGATGACCTTGTCCGCGCTCAGCTCGTCCGCGACCACGGCGGCCAGTGCCTCGGCGGCGGCGAGCTTCATGCCCTCGGTGATCTGCGACGCGCGCACCTGGAGGGCGCCCGCGAAGATGCCCGGGAAGGCGAGCACGTTGTTGATCTGGTTCGGGTAGTCGCTGCGCCCGGTGGCGACGACGGCGGCGTACTTGTGCGCCACGTCGGGGTGGATCTCCGGGTTCGGGTTGGCCATCGCGAAGATCAGCGAGTCCTTCGCCATCTTCGCCACCGCCTCCTCGGGGACCGTGCCGCCGGAGACGCCGATGAACACGTCCGCACCTTCCAGCGCCGACTCCAGGGAACCGGTGAGCCCGCCCTTGTTGGTGAAGCCGGCCACCTCCCGCTTGACGTCGGTGAGGTCCTCGCGGTCCGCCGAGACGACGCCCTTGCGGTCGCAGACCGCGACGTCGCCGATGCCCGCCTCGATGAGGATCTTGGCGATGGCGACACCGGCCGCACCGGCGCCGGAGATCACCGCACGCAGCTGCCCGAGGGAGCGGTCGGTGAGCTTGGCGGCGTTGCGCAGCGCGGCCAGCGTGACCACGGCGGTGCCGTGCTGGTCGTCGTGGAAGATCGGGATGTCCAGCTTCTCCTGAAGCCGACGCTCGATCTCGAAGCAGCGCGGCGCGGAGATGTCCTCCAGGTTCACGCCTCCGAAGGAGGGCGCGAGCCGCACCACGGTGTCGACGATCTCATCGGTGTCGGTCGTGCCGAGCGCGATCGGCACCGCGTCGACCCCGCCGAACTGCTTGAAGAGGATGGCCTTGCCTTCCATCACGGGAAGGGAGGCCTCCGGGCCGATGTCGCCGAGCCCGAGCACCGCGGTGCCGTCCGTGACCACGGCGACGACCTGGGACTTCCAGGTGTAGTCGTGGACGAGTTCGGGCTGCTCGGCGATGGCGCTGCACACCTTGGCCACGCCGGGCGTGTACGCGAGGGACAGGTCGTCCCGGTCACGCACCGGCACTGTCGCCTGGACGGCCATCTTGCCGCCCCGGTGGAGCGCGAAGGCCGGATCGAACGGCTCTCCGTCCGTGCTGTCGCTGTCGCTGCGAGGATTGACGATCTCCGCTGCCACTGGTCTGACCCCTTTGTCGTAAATCAGTTGAGGGTGGCCACTCCCTGGTTGAGGGGTGGGCGGGCACCGCGTCCGCGCCCTGAGCAGCGGATGCCCGCCGCGCGGGGGGAGGTACGGACGCCGGGCGCGCCGCACACGCGCCCTGAGCCCCGGATGAGGGGTGTAACGACCCTTTGTACCCGACGGGCGTGCGCCCCGACGAGTCGGATTGGTTACCCTCGCGTTCGCGATTCCGACAATAACCGCGAATACCGCGGAAAGCAGGAGCCCGGATCACTCGGCGTCCACATGCCGAGACTTCCGTTCCGGTAATGCCTCCCGCAAGGCCCCCGGCGGACCCGTCATCCTTCGTTGACCAGCCATGGCCCGTCCGTTATCCGATTTTGACCTGAGCGACAGTCCGAATAACGGAGTCCGGATGGCAAGATTCCGTGACCGAACGAGGTCGCGATGCCCGAAGGTGTGCGCCCGGCCCCACTCCCGCCGGCTTTCCACGCCTCGGTCCGCAGTCGGCTCATTCCGATCCGCAGGAGGAAACGCATGACCGCAAGCTCCACCCGTCGCCCGGCTTCCGGCAGGTCACGCGCGGTCGCCGGCGCGGCGACAGCGGTCGTGGCCGCCCTCCTGCTCAGCGGCTGCGGCGACCAGACGGACGCCGCCATCGCCGCCCGCGAGGCCGCGAAGAACCGTGACGTGCACGCGCCGCTCTTCAAGAAGCTGCCCAAGGCCGTCCAGGACAAGGGTTTCCTCCAGATCGGCTCGGACGCCACGTACAAGCCGGTGGAATTCCGTAAGAACGGTGCGATCGTCGGCATCGACCCCGACCTCGCCGAGGCCATGAGCAAGCAGCTGGGCATTCAGCTCAATTTCAACAACGCCACCTTCGACACCCTCATGGGCGGTCTGAAGTCCAAGCGCTACGACCTCGCGATGTCCGCGATGACGGACACCAAGGAGCGCCAGGAAGGCATCGACTCCACCACCGGCAAGAAGATCGGCGAGGGCGTCGACTTCATCGACTACTTCAACGCCGGTGTCTCCCTCTACGTCCAGAAGGGCAAGAGCGGAACCGTCTCGGACTGGGCCGACCTCTGCGGGAAGACCATCGCCGTGCAGCGCGGCACCGTCTCGCACGACTACGCCAAGGACGAGTCGGCGAAGTGCAAGAAGGGCGGCCAGGAGGCGATCTCCATCGAGGCCTTCGACAACGACTCCGAGGCCCAGACCCGGCTGCGCACCGGCGGTGTGGACGCGGTCTCCAGCGACTACCCGGTCGCCGCGTACGCCGTGAAGACCTCCGGTGGCGGCAAGGACTTCGAGGTCGTCGGCGACCAGGTCGAGGCCGCTCCGTACGGCATCGCCGTGCCGAAGGGCCAGTCGGAGCTGCGGGACGCGCTCAAGGCCGCGCTGGAAGCGATCATCAAGAACGGGGACTACGCCAAGATCCTCGAAAAGTGGCAGGTCAAGGACGCCGGGGTCAAGGAAGTGAAGCTCAACGGCGGCTCCTGAGCCGTACCGCCCCTTCCCGCCCGCTGAACTCCGCCGAACCCCCGAAAGGCAACATCCGTGACTGTCGACGTCGACAAGGCGGCCCCGCCGCCGCAGGACGCCCCGCCCCCGATGCCCGAACCGATCAAGGCGATACCCGTGCGCCACTACGGCCGCTGGGTGGCGGCCCTGGTGGTCATCGGCGTGCTCGCGCTGCTCGTCCGGGCCTTCGCCACGGGCAACGTCAACTGGGGCGCCGTCCCGGACTACCTCTTCAACCCGGACATCCTGCGGGGTCTGCGCAACACCCTCCTGATCACCGTGCTGTCCATGGTGATCGGTGTGGTGCTCGGCGTGATCCTCGCCGTGATGCGCCAGTCCAAGAACCCGGTGACCTCGACCGTCGCGTGGTTCTACATCTGGTTCTTCCGCGGCACGCCGGTCTACGTCCAGCTCTTCCTGTGGTTCAACCTCGGCCTGGTCTTCCAGTACATCGACATCATGCCGATCTACAAGGACGAGTGGTCGGACTTCATGACCCCGTTCCTGTGCGCGCTGCTCGGCCTGGGCCTGAACGAGGCCGCGTACATGGCGGAGATCTGCCGCGCCGGCCTGACCGCCGTCGACGAGGGGCAGACCGAGGCCGCGCACGCGCTCGGCATGAGCCACGGCAGGACGCTGCGCCGGATCGTGGTGCCCCAGGCGATGCGCGTCATCGTGCCGCCGACCGGCAACGAGGTCATCAACATGCTCAAGACCTCCTCGCTGGTGATCGCCGTCCAGTACTACGACCTGCTGCAGTCCGCGCAGAACGTCGGCCGCGACTCCGGTGTCGTCGTCGAGATGCTGATCCTCGCCGCCGTCTGGTACCTGGTCGCCACCAGCGTGCTCAGCGTCGGCCAGTACTACCTGGAGCGCTACTACGCCCGCGGCTCCAGCCGCCAGCTCCCGCTCACCCCGCTGCAGCGCGCCAAGGCCAAGCTGTCCGGTGGTGCCAACCACCCCGGAGGTGCCGCATGACCGCCAAGACCGCTTCGAAGGCCGTCCCCATGGTGAAGGCCGAGGGCGTCCACAAGTCCTTCGGCCCGGCCCACATCCTCAAGGGCATCGACCTGGAGGTCGCGCCCAAGGAGGTCTTCTGCCTGATCGGCCCGTCCGGTTCCGGCAAGTCGACCTTCCTGCGCTGCATCAACCACCTGGAGAAGATCAACGCCGGCCGGCTCTCGGTCGACGGCGAGCTGGTCGGCTACCGCGAGGCCCACGGCAAGCTGTACGAGCTGCGGGACAAGGAGGTCGCGGCCCGCCGCCGCGACATCGGCATGGTCTTCCAGCGCTTCAACCTCTTCCCGCACCTGACCGCCGCGGAGAACATCATGGAGGCGCCGGTCCAGGTCAAGGGCGAGTCCAAGGCCTCGGCCCGC
>NZ_JBVJIF010000010.1:0-504532 GCF_055586425.1 Streptomyces sp. NPDC050806 | reverse complement strand
AGATCGGTGCTCTGCTGCTCAGCCACGGCCGTACCGCTCCTCCGCCTTCCAGAAGTACACAAAGCCCACCAGGCCCATCACGACCGCCCAGCCCAACGCCAGCGCCCAGACGTGCGGCGGCAGCTGCCCGTACTTGAACGAGTCGATCAGCGCGAACCGCACCAGGTCGATGTAGACCGCGGCCGGATTCACGTCCAGCAGGAAGTGCACGAACCCCGGAACGTGCTTGCTCTTCATGATCTGGTCGATGCTGTACATCACGCCGGACGCGTACATCCACGTCCGCAGGATGAACGGCATCAGCTGCGCGAGGTCCGGGGTCTTGCTGCCCAGCCGCGCCATGATCATGGCCAGGCCGGTGTTGAAGACGAACTGCAGACACAGCGCCGGGATCGCCAGCAGCCACGACCAGCCCGGCACCTGCCCGAACGCCAGCAGGATCACCACGAGCACGCCCATGGAGAACATGAGTTGCTTGAGCTGCATCAGGCAGAACGAGATCGGCAGGCAGGCGCGCGGGAAGTGCAGCGCCCGCACCAGCCCCAGATTGCCCGAGATCGCCCGCGTCCCCGCCAGCACCGAGCTCTGCGTGAACGTGAAGATGAAGACGCCCGTCACCAGGAACGGCACGAAGTCCGGCACGCCCCGGCTGGTGCCGAGGAGCAGGCCGAAGATCAGGTAGTAGACCAGCGCGTTCAGCAGCGGCGTGGCCACCTGCCACAGCTGGCCCAGCTTGGCCTGGCTGTACTGGGCGGTCAGCTTGGCGCTGGAGAACGCCGCGATGAAGTGGCGCCGCTGCCACAGCTGCCGCACGTACGCCGGCAGGCTCGGCCGGGCGCCGCTCTGCGTCAGCCCGTACTTCTGGGCCAGCCGCACCGGCGTGAGCCCCTCCTCCGGGGCCCGCTGGGCATTCACGGCGACCGCACCGTCGTGCCTGGTCTCGCTCACAGTTGACACTCTCGTCCTCAAGGGGCGCTTCCCGGAGTGGGGTGAGTACCCCGGGCAGCGCCGGATGCTGCTCTCGCCCCGAGCTTGTCAGATGACCGGAGGCCGGCCCAGTCGGGTCAGGCGCCACACGGTACGCCACTTCATGGGGCGCCTGGGGCCGCACGGCTTGGTCCAGCCCTCCTTGAAACCGCCCAGCCAGGCCCGCAGCCCCGGCAGCGACGGGCGCCGCGCGAGGGTCAGCAGCAGCCATACCCCGAGGTACACCGGTACCAGCGGGGCGGGCAGGTTCCGACGCGCCAGCCACACCCGATTGCGCGCCACCATCCGGTGGTACACGGCGTGCCGGGTGGGCGCCATGGTCGGGTGCAGCAGGACCATGTCGGAGCGGTAGTCGATCATCCAGCCCGCGTCCAGGGCCCGCCAGGCGAGGTCGGTCTCCTCGTGGGCGTAGAAGAAGTCGTCGGGCAGCCCGCCGACCTCGTCGAAGACCTTCGTACGGACCGCGTTCGCGCCGCCGAGGAAGGTCGTGACGCGCGAGGAGCGCATCGGGTCGGACGCGCGCAGCCGCGGTACGTGGCGGCGCTGGGTCTCCCCGGTGTCCGGATCCGCGATGCGGAAGCTGATGATGCCGAGCTCCGGGTCGCGGGCGAACGCCTCGCGGCACAGCTCGGCCGTGTCCATGGTGGCGAGCAGGCCGTCGTCGTCGAGGAAGAGCAGGACGTCCTTCTCCGACCCGCCGGGCCCGAAGGCCTCGATCCCGACGTTCCGGCCCGCCGGGATGCCGACGTTCTCCGGCAGCTCCACGGTCCGTACGCCCTCGGGCAGCTCCGGCAGCGGCGAGCCGTTGCCGACGACCACGACCTCGACCGCGTCGCCGTTCTGCTTGGCGACGGAGTCGAGGAGCGCGCGCAGCTCCTCGGGGCGGTTGCCCATGGTGAGGACGACCGCGCCGAGCTTCAGGTTCTGGGGAGTCTGAGTCACTTGAGCCTGCTTGAAGCCATGATGGAAACGAGGTGCAGCAGCGTCTGGAGGAGCGCGATTCCGGCGAGCACCGCGACGCCGAGCCGCGAGAAGAACAGGTCTCCGCGGATCGTGTCGAGGACGGCCAGGACCAGGATCAGCAGCGACGCCTCGATCCCGAGGATCAGCCGGTGGAACTGGAGCGCGGCCGCCGCCTTGCGGGCCAGCGCCATGCCGGACGAGCGCGGCACGGACGCCGACTCCTGGACCGGCGGCTTCCCGGTCTGGTGGCGGGCGACGCCGACGAGGTCGGTCTCCGCCTTGATCATGATCGCGCCGACCGCGGCGAGGGTGCCGAGGAAGGCCCACAGCCAGTCGATCCGCCCGGAGCCCCACAGGTCGGCGGCGCGCAGGCCGAAGCCGACCAGCACGGCGGCGTCGGTCAGGTAGGCGCCGACCCGGTCCAGGTACACGCCGCCCAGCGAGTACTGCTCACGCCAGCGGGCGATCTCGCCGTCGACGCAGTCGAGCAGCAGGTAGAGCTGGACCGCGACGACGCCGAGGACGGCACCCGCGATCCCCGGCACCAGGAGTGCCGGGGCCGCGAGCACGCCGAAGACGGTCATCAGGTAGGTCAGCTGGTTGGGCGTGATCCTGGTGTTCACCAGGTAGCGGTCGCAGCGCAGCGAGATCTCTCGCATGTACAGGCGGCCCGCCCAGTGCTCACCGCTGCGGCGGTCCTTCACCCCTGCGGGGTGAACGACGGGCCGGAGTTCAGCTACCGATGGCCTTGGCATAGTCGAAGTATGCGTCCTTGATCTGGTCGGATTTCAGGTTGAGGTGTTCGAGGATCGTGTAGCGCCCGGGTCGCGTCTGCGGGGCGTACTCCACGACCTGCACGAACTCGTCCACGGTGAAGCCGATCTCCTCCGGCAGGACCGGCAGGCCGTGACGGCGGAGAACCTCTGCCATGAACACCGACTCCTCGGTGGCCCCGCGCAGATGCATCGCGAAGGCCGCACCCAGGCCGCACTGCTCGCCGTGGCTGGCCGCGCGCTTGGGGAAGAGGAGGTCGAAGGCGTGGTTGATCTCGTGGCAGGCGCCGGACGCCGGGCGGGAGTCGCCCGACACGGACATCGCGATGCCGGTGAGGACCAGGCCCTCGGCGAGCACCTGCAGGAAGCCGTCGTCGCCCACGCCACCGGGGTGGCGCAGTACGGCCTCGCCGGCCTGGCGCGCCATGGCGGCCGCGAGCCCGTCGATGTCCTCGCCGCGCTCGCGGGCGGCGAGCTCCCAGTCCCGGATCGCCGAGATGTTGGACAGGGCGTCGCCGATGCCGGAGCGGACGAAGCGGACCGGTGCCTCACGGATCACATCGAGGTCGATGACCACCGCGATGGGGTTCGGCACGCCGTACGAGCCGCGGCCCGCGTCGTTGTCCAGCGTCGCGACGGGCGAGCAGAGGCCGTCGTGCGACAGGTTCGTCGCCACGGCGACCAGCGGCAGGCCCACCCGCGCCGCGGCGAACTTGGCGCAGTCGATGATCTTGCCGCCGCCGAGGCCCACGACCGCGTCGAAGCGGCCCCGCTTCTTCATGGCGTCGGCGAGCTTGATGGCGTCGTCGAGCGTGCCACCCCCCACCTCGAACCACTCGGCGCTGGGCAGCGCCGGCGCGAGCCGCTCACGCAGCACGGAGCCGGAGCCGCCGCTGATGGCGATGGCGAGCTTGCCTGACGACGAGATCCTCTGGTCCGCGAGGACACCGGCCAGGTCGTTGAGCGCCCCCGGCCGGATGTCGACGACGAGCGGCGAGGGGATGAGCCTCGTCAGTACTGGCATGCGATTTCACGGCCCTTCGCGAGGTCGTCGTGGTTGTCGATCTCGACCCACTTGACATCGCCGATCGGGGCCACGTCGATCCGGAAGCCGCGGTTCACGAGCTCCTGGTAGCCGTGCTCGTAGAACTGCTGCGGGTCCGCCTCGAAGACGGTCTTCAGCGCGTCGGCCAGCTCGTCGGCGGCCTCTCCCTCGATGAGGGTGACGCCGATGTACTCACCGGTCGCCTCGGCCGGGTCCATCAGCTTGGTGATCTTCGTCATGCCCTTCTCGGGGTCGACGACGACCTTCATCTCCTCATCGGCCAGGTCCTTGACCGTGTCCAGCGCGAGGATGATCTTCTTGCCGTCGCCGCGCGCGGCGAGCAGGGTCTTCTCGACGGAGACCGGGTGCACGGTGTCGCCGTTGGCGAGGATCACGTCGTGCTTGATCGCGTCACGACCGCACCAGAGGGAGTAGGCGTTGTTCCACTCCTCGGCCTTGTCGTTGTCGATCAGCGTGAGCTTGAGGCCGTACTTCTGCTCCAGGGCCTCCTTGCGCTCGTACACGGCCTCCTTGCGGTAGCCGACGATGATCCCGACCTCGGTCAGGCCGATCTCGGCGAAGTTGCCGAGGGTGAGGTCGAGGATGGTCGTGTCGCCGTCGACCGGCACCAGGGCCTTGGGCAGGGTGTCGGTGTAGGGACGCAGACGCCGTCCGGCGCCGGCCGCCAGCACGAGGCCGATCATGCGGGTTCTCCTTCGTCGTGTACGGCGGGTGCATGGGAGGACACCCAGAAGCGGATGCTCTCGGTGAGCACCAGCAGCGCCAGGGCCCCCGCGAGGACCGTGAGCGCGATTGTGAAACCTGAGGTGGGCAGCGCGGCCGCGGCGATGGTGACCACGAGGGCGCGGCCCTCGTGCCCGCCGGTCGCCCGCACCAGGGCGCGCGGGGGCGCGCCGCTGCCGCCGCGGATGCGGTACACCGTGTCGTAGTGATGGTAGGCGACCGCGGCCACCAGCCCGAATGCCGCCGGCAACGCTCCGTTCACCTCGGAACGGGCCGCAATCACCAGAATCGCGACGTATTCGCCGATGCGGAAGAGCGGCGGCACGAGCCAGTCGAGCGCGCCCTTGAGGGGGCGGGCGACGGCAAGTCCGGAGAGTACGGCGTAGCCGAGCGCGGCGACGCAGACCCAGGGGCTGCCCCAGCCGGCGAACGCGGCGGTGGCGATCATCACAGCGGCGCCGACGGCGGCGATCACGGGGGCCGCGAAGCCGGGGAGCTTGCGGGCCGCGCCCTTGAAGGCGGCCGCGAAGCCCTCCGCGAGCGGCCCGGAGTCGCCGAGGTCGGCGAGCGCCTGCGCGGCGCGGTCGGTCCTCCCCCAGCTACCGCTGGGAGGTACCCCCATCGCTCCGCTCGCCCTGCGGGTCAGCGAGCGCAGTACGCGGCCCGCCGTGGTGTAGCAGGCGGCCAGCGCGCAGCCGACGAGCAGGACCCAGAAGACGATGCGGGGCGTGGTGCAGGCGGTGAGGACCGCGATCAGGGCCCAGCGCTCGCCGATCGGCAGCACGATCATCCGGCGGGCCCAGACCGTCCAGCCGACGCTGTCGAGCTTGTCGGAGAGGGCCGCGGTGGGACTGGTGTTGGCGGTGGCGTCGTGGTTCGCCTCGTTGAAGGAGAAGTCCACGACGTGCCGGACCGTCTGCAGCACCATGGCGCCGAGCGCGAGGGCCCAGACGTCATCCCCGCCGCGGGCCGCGCCGAGCGCCAGGCCCGCGTAGTACGCGTACTCCTTGGCGCGGTCGAACGTCGCGTCGAGCCAGGCGCCCATCGTCGAGTACTGCAGGGAGTAGCGGGCGAGCTGCCCGTCCGTGCAGTCCAGGACGAAGGAGAAGAGGAGGAGCACGCCGGCGGCGATGAAGCCGAGGCGATCGCCGGTGGCCGCGCAGCCCGCCGCGATCAGCGCGGTGAGCAGGGACGCGGTGGTCACCTGGTTCGGGGTGAGGCCGCGCCGCGCGCACCAGCGGGCGATGTACCGGGAGTACGGGCTGATGCAGTACGTGGTGAAGAACCCGTCGCGCGACTTCACGGCGGTCCGCAGCCGTACGGCCTCGTCGTCCACGGCGCTCACGGCGGCCCGCGCCTCGTGGCGCTGCTGTGCGCCGGAGGGTACGGAGGCGACCAGCGAGCCGAGCTCGGGGTGGTGCACCGATACGCCCTCGGCGTCCAGCGCCGTCGCGACGGCGTCCGGAAGCCCGTCGGCGGAGCCCGCCGCGGCGAGCGCGCGGGTGAGCGCGGCACGCGCCTCGGGCTGCGCCGTGAGCGCGCCGGTGACCGCCGCGGCCGGGAAGCGGGGGTCGGTCAGAGCGAGGCGAAGGCTGTGCAGGTGGCCGACGAACCGGGCGTCGACCAGCGCGACCCGGCGGCCTGCGGGGACCTCGGCCAGCAGCCGGGCCGCGTCGGCGGCGTCGGCCGCGCTGCGGACATCGAAGCCCAGCTCGCGCAGGTCGCCCTCGAGCGGCGACCCGGCGACCGGCGCACCGGTGAGGATTGCGGTCGACAGACGAATTCACTCCCTGAATGCTGGCAAGGCCGCCGGCCGGTCCGCATTCGGTACGAACTACCCGGGCAGCAGTCGTGGCACACCTCGGGCCCCGGAGGGGTCGGTGGCACGTCGGCAGAGGTTAGCGGATCGCCGGATGCGGCCGTTCACCACGCATTCACCGCGCGGTGGCCGACCGGCGGCGGCGTCTGCCGCGATCATCATGGTGGATCTTGCCGTCGATGAACAACTGCGGCGCTGGTTAGGGTGCCGGTTATGACATGGCTGATCACAGGTGGGACGGGTTATATCGGCGCGCATGTGGCGAGGGCCATGGTGGCGGCGGGCGAGCGGGTCGTCGTGCTCGACGACGTCTCCAGTGGATACCCCGCCCGGCTGCCCGCCGGGGTGCCTCTGGTGCGCGCTTCGGTACAGGACCGTGACGTGGTGGACGCCACGCTCGCGGAACACGGCGTGACCGGCGTCATCCACCTCGCCGCGAAGAAGCAGGTCGGCGAGTCGGTGGAGCAGCCGCTGACGTACTACAGGGAGAACGTGCACGGGCTGACCGTGCTGCTGGAGGCGGTGGCCGCGGCCGGCGTGCGCCGCTTCGTCCTCTCCTCGTCGGCGGCGGTGTACGGCATGCCGGACGTCGACCTCGTCACCGAGGACACCCCGTGCGCGCCGATGAACCCCTACGGCGAGACCAAGCTCGCGGGCGAGTGGCTGGTGCGCGCCGCGGGCCGGGCGCACGGCATCGCGACCGCCTGCCTGCGCTACTTCAACGTGGCGGGTGCGGCGGCGCCGGAACTGGCGGACGTCGGGGTCTTCAACATCATTCCGATGATGTTCGAGAAGGTGACCGCCGGCGAGCCTCCGCGGATCTTCGGCGACGACTACGACACCCCCGACGGCACCTGCATCCGGGACTACATCCACGTCGAGGACCTGGCCGAGGCGCACCTCGCCGCCGCACGCCGGCTCACGGGCCTCGACAGTCCGGAGGACCTCACGCTCAACGTCGGCACCGGGCAGGGCGTCTCCGTACGGGAAATGGCCGACCTGGTGCTCGGGGTCAGCGGCCGCCATGACCTGACGCCCGTCGTCGAGGCGCGGCGGGCCGGTGACCCGGCGCGGGTGGTCGCCTCGTGCGAGCGGGCGACCCGGGAGCTGGGCTGGCGCGCGCGGCACGGTATCGACGCGATGGTCGGCTCGGCGTGGGAGGGCTGGTGCCACCATCATCCGGAGGCTCGTGGGGCCGCTGGGGAGGGCGCACGGTCGGCTTGAGACGGCGCGTAACGGCTGCTGCGCGCCGCCTGTTCTGCCACGCCGCACACGGTGCGGCACTGTGCCATTGATACGGGCGCTACTAGGGCAGACTGAACATCGAGGACCGACCGAGAAGGATGGGCATGCCGATCACACCTGCCAACGGACAGACCGCCGGAACCGCGGCGGTGGCCGCGCCGGACACGGCCGCGGAGCCGATCATGCTGGAGCTGGTGGACGAGGACGGTAGAACGATCGGTACGGCGGAGAAGCTCGCCGCCCATCAGGCACCCGGGCAGCTGCACCGCGCGTTCTCCGTGTTCCTCTTCGACGAGCAGGGGCGGTTGCTGCTGCAGCGCCGCGCGCTGGGGAAGTACCACTCCCCCGGTGTGTGGTCCAACACCGCCTGCGGCCATCCGTACCCGGACGAGAAGCCGTTCGCGGCGGCGGCCCGGCGTACCGCAGAGGAGCTGGGTGTCGCCCCGTCGCTCCTCGGTGAGGCCGGCACCGTGCGCTACAACCACCCGGACCCGGAGTCCGGGCTGGTCGAGCAGGAGTACAACCACCTCTTCGTGGGCCTGGTCCGGGACACCCCGCAGCCGGACCCCGAGGAGGTCGGCGAGTACGCCTTCGTGACGCCGGCAGAGCTGACCCGGCGCCATGCCGAGGCCCCGTTCTCGGTGTGGTTCATGACCGTCCTGGACGCGGCGCGTCCGGCGATCCGTGAGCTCACAGGGGCGTCTGCGGGCTGGTAGGCGCGGGCACCTCGGCGAGCGGCAGCTCGGCCCAGACGACCTTGCCGCCGCTCGCCGTGTGCTCCACTCCGCACTTTCCGCCGGCCTCGGCGGTGAGCATCTTGATCAGCCAGAGGCCACGGCCGCCGAGATCTTCCTCGTCGGCCTCCATCGCCTTGGGCCGGTACGGGTGGTTGTCCTCGACGGCGATCCGTACCCAGTCCGCGCCGACCGCCAGCTCGACGTCGATCTGCGGGGAGAGCAGGGCTGCGTGCTGCACCGCGTTGGTGACCAGCTCGGAAGTGATCAGCAGCAGACCGTCCACGATGTCGGGCCCCGCGGGCACGCGCTGGTCGCCGAGCAGATCCCGTACCGCGTGCCGAGCCTGTGGCACCGAGGCCTCCAGTGCCGGAGCGGTGAACCTCCAGACACCTTCGTACGCGAGCGGGGCCGTCAGCTCCTCGGGAGGTTCGGCTGGGGGTCCGGAAGGCATCCTCACCCTTCGAGTGTTGGGAATCCCACCGTCCGGGCTGGCCTGCTGACAAAAAGTCAGCACTTATCGATAGTTTTTGAACGCATTTCTACGTGTCGATCATCCGGGAGATCGACCCTGACCCTTTTGTTCTTGTTTAAAGAACTGCGAGGAAGAGATGCGTTTCTCCGTTTCTCCCGCTTCGCCCCGACCGGCCGGAGCGCCGGCTCGGGGAACCGGCCGCACGCACGCCGAAGGCCCCTTCCTGTGAGGAAGGGGCCTTCGGTACGCACTGTTGCGTCAGTAGCGGGGACAGGATTTGAACCTGCGACCTCTGGGTTATGAGCCCAGCGAGCTACCGAGCTGCTCCACCCCGCGTCGGTGAACACCACCTTACGGGTTCCGTCCGGCAGGGCCAAATCCATTACCGACCGGACCGGCGGCTTCCCGTCAGCGCTCCGTCACCCGGCCGTCCGCGACCTCGACGCGCCGCGTGGTGTGCACCGCCTCCAGCAGCCGGCGGTCGTGGCTGACCAGCAGCAGCGTGCCGTTGTACGACGCGAGCGCGGACTCCAGCTGCTCGATCGCGGGCAGGTCGAGGTGGTTGGTCGGCTCGTCCAGGACGAGGAGGTTCACGCCGCGGCCCTGCAGGAGCGCGAGCGCCGCCCGGGTCCGCTCCCCCGGCGACAGCGTGGCCACCGGGCGCAGTACGTGCCCGGCCTTCAGCCCGAACTTCGCCAGCAGCGTCCGCACGTCCGCCGGCGCCATGTCGGGGACGGAGCGCCGGAAAGCGTCCACGAGCGGTTCGCCGGCCGCGTCCGGGTGCTGGAAGAGCTGGCCGCGGGCCTGTTCGATCTCCCCGACGACCACGCCGGGCCCGAGGTACGCGTCCCCGTCGTCGAGCGGCAGCCGGCCGAGCAGCGCGCCGAGGAGGGTGGACTTGCCGGAGCCGTTCGGGCCGGTGATCGCGACCCGGTCGGCCCAGTCGATCTGCAGGTCCACCGGGCCGAACCGGAAGTCCCCGCGGTCCAGGCGCGCGCCGCGGAGCGTGGCGACCACGGCTCCGGAGCGCGGCGCGGCCGCGATCTCCATGCGCAGCTCCCACTCCTTGCGCGGCTCCTCGACGACGTCCAGCCGGTCGATCAGGCGCTGGGTCTGTTTGGCCTTCGCCGCCTGCTTCTCGGTGGCCTCCACCCGGCCCTTGCGGGCGATCTTGTCGTTGTCGGGGGCCTTGCGGCGGGCGTTCCTGACGCCCTTCTCCATCCAGTTGCGCTGGAGGTGGGCGCGCGCTTCGAGGGACGCCTTGGTCTCGGCGTACTCCTCGTACTCCTCGCGGGCGTGCCGCCGGGCCCTCTCGCGCTCCTCCAGATACGCCGCGTACCCGCCGCCGAAGGCGTTCACCTGCTGCTGCGCGAGGTCCAGCTCCACCACCCGGTCGACCGTGCGGGTCAGGAACTCGCGGTCGTGGCTGACCAGGACGGTGCCGGCCCGGAGCCCGGTGACGAACCGCTCCAGCCGGTCCAGGCCGTCCAGGTCCAGGTCGTTGGTCGGCTCGTCCAGGAGGAAGACGTCGTACCGGGAGAGGAGGAGGGAGGCGAGCGAGGCGCGCGCCGCCTGGCCGCCCGAGAGGGAGGTCATCGGCTGGTCCAGGCCGACCGCCAGGCCCAGCTGGGCGGCGGTCTCCTCGGCCCGCTCGTCCAGGTCGGCGGCGCCGAGCGCGAGCCAGCGCTCCAGGGCGACGGCGTACGCGTCGTCGGCGCCCGGCTTCTCCTCGACCAGCGCCCGGGTCGCCTCGTCCAGGGCGAGCTGGGCGGCGGCGACGCCGGTGCGGCGGGCGAGGAAGTCGCGGACCGACTCCCCGGCGCGGCGCTCGGGTTCCTGCGGGAGGTGGCCGACGGTGGCGGTGGCGGGGCTCAGCCGCAGCTCGCCCTCCTGCGGGGTGTCCAGCCCGGCGAACAGCCGCAGCAGCGTGGACTTGCCCGCGCCGTTGGCACCGACCAGCCCGATCACCTCCCCCGGCGCGACGACGAGGTCGAGCCCGGAGAACAGGGTGCGGTCACCGTGGCCGGCGGCGAGGTTCTTGGCGACGAGAGTGGCAGACATCAGACCGCTGATCGTAGCCGCGCCGCCACCGAACAGGCGCGGCATTTCTTACGGCCCTGCGCACGCGGGCATCAGCCCGGCACACGTGGGCTCCGGCCTGCGCACGCGGGTCCACGGGGCGGTGCACGGCCGGGGGTTCGGGCGCGCGGGCCCTGCCACGTGCCGCGACGCTGTGATCGCGGTCTCTCCGGCGGGACGCGGGCCGGGCGTCGGTTCTACGATCCGCAGCATGAACCCAGGGCTCAGCACGCGTGTCAGCGGCGGCGTCGCGACCGTCACGATCAGCAATCCCGCCAAGCGGAACGCCATGACGGCCGACATGTGGCGGGCGGTGCCGGAGCTGGTGGCGCGGCTGGCCGAGGACCGGTCCGTCCGCGTACTGGTGCTGACCGGCGAGGGCAGTACGTTCTGCGCGGGGGCCGACATCGGGTCGCTGCGCGAGTCGGGGGACGAGAACCGCGGGCTCGCGCGGGCCGCCGAGGAGGCGCTCGCCGCTTTCCCCAAGCCGTCGCTGGCGGCGGTCCGCGGCTACTGCGTGGGCGGCGGGAGCCAGCTCGCCGCCGCCTGTGACCTGCGGTTCGCCGAGGAGGGCGCGCTCTTCGGCATCACCCCGGCGAAGCTGGGGATCGTCTACCCGGCCGCCTCCACCCGGCGGCTCGTACGGCTCGTGGGGCCGGCGACCGCCAAGTACCTCCTCTTCTCCGGGGAGTTGATCGACTGCGCGCGGGCGCTGCGGTCCGGGCTGGTGGACGAGGTGCTGCCGGAGGGTGAGCTGGACAAGCGGGTCGCGGACTTCTCGGCGGTGCTGACGAGCCGGTCGCAGCTGACCCAGGCGGCGGCGAAGGAATTCGCCGAGGGGCCGGCGGACGCGGAGCGGGACGCGTACTGGGAGGAGCAGGCCCGCGGCAGCGGCGACACGGCGGAGGGCGTCGCGGCCTTCCTGGAGCGCCGGGCGCCGCGCTTCGAGTGGACGGTGTGAGCCACCCGGCCGCTCACCCGAAGGAGACCCGGTCCAGCCAGAGGTCCAGCAGCTCCGCGTCTCCGAAGATCTCTATGCCGTCCCGCTGGGCGGGCCGCCTCCGGTAGATCGTCAGCAGCAGCTCGGTCAGCGGGCCGCGCACCGCGACGGCGGCCTTCTCGTGCGCCCGGCGCCATGCGATGACGTCGCCGGTGAGGTCGACCACCCACTCGGCCGCCGTCTCGGGCGCGGTGTCCGTGGCGTGGAAGTGCAGCGTGCGGCCGGGGCCGAGCAGCTCGCGCATCTCCGGGTGGTAATCGAACATCATCGGCAGCGAGCCGAGCGACAGCCACTCGTCGACCGCGTCGGCCGCCACCTCCTCGTCGAGGTCGTACGGCACGCCGAGGGCGAGCGCCGCGTCGGCGCGGTGGACGGCCGTCTCGTGCGCGAAGCGGCGGGCGTAGAACGCGGACCGCTCCCCCGGGACCGGGGTCCACAGCTCCGCGTCCGGCCCGGCCTCCCGGAGCGCGTCCGCCAGCTCCCGGGCCCCCTCGGCGAGCCAGCCGTCGAGGGCGGCCGGGTCCTCGCCCGCGTACCCCGAGAGGTCACGGAAGTGGGCATCGGGCAGCGGCTCCGTCACCCGGCCGCCGACCGTCTCCGCCGCCCAGCGCTGGCCGCCGCCGAGGTGCCGCACGAGCTGGTTGACGGTCCAGCCGGGGCAGGACGGGACCGGGGCCGACAGGTCGGCACCCTTGAGGTGGGAGCGCAACAGGTCGGTCTGCGCGACGATTTCGCCGCAGTGCCGGTCGAAACGCATCGGAGTCATGGGGAAACCGTAGACCGCACCACTGACAACGCCCCGGCGGAACGTGTCCGCCGAGGCGTTCGGGTCAGGCCGAGCCCTGCAGGATGAAGCGGCTGCGGTCGCGCAGCGCCGCCACGACGGCCGCCGGGGCCTTCTCCGGCGAGCCGCTGTCGTACGGCGGCTGCGGGTCGTACTCGACGGCGAGCTGCACGGTCTGCGCGAGGGTGTCGCCCTGGAGCCGGCCCAGCAGGGTCAGGCCCATGTCGATGCCCGAGGAGACGCCGGCCGCCGTGACGTACTTGCCGTCGAAAACGACCCGCTCCCCCGTGGGCTCCGCTCCGTACTCCTTGAGCTGGTCCAGCGCGAGCCAGTGGGAGGTGGCGCGGCGCCCCTCCAGGAGTCCGGCGGCGGCCAGCAGCAGCGAGCCGGTGCACACGGAGGTGGTCCAGGTGGTGGCGGTGTCGACGGCGCGCAGCCACTCGTGGAGCGGACCGTCGGTCATCAGGTCGCTCTGTCCGGGGCCGCCGGGCACGACCAGGATGTCGGGCGCGGCGACGTCCTCCAGGGCCGCGTCGGCGACCATCGCGAGGCCGTGGCTGTCGTTGCGTACGGGGCCCGTGCGCTCGGCCACGAAGACCGTCTCCGCGCCGGGCAGCCGCCCGAGCGTGTCGTACGGCCCGACGGCGTCCAGGGCGGTGAAGCGGTCGTAGAGGAGGATCGCGATCTGCATGAGGTGCCCTTTCGTCAGCGTGCGGCCGACGGCTGAGGGGCCGCCGGGTGGTGCGGGCGGTACCGGCGCCGGTACTCCGCCGGGCCGGTTCCGAGGGCGCGCAGGAAGGCGCGGCGCATGGCTTCGGGGGTGCCGTATCCGCAGCGGCGTGCGACGCGTTCGACGCCGTCGCCGGTGTCCTCCAGGAGCCGGCGCGCGGCCTCCAGCCGGACTCTGTCGACATAGCGACCTGGCGTCATGCCGACTTCGTCGCGGAACGCCCGCGCGAAGTGGCGTGGTGAGAGCCCCGAGCGGGCCGCGAGCGCCTCGACGGACAGGTCGGCGGCCGGGTGCTCGGTGATCCAGTGCTGGACCTCGCGCAGCGGCGGGCGCTCCGCGGTCTGCGCGGCGAGCTGGGCGCTGAACTGCGTCTGGTTGCCGGGGCGGCGCAGGAAGACGACGAGGTGGCGGGCGACGGTCAGTGCCACGTCCCGGCCGTGGTCCTCCTCCACGAGGGCCAGCGCGAGGTCGATGCCCGCGGTGACGCCGGCCGAGGTGGCCAGGTCGCCGTCCCGGATGAAGATCGGCTCGGGGTCGACGTCGACGCGGGGGAAGCGGCCGGCCAGCGTGTCGCACATCGCCCAGTGCGTGGTGGCGCGGCGGCCGTCCAGCAGGCCGGCGGCGGCCAGCAGGAACGCTCCCGTGCAGACCGAGACCTTGCGGCCGGCCCGCGGCGCATGAGTACGCAGCCAGTCGACGAGGCGCGGGTCGGGGTCCCTCGTGCCCTGCCCGCCGGGCACCAGGAGGGTGCCCGGGGATGCCGCGTCGGACAGCGCCAGGTCGGGCGTGATCCGCAGGCCGCTGGAGGTGCGTACCGGGGTGCCGTCGAACGTGGCCGTACGGACTCGGTAGGCGCCGGGCACACAGTGGCCGGCGCCCGTGAAGACCTCCAGGGGGCCGGTGACGTCCAGGCTCTGGACGCCGTCGAACAGGACGACAAGTACGTCGTGCGGTGGCATGGCCCCATCGTGGGCGCGGCCCGCGGTGGCGGCAATGACGTCTTTCCCACCTTTCCTGCCACGACGGCCGGCCCGGCCGTCCTCCGCCCCGGCCTACCGGGCATACCGACGGGTCGGTAACGTGCTGCCATGACCACCACGGCTTCCTCGCAGGACCCTTCCGCGCTCCCCGACCGCGCCGGACGGCGCTGTCACAACGTCGTCAACCCGCTGCACTCCACCGTCTACTTCGCCCCGGACTTCCCCGCCGAGATGGCGAAGCTCGGCATCGAGGACCGCAGCGCCGCCTACTTCCTCGGCCGGGCCGCCGCCATGGGCCCGGTGGGCCCCGGCGTCATCGCCGCGACGTTCTACAACTTCAAGTACGAGCTGATCGCCCGGCACATCCCGGAAGCCTGGTCGGTCGTCACGCCGCAGCAGGTGCTCGACGCACGGCTGCGCGCCGCCGACAGCACGCTGCGCCGGCTGCTGGGCGACGAGCTGGCGGAGTCCGACGAGATGGCCGAGGCGGCCCGGCTAGCGCTCCGCGCCGCCGAGGCCTGCGTCCGCCACGCCCGGCCGCTGTACGCCGCCCACGCCGACCTCCCGGTGCCCGAGGCGCCGCACCTGGCGTACTGGCACGCGGCGACGCTGCTGCGCGAGCACCGCGGTGACGGCCACCTCATCGCGCTCGCCGACGCCGGCCTGGGCCCCCTGGAGGCGCTCGCCTCGCACACCGCCAGCGGCCGCGGGATGAGCACCAAGTGGATCCTGGCGACCCGCGGCTGGTCGGCCGAGGAGTGGCAGGGGGCGCGCGACGCGCTGCGCGACCGCGGCCTCCTGGACGCCGAATACGGCCTGACCGAGGCCGGTACGCAGCTCCGCGCCGACCTGGAGGACACCACCGACCGTCTGGACGCGGCGCCGTACGATTTCCTCGGAGCGGAGGGCGTGGCCCGGCTGACGGAGCTGGCCACGAAGTTCACCACCACCGCGGTCGGCAACGGGGCGTTCCCCGCCGATCTGTTCGGCCAGGGCTGAGCCGGCCTTCGGGGCGGGCCGCCGGGCGTCCGGCGGTCCGCCCCGCTGCCGTGCCTCTTGTCACACCTGTGCACTCCTGCCCGGGTCACGCGACAGGCCGGACCGTGACCCTGCACAATGCAGGCTCAAGCACAGCGCGAGAAGGCAGGTCGGGAGCATCGTGACGGCAACCACCGAGTCCACCGGGCCCATCCAGTCCCCGGGGGCTCCCGGGGCCCCGGGGTCCATCGAGAGCAGGATCGCCGAGGAGCTCGGCGTCAGGGAGCGGCAGGTGAAGGCCGCGGTCGAACTGCTCGACGGCGGCTCGACCGTGCCGTTCATCGCCCGGTACCGCAAGGAAGCGACGGAGATGCTCGACGACGCGCAGCTGCGCGCGTTGGAGGAGCGGCTGCGCTACCTGCGGGAGCTGGAGGAGCGCCGGACGGCGGTACTGGAGTCCGTACGGTCCCAGGGGAAGCTGGACGCGGCGCTGGAGGCGCAGATCCGGGGCGCGGAGTCCAAGGCCCGCCTGGAGGACATCTACCTGCCGTTCAAGCCGAAGCGGCGGACGAAGGCGCAGATCGCCCGTGAGGCGGGGCTGGAGCCACTCGCCGACGGTCTGCTGAGCGACCCGTCCGTGGAGCCGCAGGCGGCCGCCGCCGCGTTCGTGGACGCCGACAAGGGCGTGGCCGACCCGGCAGCCGCCCTCGAAGGCGCGCGGGCCATCCTCACCGAGCGGTTCAGCGAGGACGCCGACCTCATCGGCGAGCTGCGCGAGCGGATGTGGACGCGCGGCCAGGTGGCGTCGAAGGTGCGCGAGGGCAAGGAGGAGGCGGGCGCGAAGTTCGCCGACTACTTCGACTTCGCCGAGCCGTTCACGGAGCTGCCCTCGCACCGCGTCCTGGCCATGTTCCGCGGCGAGAAGGAGGAGGTCCTCGACCTCGCTCTGGAGCCGGAGACCGAGCCGGTCGAAGGCCGGACGTCGTACGAGTCGTCGATCGCCCAGCGGTTCGGGATCGCCGACCGCGGCCGCCCGGCCGACGGCTGGCTGCTGGACACCGTGCGCTGGGCGTGGCGCACCCGCGTCCTCGTGCACCTCGGCATCGACCTGCGGCTGCGGCTGCGTCAGGCCGCCGAGGACGAGGGCGTACGGGTCTTCGCCTCCAACCTCCGCGACCTGCTGCTGGCCGCGCCGGCCGGCACCCGCGCCACGATGGGCCTCGACCCCGGCTTCCGTACGGGTGTGAAGGTGGCCGTCGTGGACGCGACCGGCAAGGTGGCCGCCACGGACACGATCTACCCGCACGTGCCGCAGCAGAAGTGGGACGCCTCGCTGGCCACTCTGGCGAAGCTCGCCCGCGAGCACGATGTGGAGCTCATCGCGATCGGCAACGGCACGGCCTCGCGCGAGACGGACAAGCTGGCCGCCGACCTGATCGCCGCGCAGCCGGAGTTGAAGCTGACGAAGGTGATGGTCTCCGAGGCGGGCGCCTCGGTGTATTCCGCCTCCGCCTTCGCCTCCCAGGAACTGCCCGGCATGGACGTCTCGCTGCGCGGCGCGGTGTCCATCGCGCGCCGTCTCCAGGACCCGCTGGCCGAGCTGGTCAAGATCGACCCGAAGTCGATCGGCGTCGGGCAGTACCAGCACGACCTCTCCGAGGTGAAGCTCTCGCGCTCCCTGGACGCGGTCGTCGAGGACTGCGTGAACGGCGTCGGCGTGGACGTCAACACCGCCTCCGCGCCGCTGCTCTCCCGGGTCTCCGGCATCGGTTCGGGCCTGGCCGAGAACATCGTGGCACACCGCGACGCCAACGGCCCGTTCCGTACCCGCAAGGCGCTCAAGGACGTGGCGCGGCTGGGCCCGAAGGCGTACGAGCAGTGCGCGGGCTTCCTGCGGATCCGCAACGGCGACGACCCGCTGGACGCCTCCAGCGTGCACCCCGAGTCCTACCCCGTGGTGCGCCGGATCGTCACTGCCGCGGGCAACGACGTGCCCTCCCTGATCGGCAACACCGCGGTGCTGCGCACCCTGAAGCCGGCCGACTTCGTGGACGACTCCTTCGGTCTGCCGACCGTCACGGACATCCTGAGCGAGCTGGAGAAGCCGGGGCGCGACCCGCGCCCCGAGTTCAAGACGGCGACCTTCAAGGAGGGCGTCGAGAAGATCGGCGACCTGCAGTCCGGGATGCTCCTGGAAGGCGTCGTCACGAACGTGGCCGCCTTCGGCGCCTTCGTCGACATCGGCGTCCACCAGGACGGCCTCGTGCACGTCTCGGCGATGTCGAAGACGTTCGTGAAGGACCCGCGGGACGTGGTGAAGCCGGGTGACATCGTGCGCGTGAAGGTGCTCGACGTCGACATCCCGCGCAAGCGGATCTCGCTGACGCTGCGGCTGGACGACGACCACAACGCGGCCTCCGGACAGGGCGGCCAGGGCGGTGGCCGTGGCGGGCGCCGCGAGGAGCGCGGCGGCGAGCGGCGCGGCGGTACGCCGCGGCAGCGGCAGGGCGGCGGTCAGGGCCGGCAGGGCGGCGGCAACGGCCGCGGCGGACGCGGTGGCGGCCGGGACGCGGCCCCCGCGAACGGCGCGATGGCCGACGCGCTGCGCCGCGCGGGCCTGCTGGGCAAGGACGGCGGCGGACGCTGAGCCGACGGGCGGCGCACCGCCCGGGCACGAACGACGGCGGGCGGCCGGAGCATACGTGTGCTCGGGCCGCCCGCCCTCGTATGTCCGGCCGGGCGCCGCGCCCGTAGGGCCCGCCGTCGCCGCACTCATCGGTCCCGCCGATGCCGTGCCCGTAGGCCCCATCCGATGCCGTGCCCGTAGGCATGACCCGCGCCGTACCCGTAGGACCCACCCGGCGCCACGCCTGCGGGGCAGCGGGGCAGCGGGCAGCGGGCAGCGGGCAGCGGGCAGCGCGACGATCCCGGTCAGGTGTCGCCGACGTGCGTCAGGCGGTCGTCCCCGAGGCGGTGCTGGACGTCGGCGAGGAGGGTGCGGAGCAGGGCGGTCAGTTCGGCCTGCTTCTCAGGGGTGAGGCCGTCGAGCAACTCGGCTTCCCGGTGCAGCACCTGGTCCACGGTCGCCTCGACGACCTCGTGGCCGGTCGGGGTCAGCGTGACCTCGACGGTGCGCGGGCGCCCCCGCGCGGGCCCGCGGGTCACCAGGTTCTCCCGTTCGGCACGGGCCACCCGCTGGGAGACTGCGCCGGCCGTGATCATGCTGCGGCGGCCGATCTCGCGGGTGCTGAGGGTGTACGGCGGGCCGCTCCGCCGCAGCACGCTGAGCAGGTCCAGGGTGGCGGTGTCCACGCCGGCGCGGGCGAGCGTACGGCGACGGTCGTCGCCGAAGAGCTTGGCGAGCTGCCAGACGCTCGTCACGATGCCGATGGAGGTGACGGGCGTCCCCGGACGCTCGCGCTCCCACGCGGCGGCGATGTCGCGCACGGGGTCGGACGGAGCCCCGACCGCGGACGGAGCCCCGACCTCCCCCTGCCGGCCGTCGTCGGCCTTCGTCCCGGTCTCGCTCGTCCCGGTCTCTCTCGTCTCATTCTCGCTTGTCACGGTGCCCCTTCCCTCTGCTATGTTTAGATCTAAATTTAGACCTGAATGGATGTGAGGGGTTCAGCTTATGGCACGCAACGTCCTGGTCACCGGCGGCGGCACGGGCATCGGCCACGCGATCGCGCGGCACTTCGCCGAGCAGGAGGACACGGTCTTCATCACCGGCCGCCGATCCGGTCCGCTCAAGGAGGCGGCGGAGCGGATCGGCGCCCGCGCCGTGGTGTGCGACCACACCGACCCCGATGCGCTCACCCGGCTGCTCGCCGAGCTGCCCGACAGCGTCGACGTGCTGGTCAACAACGCGGGCGGGAACACCGACTTCGATTCCGACGCGGCATCGGACCTGGCCGCGTACGCCCATGCCTTCCGGGCCAACCTCGACGCGAACCTGGTCAGCGCCGCGCTGACGACGAAGGCCCTGGAGGGGCGGCTCGCCGAGGGCGGCGCGGTGGTGCACATCGGATCGATCGCCGCCGCCCGGGGCGGTGGTTCGTACGGCGCGGCGAAGGCCGGGCTGGCGACGTGGAACATCGACCTGGCCGGCGCCCTGGGGCCGCGCGGGATCACCGCCAACGTGGTCGCGCCCGGCTACATCGCCGACACCGAGTTCTTCCGGGACCGGCTCACCGACGAGCGACGGACGCAGCTGGTGACGGAGACCGCCGTAGACCGGCCCGGCGTCCCCGAGGACGTGGCGGGCGCGGTGGCGTTCCTCGCCTCCCCGGCGGCGCGGCACATCACGGGGCAGGTCCTGCACGTGAACGGCGGCGCGCTCACCACCCGATGAGACGGGGAGCGCCGCGCCCTTGGGGACCTGGGGCCTCCGCGCCACGGGGGGGGCCGGGCCCCCGAGGGCACCGCGCCCGCGCCCTCGGGGCCCCGGATCGCCCCGCACGAGGGCGCCGCGTCCGCATCCCCGTGGGCCCCGGACCGCCGCCCCGCACGAGGGCGCCGCGCCCCGTACGTCTCAGACCGCCCCCGCGTACCCCCGCATCCGTTCCA
Organism: Streptomyces sp. NPDC050806; assembly: GCF_055586425.1. Classification (NCBI taxonomy): domain Bacteria; kingdom Bacillati; phylum Actinomycetota; class Actinomycetes; order Kitasatosporales; family Streptomycetaceae; genus Streptomyces; species Streptomyces sp. NPDC050806. The sequence continues at coordinate 484,630 of NZ_JBVJIF010000010.1, read as the reverse complement.
GTTCGGTGGCGACGTCGCTGAGTGTGGCGCAGTCCGGCGCCGACTCCAGGGCGGGCGGAGGCAGCAGCCGGGGGCGGTGCCGACGCGGGGCGTCCAGCGCCCCCGCCATCTCCGTCAGCACCGCGCACAGCCGCCCCGCGTCCTCCTCGCTGGGCCGCTGCGCGCCCTGGTCCAGCCGGACGGCCGCGGCGGTCGTCGCATCCACGATGCGCTCGGCGGCCCTGACGACGGTCGGCCAGTCGGGGGCGTCGGTCCGGTGTGCCAACAGCTCCGCCGCTGCGGTCTCGGCCGCGGTACGGGCCTCGGCCAGCGCCTGGTAGGCGGCCCGGCGGAGCGCCAGCCGCTCCCCCGTGTCCGTACCGGGCTCGGTGGCGAGCACCTGGCGCAGGTACGCCTCCGTGCAGCGCAGCGCGGCGCCCACTCGTGGGCCGACCCGGCGGCGGGGGTCGGCGAGCTTCGGCAGATGGCCGACGACCAGCACGATGAGACAGGCGATCGAGGTGTCCACGATCCGCTCGGGTGCCGCCTCCCGCGCACCGCTGACGTGCACGAACGACAGCACCATCAGCGTGATGGCGACGGTCTGCAGGGCGAAGTGCCGGGTCGCGAACGGCAGCAGCGCACCGCCCGCGGTCGCCATCGCCACCGGCCACCACGCGCCGGGCAGCACCGGCCCGAGGAGCGCGAAGACCAGCACTCCGCAGGCGGTACCGGCGAACCGGTTGACCGTACGCGAGAACAGCGGCCCGAGGTCGGGCTTTACGAGGAAGGTGGCGGTGGCGGGCAGCCAGTACCAGTGGTCGGCGCGCAGCAGGAGCGCCGTGGCGGCGCAGGCGGCGATGCAGATGCCGACCCGCAGTCCGTAGTCGCGTCCGGCCGGCCCGAAGACGCGGCGGCCCGGCCCCCTGCGCCAGGCGAACACGCCCGCGACGCCGCGCGCCACGGAGGCCCAGCGCCCGGTCTCGAAGGCGGCGCGCGACCCGAAGGGGGTCCAGGCGCCGCTCTCCTCGGGTGCGGTGTGGTCGGCGGTGTCCGCCATCTCCTCCGGGGTCGCGCCGGGCCCCCCGAGGGCCGGGCGCAGCCCGCGGAGGAGCCGCTCGTCCGTGGCTCCCGCCGCGGCCCCGCCGCCCGGTGGCTGCGTACGGGCGAAGACCACCGCGGCGTCCAGCAGCGCCCGGTCGAAGGCGCTGCGGGCGGGCGTGGAGGTCTCGGGCGCCGGCAGCCGGCCGGGCGGCCGCCCGGTGCGCAGGGCGGCGGCGAGGGCACGCGGCCCGTCGGCGATGCGCGCGGGCAGCGGCCGTGCCTCCCAGAGCAGGGCGACGCTGGCCTCGCACAGCGCCGTGGCGGCGGCGAAGCGTTCGATGAGCCGCCGTTCGTCCGTGCGGGGCCTGCGGCGCAGCAGCCGGCGCAGCCGCATGGCCTCGTCCGCCCGGTCCAGAGCCGTGGTCAGCCGGCGCCTGGCAGGTTCGGCACCCGGTGTGCCGACCGCGGTCAGCGCCTCGGCGAGCGCGTCGAAGACGGTGGCGACGGTCGCGCGCTCGCCGCTGAGGGAGCCGCCCGGCGGCCGCGGCGAGCGCAGCACCAGCCGCAGCAGGAGCAGCCAGGCCGCGCCGGCGAGCGTCAGCAGGCTCTTCTGCCACGGCTCCAGCTGCGGCAGCGGCATGCCGGCACCGAGGATCGCGGCGGCGAGCATCTGCATGCCGGCGGTGGAGCGCACCGGCCCGGCGACACTGCCGGCGCCCGAGACGAACCCGATGCCGAAGAGGGCGGGGACCAGCCACCAGCCGACGCCCGACAGCGAGGCGCCGGCGAACATGCCCAGCGCGACGGCGAGCGCGGGCAGACCGATGTGCACCACGCCCTTGCGGCGGGTGCCGGGCCGGTCGTTGACGCCCGCGAGCATGGCGCCCAGACCCGCGAGCACGCCCGCGGCCGGGTGGCCGGTGGCGACGCCTGCGCCCAGCAGCGGCCCGGCGCACAGTGCCCCTCTGACCACCGCCGCCCACGGGACGGGCAGCCGCTGCCAGCGGAACGGGTGAGCGAGCCAGGCGGGTACGGCGCGGGGCATGGGCCTCCTCTGGTCGGCTGCGTACGGCTGCGGTACAGATCATCGCTGCGTACGAGTACGGACGGTCCGTGGGGCGTCGTCGGCCGACGGTGTGCTGCTACCAGCCTAAGTGCCCGCATTGTCCGGGTCGCTGCCGGAGGGTTAACCCAAGATCACAAAACGTCGAAGGGCTCCGGATACGGTCCTCCCATGACGAACGATGTGATCGTGATCGGAGCCGGGGTCACCGGGCTGACCTGCGCCGTCCGCCTCGCCGAGACGGGCCGGACGGTACGCGTGCTGAGCCGGGACCAGGCGGCGGGAACGACGTCCTCGGTGGCGGGCGGCCTGTGCTGGCCGTACCGCATCCTCCCGGAGGCGGCGGCGGTCGAGTGGTCGGTGCGCGGCTACGAGGCCTTGGCCGGGCTCGCCGGAGCGGACGACACAGGTGTGCGGATGGTGATGGGCACGATGGCGGCGGCGTCGGTGCCCGACCGCTGGCGGGAGGCCGTACCGGGGCTGCGCGCCGCGCGCCCCGAGGAGCTGCCCGCCGGCATACCCGAGGGCCTGCGCGCCCGCACCCCTCTGGTGGCGATGGACGCACACCTTCAGTACCTGGAGCGGCGGCTGGCCGCGGCCGGCGGCACCGTGGAGCGGCGTCCGGCCGGCTCCCTGGACGCCGTCGCGCGGGAGGCCGACGCGGTGGTGAACTGCTCGGGCCTGGGCGCCCGCGAGCTGGTGCCCGACCCGGACGTGCGTCCCGTGCAGGGCCAGTTGGTCATCGTCGAGAACCCGGGCGTCGAGGAGTGGTTCGTCGACGCCGACGGGCACGCGGACACCACGACATACGTGCTGCCGCAGCCGTACGGGGTCGTGCTGGGCGGCACGGCGGTCGAGGGCGCGTGGTCCACCGCACCCGATCCGGCGGTGGCCGAGGCGATCGTGGCGCGCTGTGCCCGCGTCCACCCGGCACTCGCCGAAGCGCGGATCCTCACGCACCGCGTGGGGCTGCGCCCGGCCCGCCCCGCGGTGCGCCTGGAGGCCGAGCGGCTGCCGGGCGGCGGACTGTGCGTCCACAACTACGGGCACGGCGGCGCGGGCGTCACCGTGGCGTGGGGCTGCGCCGACGAGGTGCTGCGGCTGCTGGACGCGGCGGCCTGAGGGCCCCTGAGCCGTGCCCGGCCGAGCAGGGCCGTGCCCGGCCGAGCAGGGCCGTGCCCGGCCGAGCAGGGCCGCGTCCGGCCGAACGAGGGCTGACGCGCCGGAGCGGAGGGCCGTGGCGGCCCTCCGCTCCGATGTCACGCCGACGTGAGTGCGGGTCAGTCCTTCCCGGTGCCCGCGGGTGCGGGACCGTCCTTGTCGCTGATGACCGTCGCCCCCTCCCCCGAGTCGCCGTTGGCCGGCCCGATCCGGATCTCGAAGTCGCCCTCGTACTTCTCGTGCCCGGCCACGACCGCGGCCTCGATGGCCTCCTCGCCGATCTGTCCGCGGACGATCAGCGGATCGCTCCGCAGGTCCTTCAGCAAGGCCCAGCACATCGCGATCATCACGAGTGTGAAGGGCGCCGCGACCAGGATCGTGAGGTTCTGCAGGCCGGTGAGTGCGTCACCGCTGCCGCCGCCGATGAGCAGCATGATCGCGGCGACCGCGCCCGTGACCACACCCCAGAAGATGACGACGGGCCGGGTCGGCTCCATGGTCCCCTTCTGGGACAGCGTGCCCATCACGATCGAGGCGGCGTCCGCGCCGGACACGAAGAAGATGCCGACCAGGATCATGACGAGCACGCTCATGAGGGTGGCGACCGGGTACTGGTGCAGCACATCGAAGAGCTGGCCCTCCACGGAGGAGACGTCCGACAGCTGCTTGTGCTCCTTGAGGAACATCGCGGACGTACCGAAGATCGCGAACCAGATGAGGCTCACGACGCTCGGCACCAGGATGACGCCGCCGACGAACTGACGGATCGTCCGGCCCCGGCTGATGCGCGCGATGAACATGCCCACGAAGGGCGTCCAGGAGATCCACCACGCCCAGTAGAAGACCGTCCAGCTGCGCAGCCAGGCGTCGACACCCTCACCACTGCTGGCTCCCGTGCGGCCGGCCAGCTGGGGCAGCTCGCCGATGAACGAGGCCACGCCGGTGGGCAGCATGTTCAGGATGAGGATGGTCGGCCCCGCGATGAACACGAAGACGGCCAGGATCAGCGCCAGCACCATGTTGATGTTGGACAGCCACTGGATGCCCTTGGCGATGCCGGAGACGGCCGAGAGGATGAAGGCGATCGTCAGCACGGTGATGATGAGGACCAGCAGGGTCGTGCTGACGCTGTCCTTCCAGCCCAGCACCTTGATGCCGCTGCCGATCTGCAGCGCTCCCAGACCCAGCGAGGCGGCCGAGCCGAAGAGCGTCGCGAAGATCGCGAGGATGTCGATGATCCGGCCGACCGTGCCGTTGGCCCGCCGCTTCCCGATCAGCGACGTGAAGACCGCGCTTATGGTCTGCCTGCGGCCGCGCCGGAAGGTGCTGTAGGCGATGCCGAGCCCGACCACCGCGTAGATCGCCCATGGATGGAGCGTCCAGTGGAAGAGCGTGGTGGCCATCGCGGTGTCCATGGCCTGCGCCGCGTCACCCGGGTGGGTGCCCGGCGGCGGCGTGCTGAAGTGCCCCAGCGGCTCGCTCACGCCGTAGAACATCAGGCCGATGCCCATACCGGCGCTGAACATCATCGCGATCCAGGAGACCGTGCGGAACTCCGGCTGCTCACCCTCGGCCCCGAGGGTGATCCGCCCGTACTTGCTGATGGCCAGCCAGATCGCGAAGATCACAAAGCCGGACGCGGCCAGTACGAAGGCCCATCCGCCGTTCTTGATGAGCCAGTCGAGCATCGTGCCCGACGCGTTCTCCAGTGACTCGGTGGAGGTGGCACCCCAGACGATGAAGGCCAGGGTGAGCAGTGCCGTGACGCCGAAGACGACCTTGTCGGTCTGGGCGGGCCCGGCACCCTGAGACTCCGTGGGCAGGTCTATGGGGGTTGGTGCCCCGCTTCCGCCCCCCGGTTCGTTCTCTCTGTCCGTCACGTGGTGACCTTTCGATGGGCTGGATTTCCCCTAGCCATTACCCCTTACCACGGTTCAACACCCGGATGAGGGCTTCGCGACCGTAAGGTGACCTGCGGACCGCCCGTCCAGCAGCAGGGGCACCAGCGCCCGTAGCGGCTGACGCAGCCGGACGAATGCACCCGCACCGTCATGTTCGACCCGTACACCGTGCAGCGCCAGTTCATCGCCGATTTCTTCGTACGCCGCGCCGTCCAGCCGGTAGCCGCACGGCGGGTCCTCGATGATCTGCTCGTCGGTGGCCGGTTCGTTGTCGGCGCCGCCGAGGTAGACCGGCCCGCGGTCCGCATATCCTGCCAGCCGCGCCGCCGTGGTGGCCGCCTCGATCCGGCCACGGCGCTCCCCGAGGAAGGCGAACGCGCCCTCCAGCCCGGCGAGCTGGGAGCCCACCCGGCGCCGGTTGTTGACGGCCGGGTCGTCCTTCTCGGCCTGGGTGAGCGGCGTCGTACGGGTCTCGACGAGCAGCCCGACGGAGTTCTTCACACCGGCCGTGTTGCGCAGGATGCGCTCCTGGCCGTCGCCCGCCACCTGCTTGACGGGCTCACCGGTCTCCGGGTCGGTCCAGATGCCGTAGATGCCGGTGCTGAAGCCGCTGTCCCGCACGGTGGGCCGGACGTACCGCTCGGAGAGGGTGGTGGCCTCCTTGTGCACCGCGTCCGCGGTGTTGAGGTTGCGCGGCCACAGTGCCAGCAGGTCCTTGTCGTAGTACGGCGGGGTGGCGCCGTACTCGTGCAGGTCGTAGACGGTGTCGGGGCGGTAGTCGCGGAAGACCCGGGCCATCGCACGGCCCTCGGCGGTCTTCAGCGCGATGTGGTCGCGGTTGATGTCCACGCCGTCGGAGTTGCCGCGAGTGTTCGCGGCGCGGCCGTCCGGATTGGCGGTGGGGATCACCAGGACGCTGGTACGGGCCAGGAAGCGGCGGGTGGCGTCGTCGGTGGCGTAGGCGAGGTCGCGGACGGTGGACAGGCAGGCCTCGCGGCCCGAGGGCTCGTTGCCGTGCTGGGAGCAGATCAGCAGGACGGAGTTGCCGTGGCGTACGCGGTCGGCGGAGGGCGGCTGCGCGGCGCCGATGCGGACGAGCTGGACCGGCCGGCCCTGGTTCGTCGAGCCGATGCGGTCGACCCGCATGCGCGCGCTCTCCCGGTCGGCGCGGGCGAGGAGTTCCTGCTCCTCGGGCTGGGTGGTCCAGCGGGCGCCGTCGCTCTCCTCGAAACCGGTGCGCGGCCCTTCGTGGCCAGCGGCGACGGCCTGGCCGGGTACGGCGAGGAAGGCCGTGGTGAGCGCGGTGGTGACGACGCCGAGCAGTGCGGTGCGGAATCTGTACCTCACGAAGCGGTGTCTCCCTTGAGCGGTTCGGACACGGTTCTCCGGGGCGGGCCGCACGTATGCGGTGCGGTGCGGCCCGCCCCGGAGGTCAGCGGGCCGCCGGTACGGGGCGGATCGGGCGCGGCGCATCGAGGCCGGCGAGCGGCGCGGCCTCGGTACGCGGTGTGCGCGCCGTACCGGAGAGGGCGTGCGCGGCCCCCGTGAGGGGCAGCTCGGCCTTGGTGCGGGACAGGTCGAGGGTGAGCGTCGGCTTCGTGGACGGCGGGTCGATGAGCCCGGCGTCCGTGCCGCCGATGATCAGGGCGAGCCGGTGCCCGGCGGGCACGACGTGGTCGGTCGCGGCCAGGTCCAGGGTGATCGTGTACGGCTTCCCGGGCGTCAGCGGGCGGCCCTTGTGCGGATCGGCGTACGTCCCCAGGTCGGCCCAGCCGCGGCTGACGACGGTCTGCGCCACCTTCGCGGTGTCGGGCGCGGTCTCCTTGAAGCAGGCGCTGTCGCCGTCCCGGCTCGCGCCCCAGCAGGTGCGCCGGTCCAGCGTCGTGATGCCCTCGCCCTCTCCGGCGTAGTCGCGGATGGTGGCGGGGCCGAGGTCGACCAGGACGGCCGAGAGGTGGGCGGTGGCCGTGGAGGGCGTGGCGGTCACGGTGACCCGGCCGGCGCCGGACAGCCGCAGCGGTGCGGCCAGCGGGGCGGTGCGGAACGCGGCCTTGGCGGCGGTCGGTTCGTCGGCGTGCTCGGCCCAGTCCGTCTCGCTCAGCTTCGGGTCGTCGGTGAAGGTCTCGGTGGCGCCGGACGGCGCGGGCCGCGTCCCGAGCACCCCGACACCCGGCTCCTCGCCCGTGCCGGGCCGCAGCGTCGTACGGGCGGCCGTGCCGGGCGCGGGCCAGACGCGGTCCGTCGTCCACTTCCCCGGGGCGCGTTCGACGTCGGCCATCGGGGCCCGGTCGATGCCGTTGTCGTAGCCCATCAGGTAGTGATCGAACCACCGGTGCAGCGTAGGCACCCAGTCGGCGCGCCGGAAGTCGAACGGGTCGACGTGGCCGGTCTGCGAGAGCCAGATCTTGCGCTCGACGCCGTGCTTCGCGAGCGCGTCCCACCACTGCCCGAAGTGCTTGGTGCGGACATTGAGGTCCTGCTTGCCGTGCACCACGAAGACGCTCGCCTTCACCTTGTGGGCGTCCTTCACGTAGTCGCGCTCCGACCACAGGTCCGTCCAGTCGCCGCTGCGCGGGGCGCCGTCGACGAGCTTCTTCTGAACGGCGGCACAGCGGGCGCGGGCTGCCGGGCTCTCGACGTAGTCCGACAGCCACTCGGGGCCGGAGTCGTAGAGCGGGGCGCCCTGGGAGAAGTAGTAGTCGTACCAGGAGGAGATGGCGCCGATGGGCACGATGGTCTTCAGGTTCGGCACCCCGGTGGCTGCCACGCCGTTGGCCACCGTGCCGTCGTAACTCTTGCCGATCATGCCGGTCCTGCCGTTGGACCAGCCGGCGGTGACCCGTTTCCCGCCCGTGGGGGCGTCGTAGGCGCGGGCGCGGCCGGCCAGCCAGTCCACGACGGCCTTGGCGGACCGCACGTCGGACCGGCCGCCGACGTCGACGCAGCCGTCCGAGTGGTTGGTGCCGGCGAGGTCGGCCAGGACCGTGGCGTACCCGCGCGGCACGAAGTAGTTGTCGTAGAACAGCGGGAACTGCACGGGGCGGCCGTCGGCGTCGTAGGTCTTCTTCTGGTTCTCGTTGCCGCGGCCGCAGCAGGAGTAGTACGGGCTCGCATCCATGATCACGGGGACCCGGCGGCCCTGCTCGGCGGCTTCGCGCGGCCGGACGATGTCGACGGCGACCCGGTCGGTCCTGCCGTCCGAGTCGCCGTCCAGTTTCGTGTCCACCCATACGGATTCGCGGATGGCGCGGTCGTAGGAGTAGACGGGTCTGCTCTCTCCGGGGCCCGCGGCCCGCGTATCTCCTGAGGCGGCGGCCCGCGTCCCTTCGGGGGCGGCCTGCGCGGTGCCACCGGGCGGCAGCAGGACGGCCAGCAGGGCGGCGGTGGCCGCCACGACAAACGCTTGCCACGGTATGCGGCCCAGCCGCGTGCGTATGGTCACCCGCCGGACCGTAGCGCGGGCTCCCGGCGCCACGTAAGGGTGCGGCAGGGACGGAAGTGACCATGACGGCCCGATGTCGGTCATGTGTCAGATATGGCCATGCACCTGACGTGAGACGCCGCAGTACATAGGGTCGGGAGAGACCCGAGCAGGGTCGGTGTCACCCCCCCACGTAGGCCGGAACCGTCCGGCCTCTCCGACGAGTTGGAGGACTCGTGCGTCACAGACTCCTCGTGCCGGGCGCTGCCGTGCTCAGCCTGCTGCTGGCGATCCCGGCATCGGCTGCCGACTACTCCCCCGGCGCGCCGGGCGCCGGCGACTCCTACTACCCCGAGAGCGGCAACGGCGGGTACGACGTCTCCCACTACGACCTGCGCCTGAAGTACCAGCCGAAGACGGACCTGCTGGAGGGCACCGCGACGCTGCTCGCGAAGACCACCCAGGACCTCTCCCGCTTCAACCTCGACTTCGGCCTGAAGGTCGGCGAGGTCCGCGTCAACGGCAAGAAGGCGTCCTTCAAGGCCTCCGGGAAGCACGAGCTGGAGGTGACGCCCGCCGCGCCGCTGCCCAAGGGCAAGGACATCAGCGTCGTCGTGCGGTACGCGGGCAAGCCCTCCGAGCTGAAGATCGACGGCTTCACGGCCTGGGCCCGCACCCCCGACGGCGGTGTGGTGGCGCAGGAGCCGGACTCGGCGGTGTGGTGGTACCCGAGCAACGACCACCCCACCGACAAGGCCACGTACGACATCTCCGTGGCGGTCCCGGACGGCACCCAGGCACTCAGCAACGGCGTCCTGCTCTCGCAGTCCTCCAAGCTCGGCTGGACGCGCTACAACTGGCGCTCGGACAAGCCGCAGGCGACGTACCTGACGACGCTCGCGGTCGGCAAGTTCGACATCACCAAGGACACCACCGCGAACGGCCTGCCGGTCATCAACGCGGTCAGCAAGGACCTGGGCAGCAACGAGGGCGCCGCGAAGGCCAGCATCGAGCGCTCCACCGAGGTCGCCGAGTGGCTGGAGACGGTCTTCGGCCCGTACCCCTTCAACGCGCTCGGCGGGTACGTGCCGAACGTCCCGGCGGGCTACGCGCTGGAGACCCAGACCCGCCCCTTCTACGGCAAGAAGGCCTTCGACGCGGGCACCAACGTCTCCGTGGTCGTGCACGAGCTGGCCCACCAGTGGTACGGCGACAGCGTGTCGCTGAAGGACTGGAAGGACATCTGGGTCAACGAGGGCTTCGCCCGCTACAGCCAGTGGCTCTGGTCGGAGAAGGAGGGCGAGGGCACCGCGCAGGAGCTGGCGGACTACGTGTACGACCAGCACCCGGCCGACGACGCCTTCTGGAAGGTGAAGCCGGGCGACCCGGGCCCGGACAACCAGTTCGACATCGCGGTCTACGACCGGGGCGCGCTGGCCCTCCAGGCGCTGCGCAACAAGCTCGGCGACAAGACGTTCTTCGGGCTCCTGAAGTCCTGGCCGACGGAGAACAAGTACGGCAATGCCTCGGTCGCCGACTTCGTGAAGTTCGCCGAGCAGAAGTCCGGCAAGCCGCTCGCGGAGTTCTTCGACACCTGGCTGTACCAGCCCGCCAAGCCCTCCGCCCCGGCGGCGAAGGGCGCGTCCATCGCGGCCGCGAAGACCGCGGCGGAGCGGCCGAAGTCCTGGAAGTCCATCGCGGCGACGAACGACGTCCACGCCCACGGTGACGTCCACGCGCAGGACGGGCACCGGCCGGAGTAAATCTCCCGGCCGACCGGCGGTTACCAGAAGGTAATCGCGGCTGGTTGGATGTGCGGCGCCGGATCAACCCACACCCCCACAGGGAGATTCAGTGCCGCACTCCACGCCGCACCGCACGCGCGCCGCCGTCCTCGCCGCCGCGATCACCGTCGCGGCGGCGCCGCTCGCCACCGCGGCGCCCGCGTCGGCCGCCACCGCGGACACCCCCGCGCTCAAGGTCCTGACATACAACACGTTCCTGTTCAGCAAGACGCTGTACCCCAATTGGGGCCAGGACCACCGCGCCAAGGAGATCCCGGCGGCCGGCTTCTTCCGGGGCCAGGACGTCGTCGTCCTCCAGGAGGCGTTCGACAACTCCTCCTCCGAAGCGCTCAAGGCGAACGCCGCGGCGGAATACCCGTACCAGACCCCGGTACTGGGCCGCTCGAAGACCGGCTGGGACGCCACCTCCGGGGCGTACTCCTCGCTCACCCCGGAGGACGGCGGGGTCACCGTCCTCAGCAAGTGGCCGGTGGTCCGCAAGGAGCAGCACGTCTTCAAGGACGCCTGCGGTTCGGACTACTGGTCCAACAAGGGGTTCGTCTACGCGGTGCTGAACGTGAACGGCCAGAAGGTGCACATCGTGGGCACCCACCCGCAGTCCACCGACCCGGGATGCGCCGCGGGCGAGGCCGCCGCGACGCGCGCGAAGCAGTTCAAGGAGCTGGACGCCTTCCTCGACGCCCGGCACATCCCGGCGGACGAGCAGGTCATGGTCGCCGGCGACCTCAACGTCGACTCACGGAGCGCGGAGTACGGGACGATGCTGACCGACGCCGGTCTGGTGGCCGCCGACGCCCGCACCGGCCACCCGTACTCCTTCGACACCCGGGACAACTCCGTCGCCAGGGACCGGTACCCCAGCGATCCCCGCGAGGACCTGGACCACGTCCTGCACCGCGCGGGCCACGTCCGCCCCGCGGGCTGGCACAACGAGGTCGTCAAGGAAGAGACCGCGCCCTGGACGGTCACCAGCGGCAGCGAGTCCTTCACGTACACGAATCTCTCGGACCACTACCCCGTCACGGCTGCCGCCGGCGCACCGGATGCAGCGCAGGATCAGCGCGCGAGGTAAGCCGGGACGGCTCGGGGCCACCGGGTGGCGGTCGGACGACCGCCACCCGGTGGCCCCGGGGCCGGTGCACGGGTCAGCCGCGCGGGCCGGGTACCTTCGGCGCGTCCGGTGCGGGCGGGCCCTCCAGGCCGTCCGAGCCGCCGGAGGCGCGTTCCGCCGCGATGCGGCCGACGCGGCCGCGGACGACGAACCAGCCGACGACCAGGGCCAGGACGATCAGCGGGGCCAGCATGACCGTGTCCCGGCCGACGCCGCCGTCGAACCACATCAGGACGATGACGCCGAGCAGGAACGCGATGGTGACGATGTCGGTGACCGGCGTGCCCGGGAGCCGGAACTTCGGGCGCTGGAGGAGGCCCTCCTTCGTCCGGCGGACGAACACCATGTGGCAGATCATGATGACGACCCAGGTGCTGATCACGCCGAGCGCCGCGATGTTGATCACGATCTCGAACGCCTGGCTGGGCACGAGGTAGTTCAGCGCGACGCCCAGCACACACACCGCCGAGGTGAGCAGGATGCCGCCGTACGGCACCTGGTGGCGGTTCATCCGGCCGACGAACCTGGGCGCGGAGCCGGACATCGACATCGAGCGCAGGATGCGGCCGGTGGAGTACAGGCCGGAGTTCAGACTGGACATGGCGGCGGTGAGCACGACGAGGTTCATCACGTCGCCGGCGGCCGGGACGCCGACGTTGGAGAGCACGGTGACGAAGGGGCTCTCGGAGCCGCTGTACTTGTCCCACGGCATCAGGAGCGTCAGCAGCACGACCGAGCCGACGTAGAAGATGCCCACCCGCCACATGATCGAGTTGACGGCCTTCGGGACGACCTTGTGCGGCTCGCTGGTCTCACCGGCGGTGACGCCGACCATCTCGACGGCGGAGTACGCGAAGACCACGCCCTGGAGTACGACGACCACGGGCAGCAGACCGGTCGGGAAGAACCCGCCGCTGTCGCTGATCAGGTCGAAGCCGGGGGTGTGACCGCTCACCGGGTGCTGGGTGGCCAGCAGGAAGATGCCGATGAACATGAAGACGACCAGCGCGGCGACCTTGATGATCGCGAACCAGAACTCCAGCTCGCCGAAGATCTTCACCGAGATCAGGTTCACGGTCAGCACGACCGCGAGCGCGATCAGCGCCATCACCCACTGGGGCACGTCGGTGAAGAGGCTCCAGTAGTGCGTGTAGAGCGCGATGGCGGTGATGTCGGCGATACCGGTCGTCGACCAGTTCACGACGTACATCCAGCCCGCGACGTAGGCGCCCTTCTCGCCCAGGAACTCACGGGCGTAGGAGACGAAGGAGCCCGAGGAGGGGCGGTGCAGCACCATCTCGCCCAGCGCGCGTACGACGAAGAACGCGAAGAGACCGCAGACCGCGTAGGCGACGGCGAGCGCGGGTCCCGCGGACGCCAGCCGGCCGCCGGCGCCCAGGAACAGGCCGGTGCCGATCGCGCCGCCGATGGCGATCATGTTGATGTGCCGGGCCTTGAGGCCCTTGCTGTATCCGGCATCGCCCGCGTCGTGCTGGGCATTGCCGTTCCCCCCGTCCGGCGGCCGGTAGGCGTCTTCCTGGACGGTATGCGTGCTCACGGGTGGGTCATCTCGCTTTCGGGAGGGCGATGGAGCCACGGTCGGCCGCTGCGGATCGCGCGAGCCGGGCCGACGGCACACCTTCCCCGAAGGACGGCCATCCGTCTGTGAAAGAGATCACACGAGCCGGGTTCTCCGCCCCGTGTTTCGTCCGTACGCCGTCCCTCAGTCCTTCAGGAGCAGCACGAGCACCAGCACCACGGCCACCGGCCAGCCCGCCAGCAGGACGACCGCCCAGAGGCCAGCGCCCGGGCCCTTGAGCAGCGCGAGGAGCCACGCGACGAGGCCGGCGTCGGCCTGCGGGAGGTCCCGGGCGCGCTGCGGCCCCGGGCCCGGCCCCGTCCGCGGTACCGCCTCTCCGGGGCGCCGAGAGGCGGCCACGGGAGGCGCGGCCCCACCCGCCGCCGGGCCGGAGGACGGCTCCGGTCCGGGCTCCGGCACCGGGACCGTCCCGACGGCCAGCGACGCCACCGGCACACGCGCCGAGACCAGGGGCCGGAACGCCCGCTCGTCGGCCAGGAAGCGCGCGAACACCTCCAGGGCCATCGGGCGCAGCCCCGGCAGATCGGCTTCCGTCACGGAGACCCGTGCCCGCGCGCCCGTCGCCCCGGTGACGACCACGCCGTACGCCACCTCCACGGGCCGGCCGCTGCGGTCGCGCAGCACCACGCCCTCGGCGCCGGGCGGTGACGCCTGGACGATGCGGTACGAAAGCCCGATCCGCCCGCCGTCCGGCAGCGCCGCCTCCGCGTGCCGGCTCTCCCCCGCCTGGGTGAGGCTGCCGGTGATCGCGTCGCGCAGCAGCCCGGACAGGCCGCGCTCGGCCAGGAAGCGCGGTACGAGCAGCGTCCGCTGCCCCACCACTCGGCCCCGCGCCACCAGGAAGGGCCAGCACCCGTAGTCCCGCGCTCCGCGGCGGTTCACAGGGCCTCGCCGTCACGCAGCACGGAGGACGGCATCCTGGCCACGAAGGAGGCCAGCTCGGCGTTCATCCGGTCCATGGCGATCCGCCGCGCGGAAGCGGCCTCCTCGGTGAGCCGGTCGACCTGGCCCAGCTCCCGCTCCCGCACCCCCATCTTGATGTCGCCCCTCTCGGTCAGCCTGCTGGCGAACATCTCCACCGCGGCCTCGCTCACCTTGTCGAGCTTCTTGCCGCCGACCACCGCGCCCAGCACACCGGTGAGGGTCTTGCTCAGCCGGGTGCTGAGCGTGCCGCTCAGCCACTTGATCCGCTCCCCGGCGGTCAGCGCCGTGCTCCGCTGGATGTCGAGGATGAGCTGGCGGCGGGTGGCGTCGTCGAGCCGGCCGAGGATCGAGGAGAAGATGTCGGGCAGGATCGCGAGGAAGGGGATCTCGACGTACTGCGGATGGGGCAGCGCACCCGGGTGCTTGCGCATCCGGCCGTCCGGTTCCAGCGTCGCGAAATCGGGGCCGACCGCACTGACGGGCAGCAGACGGACGGCGGGGGCGTACTCGTTCCCGGCCATGGTGACGTTCTCGACGAGGTGCGCGAACTCCTCGATGCCGCACAGCGCGTCCCGCACCGCCGCCAGCGAGGCGCCCTCCGTGCGGGCGTGCCCGGCGAGCAGGTCCCATTTGGTGACCACGAAGTGCACCGGCTTCTCCGACGACTGGAGCAGCCCGAAGATCAGCGACATCTCGTGGTGGAAGTGGTCCAGGCCCGCTTCGGTGCCCGTGAGCAGTTCGCGTACGTACTGTCCGTCCAGCAGGCACAGCACCGTGTCGGCCGCCACCAGCCGCTCGGCCAGTTCCTCCTGGGCCCGCGAGGCGGCGTCGTCGTGCGTGGCCTCGGTGAGCAGCTCGCCCGCGTAGTCCAGGTACTTGATGCGCAGCACCGAGTGGTTCGTGCCGCTCCGCCGGGTCTTGCAGTCGAAGGTGTACTCGCGGCTGTTGTGCACCCGCGTCGAGGCCGGCCACTCCTTGCGGTCCCGCACCTGGCGGTAGAACTCCATGAGCTCGATGCGCTGCGCCTGCGGGCACTCCAGGAAGATCGCGGCGCTGCTCTGCACCTGGAGGCGTTTGAAGAGGCTGGCGAGGTAGACCGTCTTGCCGGATCCGGACGGGCCCACCACCAGCACGCGCACGGTGAACGGGTCTTCGCTGAGTTCGAGCATGCGTCCCCCGTGGGCTCCGTACCGGAACAGCGGATGCTACTGAAGGGGGTGACGCGCCGGAGGGAGAGCGGCCGCTCCCTCACTCGTCAGAGTGGTGACAAGTGTGGTGAGACAGCAATACTGTCCAACATGATGGAGTCCGCTGCCGACGAGAGCCTGACCGTGGACGAGCTGGCCGCGCGGGCCGGGGTCACGGTCCGTACGATCCGGTTCTACAGCACCCGCGGGCTGCTCCCGCCGCCCGAGATCGGCCCGCGCCGCGTCGGCCGGTACGGCCCGGACCATCTCTCGCGGCTGGCCCTCATCGAGGAGCTGCAGCACCAGGGCATGACCCTGTCGGCCATCGAGCGCTATCTGGCGCAGCTGCCGCCGGACCTCAGTGCGCAGGATCTCGCCATCCACCGCGCCCTCGTGGCCGGCTGGCTCCCGGACCGGGCCGAGGAGCAGACCCGGGCGCAGCTGGAGCGGCGGGTGGGCCGGTCGCTGACCGATCCTGACCTGGACCGGCTGGCGGCGATGAGCGTGCTGGTGCGGACCCAGCAGAAGGACGTCTTCCAGGTGGATCCCGGGCTGCTGCAGCTGGGGGTGCGGCTGCTGGACGTGCCGATCGCGCTGGAGACGATCCTCGCGGCCCGCACCGTCGTCATGGAGCACACCCGCTCGGCGGCCCGGGAGCTGAGCCGGCTCTTCAAGGACGAGGTCGGCGCCGCGTACGAGGACGACGGACCGGACGCCGCGGAGGTGGCCCGCCGCAAGTCGCTCTCCGCCCACATGCAGCCGCTGGTCGTACAGGCCCTGGTCACGGCCTTCCAGCGGTCGATGAAGGAAGAACTGCAGGAGTGGTTCAGCGAGCGGTGAGCCGGAAGGGGCGGGCCCCGCAGGACCCGCCCCGTGCGCGCGTCAGTCCGTGAAGCGCTCGCCCTTCTCCGCCTTCTCCAGCAGCAGCGGCGAGGGCGCGAACCGCTCGCCGTACGTCGCCTGGAGCTCCTTGGCACGGGCCACGAAGCCGGCGACGCCACCCTCGTAACCGTTGATGTACTGCATCACGCCGCCGGTCCAGCCGGGGAAGCCGATGCCGAGGATGGAGCCGATGTTGGCGTCGGCGACCGAGGTGAGCACGCCCTCCTCGAAGAGGCGGACGGTGTCCAGCGCCTCGGAGAAGAGCATCCGCTCCTGCATGTCCTTGAACGGGATCTCCGCGTCCGGCTTGGTGTAGTGCTCGCGCAGCCCCGGCCACAGCCCGGCCCGCTTGCCGTCCTCGCCGTACTCGTAGAAGCCGGCGCCACCGCTGCGCCCCGGCCGCCCGAACTCGTCCACCATCCGGTCGATCAGCGCGTCGGCGGGGTGCGGCGCCCAGCTGCCGCCCGCGTCCTCGATCGCCTTGCGGGTCTCGTTGCGGATCTTCCGCGGCAGGGTGAGGGTCAGCTCGTCCATCAGCGAGAGCACCTTGGCCGGGTAGCCCGCCTGCCCCGCCGCCTGCTCCACGGAGGCCGGGTCGACGCCCTCCGCGACCATCGCCACGCCCTCGTTGATGAAGTGGCCGATGACGCGGGAGGTGAAGAAGCCGCGGCTGTCGTTCACCACGATCGGGGTCTTACGGATCTGGCGTACCAGGTCGAACGCGCGCGCCAGCGCCTCGTCACCGGTCCGCTCGCCCTTGATGATCTCCACCAGCGGCATCTTGTCGACCGGCGAGAAGAAGTGCAGGCCGATGAAGTCCCCCTGCCGCTCGACGCCTTCGGCGAGGCCGGTGATCGGGAGGGTGGAGGTGTTGGAGCAGAGCAGCGCGTCAGGCGCCACGATGCCCTGGATCTCCTGGAACACCTTGTGCTTGAGCGACGTGTCCTCGAACACCGCCTCGATGACGGCGTCGCAGCCCGCGAGGTCCTGCGGGTCGGCGGTCGGGGTGATCCGCGCCAGCAGCGCGTCCCGCTTCTCCTCGGTCGTCCGGCCCTTCGCGAGCGCCTTGGCGAGCAGCCCCTCGCTGTACGCCTTGCCCTTGTCGGCCGCCTCCTGGGAGACGTCCTTCAGCACGACGTCGATGCCGGCCCGGGCGCAGCTGTACGCGATGCCCGCGCCCATCATGCCGGCGCCGAGGACCGCGACCTTGGAGACCTTGCGCTCCTCGATGCCCTTCGGGCGGTTGGCGCCGGAGTTGACGGCCTGGAGGTCGAAGAAGAAGGCCTGGATCATGTTCTTCGAGGTCTGGCCGGTGACCAGCTCCACGAAGTAGCGCGCTTCGATGGTCTGCGCGGTCTCGAAGTCGACCTGGGAGCCCTCGACGGCGGCGGCGAGGATGTTGCGCGGGGCCGGGTAGGGCGCGCCGTTCAGCTGCTTCTTGAGGTTGGCGGGGAACGCCGGGAGGTTCGCGGCGAACTTCGGATTGGCGGGCGTGCCGCCGGGGATCCGGTAACCCTTGACGTCCCAGGGCTGCTGGGACTCGGGGTTGGCGTCGATGAACGCGCGGGCCTTGGCGAGCAGGTCCTCGGGGGTCTCGGCGACCTCGTGGATCAGCCCGTTGTCCTTGGCGCGGGTGGCGTTGTACTGCGTGCCCTGGAGCAGGACCTTCAGCAGCGCGTCGGCGATGCCGAGCAGCCGTACGGTACGGGTGACGCCGCCGCCGGCCGGGAGCAGGCCGAGGGTGACCTCGGGCAGGCCGATCTTGGTGCCGGGGGTGTCGAGCGCGACGCGGTGGTGACAGGCGAGCGCGATCTCGTAACCGCCGCCCAGCGCGGCGCCGTTGATGGCCGCGACGACCGGCTTGCCGAGCGTCTCGATGCGGCGCAGGTCGCGCTTGATGCCCTGGCCCGCCTCGAAGGCCCGCTGGGCGTTCTCGGGGGTGACGGCGATCAGTTCGCGCAGGTCGCCGCCGGCGAAGAAGGTCTTCTTGGCGGAGGTGAAGACGATGCCGCGGATGCTGTCCTTCTCGGCCTCCAGGCGGTCGGCGACCGCGGCGAGGGAGGTCTTGAAGTCCTCGTTCATCGTGTTCGCCGACTGGTTCGGGTCATCGAGGACGAGGGTGACGACGCCGGTCTCGTCCTGCTCCCAGCGGATCGTGCTGGTCTCACTCATGGTGCGTTCTCCGTAAGGGGTTCGGGACGGACGGTCAGAGGCGCTCGATGACGGTGGCGACGCCCATGCCGCCGCCGACGCAGAGGGTGGCCAGGCCGTAGCGCTTGTCCTGGCGCTCCAGCTCGTCGACGAGGGTGCCCAGGATCATCGCGCCGGTGGCGCCGAGCGGGTGGCCCATGGCGATGGCGCCGCCGTTGACGTTCACCTTGTCCAGGCTCAGGCCCATGTCGGCGACGAAGCGCAGCACGACGGCGGCGAACGCCTCGTTGATCTCCACGAGGTCGATGTCGTCGATCGTCAGGCCGGCCTTGGCGAGGGCCTTGCGGGTGGCCGGCGCCGGCCCGGTGAGCATGATGGTCGGCTCGGAGCCGGAGACCGCGGCGGACACGATGCGGGCGCGCGGGGTCAGGCCGTAGCGCTCGCCGACCTCCTTGGAGCCGATGGCGACCAGCGAGGCGCCGTCCACGATGCCGGAGGAGTTGCCGGCGTGGTGGACGTGGTCGATCCGCTCGACCCAGTGGTACTTCTGCAGCGCCACCGCGTCGAACCCGCCCATGTCGCCGATGGCGGCGAAGGAGGGCTTCAGGCCGGCGAGGGAGTCGGCGGTGGTGCCGGGGCGCATGTGCTCGTCGTGGTCCAGGACGGTGAGCCCGTTGCGGTCGGTGACGGGGACGACGGACCGCTCGAACCGGCCGTCCTTCCAGGCCGCCGCGGCCCGCTCCTGGGACATCGCGGCGTACTCGTCGACGTCGCGGCGGCTCCAGCCGCCGAGGGTGGCGATCAGGTCGGCACCGATGCCCTGGGGGACGAAGTTGGTGTCGAAGTTGGTCATCGGGTCGTTGAACCAGGCGCCGCCGTCGGAGGCCATCGGCACCCGGGACATCGACTCCACGCCGCCGGCCAGTACCAGGTCCTCCCAGCCGGACCGGACCTTGGCGGCGGCCAGGTTGACGGCCTCCAGGCCGGAGGCGCAGAAGCGGTTCTCCTGTACGCCGGCGACGGTGTCGGGCAGCCCGGCGGCGATCGCCGCGATCCGGGCGATGTCGGAGCCCTGGTCGCCGACCGGGCCGACGACGCCGAGCACGATGTCGTCGACGGCGGCCGGATCGAGGTCGGGGAAGCGCCGCCGCACCTCGTGGATGAGGCCGACGACCAGGTCGACCGGCTTGGTGCCGTGCAGCGCACCGGAGGCCTTGCCGCGCCCGCGCGGGGTGCGGATCGCGTCGTACACGTACGCTTCGGAAGTCACGGTGTGGAGCCTTTCAAGATGAGGGTGAGCCGTGCGTAACAGAGGGTCGGCCGGGTCGGGACCCCGTCAGCCGAGCAGCGAGCGGCCGATGATCTCCTTCATGATCTCGGTGGTGCCGCCGTAGATCGTCTGGATGCGGCCGTCGGTGAACGCCTTGGCGACGCGGTACTCGTTCATGTAGCCGTACCCGCCGTGCAGCTGCAGACAGCGGTCGGCCACCCGCTTCTGCAGTTCGGTGGCCCACCACTTGGCCATCGAGGCGTGTACGGCATCCAATTGCCCGGCCGAGTGGTCGACAATGCAGCGGTCCAGGAACGTGCGGGTGACGGCGCACTCGGTGGCCATCTCGGCGATCTCGAATCGGACGTGCTGGAGCTTGGCCAGCGGCCGGCCGAACGCCTCGCGCTCCTTCACGTACTGGGTCGTGATCTCCAGCAGGTGCTCGGCGGCGGCGATCCCGGCGACGGCGATGCCCATGCGCTCCTGCGCGAGATTGGTCATCAGGTGGATGAACGCACCGTTCAGCTCGCCGAGCAGGTTCTCCTTCGGCACGCGTACGTCGTTGAAGAACAGCTCGGCGGTGTCCTGGGACTTCTGGCCGATCTTGTCGAGGTTGCGGCCGCGCTCGAAGCCCTCCATGCCGCGCTCGACGACCAGCAGGCTGAGACCGTGCGCGCCCCCTTCGGGGGTGGTCTTCGCGACGACGACCACGAGGTCGGCCAGGATGCCGTTGGAGATGAAGGTCTTGGTACCGTTCAGCACCCAGTGGTCACCGCGGTCCTCCGCGCTCGTTCTGATGCCCTGAAGGTCGGAGCCCGCGCCCGGCTCGGTCATCGCGATGGCGGTGATGATCTCGCCGCTGCAGAAGCCGGGCAGCCAGCGCCGCTTCTGCTCCTCGGTGGCCAGCGAGGTGAGGTACGGGCCGATGATGTCGTTGTGCAGACCGATGGCCAGGCCCGCGGCGCCGGCCCGGGTGAACTCCTCGGCCAGTACGGCGCTGTAGCGGAAGTCGGGGTTGCCCCCGCCCCCGTACTCCTCGGCCACGGCGAGCCCCAGCAGCCCCTGCCGGCCGGCGGCGCGCCACGCCTCCCGGCTGACGATGCCGTCCCGCTCCCACTCCTCGTAGTGCGGCTCGACCTCCTTCTTCAGGAAGGTGCGCACGGTCTCCCGGAAGGCGTCGTGGTCCTCGGTGTAGATCTGGCGCTTCAGCTGCGCCGGCTGCTGGGTCATCGCTGCGGGCCTTCCTCGGGTCCGGCGCCGGGCCGGTTCTCGGGGTGTGCGGTGGACGGGCCTTCGGGGTGTGCGGTCGTCGGGGCTTCAGGACGTGCGGTGGTCGAGCCCTCGGGGCGTGCGGTGGACGAACCCTCAGGGCTTGCGGTGGTCAGGGCGGGGACGTCCCAGTCGCGGGCCACCTCTTCGGTGTCCGCACCGGGCAGGGCGGGGGCCCCGCGCACCGCTCCCGGCGTACGGGAGAAGCGCGGCGCGGGCGCGGGCTGGGTCAGCCCGGCGTGCTCGACGAAGGTGCCACGGGCGGCGAGATGGGGATGGGCCGGCGCCTCGCGCAGGGACAGCACGGGGGACACGCACGCGTCGGACCCCTCGAAGACGGCCGTCCACTCCTCCCGGGTACGGGTACGGAACCGGTCGGCGATGGCCGTACGCAGCTCGCCCCACTTGGCGAGATCCTCCCGCGGGGGCGCCTCGTCCGCGATGCCGAGCAGCCGCAGGAACTCGGCGTAGAACCGCTGCTCCAGCGCGCCGACGGCCATGTGGCCGCCGTCGGCCGTCTCGTACGTGCCGTAGAAGGGCGCGCCGCCGTCCAGCAGGTTGGCGGCGCGGCGGTCCTGCCAGGCGCCGGCCTCCAGCATGCCGCGGATCATGGTGGTGAGGTGGGCCGTGCCGTCGACGATCGCGGCGTCCACGACCTGGCCGCTGCCGCCCTCGGCGCGGGCGTGCTGGAGGGCCGCGAGGATGCCGATGACGAGGTAGAGCGAGCCGCCGGCGTAGTCGCCGAGGAGGTTGGCGGGGGCCACGGGCGGGCCGTCGGCGGTGCCGGTCATGCCGAGGGCGCCGGTGAGCGCGATGTAGCCGATGTCGTGGCCCGCGGTGTCGGCGAGCGGGCCGTCCTGGCCCCAGCCGGTCATCCGCCCGTAGACGAGGCGGGGGTTGCGGGCGAGGCAGTGCTCGGGGCCGACGCCCAGCCGTTCGGCGACGCCCGGCCGGAACCCCTCGATGAGCACATCGGCCCGCTCGGCCAGGTCGAGCACCTGCTCCTGCCCCTCGGGGGCCTTCAGGTCCACCAGCACGGAGCGCTTGCCCCGGTTGGTGAGGTCGTGCGCCGGGTCGATGCTGATGCCGGAGCCGCCGGGGCGGTCCACGCGTACGACGTCGGCGCCGAGATCGGCGAGGAGCATCGCGGCGAACGGGCCCGGCCCGATACCGGCGAGTTCCACCACGCGTACTCCGTTCAGCGGGCCGTTCCCTGTCTGCGCCATCGAGCCCCCTGTCCGTGAATCCTTCTGCGACCGTGTCTGTGACACCAATGCTGTAACACTCGTGATGTTAAGAACGTGTTCCACTTTCCACAAGCCCCCTCAGGGCAGGTTCGGGGACGGGCCCGGGAAGGGGTGGGAGGGGTGGTTCGGAGGCCGCGGACCGAGGGGCTTTCCGGGCGGCATTGCGGGCGGGTTGGACCCGCCGCCATTGCCTGCCGGGAGGCCGTGGTGACAATGGCCGGATGTCCTCCACGCACCTCGCCGCCGCACTGTTCGATCCCGGCTCCGGCCAGGGCTGGCGCCAGATCGCCGAGCTCTCCATCGCGCTGCTGCTGTCCTCCCTCATCGGGCTGGAACGTGAGGCGCGCCAGAAGAGCGCGGGCCTGCGCACGCACACCCTCGTGGGCGTCGGCAGTGCGCTCTTCATGGAGGTGTCGATCCACGGCTTCGGTGCGGTCACCGGCATCGACGGCATCGGGCTCGACCCGTCCCGGGTCGCGGCGCAGGTCGTCTCCGGCATCGGCTTCATCGGCGGTGGCCTGATCTTCGTGAAGAAGGACGCGGTGCGCGGCCTGACCACGGCCGCCACCGTCTGGCTCACCTGCGCCATCGGCATGGCCTGCGGCGGTGGCCTGCCGCTGCTGGCGCTCGCGTCGACGGCCGTGCACTTCCTGGTCGTCCGCGGCTTCCCCAAGGTCACCGACCGCATCGCGCCGGCCCCGTCCATCGAGCGCTTCGAACTGCGGCTCGCCTACCGGGCCCAGCACGGCCTGCTCGGCCGGATGCTGGAGATGTGCACCAGCGGCGGCTTCCAGGTCACCGACGTCCAGGTCGAAACCGACCCCGAAGCCCCCGACCGGGTCTCCTCGGAAGTCCGCCTCGGCCTGGAAGGCACCGCCTCGGCACACGACCTGGTGGAACGCCTCTCCGAACTGGAAGGCGTCCGCGGCATCACCTTGGGCCGCGAATCGGACCGCACGGAGTGAGACGGAGCGAGGGCGGCTCAGCGTCAGAGGGAGCGCGGGAAGGGGCATGGGCATGCCGGGATCTGCCACGGCGCCGAAGTCCGCAGCTTCCGAAGGGGCGTGTTGACGCCACGTACAACTGATCCATAGCGTGCGACCACTGACTGCGCGAGTACCTTGACCGACTCACACCGAAGGGGCCGCACCATGGCACGACAGGACGACGCGGGGCGGACGTACGACGTCGTCCTCTTCGGCGCCACCGGCTTCGCGGGCCGGCTCACCGCCGCCTACCTCGCCGCGCACGCCCCCGAAGGCTGCCGCTGGGCGCTGGCCGGGCGTGACAAGAGCAAGCTGGAGCGGCTCCGCGCCGAACTGGCGGCGAGCCACCCGGCCTGCGCCGACCTGCCCCTCGTGCACGCCGATGCCGCCGACCCCGAGTCGCTGCGGGCCGTGGCCGCCGCCACCCGGGTGCTGGCCACCACCGTCGGCCCGTACCTGAAGTACGGCGAACCGCTGGTCGCGGCCTGCGCGGAGGCGGGTACGGACTATGTGGACCTGACCGGTGAGCCGGAGTTCATCGACCGGATGTACGTGCGCCACCACGAGACGGCACGTGCCTCGGGCGCCCGACTGGTGCACGCCTGCGGCTTCGACTCCGTCCCGCACGACCTCGGTGTGCTCTACACGGTGGGGCTGCTGCCCGAGGGCGTATCGCTGCGCATGACCGGCATCGTCCGCACCAACGCCACCTTCTCGGGCGGCACCCTGGCCTCCGCGCTCACGGTGATGTCCCGGCCGCTCGGCATGGCGCGCGCCGCCCGGGAGCGGCAGCGCGTGGAGCCCCGCCCGGTGGGCCGCACGGTGCGCGCCGTCCCGGGGGCGCCGACCCGTGAGCAGGGCGTCTGGGGCGTGCCGCTGCCGACCCTCGACCCGCAGGTGATCGGCCGCTCCGCGGCGGCCCTGGAGCGGTACGGGCCGGACTTCCGCTACCGCCACTACGCCGGCGTCAGGCGGCTTCCCACGGTGGTCGGCGGCGTACTCGGCGCGGGCGCCGCGTACGGTGCGGCGCAGGTGCCGCCCGCGCGCCGGTGGCTGTCGGCACGGCTCGCGCCGGGCGACGGGCCGGACGAGAAGCGCCGCGCCCACAGCTGGTTCAAGGTCCGCTTCGTGGGCGAGGGCGGCGGCCGGCGGGTCGTCACCGAGGTGTCGGGCGGCGACCCGGGGTACGACGAGACGGCGAAGATGCTCGCCGAGTCGGCCCTGTGCCTGGCGTACGACGAACTCCCCGACACCGCGGGGCAGGTGACGCCGGCGGTCACGATGGGCGACGCGCTCACGGACCGCCTGCAGCGGGCCGGGCTGCGCTTCCGGGTGGTGGAGCAGCAGGGCTGACACGGGCCGTACGGGCCCCGTACGCAGGGCGCCGCACTCCGGGCACCGTTACGGGGTACCCGGCGCTTGCGCGTCGTCTCGGGCGTCCGCGAGCGCCCGGCGGCACAGCGCGTCGGCGGCACGAGTGGTCTCCGGCTGGCGGTAGGAGGCCGCCAGCCGCAACGTGTGGGCGCAGGCACGGTCCAGGCCGACGCGGTGGCCCACGGACACGAAGACCGGCTTCACGCCCGGCTGCGTCCGAAGGGCCCGGCCGACCTCCTCGCCGCCGTCCAGCAGCGCGGAGGTGGCGCCCCGTTCCGGTCCCGGCGCCTCGTACGTGAAGGTGAACGGGTTCTTCGCGACACCGATCACCGGCAGCCCCGTGAGCACCCCGAGGTGGCAGGCCAGCCCGAAGCGGCGCGGATGGGCGAGCCCGTAGCCGTCGCAGACCACCAGGTCCGGAACGCGGGCGAGCCGGTCGAGCGCGGCAAGCACGGTCGGAATCTCCCGGAACGCGAGCAGCCCGGGGACGTACGGGAAGGACACCGGGCCGACCGCCGTCGCCTCGTCGACGACGCCGCGCGTGCGGGCGTCGAGCGCCACGGCCGCGGCCGCGACGACGCCCCGCTCGTCGTCGTACGCGACGTCCACTCCGGCCACCGTGCCCGCGAAGCCCGGCTCGGGTCCGGGCTCGTCCAGGACGACGTGCGGGCGCAGCCGGTCCTGGGCGGCGCGGGCCGACGCCTCGTCGGCGGGCCAGTTGCGCAGTTCGTCGTCGCGGGAGACGGTTCCGTTGCTCGTCATCGTGGCGCCCACGCTACCGGGCCTCCGTGGCGGGGTGAGAGACGGACCGAGGGACAGGAGAGGCAGCGATGACGGTGCCGGAGGACGCACGGCCGGTCGTGGTCACGGAGAGGGGCGCGGTGCGCGGCGTACGGGAGGCGCCGACACCCGTACACGAAGAGCCCCTGGCGACCGGCCCCGAGGGGGAAGCGGTGTCGGTCGCCGCCTTCCGGGGGATCCCGTACGCGGCATCTCCTGTGGGCGAGCGGCGGTTCGCGCCGCCCCGGCCGCACCCCGGCTGGCCGGGCGTGCGCGACGCGGCACGGTCCGGCCCCTCGGCGCCGCAGGCCGCCTCGCGGCTGGAGGCCGTGATGGGGCCGCGCGCCGCGGACTGGGACGAGGACGGCTGCCTGAACCTCAACGTATGGACGCCCACTGCCGCGCTCGCCCCCGGAGCGCCGCCCCGCGCGGTACTCGTGTGGTTCCACGGCGGCGGCTGGACCAGCGGTTCGGGCGGCTGGGACTGGTACGACGGCGCGCGGCTCGCCGCACTCGGGGACATCGTCGTGGTCACCGCCAACTACCGGCTGGGCCCGCTGGGCTTCCTCCACCTGCCCGCCATCGGCGCGGCGAACCTGGGCAACCAGGACCAGGCCGCCGTCCTGCGCTGGGTACGGGACACCGTGGCGGCGTTCGGCGGCGATCCCGGCCGCGTCACCGTCGGCGGCCAGTCGGCGGGCGCCTGGTCGGCCCTCTCGCTCGCCCTCGACCCGGACACCGGCGGCCTGGTGCGCCGGGTGATCGCCCAGTCGGGGCCGTGGGGGCTGCGCCCGCAGGCCCCGACGGACGCAGCGGAGCGCACCGCCGCCTGTCTGCGCATCCTCGGCATCGATCCGGCCGGCTCCCCCACCGCTCTCGGCAAGGCGCTGCGCGCGCTGCCCGCCGGGCAGTTGGTGGCCGCGTACGGGCAACTGGCCGCCCGTACGGCCCGCCCGGGCGAGGTGGCACCGCCGATGTACCCGGTGCTCGGCGGGCCGGGCATGCCGCGCGCCTGGCAGGACGCCGTCGCCGACGGCGCGCTGGGCGGCAAGGAGCTGCTGATCGGCGCCACGGAGGACGAGATGACGGCGTTCCTGTCGTTCGGCGGCGTGGACCGGTCCGGCGTCGGCCGGCTCACCGGCCGGCTCTTCGGCGACGGCGTCACCGAGATCGCCGCTCATCGTGCGGCCCAGGGCGTCCCCGCCCACGTGTACCGCTTCACCCGCCGCCCGGTACCCGACCCGCACGGCTTCGGGGCGACGCACTGCGCCGAGCTGCCCTTCCTCTTCGGCACGTTCGACGCGTACCCCGAAGCGCCGATGCTCGGCCCCGTGGACGACGGCGACCGCGCGGCGGCCCGCGCCTTCGGCGGTGCCCTCGCCGCCTTCACCGCCACCGGCTCCCCCGAGGCACCGGGCCTCGCCCCCTGGGGCCCGTGGCTACCAGGGCCGTCCCCGGAGGTCATGCGCTTCTGAGCCCTTCGAGGAGCCGAGCGCCGGACGCCGTGCCCGCGGTCTCACTCCTTGCCGCGGGCGCGGCGGAAGCGGGCCAGGCCGTCGGCGAGGTCGATCAGCGGGTCGGGGTAGTCGTACTGTTCGCGCTCCCGTGCGGGCAGCTTCCACGGCTCGTGGACCGCGCGCCCCTCGATCCCGGCGAGTTCGGGAACCCAGCGGCGTACGTAGGCGCCTTCCGGGTCGTACCGCTTGCCCTGGGTGACGGGGTTGAAGACGCGGTTGGGCCGGGAGTCCGTTCCGGTGCCCGCCACCCACTGCCAGTTGAGCTGGTTGTTGGCCACGTCGCCGTCGACCAGCAGGCGCAGGAAGTGCCGGGCCCCCGCCCGCCAGTCCACGTACAGCGTCTTGGCCAGGAAACTCGCGGTCAGCAGCCGCCCGCGGTTGTGCATCCAGCCCTCGTGGGCCAGCTGCCGCATGGCGGCGTCGACGACGGGATAGCCCGTCCGCCCCTGCTGCCAGGCCTCGACCTCCGCCCGCGCCCCCTTCTCGGTGCGCCAGCGGTCGTGCTGGGTGCGGTACTCCTCGGCCGCCGCCCGGGGCCGGGCTGCCAGCACCTGATGGTGGAAGTCCCGCCAGCAGAGCTGCCGTACGAAGGCCTCGGCCCCCGCGCCGCCCTTCGTGCGCGCCCGGTGCACCGCCTCCACGGGGGAGACCGTCCCGAAGTGCAGGTGCGGGGAGAGCCGCGAGGTCGCGTCGCCCGCGAGGTCGTCGTGCCGGTCCTCGTACGCGTCCATGCCGTCACGGCCCCACGCGGACAGTCGTGCCCGCCCCTCGCTCTCGCCGCCTCTCGTCAGCCCTTCCGAGACGCCCTTGACGGCCTTCCGGGACGGGATCTTCTCCGAGCCGATGCCCTTCGGCACCCGGACGGTCCGCGGGGCGCCCAGCGGCTTGCGAAGGCTCTGCTGCTCCCACTTCCGGGCGTACGCGCCGAACACCGCGAAGTGGTCCCTGGACTGCGGGGCGACCGCGCCGGGCGGTACGGCGGTCACGACCCCGTCGTGCACGTGCAGCCGCCGGCCGTCGGCGGCCAGCGCGGCGCGCAGCCGGTCCTCGCGGCGCTGGGCGTAGCCGCTGACGTCGGCCGACATGTGAACATCGGCGGCGTCCGCCTCGGCGGCGACCTTGCACACGGTCTCGGCCACATCACCCGACCGCACCACCAGCCGGCCGCCCCGGTCCCGGAGCGCCGCGTCGAGGGCGGTGAGGCAGTCGGCCAGGAACGCCGAGCGGTTCGGCGTCGCGAAGCCTGCTGCCCCGATGGCATCGTCCCGCACGAAGAGCGGTACCACCTCCCGCCCCTGCTTCAAGGCCGCGCGCAATGCAGGCTGATCGTGCAGCCGCAGATCGGCGGTGAACAGGACGACGGACACGGTCATGGTGGTACTCCGGTTCAGGACGGCAGGCTGACGCCCCACGATGCCGTGCCGCCCGGCCCACCGCCCCGCGCCACGCCGCCCGCGGCCTACTTGCGAGCCGGCGCCCCGGACCCGCACCTGATGCTCTCCGCCGGCTCGCGCCCCTCGAAGAGGCCGGTCAGGGCATGGTGGGGAACGCCCGGACGTACAACGCTGGGAAGGGACAGCACGGGGGCGGGGGCGGCGGAAGGGCGGCCGGGAATGGCGACCGACGAACCGGGCAAGTACGGAGCCGTACGCACGACTCCGAGGGGCGGTGACACGGGGCACTCCGGAGAGTCGCCGATACGGGTCTTCCTGCTCGACGACCACGAAGTCGTGCGCCGCGGCCTGCGCGACCTCCTGGAGGACGAGCCGGACATGGCCGTCGTGGGCGACGCGGCCGACGCCCGCCAGGCGCTCGCCCGGGCCCCGGCGCTGCGGCCGCACGTCGCGGTGCTCGACGTACGTCTCGGCTCCAGTGCCGATACGGCGGACCACGAGGGCATCGACGTGTGCCGCGAGTTGCGCGTCGCGCTCCCCGGCCTGGCGTGCCTGATCCTCACGTCCTTCGACGACGACGAGGCCCTCTTCGACGCCATCATGGCCGGCGCCGCCGGCTACGTGCTCAAGCAGATCAAGGGCTCGGCCCTCGTGACGGCCGTACGGACGGTGGCGGCGGGCCGGTCGATGCTGGACCCCGGCGCCACCGCCCGCGTACTGGCCCGGGTGCGGGGCCCGGCCGTCCCCGCCGGCCCGCCCGAGCTGGCCCGGCTCTCTCCACGGGAGCGGCAGATCCTCGACCTCATCGGGGAGGGCCTGACAAACCGCCAGATAGCCGAGCGCCTCTACCTCGCCGAGAAGACCGTGAAGAACCGCATCTCCGCGATCCTCACCAAGCTCAAGGTCGGCCGCCGTATCCAGGCGGCGGTCATCGCCGAACGCGTACGGGAGCGCGAGAGGCCACCCGGCTACCGGTGACCATGGGCCCTTCGCCCACTGGCCCGGCAGGCCGCGCCCCGCATCGCCACCCCTTGTTCCAGGTACCGCCCGGAAACCTCAGGAATGTCCATGGCCATGGCCCCGTACCGCGTCCTGATCGCCTACGGAAGCTCGTCCGAGTCCACCCAGGGCATCGCGGAGGAAATCGCCGCCGCACTGCGGGAGGACGGCTTCGACACCGAACTGCGCCCCGCAGCGGAGATCGTGAGCGTGGGCCCGTACGACGCCGTCGTCCTCGGCGGTGAGCTGCGCGGCGGCCGGTGGCACCGCGATGCCCGCCGCTTCGCCCGTCGGCACGCGGCGCAACTGCGTTCCCGTGCCGTCTGGTTCTTCAGCAACGGCCCCGGCTCGGCGGACGCGTCGGCGAGCGGCGGGGCCGACGCGCCGCCGGTCCGCGGCGCGATCCGGGCCATGGACCGCGCCGGCGCCCGCGGCCACCTCACGATCGGTGGCCGGGCCGGCCGCCTCCCCCATGTCCCGTTCACCCGCTCTACGACCCCTGGCGACTTCTCGGCCGACCACCGGGAGGTGTCCCGGGTCCGCGACTGGGCGCATCACATCGCGAACGAGGTGAGCGACTCCTGACGGGGCGCGGCCGCCGGGTGCGCCGGGGCGACGCGTACGGGGTCCGGGCCGGGGAATTCGGCCGGCCGGCTCCACCGAGGTGCGGTGGCAGGGTCAGCGCTGGCCGCCGCCGAAGAGGGAGCCGAGGACGTTGCCGGCGAAGTCCAGGCCCGCCTGCTCCCGCGGAGTCAGCTGGTCCGGTTCGTCCGCGGGTGCCGCGACCGCGGACCCGGTGGCGAGCAGTCCTGCGGTGAAGACGGCTGCGAGCATGACGGTGAGACGTCGCATCATTGCTGTTCCTTCCCGTGAGGAAACCAGTGCGGCTCCATCCTCGGCCGCCCGCCGACCACCCGCCACGCGACACCCCCGGCGCTGCTGCGAACGGACCACGAGCGCCATCCGTACTGCTCCGGGCCGTACCGCCCCGCCACGAGCCGGTGCAACACCTGTCCTATATTTCAAGGATGTTCGTACTTGAGTTGACCTACACCGCCCCTCTCGACCGCGTGGAAGCCGCGCTCGACGAGCACGTCGCCTGGCTGGACCGGCACTACACCGCCGGGCACTTCCTCGCCTCCGGCCGCAAGCAGCCGCGCGACGGCGGCGTCATCCTCGCCTCGGTCGAGGACCGAGCGACGGCGGAGCGGATCAGCCAGGAGGACCCGTTCGTCACGGCCGGCGTGTGCGAGTACCGGATCACCGAGTTCATCGCCACCAAGACCGTCCCGGGCCTGGAGCGCTACCGCGAGCAGCCGCCCGCCTGACGCAAAAGACCTGACGAGAGGGGTGCGTGCGCCGGTTTTCCGGCGAAAGCACCCCTCTTTTTTCATGCCCCGACACCCCCGCTCACTCGTTCGAGGGATGGCAGCCTGGCACCAAACTGCGTACAGTTGATTGCACTGAAGCCAAAAGTTGCAGTTTCGCGCACGGACTGAGTGATTCACGCAAGCGCACGCAGGCAATGGACGCCGAGCGGCGGACGACGGGGACGAAGGGCGGGGTCAGCGATGAGCGGCATGTCGCACATGGAGCGAGAACTGCGCAGTCAGCCGGAGACCTGGCGCGAGGCGGCGCGCCTGGGCGGCGCGGACGGCCCGCTGCCGAAGGCCGGCCGGCGCGTGGCCGTCATCGGCTGCGGCACCTCGTGGTTCATGGCGCAGTCGTACGCCGCGCTGCGCGAGGCGGCCGGCGCCGGCGTCACCGACGCCTTCCCCGCCTCCGAGGCGTTCCTCGGCGCCGATCGGGGTTACGACGCCGTGGTGGCGATCACCCGTTCCGGCACCACGACCGAGGTCCTCCGCATACTCGAAGCCGTGAAGGGCCGGATCCCCACGGTGACCCTGCTGGGCGACCCGGACACCCCGGCGAAGGAGCTCTCCGACGAGACCGTCGCCCTGCCCTTCGCCGACGAACGCTCCGTCGTGCAGACGCGGTTCGCCACCACCGCCCTGGCCCTGCTCCGTACGCATCTGGGCGAGGACCTCTCCGCCGCGATAGGTGACGCCGAGGAGTCGCTGTCGGCGCCGGTCGCGCAGGAGTGGGTCGAAGCCGAGCAGTTCTCCTTCCTCGGCACCGGCTGGACCGTCGGCCTGGCCAACGAGGCGGCGCTCAAGATGCGCGAGGCCTCGCAGAGTTGGACCGAGTCCTACCCGGCCATGGAGTACCGGCACGGCCCGATATCCATCGCCGCTCCCGGACGCGTCACGTGGCTCTTCGGCAACGCACCGGAGGGGCTGGCCGACGACGTCGTACGGACCGGTGCCCGGTTCGTGGCACACGACCGCGACCCGCTCGCCGACCTCGTACTGGTCCACCGCGTCGCGCTGGAACGCGCCCGCGCCCGCGGCCTGGACCCCGACAGTCCCCGCAGCCTCACCCGCTCGGTCATGCTCACCCCGACGACGACTCCCTGACCGCGGCCTTCGCTTCCCTGCACCCCCTGGCCGCCCGGCCTCTGAGCCCCGCCACCGTCCATCGACCGGCACCCGCGCCTCACAGGCACCGCCGCCGTAATCGCTCCTCCCCCACCCACTCTCCTACGTGATCCAGAGATCCGGAGATCCCGTGATCAAGAGATCCCGAGATCCACGGACCGTCCATACGCCAGGGAGGCCGGCTCCATGCCCCTCGTCCCCACGTCAGAGATCGTCCGGGCCGCCGATGAGGCACGGGTCGGCGCCATGTCGTTCAACGTCATTCACCTGGAGACCGCGGAAGCGCTGGTCGCCGCCGCCGAGCGCACGGGCATTCCGCTCATCCTCCAGATCAGCGAGAACTGCATCCGGTACCACGGCAGTCTGTTGCCGATCACCCGAGCCTCCCTCGCGCTCGCGGAGGCCTCGTCCGCGCGGGTGGCCGTGCACCTGGACCACATCACGCAACACCAGCTCGTGTACGAGGGGGTCGAGGCCGGGGTGAGCTCGGTGATGGTCGACGCCTCCGCCCTCCCGTACGAGGAGAACGTGGCGACGACGGCGGAGCTGACCGCCTGGTGCCACGAGCGGGGCGTGTACGTCGAGGCGGAGCTCGGCGAGGTGGGCGGCAAGGACGGTGTCCACGCGCCCGGTGTGCGCACCGATCCGGACGAGGCGCTGGCGTACGTCACGGCCACGGAGGTGGACGCGCTCGCCGTGGCGGTCGGATCGTCGCACGCCATGCGGGAGCGAACGGCCGTACTGGACAAGGAGCTGATCGGGGCGCTGCACGAGAAACTGCCGGTACCGCTGGTGCTGCACGGCTCTTCGGGAGTACCGGACGACGAGCTGCGCAGGGCGATCGCCGCGGGCATGACGAAGATCAACATATCGACCCATCTGGTCTCGGTGTTCACCCGCTCCGTCCGGGAGACTCTGGCCACGGAGCCGGACCTGGTCGACTCGCGCAAGTACCTCAAGCCCGCCCGCGAAGCGGTGACCGAGGAGGCGGCCCGGCTGCTGAGCACGCTCAGCGCGAAGACGGCACTCCCCGGCCAGTACGCCCCCGCGACCCCGGCCTGCGGCTGATTCGGTGAGCAGGGAGCGGCGGTGAGCAGGCCGCGGCGGTGAGCAGCGAGCGGGTGGGTCGGCGAGGGGGTGACGGCTGGGCCGTAGCCGGGGCCGGGCCGGCGCTGGGCAGCTGCTGACCGGGGCGGGCGCGGCTGAGTCGGCGAGCGGGGCCTCGGTGAGCGGGGCGTCGCCCAGGACAGTGCGGGGGGGGCGAAGGAGCGGTGAAGGGGCGGTGACGGGGTTTGTGCCGACGGAGAGGGAGAGGGGGCGATGTCGACGGTTAGGGTCTTCGCATGAAGCGCCATGAACGGATGAATGCCCTGCTGGAGCTGCTCGGGGAGCGCGGCAGGGTGGAGGTCGACGAGGCGGCGACCGCGCTCGAGGTGTCGGCGGCGACCATGCGCCGCGACATGGACGCGCTGGCCGAGCAGCAGTTGCTCACCAGGACCCGTGGTGGCGCGGTGCTCAGTTCCGTGGCGTACGACCTGCCCATCCGTTACAAGCACTCGCACCGCGCGGCGGAGAAGGATGCGGTGGCCCAGGCGGCGGCCGGGCTGGTCGAGCGGGGCGACGTGGTCGGGCTGAGCGGGGGTACGACCACCACGGAGATCGCCCGGGTGCTCGCGACCCGGCCGGACTTCGCGGAGGCCGGACCGCAGCCGCATCTGACGATCGTCACGAACTCGCTCAACATCGCCAACGAGCTGGCCGTGCGGCCGCAGATCAAGATCGTACTGACGGGCGGGGTGGCGCACTCGCGGTCGTTCGAACTGGTCGGGCCGTTCAGCGAGCTGGTGCTGCAGCAGCTTTCCGTGGACATCTCGTTCATCGGGGCGAACGGTGTGGATCCGCAGCGGGGCGCCACGGTGCACGACGAGGCGGAGGCACGCATCAACCGACTGATGGCCGAACGCTCCCGGCGGGCCGTGGTCGTCGCGGACTCCTCCAAGATCGGGGAACGCTGCTTCGCCCGGGTCGGCGACGCGGATGTGTTCGACACGTTCATCACCGACGACCGCGTGGAGGAGTCGGTCCGGCAGGAATTCACCGACCGCGGCCTCCACGTCATCGCCGCCACGACGTCCCGAACCGCCTCCGGCCCCGCCTCTGCCACTGCCGCTGCCACCGCCTCTGCCTCGGCGCCGGCGCCCGCGCCGGATCCCCACTGACGCGGACCGGGGCCGCAGCCGGGGCCGCAGCCGGGGCCGGAGCCGGTGGGGCGACGGTGACGGGCCGATGCCGGGCGTCGGGGGGTCGGGGGTCGGGCCCCGACGGTCGGGCGCCGGGGGCGCCGGTGGTCGGGCGCCGGTGGTCGGTTTCAGGAGGTGGGGCGTAGGAGGGCTTCTGCGCCGCCGTCCACGAAGAGGAGTTGGCCGGTGACGTGGGTGTTCTCGGATGAGGTGAGCCAGGTGAGGAGGGGGGCGATCTGTTCGGGCCGGGCATGGCCGTTGAGCGGCATCGGGACGCTGGTGTCCACGACCTTGCGCAGGTCGGGGTCGGCGAGCATGCCCTCGGTCATCGGGGTGAGGACGGTGCCGGGGCCGATGGCGTTCAGCGGGATACCGGCGCCCGCCCAGTCGCCGGTGACCGCCGCGTGCCGTACCCACCGGGCTAGAGCGGCCTTGGACGAACCGTAGATCAGGTGGCCCTCGCCGCGGTCGAGGGCATTCTGTGCCGCGGTGGCCGCCGCCTCCTCGTCGCCCGCCAACGACGCCTCGACGATGGCCGGGTCGGTGGGATGGACGGCCGCGACGGAGGCCACGACGACCGCGCGTGGGGCGGTACCGGCGGCGAGCAGCGGGCGCAGGCTCTCCAACGTGGCGACCGCACCGAAGTAGTTGACGCGGACGGTGGCGGGGACGAAGTGCGCGAGGCCGGCGCAGGCGATGACGGCGTCGAGCCGGCCGCCGGTCAGTTCGTGTGCCTGTGAGGCCAGTTCGGTACGGCCGCTCTCCGTGGCGAGGTCTGCCGCTATCGCGACACCGTCGGCTTCCGTGGTCCGGTCGGCCCCGATGACGGTGTGGCCCGCGGCGCGCAGCCGGTCCGCGGTGGCCTTGCCGATACCGGACGCCGCTCCCGTGACGAGGTATGTGCGGGCTGTCGTGCGGTGCGCGGCCGCCGCAACCTCGGACGTACGTGCGGGCGCGGCATCGGGACCACCCGCCGGAGCCGGAGTGGTGGCGGGCGTGCCACCGGCCTCGGGACCCGGCGTGCGAGCGGAAGCCGAGAAGGAAGCAGCGGAAGGGGACGCAGAAGCGGAAGGGGAAGAAGAGGCGGAAGGGGAAGGGGGCATGTCGGCTCCTTGCGGCTCGGGGGCACGGGTGCGGGGGGCGTACGGAGCGGCAACTCGCTTGGGTGGCAGCCAACTTAGATTAAATGGCACGACATGCCAATAAGCGGGGCGCGGCACTGTGGCAGAGTGACGGGCCGGTGGTACGCGAGGACGGCGAAGGGGCGACGCGGATGGCAGCGGGGCGCGGGCGGCCGTCGTTCAGCGAAGACCGGCGCCAGGCGACCCGGATGGTGATCGCCGAGGCGGCGGCCGAGCTGTTCTCCGACCGGGGGTACGAGGCGACAACGGTCGAGCACATCGCGGCGGCCGCCGGGATCTCGTTGCGCACCTTCTACCGTTACTGCCCGGCGAAGGAGGACGCGCTCACGCCGGTCTTCACGGCGAGCGTCAGCGGCCTCGTCGACCAGCTGGCCGTCCGCCCCGCCGATGAACCCCTGGTCGAGGCCGTCGGGGCGGCGTTCGCGGAAGGGGCCGCGCTGCGTCGACTGGCCGACGCGGAGCGGGCGCGACGGCTGCTCCGGGTGATGGGTTCGGTGCCGGCACTCCGTACGCGCTGGCTGGCGGCGGGCCGGGATCTGCAAGACCGGCTCGCACCCGTTCTCGCCCCGCGCACCGACGGGGACCCCGACAGCATGGAGACCCGGCTGCTCGCCGCGGCGCTGATCGACGCGCTCACGGTGGCGATGGAGTTCTGGGCCCGGGAACAACACGGCCCGGAAGACCATGCTGATGAAGACGTCATGATCCTGACCGCTCGTGCGCTGCGGTATTTGCGGATCGATGACCGGCGGGCAGTCGATGACCAGCGGGCAGTCTGACCAGCGAGCGGTCAATGACCAGCGGGCTGTCGATGGCCAGCGAGCGGTCAATGACCGACGGGCGATGCCCGCGGCGGCCGACGGCGAGCCGTAACGGCGAACGACCCGGCCCAGCCCGGCCCACGACGACTGCGAACGGCCCACGACGCCGGACCGGCCTACCTGGCTACCTGGCTACCTGGCTACCTACCGGCCTAACCACCCACCGACCCGCCTGCCTGTCTGCCTACCCGCACCGGCCCACCCGGGCCCCGCCGCACTCCCCCGCCGGGCGGCCGCCCCCACCCCGTGGCCAGCCACCCCGCAGCCAGCCACCCCGCGACCTGCCACCCCGCGCGAGCGGTGTGTGTTCAGCAGGAGCGGTTCTTGACGTAGAGCGCGCGGGGGTCGCGGTCGGTGCCGTAGCGGACGTTCTTCGTGACGCCCTTCTTGAGGCGGCCGCGCGGATCGGGGCGCCACGGGACGACGATGGTGTAGCAGGCGGTCCGCTTGGCGCAGAGGTTCTTCAGCCGTACGTAGCGCTTGTGCTTCTTCGTGTAGTACTTCGCCACCTTGACGCACTGCGGCGTCCCCTGGTGGTGCCGGGAAGCGGCGGAGGCGGGCTCGGCCGACGCGATCCCGAGCGTGCCGCTCAGTATGGCCGCGACTATGGCTATAGCCAGGTATCTACGCATGGGTCCCCCCGTGATCGGTCCACTTGACTATCGCATTTTCCGCGAGACGGACAAGGGACACCCCACCGTACAAGGGAGCACGCTGCGGCCCAGGGGGCGGCGGGGGCGCCCGGACCGGGGGCACGCTTCCCGCGGTGCTCCCGGTGTGCTGCCGGGCGGAAGCGCCCGATGGGGCGGCCGGGGGACAGGGGCGATGACCCGAAGTCACCTCGCGGCCGGTCACTATCAGTCACGATCGGCCACGGCCAGGCCCTCAGGGGCACCAACGGCCACGATCGGACCTTCACGAGTGACGCCACCACACCGGCAAATCATTCACGAGTAAAACACCTGCTAATATTTATGTATGGGCAAGCACGCTGGACCGACACGACTGGGACAAAGGATCACGAGGAGCCTCCGCACCAGCAGCAACACCGACGTCTCCATCGGCACCAACGCATCCACCGACACCAACGCCTCCCCCGGCACCGCCCCCGCCACCGGCACCGATGCCGACGCCGGGCGCCTCGTCCGGGCGCGGCCGCTGCCGGTCAGGAGCACCGTGCGGCTCCGGCGGCCGCTGGAGACCCGGCACTGGCACAAGCCGGCCTTCAGCGCGGCCGTCGCCATCGCCGTACCGGATCTCGCGCTGCTCGCCCTGGACCGGATGGACCTGGTCCTCTACACCTCGGCCGGCGCGATGTGCGCGCTCTACGGACACAACAAGCCGTACGCCGCCCGTGCCCGGACCGTCGCGTGGGTGATCCTGGCCATGATCGCCAGCCTCGCCGTCGGCCTGGTCAGCTCGTCCTTCATCGGCAGCACCATGCTGCTGGTGGTGATCGCCTCGGCGCTGGCCGCGGTGCACAAGATGATGTGCGACGCGACCCGTATCGGGCCGCCCGGCAACCTCATCATCACCTTCATCTCGGCCTCGGCCTTCTTCGTGCCGCAGCGGCCGGACCAGATCCCGTTCCACCTGCTGCTCGCCGTCGCGGGCGGGGCCGTCGCCTGGCTGGTGTGCATGGCGCCCCGGCTCGTACGGCCGGAGGGGCCGCAGCGGATCGCCACCGCGCGGGCGCTGGAGGCCGCCGCCGGTCTGCTGCGTGTCGCGCCCGAGGCCACCGCCGGCCCCCGGCACACCACGGCCGCCGCGGTCAACGCCGCGTGGCAGACGGTCTTCCTCGTGCCGGCCCGCGGTGCGGCCACGTACGCCGCCAGGGCGCGGCTGGAGCGCCTGCTCGTCCGGGCGGAGTCCGCGCTGGCCGTGGCGGACGTGCCCGCCGGGGAGCGGGCGGCGGACGCCGAGCTGTTCGACGCCTGGGCGCGTGACCTGCGCCGTGGCCGGCCGCTGCCCGATGTGACGCTGGATGCCGGGCAGGCCGCCGAGCTGGCCGGCATCGCCGCCGATCAGGACGGAGCCGGGTCTGATCTGCGCCGGCCCGCCCCCGATCACCGGCGCGGCTTCCGGCCCGTCCTCGCGCAGCTGCGGCCCGGATCGCCGCTGCTGCCGCTCGGGGCGCGGGTGATGACCGGCTGTACGTTGGCGGGCTGGGCCTCCATGGCCATCGGCTCCGAGCACCCGTACTGGGCGGTCGTCACCGCGGCCTCGGTCTTCCAGGCCAACACCACGCTCTCCTGGCAGCGCGCCGTGCAGCGCTCCCTGGGCAACCTCCTCGGACTGCTCCTCTTCACCGCGCTGCTGCCCGTGATCCACACCGGGCACCTCGCGATGGTGCTGCTGGTGATCCTCTTCCAGATCGGCGCGGAGGCGTGGATCCCCCGCAACTACTGGCTCGGCTCGGTCTGCGTGACGCCGATGGCGCTGCTGCTGACCTCGTTCGGCAATGCGCTGCCCGCGGGCGTCCTCGTGCGCGACCGCTGGGTGGACACGGTGGTCGGCGCGATCATCGGCCTGGTCTGCTGCGTACTGGTGACCAACCGGCGGGCGACGGACCGTATCGAGGCCGCGGTCGGACGGGTCGTCGCGGCCCGGGAGGCGGCGGACGCGGTGCTCGCGGCGGACCGGCCGGACGGCCCGGCGGACGATCCGGCGGCGGGCTGGGCCCGCGACCGGCTCGCCGCGGCGCTGGTCGAGCTGCGCGAGGCGGTCGAGGTCGCCTCCGGCGAGTGGTGGCAGCGCGCGCTGCCCGCCGAGCGCGTGACCCTCGCCGAACGCGACGGCCACCGTGCGCTCGCGCGCCTCGTCCGCCACCTCACCGCACCCACGCTGGCGGCGTAGCGCGCGTACGGGCGTCTGCGCCCGTGGCCGCGTCCTCCCCGTCAGCCAGTCCCCCACCCCGGGCCCCGGCGCGGCCGGGGCCCGGAACACACAGCGCCCGGCGTAGGGCGGCAGTACAGGAGCGAGTGGGCAGAATGGGCGCGGAAGAACGGCCGGACGAAGGAGTGCTGAGCGTGGCCGAGGACATCGTCGCAGGGGTGCTGCGGCAATGGCAGCAGGTGCACCCCGGTCTCGACACCGGGCCGATGGCCGTGATCGGCCGGCTCAACCGCTGCTCCGCGCTGCTCCAGCAGGCGGTGGACGCGCCGCTCGCGCAGGAGGGACTGTCCCGGCCCGAATTCGACATCCTCGGCACCCTCCGGCGTACCGGGCGGGAACTCACCCCCGGCCAGCTCGCCCGCGAGACCTTCGCTTCGGGCGCCGCCGTGACCAAGCGGCTGCGCGTGCTGGAGGAGCGCGGCCTGGTCGCCCGGCGACCCGACGCCCGTGACCGCCGGGTCGCCCACCTCAGCCTCACCGACCAGGGCGTGGAGCTGATCGACCGGCTGCTGCCCGATCAGCTGTCGTTCGAGTCCAGCCTGCTGTCCGGGCTGTCCGGGGAGGAGCTGGGGCACCTCTCCACGACCCTCTCCGACCTGCTGCTGCACCTGGAGGGCCGGCTGGGCGCCCCGCGGGCCTGAACCGCGAGCGCCGGACAGCCACCGGGCTTCTCCCCCTGAGCGGCGATCACCATCCCCGTCGCACCGCCGCCCGCCCCCGCTCCCCCGCCGCCCAGCAGGCCAGGTCGGGAGTGCAGGACACGGTGTCGTACGAGCCGGTGTCGATCGTGCGCCAGGTGCGGCCGCCGTCCGTCGTGAGGTCGGTGCCGGTCGGACCGACGGCCAGCGCGGCGCGCCGCGAGTACGGCAGCCAGGCCACGCCCGAGCGGTACGCGGGCGGCGGCGTGCTCGCCGTGCGCCAGGTCGCGCCCGCGTCGTCGGTGACGGCGGCGGCCTCGGGCGACGGTTCGCCGGGGCGGTAGTCGCCGCCGACGGCCAGCCCGTGGGCTCGGTCGCGGAAGGCGAGGCCGAAGACGCCGCGGGCCGGGTCACCGGCCGACAGCGGCATGGCGGTGGCGGTCCACGTACGGCCCCGGTCGGCGGAGTGCAGCACCCGCGCGGTGGCCGCTCCACCCGTGGCGAGCCACACGTCCCGGCCGCCGCCGGACCGGCCCGGGGCGCCGCTCCGCGCCGTGACCAGGCACTGTCCCGAGGCGGCGAAGGAGGCCTCGCCCGGCTGGGCCGCGGGCATGCCGGCCGACGGGAGGACCCGCCAGCTGCGGCCGCCGTCGCCCGTGGCGAGGATGCGGTACTTGCCGTCGACCGGGTCGCTCACGGCGAGGCCGTGCCGGGTGTCGAAGAACGCCATGCAGTCGTAGAAGGCGCGCTGATCGGTGTTGCGGAAGCTCTCCGTCCAGGTGGCGCCGCCGTCCTCGGTACGGAAGATCCGCGACGCCTCGCCCTCGCCGATCGCCAGCACCACGGCGCGTCGGCCGTCGAACGCCTCGACGTCCCGGAACTCCAGCCCGTCAGCGCCGGGCGGCGAGACGTTCCGCCAGGTCGCACCGCCGTCGCGAGTCCGCAGGACGGTGCCTTCGGTGCCGGCCAGCCAGGCGGTACGCCGGCTGACGGCGGCGAGGCCCCGGAAGCGGACGTCCGTACCGGTGTCCCGCGACGCCCAGCCGCCGGGGAGCGCGCTCGTGACGTTCCGCGCGTCGGGCGCGGGAGCGGCAGGGTGCTCCGCCGCCGCGGCGGGCACCGCCCCGCAGACGACCGCGGTCGCGGCGACCGCCAGCCGCATGACCGGGCCTCGCCACCGCCCGCCCGAGCGCCGTACGCGTACGTGCTCCGTCGCGTGTCCCATCCGCCCCCCGTTTCCCGTGCGTCTCCCGCGCCTGCGCGATCCGCAGGAACGTAGCCGAAGCCCGGACCCGGCGCCAGACGCCGAATCGCGGCGCGCTCCCCCGCTTCCTACAGTGAGCCGTAGGGCTCAGGGGCTTTTCCGCCAGTGAGGAGTGACCCATGGACCAGCAGGAGATCCTCTCGCGCATTTCGGCGATGGTGGAGACGGAGAGGGCGCTGCGTGACCGCATCGGCGCCGAGGAGTCCGGCGGTGACGAGGAGCGCGCGCAGCTGGCCGCGCTGGAACGCGAGCTGAACCAGTGCTGGGACCTGCTGCGGCAGCGGCGCGCCAAGAGCGAGTTCGGGCAGAACCCGGACGAGGCGACCGTCCGCCCGTCGTCCCAGGTGGAGCAGTACCGGTCGTAGGCCGGTCCGGAGCTACGCAGCGTCTACGCATGTACCGCGGCGTGCGCCGTCCGTTCTGCGTATCCGGTCGTCGTGCGGGTGCCTGCGCGCCTACTGAAGGCGGCCGAGCGTACGTCCGTCCGACCTGGGCGGGTGGCGCGGAGGGCCGGGCCGCCCGGTGGGGGTGCGGCGCTTGCTGAGCGGCTGCTGCCGGGCTTCGGAGGGGCCATAGCGGAACCACGGAGCGCAGTTGCCCGCCCTTCCAGGAGCCCGTGACGCAGCTCACGCGGAAATCCGGTGCACTGCCGTAACGATGCCGCCGTCATAGATGTCGTAGAGGCAAGGAACCGCACCGGACACCAGGGAGCCGACGATGCCGGACATCATCGACCACGCTGTTCAGGCCGGCCTCATCGCGACGGAACCGCAGTCGCGCGCCGTCCTCGCTCGGCTGCGCTACAAGAGCAGCGATCCGTTCGCCGTCCAGGCGATCTTCCCGGCCTCGGCCTCTCTGGACGGCGCCGAGGTCAGGTGGACCTTCGGCCGGGAGCTGCTGGCCGAAGGGCTGCGCGGGCCGGCCGGGGACGGCGACGTGCATGCCTGGCCGTGCGGGCCGCGCC
This sequence comes from Streptomyces sp. NPDC050806, assembly GCF_055586425.1. Lineage (NCBI taxonomy): Bacteria > Bacillati > Actinomycetota > Actinomycetes > Kitasatosporales > Streptomycetaceae > Streptomyces > Streptomyces sp. NPDC050806. The sequence continues at coordinate 443,103 of NZ_JBVJIF010000010.1, read as the reverse complement.
ACACGATGCTGGAGTTCCACGCCGCCGAGGGCATGGCGATGGTCCGGTTCGCCGCCGCCGATCTGCGGCGTTTCCTGTCGAGTACGTACCTGGTGGTGCCCCGGGGCAGCGAGTCCCGTCTCCTGGACGTGGACGCCGATCTGGCGGCGCTGCTGCGCGAGGCCTGAGACACCGGTCCGGGACAGCGGTCCGGGACAGCGGTCCGGAACACGGGGCGCGGGTCAGGAACCCGGCACCCCGGGTGATCGTTCACCCGGTGTACCTGATATTCCGTACCTGGAGCCTGCAGCAGCACGGACGTCCGAACCTGGCCGCCTACCCCACACACGACAGAGATCACCTGACATGACATAGATCACACGCCTGTCACATGCACGCCTCACCCGGGCACTGCGTCTATCAGTGTGAGCCGTGCGCCGACCCGGCCATGCCCATGACCCCGACAGCCGCAAGGGAGCAGCCGCGATGCAGAGCGCCATCGACCAAGCCGTACAGGTCCGTCTGATCGCAACGGCGCCGGGAGCGCGTCCGGTCCCCGCGACCCTGCACTACCACCCGGCCGACCCGCTGGCCGTGCGGATGTCCTTCCCGCCGGAGATCTCGCTGGACGGCGCGGCGGTGGAGTGGGCGTTCGCGCGCGAGCTTTTGTCCGAGGGGCTGCGCGGACGGGCCGGCACCGGGGACGTACGGGTGCGTCCGCTGGGCGACGAACGGACGGTGCTGGAGCTGCACGTGGCGGACGGCGTCGCGATGGTGCAGATGAGCTCGGCGGACATCCGGCTCTTCCTGGCGCGGTCGTACGAGGCGGTGCCCGCCGGGGAGGAGCGGCTCGACGTGGACGGCGGCCTCGCGGAACTGCTCGGCGAGGGCTGACCGACCGGGGCGGGTCCACCGCCCCGCGCGAACCGCCCTGTTACCGACCCGCGAACCGCCCCGTCACCGACCCGCACGGACCACCTGTTACCGACCCGTCAAGAAACGTATTGATACTGGTCGCATGCCACGAGTACTGCTCATCGAGGACGACGCCGCTGTTCGGCACGGGGTCTCGCTCGCGCTGCGGCGGCGCGGGCATGAGGTGGCGGCCGCGGCCAGCGGCGAGGAGGGGCTGACCACACTGCCGGCCTTCCGGCCGGACATCGTGCTGTTGGACCTGATGCTGCCGGGCAAGGACGGCTTCGAGGTGTGCCGCCGCATCAGGGCGGACCGGCAGCTGCCGATCATCATGCTCACGGCGCGCGGCGACGACCTCGACGTGGTGCTCGGCCTGGAAGCCGGCGCGGACGACTACATCGTGAAGCCCGCACGCGGCGAGGTGCTGGAGGCCCGTATCCGGGCGGTGCTGCGGCGGACGGCGCCGCCGGCGTTCGACGACGCCGGGCCGCACGAGCCGGGGCCGGCCCCCGTGGAGGCGCACGGCGAACTGGTCGTGGACCGGGCGGGGCTGGTGGTGGCCAAGAACGGCCAGGACCTGGCGCTGGCCCCCTCGGAGATGAAGCTGCTGCTGTTCCTGTCGGCGGCGCCCGGGCAGGTGTTCAGCCGCCAGCAGCTGCTGGAGCACGTGTGGGAGCACAGCTACCACGGCGACGCGCGGCTGGTGGACGCGTGTGTGATGCGGCTCCGGACGAAGATCGAGGACACCCCGCGCAGCCCGCGGTACGTCCAGACGGTCCGCGGCTTCGGCTACCGCTTCGGCCCGCTGTGACGGGCTCCCGCGGCCGGGCCGGGCTGCGGCAGTTGCTGCGCGGCCTGCGGGCCCGGCTCGTCGTGGCGTTCCTGCTGGTCGCGGCCGTCAGCGCGCTGACCACCGCGGCGCTCACGTACCGCGAGGCCCGCAACGCGATCCTGGAGCGCTCGCAGGACACCGCCATCAATGATCTCCGGGCGCAGATCAATTCGCTCGCGCCGGACCTGCCGGTGCCGCCGAGCCGCGCCGACCTGGACGAGTTCGCGCGGCAGCTGGACCGGTCGGGCAAGGCCCGGGACTGGGACGTCGAGGCGGACTACGAAGGCGTACCGGACAACGGCTCGGACGCGGCCGTGGCGGTGCCGCAGGAGCTGCGGGACTCCGTGGAGCGGCGGCACGTTCCGGCGTTCCAGCGGGTCGAGCGCGACGGCGAGCCGTGGCTGCTGATCGGCATGCCGGTCACCCGGGCGCACGACCGCGCGCCGTCGAAGCTCTCCGTCTACGCCCGGCTGCCGCTGCGCGCCGAGGAGGCCAACGTCGAGGAGCTGGTGAGCGCCGCGCGGCGAGGCGCGCTGCCGGTGCTGGCGCTGGCCCTCATCCCGGCGCTGTTCGCTGCGCGGGGCGTGCTGCGGCCGGTCCGCAAGCTGCGGCAGGCCGCCGGGCGGATCGCCCAGGGCAAGCTGGACACCCGGCTGGAGGTCAAGGGCGAGGACGAACTGGCCGAGCTGTCCCTCACGTTCAACGACATGGCGGCGCACCTGGAGGAGAACGTCGCCGAACTGCGCCGCCTGGAGTCCAATTCGCGGCGGTTCGCCGCGGACGTCTCGCACGAGCTGCGCACGCCGCTGGCCGCGATGACCGCGGTGACGGACGTCCTGGACGAGGACGCGGAGGCCGGTGGGCTGGACCCGGACACCGCGTCGGCGGTGCGGCTGATCAGCCAGGAGACCGGCAAGCTGGCCCGCATGGTGGAGGACCTGATGGAGGTGTCCCGGTTCGACGCGGGAGCCGCCGCGCTCCATCCGTACGAGGTGGACGTCGCCGAGGCGATCCGTAAGACGCTGCAGGCCAGGGCGTGGCAGGAGCGGGTGGCCGCGGAGCTGCCGACGGGCGTGCGGGCACGGCTGGACGCGCGCCGGCTGGACGTGGTGGTCGCCAACCTGGTCGGCAACGCGCTGCACCACGGGGGCGAGCCGGTCGCGGTGCGGCTGCGCGCGCCGGTGGACGGCCGGCTGCTGATCGAGGTGGCGGACCGGGGCCCCGGCATCGATCCGGAGGTGCTCCCGCACGTCTTCGACCGCTTCTACAAGGCCGATTCCGCCCGCGCGCGGTCCGAGGGCAGCGGCCTGGGTCTGGCGATCGCGATGGAGAACGTACGGCTGCACGGCGGCACCCTGCGCGCCGCCAACGCCCCCGACGGCGGCGCGGTCTTCACCATCGACCTGCCCCTGCGCACGGACGAGACGGACGCCCCGGAGGACGAGCTGGAGGGCGAGCTGGGAGGCGAGCCGAACCAGCCACACGCAACGGGCACGAAGGGTACGAAGGGCTCGCCCCGCACGACCGGCACAACCAGCACGACCGGCACAACCCGCGCGACCGACGGCGAGGAAGACGCATGAGCCGCCCCCCGAAAGCGCGCACCCGCACCGCGGTCGCCGTCCTCGCCGCGCTGCTGGCCGGTACGCTCGCCGGCTGCGGCATCGAACCCAGTGACGTGATCGACGCCGGGGAGCCGGCGACCGGGCTGAAGTCGGACGGGCAGGCCCCCGCCGACGTGCAGCTGTTCTTCCTCGCGTCCACCGGGCTGCGGGCCGCCGCCCGGTCGGCGGATCACCAGGCCACCCCGCAGCGCGCCGTAGACCTGCTGCTCGCCGGGCCGAACACCGCCGAGCGCCAGCGGGGCCTGACGACCGCGCTGCCGGACCTGCACGACAAGGTCACCGTCACGCCGCGGGACGGCCGCATCACGATCACCGTGCCGACCGACCCGGAGCGGCTGGACCAGCCCGCGCTCAGCCAGCTGGTGTGCACGGCGGCCAACGGGCAGGTGCCGGGCGGCCGGTCGCCGGAGGAGACCTCCGTGACGGTGCGCGGCGAGGACGTGGAGGTCGGCCCGCTGGTGTGCGGCGGCAACAACGCCTATCCGTACATCACGCCGCGGACGGCCTCGCCGAGCCCCGCCACCACGGCGGCCCCGCAGAGCGCCCCCGAGCCGTCCTCGCGGTCCTGACCGGGCGGCCCGCTTCCTCTACGCTGCTCTCGGCGATCAATCCGGTCACCATGCCGATGGGGCAAGGGAGTTGCGGATGGTACGGCGGTCAGCGGCGCGCGGAGGAGCGGCCTCGGGAACGTACGACTACATCGTCGTCGGGGCGGGTTCGGCGGGCTGCGTGCTCGCGGCCCGGCTGTCCGAGGACCCGACGGTGCGGGTGGCGCTGGTCGAGGCGGGCGGCCCCGACCGCCGGCAGGAGGTCCGCATACCCGCCGCCTTCCCGAAGCTGTTCAAGACGGCGTACGACTGGGACTTCAGCACCACCGCGCAGCCCGCGCTGAACGGCCGGGAGCTGTACTGGCCGCGCGGCCGCACCCTCGGCGGCTCGTCCTCGCTGAACGCGATGATGTGGGTGCGCGGCCACCGCGCCGACTACGACGCGTGGGCGGCGACGGCCGGCGAGGAGTGGGGGTACGACCGGGTCGCCCGCTACTTCCGGCGGGCCGAACGGTGGGCGGGCCCGCCGGCGCCGGCGCTCAACGCCGATGCCGGGCAGCGGGCGCACGGCTCGGCCGGACCGCTGTGGATCTCCCCCGCGCGTGACCTGCACCCGCTCTCGTCCGCCTTCCTCGACGCCTGCATGGAGTCGGGCCTGCCGCGGCTGGCGGAGCTGAACGGCCCGGACCACAGCGGCTGCGCGGCCACCCCGCTGTCGCAGCGGCGCGGGCGGCGCTGGAGCACGGCCGACGGCTATCTGCGGCCCACGCTGCGGCGCGCCAACCTCACGGTGCTCACGGACAGCGAGGCGCGCCGCGTCCTCTTCAACGAGGGCCGGGCCTGCGGGGTGGAGCTGGCGGACGGGGTGCTGCGGGCCCGCCGCGAAGTGCTGCTGAGCGCCGGGGCGATCGGCTCCCCGCAGCTGCTGCTGCGCTCGGGCGTCGGGGACGCCGACGATCTCAAGGCGCTGGGGATCGTCCCGGTGGCCGACCTGCCGGGGGTGGGGCGCCATCTTGAGGACCATCTGTCGGTGCCGGTGCTGCGGTACGCGGTGGACCCGGTGACGCTGACCGGCGCGGACACCCCCGTCAACGTCGCGCGCTATCTGGTGGCCCGGCGCGGGCCGCTGACCTCGAACGTCGGTGAGGCCGTCGCGTTCGTGCGGAGCGAGCCCGGACTGCCGGCGCCGGACCTGGAACTGATCTTCGCGCCGGTGCCGTTCGTCCGGCACGGCCTGGAGGCACCGGCCGAGCACGGCGTGACCATCGGGGTCGTGCTGCTCCAGCCGGAGAGCCACGGCCGCGTCACGCTCACGGATGCCGATCCGGCCGCGCCGCCGCGCATCGAGCCCGCGTACCTGAGCCGGCCGGCCGATCTGCGGCGGATGGTGGCGGGCGTGCGGTTCGCCGAGGAGCTGTTCGGCAACGCGGCGCTGCGCCCGCACCTCGGCGGAGCGCTGCCGCCGTGGCGGACGAGCGAGGACGACGCCGGTACGGAGGACACGGTGCGGGCGCTGGCGGAGACGCTGTACCACCCGGTGGGCACCTGCCGGATGGGCACGGGCGACGACACGGTGACCGATCCGGCGTTGCGGGTGCGGGGCGTCACGGGCCTGCGGGTGGTGGACGCGTCGGTCATGCCGCGTATCACCCGGGGCCACACCAACGCCCCGACCGTGATGATCGCCGAACGCGCCGCCGATCTGATCCGGCACGGGGACGGCTGACGCGCGGCCGGGCCCGCGCCCTTCGGGCGGTCATCGGCCGGGATCCGTCGTCAGCCGGACCCGCAGGAACCGCGGCCGGTAGAGCGACACGTCGTCGTTGACCGCGCCGGTGGCCGCGGTGCCGGGCGGGCCGAGGGTGTTGACGTCGTAACTGAGCAGCAGGCCGGAGCGGTCGGTGAACTCCGGGTGCGCCTGCGGGTTGTAGACGGCGGTGCGCTCGGCGGATCCTGCGGGGTCGGGCGGCCGGGGCGGGGTGACCGCGCCGTTCGGGCCGTGCCAGGGGCCCCGGGCCGAACAGGACCAGTAGCTGGTGAAGGTGGCCAGGCCGTGGCCGCCGCCACCCGCCGCGTCCATGGTGAACAGCACCCAGGTGCCGCCGTCCCGGACGACGGTGTAGGCGCTGCCCACGCCGCGCCGGCCGTCGTTGCGCAGGACGGGCGCGGCCCGCTCCGGGTCGGCCCGCCAGCCGTGGCCGTCCCAGTAGCGCCAGGCGCGCGGGTCGGCGAGGCGGCCGGTGGGGACGCGGGCCACGTACGCCTGCCCTGCCGGCCGGTCCGTGGGGGCGTCATTACCGTAGACGTAGGTGTGGCGCCCGTACGGTACGGCCGCGGTGCCGTACAGCACGCGGGCGCCGGGGTCGGCGGCCGGTGAGCGGTCGCCGACCGTGCTGACGCCTGCCGGCCGCAGTCCGGGCAGGGAGAGCGTGGCGACCTCGGTGATGCGGGGCTCGCCGAAGAGCCAGGGGCCCTCGCCGGGGGCGCGGTTCCACAGCAGGACACGGAGCACTCGTGCGGAGGAGCCGGGGGCGCGGGGTTCGACGCGCGCGGCCACCGGCCACCGCCACGCCCCGGCCGGGCCCTGGGAGCGCGGCGGGTCGGGGAAGTATCCGGCGGGTCCGGCCGGGGTGCGGCGGATCAGCGTGTCGTACGGGCGCCCCGGACTCCTCGACAGGACGAGCGAGTTGCGGATCAGGCCGGGCGTGCCGCCGTCGGCCCGAGCGCGCCAGGAGTGCGGCTGTCCTTTGGGGTTGGGCGGCGGCTGGACGCGGTCGAGGAAGGTGTCGGAGAAGAGCCAGAGGGTGCGGCCGTCGGGGAGGCGTACGGAGTGGGTGCCGTCGCCGCCGGTCCAGTCGTCCAGCCGGGAGTTGTCGTCGCCGTAGCGGGCGAAGGCCCGGGTGAAGCGGGGGTCGGGGGCCCAGGAGGCGATCTTCCGGGCGGTGCAGGGGGCGGCGTTCCCGCCCGTCGGTACGGTGACGAGCACGGCGGTCACGACGGCCGCGGCGAGCAGGGCCGCCAGGACTGCGGTACGCCGGGACACCCGGCCGACGGGACTCCTCATGCCCCGATCATGCCGCGCCGGGAGGCGCGCTCCGGTCAGGGCATGCCGGCGGACACCGCCCGGTGGTGCCCGGCTGACGTCCAGTGATGCCCGACCGACGTCTAGTGGTGCCCGTCGTGTCCGGGAACGGTGCCGTCGGGCTTGGCGACGAGCAGCATGCCGGCCATGCCCATGTCGGAGTGGCTCTGGACGTGGCAGTGGTACATCCAGGCGCCCGCGCCGACCCCCTCCCCCGCGAGGAACTGGAAGCCGAAGGAGTCCGCGGGGCCGGTGATCTTGTTGTCGATGACCTGGCTGGGGTCGTCGGGGCCCGTCAGCAGGCCCGTACGGTTGTCGGCCCAGCGGTGCCCGTGCACATGGAAGGTGTGGTAGTACTCGCCGTGCGTGATCATGATGATCTCCACGCGGTCGCCGACGGTGACCTTGAAGTCGGGCCCCTTCGGCAGGTTGTTGATCGTCATGTCGTTGAAGACGATGGTGAACTGGCGGTCCGGGTCGGGCAGGATGTCGCCCTCCCTGCGCACCACGACCGGCCCGTAGAGACCCTTGCGGATGCCGCCGGTGCCGTGCTCGGTGCCGACGACGTGGTCGTGGTAGTGCCAGTAGCCCGCGCTGCCCGGACGCCAGGTGCCGTCCTTGCGTCTGCCGGGCTTGTGCGTGCGCCAGGTGTAGGTGCGGGTGCCGCCCGGCGCGATGTGGCTGCCGTTCATCTTCGTGCCGTCGCTGGCGGTGTCGTAGTCCACGCCGTGGACGTGCAGACTGGCCTCGACGTCCAGGGTGTTGGTGACCTCGACGTGCAAGGTGTCGCCCTCGGTCAGCTCGATGAGCGGGCCGGGGATGGCGGCCTTGCCCTTCTCCAGGCCGTAGCCGAGCTGCCCGTCGGGGAGCTGCTCCATGTAGAGCCTGAGGTGCCTGACCTCGCCGCCGGCACCGGCCCTGCGTACGTTGCCGGCGGCCCTGGCGGGTGGCGCGGCGGCCGTGGCCCCCACGGCCAGACCGACTGCGCCGAGCGCCGCGGTGGCGGCCCCACCGGCGAACAGCCGACGGCTCAACGCCCCTTGCACAGCGGAAGTTCCGGCTTCCTCGGTCATCGTGCTCCCCTCGCAGAAAGCGCTCTCGGCAGTGAGCCGTCCGGAACGGTAGCGCCGTGATCTTCGTTTATCCACGGTCAGGACAAAGTTTGTTGACTTGCGGTCATAGCTATTGGCGGACCGCCGAAAGAGGTCTAGCTTCGTCGGCTGTTGCTGTGCTCTCACAGCTGTTCCTCAGAGGGGTGGGTGAACCAATGCGTCGCGCACCACGTCGGAAAACCTCCACCACCGGACGGTGGAGACGGACGGCCGGCCTGTCGGCCCTGGCCGTCGCGGCGGCCCTGCTGGGCGGTACCCCCGCGCTGGCCGGTGCGCCACCGGAACCATCCGTACCGAAGCTGGCGCTGCCGTCCCCGCCGGGCGGGGAGAACGTCCGCGTACTGGTCTTCCACGCCTCGGCGGGCGAGGAGCCGCCGACGGTGAACGCCGGGATCGAGGCGATCGAGAAGATCGGCCGGCAGGGGCCGGCCCTTGAGCACTTCACCGTCGATGCCACCGCCGACGCCTCGGTGTTCACCAGGCCCAAGCTCGGCAAGTACAACGCGGTCGTCTTCCTGACCGGCGGCGGGGACATCCTCGACCCGGAGCAGGAAGCGGGCCTGGAGAGCTACATGAAGGCCGGCGGCGGATTCGTCGGCATCCACGACGCGGCCCGCGCCGAGCCGTACTCCTCCTGGTTCACCGGCCTGATCGGTGCCCGCCCCACCGGCGGCACGGACACCGTGCAGCGCGCCACCGTCGAGGTGGGCGACCGGGAGAACCCCGCCACCAAGAGCCTGCCGCTGGAGTGGAAGCGCCCCGACAAGTGGCTCAACTGGGCGGAGAATCCCAGCGGTTCGGTGCACACCGTGGCCCGCGTACGGGAGAACACCTTCCAGCCGGGTACCGGCGCCAACGGCGCCGACCACCCCGTCTCCTGGTGCCGTGACTACGACGGCGGACGGTCCTTCTACACCGGCATGGGCGGCACCGCGGCCGGCTTCCAGGAGAGCGACTTCCGCGCCCACCTGCGCGGCGCACTGCTGTGGACCACCCGCCTGGCCCGCGCCGACTGCCAGGCCACCATCACCTCCCACTACAAGGCGGAGCGGGCCACCCAGCCCAACCAGCCGGGGCAGCACGACCAGATCGGCGAGCCGCACGGCGTGGTGACCGCCAAGGACGGCCGGGTGTTCTACATCGGCCGCGGCGGCGAGGGCTCGGACGCGCCCGTCATCACCGACTGGAACAACCCCGACATCGGCAAGGGCAAGGGCACCGTCCACATCTACGACCCGGCGACGAAGAAGGTCACGCTCGCCGGCGAGGTCACCGTCTTCGGCAACAAGGGCGGCGGCGACGAGCTGGTCAAGAACGAGGAGGGGCTGCTCGGCATCGAGCTGGACCCCGACTTCGCCGACAACGGCTGGGTCTACCTGCACTACACGCCGCACTCGGGGATCGACCGCGAGACGCACATGGCCGAGCGCCGCGTCTCCCGCTTCCACCTCGACCCGAAGACGAACAAGCTGGACCTCTCCTCGGAGAAGGTGCTGCTGAAGTGGCCGGTGCAGATCCACAGCTGCTGCCACGCGGGCGGCGGCATGGCGTGGGACTCCAAGGACAACCTCTACATCGCCACCGGTGACAACAACTCCAGCCAGTTCAGCGACGGTTACTCGGGCAACAACCCGGAGCCGAACTTCAAGGGCGTGTCGTTCGCCGACGCCCGCCGCACCGCGGGCAACACCAACAACCTCAACGGGAAGATCCTGCGGATCCACCCCGAGGACGACGGCACGTACACCCTGCCCGAGGGGAACCTCTTCACCGGCAAGGAGCCCGACGAGGGCGGCGGCAAGACCCGCGGCGAGATCTACGTCATGGGCGTCCGCAACCCCTCCCGCATCTCCGTCGACAAGAAGACCGACACCCTCTACGCGGGCTGGGTAGGCCCGGACGCGACCGAGCCGAGCGAGACCTGGGGCCCGGCGAAGTACGACACCTTCGCCGCGATCACCCATGCCTCCAACCGCGGCTGGCCGTTCTGCATGGGCAACGAGCAGCCCTACCGCGACCGCAACCTCCCGGACCCGAGCAAGCCGCTGGGCTGGTACGACTGCGACAACCTGAAGAACGAGTCGCCCAACAACGACGGGCTGGTCAACATCCCGCCCGCCGAGGGCAACAACATCTGGTACTCCCCCGCCGGCGGCGGCCCGGACTTCCCGCGCAACGCCGACGGCGTGCCGAGCTACAAGAAGAGCGAGCAGAAGTTCCTGCTCCCGTGGCTCAAGGGCGGCGGCCAGGCCGCGATGGACGGCCCGGTCTACCGGTACGACGCGAAGACGGCGGGCAAGGACGCCTGGCCCGCGTACTGGGACGGCAAGTGGTTCGTCGGTGACTTCTACGACGCCGACCAGCCGCGGCACGCGGTCGTCATGGACCCGAAGACGGTGGGTTCCGGCGGGCTGCCGGTGCACGCCGAGACCCTCGACAAGATCGTCCCGGCCGGTGCCGACGGCATCCGCAACCTGATGGGCTGGACGTTCGCGCCCGACGGGTCGCTCTACGTCCTGGACTACGGGCGCGGCTTCTTCACCTCCGACGACAAGTCCGCACTGTGGCACATCACGTACCACGGCGGTCCGGCGACTCCGCTCCCCGCGGACCTGGCCCGGAAGGACGCCCGATGAACCGGCGGCTGACCGCCCTGCTGTCCGTCCTCTTCCTGCTGCTCGGCGTGGGCGCGACCACGGCGTACGGACAGCCGGCGCCCGTCGCGGAGCAGCAGGTGCTGACCTGGACGGCGGGCGACGACATCACCAAGTACACCTCGGCGCCCACCACCGCCGTGGCCGGGAAGGCGACCATCGTCTTCGAGAACAGCGAGGCCACCGGCAACACGATGGGCATGCCGCACACGCTGACCTTCGTGACCTCCGACTCGGAGTACAACCAGGACGTCAGCCTGAACATCCTGGCGAACCCCGGTGACTCCTCGGGCGGCAAGCACACCGCCGAGGTCACCCTGACCCCCGGCAAGTACCGCTACCACTGCACGATCCCCGGCCACGAGACGATGCAGGGCGTCCTCGTCGTCACCGAGGGCGGCGGCGAGGACACCACCGCGCCGGAGACCGCGGCGAAGGTCGAGGGGCAGAAGAACGCCGACGGCGCGTACGTGGGCAGCGCGACCGTGTCCCTCTCGGCCACCGACGAGGGCTCGGGCGTGGACCGGATCGAGTACGCGGTGGGCGACGGCGGCTTCCAGCCGTACACCGCGCCCCTCGTGGTCGATCAGGTCGGCTCCCACAAGGTCCGCTACCGCGCGGCCGACAAGGCGGGCAATGTCGCGGCGGAGAAGTCCGCCGACTTCACCGTGGTCGCGCCGGACACCGATGACACGACCCCGCCGGAGACCTCGGCGACGGTGACCGGCGAGAAGAACGCGGACGGCGCCTACCTCGGCATGGCGACGGTGACCGTCACCGCCTCCGACACCGGGTCCGGCGTCAACACCATCGAGTACGCGGTCGGGGACGGCGCATGGCAGCCGTACACCGCGCCGGTGATGGTGCACGAGGTGGGCACCCACAAGGTGCGCTACCGGGCCGCGGACAAGGCGGGCAACGCGGCGGTGGAGAAGTCGGTGGACTTCACGGTCGTCGAGCCGCCGGCCGAGGACACCACGCCGCCGGAGACCGCCGCGAAGGCCGAGGGGCAGAAGAACTCCGACGGCGCGTACGTCGGCAGCGCCGAGGTCACCGTCACCGCCACCGACTCCGGGAGCGGCGTGGACAAGGTGGAGTACTCCCTCGACGGCGGCCCCTACCTCGCGTACGAGGCGCCGGTCGTCGTGGACCGCACCGGCCACCACTCGCTCGCGCACCGGGCGACCGACAAGGCGGGCAACACCTCGCCGGCCCGTACGTTCTCCCTCGACGTCGTCGCGGGCGGCGGGGTGCCCGCACCGCCCTGCCCCGAGCACGACGAGCGGCTGACCGTCATCGTCGGCACGGTGGACACCGGCGTGCCGAACCGGATCACCGGCAACCGCTGCATGATCAACGAGCTGATCGAGGACGAGAAGGACTGGTCCTCGCAGGCGCTCTTCCTCAAGCACGTCACGGAGGTGACGGACAGGCTCCAGAAGGACGGGGTGATCGACAAGCGGGAGTACCGGGCGATCAACAAGGCCGCCCGCCAGTCCGGCATCGGCAGGCCCGGCCAGCACACCGGCTACCGCGACCTCTTCGACGGGACGCAGGCGTCCTTCGAGAAGTGGCAGCAGGTCGGCGGCGGCGCCTTCTCGCTCACCGGGGACGGCGCGATGACCAGCAGCACGAAGGTCGACGGCATGGGCATGCTGTGGTTCCCCGAGCGGCGCTTCGACGACTTCTCGCTGAAGCTCCAGTTCCGGGACGACGCGCCGGGCACCGGCAACGCCAACGGCGGCGTCTTCGTCCGCTTCCCCAACGTCCACGACCACCCGGAGGAGTCCCGGCCGGAGTGGGTCGCCATCAAGTACGGACATGAGGTCCAGATCCTGGACCGCCCGGACGGCGACATGTACAAGACGGGCTCGCTCTACGGCTTCGACCGGGTCGGCCTCGGCGGTGCGGGCGTCACGCCCAAGGGCACCTGGAACGACTACGAGATCCGGGTGGTCGACCAGCACTACGAGATCTACCGCAACGGCAAGCTGATCAACGAGTTCGACAACACCGGCGGGCAGACCTTCTACCCGCCGCGGGACGACGACCCGGGCACCGACGGCCGGCGCTACGCCTCCGGCTATGTGGGACTCCAGGTCCACAGTACGAGCGACGTCATCTCGTACCGCAATATCCGCATCCAGGAGCTGTGAGCGCGCCGCACTCACGGTGACGACGGCGGCCGCCGGGATCCTTCCCGGCGGCCGCCGCTGTCGTGTGCGTCAGTCGGTCAGCAGACGCCGTCGCCCGGCTTGGGGTTGCCGAGTCCGAAGGCGGGGCGGAGGCGGAGGCCCGCCCAGGTGCCGACGAGGGCGGCCGCGCCCCAGATCCAGCCGTGCAGGCTGCCGGAGGCGATGCCGGCGAGGTACGCGCCGATGTTGCAGCCGCCGGCCATCCGGGCGCCGACGCCCATCAGGATGCCGCCGAGCACGGCCGCGAGCGCGGTGCGGACGGGGATGCCGCGGTGCAGCTTCCACACGCCGCCCGCCGCGGCCGCGACCGCGGCACCGATCATGATGCCGATGTCCGTCAGGCTGGTCTTGTCGGCCAGCACCGGACCCGCGTACGAGGCGGCGTTCTTGGGGTCCTGCCAGAACGCCCAGGTCTCGGGCGAGGCGCCCAGCGCGCCCGCCAGCTTCGAGCCCCACAGCGCGAAGGCGCTGGTGATGCCCCAGGCTCCCCCGGAGACCAGCAGTACGGCGGCCCCGAGGACGGCGAGGACCAGGGCGCCGGCCCACAGGGTCCAGGAGCCGCGGAAGGTGCGGGCCAGGGTGGTGCGCGCGGACGGCGGGGTGCCGAGCGGCGGCGGGTTGCGACGGGCCTGGACGCGGCGGGACACCAGCACCACCACGGCGAGCAGCACCATGGTCACGGCCCAGGAGCCGCCCCAGCCGAGGTGGTCGGAGAAGAGCACCGGGTCGAACGCGGGCAGGTCGCGCCAGAGGTCGAACTGCCAGGCGGCCAGCGTCGAGCCGGCGATGAAACCGCCGAGGGTGAGCACGATCGTGCTCTGGCCGGAGCCGACCGCGAAGAGCGTGCCGGAGGCGCAGGCGCCGCCGAGCTGCATGCCGACGGCGAAGAGGAAGGCGCCGACCAGCAGGGCGACGCCCAGCGGCCCCGCGCTGGGTGCCGGTGCCGAGCCGAACAGCCCGGTGCCCGTGCCGATGACCAGCGCGAAGAGCGTCGCGGTGGTGCCGAGCAGCAGGGCGTGCGCGCGCAGCCCGGTGCCGTTGCCGACGGCGATCAGCTGCCGCCAGGCGGAGGTGAAGCCGAAGCGGGAGTGGAAGAGGGCGAAGCCCAGGGCGATGCCGAGGAGCAGCAGGATGCCGGGCTTGGCGCCGTTGGCGGTCCACACGTACGCGGTGAGGGCGGCGCCGATGAGGCCGGCGACCACGAGGGGCGTACGGCGGACGGGCGGCGCGGGCTCCGCCGTGGGCGCGGGCGTGTGGGTGGGGGCCGGGGTGAGCAGAGAGCTGGAACGGGGCGGGGCCCCGGCCGCCCCGGCGGGGGGAGCGGTCGTCACGTGGTGTCTCCGTGGGAGGGGAGGCGGTACGCGCGGTACCGGGAAGGGGAGAAGGCCGGACCTGTGGGCGTCAGCGGCTACAGAGCGCGTCGTCGACGTCCCACGGCGTCGCCGCAAAGAGCACGAGCGTGAGCACACTGGCGGGTCCGGACATGCCGTCCACGGTAATACCGGGTGTAAGCCGCACGTAACGTTGTCCCGAATGGCGAGATGAAGCGTCCGCTCGACGATATGGCGGCCGTACCTCCGCGACCGGGCACAATGGGCGCATGTCCCGTCGCACCCCACGCCCGAAGCAGGTCAGGCAGGCCACAGCGCCGGCCGTCACCGCCACCTCGCCCTGCCCCTGCGGCCTGTCCGCCACGTACGGGGAATGCTGCGGGCGATTCCACGCCGGGACGGCCGCGGCGCCCACCTGCGAGCGGCTGATGCGGTCGCGCTACAGCGCTTTCGTGGTCCGGGACGAGGCCTACCTGCTGCGGACCTGGCACCCGGACTCCCGGCCGGCCCGGGTCGAGTGCGACCCGGGGCAGCGCTGGCTGGGTCTGGAGATCCTGGGGACCTCCGAGGGCAGCGCGTTCCACACCACCGGCACGGTCGAGTTCCGGGCCCGCTTCCGGCACGGCGGCGCGGAGGACGCGCTGCACGAGCACAGCCGCTTCGTCCGGCACGACGGTGCCTGGGTCTACCTGGACGCGCTCTTCACGGAGTGAGGGCGCCGCGGCCGGTGCCGAGTCCGCGGGACAGGGGTACCCCCGGGTCCTCTCCCGGGGTCCGATCAGGGATGTCCCGGATGGATTTGAGAACGGCCGTCCAGATCCTTGACGCATGACAACGACACAGCGCTCGTTCCTCTACGGCCCCCTCCTGTTCGGTGCCTACGGAGTGATCCGTCTCCTCGACGGGCTCGACGGAACCAAAGGACCGGGGCTGGCCTGGACGACAGGGCACCTGTGCTTCCTCGGGGGTCTCGCCTTCTTCGCGCAGGGATTCGCTGTCATGCGGAAGACGGCGGGGAACGACCGGTGGTCCTCGGCAGGCTTCTGGACCGGCAACGCGGGGATCGTCGCGCTCACGGTCCAGTTCGGCGTCGACATCGTGACGGGGCTGATGGCCGGCAGCCATGCGGAGATGGCCCGGCTGACGGGCGACTTCCAGTCCGTGCCGGGCGTCGAGCTCGCCTTCTACCTCCTCGGCCCGATGCTGTTCTTCCTCGGCCAGCTGCTGCTCACAGGCCGCCTGGCCGCCCTGCGTGTTCTCGCACCGTGGGCACCGGTCCTCGTCCTCGCCGACTCGTTGCTCTCCTACGCCTTCAAGGACCTGATCCCGCTCGGTGCCGCGCTCCTGCTGCTTTCCTACTCTCCGCTGTGGCGGGCCGGTGCCTCCCGTACGGACTCCCCCGCACCCCGGGAGGCAGCCTGAACCCGCCGGCCTCGGACGGCCGCCTCCGTGCCCAGGATCGCCGTGACCTGGCTGGAGAGGACCCCGCCGTTGCCGTGTGCGAGCGCGGTCCTGGCGCCGGGCACCTGCCGCTCGCCGCAGTCGCCGCGCAACTGCCGGACGGCCTCGATGACGGTGAAGATGCCGTACATGCCGGGGTGGCCGTAGGAGAGGCCGCCGCCGTTGGTGTTGACCGGCAGCCGCCCGCCGGGCGCGATCCCGCCGTCCGCGACGAACGCGCCGCCCTCGCCCTTGGCGCAGAACCCCAGGTCCTCCAGGAAGAGGACGGGGTTGATGGTGAACGCGTCGTACAGCTCGACGACGTCGATGTCGGCGGGGGTCAGGCCCGCCGCCTCGAATGCCCGCCGCCCGGAGTCGGTGGCCGCCGTCACCGTGAGGTCCGGCATCCGCGAGATGTTGCGGTGCCAGCTGGCCTCACCCGCGCCCAGCAAGTAGGCGGGCGTGCCCGGGAGGTCGCGGGCGCGCTCGGCGGAGGTGACGACCAGCGCGCCGCCGCCATCGGTGACCAGGCAGCAGTCCCGTACGGTCAGCGGGTCGCTGATCATCCGGGAGGTGAGCACGTCCTCCCTGGTGAGCGGCTTGCGCTCGAACGCGGCCGGGTTGAGCTGCGCCCACTCCCGCGCGGCCACCGCCACGTCCGCCAACTGCTCGCGGGTGGTGCCGTACTGGTACATGTGCCGGGCGGCGGCCAGCGCGTACATGGTGATCGGGTAGCGCGGCCCGTACGGCGCCTCGTACGGGTCGGGCCTGGTCGGGGAGACCAGCCGGCCGCCGTCGGAGCGCTGGGTGGAGCCGTAGACGATGAGCGCCGTGGTGCATTGCCCCCGCTCGATGGCGGTGGCGGCGTGCAGCAGGTGGGACACGAAGGAGCTGCCGCCGATGTTGGTGCCGTCGAGGTGGCGCGGCCGGATGCCGAGGTACTCGGCGGTGTCCATGGCGGCCATGGGGAGGTACGAGGAGGCCGTGAACAGGCCGTCCACCTCGGACTTGCGGATTCCGGCGTCGGCGAGGGCGCGGGCCGCCGCCTGGCCGGCGAGGTCCAGCGGGGTGAGGCCCGGCGCGACCTCGCCCAGGTCGGATTCGGCGACGCCGACGACGGCGGCCGTGCCTCGCGGGCTCATCGCTGTGCCTCCTTCATGAAGACGGCCACCCGCTCGTCCCCTTCGTCGGCGGCCGTGAACCGCACAGTGGTGCCGATCTCCACGGTCGCCGGGTCGATTCCGTCGACCCGCGACATCATCCGGAAGCCCTCGTCGAGGTCGACCAGGACGACTCCCCGGGCGCCGTCACGGCCGCGCACGACGGTGGCGGAGTGGACCGTGCCGCGGCCCGCGCTGCGTTCCCAGGTCAGCTCCTGGGAGCCGCAGTCCGGGCAGAGCACGCGGGGCGGGAAGACGGCCCCCGCGCAGTCGTCGCAGCGCTGGTAGCGGAGTTCGCCGCGGTCCAGCCCCTCGCGGTAGGCGCGGGCCGGTGGCGTTGCGGTGGGCTCGCTCATGCATCGTCCTTTCCGTCCGTCGGTGCCGCGGCGCCGGACCGCGGGGTGAGCACGGCGAGGCAGTCCACCGCCGTCGCGCCCTCGCCCGCCGCGCCGAGGAGCAGGGGGTTCACGTCGAGTTCGGCCAGTTCGCCGGCGAGGTCGGTGGCGAGCCAGGACAGCCGGTGCACCGCGTCGGCCGCGGCGTCCAGGTCGCGCGCGGCGGCGCCGCGCACCCCGTCGAGCACGGGCGCGGCCCGCAGTGCGCGGAGCAGCCGGCGGGCGCCCGGCGGATCGACCGGGGCGACGGCCACCTGGCTGTCGTCGAGCACGTCGACCAGGACGCCGCCGAAGCCCGCGACGACGACCGGGCCGAACGCCGGGTCGTGCTTGATCCCGAGGAGCAGTTCGGCCGCGCCGTCCGCGGCCGCCATGCGCTGGACGAGGAGCCGGGCGTCCGGGACGCCGGCCCGTGCGGCGGCGCGCAGTACGTCCTGTGCGGCGGCACGCACGGCGTCCGCGCCGGTCAAGCCGAGCCGTACGCCGCCCAGTTCGCTCTTGTGGGCGACCTCGGCGGAGAGCAGCTTGACGGCGACCGGTCCGCCGCCGAGCCCGGCCGCCGCCGTGACCGCTTCCTCGGCGCCCGCCACCGCCACGGACTCCGCGCAGCGCAGCCCGTACGCCGCGATCAGCCACGCCGACTCGGCCTCGTCCAGCCGGGTACGGCCCTGCTTCCGGGCGCGGGCAATCACCTCGCGGGCCACGTGGGCATCGATGCCGGCGGGACGTTCGCGGGTGGGCAGCGGCGGGCGGAGGCTGAAGTCGGCGAGCCGGCCGAGCGCGGCGGCGGCCCGGCCGGGGTCGGTGTAGCAGGGGATGCCGAGGTCGCGCAGGCGGCGCCGGGCCCGGCCGTCGCCGCCGGTCCAGACGACGACCAGCGGCCGGTCGGTGGCCCGGTAGGCCTCGGCGAGGGTGTCGGTGAGCCGGTCGGCGTGCGCGTCGGCGTTGCCGAGGAGTACGGCGAGCATGTCCGTGCCGGGGTGCCGGAGGGCGACCTGGAGGCCGCTGCGGAGGATGCCGGGGTCGCTGACGAGCGCGGCGGTGAGGTCGACGGGGTTTCGTGGCGAGCCGAACGGCGGGATGGCGGCGGCCATTTCGCGCTGCCACTCCGGCTCCCAGGGCGCGACCTCGATGCCGTGGGTGCCGGCCTCGTCGGCCATGAGGACGCCCGCGCCGCCGGAGAGCGAGAGGGTGGTGAGGCGGCGGCCCTTCGTACGGCGGCCGGCGGCGAACACCTGGGCGGCGTCCAGCAGCGGCTCCATCCCGGCGACCCGGACGATGCCGTACTGCCGGGCCGCGCCGTCGAAGACCCGGTCCTCGCCCGCGAGCGAGGCGGTGTGCGACTGCGCGGCCCGCGCCCCGGCTGCGGAGCGGCCGACCTTCACCGCGACCAGCGGCTTGCCGGCGGCGTGCGCGCGCCGCGCCGCCCGCAGCAGCCGCGGTCCGTCGGAGACGCCTTCCAGGTACGCCAGCAGGACCCGGGCCTCGTCGGTGCCGGCGAGCACGTCGAGCAGCTCCGCGACGGACACGTCCAGCTCGTTGCCGGTGTTGACGTAGTGCGAGAAGCCGATGCCGTCCTGCTGGGCCGCGCTGAAGATGAACGTCCCGAAGGCACCGCTCTGGCTGAGGAACGCGACGGGACCGGCGAGGAGTTCCCGGTCGCCGTCGAGGGCCGAGGTGAAGGTGGGGACGGCATGGTCGCGGAGGCTCAGCAGGCCGAGGCAGTTGGGGCCGAGCACGCGGATGCCGGTCTCCCGGACGGCGGCCGCCAGGTCGCGCTGGAGGGCGGCGCCGGCCTCCCCGGTCTCGGCGAAACCGGCGGCGCCCACGATCGCCGCCCGGATGCCGCGCCGGGCGCAGTCCCGTACCGCGCCGGCGGCCTGCGCCGCGTCCAGCATGATCATGGCCAGGTCGATGTCGCCGTCGATGGCGTCGAGGGCGGGGTAGGCCTTGAGGCCCTGGACGGTGTCCCGGCGGGAGTTGACCGGCAGCACGCGGCCGGTGAACCCGTAGCGTTTGAGGAGGTCGACGGGGCGGCCGGAGAGCTTGAGCGGATTGTCGGAGGCGCCGAGTACCGCGATGGAGCGCGGGTGCAGCAGCACGTCGAGGGCCCCGGTCCGGTCGGCGGGGGTCATGCGGTCGTCTCCCGCAGCAGCTGTTTGCCGATGATGAGTTTCTGGATCTCGCTGGTGCCCTCGTAGATGCGGAAGAGCCGGGCGTCGCGGTAGAGGCGTTCGGCGGTCGTGCCGCGCATGTAGCCGGTGCCGCCGTGCACCTGTACGGCCCGGTCGGCGACCCGGCAGACCATCTCGCTGCAGAACAGCTTGGCGCTGGAGGGGCCGAGCCGGGTGTCGGTGCCGGCGTCGAAGTCCTCGGCGGCGGTCAGCACCATCGAGCGCCCGGCGTGCAGTTCGGCGTAGGAGTCGGCGAGCAGCTCCTGAACCAACTGGAAGCGGCTGATGGCGGCGCCGCCCTGGTGGGCCGTGGCGGCGTACCGTACGGCCTCGTCCAGCGCACGCGAGGCGAGGCCGACGCAGAGCGCGGCGATGTGCAGCCGGCCGCGGGTCAGCGAGGCCATCGCGGCGCCGAACCCGGCGTTCTCGCGCTCGCCCAGCAGGGCCGTGCCGGGCAGCCGGACGTCGTCGAAGGAGACCTCGGCGGTGTGGGCGCCGCGCTGCCCCATCTTGTCGTCGGGCGGGCCGATGCGGACGCCGGGGGTGCCGGTCTCCACGAGGAAGGCGGAGATGCCCTTGTTCGGGGCCGCGTCGGGGTCGGTACGGGCGAAGACCACCAGCAGGTCGGCCACGTCGGCGTTGGTGATGAAGCGCTTGGCGCCGGTGAGCACCCAGTCTGCCCCGCTGCGTACGGCCCTGGTGCGCAGGCCGCTGGGGTCGGATCCCGCGCCGTCCTCGGTGAGCGCGAAGGAGGCGATGGCGGTGCCGGAGGCGAGCGCGGGCAGCCAGCGCTTCCGCTGCTCCTCGGTGCCGGAGTTGACCAGGGCCTTGCCCGCGATGCCGTTGTTGGTGCCCATCAGGGAGCGGAACGCGGGCGTGGTCCAGCCCAGTTCGAAGGCGAGCCGGACGTCCTGGCGCATGTCCAGGCCGAGGCCGCCGTATTCCTCCGGCAGTGACCAGCCGAAGAGTCCCATGTCCGCGGCGGCGCGGCGCAGCTCGTCCGGTACGTGGTCGGTGCGTTCGATCTCGTCCTCGCGCGGCACGACCTCGTGGCGTACGAAGTCCCGGACGGTGCGCAGGATGTCCCGGAAGACGTCGGCGTCCATGTGTGCCCCTTTCCGATGCGGGTGGGGTGGTGCCGTGAACCGTTGTGGTGCGGTGAACCGTTCGTGAGCGGGCCTGCGCCGCGAACGTACCAGCAAGGTGGTCGATACAACTATCACTCCAGCAGATCAACCGGCCGCCTCGTCCAGGACCTCGCCGGCCGGCTGCCGGTCGCTCACTCCCCCGTGGCGCCGCCCGGTACGAGGGTGATCCGCCGGGTGGTGTGCTTCTCGATCTGCTCGCGCGAGTACAGCAGCGGGAACGCGCCGTCCGCCGCCCACACATCGAACAGATCGCGGTAGTGCGGACTGGCCGGGTCACCGGACTGGCCCGGGGTGCTCATCACCAGCGACTCGTCCCACGCGCCCACGTCCACGACCAGCCGGAAGCTGGCGCCGCCGGTCTGCCGGAAGCCGGGGCCGTAGGAGGTTGCCGACACCGTCTCGCCGCTGCCGCCGCGTGGCGCCGGGCCCACCGAGGTCCAGTCCGACGCCTCTTCGCCGAGCAGCTTGGCGAGGGGATGGTGCGGATGCGCCCGGTGGAGCGCGCCCCACCGCCATGTGCCGCTGTCGGGACCGAGCAGCTGTCCGGCCTCCGCCATCGCGGGGCCGAGGGTGGTGAGCACGGCCGTACGGATCACCGCGTCCGGGTCGGGGCCCAGCCGGTCCCCGGGATCGAGGAGCAGCGAGAGGTCTACGCGGGCGTCGGCGGTGGCGTCCTCGGCGGGCAGGACGCGGGCCAGGGCAGCGGCCACCCGTTCCGCGGGGAGCAGCCGGCGGAGGGCCTGTCTCAGCAGTTCGGCCCGGAAGTGGCGGCGGTACCAGATCTCGAAGAGCGCAGCGGCGGCCGAGTCCGCGTCGAGCGCGGCGTCCCAGTCCCGCAGCAGCTTCAGCCCCTCGGCGACGCGCGGGTCGTCACTGGTCAGCCCGGCGAGCAGCGGCTGGATGCGGCGCGCCGGCAGGCTCACGTAGTCGTTCTGGAGGGCCACGCAGTCCGCCACGGTCCAGTCCGACCGGGCGGCGAGGACCTCGGCGATGCGCTCGTGGCGGTGGGGCGCGTACCAGTCGTGGGTGACGGTGCGTTCGGCGTGCGGGTAGTCGTCGGGGAGGTTGAGCTGGTTGGCCGTGGCGAACCAGCCGTCCTCCGGGTCGCGTACGGAGGGCAGCGCGCCGACCGGGTGGTGGCCGTCCCATTCGTACCGGCCGTCGCCCGGCACCGGCAGCGTGCCGTCCCAGCCGCGGCGGACCGGGACCCGGCCGGCCGGGCGCCAGCCGATGGTGCCGTCGGGTGCCGCGTAGACCTGGTTCTCGCCGGGGGCGCCCCACCGCTCCATGGCCGCGACGAAGGCGTCGGGCCCGGTCGCGCCCATGTAGTCCATGCTGCCGAGGTAGGGCGCCATGCCCGGCTCCAGCCAGGCCGCCCGTACCGCGAACGCGGCGGTGCGGTCCGGGCGTTCGTCGATGACGGGCCCGTGCCGGGTGAACCACAGGTCGGCGGTGACGGGCTCGCCGCCGCGCACCGGGATGGTCTCGGTGACCTTCGTCATCGCCTCCCAGCCGTCGCCGTAGGCATACCGCTTCGGGTCGGCGGGGTCGGTGCGGTAGACGTACAGGTCCTCCTGGTCGATCGGGAAGATCGTGAGGCCGAAGGCGAGGCGGCCGTTGTGGCCGATGGAGACGCCGGGCAGCGCCGGCTCGCCCGCGCCGATCACGTCGAGGCCGGGCGCCGAGAGGTGGGCGAGGTAGCGCAGCGCGGGCAGCGTGATGGCGCGGTGCGGGTCGTTGGCCAGCACGGGGCGGCCGGTGGCGGTGCGGGACGGGGCGAGCACCCAGTTGTTGCTGCCGTCGATGCCCTGGCGCGGGGCCTGCGGGGCCCATGGCGGGGTGGTGGCCATCCGGTAGACGCGCAGTACGTCGTCGGGGATGACGGAGAGGTCCAGCCCTTCGGGCACGCGCAGTTCGTGCGCGGGCTCGCGGACCTTGCGCAGCTCCTCCACCTCGGGTCCGAAGTCCCTTACAGTGCGGGCCCGTTCGACCTCGTCGTGGAGGTTGTAGTGGAGGCCGTGGCTGCGGATGCGGGCGACGTCGGCGGGCTGCCAGTACGCCGGTTCGTAGTCCAGCAGCCGGAACTCCGGCGGGAGGTGCTCGCGCCGCTCGCGGCAGAACGCGACGAACGCGTTGATGCCCCGCACGAACGCGGTGGTGACCCGCTCGGCGTCCGGGCCGTACGACTCCCACTCCGCCGCCATATCGCCGCGGTAGAGGAACAACCGGGCGGCCCGGTCGTGTTCCGCGTACTCCGGGCCGAACACCTCCGCCAGCAGGCCGAGGCCGCGCCGCCGCCACAGGTCGATCTGGAAGAGCCGGTCGCGCGCCGCGTTGAAGCCCTGCGCGAGGAAGAGGTCGGCGCGCGAACCGGCGTACAGGTGCGGGACGCCCCAGCGGTCGATGAGGATCTCCACGGGCGCGGACAGTCCCGGCACCTCGAAGGTGTCGGTGGCTCCGGCCGCGGTCATCGGGCGGCCTCCTCGTGCACGCGCCGTCCGCCCACGTAGGTCGCGCGCACGGGGATGGCGGCGATGCCGTACGGGTCGGCGGTGAGCGGGTTCTCGCCGAGGACGGTGAAGTCGGCGAGGTGGCCGGCGGCGATCCGGCCCTTGTGGTGGGCCGTGCCCTCCGCCTCGGCGGACCCTAGGGTGAAGATCCGCAGCGCCTCGGCGGCGGTGACCCGCTGCGAGGGCCCGACCTTCGCGCCGTCCTCGATGCCCTCGCGGGTGACCATCGACTGGAGGCCGAGCAGTGGTTCGTAGGGTCCGCAGGGGTAGTCGGAGGAGCCGGCGACGGTGACGCCGGCGTCCAGGAAGGAGCGGTGCGCGAACATCCGCTCCGTGCGCTCGGGCCCGTACCAGGTGTTCAGCGCTCCGCCGTGGTAGCCGGCATACCCGGCGAACGGTACGGCGATGGCGTCCAGCGCCTTCATCCGGGCGAGGATCGCGTCGTCGATGAGCGTGCAGTGCTCGATGCGGTGCCGCAGTCCGGGGCGCGGCAGCTCGCGCTGTGCCGCCTCGAACGCGTCCAGGACGAGCCGGATCGCGGCGTCGCCGTTGGCGTGCACGCCGATCCGGTCGCCCGCCGCGTGCACCTCCCGTACCTGCGCGAACAGTTCCTCGGTCGAGGTGGTCTGCAGGCCGTGCCCGTCGGCGCCGCCGCACTCGGGGTCGGCGTACGGCTCGGCGAGCAGACAGGTCCGGCCGCCGATCGCCCCGTCCAGGAACGCCTTCACCCCGACGAACCGCAGCAGGTCGTCGCCGAAGCCGCTGCCGACGCCGAGCGCCCGCGCCCTGGCGTAGTGGTCGATGGAGAGCAGCATGCCGGTACGCAGCGTGAGCAGGCCCCGGTCGCGGGCGGTGCGCAGCAGGGCGACGTCGTCCGGGGCGATCAGCGCGTCGCAGATCGAGGTGAGTCCGGCGGCGTGCCACAGCTCCTGTGCGCGCAGCAGGCCGCGCAGCCGGTCCTCCGGCGAGCTGGGCGCGAGCGGCGAATCGCCGCGGGCGGTGGCCGGGTAGACCACGTTCATCAGGGCGCGTTCGATCAGCCGGCCGTCGAGACGGCCGTCCGCGTCGCGGCCGAAGTCGCCGCCGTCGGGGGCCGGGGTGTCCTCGTCGATGCCGAGGGCCCGTAGCCCCGCGGAGTTGACGACGCCCCAGTGTCCGGCGACGTGCACGACGAGCACCGGGTGGCCGGGGGCCGCCCGGTCCAGTTCGTGGCGGGTGATCCGGCCGGTCTTGACGTCGTCGTACCGGCTGCCGCGTACCCACTCCCCCGGCGCCGTGCGCCCCGCCTCGGCGGTGACGGTGGCGAGCAGCGCGTCGGCCGTCGCCACCGCCGCGGCCGACAGGTCCAGGTGGAGCAGGTCGGTGGCGGCCATCGCGAGGTGGATGTGCGCGTCGTTGAGGCCGGGGATCACGGTGGCGTCCCCGAAGTCGACCTCGGGCGCGCCGGGGAAGCGGTCGCGCAGCGCGGCGAAGCCGCCGGTCGCGCGTATGCGGCCGTCGGCGACGGCGAAGCCCTCCGGCTCGGGCGCGCCGTCCACGCCGGTGCCGTCCGTGCGCTGGCTGACGATGCGGGCGGCGCGGTAAAGCACGGGGGTGGTCTCGTCGGTCACGTCGGTCACGTCGGTCACGGAGCCTCCTTCGGGGCCGCCGGGGCGGCCGGGGCCTGGTCGGTGCCGGTCGTCGGAGTCGTACCCACCCGCCGCGGCGCGGGCGCCTGCCCCTCGGGCCGGGCGAAGGTGACCGCCGCGGTGACGACGAGGTTGACGGCCAGTCCGACGATGCCGCCGTTGACGCCGTGCAGCGGGTCGTTGCCGGTCGCCCAGAGCGCCACGACGACCGCCAGCCCGGTGCACATCCCGGCCAGCGCGCCGGCCTTCGTCATCCGCCGCCAGAACAGCGCGAGCAGCACGATGGGCACCAGCTGCGCGAGCCCCTCGTACGACAGGACCGACAGCTGGACCAGGGTGTTGGGGTAGAAGAGGGCGCCGCCCAGGGCGATCAGCCCGGCGATGAGGCAGACCAGCTGGGAGAGCCGCTTGGTGCGCACGTCGTCGGCGGGCGTGCGGCCGGTACGGCGGCTGCGCGGGTCGGCGCCGTTGCCGCCGCCGAGCAGCGTGCGGCCCCAGAGCGTGCCGATGGCCAGCATGAACACGCTCATCGGGACGATCGCCGAGAGCGCGCCCGCGACACCGATGACGGCCACGACGGGGGCCGGGAGAGCGTCGGTGACCAGGCTGAACAGCGCGAGGTCGGGATTGCCGAGGGCCGGCATGACGAACAGGGCGGTGGCGCCGATCATCATGGGGACGAAGAGCAGGAGCTGGTACCAGGGCAGCAGTACGGCATTGCGGCGCAGCGCGTTCGGGCTCCGCGCGCTGAGGTAACCGGCGACCGTGGTCGGGAAGATGGTGATGGTCACGGCGTTGAGCAGCGTCGTCGTGACGAACCACATCCCGCCCTTGCCGCCGGACTCGTGCCCGGGGAAGGTCAGCCAGTCGGCCTTCTCCGTGACCATGCGGTGCATGAAGTCGCCGACGCCGTCGAGGTAGTGCATCGGTACGTACACCGCGAGGAAGACCACCGCGAAGATGACCAGCACGTCCTTGAGCGCGCTGACCCACGCCGAGCCGCGCAGCCCGGAGACCAGGATGAAGACCTCGGCGACGACGAAGGAGATGACGGCGGCGACCCGCAGGTCCACGCTCCCGTACGTCATCGCGTTGACGACCACGCCCATGCCCTGGATCTGCACCTGGATGTAGGGCACGAGGAAGACGGTGGCGATGACCGCGACGACGATGCCCACCGGCCGGGAGCGGAAGCGGTGTTCGGCCAGGTCGGCGATGGAGATCAGCCCGTGCCGGCTGGCGTACGTCCAGATGGCCGGGCCGACGACGTACCCCACGGCGAAGCCGACGGTGAGGTACGCGACGAGGTAGAGGATCGGCACGCCGAAGGAGTACGACCAGCCGGCCGTGCCGAGGAAGGAGAAGCTGGTGTAGGTCTCTCCGGCCATCAGCAGCCAGATGAAGAGGACGCCCAGCCCCCGGCTGGAGACCGACCACTCGGCCAGGCCCTTGTCCCGGCCGCGCGCGCTGAGCACGCCGATGACGATGGTCGCGATCATGGCGAGGCCGAAGATGGTGGTCGCGATCGCCGCTGATCCGCTCATACGGCGCCTCCTTCGGGTCCGCCGGGCGCGGCCCCGGGCGCGGCCCCGGACGCGGCGGACGGGCCCGTGTCCGGCCGGTCGCCGGGCAGCGGTTCGGCGGCGTCGACGCGGTAGGCGGGGTCCAGGCGGGTGACGGCCCAGATGACGAGCGGGCTGACGACCGTGGCGGCGACGAGCCAGAACAGCAGGAACGGCATGCCGAGGACGCGCGGTTCGATGCTGTTGGCCACCAGCGGCGCCAGGCAGTACAGCACGGCCGGCACGAGCAGCAGCCACAGCGCGGGGCGCCGGGCGCTCACCTCGGGCAGTCCGTCGGACGGGTGCGGCCCGGTCGCCGCCGGGCCCTCCCGCCCTCTGTCCTCGGGGGCGTGCGACATGGAACTCCTTCGGGGAAGGGGGTGTGTCCGGGACGGCCGAGCGGGCGGCCGGTCGGGCAGCCGCGGGGACGGCGTCCGGCCGACCGGACGGTATCGCAGGTCAGAGAGGAATCAAGGCCCCAAGCCGGGGTCGGTCCTCGGGCGCCCGCGTCAGACCGAGGGTTCGTACCGGCCATCGACCGCGGTCCAGCCGCCGTCCACGGCCAGCACGCTGCCGGTGACGAAGGTGGAGGCGTCCGAGACCAGGTAGTGCACGGCACCGGCCAGTTCCTCCGCGCCGGCCCACCGCCGCAGCGCGGACGCCTGCGCGTACGCGTCGTACCACTCGGGGTCGGCGGCGATCTGGTCGGTCAGCGGCGTCCGCACGACGCCGGGCGCGATCGCGTTGAACCGCACCCCGCGCGGCCCCCACTCGGCCGCCGCCGTCCGCAGGAACTGCACCAGTCCCGCCTTGGAGGCGGCGTACACGCTCTGGCCCGGCTCGACCTGCACCGCGCGCATCGAGGCGAGCCCGACCACGCTGCCGCTGCCCCGCTCGGCCATGGCCGGGGCGACGGCCTGCACGAGCGCGAAGTGCGCCCGGAGGTTGAGCGCCACGACCCGGTCGAACTCCGCCAGGGTGTAATCGGCGATCCGCTTGCGGATGTTGGCGCCGACGGTGACGACCAGCCCGTCCGGTGCGCCCCACGCTGCCGCCGCCGTGCGCACGGCCTCGTCGTCCAGCACGTCGAGCGCGTATGCGGTCGCCGTCCCCGTACCGCTGCCGGGAGCCGCCGGTTCCTCCCCCGCGAGCCGCACGGTCTCCTCCGCGCCCTTCAGGTCCCGGTCGGCCACAGTCACGTCGGCGCCGTGCGCGACCAGCGCCCGTACGGCCTCACGCCCGATGCCACTGCCCCCGCCGACCACGACGACATGCCGCCCGTCGAGCCGGAAGAGTTGCGCGTACGTCATACGGGGCTGCATACGGGGCTCCTTCGCCCGGTCGTCGTGGGAAGGTCCGGCGGCGTCCCGGGCCGCCGCCGCTGCGGGCGCCGTCGGCCGCGCGGGCGTCACGGCCTGATCACCGCCATGCGGGTCACGGTCAGTTCCTCGATGGCGAAACGCGGGCCCTCGCGGCCGATGCCGGAGTCCTTCACGCCGCCGTACGGGGCGACGTCGCTGCGGTAGCCCGGGACTTCGTTGATGACGACGCCACCGACATCGAGCGCGTCGATCGCGGTGAACGCGGCACCCAGGTCGCGGGTGAACACCGCGGCGTGCAGGCCGTACCGCGAGTCGTTGACCAGCGCGTACGCCGCGTCCAGATCCGGCACCGTGCGCAGCGCGACGACCGGGCCGAAGATCTCCTCGTCCCAGGCGGGCAGCCCGCCCGGCACCTCGGCCAGCAGCGCGGGGGCGAGGCAGCGCCCCACCCGCTCGCCACCGGCGATCACCCGGGCGCCGGCCGCGCGTGCCTCCTCGATCCAGGCCAGCACCCGGTCGGTGGCCGCCTCGTCGATGAGCGCGGCCACCCGGGTCGCCTCCTCGCGCGGATCGCCGACCACCACGTCCGCGAGCCGGTCGGTGATCTTCGCCGTCAGCTCCTTGGCGACCTCCTCGACCGCGATCACCCGCTGCACGGCGATGCACGCCTGGCCCGAGGCGTAGTAGCCGCCGCGGACCACGGCGTCGGCCGCCGCGTCGAGATCGGCGTCGGCGGCCACCACCAGCGCGGCGTTGGAGCCCAGTTCGAGGACGACCTTGCGGGGCGCGGCGTCCCGCGCGATCCGGTGGCCGATCGCGGCGGAGCCGGTGAACGAGACCGCCGCCACCGCTTCGTGCGTGGTCAGCGTGCGGCCCACCGCCGCGTCCCCGGTGACCAGCTGTACCGCGCCCACCGGGGCGCCGGCCGCGGCCAGTTGCCGGCGGACCAGGTGGACCAGCCAGAGCGTGGCGAGCGGAGTGGCCGGCGCCGGCTTGATCACCACGGGACAGCCGGCCGCCAGCGCGGGCGCGATCTTGTGGGAGGCGAGCAGCATCGGGTAGTTGAAGCCCGCGATGCCCACCACGACGCCGATGGGGCGGCGGGTCCAGAAGCCCGTCATGCCGTCCCCGGAGGGCAGCATGTCCAGCGGCACGGTCTCGCCGTGGACATGGACCACCTCGTCCGCCGCCGCCTCCCAGGTGGAGACCGCGCGCTGCACCTCCGTACGGCAGTCCACCCGCGGCTTGCCGGTCTCCAGGACGAGCAGGTCCTCCATGGGCCGCGCGACCTCGGCGAGCGCCGCCGCCACCCCGCCGAGCACCCGGCGCCGTACGCGGGAGGGCAGCCGGGCCACGTCCTTCCGCAGTGCCGCCGCGTGCTCCACGGCCTGCCGCGCGAGCGCCTCGTCCCCCACGGGCGCCCGCGCGACCTCGCTGCCGTCGTACGAGAAGCGGACCGGCTCGGTACGGGGCGCCGGCACCCAGGCGGCACCGACCGGCAGCCCGGCCGGGAAGCGTCCGGCGCTCTCCTCAGGCGTCATCGCGGGGCACCCCCCGGGTCAGGAAGTGGCGCGCCGCCTCGGCGTACACCCGGGTGTACTCGCCGATCTCGCGCACCTCCACGTACTCGTCCTTCTGGTGCGCGATCCACTTGCCGCCGGGTCCGTAGACGACCGTGGGCAGCCCGGCGTCGCGGGTCAGGACCGTGCCGTCGGTGGTGCCGGGCACTGCTCCGAAGGGCGGGGGGCTGCCGTGCACCCGCTCGTGCGCCGCCACCAGCCCGGCGACCACCGGGTGGTCCTCGGCGATCTCGATCGCCGGGCGGTCGTCGACGACGGTCAGGGCGACGGTGACGCCGACGGTCGCCGCGGCCTCCTCGGCCTCGTGGCGGATGCGGTCGATCAGCTCGGCGTGGTCGGTGCCCGGGATCGTCCGTACGTCGACGCCGACCAGGCCGTGTGCCGGGATGACGTTGAGCTGGTCGGGGTCGCCGCCCTGCAGCACGGTCGGGGTGACGGTGACCTGCCCGGCGTGCGGATGGGCCCCGAAGCGCACCTCGGCCCAGGTCTGGGCGCGGCCGAGCGCCTCGACGATCCTGGCCCCCGCGACGACCGGATTCCTGCCCTCCTGCGGCATCGCGCCGTGCGCCATGACCCCGGTCAGCTCCAGCCGGAGCCGGATGCCGCCGCGGGCCGAGGTGCACACCTCGTACCCCTCCGGCTCGCAGACGATCACTCCGTCGATCTCCGCGGCCGGCGGCGAGGCGGCGAACGCCTTGGCGCCGAGCATCATGCCTTCCTCGTCGCACAGCACGCCGAGGACGATCCGGCCGGGGAACGGTCCGGCCTGCTGCAGCGCGCGCACGCCGTAGATCATGGCGGCCACCCCGGACTTCATGTCCGCCGCGCCCCGGCCCCACAGCTTGCCGTCGCGGATCTCCGCGGCGTACGGATCGACGCTCCACACCGCCGGGTCGCCCTCGGTGACCACGTCCGTGTGCCCCTCGAACATCAGGGTCGGCCCGGCGCCGCCCTTGCCGTCGACGACGGCGATGACGTTCGGGCGGCCCGGCGCGACCTCCACCACCTCGTGCTGCCAGCCGAATTCGGTGAAGAGCGCCGCCACCAGGTCGGCGGCCGGGCGTTCGACGTCGGTGGCGCCGGTGGCATTGACGGTACGCAGCCGGATCAGATCCTGGGTGAAGGCGACGGCCGCGTCGGCGTCGATCGTGATCTCGGTCGGCGGGTGGGTCTGGGCGGCTTGCATAGAACCTCCAAAACACCTGGCCGGGAGGCCAGTCCACTGGTCAGACCAGTTGATTTCCCGTACTCTGCTCGCACGTTCATGCGTGGGTCAAGAGGCCACCAGCAGCAATCGGTAAGGAAACGGAACGGGGTCCCGATGGCCGGCTACGACGCTCCCTTCACCCCCGTCCAGCCGGTACGGGCCTACCAGCGGGTGGCCGAGCAGATCGAGGAACGCATCCTCCGCGGCGAACTGCCGCCCGGCTCCCGCCTCCCCGCCGAACGCGAACTGGTCAATCAGTTCGGCGTCGGCCGCTCCACGGTCC
This sequence comes from Streptomyces sp. NPDC050806, assembly GCF_055586425.1. Lineage (NCBI taxonomy): Bacteria > Bacillati > Actinomycetota > Actinomycetes > Kitasatosporales > Streptomycetaceae > Streptomyces > Streptomyces sp. NPDC050806. The sequence goes on along the minus strand of NZ_JBVJIF010000010.1, from coordinate 412,421 downwards.
GCGAGGCGCTGCGCGTCCTGCAGTCCGCCGGCCTGGTCCGGTCCCGGCCCGGCGACCCGCTCGGCGCCGAGGTGCTCGGCGTCTCCGCCGACAACCTCAGCCAGGCGCTCGGCCGGCTCACCCGCTCCCACATATCCAGCCTCGGCGAACTGATCCAGTTCCGGATGGTCCTGGAGGCCGAGAGCAACCGGCTCGCCGCCCGGCTGCGTACGGAGGACGACCTGGCGCGGATGGCCGGGCTGATCGACCGGATGCGGTCGCTGTCCGCCGGGCCGGGCGCCGGACTGCGGGCGTTCAGCGAGGCCGACGCGCTGTTCCACCAGGCCGTCGCGGAGGCCAGCCGCAACGCGCTGCTCGGGCTCTGCGCCCGCGCCGTGCACGACGCCGTCGTGGACATCATCGAGCGCAAGATCGCCGATGCCTCGGACGCGGCGGCCTGGCGGGAACGCTCCATCGACCACCACGAGCAGGTACTCGCCGCGATCCGCGCCGGCGACGCCCCGCACGCCGCCCGGCTGGCCCGCCAGGCCCTGTACGCCTACTACGCCGAACACGTCGAACCGGACACCCGGGCCCTGCTCAACGCGGCGCTGGAGCAGGACTAGCGTCCGTCGTCAAAGGCCGTCAGGTGGTGGATCACAGCGGGTGATACGCCGCCGGCAACTCGCTCGTCACGGCAGAGAGTTGCTTGATCCTGCGAATCCGCGAACCGCGACGGGTCGAACCCGCGTAGGCGGCCGCGCCGAGCGCGCGGCGACATGAACGAGGACACCTGCCTGGTCGGCGGCGTACGCGGCATGCCGTGCACCGCGACGAATAATTGGTAATTCGCGTCACTTCCCTCACAGGAAGCAGGCTGAAGATTGAATTCCAATTCTGCGGAATTGCCCATACTTCACTCGGCGCTGTTGACTTCCCGGAGAGAGAGGAGCAGCCTTCCATCACGGTGATGTTCGGCTTGCCGGAACGAGCGTGCCGTCGATTCCGCAGCACCGACAGCCATCGCACACACTGGCGACCGAAAGGACATGACCGTCGACCCGACCGGTCGGCTCTGACGCATCAGAACGACCGGCGCCGGGCCCGGGAATGGCGTTCGTATATACGTTCGCCGAACCGTACCCGTGACGACACCGCGCGGCGCACTTCCGATGATCCCGTCCGTCCGGACAGTCACGAAAGAAAAGAATTGACCAGCTGCGGACCCTTCTGACCCCACAACGTACGGGGAGGCAAGAATGGCGGCCACGACCAGGCAACTGTTCGTGAATTCACCAGCCAGCAGGTCCGTCACGATCGACCTGGGGGCATCGACCACATTCGTGGCCTGGGGTTCGATCACGATGCTCGACCCGCGAATCCAATTCGACCGGGACAACGCCGTCGTGATCGACATACCTTTCGTCAACGGAGCTCGAACAAACACTCAGGTTTCCGGAGGTGACCACTGGGGGGATTCCGGCGCCTTCAGCAACGTCCACGATTCAGCAATCGTCCGCTTCGGCCGGACTGTCACCTTCAGGATGCGCACGTTCGGCCCTGATATTGACGCCATGGGATGCGGGATCGTCATCACCAATCCGTGACCCCCGAAAGGGAATCCAATGCCGAGGTACTTCGTCTACGACAAGGAAAACGGTCGCGTTGTGCATGTGCACGAAACGTATGACGTGACGAGTGGTGCCACCCGTCCGTGTACACGGGAAGAAGTGTTCGCGGTTGTGGATGAGGGTCTGGACAAAGAGCAGCTCGACATATTGCAGTCCGAGTTCGAGCCGGAGGCCGGCTCCGGGGAACTGCGTGTCGATCTCACCACTCAGAACGTGGTGGCGGCCGGGGTGCCGAACAGGTAGCCGGTCGAGCGGCCCGGCGGCATCCGCGTTCGCCGCGGTCGCGCCATGAAGGGAGCCGGCCGCACCGCGCCCCGGGGGTGCCCACCGCACGCACCAAGTACTGGACTCGGTGCGGAGCGCGGCGGTCAACGTCGTCCCTCCGCCTGCCCGCCGGGCAGGCGGAGGGACATCGCGCCACCCTGAGCCGGTGCTCGACGCTGAGCGGTGGCACGCGGTGACCAACCGCCGTGTTCGCGGCCGACAACTGGGCGCTGGAGGTGCCGCCCGCGCAGCAGGAAGGCCTCACGTTCCCGCTGCACCTGGTCCTCCTCAGCGACATGGGCTTCTTCTTCGCGGCCCCGACCTTGAAGTTCACCGGCGCCGTCGGCTCTCCGCTCAACCACCTCGCCATCAAGCAGCACAGCCAACTGCCGCCCCTTTACGTCCAGTTCGCCACCACCGTACGCTCCGGACCACGGTTCACACCGCGCGGGGAGGGCGTCGTCATGAGCGCGAGAGCTGGACGCAGGGGCCGGGCCGCCGTCGGCCTGTGCGCAGCGGCCGGGCTGCTGGCCGGGGCGGCGGCGCTCGGCCCGGCGCCGGCGGCCGGTGCGGCGCAGCAGCGGGGCGCGGTCACCAAGGCCGCCAAGGTGCTGCCGATTCAGTCGACCGGCCCCGCGGAGAAGCGTTTCAACCTGGTCTTTCTCGGTGACGGCTACACCGCGGACGAGATGCCGGAGTTCCGGGCGAACGTGGCGAAGCACCTCAACGTGCTGTGGAGCACCGAGCCGTTCGCCTCCTACCGCTCGTACATCAATGTCTGGGCGGTGGAGACGCCGTCCGCCGAGTCCGGTGTCGACTGTGATCCGGGGCTCGAAGCGCCGCGCCGGGACACGGCGCTGGACATGGGGTTCTGGGGCGGGTGCGACGCGCAGAGCGTGCAACGGCTGATCACGATGGACGACGGGAAGGCCAGGGCGGCGGCCGATCTGGTCGCCGGCACCTCGGCCGGGAACCGGCAGATCGTGGGGCTGGCGCACAGTGACACCTACGGCGGCGCGGGCGGCACGTACGCCACCGCGTCCGGCGGCAACTCGCTGTCCTCGCTGATCACCCCGCACGAGATCGGCCACTCGCTGGGGAAGCTGCAGGACGAGTACGACTACTACCAGCGCGGCGTTCCCGGCGGCCGGTACGCGGAGGGCGAGCCGGATTCGGCGCACCACACGGTGCTGACCGCGCGGCAGATGCGGGAGCAGCGCAAGAAGTGGTGGCGCTGGCTGGGTGAGGAGAGCGAGTCCGGCGGCCGTATCGGGCGGTACGAGGGCGGCATGTACAGCACGACGGGGGTCTGGCGGCCGAGCGCGCATTCCATGATGAAGACCCTCGGCTACCCCTTCGACCAGGTGGAGCGCGAGGTGATGACGCGCGCCATCGCCGCCAAGGTGAATCCGGTGCAGGACCACACCCCGAACGGCGCACCCATCGGCGCCGACCGCTCCGTGTGGGTCGACACGCTGCACCCCACGGGTGGTGAGCTGAAGGTGACCTGGCGGCTGGACGGCCGGCCGCTCCCCGGGACGGCCGGGCTGCGCACGGTGGACCTGCGCCGGTACGTCCCTTCCGGCGAGCGGCCGCGCCGCCTCACGGCCACCGTCACCGACCCGACGCCCTTCGTCCGCGATCCGGCCGTGCGCGGCTCGGCCGCCCTGACCCGTACGGTCACCTGGACCGTCGACCCGTCCGTGACCACGGATCCGGTTCCCGTGGCGGCGGAGTTCACCGGGCACACCGCCACCGAAGCGCCCGTGGGCGCGTCCTCCGTGCTGTACGCCGACACCACGCACCCCGTACGCGGCGCGGTGCGGGTCTCGTGGGCGGTGGACGGCCGCCCGGTGGCGGACCGCGGCAACGACCGTGACCTGGACCTGGGGGCGCTCCGGCTGCGGCCCGGGGACCACACCGTCACCGCCCGCGTGGCCGGCTCCCGCCCCTCCCCCGCCACCCGTCTGACGTGGACCGTCGACGCCACCCCCGCGACCGTCTCGTACGCCCTGTCGGAGCCGCTGCGGACGGTGCACCGTCCGGGCAGGCCCGTGGAGTACGTGTACGACGGTCCCTTCACGATGAAGCTCACCGGGAAGGACGACAACGACGGTTACGTGGTGACGCAGTTCCGGGTGGACGGGGACGGCTGGTTCACGTACTTCGGGTGGCCGACGGACGCGGACGCGCCGTTCCGGTTCTCCCCCGGCGGCACCGTCGTCGACGGCCTCGTCCACGGCAAGCTCGGCACGCCGCGGGCCGTTCCGTGGGACGACGCCACACCGGACTACGGGACCCACACCATCGAGTACCGGGCGCTGGACGCGGCGGGGAACACCGGTCCCGCGAAGCGCTTCCGGGTCACCCTGAGGCCGCCTCAGCAGGCGCTCCGCAGCGCTTCATGACGCGAGTTGGGCAGTTCGCCCGCAAGATCAATATGATCCGGCAATGATCATAAAACGACGACTGGCGGCCGTGGTGTGCGGCTTGCTGGTCGGTTTGACGGGCGGGCTCGCGCCGGCGACCGCCGTGGCCGACGGACCGGCCACCTCGGAGACGTCCGCTGAGACGTCCGGCACCTCGGCGGAGACGGCCGAGGACGCCCCCAAGGTCGACCTGGTGCTCGACGTGAGCGGCTCGATGCGGGCCCGCGACATCGACGGGCAGTCCCGCATGTCGGCGGCCAAGCAGGCGTTCAACGAGGTGCTGGACGCGGTGCCCCAAGAGGTGCGGCTCGGCATTCGTACGCTCGGTGCCGAGTACCGCGGTGACGACCGCAAGGTGGGCTGCAAGGACACCCGCGCGCTGTACCCCGTCGGCCCGGTGGACCGCACCGAGGCCAAGACCGCGGTCGCCACGCTGACGCCGACCGGCTGGACGCCGATCGGCCCGGCCCTGCTGAAGGCCGCCGACGACCTGGAGGGCGGCGACGGCGCCCGCCGCATCGTGCTGATCAGCGACGGCGAGGACACCTGCCGGCCGCTCGACCCGTGCGAGGTGGCGCGCGAACTCGCGGCCAAGGGCATCCACCTGACCGTCGACACGCTCGGCCTGGTGCCGGACGCCAAGACGCGTACCCAGCTGAGCTGCATCGCCGAGGCCACCGGCGGTACGTACACCTCGGTGCAGCACAAGGACGAGCTGTCCGGCCGGGTCAAGCAGCTGGTGCACCGGACGGTCGAGCCGTCGCTCACGCCGGAACCGGCGAAGGGTTCGGACAGCTGCGAGCGCGCGCCGCAGCTGAAGCCCGGGCTCTACACCGACCGGGAGGAGTTCGGCGAGCACCGCTTCTACAAGGTGGACGTACGGCCGGGCCAGGAGCTGCGCGCCTCGGTGAGCGTGGCGGCCGACCGGGCCGTCAACGACGACTACGGCGTCCAGCTGCGCGCCTCGACGCTGCGCGGCCGGGAGATCGTGCGCGGCGAGGCCACCGGTGACGGCCGTACGGACGTGCTCTCGACCGGTCTGCGCTATCCGAAGGCGGACGACGGCGGCGCGGCGGAGGACGCGGACGGCGAGCCGGTCCCCGAGACCGTCTGCCTGCGCGTCAGCAACGCCTTCTCGGCGCCCGCTTCGGTCAAGGCGGCGCCGGGGCTGCCGGTCGAGCTGTCCGTCGATGTCGTGGACGGGCCGGACGAGGCGTCCGACGCCGCGTTCCTGGGCCTCGGCCACGGCTGGTGGTTCCTGATCGCCGTCACGCTGACCGGCCTGCTCGCCGGGCTGGTGTGGGGCTGGATCTCGCGCTGGCGCGTCACCGTCTGGAGGACCCACTGATGTCTGCCGCAGCTTCTGTACGGACGCGCCTGTCCGCCGCAGCTTCTGTACGAACGCGTCTGTCCGCCGCGCCTTCTGTACGGCGGCGCCTGTCCGCCGCTCTGCTCGCCGGTGCGGCGCTCCTCGGGACGGTCGCGGGCGGGGTCGCCCTCGCCGGGCCCGCGTCGGCCGCCTCCGTGGCGCCGGCCGAGGACCCCACCCCGTCGTCCGGCACCCCGTCGTCCGACGCGTCCGCGTCCGCGACCGCCTCCGCCGACCCGGAGGACGCGCCGCCGCCCACCGAGGCCGGCACCTCCTTCCGTACCGCCACGGTCATCCGGCCGGGCCAGCAGGCCACCGCGCCGGCGTCCACCGGTGACTACCTCTACTGGCAGTTCCCGGCCGACGCGGGGCAGGGCGCCAGGGTGGACGCGAAGGTGAAGCTGCCGGACGCCGAGGCCCGGCACGGCGACTCCACCTGGCAGCTCGATGTGTACGACGGGCTGCGCCGCCGGCAGGCCTGCCGGTACGGCACGCAGACCCGGACGGCCGCGGCCGACGCCGCGACGGTCGAGCTGTCCTGCACCCTGCGGACGGTCCGGGCCGCGGCGGAGCCCTGGTCGAACGACCCGCTCCCCGGCGCGTACTACGTCCGGCTCACCGCCGTGCGTACCGCCTCCGCCGACACCGGTCTGCCCGTCGAGACCGCGGTGACCGCCACCACCACGGACGCGGGCAGCGCTCAGGCCGTGGACGGCTCGCTGGGCGCGCCCCTGGTCCAGGGGTCGGCCGCGCGGCCCGAGCCGGACGGCGGCTGGTCGTCCGGCTGGTGGTCGGCGCGCTGGCTGTGGACCGCGGCGGGCGCGGTGCTGGCGGCGCTCGCGGGCATCGCGGGGTACGCGGTCACGCGGGGACGCGGGCGGCCGTCACACCTGCCGCCGGCCGTCTGACCTGCGGCGTGCTCCATGGGGCGGGCCGGGTGGTACGTCCACCCGGCCCGCCCCTTCGACTGCCCGCCCGACTGCCCGCGTCGCACCCCTTGTCGATACACGAACGCATCCCATACATTCGCGTATCGAACGGCGTACGACGGAAGGCGGGGCCGCTCATGACATCCGCAGAGGCGGCGGCGCAGCCGCGGCGCGTCACCCGGCGCCGGGCGCAGACCCGGCAGCGGCTCCTCGACGCCGCGCTGACGGTCTTCGCCGAGGAGGGCTTCGGCCGGTCCACCGTGGACCAGGTGTGCGAGCGGGCCGGGTACACCCGGGGCGCTTTCTACTCCAACTTCACCTCGCTCGACGAGCTGTTCCTCGCCATGTGGGAGCAGCGCTCGGGGGCGATGCTGGCCGATCTGCGGACCGCCTCGGCCCGGCTCGGCACGCTGGAGTCGGTCTCCCCGGACGAGGCGCTGCGCGCCGTGCTGGAGGTCATTCCGGTCGACGACGCGTGGTTTCGCGTGACGGCGGAGTTCACGGCGCACGCGCTGCGCAATCCTTCTCTGCGCCGGGTGATGGCCGCCCGTGAGCGGGCCGTCCAGGACACCCTGCTGCCGCTCGTCGAGACCGCGCTGGCCCGCGCCGGACGGCGGGTCACCGACCGTACGGGCCTCGGACACGCCCTGGTCGCCGTGCACGACGGCACCGCGGTGCAGTGCTTGATGGAGCCGGACGACGCGGCCGTACGGCGGCGCCGCGAGGAGTTGTTCCGGCACGTGGTGAACGCCTACAGCATCCAGAGCGAAGGGGCTCGGCATGAGTGAGCGTGAACAGGCCGATGTGATCGTCGTGGGCGCCGGCCTGGCCGGCCTCGTCGCGACGTACGAGCTGGCCAGGGCCGGGCGCAAGGTGCTGCTCGTGGATCAGGAGAGCGCGGCCAACCTGGGCGGCCAGGCGTTCTGGTCGCTCGGCGGGCTGTTCCTGGTGGACAGCCCCGAGCAGCGCCGGATGGGCATCAAGGACTCCTACGAGCTGGCGCTGCAGGACTGGCTGGGCTCGGCCGGGTTCGACCGCGAGCGCGAGGACCACTGGCCGCGCCAGTGGGCACAGGCGTACGTGCAGTTCGCCGCCGGGGAGAAGCGCGCCTACCTGCACGACCTGGGTCTGCGGCTGATGCCGAACGTCGGCTGGGCCGAGCGCGGCTCCGGGCTCGCCGCCGGGCACGGCAATTCCGTACCGCGCTTCCACCTCACCTGGGGCACGGGGCCGGAGGTCGTACGGGTCTTCCGCGAGCCGGTGCTGGCGGCGGAGCACCGCGGGCTGGTGACGTTCAAGCACCGCCACCAGGTCGACGAGCTGATCGTGGAGAACGGCACCGCGGTCGGCGTCCGGGGCACGGTGCTGGAGCCGTCGAGCGCGGCGCGCGGCGTGAAGTCCTCCCGTACCGGCACCGGTTCCTTCGAACTCCGCGCCCAGGCCGTCGTCGTCACCTCCGGCGGCATCGGCGGCAATGCGGACCTGGTGCGCAAGAACTGGCCGGTGGACCGGCTGGGCCCGGCGCCGGAGCAGATGATCTGCGGCGTGCCCGCACACGTCGACGGGCGGATGCTGGAGATCACCGAGAGCGCGGGCGGCAGCATCGTCAACCGCGACCGTATGTGGCACTACGTCGAGGGCATCCGGAACTGGGACCCGATCTGGCCCGACCACGCCATCCGCATCATCCCCGGCCCGTCCTCCCTCTGGCTCGACGCCGCCGGCAAGCGGCTCCCCCCGCCGCTCTTCCCCGGCTTCGACACGCTGGCCACGCTGCGGCACATCCGGGCCGGCGGCCACGACCACAGCTGGTTCATCCTGACGCAGTCGATCATCGAGAAGGAGTTCGCGCTCTCCGGCTCCGAGCAGAACCCGGACTTCACCGGCAAGGACCTCAAGATGACGCTCGGCCGGACGAAGAAGGGCCCGACGGGCCCGGTCGCCGCGTTCATGGAACACGGCGCCGACTTCGTCGTCCGCGACAACCTCCGCGACCTGGTGACCGGCATGAACGCGCTGGGCAGCGGGCCGGAGCTGGACTACGACCAGGTGCGCCGGGAGGTGGTGGCCCGCGACCGTGAGGTGGGCCTGGCGTACTCCAAGGACATGCAGCTGATGGCGGTCCGCAACGCGCGCGCCTACCTGGCCGACAAGATCGTCCGAGTGGCCAAGCCGCACCGGCTGCTCGACCCCGCGCACGGCCCGCTGATCGCCGTACGGCTGAACCTGCTCACCCGCAAGACGCTCGGCGGCCTGGAGACCACGCTCGACGCGCAGGTCGTACGGCCCGACGGCACCCCCTTCCCCGGCCTGTACGCGGCGGGCGAGGTCGCCGGATTCGGCGGCGGCGGGGTGCACGGCTACAACGCGCTGGAGGGCACGTTCCTCGGCGGCTGCATCTTCTCCGGCCGCGCGGCGGGCCGGGCGCTGGCGAAGGAGCTGGCATGACGGGCGGCACCCCGCGCGGGGGCGAGCGTCGTACGGCGCTCGTCACCGGAGCGTCCTCCGGCATCGGCCGGGCGGTCTGCCAGGCGCTGCTGGCCCGCGGCTACCGGGTCGTCGCCACCAGCCGCAGCCCGGAGAAGATCCCCGAGGCCGACCGCCTGCCCGGCGCCGAGTACCTCGCCCTCGACCTCACCGACCCGTCGAGCATCGAGGCATGCGCCTCGGCGGCGGGCGAGGTGGACGTCCTCGTCAACAACGCGGGCGAGAGCCAGCTCGCCCCCCTCGAAGAACTCCCCATGGACGCACTGGAACGCCTCTTCCAGCTCAACGTCTTCGGCGCGGTGCGGCTGACACAGCTGCTGCTGCCGGGCATGCGGGCGCGGCGCCATGGCCGGGTCGTCATGGTCGGCTCCATGCTGGCCAGCTTCCCGCTCGCCTTCCGCTCCTCGTACGTGGCATCCAAGGCGGCCATCAAGGCGTTCGCGACCGCGGCCCGCCGCGAACTCTCCCCGCACGGCGTCTGGTTGACCACCGTGGAGCCCGGCTCCATCAACACGGGCATCAGCGAGCGGCGGACCCGCTACCTCGCCGACAACTCCCCCTACGCCGACGCCTTCGGCACCGTCTCCGCCCGCCTGGACCGCAACGAGGCGACCGGCATCAGCGCGGCCACGGTGGCGGCCACGGTCCTCAAGGCCATCGAGGCACCCCGCCCCAAGCCCCTCTACGCGGTGGGCAGCAACGCCCCGCTCGTCTTCACCCTCCGCCGCCTGATCTCCCGCCGCCGCGCCGAGTCCCTGGTGTCCCGCAAACACGGCCTCAAGTGAGCCGCGCCGGGGGCGGACACGCGATCTCGCACCACACGGTCTTGGTGCACGGGTCGCTGCCCGCGTCCGTACCCCAGCGCTCGGCCAGCGCCTCGACCAGCAGCAGCCCGCGACCCGACTCCCCGTCAGGCGTCCGGCGCCCGACGGTGGGCAACCGCTCGGGACCCGTATCGGTCACCTCGATGCGGAGCGCCCGACCGTGGTCGAGGAGGGCGAGCCGGAGCCGGAAGTCCCGGCCCCGGACGCGGCCGTGCCGTACGGCGTTGGCCGCCAGCTCCGCCACGAGGTGAGCGGCGGCGTCGGACACCGCGCAGCCGTACGGCCGGCCCCAGTCGGCCAGTTGCGCCACCGCGAGTCGGCGGGCGAGGCGTGCGCCGCGCGGTGTGGCGGAGAGCTGGATACGGAAAGCCGGGTGACCGGTCTGCTCGTTCATGTCACTCAGCGTGGTCAGTTCTGCGTAGGCTGAATACCCAGGTCGGCCGTACGCACGGTCGCTGTCCGGCTGCCGTCCGGGCCTGTACGGGCGGCGCCCCGTGACGCTGCGTGCGCCGCGGCGTTGGGTACGGGCGGGACGGCCCGGTGGGGGCTCACATGGACGTCGGCCGGGAAAATGACGACGACGAAACGGCGGCGGTACTGCGTACGGTCGGCAGAGTCATCAAGTCGTGCCGCGAACGAGCGGGACTCCGCCAGGCGGAACTGGGCGCCGCCATCGGCTACAGCGAGGAACAGGTCTCCGCGGTCGAACGCGGCCGCCGCGTCCCCAAACCGGAGTTCCTGGACGCGGCGGACGGCGCCCTGACGGCGGACGGCCTGATCTCGGGCCTGAAGAAGGACGTGGAGGCGGCGAGGTACCCGAAGAAGGTGCGGGACCTGACGAAGCTGGAGGCCGAGTCGGTCGCGTTGGACACGTACGCAAACCACACGTTGGCCGCACTACTGCAGACCGAGGAGTACACACGCACGTTGTTCGGGATGCGGCGTCCGGCACACTCGGAGGATGTCATCGAACGGAGTGTCGCCGCACGCGTCGCACGGCAGGTGGTCTTGGACAGCTCCAAGACCGCGCCAGGCTTCAGTTTCGTACAGGAGGAGGTGACACTCCGGCGCCCCGTCGGAGGCAGAATGGTGAAGCGGCGACAGCTCGAACGGCTGTTGGAGGTCGGGGAGTTCCGGAACGTCGAGATTCAGGTCATGCCGACGGACCGGGACGACCATGCGGGCCTGGAGGGCCCGTTCCGGCTGTTCAAGCTACGCGGCGGCACCACTCTGGGGTACAGCTCCCACCTCATCTCCGACGTGACTGAGGTGCAGACGCTCGAAATGCGGTATGGGATCATCCGGGCTCAGGCTCTGACCCCGAGGGAGTCATTGGCCTTCATCGACGAACTGCTGGGGGAAACATGAGCGACGGGGAAAAGTGGACCCGGAGCAGCTACAGCGGCAACGAGCACGACTCCGACTGTGTCGAGATCGCGGACGTCGGCGACGCCGTTCTCATACGTGACTCCAAAGACATCCACCGGGCGCGGATTGCCGTCGGGCCGGAGGCATGGGCCGCGTTCCTCGGGGCGGTCACCGTGCTTGTTGACGTCGCCCAGGGGTGACGAGCGCGCGTCGGTTACGCGCTCCGTGGTGGGCGGTGGAGCATCAGGCACACCGCGCTGAGGGCGGCCATCGCGGCGAAGGCGAGGGCTACCGGGGTCCAGGAGTTGCCCGTTGCGGAGAAGAGCCAGGTCGCGGCGGACGGGGCCGCGCTGCCGAGCAGGCCCGCGAGCTGGAAGCTCATCGAGAGGCCCGTGTAGCGGACGCGGGGCGTGAACCAGCCCGACAGGAGCGTACCGATCGATGCGTACGCGATCGTGCTGGCCAGCATCGGGAGGCACATCGCCGCCCACAGGCCCCCGACCGTACGGGTGTCGGCGAGCCAGAACATCGGGAAGGCGATGAGGAGATGGAGGAGGATCCCGGCCAGGGTCACCCGGCGCATGCCGAGGCGGTCGGCGGCCAGGGCGGCCAGGGGGGTGCAGACGATGACGACGACGGAGGCGGCCGTGCCGGCGCCCGCGGCCTCCGACTCGGAGAAGCCGAGCCGCCCGACGGCGTAGGTCGACATGAAGGTGACGACCACGTAGTAGCCGCCGACGGTGATCAGGAAGGCGCCGGTGGCCAGCAGCCAGGTGCGCCAGGCGTCCCGGACGACGCCGACGACGGGAGCCGCCTGCTTCGCCTCGGTCTCCTCCGCCGCGCGCGCCGCCTCGAACTCGGGTGACTCCTCGATCGAGGAACGGATGACAAGGCCGAGGAGGACGAGGACGGCGGAGAGGAGGAAGGGGATGCGCCACGCCCAGGCCACCAGGGCGTCGTGCCCGAGGAGCGCGACCAGCGAGAAGACGCCGGTGGAGAGGAAGTAGCCGACGCCGTCCCCGACTTGGGGGAAGGAGCCGAAGAAGGCCCGGCGCCGGGGCGGGGCGTGTTCGACGGCGAAGAGGACCGCGCCGCCCCACTCACCGCCGACGGCGAGCGACTGCGTCATGCGCATCAGGACGAGGAGCACGGGGGCCGCGACGCCGATCGTGGCGTAGCCGGGCAGCAGGCCGACGGCGATGGTGGCCAGGCCCATGAGCAGCATCGACCAGATCAGTGCCTTCTTGCGGCCGTACCGGTCGCCGATGTGCCCAAAGACGATCGCGCCGAGCGGGCGGCCGAGGGAGCCGACGAAGAGGGTCGTGAACGAGAGCAGCGTGCCGAGGGCCGGGCCCGCCTCGGGGAAGAACAGACCGGGGAAGACCAGCGCCGACGCGGTCGCGTAGATCCCAAAGTCGTACCACTCCACGCTGGTGCCGATGAGCGAGGCGCCGGCGACCTTCCAGGGATTGGCGCGGCGGGGCGGTGCGGCTGTGCTCGTCATTCCTTGCTCCTCCTGGAAGGGGTCCGGCCACGCCTGGATGAAGTGAAGAAATGGGTCCGACTGGACCCGAATGAAGGTTCAGTGGACGGTAAGGTCGGCCCCGAAGGCTGTCAATAGGGTCCGAGGAAAGCTCCGCAGCGGGCTGAGCAGAACCCTTCACCCACGGGGAGTCACGGATGAGCGGTACGGACGCGGAGCAGGACGGCGCGCGGCGGTCCGCGTCGCGCGACGTCGTCGCCGAGGCGCTGCGCAAGCGGATCGCGCTGGGCGGCTTCGAGCCCGGCGACCGGCTGCCGACCGAGCGCGAGCTGGCGGCGGCGTTCGGCGCGGGGCGCAACACCGTGCGGCAGGCCCTGCGGCAGCTCGCCGACGAGGGCCTGGTCGTGACGACGCTCGGCCGCAACGGTGGTACGCGAGTGGCGGAGGCGGCCCCCGTGGGCACCGCCGGCACGGGCGCGCAGGCCGCGGTGGCCGCCGACATCCGGGCGACGCTGCGGGACTACATGGAGTACCGGGGAGCCGTCGAGCCGCTCGCGGCCCGGCTCGCAGCGGAGCGCGGCTCCACCCCGGCCCGCCGGGAGCTGGTGAAGCTCCTGGACGCCGGGATCGGGACGCCCGGCGGGGCCGTCGACATCAGCGCGTACCACCGGGTGGACAGCAGGTTCCACCTCGCCGTGGCGGCGGCCGGCGGCAACGAGGTGCTGCACGAGGCGGTGGCGAGGGCGCGCGCCGAGATGTTCGTGGGCGGCAACGCGTTGTGGCTGCGTGCCGACTGGCATGTGGTGTACGGCGCGGAGGCCGACCTGAGCTGCGTCTTCCGCGATGAGCACGAAGGCATCGCGCTCGCCGTGCTCGCCGGTGACGGGGCCGCGGCGGAGCAGCGGATGCGGGACCACCTGGCGGACTCCTACCAGCAGTTCGTGCGGCTGCTGGACCACTTCGAGGGCCGCGGCTGACGCACGGGGCGCCGGAACCGTCTTGACCACCGCTCGGGGGCTCGCTTACTCTCCGAATTGGATCCGGAAGGATCCAATAATGGACCGCTACCGCCGTCCGCGCCCCGAGCGGCCCACACACGCACACCGGCACTCGCCCGCACACCGGCACTCGCCCGCACGCCCCCAGGAGGTACCCCCTGCACACCTACGACGAGGACCTCACCCGTCAGGTGATGGACCACCTCCGCCACCGCGTCTCCCTGCCCGAGCCGCCGCTCGGCCGCACCGCCGACCCCGCCGAGCTGGACGTCGCCCTCAAGGGCGCGATAGGCGCGGAGCCGCGCCCGGCCGCCGACGTCCTGCGCACGTACGCCGAGGACATCGAGCCCGCCGTCATCTCCTGCGACCACCCGGCCTTCCTCGCCTTCATCCCCGGCGCCCCCACCAAGGCCGCGGCGCTCTTCGACATGGTCGTCTCGGGGTCGTCGCTGCACGGTGTGTCGTGGCTGGAGGCGTCCGGCGCCATCGCCGCCGAGAACCAGGTGCTGCGGCTCTTCGCCGATCTCGCGGGCCTCCCCGAGAGCGCCGGCGGCTGCTTCGTCAGCGGCGGCTCGGCCGGCAACCTCTCCGCGCTCGTCGTCGCCCGCGACACGGGCCGGCACCGGCTCGGGCTCACCGGGCACGCGCCCGTCCGCATCGCCGTCAGCGACCAGGTGCACTCCTCCGTCGGCAACACCCTGCGCATCCTCGGCATCGACGCCCTCGTCGTGCCGACCGAGGACCACCGGCTCACCGGCGAGGCCGTGCGCACGGCCCTGGACGCCGCCGAGCACGACGGCGGCGCGCCCGTCGTCGCCGTGGTCGCCACCGCCGGCACCACCAACGCCGGGATCATCGACGACCTCGCGGGCGTCGCCGCGCAGGCCCGCGCCCGCGGCCTGTGGTTCCACGTCGACGCCGCGTACGGGGGCGGCGGCCTCTTCGTACCCGAACTCCGCGCCCGTATGGCCGGTATCGAGCACGCCGACTCACTCGTCGTCGACCCGCACAAGTGGATGTTCGCGCCGTTCGACTGCGGGGCGCTGCTCTACCGGGACCCGCGCCTGGCCAGGGCCGTCCACACCCAGGACGCCTCGTACCTCGACGCCATCCACGGGGACGGCGCGGGCGCCGGCGACCTGGAATGGAACCCGAGCGACTACGCCTACCACCTCACGCGACGGCCGCGCGGCCTGCCGCTGTGGTTCTCCCTCGCCGTGCACGGCACGGACGCGTACCGGGACGCGGTCGCCCACGGGCTCCGACTCGCCCGGCACACCGCCCGGCTCGCCGAGCGCACCGACGGCCTCGAACTCCTCCGGGAGCCCGAGCTGTCCGTCGTCCTGATACGCCGCGCCGGCTGGCAGCCGCGCGACTACTACGCCTGGTCCAAGCGGCTGCTGGCCGCCGGAACGGCGTTCGTCACACCGACCGTGTGGGAGGGCGAGACCGTCGTACGCCTCGCCTTCCTCCACCCCGGCATCACCGAGCAGACCGTCGACCGCATCCTCGGCTCGCTGCTGACCGACTGAACCGCAACGGGCTGACGCATCGTCAAGGGCGCGAGCGCGTCACCGCCAGGCGCCCCGGTGTCCCAGGCTCGTGGACAGGTCGCGGGCGCCCTTCGTGGCCAGCTCCGCCAGGTCGGTCTCGCTGGAGTCGGTCCAGCGGATCATCGGTACGGAGATGGAGAGGGCGGCGACGACCCGGCCGGTGCTGTCGCGCACCGGGGCCGCGACGCAGGAGACGTCCGGGTTGGACTCGCGGTGCTCGGTGGCGGTGCCGCGGTCCCGGACGGCGGCCAGTTCGGCGCGGAGCGCGGCCGGGTCGGTGAGGGTGCCGGGCGTCAGGGCGACCAGCTCGCGGCCCTCGATGCGGGCGTCCAGCTCCGCGTCCGGCAGCGAGGCGAGGAGCATCTTGCCCACCGCCGTGCAGTGCGCGGGCAGCCGGCGGCCCGCGGCGGAGACCATGCGGACGGCGTGCGTGGAGTCCACCTTGGCGATGTAGATGACGTCGGCGCCCTCCAGGATGGCGACGTGCACCGTCTCGTCGCAGGTGGCGGCCACCTCGCGGGCCACCCGCTGCCCCTCGGCCGCGAGGTCGAGCTGTTCCGCGTACCGGCTGCCGAGCTGGTACGCGCGGACCCCGAGGCGGTAGCGGCCCGGCTGATCGGGTACGGGGACGAGGTACGAGCGGGCCGCCAGCGTGGTCAGCAGCTCGTGCACGGTGGTACGCGGCAGTTGCAGCTTCCGGACCACGTCGGGGGCCGACTGCGGACCCTCCGCCTCCAGGAACAGTTCGAGTATGTCCAGTGCCCGGGTCACCGCAGGGACCAGTCGTCCCATGCCGCTCACCCACCCTCCGCCGCGCCGACTGTGTTCGTCATTCCGGTCAACGGCCGGAATGACGAACACAGGGTAGGGCGATGAGGGTTCGGCTGTCGACGGCCGGGACAGCACTGCCGCCGGCCGCCGTTCTCAGTGCGCCGCCAGCCCCTCCAGCCCCGCCGGGAGCGGCTGCGTGTGGACCACGCCCAGCCGCTGCGTGGCGCGGGTGAGGGCGACGTAGAGGTCGCTCACGCCGAACTCGGCCGGCTCCGCCACGAGCACCGTGTCGAACTCCAGCCCCTTGGCCTGCCGCGGGTCCAGCAGCACGACCGGGCTGGTGAGGTCGGGGGCCGTGCCCGCCGACGCGGTGGGCACGGCGGCCAGCAGCGCTTCGTGGTGGTGGCGCTGGGCGATGACCGCGAGGCGGCCCTCGGTACCGGTCTCCCGGGCGACCGCGTCGGCGACCGCGCGCGGCAGGTCGTCGGTCCGCCTCGACCAGGGCGGTACGCCGGTGGAGCGGACCGAGCGCGGCGGTTCGAAGGCCGCGGCCGTCGGCGTACCGGCGTACGCGGCCCGGAGCGCGGCCGCCGCGACCTCCATGATCTCGGCGGGGGTGCGGTAGTTGACACCGAGGCGCACATGCTCCCAGCGGTCGCCGACGTACGGCGTGAGGATGGACTCCCACGTGCCGCAGCTGCCGGGCTCGGCGGTCTGCGCCGGGTCGCCGACCAGCGTCATCGAGCGGGTCGGGCAGCGGCGCATCAGCAGCCGCCACATCATGGCGGACAGCTCCTGCGCCTCGTCGACGATGATGTGGCCGAAGGCCCAGGTGCGGTCGGCGGCGGCGCGCTCGGCCGCGGTGCGGTGGTCGGTCTCCTCCTGCCGGTCGGCGAGCAACTCGGCGTCGATGAGGTCCTGAACGCCCAGTACCTCCGAATCCTCGTCGTCCTTGCCCTCGAACTCGTGCGTGCGCGAGGCGTACGCGAGGTCGATCACGCCCTGTGCGTAGGCGATCCGCTCCTGGCGCTCGGCCTCGGCGGCGGCCTGCGCGGCCGAGTCGTCGTCGCCGAGCAGCTCGGCGGCCTCGTCCAGCAGCGGGATGTCGGCGGCGGTCCACTCGCCGCCGTCGCGCCGGATCGCGGCCGCGTCGGCCTCGGGGAGGTGTACCGGGTCGGCGAGGAAGTCGGTGACCAGCTGCTGCGGGGTGAGGGCCGGCCAGAGGTCGGCGATGGCGGCGTGCACCTCGCCGCTGGCCGCGACGCCCTTGCCGAGCTGGGCGATGTCGTCGGGCCCGAGGAAGTTCGGGCCACCGTACGGGTCGGCGCCGAGCCGGTCGGCGAGCTGGGCGGTCAGCGCGTCGATGATGCGGAAAGCGAAGTGCGGGCGGGCGAGGTTGTGCGGCAGCCTGGTCTCGCGCGCCTGGTGGCGGGCCTCCAGGACGATGTCGGCGTCCAGCAGCAGATCGCCGTCCTCGTGCGGGACGATCGTGTCCGGCTCGGGCAGCCGCTGCCGGTCGCGTACGTACGCGGCCAGCGCGTCGGCCATCGCGGCACCGCCCTTGACCGCGGCGGCCCGGGGCGTGTCGGTCCCGGTGGCGGTGACGCCGGGGAAGAGTTCGCCGGGCGAGGCGAGCAGCACGCCGGTCTCGCCGAGCGCGGGCAATACCTCGCCGATGTAGCCGAGGAACGCCGGGTTGGGGCCGACGATGAGGACCGCGCGCCGGGCGAGCACTTCGCGGTGGGCGTAGAGCAGGTACGCGGCGCGGTGCAGGGCGACGACGGTCTTGCCGGTGCCGGGGCCGCCCTCGACGACCATGACGCCGCGGTGCGGGGCGCGGATGATGCGGTCCTGCTCGGCCTGGATGGTCTGCACGATGTCGTGCATGCGGCCGGTGCGGGCCGCGTCCAGCGCCGCGAGCAGCACGGTGTCGGCGTCGGTGCCCTCGTGGCCGGTGCGCACCGTGTCGGCGAGGTCCATCAGCTCGTCGTGCAGGGCGGTGACGCGGCGCCCTTCGGTGGAGATGTGGCGCCGGCGGCGCAGCCCCATCGGGGTGTGGCCGGTGGCGAGGTAGAAGGGGCGCGCGACGTCGGCGCGCCAGTCGATGACCAGCGGCGTGTGCTCGGCGTCGTCGCGCCGGATGCCGATCCGGCCGATGTGGTGGTCGCTGCCGTCACGGAAGGAGAGCCGGCCGAAGCACAGGCCGTGCTCGCCCGCGTCGAGGGCGGCGAGCACGCCGGCCTGCTCGGCGACGGTCACGTCCCGCTCCAGCCGCGCCTGCATCGTGCCGGCGTCGGCGACCGCGAGGGCGCCCTGGACCGCGGCGCCCGCCCCGGCGCGCAGCTCGCCGAGGCGCTCGTAGAGCATGTCGATGAATTCCTGCTCGCGGCGCATCTCCTCGTCGGCGGCCCGGTCCGGCCCCACGCCCGATTCCCCGCCCGGCACCTGGATTGACAATTCGACTCCCGCCTGGTTAAGATGACTCCAGTTAGCTTCGCCCTGCCTGAAATATTTCTTGGCATGCGAATCTCCCAATATACGCGGAAGTCCACCCCGGCCGCCAATGCGACCGGGGTTTTGTTGTGTCCGGCAGAGGTCAGTCGCGGCGTGCGCGGCGCAGCCGAAGCGGCGCGTAGACCGCCACCGAGACGACGAAGGCCACGTAGTACGCCAGGTCCGCGCCGTGCAGCGCCTCGGCGACCGGGCCGACGTACAGCGAAGTGTTCATGAAGGGCACCGCGACGGCGAACGCACCTACAAAGGCGAGCACCGCCGGCCACCACGGCTGCGGACGGGCGAATTCCTCGTGCACCTCGACCGGCCGGCCGCCGCGCGCCCTCGCGCGGGCGAGCCAGTCGACCACGACGACACCGATGAAGCCGGGAATCCAGTAACCGACGAAGAGCAGCACGTTCTGGAAACGGGCCGTGGTGTCGGCGGCGTGCATCCACAGCACGAGCAGGAAACCGAGCACGGCGGCGACGGCCGCGGCGAGCGGCCGGGGGATGCGCACGCCCGCCGTCTGCAGCGCCAGCGAGCCGCTGTAGTCGTTCATGGCGTTGCTGCACACCGCGGACGCGGCGATGGCCAGCAGCCCGAAGGCGCCGAGCGCCCCGCCACCGAGCAGTTCCTGCACGCCCGCCGCCGTCTGGTCGGTGAACAGGCCCGCGGCCCACAGGCCGAGCGTCTGCACCCAGAGGTACGCGGCGGCCATGCCGAGCAGCGTGTACCAGAACATCCGCTGCCGGGACGCCGAGCGCGGCAGGTACCGGCTGAAGTCCGAGGCGTACGGCGCCCAGGAGATCGCCAGGCTCAGCGCGACGGTGGTGGTCAGCAGGAACGCGCCGGCCCGGTCCGCGCCGTGCGCGCTGGCGGCCGACGGCAGCGGAACACCGTTCAGGAGCTTGACGCTGAGGGCGAGGAAGGCCGCACCCAGCACGAAGGTCATCACGGTCTGGAGGCGGTGGATGGCCTCGTACCCGAGGACGCCGACGACGCCCTGGAGCAGCAGCACCGTCAGCGCACCCAGCCAGAACGGCCAGCCCACCAGCCGGGCCAGCGCATCCCCGCCGAACAGTCCGATCAGTGCGTCCCAGGCGATGGAGGACAGCCATTGGAGGACGCCGGGCAGTACGACACCGCGGCCGAACGCCAGCCGGGAGAGCGGGAGTTGGCCGGTACCGGTGAGACTCCCCCACGTGCCGAGGTACGCGGACGGGGCGGCGCCGAGCAGCGTGCCGAGCGCCATCGCGGCGAACGCCGTCCAGAAGTCGAGCCCGAGGCCGATGCCGACGGTGCCGGTGAACACGCCGGTCATGGTCAGGTTGGGCGCGAACCACACGGTGAAGAGGCGGCCGGGCCGGCCGTAGCGGTTGCCCTCCGGCACCGGGCCGATGCCGTGCCGCTCGACGGACAGATCGCCGGCTCCGGCGGGCATGCGCCCGTCGAAGACGGGCCTCTCGATGGTCATGGGGTTTCCAGAGGTCGGGGTTCCCGATCGGGAACGGGGTGCGGGTAGCATGGTGAGGCACACGAGACACGGGGTGCCCCATCTCAAGGGCTGAGATCACACCCGTCGAACCTGATCTGGATCGCACCAGCGAAGGGAATGTCACGGAGGAATGCCCCTATGACGCGTCCGGCCGACGACCTGCTCGCCTTCACCCGGCAGGCCCTCAACCGCGTACGCCATGAAACACCACTGGTCCAGTGCCTCACCAACCAGGTGGTCGCCAACTTCACGGCGAACGTCCTGCTCGCACTGGGCGCGGCCCCGGCGATGGTGGACATCCCCGAGGAGGCCGGCCCGTTCGCCGGCGCCGCCTCCGGGGTGCTGGTCAACCTGGGCACCCCGCACGCCGAGCAGCGCGCGGCCATGACCGAGGCGGTCGCTTCGGCGGCCGCCGCCGGCACACCCTGGGTGCTGGACCCGGTCGCGGTCGGGTCGCTGCCCGTGCGGACCGCGCTGGCGCGCGAACTCGTCGCCCAGGGCCCGGCCGTCGTCCGCGGCAACGCCTCGGAGATCATCGCGGTTGCCGGGACCGGCGGCGGCGGGCGCGGCGTGGACGCCACCGACGAGGTCGAGTCGGCGGCCGCCGCCGCGGGTGAGCTGGCCCGCGCCACGGGTGCCGTGGTCGCGGTCTCCGGCCCCGTCGACCTGCTCACCGACGGCGAGCGGGCCGTACGCGTCGCCAACGGGGACCCGCTGCTGACGCGGGTGACCGGCGGCGGCTGCGCGCTGGGCGCGGTGCTCGCGGCGTTCGCGCCGCCGACCACGCCGGAGGACGCGGCGCGGGCCGACCGGCTCGCCGCCGCGACCGCCGCCGTGGCGGTCTACACCGTGGCCGCCGAGATCGCGGCGGAGCGCAGCGGCGGACCCGGGAGCTTCGCGGCCGCCTTCCTGGACGCGCTGTACGGCCTGGACGAGGAGACGCTCGGCAAGCGGGCGGCGATCTCGTGGGCGTGAACGGCACTCCCGCTGACGGCACTCCGGCCGCGCACCCCGACCTCTCCGTGTACCTGGTCACGGACGCGGCGCAGGCCGCGGCGTGCGGCCGGGACGTACCGGGCACGGTCGCCGAGGCCGTGGCGGGCGGCGTCACCGCCGTGCAGGTGCGCGAGAAGGACACCGACGCACGGGTCTTCCTGGAGACGGTGGTGCGGATCGCCGCGGTGCTGCCGGAACGGGTCGCGCTGTTCGTCAACGACCGGGTGGACGTGTACCTCGCGGCGCGTGCGGCCGGGGCGCGGGTGACCGGGGTTCATGTCGGCCAGTCCGACCTGCCGGTGGCCGCCGTCCGCTCGCTCGTCGGGCCGGACGCGGTGATCGGGCTGAGCGCCGCGACGGAGGAGGAGCTGCGGGCCGCCGCCAAGGAACCGGCCCGGGTCGACTACGTCGGCATCGGCGCGCTGCACGCGACCCGTACCAAGGCGGACGCGCCGCCGGAGCTGGGCGTCGAGGGCTTCGGCCGGCTGGCGCTGCCCACCCCGCTCCCGGCGGTCGCGATCGGCGGGGTGACGGTGGCGGACATGCCGCTGCTGCGGGCCACGGGCGCGGCGGGCGGTGCGATCGTCTCGGGCATCTGCGCCGCCCCCGAACCGCGGACCGCGGCACGCGCGTACGCGAAGGCCTGGTCCGGTAGGGCCTGACGGGCGGGTTCTCCCGGCGCCCGCCCGTGACGCAAGTCAGCTCGGCCAGTACCGGCTGACGGACACGGGCGGGGACTTCCCCGCGCGCCCGCCCGTGACGCACCTCAGCTCGGCCGGTACTCGGCCGGTGCCACCTGACGGGCAGGGACGGGGACATCCCAGCGCACCCACCCGTCACGCGCCTCGGTTGTACCGGTCCGCCCGTACCGCCGTCGGGCCGTCCGTCGGGCCATCCCTCGGGCCGTCCGGCAGGAGCGAGCCCTCGGAGGCATCCGGCAGGAGCGTGTCCTCGGCGGCAGGGGGGACGGTGCCGGCGACGACGGTCGTGCGGCCGGACGCGGCGCCCCGGCGTCGGGCGACCAGCCGGCGGGTGGCCTCCAGCAGTCCGACGATCACCAGGGCCAGCGCGAAGGCGAGCAGCAGTCCCTTCACCGGGTCCTCGGCGAAGGCCGCGCCGCCGAGGTACCCGATGGCCGTGCTGAGGACCGCCCACAGCGCGGCGCCTGCCGCGTCCAGCAGCACGAAGCGGCGGAACGGGAAGCGCAGGCTGCCGGTGGACAGCGCGGACGCCACCCGCCCGCCGGGCAGGAAGCGGCCCGCGACCACCAGCGACGTGGCGTGCCGCCCGACCATGGCACGCCCCCATGCGTACCGTTGCCGCCCCTTCTCGCCGCGGAGCAGCCGGCCGATCGCCTTCGGCCCTGCCCAGCGGCCGATGCAGTGACCGAGGCAGTCGCCGCCCAGCGCGCCCAGCGCGGCGACCACGGCCAGCAGCGCGAGCTGCGGAAGGTCGGGGCCGGTCAGCACGGCCACCGTCACCACCGTCGTCTCGCTCGGCATGAACGGCAGCAGCGCGTCCAGGCCGGCCACCAGCAGCACGATCAGCCAGAGCCAGGGCGAGTCCAGCTGCGTCTTGACCAGCTCGGCGAACTGGCCGAACAGCTCAGACATGGACCGGCGGCCGGCTGCCGCGGATCGCTGCGTGCGCCTCGGCGGCCAGCGCGCGCCGGTCCCCCGCGGGCTCCAGCCGGGGGTGCGCGGTCGCCCGTACCGTGAGGCCGTCGGCGCCGATCACTCTGTGCAGACAGCCGGCGAAGTCCTCCTCGCCGAGGAACGCGGCCACGGTGCTGGGCGCGCCGTGCTGCGCGTAGGTGATCGTCACCGGGCGGACGGGCGCCCCGGCGTCGAGCGCGGCCTGGAACGTCGCCCGCCGGAAGCCGCCGGTCTCCGTGCACCAGGTCGTGCCCTGCGGGAACACCAGGACCGAGCGGCCGGCGCGGAGCGTGGCGGCGAGCCGGCCGACGGTACGCGGCAGCGTGCGCAGCCCGTCCCGGTCGATGAACTCCGTCCCGGCTCTGCGCGCCGGCGTGCCGAAGAACGGCCACCCGGCGACCTCGCGCTTGGCCAGCGGGGTGGCGGACTCCACCGCCAGCACGGCGATGACGTCGAGCCAGGAGATGTGGTCCGCGACGATCAGCGTGCCGGGGCCGCCGGGACCGCGCGGCACACTGAGCGCCGGCGTACTGGTCTCCAGCCGCAGGCCGAGCGCGCGGAGCACGGCGCGGGCCCGGAGCCGCATGATCCGGGGGTCGGCGAGGCGCGGTCCAGCCGCCGCGCCGCGGGCCAGGGCCGCGTACCGGCGGGCCCGCTCGGCGCGGGGCACGAGGGGCACGGCGTGCGCGGTCGCTCCGCACACCCGGGCGCCGAGCCGCAGGTAGCCCCGGAAGAGCGGCGGGACGCGGGGGAGGGAGGGCTTGGCGGCGCACAGGGACCAGGCGCTCGCCGCGTCCGCTCCGCCGTCGCCGAGCGATACGGAGGCGCAGCCCGCGAGGTAGCGGTGGCCGGACAGCAGGACGTAGCGGGCGAGCGCGGCCCACATCAGGTTGATCACCGCGCCCGAGCGGTGGTCGGGGTGGACGCAGGAGCGGCCCGCCTCGATCATCGAGGAGCGGATGCCGGCCAGCGCACCGAGGTCGAACTCGCCGACGGAGCAGGCGCGTTCGGTACGGCCGGGCGGCAGCTGCCGGTAGGTGCCGACCACGTCGCCGGTGGCGGCCTCGGTGACGATCAGGTGGTCGGCGAGGTCGTCGAAGGCGTCGGTGTCGTGACCGGCAAGGGCCGGATCGAGGGTGGCGCCCAATTCCTCGCCGAACACCAGGTGACGGAGGCGCTGGGCGGCCCGCGCCTGCGCGGTGGAGTCCGCGAGGGAGGTGACGTAGGTGCTGGTCCCGGTGGTGGCGGGTGGCATCGTCGGCATGGTCTCGCGTCTCCGGTTCACTGGGTTTCCGCGGCGTGGGAGCCGGTCCTCGGCGGCCACGCACCCTTCCGAACCGACGGTAGGAGCGGGGTGCGTGGCGCCACAGTGCCCGAAGATCGGAGCCCGCCCCCGACCTTCGTCAGGGGCCGGTTCCACCGGCCGGAGGAGCACGGTTCCGCGGTGTCAGGGCGAACCCCTGGCCCTCCGGGAAAACCCTTACTCCCCCGGGAAGTGGCGTCGGTGGCGGTCGTCCATCCGTTCCGTGTCCAGCAGGAGAAAGAAGTCCGCGACACCGGAGTCCGGGTCGTGCGCCGGCGCTCCGCACATCCACGCGCCGGCCCGCAGGCAGCCGCGGAGCAGCGGCGGCAGCAGCGCGTAACTCGGCTCGTTCTCGCTCACGCCCTTCGGCGTCCAGGGGCGGTACGGGTGGACCCGCAGCTCGACCGGTACGCAGTGCTTCACGTTGCCGAGCAGCCAGGCGCTGGACGCGGCCTGGCCGCCGTCGTCCAGCGGGACGGACGCGCACCCGGCCAGGTAACGGGCGCCGTTCAGCAGGACGTACCGCGCGAGTCCGGCCCACATCAGGTCGAGCACCGTGCCGGTCCGGTGTCCGGGGTCGACGCACGAGCGGCCCGCCTCCACCAGCCGGCCGCGCAGCGGCTGGAGTGCGCGGAGGTCGAACTCGTCCTCCGCGCGCAGGGTTTCGGCGCGGCCCGGCGGCAGCAGCCGGCAGGTACCGACCACGTCGCCGCTCGCCGTGGCCGTCACGATCAGATGGTCCGCCGACGCGTCGGATCCGTCGGCTTCACGGCCCGCGCGCCGGGTGCGTGCGGTTGCTCCCTTCGCCTCGGCGAAGACCCGTTGGCGCAGCCGCTGGGCGGCCCGTATCTCCCCGGCCGTGTCGGCGATCGAGACGACATACGAACCGGTGGCCGCGACTGCGGTGGATCCCGAGAGCATGTGAAACGTTCTCCCTTCCTGGAGACGACCGGGCGCCGGCACAGCGCGCCCGGCGGAGCCGCACGCCGGGCGGCTGTTGCGCCGCTGGACCATGAAAGCCACGCGCGGCCCCCGGGGCCCGGCATCGGCCGAAAGCCACCGCCCGCGCCCGGCTTCCGGCAGGGCCTGTCGGAGTACCCCGGCAACGCGCCCGACAGGCCCTCCGGCCCGCTGTCCAGAGGCCGACCGGCCCATGCCCGCCGACCGCCGGCGGTGGCAGAATCCCAGTCGCTCCCGCGTCGCCCCCGCGTCGCGCCACGGCGGGCCGCGACGGCTAGTCCCAGCAGGTCCTGATGCCGAGGGAGACCGCGATGACGTGGACCGCTCCTTCCCTGCACCCGTGGTGGGCCGCTGTTCGCCACCGTCTCCGCACACAGCTCGTGCCGGTTTCCGCCCGGCCGCCCGTGGCGGGCGGTGCCGCGCTGTCCGGTCCCGCCGCCGCGCCGACCGGGCCGTCCCCGGTCGCGGTACGCCGGTACGCCGACCGCACCGTCATCGAGGTGCACCGCCCGATCCGCCCGACGGCCGAACCGCATCTGGGGCGGCTGCTCAACGCCGTCATCCGTCCCGGCAGCGGCAACGTGGTCGTCGATCTGCACCGGGTGGGCCGGGCCGGCGACACCGCGGCGCTCGTACGGCTGGCCGAAGTCCTGTGCGCCCACCACGAGGTGGAGTGCTCCATCGAGTACGAGGCCGCTTCGGCACCGGCGGTGCAACGGGCGCCGGAGGCCGTCGCCCGGTCGGCGCCGAGCAGACGCGGCCCGCCGCCGAACGGACCGCCCCGCTCCGGAACGGTATCCGTAGATCGCTATCCCATAACGGACTTCCGTTCGAATGCCTCGGTCACCCCATCTGCCCCGTACCGTACCTCTCGTTGCCCTCTTGAACTTGTTCAAGAGGCACTCAGGGGAGGGAGCGCGGATGCGCAGCGGGGTGAAGATCACCATTGTCGGCGGGGTGCTGACCGTCGTGGGCGGGGGCGTGCTGTACCTCGGCTACAACCTGGTCAACGGCGTCATGGGGTACGGCGGTTCGGAGACCACGGCACAGGCGGCGCCGGTACGGACCGGGCCGCCGAGCGCCGACGAGACGACGAAGACGGCCACGGCCTTCCTCGCCGCATGGGCGAAGGGCGACAACGCCACCGCCGCCGGCCTCACGGACAACCAGGCGGTCGCCCGCACCGAACTGGCCGGATTCCATGACCAGGCGCACTTCACCCACGTCGTGATCAAGCCCGGTGAGCGGAGCGGCACGACCGTTCCGTACACCGTCAAGGCCGAGGTGTCGTACGACGGGCGGACCAAGCCCCTGTCGTACGCCTCGGAACTGCGGATCGTGCGGGGCCGGACCACGCACAAGCCGCTGGTGGACTGGCGGTCCTCGGTGCTGCACCCGCAGCTCAGGGACGGCGAGTACCTGGTGACGGGGGCGAGCGAGACACCGGAGATCCGGGCCGTCGACCACGCGGGGCGGACGCTGACCAAGGAGGAGTACCCCTCGCTGGGCCCGCTGCTGGACGGCCTGCGGGAGAAGTACGGCAGGAAGGCCGGCGGCACGGCCGGCATCGAGTTGCGCATCGACAACGCGTCGGGCGAGCCCGCGCGCACCCTGCTCACCCTCCGCAAGGGCCGGGCCGGGACGCTGCACACGACGCTGGACGCGGACGTGCAGGCGGCGGCGGAGCGGGCGGCGAAGTCCTATCCGGAGTCGTCGGTGGTGGCGGTCCGGCCGAGCACGGGCGAGATCCGGGCGGTGGCCAACAACCGCGCGGACGGCTACAACGCGGCGATGCTGGGCAAGGTGGCGCCCGGCTCCACCATGAAGATCGTCACGGCCGCGATGATGATCGAGAACGGGGTCGCGGACGCGAACGCCAAGGTCGCCTGCCCGCCCACCGTCAGCTGGGAGGGCTACACCTTCCACAACCTGGACGACTTCTCGATCGCGGACGGCACCCTCACCGATGCCTTCGCCCGGTCCTGCAACACCGCGTTCATCAAGGCGGTCAAGCCGCTCAACGACCGGGGCGTCGCGGGCACCGCGCTGGGCCGGACGGCCCGCGACTCCTTCGGCCTCGGCGGGGACTGGCAGACCGGCTTGCCGTCCTTCGACGGCAGCGTCCCGGAGTCGTCCGGGGTGGAATCCGCCGCCTCGTACATCGGCCAGGGCAAGGTGCAGATGTCGCCGCTGGCCGTGGCGTCGGTGACCGCGACCGTCGTCAACGGCGGCTTCCGGCAGCCCGTCCTCGTACCGCAGTCGCTGGACGGCCGGACCCTGGCGACCGCGCGCCCGCTGCCCCCGTCCGTCACCCGGCAGCTGCGGCAGATGATGCACGCGGCGACCGTCGGCCGGGGCACGGCCGTGGCCGCGATGGCGGGCGTCGGCGGGGCGAAGGGCGCGAAGACCGGCTCCGCCGAGAAGGACGGGCAGTCCCGGTCCAACAGCTGGTTCACCGGCTACAGCGGCGACCTCGCGGCCGCGGCGCTCGTCCAGTCGGGCGGCCACGGCGGCGACGCGGCGGGACCGGTCGTCGCGCAGGTGCTGCGCGCCGGGTAGCGCCGCGTCGCGTGACGCATCGTCAGGCCTGCTTCAGCGTACGGGCGAAGAGGTCCAGCAGCGCTTCCCAGTGCCGGGCCAGGCCCGCCTCGCTGTACGCGGCGGTGTCGGACATGGTGAAGCCGTGGACGGTGTCCGGGTACACCTCGGAGCGGTACGTCACGCCAGCGGCGTCGAGCGCGGTCTCCAGCCGGGAGATGTGCTCGGCGTTCATGGAGTCGTCCTCGGAGGCGTGCCCGAAGTACAGCTCGGCGCGGACGTCACCGGCCGACCGGTGCGGGCTGTCCGGCGCCTCCGTGGCGAGGTGGCCGCCGTGGAAGCTCGCCGCCGCGGCCACCCGGTCGGGGAACCGCGCCGCGGTGCGCAGGGAGAGCACCCCGCCCATGCAGTAGCCCGTCAGCCCCACCGGGCCGCTGCCGACCTGGTCCTGGGCGGCCAGGAAGCCGAGGTAGCTCTCGGCGTCGCGCAGCGCCAAGTCCGGCGTCAGCGCGTGGACCAGCGGCATGACCTTCCCGAAGAACTCCGCCCGGCGCTCCGGGGTCGAGAGGTCGCCCACCTCCACCACGGGCGCCGGGCCGCTGCGGTAGAAGAGGTTGGGCACCAGTACGTAGTACCCGTGGGAGGCCAGCTCGCGGGCCATGTCCTCCAACACCGGACGCAGGCCGATGGCGTCCATGTAGAACAGCACCGCGGGGTGCGGGCCGTCCCCCGCCGGGCGCGCGACGAAGGCGTCGCACGAGCCGTCGGGGGTAGCGATCGTCACCGACCTGGATTCCGTCTTCACTGCCACGTTCTCTCCTCACCGGGACCTGCATCGTCAAGATGCATCATGCACCGATGGTGGGTCGTGGAACGCATCCGGGGGGATGTTCGGCAAGGCTTGGCTGGTTATGCGGTAGCGCCCGTTGGGCAGCGAGTGGCCCGACTCGGCCACATGGACGGTGAGCGGGCCCGCCCACTCGTAGCCGCGTTCCGCGGCGTGCCGGGCCAGCGTGTCGGTCAGCGTCTGCGCGACGACCTCGTCCCGTTCGCCGAGTCT
The DNA here is from genome assembly GCF_055586425.1 of Streptomyces sp. NPDC050806. NCBI lineage: Bacteria > Bacillati > Actinomycetota > Actinomycetes > Kitasatosporales > Streptomycetaceae > Streptomyces > Streptomyces sp. NPDC050806. Next base: position 383,833 of record NZ_JBVJIF010000010.1, on the reverse strand, counting down.
TTCGTGGACGTACGGGGCGAGTTCGACGTCGTAGGCGTTGGGCACCAATATCCGGTTCTCGCTGCAGACGACGGCGTGATCGTCGCACTCGCGTTGCAGCGCGTCGACCAGCTGCACCGGATCACTGCGGAACACCCTGTTGACCAGCGTGTGCTCCCAGTGCTCCACCGCGTCTTCCCATTGCGTGAGCAATCCCATGGGGTGTCGGGTGCCCTGGATGAAATCCCTCATGCGGGCCGGAAACGGTGCCGCCGGACGAAACCCGCGGAGTCACTGGCCGATCACCGTGCGCATCATTCCGGCCATTACCACGCTTGGCAGGAAATCACACGCTTTCCAAGAACAAGACCCGCTACTGTCAGCAACGTGAGAGTAGCTCACAACTCCCCCGCACGATGAGGTAGTCAGATGCCGCTCCCCGACGGCTTGGAGATGACCGCGCTCGCCTCCGGTGACGACTGCGTGGTCCTGCAGATCAGCGGCGAGCTCGATCACTTTACCGAGCAGCCGTTCCGCGCGTCCGTCGGCGCCTTCCTGGGCCGCGGGCACCGCCATGCCGTCCTGGACTGCTCCGCGCTCACCTTCTGCGACTCGCGCGGGCTGAACTGCCTGCTCAGCGTCGAATGGCTGCTGGAGCGGCGGCAGGGCAGGCTGCTGCTGGCGAGGGTGCGTCCCAACGTCGCCCGCGTCCTGCAGCTGACCGGCACCCTGCTGCGCACCTTCCCCACCGTCGAGCGGGCCCTGGCGACCCTGCCCCCGGAGCAGCGCCCCGCATGGCCTCCACCATCCGGCCGGCACCGACTTCCCGGCGGCCACTCGGAATCTGCCGCGAGCGGGGCTCCGGTGACGCGCCACGGGTCTAGCGTGGAGGCAGGCTGAGGCGGCTCCGCAGGACCGCAGGAGTCGGCCGCCCCGGCACGAACCGAGGAGGGGGCCATGCTCCAGACCCGCGAACTGTTCGACACGATGGCCGCCAAGGGCGGGTTCGACAGTGCCGTCCTCGCCGATGCCGTCGATGTCCTCCAGGAGTGCGAAGAGGCCGTCATGGCATGCGCGACGGGCATGCTGGCGGGGTCCGACGCCGCGCAGACGTCCGGCATCGGCCGTGACCTGGACTGCGCCGACGTCGCCGGGACGACCCGCCGGGTACTGACGCGGAGCGGCGGCCCCGACGACACCCTGGTCCGCACGCAGCTGGAGGCTTGCGTGGTGGCGTGCGAGCGCAGCAACGAAGTGTGCGGTGCGCAGGCCGGCCACCACGCACACTGCCGCATCTGCGCGGAGACCACCCGCCGCTGCGCCGAGATGTGCCGCCGCCTGCTCGGTACGCTCCCCGGCTGAGGCCGCCGGCCGTTGCGCCCCCGGCCCCCGAGCCGCCGCCCCCGGGCCTCAGTCCTTGAGGAAGGCGAGCAGGTCGCGGTCGAAGGTCTCCTCGTATTCACCGGTCAGGCCGTGCGGCGCACCGGGGTAGACCTTCAGCACCGCGTCCTTCACCATCGGGGCCGCCTTGTGTGCCGCGGCCCCGATGGGCACGATCTGGTCGTCCTCCCCGTGGGCGATGAGCGTGGGTACGTCGATGCCGCGCAGATCCTCCGTGAAGTCCGTCGCGGAGAACTGCTCCACGCAGTCGTGCGCGGCCTTCATCCCGACCTGCATGCTCATCAGCCAGAACGCGTCCCGCGTGCCCTGCGGGACGTCCGCGCCCGGCCGGTTCGCACCGTAGAAGGGCGCGCTCAGGTCCTGGTAGAACTGCGACCGGTTGTGCAGCACCCCTTCACGGAGGGAGTCGAACACCTCGCCCGGCGTGCCCTCCGGGTTGGCCTCCGTGCGGAGCATCAACGGCGGTACGGCGCCGAGCAGTACGAGCTTGGCGACCCTCGCCGAACCGTGCCGCCCGAGGTAGCGCACCACTTCCCCGCCGCCCGTCGAGTGCCCGACCAGGACCACGTCGCGCAGGTTGAGGATTTCGAGGAGCCGGGCCAGGTCGTCCGCGTAGGTGTCCATGTCGTTGCCCTGCCACGGCTGCCCGGAGCGCCCGTGGCCGCGGCGGTCGTGCGCGAGGGCGCGGTAGCCGTGCTCGGCCACCAGGCGCAACTGCGGGTCCCAGGCGTCCGCGTTGAGCGGCCAGCCGTGGCTGAAGACGACGGGGCGTCCGCTGCCCCAGTCCTTGTAGAAGATCTCGGTGCCGTCCGCCGTTGTGAACGTCCCCATGACGACCTCCTGTTGTCGGTCCACTGCCGTGCGCCGCGGGACCGAACCTAGAGGGCCGGGGCGCCCGCCGCCCACTGCCCGGCGGCGGAACACGCGGCGTACTTTGCCTACGCCACCGGCCCGGACCGCTACAAGTAAGGAGTAAAATGAATTACACTCCTTAGCAAGGATCCGGCGGCCCGAGGGCTCGTCCGTCCCCGTCCGCCCCCGCGCGAAAGGACCGGTCCGTTGTCCGAGACCCGCACCTGGCAGTTGAGCAGGACCTTCCGGAGCACCGCCGGCACGGTGCGCTGGGAACGGCTCGGCCCGGAGGACGCCGAGCCGGTGGTGCTCCTGCACGGCACGCCCTTCTCCTCGTACGTCTGGCGGGAGATCGCGCCCGCGCTGGCACGGCGGTACCAGGTGTTCGTCTGGGACATGCCCGGCTACGGCGCGTCGGAGAAGCGGCAGGGGCAGGACGTCTCGCTGGCGGCCCAGGGCCGGGTCTTCACGGAACTGCTGGAGCACTGGCGGCTGTCCCGGCCGTCCGTCGTCGCGCACGACTTCGGCGGGGCCGTGTCCCTCCGGGCCCACCTGCTGCACGGAGTCCCCTACCGCCGGCTGGCCCTGGTCGACCCGGTGGCGCTCGCGCCCTGGGGCTCCTCGTTCTTCCGGCTGGCCGGTGAGCACTCCCCGGTCTTCGAGCAGCTGCCGCCCGCACTCCACCTCGGGCTGGTACGGGAGTACCTCCGCTCGGCGAGCCACCGGGGGCTGCGCGACGACGTGGCCGAGGAGCTGGCCCGCCCCTGGTCCGACGAGGCGGGCCAAGCGGCCTTCTACCGGCAGATCGCCCAGGCGGACCAGCGGTACACCGACGAGATCCAGGACAAGTACCCCGGCATCGATCTCCCCGTCACCGTCTGCTGGGGCACCGAGGACACCTGGATCCCGGTGGCCAAGGCACACGAACTGGCGGCGGCGATTCCGGGAGCACGGCTCGAACTGATCCCGGACGCCGGGCATCTGGTGCCCCTCGACGCGCCGGTACGGCTCTACTCCGCCCTGCTCGACTTCCTCAGCGCGCCGGCGTGACGCTCGGGGCGCACAGTCCGGCGGCCCGCTCGGCCGCCTCGGCGACGGCCAGCAGCAGGGGCTCGGCCCCGTGCGGGGCCACGACCTGGAGGCCCACCGGGCAGCCGTCCGCGCCGAACCCCGCCGGGATGCTCGCCGCCGGATGCCCGCTGAGGTTGAACGCCCAGGTCAGTGCGGTGCTGTAGCGCTCCCCCGGCCCTTCGTGACCGTGCGGCGGATTCGGGGTGGCGGGCGTGAGCAGGAGCGGCACGCGGGCGAAGAGCGCGGCGAGCCGCCGGTCGTTGTCCGCCCGTACCCGCTCCGCCGCGGCCGGGTCGGCGCCGGGGGTCCGCAACGCCTGCCAGGCGGCCCCCGGGTCGGCCAGCCGGACGGGCTCGTCCGTCACGAAGCGGACGACGCCCGCCTCGGCGAGCCGCTCGGCCGCCCGGCGGGCGATCGCCGCCGGCTCCCGGTCCGGCCGCGCGAACCCCAGGTCGTCCGACCAGACGGCGGCGAGGGGCAGCGCCGCGCCCGCCGGGCCGGACAGCGCATTCGGGCCGGGCACTGCGTGCGGACCGGGTGCCGCATCCGGGCCCGGAGGCCGCTCGGCGCCGGCCGGGCCGCCCGCGCCGCACACCACGCGCCAGAAAGCCGCCATGTCCGCCGCGGACCGGGCGAGCACGCCGGGCGCTGCGAGGCCCGTACGGTCCGGCGAGGGCAGCAGGCCGTTGGTGACCTTCAGCCCGAAGACCCCGCACCAGGCGGCCGGGATGCGCACCGAGCCCGCGCCGTCGCTGCCCGTGGCCAGCGGCACGAGACCGGCCGCGACCGCAGCGGCGGAACCGGCCGACGAGCCGCCGGGCGTCCGGTCGGCGCGCCACGGGTTACGGGTCCGTCCGCCCCCGCCCAGCCCCCAGGTCTGCCACGGGGTGCCGGGCCCCGGTACGGACGTCGCCCCGAGCGGCACGCAGCCGGCCGCCACCAGCGCCCGTGCCGCCGCGGCCCGCGCGCCGCGCACGCCCTTGACCCCTATCGGCACCCCCGCGAGGGGCAGCTCCGCCCCGGCGGCGACCAGCCGGTCGACCTCCGCCGCCCGCTCCAGCGCCGCTTCGCCCCACACCTCGTGGAAGGCGTGCAGCTCCGGCTCGATCTCCGCGGTCCGGGCGAGCGCGGCCGTGACCGCCTCGACGGCGGTGAGCTCCCCTGCCCGTACGGCCGAGGCGATCCCGGCGGCGGTGAGCGACGCATCGCCGTCCCGGCCGGGCCGCGGCCCGGCGGACGGTCCACCGACGTTCTTGTTCGACATGACGGGCCCCCTGGATCTCCGAAGTTGTCCGGGCTGTCGCCCACGGGGGGGCGTCACCCGCCGTCCCGGCCGCCGGCAGGCCGGCGCCGCTGTCTCTCCGCTACCCCTCCGCCGCCGCGGTGCGGCAGGCCGGGTGGCCCCAGCCCTCGGAATTCTTCGCGATGGACTCGCCGGCCGTGTAAGCGCGCCCGCAGCGGCAGCGGCCCGGGAACTTGGCCTTGAGCGTACGAGCGGTCGAGCCGCGCCGCTTCGACGCGCCCGCGGAGGTCTTCGCGCCCGCACCGGAGGACTTCGGGCCGGCGGCGCGGCGGGTCGAGGCGGGGGCGGGCGGCGGGTGCGGGGAGCCGTGCTCGCTGCCGGCGGGCTGCTGTGCGGTGGCGGCCTGGCTGGCGGCCCGGTCGGCGAAGTCGTTCAGGACGTCGCCGTCGACCTGGTGGGCGGGCACGTACTGGAAGTCCACCGAGCGGCCCGTGAGCAGCGCGTCGATGCGGACGACCAGCTCCTGGTTGGCGACCGGCTTGCCGGCGGACGTCTTCCAGCCCTTGCGCTTCCAGCCGGGCAGCCAGGTGGTGACCGCCTTCATCGCGTACTGGGAGTCCATCCGGACCTCCAGCGGGACATCCGGGTCGACCGCCGTCAACAGCCGCTCCAGGGCGGTGAGTTCGGCGACGTTGTTGGTCGCCGTGCCCAGCGGGCCCGCCTCCCAGCGGGCGGGTTCGCCCGCCGCGTCGGCGATGACCCAGCCCCAGCCGGCCGGGCCGGGATTTCCTTTCGACGCCCCGTCACACGCGGCGATCACACGTTCAGCCATGCCCCGATCATCCCAGTCCGGCGGGGTGCCGTGCGCCAGGGCCTCCCGGATGCCGTGGGGGACGATGGGGTACGACAACGGCTGGGGCGCCGATTCCGGATCTCTACACTGCTGTAGATTCGCACCCGGCTCCACCCACCGCCGGGACCCCGACACGAGCGAGGCTTCTCCGAATGTCCGTGAACCTGAACAAGGGCCAGCAGATCAGCCTGAGCAAGTCCGACGGCGGCACGCTCAGCACGGTACGCATGGGGCTGGGCTGGCAGGCGGCCCAGCGCAAGGGCTTCTTCGCGAAGCTGGCCGGCGCCCGGGAGATCGACCTGGACGCCTCGGCGGTGCTCTTCGCCGCGGGGCAGGGCGTCGACGTCGTCTTCTTCCAGCACCTGACCAGCAACGACGGTTCGGTCCAGCACAGCGGGGACAACCTCGTCGGCGGCACGGGCCAGGGCGACGACGAGTCCATCGCGGTCGATCTGCGGCGGGTTCCGGCCAATGTCGACCAGATCTTCTTCACGGTGAACTCCTTCACCGGCCAGACCTTCGAAGAGGTGCAGAACGCCTACTGCCGCCTCATCGACGAGTCCACCGGGGAGGAGCTGGCCCGCTACACGCTCACCGGCGGCGGCCGGCACACCGCCCAGATCATGGCCAAGGTGTACCGCTCCGGCACCACCTGGCAGATGACCGCCCTCGGCGAGCCCGCCACCGGCCGCACCTTCCAGGACCTGATGCCGTCCATCAGCCGCCTGCTCTGACCTGCCCGGTGGGGGCCGCGCGAGGCCCCCACCGTCCGCACGCCACCCGCACCGCGCCTCACTCCACCCATCTATACACCGAATGTATACGTGCCATGTATAGTCCCCGGCATCCGGCGAACCCGCCTCACGTTGGAGAACACCACATGGCTTCGAAGAAGAACCTGGTCGCCAACCGCGCCGCCCTCGCCCACAAGGTGCGCTACGCCGTCGGCCATCCGCAACGCATCGCCCCGTACGTCAAGCGGGCGGCCCGGGACCGCTGGCTGGCCTTCAAGCACCCCGACCACGTCGGCTACTACCGGGCGGTCATGGCGTCCGACACCCGGCGCAACCCCGAGGCCGCCGTCGGCAGCCAGACCCACGACCGCTGGCTCGCGCTCGGCCGCATGCAGTTCGACTACCTCCGCGAGCACGGGCTGAAGCCGGAGTCCCGCATGCTCGACATCGGCTGCGGCAACCTCCGCGCCGGCTGGCACTTCATCGAGTACCTCGACGCCGGCAACTACTACGGCATCGACATCTCCCCCGACATCCTCGTCGCCGCCAAGCAGACACTGACCACGCAGGGCCTCCAGGCCAAGCTCCCGCACCTGACCATCACGCAGAACCTGACCCTGGACTTCCTGCCCGACGCGCACTTCGACGTCGTGCACGCCCACAGCGTCTTCTCGCACTCGCCGATAGAGGTCATCGACGAATGCCTGGCACACGTGGGACGGGTGCTCGCCCCCGGCGGCTTCTTCGACTTCACCTTCGACCGCACCACCGGGGCCGAACACCACGTCCTGCGCGAGGACTTCTACTACCGCACCGAGACCCTCGTCGACCTCGCCGCACGGCACGGCCTCACGGCCCGCTTCATGGACGACTGGGAGACCCGCCGGCACGGCCAGTCCAAGATCCGCGTCACCGCGTCCTGACGGGCCCGCGGCGCTGTCCAAGCCTGCCCTTGCCCCCGTTGGCATACCGCCGCACCATCGGCACTCCGCGCGGCTCGCGGGGTCGCGGGCCGTTCCGGCAGGCTGTGGTGGTGCACTGGTTCCGGAGCTAGGTCCGGGCAGGAATATCCAGCTGTTCCGAGTGGTCCCATGCAAAGGTGTGATCCGGTTCCAGCCGGGCACTGCCCCAGTGGACGGCGTGTATGCCGCCCTCCGGATCGGCCGTGAAGAACACGGACACCAGCCGGGCCGTCCGCCCCAGCTCCTCGAACGCCTCGTGCAGTTGCTCGTACTCCTCGCTGGTCAGTTCCTCGTCCAACGGGAACAGCCCCTCCTGCCCCTCAGGGCCGTGCGCGTGGTACAGCCGCTGCCGGGTCATGGAGGCGTGGGGCATCCGCGCCCGGCCCAGCGGAAGCGGCCGGTCCGCGTACTTGTACGGGAACAGCACGTGGTCGTTGAGCACGGCGTACGTGTATCCGTGCAGCTCGCGGGCGTCCCCGCCCAGGGCCTGAGCGCCCTCGGCAAGCTCTTCGCGCGCGGCCTCCAGCAGGGTCCGCCCGTACGGGCCGCGCCGCTTCAGCCCCGCCCCGAGATGCGCGGCGAGGGCCCGCTCGTGGGCCCGGAGCAGCCGCTCAGGTACGGCCGCGGCGAGAGGGGCAGCGGCTTCGCCGAAACAGCGCCGGGCCCATGACGAGGGCACGGAGCCGCCGTGCTCCCCACCACTGCCACCCCGGCCGTCTCCCCGCTGCCCCCCGCCGTCGTGACCCCGTGCACCGCCCTGGCTCCGCGCGTACGACATGGCACGTCCCTCCCCCATCGGCTCACCGTTCCCGCCACTTCCTGTTTGGCATATGCCGAGACGTCCGACAAGGGCGCGCATCAGGCGCACGACCGGTCAGCGAGCGCGGTACCGCGCCCATACCGTCTTCCCCGGCGCCCCGGTGCGCGGCCGCATCCCCCAGGCGTCGGACAGCGCCGTGACCAGGAGCAGCCCCCGACCGGACTCGGCGTCCGCGGGGGCCTCGGCCACACCGCCGACGACCGGGGCGACCGGATCGGGCATCCGCTCACCGCGGGTATCGGTCACCTCGACACGCAGCCTGTTGCCGCACTCTTCGGTGAGCCGAAGGTGGAAGTCCCTCCCCGGTACGTGTCCGTGCCGCACGGCGTTCGCTGCCAGCTCGGCGGCGATGAGGGTCACCACCTCGTTGGCCGTCGAGTCGTACGGGTGCCCCCAGTCGTCGAGCCGGTGCGAGACGAGCCGCCGTGCGAGGCGTGCGCCTCGAGGAGTGGAGGTGAACCGCATACCGAAGTCACGCTCGCCGGCTGCGGGTTGCTGTCCCGCTGTCACGTAAGGAGGAATCGCTCCGTTCATGCGGAAGACCCTCCCGGCGTGTGCGTACGGTGACCAGCAGGGACGCGCCGACGGGCACGGGTTGTACGCGTCGGCGCAGGTCTTGTACGCGGCACGACGCGTGCCTCGACGCGGAGCGTGGCGTTGGGGCGTACGAGTGCGGGATGCGGCAGCGGTGCGGGAGGTACCGGCACATGGACGATCGGCAGCCGTCCGGGCAAGAGGACGGAGGCGAGCACGAGTACGGACCCGGCTCAGGCACGCTGCACGTCTTCGGGCAGCAGCTCAAACTGTGCCGTCTGCGTGCGGGGATGGAGCGGTCCCGGCTCGGAGCGCTGACGGGGTACTCCGCGTCCACGATCGCCTCGTTCGAGCAGGGCCGCCGCATCCCGCCGCCGAAGTTCATCGACACGGTGGACGACGTACTGGACGCGGGCGGCGTACTGAAGGCCGGCAAGGAGGAGATCGCGCGGGCGCAGTACCCGGCGTTCTTCCGCGATGCGGCGCGGTTGGAGGCGAGAGCGGTTGCCCTCCATGTGTACGCGACCAAGGCCGTTCCTGGCCTGCTTCAGACGGAGGAATACGCGCGTGCGGTGTTCGCCATGTGGCGACCGCTGCTCGACGAGGCAACCGTGGCCCAGCGGGTCGCGGCGCGGCTGGCACGCCAAGAGATCTTCTCCCGCTTGCCGCTGCCCACCATCAGCTTTGTCGTTGAGGAGTTCGTATTGCGGCGTCCTCTGGGGGGACGTTCTGTTATGCGGGGACAACTGGAACAGGTCCTGATGCATGGGCATCGCCGCAACGTCGAAATCCAGGTCATGCCGATCGAGCGTGAAGAGCACGCTGGGCTCGAAGGTCCCTTCACCTTGATCGAGACGGGGGAAGGGCAGAGGATCGCGTACGTGGAGGCCTACAAGGACAGCCGCCTCTACACCGATCGGACGTCGGTCCGGGAGATCGAGGAGCAGTACGGCATCCTCCGGGCACAGGCGCTCCCACCCCGCGAATCGCTGGCCTTCGTCGAGAACTTGCTGGGAGAAGCATGAACGTCAAAGAGACCGGACAGTCGGCACGGCGCGAGTCGGCCTGGTGCAAGAGCAGCTACAGCACCGGCTCGGGCGGCGAATGCGTAGAGGTGGCGCAGAGCGCGGACATGGTCCGCATCCGTGATTCGAAGGACGAGGCGGGGCCTGTGTTGTCCATAGCCCCGGCCGGATGGGCGGCCTTCGTGGAGTTCGCGGCGCGGGGCTGACCGCGCACCGCACAGCGGGCGGCGCCCCGCCTCCGGCAATGATCCGGTGGCGGGGCGCCGCGTTCGTGCGCGTCAGGACTTCTTGACCGGCCTGCGGTCCTGCGGCCGCTGGAGGTCCTTGAAGTCGTCGAAGAACCCGTACCCGTGGGCCGGCAGGCCGCCGCCCGGGTTCTCGACGGTGCGGTTGGCGTAGAGGCTGTTCAGCAGCCAGGGCTGCTTGTCCGGCCCGAAGTTCTCCGTCATGGCCCTGGCCTGGGTGACGCCGTACGTGGCCACGGCGAGGCGCCCGGTGTCCCGGAAGCGGCGCACCTGGTTCTGCAGGAAGTGCTTGTGGTTCTCGAACCAGGGGCTCATGGCGAGGAAGTCCCTCCACTGGTCCGCCGGTACGGGGTGTTCGATGGCCTGCTTGATCACCTGCCACACGCGGGTGTCCTGCGGCAGGCCGTAGCGGCGCGCGTACGGGGCGGGCACAACGTCCTTCATGTGCTGCTCCCACAGCTTCACCAGGGAGAACTCGGTGACCAGGAACTTCTGCTCCTTGCGCATCCGGGGCAGCACATAGTCGAGGTACGCCTGCACGTTCTCGGGCCCGGCCACGTGGGGGTGGATGTCCACTCCCTCGATCTCCGGGGTGTCGCGCGTGTAGGACAGCCAGCGCTCGGTGGCCTTCGTCCGCTTGTCCGGCTGGTCGAGGAAGTTGAGCGCACCCATGTAGAGGTGCGTCCGGCAGCCCTTGGGGAAGTGCTTCTTGCGGTACGCGATGACGTGCGCGGCGACCTTCTCGTAGAACGCGTTGAGCGCGCCCGAGTCGCGGTCCGGCTGAAGACTCTCGATGAACGGCTCGTTGCCGATGGCCAGCACGTCGACGGAGTCGAGGACGGCGTGCAGGACCTTGTCGACCCGGTCCAGCTCCGCGGCCATGGCCGGGGAGTCCGGCCGCGGCAGGGGCCGGTTGTTGTACGGGAACTTCAGGGAGAGCACTGTGCCGTACTTCTGCCGGTGGGCGTCCAGCAGCTTCTTGACGGCGCGCTGCTGGGAGGCGTCGTCCTCGACCTCGGGCATCGGGACGAAGCCCCGGAGCCAGCTCGCGGAGAGCTCGCTCAGCTCGTCGAACGTCACGCTGTCGGGGTCCTCGTTGAAGTTCGCCCCCAGGATGCCGGCCGGGCCGCCGGCGCCTCCCCCTGCGGCGGCCTTCCCGGTGACGTCGCTGCCGGCGACGTCACGGCCTTCCTTCCCCGCGGACTGTTTTTCACCCGACGAGCACCCCGCGACCACAAGAGCCCCGCCCGCCAGTGCCAGAAGACGCCGCCGCGTAACCAAACCCCACTCGCTTTCCTGCTGGTGCATGCGATCCGGCCACGGCGTCCCGTCCGGCCGCCGCGGCCCCAGTGGCCACCGTAGGCCCCTGACCGGTCGCCCGCCCCGCCCGGCCGCTCCGCCGGACACACTCTGCCCTCAAGTACATCCGTGCCCGCCGGTCGGGTAAGGACCGGCGGGCACAGGAGCGGCGGAACCGTAGGGCTTTCCCGGAAGCGCGGGTTTCTTCCGGAATTGTGGGGCTATTCGTCCTTCCGCTCGTGGTGCCGCGGCAGGCGGCCGTGCCGGAGACCGATCCAGACGTCGCGGGCGCGGCGGCCCGCGCGGGTACGGCTGCGGGCGACCAGCTGGCGGGCCTGAAGTTCGTCCTCGACCATGTGCGAGGAGCCGCGCAGCGGCTTGCCCGCCGTTTCGTGCAGGAAGAACGCCGAGATGACGCCGATGACGCCCGCCGCCATCAAGTAGTAAGCGGGCACCATCTTGTCGCCCGTGGACTCCACCAGCGCCGAGGCGACCAGCGGGGTCGTACCGCCGAAGATCGAGACGGAGACGTTGAAGGCGACGGAGAGACCGCCGTACCGCAGGTGCGTGGGGAAGAGCGCGGGCAGGGTGGACGCGCTCGTCCCCGCGAAGCAGACGAGCAGCAGGCCGAGGATGACGCAGCCCAGGGCCGGGAACAGGATGCCGCCCTGCTTGATGAGCAGGAACGCCGGGATGGCCAGGACCACCATCGCCGCGCCCGCCCACAGGAACATCGGCCGGCGTCCGAAACGGTCCGAGTACCGTCCGACGGTGGTGATCGTCAGGACGACCAGGACCATCGTGCCGAGGACGAGCAGCTGGGCGGTCAGGCTCGGTTCGCCGAGGGTGCTGGTCATGTAGGTGGGCAGGTAGGAGGTGACCATGTAGTTGGTCACGTTGTAGAGCAGCACCAGGCCCATGCAGATGAGCATGGCCTCCCAGTGGTGGGTGAACAGCTCCTTCAGACGGCCCTTGCCGGACATCCGGGCCTGTTCGACCGGGTCCTCGTCCGGGGAGCCGCCCTGCTCGGCCGCCGCCTTGTGCTTGGCCTCGACCTCCTGGAAGGCCGGGGTCTCCTCCAGCTTCATCCGCATGTAGAGGCCGATCAGGCCGAGCGGCCCGGCGACGTAGAAGGGGATGCGCCAGCCCCAGGAGAGCATCTGCTCGTCGCTGAGCACGGCGGTCAGGACGGTGACGAGGCTGGAGCCGAGCGAGTAGCCGACGAACGTGCCGAAGTCGAGCCAGCTGCCGAGGAAGCCGCGCTTGCGGTCGGGTGAGTACTCCGCGATGTACGTCGTGGCGCCCGCGTACTCGCCGCCGGTCGAGAAGCCCTGCACCAGTCGGCAGAGGAGAAGCAGTATCGGGGCGGCCAGCCCGATGGCGCTGTAACTCGGCAGGAAACCCACCGCGAAGGTGCTGATCGCCATCATGATCATGGTGGCGGCGAGCACCCGCTGCCGGCCGATGCGGTCACCCAGCGGCCCGAAGACCAGGCCGCCGAGCGGCCGCACCAGGAAGGCCGCGGCGAACGTGGCGAAGGTGGAGATGACCTGCGCGCCGGGCGAGCTGGAGGGAAAGAAGACCTTGCCGAGGGTGGACGCGACATAGGCGTAGACGCCGAAGTCGAACCACTCCATGGTGTTGCCCAGCGCCGCGGCCGAAACGGCCCGTCTGACCTGGGGTTTGTCGACGACGGTGACGTCCTCGGGATCCACCGAGTTCTTGCGTCGGCGGAGCAGCGTGCGCACCATGCGCTCGGTCCGTACGCTGCCCGATCCGTACCCGGCGGACTGCGTTCCCTTGCGCGCTTGCCTGGATCGTTCGTTCTGCCCGTGTTTCATGGCTCCGCGTACTCGTCGTCGGGTCGGGTGGCGTGGGCGGGTGCCGTCCGGAGCGTGGATGATCGCAGCGACTGGCACGCTTTCGTCATCCTATTGCCGTTTTGCCCCACTGGGCACAGTTTGCCAGCTCGCGTGCCGTGCGTACCGTAAGCTCCCACCGGCCCCCGTCTACCCACATGTACGCGGGCAAACGACCTTGGTTGCGATCGAGGGGTCCGGACGCACCGTCACCCGATCGGGCGCGGGGCCCCGGGCGCGCCCCGCGGCGCTCGCGGGTCAGCCGCGGAAGACGGCCGGGGTCACCCCGTACACCCGCTGGAACCAGCGGGTGAAGTGGGGCTGGTCGGCGAAGCCGGCGGCGGCCGCGGCGTCGGCCGGGGTCGCACCCGCTCGCAGCAGCGAACGGGCCCGGCGCAGGCGCAGTTGGCGCTGGTAGTCGCTGGGGGCGAGGCCGTATTCGGTGCGGAAGGCGCGGTAGAGCGCGAACCGGCTGCAGCCGGCGGCCGCCGCCAGCCGCTCGGCGGGCACGGGGTCCAGGTACCGCTCGTCCAGGAACGCGCGCGCCCGGCGGGCCGCCTGGCGCCGTGCCCGGTCGGCCGGCGTACGGACGGCGAACGCGGCGGGCCGGGTCGCGGTGGTGCCGCGGCGGGTCATCGCGATGACGGCCGCGGTCAGCCGCTCGTCGCGGACGAGCGGATCGGTGGTGCCGGCCAGCGCGGCGTGCAGCCGGGCGAGCGCGTCCGCGAGCTGCGGGTCCGTCAGCACGGGGTGCGGGAAGAGCGGGAGGGCGCCGGACCGGCCGTCGGTGGCGTCGGCGAGCACGTCGCTCACCACGGCGGGGCCGAGGTGCACGATGCGGTACTGGTAGCCCAGCTCGGCCGCGGCCCGGCCGTCGTGCACCTCGTCCGGGTTGAACGCCATCACCATCCCGGCGCCGCTTGTGTGGGCCCCGCCCCGGCAGCGGAAGCGCTGCGCACCGGCGTCGGTGATGCCGAACGAGTACGTGTCGTGGCTGTGCGGCGGGTAGACGTGGTCGCGGAAGTGCGCGTGCATCGCCTCCACGGGACGGGTGCCGTCCCGCCAGTACCGCACCCAGCCGCCGCGCGTCGCCATGGCCGCATTATGACCCGTGACCGGCGCGGCGGGGCCGCCCGGCCGGATCGGCCGCCGGGCGCGCACCAGCGTTCAAGACGGGGCCGGGTGCCGGGCGCCAGAGTCGGGGCATGCCAGCGAAGAAGGGCGTGCACAGCCCGTATCTGATGTTGTCGGTGACGATGGTGCTGTGGGGCAGCGCCTTCGCCAGTTCCAAGTCGGTGGTGGCGTACGTACCGCACTCCGTCGCCGCGTTGCTGCGCTTCGGCGGTGCCGCGCTCGCCCTGCTGGTGGCGCTGTACTTCTTGGGTGACCGGCGGGCGGCGCCGAAGGGCGCGGGCCGACGCGCCGCGCTGGCGGGCGTCCTCGGGGTCTTCGCCTACAACAGCGCGTTCTTCTGGGGGCTTTCGCTCGCGCCCTCGCTCGACGCCGGAATTCTCATCCCCGTCATGAGCCCGGTACTCACCAGCCTGTTCCTGCTGGTCACCAAGCGCGAACGGGCCTCGTGGGCGCGGCTGGCGGGGCTGGCGCTCGGGCTCACCGGAGCGGTGGTCTTCTTCCTCGGCGCGGGCGGCAGCGACCGGGGAAGCCCGTCACGGCTCGCGGGGGACGCACTGTTCCTGCTCAGTGCGGCGTGCTGGGCCGCGTACACGCTCGCGGGGCCGCGGGTACTCGCCGGCGTCGACCCACTGCGCGCCACGACGTACGCCACCTGCGCGGGCGCCGTGCTGCTGGGACTGGTCGCCGCGCCCGCCGTGCCGGACGTGCGCTGGGCCGAACTGCCGCCGGGCGTCTGGCTGAACGCGCTGTACCTGGCCCTGGGCGCAGCCGCCGTCGCCAACCTCCTCTACTACCGCGGCGTGGGCGCGGTGGGCCCCGCCTCCGCCTCGCTGATGATGTTCACCGTCCCGGTGGTCAACACCCTCTGCGGCACCCTCTTCCTGGACGAGTCCTTCGCCCCGGCACAGGCCGCGGGCGCGGCGGTCCTGCTCTGCGGCGCCGTACTCGCCGCGACCCAGGGCCGATTGCCGTGGCGCCGGACATCCACGCCGACGTCCCTGGAGCGCGCCCCCTCCGAGCAGCCGGCGGCTACGCGTCTCCCCCGGTCAAGTGAGTGATCTCGGTGGTGACACGGGTGGCGTACGGGTGGAGTCGGGGGCGGAGGTCGGGCCAGTGGTCGGGGGTGCGGCCCAGGTAGACGTCGCGGGCGCGGGTGGGTACGGGGTGGTGTTCCGGGGGGAGGCGGGTCAGGGCCCAGTCGGCTGCCGCGTCCTTGGTGGTGAGGGTGCCGGTGGCGAGCGTATGCCAGATGCGGGCCAGGGTCAGGACGACGTTGCGGGTGTCCTGTTCGAGGTCGGCCAGGAGTTCCGGTACGCCGGCGACCAGCGCGCGGCGGAGGTCGGCGGGCGGGACCGGGGCGAGTACGCGGGCCGGCGGTGGGCCGGTGAGCGGTGTGTTGCCCTGGAGCGCCATCGTGATCAGCGGCGCGAGGTCGGGGCTCGGTGCCGGCCGCGGTAGCAGGCCGCGCGCGAACTCGGCGCGCAGCCACTCGCCGTACTGGAAATCGCAGCGGGGCGGGTAGCGCCAGGGACGGATGTCGCCCTGCGCGACAACGGTGAGTTCGACGGGCCGCAAGGGGCCGGGCTCATCGGTCGGCGCTGAGATCGCCCGCAGGCCGTCGGTCAGGGCCCGCCGTTCCGGCGGCGTCATGCGGCGCCGCGACACGACGAGCAGGTCGAGATCGCTGTACGGCCGCGTGCGGCCAAGCACGGCGGAACCGTGCAGGTAGATTCCCACGACGGCGTCCGCGCCGAGCACTTCGCGCACCAGGCGCACGGTGTCGTCCGTCTGCGTCATCGCCGCTTCCCCGCCTTCCTCGTGCGTCGGTGCCTGGGTGCCGGGACGACTGGGAGCGGATCCCGGGGGCACACGTCATGGCACAAGCCGGGCGACGGGAGATCGAGCATGGAAGCTTCAAGCATCATCGGCGCCATCGTGATCGGCATTGTCATCGGTGCCCTGGGCAGGCTCGTCGTCCCCGGGCGCCAGCACATCGGCATTCTCTGGACGATGCTGATCGGCATCGTCGCGGCGTTCGTCGGCGCGTGGATCGCGATGGGTCTCGGCGTCGCCGACACCAGGGGCGTCGACTGGATCGAGTGGGGCATCCAGGTCGCCGTGGCGGCCCTCGGCGTCATGGCCATGGAACGCGTCCTGGTACGCCGCTGAATTCTGCCGCGTACGCCGCCGACCCTTGCGCGTACGCCGCTGACCCTGCCGCCTGTGGGTCCCGAGCGGGGCCCACAGGCCGTTCGCGACCAGGGCACACAGGCCGTTCAGGCCGTTCATCGGCCACCCGTGCTCGCTCCTCAGGCCCGCCGCTCACAGGCCGAATTCCCGCGGCGCCAGCCCCAGCGTCCGGCACGCCTCGCGCACGACGGCCTGCTCGCTCTCGACGAACTCGCCGTCGGCCACGCCGATGACGATGCCGATCTGTACGACGGCCCGGGCCTCGGACGGCTTCTTCACCCTGGCCACCTCGTGCAGCACGGCGGCCGTGCCCGCGCGGAAGTCGGGGGTCAGCCGGTCGAGGTTCTCCTCGAAGCGGCGCTGGAGGTCGTCCGCCGCGAAGTTCTGCAGCACCTCGTTGGTGGCGATCAGTTGCGCGACCCGGCGCCGCTCCGCCGGGTCGATGATGCCGTCGGCTGCGGCGACCAGCGCGCACATGGCCATGCTCGCGTCACGGAACGCACCGCTCCGCAGCTCGTTCTTGCGCGCCACGAGCTGCGCCTGCATGGCCGACACCGACCCCTTGAGCCGGTCCCACACCGTGTGGCGCCCGCCCGCCGTACGGCCACCGCCGGGTACGTGCCCGTCCGCGCGGCCCTGCCCGTCCCCCGGGCCCGTGGGCGGTAGCCGGCAGTGGTCGAGGTAGTCGTGCAGCACCGACAGCCGGTGGTCCACCGCGGGGCTGTCGATCCGGTAGTAGATCTGCTTGCCCTCCTTGCGGGCTTCGACCAGCCCGCCGCGGTGCAGCAGACGCAGGTGCTCGGAGGCTGTGGAGGGCCGCAGCCCGCTGCGTTCGGCGATCTCGCCCGCGGTGAGTTCGCCGACGCCGGAGAACTGGGCCAGCATCTGCTGCCGGGTGTCGCTCGCGAGTGCCTTGAGGAAGACCGCCGTCGCCTCGTCCATCGCCGCCTCCTCATGGTCGCGTGGGAAAGTTCACCTTCTCATGGGGGCGGGGGCGTCTCCGGCCCGGCTTCGGGCCGCAGACGCCCCCGCGGGAAGGCCCGGGGCGACCGGTCCACCCGGCCGGTCCACGCAGCCCGCCACGCGGGCACCCCCACCGTTAACTTCTACAGTGCTGTAGATTTTACTGACACCCCGCAGACCACCAACAAGCACCACCAACACACCATCAGCAGACCACCAGCGGAGGAGAACGACGTGGCAATTTCCCTGGCCAAGGGCGGCAATGTCTCACTCAGCAAGGAAGCACCGGGGCTGACCGCGGTCGTCATCGGCCTGGGCTGGGACGTGCGCACCACCACGGGCACCGACCACGACCTGGACGCCAGCGCCCTGTTGTGCGACACGTCCGGCAAGGTCGGCTCCGACCAGCACTTCGTCTTCTACAACAACCTCAAGAGCCCGGACGGCTCGGTCGAGCACACCGGTGACAACCTCACCGGCGAGGGCGAGGGCGACGACGAGCAGATCAAGGTGAACCTCGCCGCCGTCCCCGCCGACGTGGCGAGCGTCGTCTTCCCGGTCTCCATCCACGACGCCGAGGCCCGCGCGCAGAACTTCGGCCAGGTGCGCAACGCCTACATCCGGGTGGTCAACCAGGCCGACGGCCAGGAGATCGCCCGTTACGACCTCAGCGAGGACGCCGCCACGGAGACCGCGATGGTCTTCGGCGAGCTGTACCGGCACGGCGCGGAGTGGAAGTTCCGCGCCGTCGGCCAGGGGTACGCCTCCGGTCTCGCCGGTATCGCCGCCGATTTCGGCGTCAACGTCTGAGATCCAAGGGGGAGTTGAGTACGCCTCAGGGCCGGACCGGCGCAGGGTCGAAGGCCGTCACCGGGAGTGGTTCGCCGTCGTAGCGTTCGATGCCGACGAGGGTGGTGCCGGACGTCGGGCCCTGCGCGAGGCGGGAGGTGCCGAGGTCACGGGTGAGCACGTTGGGGTTGCCGTGCTTGTCCAGGCTGCCGGCGGTCCGCGCGTCGGCCGGGTCGTACCAGGCGCCGGTCGGCAGGGCGAGGACGCCGGGCCGGATGTCGTCGGAGAGTGCGGCACCGGCCAGGCACGCGCCACGGTCGTTGAAGAGGCGCACCACGTCGCCGTCGCTGATCCCGTGGGCCGCCGCGTCCTGGCGGTTGACCGTCACGGGTTCGCGCTCGTGGATCTTGCCTGACCTGCTGTGCGCACCGTGGTCGTACTGGCTGTGCAGTCGGTTCGCCGGCTGCGGCGAGATGAGGTCGAAGGGGCGGCGCCGCCGGGCGTCGCCCCGCCATTCGCGGGGCTCCAGCCACACCGGGTGGCCGGGGCAGTCGTCGTAGCCGAAGCCGGCGACCGTCCGGGAGAAGACCTCGATGCGGCCCGACGGCGTGGCGAGCGGATGGGCGTGGGGGTCCTCGCGCAGCAGCTGGAACTGGTTCGGCCCGTCGGGCACCGGCGGCGTGACGACATGACCGTCCGCACTGCTCCGGCCCCGGCCCCGGCGCGTGCCCGGGTCCCGGCCCGCCGCCCAGAAATCCGCGAAGGCCGGCAGGTCCACGCCCGTCTCCGCCAGCCGGGCACGGGTGCGCTCGTACAGTTCCTCGACCCACTCGTCGGCGGTCCGCCCCTCGGTGAACTCCTTCTCCAGCCCCAGTTTCCGGGCGATCTCGCTGAACGCGTCGTAGTCGGTACGGCTCTGCCCCGGGGGCTCGGCCGCCCGGTGCATCGCGGAGAGCGACAGGTCGGTCTTGCCGGCGGCGAAGTCGTTGCGTTCCAGCATGGTCGCGGCGGGCAGGACGATGTCGCAGTGCCGGGCGAGCGGATTCCACCAGGGCTCGTGGCAGATGACGGTTTCCGGCCGCTGCCACGCGCGGACCAGCCGGTTCAGGTCCTGGTGGTGGTGGAAGGGGTTCCCGCCCGCCCAGTAGACGAGGCGGATGTCCGGGTAGCGCAGCCGGCGGCCGTCGTAGTCGAAAAGCTCTCCGGGGTGCAGCAGCATGTCGGCGACGCGCGCGACCGGGATGAACGTCCCGACCGCGTTGTGCCCCTGCGGCAGCGACGCGATGGCGTGGCGCTCGCGCTCCACACCGGTCTGCGAGATGCCCAGCGCGGCCGCGAAGCCGCCGCCCGGGCGCCCCATCGAACCGGAGAGGGCCGCCAGCACGACGGCCGTCCAGTACGGCTGCTCGCCGTGGTCCTGCCGCTGCACCGAAAAACTGACGTTGATGACGGTCCGGTGGCGGCCGATCCGCCGGGCCAGGCCGACGATGGTCGCGGGGTCGACCCCGGTGAGCTCCGCGGCCCAGGCCGGGTCCTTGACGACGCCGTCGCTCCGGCCCAGGACGTACCGCTCGAAGACCTCGAAGCCCGTGCAGCAGCGCACCATGAAGTCCGTGTCGTACCGCCCCTCCGTGATCAGTACGTGGGCCAGCGCGAGCATCAGCGGGACGTCGGTGTTGGGCCGCAGCGGCACCCAGTCCGCGCCGAGTGCCTCGTGCGCGTCCGCCCGCCACGGCGAGACGTTCACGAACGCCACGCCGTTGTCCCGGCACCGCCACTGCCAGTCCACCGCCTGGTGGCGGCCGACCCCGCCGGAGTTGGCCTGGGCGTTCTTGGCGGCCAGGCCGCCGAAGGAGACGACCAGCTCGCCGTGGTCGGCGATCTCCCGCCACAGCGGGTTCTGCGCGACGGCGTTCCACGGCCCGCCGCCGATCACATGCGGCATGACCGCCTCCATCGCCGCGGCGCTGTACGACCCGACGGAGGAGGTGAAGCCGCCGAGCACGTTCAGGAAGCGGTGCACCTGGCTCTGCGCGTGGTGGAACCGCCCGGCGCTCCCCCAGCCGTACGACCCGCCGTAGATCGCCTCGTTGCCGTACGTCTCACGCACCCGGTCCAGCTCGGCGGCGATCAGGCTGCCCGCCTCGTCCCAGGAGACGGGGACGAAGGGCTCCGCGCCCCGGCCCCCGCCGTCGTACCGCGGCCCGTGCTCCAGCCAGCCCCGGCGCACCATCGGCTGGAGTATCCGGTTGCGCGCGTGGTGGGCGTCCGCCACGCCCCGCCCGATGGGCGAGGGCCGGGGGTCGTCCGCAGCGGGCTCCAGCTTGTCGATGCCGCCGTCACCGTCCGTGACGACCTCGTAGTTGCCCCAGTGGGTGGCCGTGGGAACGCGCCGGGGGGTGCCGGCGCCGGGGTTCGGGGTCGAGGTCACTGTGTCGCCTCACGTCCGTGCGGTGGTGCGGGGAGCGGGTCGGCAGGTCGGGATGGTGTGGACCGGGTGCCCGCCAATCGCGACGGGTATCAGCCGACCGAGCCGACACCCCCGAATGGCTGCATGCGGGCAGGGTGACCCGGGGTGACGACCACCGTGGCCAAAGGCCGCGCCTCGCCCCTCCACGGCCGGGGAGACGGCGCTTCCGGTGTGTCCGGCATCCCGGCACCCACGACGGCGCCGGCGCTGACGGAGGTCAGTCGTCCCGGTAAGGGCCTCGTCCGTGGTGGAACCGGTCGGCGATCCGCGGTTTTCGGCCCCTGGCTGTCCGTCCGGCGGGGCGTCCGGCTAAGCTGATCACTGGCCCGGATGCCGCATCCCCCGTCGGTATCCGGGCCCTTCGCATGCCATCAGGCGCTGCTGCCCATGCCGGCGGACAGCGCAGAGGGCCCCGGGCTGGTTCGCCCGGGGCCCTCTGCTGTGCGGGCTCGTCCTGCCCCACCCCCGTGGAGGCGGGACGAGCCCGGGTCAGTGGGGCCCGCTCATGTGGTGAAAGCGGGCGGCCGTACGGGCTCGGGCAGGAGCCGCGCGAGGTGCCCGGCCACGTCGAGGACCGTGCGGTCGGCCAGGTAGGGGCCGATGATCTGGACGGACAGAGGCAGCCCGTCGGCGGTCTTTCCGGCGGGGACGACGGCGGCCGGGAGCCTGACGTGGCCGGCCAGGTTCAGCCAGGTCGTCTGGGCGTAGTACGGGCGCTTCTCGCCGTCGACGGTGATGTACCGCTGCGGCACCGGGACGGCGGTCTGGTCCTCGACTGCCGCGGTCGGCGCCGCGGGCGTGATCAGCACGTCGTGGCGGGCGAAGTAGCCGGCCCAGCGGGCCCGCAGCTTTTCGCGCGCCTCGTCGGCGAGCAGCCAGTCCCGGTGCCGCATGGTCCGCGCCCGCAGGTAGGGGGCGTTCGGGTCGTCGGCGGGGGTCGTCCGCGCGGCCGCGACGTCGGCGGCGAACTCCTCGTCGGTGGCGGTCGCGCTCGCCGTGGCGTACATCAGGCGCTGGAACAGCTCGTCGCTGTCGGCGAGGTCCACAGGGCGGGTGGTGTCGTCGACGGTGGCGCCGGCGGTCCGTACGCGCTGCCCGACCGTGTCCAGCAGGGCCCGGGTCTCCTTGTCGACGGGGCAGTACGGGTCGTCCCGCCAGATGCCGATCCGGTAGTCGGCGAGGCGGCGGTGGCGCGGCGCCGGGAGATCGATCCGCCAGGCCGGGGCGTCGGCGGGGGCCGGCGCGGCGAGCACGTCCAGGAGCAGACCGAGGTCCTCGGGCGTACGGGCGAGGGGGCCGAGCGTGTTCATGTCGGAGCTGGTCAGCCAGCCGGGCGGGCGCGGGATGTGGCCGCGGGTGGGCACGATGCCGAAGCTGGTGCGCAGCGCGTACACACCGCAGTAGGCGGCCGGGAGGCGGAGGGACCCGGCGAGGTCCGAGCCGACTTCGAGCGCGGTGAGGCCGGCGGCGACGGCGGCGGCCGGGCCACCGGAGGAACCACCCGCGGTCCTGCTGCCGTCGTGGGGGTTCGCCGTTTTGCCGAAGACGGGGTTCGACGTCTGGATGTCCTGGCACAGGGCCGGCACGTTGGTCTTGCCGACGAGGACGGCGCCGGCCGCGCGCAGCCGGGCGACGGCGTCGGCGTCCCGGGCGGGCACGTGGTCGGCGAGGCCGGGCGAGCCGCAGGTGGTGCGCAGCCCCTTCGTCTCCAGCGCGTCCTTCACGGTGAGCGGCAGGCCGTGCAGCGGGCCGAGCGGCTTGCCGGTACGGGCCAGGTGGCGGTCGGCCCTGTCGGCGGCCGCGCGGGCACCGTCGGCGTCGAGGGTGACGATCGCGTTCAGGCCCGGGTTGGCCGTGGCGATGTGCCGGAGGTACTGCTCCAGCAGGTCCCGGCTGGTGGTCCTGCCCCGGCGCAGCGCGGTGAGCTGTGCGCGGGCGGGTGCCAGGTGCAGGGCGCGGCGGGCGGCCTTCCCGGTGCCGGAGCGCGGGCGGGCGGCCGCGGAGGAGGTCATGGCGGCCGTCGCGGCGGCGGCCGTGGCGAGCAGGCTGCGGCGGCGGATCACGGGCGGGCTCCCGGGGCGGCGCTGTGCGCGGCGGAAGCGGCGGCGGAGCCGTCGGCCGGCGGGGTGAAGTACGCGGCGACGCGCTGAAGGTGCGTCAGCTCGTCCTCGGTGGTGTCGAGGGGCAGTTCGGCGTCGGCGTACTCGGCCGGGGTGTCGACCGGTTCGTCGGCGCGGTGCCGGAGGAGTGCGTCGTGGATCTGGTCGGCGGTGACGGCCGCGGCGAGGCCGGCGCCGGTGAGACCCTCGGCGCCGCGCCGGGCCGTGGACTCCTCCCGTACGGCCGGGTCGAGGTAGCGGCGGAGCAGCTTCTGGCCCTGGCGGATCTCCACGCGGCGGCGGAGCAGCGGGAAGTGTGCGCTGCGGCCGCGCAGCAGGGCGGCGCGCTGCGGGGCCGGGCGGCGCAGGGTGATGCCGGGGTCGGCCTGGTCCAGCGCGGCCCACAGGTGGCGCAGGCGCCGGTAGTGGAGGTGCGCGGTGGTCCAGTCGCGGGCTGCGGCGGTCCGGCGGGCCAGTGTCGGGAGGAAGTATCCGATCTGGGTGGCGGTGGCGCCGATGTCGCCGCACGCCCAGGCGAACGGGTCCAGGTGCCGGACGTCGAAGCCGACTTCGGCCCCGACGACCGCGCCGATCCGGATGGTGCTGTATCCGAGGGTGATGATGGCGCCGACCGTGATGAGCCGCAGGCCCCACGCGATCGACGGGTTGCTCGCGGTGCGGGCGTACTTCCAGCAGGAGCGCGCCAGGTAGACCTCGGCGACGGTGTACGTGCCGAAGTACAGCAGCACGTACGCCTGGTAGAAGGGGTCGTGCGCGTAGTACGTCGCGAAGTCGGCGGGGCGGGTCGTCGCCGGGGTGAGCAGCGCGAACAGTACGGCCATGCCGGCGATGACGGCGGCGGCCGCGATGAGCAGGATCCGTCCGCGGCGGCGGGCCTCGGCCGCCGGCTTCGACCAGTACGCGAGGACGGTGGCCTGGAGCGCGAAGACGAGGATCACGCAGCTCTGGGCGAGCGGTACGGAGAAGTTGGTGATGCCGAGGACCCCGTCGATGCGCACCCATACCCAGGTGAGGGAGACGGCGTAGCTGATCGCGGAGAAGCCGTAGGTGAACGCCAGGGCGACCAGGGCGCGGTCGCGGCGGCTCCTGCCGAGGTCCCGCAGGAGGAAGAGGAACCCGGTACCGGCGATCGCCAGACACAGGGGGTGGAGTATGTCTTTCACAGCCTGATCCGTCAGCGCAGGAGGGTACGGGCGATGGGGTCGGCGTCCCGCGAAGTGCGGGAGGCCGCGGCACGCGAGACGCTCACGTGCTCCTGCAGCAGTGATCCGAGCATTTCGGCTTCGAACTCCTCGGGTTCGTTGTAGCGGGTCCGGCCCAGGACGAGCTGGACGATGCTGGGGTCGATGCCGGTGATCAGGCCGCCGAGGTTGCCGGTGTCGACCGGCGACTTGCCGCGGTGCCGCCTGAGCATGTGCGCGAACTCGTGGCCCACGATGACCTCGGCGTGCGCGCGGCTGATGCCGGTGTCGTAGAAGACGTAGTCCGTCGTTCCGGTGGCCAGCCACATGCCGCAGGGGGCCGAGGAGTCCAGGGAGTCCGGGTCGGACGGGTCCGGCGTGAAGGGCATGAGGCGGATCGACCGGCCGAACCGATTCTCCATGAACGGCACCAGGTCGAGGACGCTGTCCACGGGCGGCAGGTCCAGCTCCGCGACGAACTCGCGGTTGCGGCGCTCCACTTCGTCGCCCGCGCGGTCACGCCGCGCGCGGCCGCCTCGCCACATCGGCATCCTGGGGCCCGTCACGGCGAGCCCCTCTCGGGGTCGTCGGGCAGCCCTTCCAGCTCCCGGACGGCGTCGATCGCCTCCAGGACCTTGCGCTGGCTCCTGTCGGACAGCCCCATCGCGCGGAGGGCGATCTCCCGCACGCCGGCTTCGCTGAGCTTCCGCAGGAGTTCGAACTGGTCCGCGACCTTGCGCGTGATCTCGTCCTCGACGAAGTAGCCCGCCTCCACACCGAAGAACCGCGCGAGGAGCGGCACGAGGGTGATGGTGGGGGTGCGCTCCCCCTTGCGCAGCATGCCGAGGTAGGCACCGGTGAAGCTGTCGTCACCGTAGGACGAGATCGTCCGCGCCACGTGCGCGTTGCTGAACTCCTTGGCGCCCGGCGCGCGTACGCGGTCGAAGAGGAAGTTCAGCCGGTCGGCGAACGGAGCCCCGGGGGCGGGTACGGGAACCACGGGTTCCTCCCCCGGCGTCCCGGCATCGACTCTGTCATCCACTGCGGCCACGTGCTGCTCCCTCTCGATCGCCTTAAACTATAGTTGACGATCGAGAGTGCGGAAGCCCCCGTTCCCAGCCGTGAGCGAACCGAGACGTCAGCGGGCCCCACCGGCCCGGTGCCGACAGGCGGCACACGCCCGCGAGCCGCCCTCACCGGCGGCCTTCCCCAGGTGGGTCGCGACGGCCTGGAGCAGCGCGACGGCCACCAGCCTCGTCACGGGGTGCTCGACGGCCCGGCGCAGCGCCGCCGTGCGCGAGGTCATCGGCTTCCCCCCGCGTGGACGGTGAAGGCGGCAGTGCGGACCGTGCCCTCGTGCCGGAAGTCCAGGAAGAGCCGGTACGTGCCCTTGCTCGGCGCCGTCGCGGTGAAGGAGACCTCCGGTCCGGGCTTCGTCCGCCCGTCGCCCGGTTCACCGTTGGGGTGGACGTGCAGATACGCGAGGTCACCGGCGCGCAGGGCGACGAGGTGGCCGTAGGCGCCCAGGTAGGGCTGGAGGTCGCGGACCGGCTCGCCGTCCTTCGTCACACGCAGCGACAGCTCGCCGGCCTTGCCCGGTACGAGGTGCCCGTCGAGCCGGACGTCGTAGCCGTCGACGGTCGCGGTGGTGGTGTGTTCAGGCAGTTCGGTCCGCTCGGCGGAGCCGCTCACGGCGAGGTCCGAGCCGAGGGTCAGCCCCTCCTTCTCGCCCTTCGGCGTGAAGTCGGCGAAGACGCGGTACCCGCCGGCCTCGGGCAGCTCGACCGGCGTGGACCATGTGCCGTCCGCCGCGCGGATCGGGTGGAGGTGCCGGTACACGGTCAGGTCGCGCGAGGCGACGATGAGGTGCAGCTCCTTGCCGTGCTCCTGCTGGTACGCGGTCACCGGCCGGCCCGTGCCGTCCCGGACGATCGCGAAGCGCAGCTCGGCCGGGGCCCCGGCCTTGATGTCCGGCTTCTTGAGGTCCAGCGTGTAGCCGCGCTCGGCGACCTGGAGTCCGCCCGGCGTCGCCGCGCCGTGCCCGGTGGCCCCGCTCTCGGTGCCGCCCTCCCCGTGCCCGCCGTGCGCGCCGCCCTCCTTCTCCGGGCCCGCGGCGTGCTGCCCGTGCCGCGTACCGGTCTCAGCCACGACCGGGTCCACCGCGTTCCCGGCTCCGTATGCCGCACCGAACGTCGCGGCGAGCGCTGCGGCGAAGACGCCGACCTTCACTCCGGTGTGCATGGCGCACTCCCTCCTTCGGGGCCGCCCGGCGGGCGACCGACAAGCTCACCATACCCCTGGGGGGTATTACGTCAAGCGGGTCGAGCCCTTGCCACACATACCGGCAGGGGGTATACATGGAGCCACGCCGACAGATACCCCCCTAGGGTATACGGCAGACCGTTACGGCCCTGCTACCGGAGGAACCCATGTCGTCCTGCTGCACCCCTGATGGCAGCTGCCACACCAACAGCACCGCCACGCCGGAGGCCGGCACGGCCACCACGACCGCCGAGGGCCGGACCGTCGTCTACCGGGTCAACGGCATCGGCAGCGCGCACTGCCAGGGCGTCGTCGCCAAGGCCGTCGGCGGGCTGGACAGCGTCGTCGACGTCCAGGTGGAGATCGGGACCGGCCTGGTCACCGTCACCACCGGCGGCGAGCCCGACGACACCCTCATCGCCTCGACGGTCGACGAGGCCGGCTACGAGTTCACCGGCCGGGCCTGACCGCCGAGGGAGAACAGGGGGACGGGCGGGGCCATCCCAACCCCCGCGCCCCGCCCGTCCCCCGTCCGCACACCGTGAGCTGCGAGGAGCAGACATGACCACCACCAGCCCCGGCGCCGCCGAGGTCGAGCTCGCCATCGGCGGCATGACCTGCGCCTCCTGCGCCGCCCGCATCGAGAAGAAGCTCAACCGCATGGACGGGGTCGAGGCCACCGTCAATTACGCCACCGAGAAGGCCAAGGTCACGCACCGGAGCGACATCTCCGTCGGCGACCTGATCGCCACCGTCGAGGCCACCGGTTACAGCGCGCAGGAGCCCGCTCCCCCGGCCGGCGCGCCGGGCGGCGGCGACGGTACGGGCGAGGCCGGCCAGGAGGCGGACGACGAGCTGCGGCCGCTGCGCCAGCGCCTGATCACCGCCGTGGCGCTCGCCGTACCGGTCATCGCGATGGCGATGGTCCCGGCGCTGCAGATCGAGTACTGGCAGTGGCTCTCCCTCACCCTCGCCGCGCCCGTCGTCACCTACGCCGCCTGGCCCTTCCACCGCGCCGCCTGGACCAACGCCAAGCACGGCGCCGCCACGATGGACACCCTGATCTCGGTCGGCACGACGGCCGCGTTCCTGTGGTCGCTGTGGGCTCTGTTCTTCGGCACCGCCGGTACGCCGGGCATGACACACCCCTTCGAGCTGACCATCGCCCGCAGCGACGGCGCCGGGAACATCTACCTGGAGGCCGCGGCCGGCGTCACCGCCTTCATCCTGGCCGGCCGCTACTTCGAGGCCCGCTCCAAGCGGAAGGCCGGCGCCGCCCTGAAGGCCCTGCTGGAGCTGGGCGCCAAGGACGTCACCGTGCTGCGCGACGGCGGGGAGCGGACCATCCCGGTCGGCGAACTGCGCGTCGGCGACCGCTTCCTGGTCCGCCCCGGCGAGAAGATCGCCACGGACGGCACGGTCGTCGAGGGCGCCTCGGCGGTGGACGCCTCGATGCTCACCGGCGAGTCCGTACCCGTGGAGGTCACCGCCGGCGACGGCGTCACCGGAGCCACCCTCAACGTCGGCGGCCGGCTCGTCGTCGAGGCGACCCGCATCGGCGCCGACACCCAGCTCGCCCGGATGGCCAAGCTGGTGGAGGACGCACAGAACGGCAAGGCCGCCGCCCAGCGCCTCGCCGACCGGATCTCCGCCGTCTTCGTCCCCGTCGTCATCGCGCTCGCGCTGGGCACGCTCGGCTTCTGGCTGGGCAACGGCGCGGGGCTGACCGCCGCGTTCACCGCCGCCGTCGCCGTCCTCATCATCGCCTGCCCCTGCGCCCTGGGGCTGGCCACGCCCACCGCGCTGATGGTCGGCACCGGCCGCGGCGCCCAGCTCGGCATCCTCATCAAGGGGCCCGAGGTCCTGGAGACCACCCGCAAGGTCGACACCATCGTGCTGGACAAGACCGGCACGGTAACCACCGGGCGGATGACGCTGCTGGCCACGCACGCCGCGGACGGCACGGACGAGACCGAAGTGCTGCGGCTGGCGGGCGCGTTGGAGCACGCCTCCGAGCACCCCATCGCCCAGGCCGTCGCCGCGGGCGCCGCCGCCAGGACCGGCACGCTGCCCACCCCCGAGGACTTCACCAACGTCGCGGGCCTCGGCGTCCAGGGCGTGGTCGAGGGCCACGCCGTCCTCGTCGGCCGCGAG
Organism: Streptomyces sp. NPDC050806; assembly: GCF_055586425.1. Lineage (NCBI taxonomy): Bacteria > Bacillati > Actinomycetota > Actinomycetes > Kitasatosporales > Streptomycetaceae > Streptomyces > Streptomyces sp. NPDC050806. The sequence goes on along the minus strand of NZ_JBVJIF010000010.1, from coordinate 355,693 downwards.
AAGCTGCTCGCCGAGTGGGCCATCACGCTGCCGCCGGAGCTGGAGCGCGCGAAGGCCGAGGCCGAGTCGGCCGGGCGTACCGCCATCGCGGTGGCCTGGGACGGCGAGGCCCGCGCCGTCCTCGAAGTCGCGGACGCCGTCAAGGAGACGAGCCCCGAGGCGATCCGGCGGCTGCGCGCCCTCGGCCTGACCCCCGTCCTGCTCACCGGCGACAACCAGGCGGTCGCCCGGTCCGTCGCCGCCGAGGTGGGCATCGCGCCGGACCAGGTCATCGCCGAGGTGCTCCCGCAGGACAAGGTCGACGTGGTCAAGCGCCTCCAGCAGGAGGGCAGGTCCGTGGCCATGGTCGGTGACGGCGTGAACGACGCCGCCGCACTCGCCCAGGCCGACCTGGGGCTGGCGATGGGCACCGGCACCGACGCCGCGATCGAGGCCGGCGACCTCACCCTCGTACGCGGTGACCTGCGCGCCGCGGCCGACGCCATCCGGCTCTCCCGCAAGACGCTCGGCACCATCAAGTCCAACCTCTTCTGGGCCTTCGCCTACAACGTGGCCGCCCTGCCGCTCGCCGCCTCCGGCCTGCTCAACCCGATGATCGCGGGCGCGGCCATGGCGTTCTCTTCGGTCTTCGTCGTCGGCAACAGCCTGCGGCTGCGGGGATTCCAAGCGGCGGACCACTGACACGGAGGCCACGATGCCCGGGTACCAGGAACAGCGGGACGGCGTCATCAGGCGCCTGCGGCTCATCGAGGGCCAAGTGCGAGGCGTACAACGGATGGTCGAGCAGGACACGTACTGCATCGACGTCCTCACCCAGATCTCCGCGACCAACGCAGCGCTGCGGTCCGTCGCCCTGGTCATGCTCGACGAGCACCTCAACTGCTGCGTCACCGAGGCCATCGTGGAGGGCGGCGAACAGGCGAAGGCCAGAGTCGGTGAGGCGTCCGCGGCCATCGCCCGCCTCGTGCGGACCTGACGGAGACACCCTCCGTACCCACCACGGGTATGGAGGGTGTCTCCATGTCCCAAGTGCCCACAGCGCCATACGATGTGGCACATCCGAACAGTCCCGAGCAGTCCTGATTTCGGTCCATAGCGGTGAAGCCCTGGGAGGGGATGCGGTCGTGCGACGGCTGGGCGATCTGGAAGCTGAGATCATGGACCGCCTCTGGCGATGGCAACGGCCCACGACGGTCCGCGCGATCGTCGACGACATCAACCGCTCCCGGACCGTGGCGTACACGACGGTGATGACGGTGGCGGACATACTGCACCGCAAGGGCTGGCTCCGGCGGCAGAAGGTCGGCCGGGCCTGGGCGTACGAGCCGGTGCGCGGCCGCGAGGACTACACCGCGGGGCTCATGCAGGACGCGCTCGGACGCAGCGAGGACCGGCAGGCCGCCCTGATGCGCTTCGTCGAGCACATGTCCCAGGAGGACTGCGCCGCCCTGGACGCGGCCCTGCGCGCCGTCGGGCGCGAAGCCGCGGGCGAGCCCTTCGGCGTCAGCGGTGACCGGTCATGAACCACCACGTCCTTCCCTCGCTGCTCGTCGCCCTGCTCAGCGGGGTGCTCTTCCCCCGGGTGGTGGCCCGCTCCCGCTGGACGCGCGAGGCACCGCGGACGGCGGTCGCCGGCTGGCTGCTGCTCTCCGCGTCCTTCGTGCTCGCGGTGGCGACCGGCGTCCTGCAGCTGTTACTGCCGTACGCCAGCAGTCACGCGCTCGCCGACCGGGTGGCCGCCTGCCTCCCGTGGACCCCGGAGGGCTGCCGGCTGCCCGGCGCGGCGTCCCTGGCGGGGCTGTCGGCCGAGGAGTACGTCGCGGTGGGCGGGGCGGCCGCCGCGCTCCTGCTGCCGGGGGCTGCGCTCTGCCACCACCTGGCGCGCGCCCGGCGCAGCCGGGCCGAGCACTCCTCGGTGCTGCGGCTGGTGGGACGCGCGGATCCCGCACTGCGCGCGGTGGTCATCGATCACGACACCCCCGCGGTCTACTGCCTGCCGGGCCGCGCGGCCCGGATCGTGGTGAGTTCGGGCGCCCGGAAAACTCTCACCCCGGCGCAATTGGCCGCGGCATTGGAGCACGAACGGGCACACATCGCGGGCCGCCATCATCTCCTGATCTCGGCCGCCGAGACATTCGGCGGGATATTCCGAAGGCTGCCGCTGGGCCGAATGGTACGTACCGAAGTCCCGCTGCTGTTGGAAATGGCGGCCGACGACCGCGCTTTGCGCCGTTGTTCGCGCGACGCACTGGCCACCGCGCTGTACGCGATGGCGACCGGACAGCAGACGCCGCCGATGGCGTTCGCGGCCGGCGGGCCGTCCGCCGCGCTGCGCATGCGGCGCATCCTCACGCCGCACCGCCACGGCCACCCGGCGCTGCGCGGGATCCTGGCGGGCGCGCTCGCGGCGGCCGCCGTCACCCCCCTCGTCCTGGCCTGCTGCTCCCAGCCCGGCTGAGCCTCTTCTACGTATTTACTTCGTAGCTTCGTAATTGCGGCTTCGCGGCCCGGAGCGGTAATTCACCGCTATTGTTGGGCTGGTTGGGGCGGCAGTTGGCGCCCCCGGGAGGGACAGACGATATGCGCCCGGTGGAGGTGCGGCCGGCCGTTCCGGCCGATGCGACCGCGATATCACAGCTGCTGGGCCAGGTGATTCGCGACAGCTATTCGGGGATTCTCAACAAATCAGCCGTACAGCGACTGGTCGGCACGCATTGCTCGCTCAGCCGCCTCCGCGCCGAAATCGGAATTCCCGGCGGGGCGCCCGGGTGGCTGGGCTGGCTGGTGGCCACCGACGGCGGCGGCCGGATCATCGGCGCCGCGGCGGGCGGCGTGCCGATGCCGGGCGAGGGCGAGCTGTACGCGTTGGGCGCCGCCACGGACAGCCGGTACCGGAAGGTCGGCGCGACGCTGCTCTCCGAGGTCACCGACCGGATGCGCGAGCACGGCGCGGTACGGCAGGGCTTCTCGCTGCCCTGCGATCAGGACCCCGCGCTCCCCTTCTTCACCCGGCACGGGTTCGAGCGGTCCGGGAACCGGCTCGTCCGCTTCGTCTGACGCTCCGTCCGACAGTGCGTCGCCCCCTGGCGGATCCACGCCATAGCGTGGACGCGCAGCGGTTTCGGCTGGTCCGGCGGCATGGGGCCGGGACACGATTTCCTCGGCGGCGAGGTCCCGGCGGCACGGGGCCCCGCCCGGAAGGCAGGGACCGAGACCGAGCCCCCTGGAGGAACGATGCACACCCCGTCGAGCGTGCCGGCGCCCGTTGCGCCCGGTCCGGCCCTGCCCCGGCACCACCTCCCCGTCCTCCCCGCGTACCTGCCCGGACTGGAGTCCACGGCGCCCCACGAGGAGGAGAGCGTGTGGCTCCACGACGCGCTACTCGGACCGTTCAGCGCGGACATCGTCGAGTACCTGCGGCTGGCCAGGAAGACCGCGGGCCCCGTACTCGACCTCGGCTCCGGTGCCGGGCGGCTGGCGGTTCCCTTCGCCCGGCACGGGTTCCCCGTCGAGGCCGTGGACCGCGACCGCCGCAGCCTGCGGCGGCTGCGCGCCTGGGCGGCGCGGATCGGCCCGCACGTCGAGCGGCTGGTCACCACGACCCCGGCCGACCTGCGCCGGCTCCGACTGCACCGCCCGTATCAACTCGCCCTGCTGGCCGGTGCGATGCTCACCGCGGTGCCGCCGCGGGACCGCTCCGGGCTGCTGCGCGAGATCGCCGCGCATCTCGGTACCGGCGGGGCCCTGGCCCTCGACTACACCGAGCACGAGCCGGCCGGTCTCGCCGCCGACCCCCGGCGCACATGGACGTTCCCGGTCCCCCGGGTCGACGGCGTCACGGAGTGGGTGGTGGCGCGGCAGGTGTTCGATCTCAACACACGGATCGAACACATCACTTACTATTGCGAGCGCGCTGAAAAGTCACGTATCCGCAGGTCCGTCCTGACCACGGACAAGTGGATCGTCGACCGGGGTCGTTTGACCGAGGAGCTGACCGCCGCGGGACTGCACATCACCGACCGCCGGCAGCAGCAGCTCGACGAGCGGACCCGGAGCGTGCTCCTCGTCTGCCGTCCCAAAGGTGACTAGGGTCACACCGGCTGTCGGGGGCTGAGAACGGTCGTTGCAGCTGTGACAAAGTGTGACGAGCGTGACCGACATCAGGACATGGGGGGCCTTGAGCGTGGTCAAAGCCGGTGGCAAGGTGCGGACGCAATCCACTGACCTGGCACTCGCCCTCTACCAGGAACTGCGGTCGCGCGGCGCGTCCAGCTTCGACGCCGTGGTGTCCGACATGGCACTCGGCCAGGAGGAACGGGAGCGATGTCGCAGCGAACTGCTCGACCTCGGTTTGATCGTCCACACGGGAACGACGCACGACGATCAGATCTCCCTGGCCTCGGGCAAGCAGGCCGAGGCCGACACCGACGCGGTCGCGGTCATCGACCCCGAAATCGCCCTGCTGCGCCTGCTGGAGAAGGAGCGGCTGCGGCTGCGTGACCACCTCCACCAGGCCGACGAGGCGTACAGCACCCTGGAGACCCTGGCCGGCAGCTTCCTGCGGGCGGGTGCCATCGCCGGATCCGAGGTCGAGGTGGAGGTCCTCACCGACTACCGGCGCATCCAGCAGGTCCTGGAGGACATCACCGACGTCATCCAGCACGACCTCGCCTCGATGCACCCCAGCGCCCTGCAACGGGAGGTCCCGGAGCGGGCGTTGAGCCGCGACCGTCGCCAGATCGAGAACGGCGTACGCGTGCGCACCGTCTTCAACCAGCGGTTCGCCTCCGTGCCGGACATGGCCGAGCACTTCCGGCAGAAGGTGGAGCTGGGCGTCGAGCTGCGCCTCTCCCCCGTCGTGCCGATGAACATGGTCATCGCGGACCACCAGTTCGCGGTGCTGCCGGTCGACCCCGAGGACAGCGCGGCCGGTGCCATCCTCGCGCGCGGCCCCGCCCTGGTCCGCTCGTATCTCGCACTCTACGAGCACTGCTGGCATACCGCCGTGCCCTACGGCGAGCAGCTGGCGGCCGAGCGCGGCGGCGACGGGCTCTCCGAGCAGCAGCGCGCCGCGCTGCGCATGCTCGCCTCCGGCATGAAGGACGAGAAGATCGCCCGCAGCCTGGGCGTTTCCCTGCGTACGGTGAGCCGCCTGCTGTCGGAGCTGATGCAGGAGCTGGGCGCGTCCAGCCGCTTCGAGGCCGGGGTGCGCGCCACCCGCCTCGGCTGGCTCGACTGAGCCGTACGGCTCCGGTACAGCCACCCCCCTTTTCCGGCCCTCCGCGCCGGTCCGCCCTGCCCGTACGCCCCGGTCCCTTCTGGCGACGCAAGAGGTACGATGCGGGCAAACTTTTGGTCTCACCAGATGGCGGCGCGATGACACGAGAGACGGCGACGGCGAGCGGACGGGACGCGGCGATCCAGCGACTCCGCGACGTCGGCCTGCGCGTGACGGGCCCGCGGCTCGAAGTCCTGCAACTGCTGTCCGCGGGCGGCCACTTGGACGTGGAAGGCCTGACGGCCGCTGCCCGCGAGAGGCTGGGCACACTCACCAGCCAGGCGGTCTACGACATGTTGCGGCACTTCCTGGACACCGGACTCGTCACGAAGTTCGAGCGGCCCGGTTTTCCCGCCGTATTCGAAATCGCGGGAGAGCCGCATCAGCACGCGCTCTGCACGGGCTGCGGCCGCGTGGAGAATGCCGAATACGAGGATCCGGTTCCACCGGAAAAGGCTTTTCGGGACTGGCGGATGAACGGCGCCGAGATCATTTTCAAGGGCCTGTGCCCCGACTGCAGAAAGGCATGAAAAGGCTCCGGCCCGCTCCATGGAAGAGCGGACCGGAGCCCGGGTGTCACCGCGGCCGTTACGCGGCCGGCGCCACCGGCCAGGTGTTGTCCGTGCCGTCGCCGGCGGCGACCGGCTGGACCGGCCAGGTGTTGTCCTCGCTGCCCAGCGAAGCGGCCGACAGCATCGTCGTTCCGGGCTGCACGGGCCAGGTGTTGTCCTGGTCACCGGCCATGACGCGGGCGGTGGCGCCCGCCAGTGCCGGCACGCCCGCGGGCGCGGCCACCGCACCGCACAGCACGGCCGCCACGGCGAACTGCCGGACCACGGTGCGCAGCCGGACCGCGGGGACGGTGTGAACTCGGGTGGCGACAGACATGATTCCTCCAGGACACGAAATTGAATGGTCGGTGCTTCCCTCACCCGTGCCGCCGGGTGCCGGGGAAGACACTTAGATAATCTCCCGCCGGCACCCCGGGAACCAGAGTCATCAGACGTCGCATCCGCGCCATGGCAAAAGTGCGTCAGACTTTCTCGCAGTTATTGTCGGCGGCCACCGGAATTACGTACCGAGGAGTCGTAATTGGGTTGCACCATTCTTTTGGTGCAACAAAGAGGGCTGCTAGGCTGGAACCGCGGCGCTCCCTTTCCTCCAGGGCGGGGGCGCCCACTGGGGCAGGGGCGTGCCGCCGCCTCTGCCCCGCTTCTGTCGCCGGCGAGCCAAGTGCGCGCCCGTACACCGCGAGCATCGCGTCCGCCGCCACCCGCCAGCTCATGCCCTCCGCGTGCCGCACCGCCGCATGCCCCAGCGATGCCACCGCGCCGGGATGCCGGGCCAGCCACGCCAACCGCCGTGCGTAGTCGGCAGGTTCATGCCCTCGTACCAGGATTCCCGTCACCCCGTCCCGTACGGCCGTCCGCAATCCGCCGACCGCGGCGGCCAGTACCGGCGTCCCGCACGCCTGCGCCTCCAGCGCCACCAGGCCGAACGACTCGCTGCGCGACGGCATCACCACGACGTCGGCCGCGCGGTACCAGTCGGCCAACCGGTCCTGCGGGACGGCCGGTTCGAAGCGGACGCGGTCGGTGATCCCGAGTTCCCGGCAGAGCGCGGCGAGCCGGCCGGGGCGGTCGGCGCCCGTACCGCTGAGGCCGCCGATGACCGGCACGAGCAAGCGCCCGCGCAAGTGCGGTTCGAGATCCAGTAGTTCGGCTGCGGCGCGGAGCAGGACGTCCGGCGCCTTCAGCGGCTGGACACGTCCGGCGAAGAGCGGGACGAAGGCGTCGGCGGGGAGTCCGAGCCGGCGCCGGGCCGCCCGCCTGCCGTCGTGCGGGTGGAAGGTCCGCAGGTCGACGCCCGGCCGGACCACCTCCGTGCGCGCGGGCGACGCACCGTACAGATCCCGCAGGGCCCGTGCCTCGTCCGCGGTGTTCGCCACCAGCCGGTCGGCGTCGGCCACCACGCGCCGCTCACCGGCGATCCGGTGGCCGGGCTCGGGGGTGTCACCCGCCGCGAGCGAGGCGTTCTTCACCCGCGCGAGGGTGTGCATGGTGTGCACGAGCGGGACCTGCCAGTGCGCGGCGGCGGCCCGGCCCACCTGCCCGGCGAGCCAGTAGTGCGAGTGGACGAGGTCGTACGGCCGGATGCCACCGCCCCGCGCGTCGCGCAGCAGGGCCAGCGAGAACTCCGCCAGCCGGCCCGGCATCTCCTCCTTGGAGAGCGGGCGGCGGGGGCCCGCCGGCAGATGCCGTACCCGTACGCCGGGGGCGAGGGCCGTCCACGGCGGGTGGCCCTCGCCCCGGCAGCGGGTGAAGAGGTCGACCTCGGCGCCGTGCTGGGCGAGGGCGCGGGACAGTTCGACCATGTAGACGTTCATGCCGCCGGCGTCTCCGGTACCGGGCCGGTGCAGGGGCGACGTGTGCACGCTGAGCATGGCGATGCGCAAGGACACGGGATCTCCTCGGAGTGAGGCCGCGTGTCCTGCCGCCGCGGGCCGGCGTCCGGCCACGCGGCGGTGGGAACAGCAAGGTGCGGTGTGCGGGTGGTGCGGGACCGTCAGAAGCCGAAGACCGGGCCCGACGGCGGGGCCAGGCGCGTACCGGCCGGCGGGGCGGCGAGCGCTTCCCCGGTCACCGGGCCGCCGGGGGCGATCCCCAGCGCCGCCGCGAGCCGGTCGGCGCCCTCCGGCATGACCGGGCGCGCCCACGCGGTCAGCGCCGCCGCGACGCCGAGCTGCGCGACGAGCGGCGCCAGGTGGCGTCCGTCCCCGCGCGGCCGCCGCCGTTCATGGTCGTTGACGTGCCCGAAGTCGTCGGTGGACCGGACGATTTCGTCGAGCATGGCCACAGCCCGGCGCGGGTCGAAGGAGTCGAGGCTGTACGCCTCGCGCAGCTCGTCCACCCCCCGGTTCAGCCGCCGCGCCTGGACGTCCCAGCCGGTACCGCCCGGCAGCACCTCCGGTACCACCCCGGCACTGTCCTCCCGGACCGCGGTGAAGAGCCGGGTCAGCCAGCCGTTCCAGGTGCCGTCGAGCAGCTGCCGCGCCCGGTCGAGCCGGTCGCGGTCGAAGGCGGTGTCCCGGCCGACCGGGCGCGCTTCGAGGACGTGGCGACGCAGCGTGTCGGAGCCGAACTCGGTGAGCAGGTCCAGCGCCCAGGTCTCGTCGGCGCCGGCGTCGTGGAGGCGGTACCCCTCGTTGACAAAGAAGTCCTGGGGCAGTTTCACGCCCTGGGCCAGTAACAGCGCGGGCAGCAGCACCGCGTGGCAGAAGGCGTGGCCGAATCCGCAGAAGTGCACCGTGCGCTCCGGCCACGGCTCGTTCCGTGCCGCATGGCCGAAGAGCTGGAGGGCCGCCGATTCGAAGCAGGCGTCGATGCGATGGTCGGCGAACTCCTCGACGGGGACCTCGACGCCCCAGTCGCCGGGGTGTCCGACGGCCACATCGGGCAGCCCGTCCTCGATGAGGCCCTCGCACAGCGCGGCGAGCCGCGGTGGCAGGTCGAGGGTGGCCCAGTAGTCGGCGAGGGTGTCCCGGAAGGGCTCCAGCGGCAGGTAGAGCCGCCGGCAGCGGCGGAGCCGCGCCGGCGTGCCGCACCGGTCGCAGGACGGGTCGAGGAGGTCACCGCAGTCGTTGGGCCGGGCGCACGCGCGGCAGACGCCGCCGGCCCCGGTGACGCCGCAGTGCGGGCAGCCGCCGCTGAGACGCGCCCCGTACAGCCAGCGGTCGCACGGCTCGCAGTACGGCAGCAGCCTGGCGCGCGGCGCGATGACGCCCTCGGCGTGCAGCCGTACGAACAGGTCCTGGACCCAGCGGAGGTAGCCGCGGTCGTGGCGCGGCTGGACGATGTGGTCGAACGTGATGCCGGAGCGCCGCCAGTCGGCGGTGATCGCGGCGTGGTAGCCCTCGGCGACCTCCGCCGGCTTGCGGCCGGTGCGCAGCGCACGCTCCTGCACCGACACGGCGTGGTCGGCGGTGCCGGTGGTGAACCGGACGGGGCGGCCGTCGGCGCGCAGGAAGCGGGCGAGGACATCGGCGGCGACGTACGGGCCCGCCAGGTGTCCGATGTGGAGTTCGCCGTGGGGGGCGGGTGGGGTCGCCGTGATCCAGAGAGGCGTGGGCACGGGTGGACCTCCTTGACGCGTGAACGCGGAGAGTGGTGCGAGACGTGGGTACGGGGCCGTGGTGACGGCTCAGCGGGGTTCGAAGTGGAACGACCGGATGAAGCAGTCCCGCGGCTGCTCCACGGCGTAGACGATGCATTCGAAGAGCGCCTGCGTGGTGAGCTTCTCGTCCTGGTGCGACGCGTCCGTTCCCATTCCCGCCCATTCCGCCGACCGCGGGTCCGAGGTCGAGAAGTCGGGCGGATAGAGGGAGAAGACCCGCACACCGGAGGGGCCGAGCCGCCGGGAAAGAATGTCGGCGAATCCGGCCTGCGCGCTTTTCGCCGCGTAAAAGGCCTCATGCGCACGTGCGTTCACAGCGCCGGGGCCGTATGCGGCGCTCACCGCGACCATATTGACGATGTCGGGCCGATGGGAGGCGCGCAGCAGGGGCAGGAAGTGTTTCACCATGAGCACGTTGCCGCCCGCCGTGGACTCGATGGTCTCGACGATCCGGTCGTCGCTCGCCGCTTCGAAGTCCATGCCGTCGAGCCAGCGGGCACCGTTGTTGACCAGCAGGTCCACGTGGCCGGTGCGCTCGCCCACCCGGCGGGCGAAGTCGCGGATCTCGGCGGGCCGGCTCAGATCGCAGCCGAAGGCGTGAATGCGTTCCCTTGCCGCGCCGACCACCTCTGTGCGGGTGCGTTCGGCGGCCTCGACGGTCCGGGCCGAGACAAACACCTCGGCGCCCAGGTGGGCGAATCCGATGGCGAGTGCCCGGCCGAAATGGCGGGATGCGCCGGTGACCACGACGCGCAGATTCTCGAATGTCATTTTCGTCGGCTCTCCCGGCAGGGGACACGAAAGGACTCCGGCCTCCCCTGGAAATGGAGCGGAATCGGGAGCCCGTGGTCACCAGCCTGACAGAGGACGCGGCACGAAATGGCCCCGTAAGGCTGCGCGTTCACGCCGTGACGTGGATACGCCACGGCAGCGGCAGCCCGCGCTCGACGAGGTGCGCGCGCTTGCCGTGCACGGCCACCTCGACCGGCCGGGAGCCGGAGACGGCCGCCGACGTGGCCACGGTCCCGCCCGGTGTGGTGAGGCGCAGGGCGAGCCGCCCGGACGGCCGCGGCGCGGCGGTGCCGGGCCGTGCCAGCAGTGCGGGCAGCGTCCCGGGGACCGCGGCCGCCGCGGTGACGCACAGCGCACCGGTCAGCGCGATGCTCGGATGCCAGCCCGGTACCGTCACGGCGCGGACGGCCGGCCCTTCGGCACCGTCCGCGGCGAGCACGGCGACCTTCGGTACCGCGCCGTCCGGCCGGTGCCCCAGCACCGCGGCCGCGGCCGCCCGTACCCGGTGCAGGCGCGCGAGCACCGCGTCGCCGGCGCCGTACAGCTCCCGGGCGGTCGGCAGCCCCAGGTCGGCCGCGCTGACGAAGACGTACGGGTTGCCGAACCGGACCAGCGACACCCGCAGCCCGCAGAGCCGGTCCAGCGGCCGGCCGGTGGGCAGCAGCGCGCTCAGGGGCGCGGGACGCACGAGGCGCACGGTGTACGCCCCGCCGGGCTCCGGCTCGCACACCACGGTGTCGCCCGTGGTGACGGCCCGCACCCGTACCGGCCCGGTCCGGCCGGTCGCCGCCACGCACGCCAGGAGGGAGTGCCCGCAGCCGGTACGGAAGTCGAAGGCGCCGCCGGGCAGGCACTGCACGAAGCGGTAGTCCAGGTCGTACGCCGGGTCGGCGGACGTGCCGTACAGCGCCAGCTTGCGGATGTGCCCGCGCCCGGTCCGCTCCAGCCAGGCGCGTACGGCGAGGAGGTCGGCCCGGGACGCGAGGGTGCCGGGCGGCAGCCGGTCCCGGTCGAGGACGAGGGTCGGCCCCGGGGCGCCCTCGGCCCGGACGACGTCCGCGGTCATGCGGCGCATCCGGCGGGGACCCGCATCCCCTGGACGACCTCCGTCCACAGTTCATGGACGGCGATGGCCCAGAGGGCGAGCGCGTCGCCGTCGGACGGCGTGGCCAGCTGACGGGCCAGCAGGGCCCGCACCCGGTCCGCGCGCAGCCGCCCGGACCTGCGCAGCCGCGCCGGGGAGAGCAGTTCGCCGACGGTGTCCAGCAGGGGGCTGCCGGCGGTGAGCATGGCGGCCACCGGCAGGGTGAACGGCTGCTTGGGGCGGCGCAGCACCGCCGCCGGGAGCAGCCCCCGGCCCGCTTCGTACAGCGCGCGCTTTCCGTCGCGCGCCGATGTGGGCAGGCTCCGCGCGTAGCCGGCCACCGACGGCTGGCAGAACGGCATGCGGGCCTCGACGGCCCACGCCATGCTCAGGTGGTCGACCCGGCGCAGGTGGTAGGCCGGGAGGCGGCGCCGTGTCTCGAAGCGGGTGAGGGTGGTGATCCGGTCCGCTCCGTCCTCTTTCGCGTGCGCGCGCAGCTCGGCGGTGACGCGGTCCGCCGCCGAGCCCCGCTCCGCGAGGTACGCGCGGTAGGCCGGGGTGTAGAGCCGGTCGCGCAGCAGCCGCGGCGCGGCACCGAGCGCGTCGACGTACGGGGTGATCCAGTCGCTGCCCGCCGGTGCCGCCAGCGCGGCCCGCACCCGGTCGTAGCCGCCGAACAGCTCGTCGGCCCCGTCGCCGGTCAGTGCCACGGTGAAGCCCGCCTCGCGCACGGCGCGGAACAGCGCGTAGGTGCTCAGCGCGATGGGGTCGGCGTTGGGCTGGCCGAGGTGGCGGACCGTACGGGTGAGCAGTGACCCGAATTCGGCGGGGTCGACGGCGATGTGGTGGTGTGCGGTGCGGGCCCGGCGGGCGACGGCGCGGGCGTATTCGTGTTCGGCGGCGGGCCAGCGCCCCCGGTAGCTCAGGTGGAAGGTGTGCAGCGGTCCGCCGCCGGCCTCCCGCACCTCCTCGGCGGCGAGCGCCGTCACCAGCCCGGAGTCCAGGCCCCCGCTGGTGATGGCGCACAGCGGGCTGCCGGTCCGCGCCAGCCGGCGGACCTCGTGCCGCAGCACGTCCCGGGCGTCGCCGGCCGGGGCTGCCGTACGCGGTGTCCGCTGCCGCACGCGCAACGGCTCACCCCGGCGCAGTACGGCCGTGGCCCCGGGCGGCAGCACGCGGATCCCCTCCAGCGCGGTCTGCGTGCCCAGCGCCGTACGCGTCGCCAGCACCGTGTCCAGCGCGTCCTCGCGGAGGACCGCCGGTACGCCGTCGAAGGCGAGCAGGCCCGCGATCTCCGAAGCGAAGCGGATGGCGCCGCTCTCGGCACCGCCCGCGGCAAGGTGGTAGTGCAGCGGCTTCATCCCCATGTCGTCCACGGCCAGCACGAGTTGGGGCCGCGACCGCAGATCGAGGACGGCGACCGCGAACATGCCGTCGAGGTGCTCGGCGAACGCGGTCCCGTACTCGGCGTACAGCGCGGGCAGCAGGCTGCCGTCACAGGCGTCGGGGAAGCGGTGGCCGCGGGCGGTGAGCCGGCGGCGCAGCTCGGCGTGGTTGTAGAGCTCACCGTTGAGCACGGCGAGGACGCCGGGTACGGCGGCGAGGCGGTAGGGCTGGGCTCCGCCGACGGGGTCGGTGACGGCCAGCCGGTCGCACCCCAGCGACCAGCCGGGGCCGCGGAGCACGCCGCGCTGGTCGGGTCCGCCGTGCCGTTGCCGGGCCGAGACCGCCGCCAGTTCGGGGCCGGTGGCCCCGACGGCGAAGGAGCCAAAGATCCTGCACATGCCGGTCGCCTCCGGATGCTCTCGCGGACCCGCAGCGGGCCCGGCTCGGTCGATTTACCGAGCTGTACCAATGATTTGACGCTACCAATTATTTGGCTGGCGCGTAAGTGCCATGTCGCGAACGCGCCATCGGCCGCGCCTTGTCCGCCGGCCACCCGGTCAGCAGGCTGGCCCCATGGGCGAATTGACCATCGACTCCCCCGACCGCGCCGCCCCCGAGAGCCTGCTGGTCGTGGCCGCGCACCCGGACGACATCGAGTTCTGCGTGAGCGGCACCGTGATGCAGTGGATCTCCCACGGCACCCGCGTCACCTACTGCATCGTCACGGACGGCGGCGCGGGCGGCTACGACGAGCAGCTGCCGCGCCAGGCCATGGCGCATCTGCGCCGCGCCGAACAGGTCCACTCGGCGAAGCTGAGCGGCGTCCACGACATCCGCTTCCTCGGCTACCCGGACGGCTTCGTCGAGCCGAGCGTGGCGCTCCGCCGCGACCTGTGCCGGGTCATCCGCGACATACGGCCGCAGCGCGCCATCATCCCCAGCCCCGAGATCAACTGGCAGCGGGTCGCGGACCTCCACCCCGACCACCGGGCCGTCGGCGACGCCGCGCTGCGGGCCGTCTACCCGGAGGCCCGCAACCCCTTCGCGCACCAGGAACTCCTGAAGGACGAGGGCCTGGAGCCGTGGGCCGTCACCGAGTTGTGGCTGATGACGGGCCCCTCCCCCAACCAGTACGTCGACGTCACCCCGGTCTTCGACCGCAAGGTCGACGCCCTGCGTCTCCACACCTCCCAGACCGCGCACTTCGACGATCTGGCCGGCCTGCTGCGCGACTGGCTCTCCGCACACGCCAGAGCGGGCGGCCTGCCACCGGGCCGCCTCGCCGAGGCCTTCCAGATCGTCGACACGACCTGACAGTGCGTCAGTGCACACTCATCGAGTGGCGCGCGGTCAGCGATAGATGAGCAACTCGTCCTCCGTCGCGCCGGTCAGTTCGTACCGGGTGCCGACCAACGGCCGGCCGGCGTAGAGACGGACCAGGGTCGCCCTGTCCCCGTGGAATCGCGCGGCCGGCCGGCCGTTGGTCTCGTTCCCGAGCGCCAGCGGGGTGGCCGCACCGTCCAGGTGAGCGTGCAAGCGGGGGGTCTCCCGGCGCCTGCTCGCGCGCGCCAGGAGCGGCAGCGCGTACTCGGCGGCGTCACCGCCGTACGCACCAGGAACACCGAACGCCTCCCGTACGTCGCCCGCGTGCACCCACTCCCCGAGCGCCACGGCGTCCAGCGTGCCGTCCTCGTACGCCGAGATCGCCGGGCCGGCCGCCACGAAGCCGCGCTCCAGCTCGTCGAGGACGCGGGACAGCGGCCAGTCGACGCGCTCGGCGACGTCCGCCGCATTGGCCTCGGGCAGGAACACCCCCTCTTCGAGGCGGCCCTCCACGATGCGGACGAGCGCCGCGCCACAGTGTGCGAGAACATCCCGCACGGTCCAGCCGGGGCACGCGGTACGCAGGGCGAACCGGTCCTCCGGCGTCGCACGCAACAACGGCAGCAAGACCTCGCGTTCGGCCAGCAGCAACCGTCCCGGCAGCTCCGGATCACGCTCGGAACCGGACATGTCGCTCCTCTCAGTAGCGTCAGTAGCGGTAGTGGTCGGGCTTGTACGGGCCCTCGACCTCCACGCCGATGTACGCGGCCTGCTCCGGGCGGAGCGTGGTGAGCTTGACGCCCAGGGAGTCCAGGTGGAGACGTGCGACCTTCTCGTCCAGGTGCTTGGGCAGCACGTAGACATCGGTCGGGTACTCACTCGGCTTGGTGAACAGCTCGATCTGTGCCAGCGTCTGGTCCGCGAAGGAGTTGGACATCACGAACGAGGGATGACCGGTGGCGTTGCCCAGGTTCAGCAGCCGGCCCTCGGACAGCACGATCAGGACCTTGCCGTCGGGGAAGGTCCAGGTGTGCACCTGCGGCTTGACCTCGTCCTTGACGATGCCCTCGATCTGCGCCAGGCCGGCCATGTCGATCTCGTTGTCGAAGTGACCGATGTTCCCGACGATCGCCTGGTGCTTCATCCGGGCCATGTCCGAGGCCATGATGATGTCCTTGTTGCCGGTGGTGGTGACGAAGATGTCCGCCGTCTCCACCACCTCCTCCAGCGTGGTCACCTGGTAGCCGTCCATCGCCGCCTGCAGCGCGCAGATCGGGTCCACCTCGGTGACGATCACACGGGCGCCCTGGCCGCGCAGCGACTCCGCGCAGCCCTTGCCCACATCGCCATAGCCGCAGATGACGGCGGTCTTGCCGCCGATCAGGACATCGGTGGCGCGGTTGATGCCGTCCACCAGCGAGTGCCGGCAGCCGTACTTGTTGTCGAACTTCGACTTCGTCACGGCGTCGTTCACGTTGATCGCCGGGAAGAGGAGAGTGCCGTCCCGGTGCATCTCGTACAGCCGGTGCACACCGGTGGTGGTCTCCTCGGTCACGCCGCGGATCTCCGAAGCGACGGCGGACCAGTCGCAGGTACTGGCGCCCAACAGGGCCAGTACGACGGCAAGTTCCTCGTTGTCGGCCGTCGAGGGATCGGGGACGGCACCGGCCTTCTGGTACTCGACGCCCTTGTGGACGAGGAGGGTGGCGTCACCGCCGTCGTCCAGGATCATGTTCGGACCGGACCCGCCGGGCCAGCTGAGAGCCCGTTCCGTGCACCACCAGTACTCCTCCAGCGTCTCGCCCTTCCAGGCGAACACCGGAACGCCCTGGGGGGCGTCGGGGGTGCCGTTCGGGCCGACGGCGATGGCCGCGGCGGCGTGGTCCTGGGTGGAGAAGATGTTGCAGGAGGCCCAGCGGACCTCGGCGCCCAGCGCGACCAGGGTCTCGATCAGCACGGCCGTCTGCACGGTCATGTGCAAGGACCCCGTGATCCGGGCGCCGGCCAGCGGCTGCGCCGCGGCGTACTCCCTTCGGATCGCCATCAGGCCGGGCATCTCGTGCTCGGCGAGGGTGATCTCCTTGCGGCCGAAGGCGGCCAGGGAAAGGTCGGCGACCTTGTGATCAGGCATGGACACTCCTTGACGTGAGGACGTTGCGGTGGATGTCGAGGGCCGCTGTGGAGCGGTTGAGAGTGATGTAGTGGAGTCCGGGCGCGCCTTCGGCGAGGAGACGTGTGGCCATCTCCGAGGCGTACTCGACGCCGATGAGGTGCCCTTCCGCCGGCCGGTCCCGGGCGGCTTCCAGGCGGTGGGCCAGGTCTTCGGGGAAGGCGGCGCCGCTGAGTTCCGCGAACCGGCGGATCTGGCGTACGTCGGTGGCCGGCATGATCTCCGGAATGATCGGGGTGACACAGCCGGCGGCGGCCACCCGGTCCCGCAGCCGCAGATAGTCCTCGACGTGGAAGAACATCTGCGTGATGGCGTAGTCGGCACCCGCCCGGCACTTGGCGACGAAGTGGCGGAGGTCGCTGTCCCGGTCGCGGGAGCGCGGATGCCCCTCGGGGAAGGCGGCGACGCCGATGGTGAAGTCCCCCAGCGAACGGACCAGTTCGACGAGTTCGTACGCGTACGTGAGGCCCTGCGGGTGCGGGCGCCACGTCCCCCCGGGGTCTCCCGGCGGGTCGCCACGCAGCGCGAGGACATCGCGGATGCCCGCATCGGCGTAGCTGCCGATGATGGCACGCAGCTCGGCGACCGAGTGCCCGACGGCGGTCAGATGGGCCACCGGGCGCAGGGTCGTCTCGTCGGCGATGCGCCGGGTCACGTCGACGGTACGGCCGCGGGAGGAACCCCCGGCGCCGTACGTCACGGACACGAAGTCCGGTGCCAGGGCCTCCACTCGGCGGATCGTCTCCCACAGCACCCGCTCGCCGGCCGGCGTCTTCGGCGGGAAGAACTCGAAGGAGAACGTCGGGGCGGACGTCATATCCGTCTCCCGGCGTTGAAGTAACCCGCTTCCGGGTGATGGGCGACGAGGGCGTCCGTGGACTGCTCCGGGTGGAGCTGGAACTCCTCGGAGAGCACGACCCCGATGCGCTCGGGACGCAACAGATCCGCGATTTTCGCGCGGTCCGCCAGGTCGGGACAGGCCGGATACCCGAGGGAGTAGCGGCATCCCTGGTACTCGGCACGGAACATGTCCCCCATGTCGCTGGGGTCGCCGCCCTGGATTCCCAGTTCGGCGCGGACGCGGGCGTGCCAGTACTCGGCGAGGGCCTCGGCGAGCTGGACGGAGAGGCCGTGCAGCTCCAGGTAGTCGCGGTAGGAGTCGGCCGCGAACAGCTTGGCGGTCTCCTCGCCGATCTTCGAGCCCACGGTGACGACCTGGAGGCCGACGACATCGGTCTCGCCGGACTCCTCCGGGCGGAAGAAGTCCGCCAGGCACAGCCGCCGGCCGCGACGCTGCCGCGGGAAGGTGAAGCGGGTCCGCTCCGTCCCGTCCTCGTCCAGGACGAGCAGATCGTCTCCCTTGGAAACACACCGGAAGTACCCGTGCACAACGGCCGCTTCGAGCAGGTTCTCCGTACGCAGCCGATCCAGCCACATGCGGAGCCGCGGCCGGCCGTCGGTCTCGATCTGCTCCCGTCGCAGGCCCCACTGGCCCTTGAACAGTGCGCCCTCGTCCAGCCAGGAGGCGTAGTCGGCGAGCTGGATGCCCTTCACCACACGGGTGCCCCAGAACGGCGGCTCCGGGACGGGGTTGTCCGTGGCCACGTCGGAGCGGACCGCGCCCTCGGGCTCCTCGACCTCCAGCGCCGCGGTGTCCCGCTTGGGGACCCTGCGCTGCTTCAGCTCCGGCAGCGTCGCCCCGGGCACGCCACGCTTGACCGCGATGAGGGCGTCCATCAGACGCAGGCCCTCGAAGGCATCGCGGGCGTAGCGGACCTCGCCCTCGTAGATCTCGTGCAGGTCCTGCTCCACATACGCACGGGTCAGCGCCGCGCCGCCGAGAATCACCGGGAACTGCCGGGACAGGCCCCGGCTATTCAGTTCCTCCAGGTTCTCCTTCATGATCACCGTGGACTTCACCAGCAGGCCCGACATGCCGATGACGTCGGCCTTGTGCTCCTCAGCCGCCTCCAGGATCGCCGAGACCGGCTGCTTGATGCCGAGGTTGACGACGTTGTAGCCGTTGTTGGACAGGATGATGTCCACCAGGTTCTTGCCGATGTCATGGACGTCGCCGCGGACGGTGGCCAGCACGATGGTGCCCTTGCCCTCGGAATCCGACTTCTCCATGTGCGGTTCGAGGTGCGCGACCGCGGCCTTCATGACCTCGGCGGACTGGAGCACGAACGGCAGCTGCATCTGCCCGGAGCCGAAGAGCTCGCCGACGACTTTCATGCCCGCCAGGAGGGTGTCGTTGACGATGTCGAGCGCGGGGCGGGTCAGCAGGGCCTCGTCGAGGTCGGCGTCCAGGCCGTTCTTCTCGCCGTCGATGATGCGGCGCTGGAGGCGCTCCTCCAGCGGAAGGGCGAGCAGTTCCTCGGCCTTGCCGGCCTTCAGCGACTTGGTGGATACCCCCTCGAAGAGCTCCATGAGCTTCTGCAGGGGGTCGTAGTTCTCTTCGCGGCGGTCGTAGATCAGGTCGTGGGCGACCTTGACCTGCTCCTCGTCCAGGCGCGCGATCGGCAGGATCTTGGAGGCGTGCACGATCGCCGAGTCCAGGCCCGCCTTGACGCACTCGTCCAGGAACACGGAGTTCAGCAGGATGCGCGCGGCCGGGTTCAGGCCGAAGGAGATGTTGGACAGGCCCAGCGTGGTCTGCACCTCCGGGTGGCGGCGCTTGAGCTCGCGGATCGCCTCGATGGTGGCGATGCCGTCCTTGCGGGACTCCTCCTGACCGGTGCAGATGGTGAAGGTCAGGGTGTCGATGAGGATGTCGGACTCGCGGATGCCCCAGTTCCCCGTCAGATCGGCGATGATCCGCTCGGCGATGGCGACCTTGTGCTCGGGAGTACGGGCCTGCCCCTCCTCATCGATGGTCAGCGCGATCAGCGCCGCCCCGTGCTCCCGGGCCAGCGCCGTGACCTTCGCAAAGCGCGACTCCGGCCCGTCACCGTCCTCGTAGTTCACCGAGTTGATCACCGCGCGGCCGCCGAGCTTCTCCAGCCCCGCCCGGATCACGGGAACCTCGGTGGAGTCCAGCACGATCGGCAGCGTCGAGGCCGTGGCAAACCGCCCGGCCAGCTCGGTCATGTCCGCCACGCCATCGCGGCCCACGTAGTCCACGCACAGATCCAGCATGTGCGCGCCCTCGCGGATCTGGTCCCGGGCCATCTCCACACAGTCGTCCCAGCGGGCATCCAGCATCGCCTCGCGGAACTTCTTCGAACCATTGGCGTTGGTCCGCTCACCGATCGCCAGATACGAGGTGTCCTGCCGGAACGGGACGTGGGCGTAGAGGGATGCCGCGCCCGGTTCCGGACGCGGGGCCCGGGGCGCCGGCGCCCTGCCGCGTACCCGCTCGACAACGCTGCGCAGATGCTCCGGGGTCGTACCGCAGCAGCCGCCCACCAGCGAAATCCCGTAGTCCCGTACGAAGGTCTCCTGGGCGTCGGCCAGCTCGCCCGCCGTCAGCGGATAGTGCGCGCCGTCCTTGCCCAGCACCGGCAGGCCCGCATTGGGCATGCAGGAGATCGGCACGCGGGAATGACGGGCCAGATAGCGCAGGTGCTCGCTCATCTCGGCCGGACCGGTCGCGCAGTTCAGACCGATCATGTCGATGCCCAGCGGCTCCAGCGCCGTCAGCGCCGCACCGATCTCCGACCCCAGCAGCATCGTCCCGGTCGTCTCCACCGTCACCGAGACGATCAGCGGCAGATCGCTGCCCGCCGACTCCAGGGCCCGCCGGGCGCCCAGTACCGCGGCCTTGGCCTGCAGCAGGTCCTGGGCGGTCTCCACCAGCAGCGCGTCCGCACCGCCCCGGAGGAGCCCGGCCGCGTTCTGCTCGTACGCGTCCCGGAGCGTTCCGTACCGGGCGTGGCCGAGCGTGGGGAGTTTGGTACCCGGGCCGATCGAGCCCAGGACCCAGCGGGGCTGCCCGTCCCGTGCGGTGAAGGTGTCCGCGGCCTCGCGGGCGATGCGCGCCCCGGACTCGGACAGCTCGAAGACCCGCTCGGGGATGCCGTACTCCCCCAGCGCCGCGTGGTTCGCGCCGAAGGTGTTGGTCCCCACGCAGTCGACGCCCACCGAGAAGTACTCCTCGTGGACCGAACGCACGATGTCGGGGCGGGTGAGATTGAGGATCTCGTTGCAGCCCTCGTGGCCCTGGTAGTCGTCCAGGCCGGGGTCGTGGGCCTGGAGCATGGTGCCCATGGCTCCGTCGGCGACCACGACACGCGAGGCGAGGGCACGGCGGAGCGTCGCCGCCCGTCCGGCCGTCATGTCAGCTCCTTCAGGTGGGCGACCAGGTGGGCGATGCAGCCCACGCCGTACGTGCCGCGGACGCGTGCGACGAGGGCGTCGCGGTAGAGGCGGTACTCCTGCGTGCCGACGTAGTCCAGTGCGGTAGCGGCGACCGCGCAGCCCAGCTGGGCCGCGCACTTCTCAGGGACGCCCCACGCCATGCCGGCGAGGAATCCGGCCCGGAAGGCGTCGCCCACCCCGGTCGGGTCGACGACGCCCGCCACCTCCACGGCCGGGACGGCGAGCGGGGGCCGGCCGTCCCGCCGGATGCGGGCGCCGGCTGCCCCGTGCGTGGTGATCCAGCAGCCGACGCGGCGCAGGATCTCCGCCTCGGTCAGGCCGGTGCGCTCCGCCAGGAGGGCCGACTCGTACTCGTTGGTGAACAGCCAGCGCGCGCCGTCCACCAGCTCCAGCACGTCCGCCCGCGTCAGCCGGGCGAGCTGCTGGGACGGGTCGGCCGCGAACGGGATGCCGAGGGCGCGGCAGGCACGGGTGTGACGCACCATCGCCTCCGGATCGTCCGGCGAGATCATGACCAGGCCGAGGCGTCCCACCCGTGCCAGGACCGCGCCCAGGTCGATGTGGCGTGCCTCGGCCATCGCCCCGGCGTAGAAGGTCGCGATCTGGTTCTGCATCCGGTCCGTTGTGCACACGAACCGGGCCGTGTGCAGCTCCTCGCTGACCCGTACCGAGTCCGTGTCCACGCCGTGCTGCTTGAGCCATACGCGGTACGGCTCGAAGTCGGCGCCGACCGCGCCCACCAGCACCGGGCGCAGCCCGAGCAGGCCGAGGCCGAAGGAGATGTTGGCCGCCACCCCTCCCTTGCGGATGTCGAGCCGGTCCGCGAGGAAGGAGAGGGAGACCCGGTCCAGCCGGTCGGCCAGGAGCTGGTCGGTGAAGTTGCCGGGGAAGGTCATCAGATGGTCGGTGGCGATGGATCCCGTGACCGCGATCCGCATGTCGGGGTCTCCTCCGCTCGTCAGGCACCGGCGGCCGCGCGCAGGGCCGCCACGCGGTCGGTGCGCTCCCAGGTGAAGCCGGGGAGTTCACGGCCGAAGTGCCCGTACGCGGCGGTCTGCGCGTAGACCGGACGGAGCAGGTCCAGGTCGCGGATGATCGCCGCGGGGCGGAGGTCGAAGACCTGCCCGATGGATTCCTCGATGCGGGCCTGCGAGACGACCGCGGTCCCGAAGGTCTCGACGAAGAGACCGACCGGCTCGGCCTTGCCGATCGCGTACGCGACCTGCACTTCGCAGCGGGTGGCCAGGCCGGCGGCCACCACGTTCTTCGCGACCCAGCGCATGGCGTAGGCGGCGGAGCGGTCCACCTTGGACGGGTCCTTGCCGGAGAACGCGCCGCCGCCGTGCCGGGCCATGCCCCCGTACGTATCAATGATGATCTTTCGGCCGGTGAGGCCCGCGTCGCCCATCGGGCCGCCGATCTCGAACCGCCCCGTGGGGTTGACCAGCAGCCGGTAGTCGTCGGTCTCCAGCTTGATGCCGTCCTCGGCGAGCCGGCCGAGGACATGGTCGACCACGTGCGCGCGGATGTCGGGCGCCAGCAGGGAGTCCAGGTCGATGCCGCCCGCGTGCTGCGACGAGACGACCACGGTGTCCAGGCGCACCGGGCGGCTGCCCTGGTACTCGATGGTGACCTGGGTCTTGCCGTCCGGACGCAGGTAGGGAACGGTGCCGTCCTTGCGGACGTCGGTGAGGCGCTGGGAGAGCCGGTGCGCGAGATGGATCGGCAGCGGCATCAGCTCGGGGGTCTCGTCGCAGGCGTACCCGAACATCAGCCCCTGGTCGCCGGCGCCCTGCCGGCCCAGCTCGTCACCGCCCACGGCACTGTCCTCGTCCATGGTGTCGACGCCGCGGGCGATGTCCGGTGACTGGGCGCCGAGGGAGACCGAGACGCCGCACGAGGCTCCGTCGAAGCCCTTGGCCGACGAGTCGTACCCGATGTCGAGCACGGCGTCGCGCACGAGCTGGGCGATGGGCGCGTACGCGGTCGTGGTGACCTCGCCCGCGATGTGCACCTGGCCGGTGGTGATCAGTGTTTCCACCGCGACGCGGGCCCGCGGGTCCTGGGCGAGCAGGGCGTCCAGAACGGTGTCACTGATCCGGTCGGCGATCTTGTCGGGGTGTCCCTCGGTGACGGATTCCGAGGTGAAGAGCCGTCTGCTCACGTCAGTCCACCTCCGCACCGAAGAAGTTCGCCTCGATGGCGTCGAGCGTGCGGATGGCGTCGACCTCCAGCGTCTCCATCTCGATGGACCTGCCGCACTGCTGCTCCAGCAGGAAGACGAACTCCACGAAGGAGAGCGAGTCGATCAGGCGGTTCTCGATGAGATCCAGGTCACCCGGGATGTCCTCGCGCTCCGGGTGGCGCTTGAGGATCCAGTCCTTGACCTGCTGCAGTCCGTCGTTCATGGGGTGCTCCTTACGGTGCCGATGGTGCGGAAGAGGGGTGTACGGAAGAGAGGTGGGGGCGATCCCGTGCGGGGTCGTCCGCCGCCGGGTCGCCGAGGATCGGGGCGGCCACGGCCACCGCGTAGTCCACGTCGTGACTGATGCTGACGGTGATCTCGGTGATGCCGGCCTGTGCGGCGTACTCGGCTGCCTTGCGCCGGAGCTGGACGAGCGGCCATCCGCCGTCCGCGCGCCGCACCACGATGTCCCGCCAGGGCAGCAGTACGTGACGGACGCGCAGCGTCTTGAACGCGGCCTCCTTGGCGGCGATCCGGCCGCACAGGCCGAGGAGGTCCAGGCCGCTGGACGTACGGCAGTCGTCCAGTTCACCGGTGTCCAGCATCCGGCCGAAGAACTCCTCGCCGTACTCCGTGAGGAGTCTGCGGACGCGGGTGACGGACACGATGTCCATACCGAGATTCGCCCAGCCCAGGCCGCCCGCCGGTGGGGCGGTGGGGCGGGCCGGCACCTCAGGTCACCGGCCGGCCGGACAGGGCGGGACCGGGAGCGGCGGCGTTCGCGCGGCGCACCGCCTCGGTCGCCGCAGCCCAGCTGCCGTGCCGCCGGGTGAGCGCGGACAGCCAGCGTTCCAGGCCGAAGGCCACGCAGCTGGTGAAGGCCGGGCCGCCGTCGCCGGCCAGGGAGATGTCGCAGCGGTCACCGAAGAAGTTGCGGTGCGTGTTGACCGAGGCGATCGCCAGATCCTCGTACAGGAACTCGTGCTTGACGGGCGACAGGCGCTGCAGCAGTGCCTTGGTGTTGCCCTTGTCGTAAAAGGGGTCGCAGGCCGCCTCCCTGCGCAGGGGCAGGTCGAGCGCCTCGGCGAAGGCGGTGATGCGCTCGGTGAAGGCGGCCAGGTGTGCCTCGGCGTGGTCACGGCTGCCGAGTGCGACGATCTCCCGCATACGGAAAGCGAGTTGGCGCCGGAGCCCTTCGTAGTACTGCTCCTGCCGGAAGCACCAGCCGACGATGGTGACGAGCGAGTCGTCGGCCACCTGCCGGCCCTGCTGGTCCAGGAAGACGGCGTAACAGGAGGCGGAGGGCAGGCCGAGTTCGGCCGGCTGGAGCGCCTGGCAGGGGAAACAGCCGGTGTCCGCGCAGAACGGCGAGGTGTCGCGGCGCGCCAGGTCGAGCGGGGCCGCGACGACTGCCTGCTGCGGGAAGTTGTCGTAGTAGTCGAGCCGCGCCAGATCGGCTGCGGGCAGCAGCGGCGGCATGGTCATCGGCCGGGCGCCGGCCGCCACGCCCCAGCTCTCGAAGGTGTCGTCGAGGAGCCGGAGCAGGGCGGTGCCCTCCGGCCCGAGCGTCGGCAGCCCGCTCTGCGGCTGTTCTTTGTTCGGGGACTGGGGCTGAGCAGGTGGTGCTGTGGTCACGGTCCACCTCGCAGTGGTGGGTAGGAAGACGTACGAAGACGTGGGACGACGTGGGAGGACGTGGGGGCGTACCTGGCGGGTGGGCGTCAGATCGCCGGCAGTGTGTCGTCCGAGAAGATGCCGGTCCTGAGGAAGAAGGCGAGCGGCTTGCGGATGGCCTTGCGCTCGTGCTCCCGGCGGGCCTCGTCGGCGATGAGGGCGTTGCGGAGACCCAGCGGGTCCGCGATGCCGGCGTCGCGGTAGACGTGCGGGTTGTAGAGGGAGTTGACGCTGAAGACGACATAGCGCTTGAGGTAGGACTCGACCTCGGCGAGCCGTTCCGCGGCGAGGGTCTCCCGCATCCGGGTGTACAGCAGTGAGACCAGCTCCCGGCCGAAGGCGATGTGGCGGGACTCGTCCTGGTGGTGGATGCGGTTGACGTGGCGGATGGTGTCGCACAGCGACGCGTCCTGCGCCATCCGCGAGTTGTAGTGGTCGACCAGCTCCTCGAAGAACAGGATGCGCGCGAAGACCAGGAAGTTCTCGGCCTCCGGCTCCCACGCGGAGTCGGCGCGCAGGGCGGTCGAACCATAGATCTTGCCGCCGTAGCGGCGGCAGAACTCGGCGAAGAACCACATGTGTTCGTTCTCCTCGCCGATGAAGTGGTGGAAGAAGTCCGACGGCACCTCGAAGCCGGGCATGTGGATCCGGCCGACGACCTCGATGAGCAGCTCACGGATGCCGTGCACGTTCAGGCTGTAGAAATTCACCGACTCCCACTTCGAGAGCCTGCGGAGGGTGTCCCCGTCCAGTTCGTCGAAGTACCGGGTGCCGTACGGGGTGAGCAGCTCGGGGCTCATCCACATACGGTTCTCGTCGAGCCGCTCGGGCCAGTCGAACTGCTGGTAGGGGTTGTAGTAGTCCTCGACCGACTTCTCGCTCAGTCGGGCGAGGACTTCCAGGAAACGGTCGGTGGTGGGCAGGGCGGAGCCGGCCATGGTGTTCTCCTCGGTTCGTACCGTGCCCGTCAGGGCCTGACCTCGTACACCGCGTTGACGGGTGTCTCGGTGGCGCGCCGCCAGCGGCCGAAGCCGGCCTCGGTGGCGATGGCCCGGAAGGCCTGCTCGCCGGAGTGGTTGCCGAGCGCGTGCGGGCCGCGCTGGGCGACCGCGACCGGCAGGCACATCACCGCGGACAGTGCCATGAACATCCGGGCGGCGGGGGTACCGGCGTCGACGTCGTCGGGTGAGACGTTCGACTCGACGAGCATCCAGGTGCCATCCGCGTCGAGGGACTTGCGGACGTGCTGCGCCGCGGCGACCGGGTCCCCCATGTCGTGCAGGCAGTTGAAGAAGGTGACGAGGTCGTAGCCGGTGCCCGGG
Source organism: Streptomyces sp. NPDC050806 (assembly GCF_055586425.1). NCBI lineage: Bacteria > Bacillati > Actinomycetota > Actinomycetes > Kitasatosporales > Streptomycetaceae > Streptomyces > Streptomyces sp. NPDC050806. Next base: position 329,986 of record NZ_JBVJIF010000010.1, on the reverse strand, counting down.
TAGTCGTCGGCGGAGGCCACGTCGAAGACCACCCGGTCGGAGAGACCGGCGTCCTCGGCCAGCTGCCGGGCGATGGTGATGGCCTCTTCGGAGTAGTCGAAGCCGTGGACCGTGGCGTGCGGGAACGCCTCGGCGATCAGCAGGGTGGTGTGCCCGACGCCGCAGCCGACGTCCGCGACGGTGCCGCCAGCGGCCAGCTTCTCCGGCACGTCGTGCAGCGACGGCACCCACTCGGAGAGGAGGCGGTGCTGGTACGTCGGCTCGAAGAAGCTGCCCATACCGGTGTCGAGGGCCGGGTCGTGCTCGGCCCAGCCGACGCCGTCGCCGGTGCGGTAGGCCTCGACGAGCAGGTCCTCGGTGGCGTACAGCGCCTTGAGGGCGGTGAAGAAGCCGGCCGCGTAGGTCACGGCGTCGGGATCGGCCAGCACGGCCGCGTGCGCGGCGGGCAGCGCGTACGTATCGGTACCGGGGGCGTCCTGCCGTCGCTCGACGTACTCCGCGCTGAGCTGGGCGTGCAGCCACTCCACCGCGTACCGCTCGCTGATGCCCGTCCGCTCGGCGAGCTGGGCGGCGGTGAGCGGCCCGTGCTCGGCGAGCGCGCGGTACAGGCCGAGCCGCCGGCCGAGGGAGACGGTCAGACCGCGTACGGCGGCTGCCGCGTCCCCGATGACGCGCTGGTGGAAGTCGGCGGCAGCGGTGGCGGCCGGGGCGACCGGGGTGGTCGTCACCGTGGTCATGAGGGGTTCTCCTCGCCGGTCGGCAGGTCGCAGGTGAACAGGAAGGAGCGCGGGACGCGGGGCACCTCGCGCGGTGTTACGGAGTAGGGCCAGCGGCCGAAGTCGGCGCCGTCCTCCCCCGGCTGCTTGACCTCGCGTACCGCCCAGCCGCACTCGGCGAGCAGCCGCTCGGGCTCCTCCGTACCGAACAGCCAGGGGTTGCCGTCCTCTTCGAGCGCCCTGAGGAAGGGCCGGGACAGCGGGTTCTGCAGCGCGGCCCGGCTGATCACGTCACCGAGGAGCACCGACCCCGGAGCGCTCTGCCCGGCCAGGGTGGTGATGAGCGTGCGCACCGCGGCCTCCGGCAGGAAGAACAGCAGCCCCTCCACGACCCAGAGCGTGGGCAGCTCCGATCGCCAGCCGGCTTCCTTCAGCGGGCCGGTCCAGTCCTGGGTGAGGTCGACGGCCACGGTGCGGCGCTCGCGCCCGGCCGGTGCGGGCTCCCCGGCCAGCATCGCGGCCTTGGCGTCCAGCAGGGCCGGCCGGTCCAGCTCGTAGACGGTGACGCCGGCCGGCCACTCCAGCCGGTAGAAGCGGGTGTCCATGCCGGCGGCCAGGAAGACGACCTGCTGGATGCCCTTGTCGTTGACCGCACGGCTGACGGCGCGGTCGAGGTAGGTGGTGCGGATGGCGAGGAACGGTACGGTTCCGGCGCCCGCGTAGCGCTCCAGCAGCTCGAAGCCGATCTCGTCGGCGACGGTGCGGGCGTACGGGTCGGCGAAGAGCCGGTCCTCACGTTCGGTCTCCAGGGCCCGCGCTGCGGCGGTCCACTGGGCGGTGCGGGATACGGCCTCCATGAAGGCCCCCTTCACTTGGGACGGTGTGGGAGGACGGCCGTGCTCAGCTGATCCGTGCGCAGCCGACCGGGTCCTCCGCCGCGGGCATCGACACGGGGGTACGGGCGGAGGAGTCGGCGGGGCGCCGCCGGAAGATGCTGTGCAGGATCATGCTGAACACGACCGTCCCGTCAGCGGCCACCAGCTCGCAGCGGGGCTGCACGATGCCGGTGGCGGGGTTGCCCAGAGAGGGGCGCGAGCCGAGCACCTCGATGCGGGCGGTCAGTGTGTCGCCCGGCCGGACCGGCCGGTGGTAGCGGATCTCGTCGATGCCGGGCGAGCCGGCACAGGCGCTGTAGGCGAGCAGCCCGTCGACGTAGCGCCGCATGAACAGCGCCGAGGTGTGAAAGCCGCTGGCGATCAGCCCGCCGAAGGGCGACCGCTTCGCCAGCCCGGGATCGGTGTGGAAGGGCTGCGGGTCGAACCGCCGGGCGAACTCCAGCACCTCCTCCTCGGTGACGGTGACGGTGCCGAGTTCGTGGATGTCACCGGCGCGGAAGTCCTCGAAGTAGCGCATGGCGCGCCTCCCCCTTGAGCTGAAGAGTGCTTCTCTGAGCTGCCCCCAATCTACGAATCAGCCATTTATTTTGTCAATCCAAATCTAGCGCCGTCTTCCTCAACTCTGCTTTTTCGTAGGGCCGTTCAAGCCCGCAACGCCTGCTCGATGTCGCCCCACAGATCCTCCGCATGCTCCACCCCCACCGACATCCGCACTGTTCCGGCGCCGATACCGGCAGCCGAGAGCGCCTCCGCATCCAGTTCCCGGTGAGAGGTGGAGGCCGGGTGCGCGACGAGGGTCTCCACACCGCCGAGCGAGAGCGCCAGCCGGGCGAGCCGCACCCGCTCGATGAACGCGCGCCCCGCCGCCCGCCCGCCGGCCAGCTCGAACGAGACCATCCCGCCGCCACCCGCGAGCACCTTGCGGGCCATGTCGTACGAGGGATGGCCGGCCAGCCAGGGCCAGTGGACGGCGGCCACCGCGGGATGCTCCGCCAGCCGGCCCGCGAGCAGTTCGGCGTTCGCGCAGTGCTGCCGCATCCGCAACGGCAGCGTCGGCAGCCCCCGCAGGGTCAGCCAGGCCGCGAACGGGTCGGGCGCGGCGCCGAGTTCGACCGTACGCGGCCACACCCGCTGCCGGAGGCCGTCCTCGGCGAAGACGGCCACGCCGCCGAGTACGTCGGAGTGCCCGGCGAGGTACTTCGTCGAGGAGTGCACCACGACGTCCGCACCGTGCTCGATCGGACGGCAGAGCACGGGCGAGGCCAGCGAGTTGTCCACGACGCCGACCACGCCGTGCCCGCGCGCGGCGGCGAGCAGCCCGCCGAGGTCGGGTACGCGTCCGGTCGGGTTGGCGATGGTCTCCAGGAACAGCAGCCGCGTCCGCGGCCGGACCAGGCGCGCGAACTCGGCCACGTCGTCCCCGGCCACGTAGTCGACGTCGATGCCGTACCTGGCCGCCAGGTCCGACAGCACCGCGTACGTCCCGCCGTACAGGCACCGTTGCGCGATGACGTGGTCCCCGGGCACGAGCAACGCCAGGAGCACACCGCTGATGGCCCCCATGCCGGAGGCGAAGGCGATCGCCGCCGCGCCCCCTTCGAGGTCGGCGACGGTGCGCTCCAGCGCCCGCACGGTGGGGTTGCCGCGCCGACTGTAGACGTACCGCTCGTCCGGCCCCGCCATCGCGTCGGCCAGCGCATCGGCCGAATCGAAGGCGAAGGCGGAGGACTGCACGATCGGCACACTGAGCGGCCGGCTCACCCCGTTCGAGAACTCATTGTGGACATGCACGGACCGGGTACGGAGGTCCAACCCTCGCCGACCTGTACCCTCCCCCGGTACCCGAGACACCGCTCCACCACCATCCAACATGACCCAACTCCCTTATATCCACTGCGACTTGCGCGCCCGTACGGGCGGAGGTTCGCGGCCCTCCGGGCGCATGCATGGCGAAGGCCGCCCGATGCCTGGTGCGAGACATCGAGCGGCCCTTGGTGCGTGCGAGGCTGCCACCGGTCCGGTGGCGGCCGTACGGCTGCCGGGCAGCCCATCGGTCAGACGCCGACCTGCTCGCCCCGGGACGCCGGGGCGGCCTGCGCCTGCCCGGCGGCAGCGGCGGCGGCCTTCTCACTGCGCATCACGAGCAGTGTGATGAGCCCGCCGATCGCGGCGACGGCGGCGGCACCGAGGAACGCGGCACTGAAGCCGTCGGTCAGTGCGGGGAGGTTGCCCAGCTCGCCGGCGCCCTGCGAGGTGGCGAGCGCGGTCAGCGCGGCCAGACCCAGCGCGGAACCCACCTGATACGTGGTGTTGACGATGCCGGAGGCCAGGCCCGCCTGCTCCTGCGGGGCGCCGGACATGGCGGCCATCATCGCCGGGATGTACGCGAGCGACATGCCCAGCGCGGACACCAGCGAGGCGGGCAGCACATCGACCAGGAAGGTGCCGGTCGGCTCGACGGCCGACAGCCACACCAGACCCAGCGCGAGGACCAGCAGACCGCCGCCGATCAGGGCCTTCGCGCCGACCTTCGCCATCAGCTTCGCCGTGATGACGGTCATGAAGAGCATGAGCAGCACGGTCATCGGCAGCAGCGCAGCGCCGGACGCGAACGCGCCGTAGCCCAGCACCTGCTGGAGGTAGAGGTTGAGGAAGTACCACATCGGGATCCATGCGGCGCCGAGCAGCGTCATGCCGAGGTTCGCCGAGCCCAGGCGCGGGACGCGCCAGATGCCGAGCGGCATGAGCGGCTGCCGGACGGCCTTCTGGATCACGAAGAAGAGCACCAGCAGCGCGGCCGCGCCGACCAGTTCCAGCACGGTCTCCGTGGCGCCCCAGCCGACCTCCGGCGCCCGGACCACCGCGTACACCGCGAGCGCGAGACCGGCCGTCACGGCCACGGCGCCCAGCACGTCCACCGAACCGCGGCGCGACTCGACGGCGGGCAGCAGCTTCGTGGCGGCGAGCGTGGCGACGCCGATCGGCACGTAGATGATGAACACCCACGGCCAGCTCATCCACTCGGTGAAGACACCGCCCATGAACACACCGGCCGTACCGCCCGCGGGAGCGGCGGCACCGTACAGCGCCATGGCCTTGCCCAGCTCCTTCGGGTTGTGCCCGAAGAGCATCATCAGCAGCGTCATGGCCGCGGGCGCGATGAGCGCGCCGCCGACACCCTGCACCGCACGCCCGACGACCTCCACCCACGCGGTGGAAGCGGCCGCCGCGACGATCGAACCGGCGATGAGGACGACCCAGCCGGCGGTGAAGACCTTCCGCGCACCGAGCAGGTCGGAGAGCCGGCCACCGAGGAGCAGCAGCCCGCCGAAGGCGATGACGTACGCGTTGAAGACCCACTGCAACTCGCCCTGCGAGAAGCCCAGATCCTTCTGCATCTCGGGAAGTGCGACCCCGATGATCGACGTATCCATGATGACCATGAACTGAGCGGCAGCCAGCACAACAAGTGCCCACCAGCGCCGCGGATTGACGGTTGACATTCCACTACCCCTTCTCCGACATACCCCCAGGGGGTACCTGGGAAGCGGACAGTAACATACCCCCGGGGGGTACATAAGAAAAGGGTGCGTCCCATCGATCGCAGCGGGAGTCGCCGCCCACATCGGAAACCAGGACAACCAGCGAAGCGGGGGCGGCTTTGATCAGCCGCCCCCGCGTGCGGCGTGGGAGTGGTGGGGGGTGAGGTTGCGGACGAAGACCGGCTTGAGGTGGTTTTCGGGCAGGGCTCCGGGGCGTCGCACCCGGTCGAAAACGTGGGAGACGACGCGCTCCCGCTCGCCTACTCGGCAGGCGCCTGCGGAACACCCTCGGGCAGTGGCGTGTGCTGGAGGCCGGCGAGGAGCATGCGGAAGGTCCAGGTGCGGCGCTGTTGCGGGGTGCCGGACAGGAGTTGGGGGGCGCGCCCCGCGATGTTCGGGTGGTCGGCCGGTGAGGCGTTCCGGAGCGCCTCGGCCACCGCGTGCCACTCGCTCTCGGCGTGCGGCGACTCGTCGAGCGTGGCGTGCTCCGCGGCATTGGCGGTGGCGACCTGGAGCAGTACGTCCACTCCCCACGCGGCCCGGTCGTCGGGAACGCCGCCCTCCTTGAGCAGGGCGAGCAGTGCGTCGAGCAGGCCGAGGTAGTGCGGCCCCGAAGGGCGGGTGACCAGCGCGGTGCGGGCCAGGCTGGGGTGCTCGTACAGCACGTGGAGGTAGGAGACGAGGACCGCCTCGATCCGCTCCTGCCAGTCACCGGAGTCGCGGACAGGGGTCAGATCCACGTCACCCAGCAACTCGTCCAGGACCGCCGCGTGCAGCTCGGCCGTGTTCGCCACGTACACGTACAGCGAGGCGGGACCGGTGTCGAGCTCCTGCGCCAGGCGCCGCATGGTGACGCGCTGCAGCCCCTCGGCCCGCAGCAGCCGGACCGCCGTGTCGATGATCCCCGCGCGGCTGAGGGCGGGCTTGGCCGGGCGTTCCCGGCGGCTGCGGTGGTGGGCGCGGTCGGATGACATGCGAGAACGCTAGCGAACACGTTCGGCCGACACCAATGCCGCGGCCACGCTCGCACGATCGCGTTCGTTACGAACTTGTTCGTTACGAACATGTTCGTTTACCGTGAGGAGGAACCCGACAGCGAAGGACCCGACCACACACGCACCGAAGGAGTACGACCATGGCTTCCCGCACTTCCCGCGCTTCCCACTCCCCCCTCGCCATCGCCGGAGCCGGCCTCGGCGGGCTGGTCCTGGCCCGCGCACTGCACGTGCACGGCATCGACGCCACCGTCTATGACCTGCAGGAATCCCGCTATTCCCGGGCCCAGGGCGGCATGCTCGACATCCACACCGAGAGCGGCCAGGCCGCCCTGCGCGCCGCCGGGCTGCTCGACGACTTCCGTACGCTCGTGCACCCCGGCGGCGAGGCCACCCGGGTGCTCGACCAGCACGGCACCCCGCACTGGGACGAGGCCGACGACGGGACGGGTGAGCGCCCGGAGGTCGACCGGGGCCGGCTGCGCGACCTGCTGCTCGACTCACTGCCCGAGGGCACCGTCCGGTGGGGGCACAAGGTCACCGGCGCCCGGCCGCTGGGCGGTGGTGCGCACGAGGTGACGTTCGCCGACGGCTCGACCGCCACCACGGACCTGCTGATCGGCGCGGACGGCGCCTGGTCGCGCGTCCGGCCCCTGCTCAGCGACGCGAGGCCGGCGTACACCGGCATCTCCTTCGTCGAGGTGGATCTGCTCGACGCGGACGCCCGGCACCCGGACAGCGCGGCCGTCGTGGGCGGCGGATCGCTCTTCGCGCTCGGCGGCGGCAAGGGCTTCCTCGGCCACCGCGAGTCCGACGGCAGCCTGCACATCTATGTCGCCGTACGGACCGGCGAGGAGTGGCTCGACTCGATCGACTTCTCCGACACCGAGGGCGCGAAGGCCGCGGTACTGAAGCAGTTCGAAGGGTGGGCCGCGAGCCTGCGGGCGCTGGTGACGGACGCGGACGGCCCGCTGGTACCGCGGAAGATCAACGCGCTGCCGGCCGGGCAGCGCTGGGAGCGCGTCCCGGGCGTCACGCTGCTGGGCGACGCCGCGCACCTCATGTCGCCGTTCGCGGGCGAGGGGGCGAACCTCGCCATGCTCGACGGCGCCGAGCTCGCGCAGGCCCTCGCCGCCCACCCCGGCGACACCGAGAAGGCCCTCGCCGCGTACGAAGAAGCACTGTTCCCGCGCAGCGCCGAGAAGGCCGCCGAGTCCGCCGCGAACCTGGAACTCCTCTTCCACGCGGACTTCACGGCCGGCGACCTGGTCGCACTGTTCTCCGGCGAGGAGGAGGCGACGGCCGAGGCGCCGTGACACGGGCCGGGCGCGGCACAGACCGGCAGCCCGTGCTTGCGCAGATCCGATGGCCGACTCAGTAGTTGCTCGCCGCAACCGTAAGTCATGCGATTGACTTAACTCTGCTCCGGGGTGTTCACTGCCCAGCGGACGCAACCCGTCGCACCCCGTCGCGACCCGTCGGCCAGCACGGCCACAGGTCGACGTCGGAGGTCAGAGTGCAGAGGAGGCCCGGTGACAGACATGCGGGACGTGGAGTCGCTGCCCTATCCGTTGCGGGCGCCGTCGGCGCTGGAGCCCTCCGAGCGGTGGGCGGAGCTGCGGGAGAAGTGCCCCGTGGCGTCGGTGACCCTGCCGAGCGGCGACCGGGCGGCCCTGCTGACCCGGTACGAGGACGTACGCGCCGCACTCTCCGACCCGCGCTTCAGCCGGGAGGGGCTGGCCCGGCCGGATGCCGCCCGGGTCTCGGCGGGCGACGCCGACGGGGTGTTCAACAGCCCGATGGCGAGGACGCTCAACGCGCAGGGGCACGAGCGGTGGCGGCGCATGGTCGGCAAGTGGTTCACGGCGAAGCGGATGGCCGCGCTGCGGCCGGACATGGAGGCCATGGCCGACCGCCTCATCGACGGGATGGTGGCGCGGGGCCGCCCGGCCGACCTGGTGTCCGGGCTGGCGTTCCCGCTGCCGGTGTACGTCATCTGCCGCGTGCTCGGGGTGCCGGAGAGCGACCGGGACCGGTTCAAGACCTGGTCGGACATCTTCCTGAACACCACGCGGTACACGAAGGACGACATGGCGGCGGCGTACCAGGACTTCGCCGCGTACATGGCCGGCCTCATCGAGGGCAAACGGGCCGAGCCCGGGGACGACCTGCTCAGCCTGCTGATGACCGGCGCGGACGGCGCGGGCGAGCCGATGTCCGAGGAGGCCCTGGTGGCCACGGGACAGGCGCTGTTGCTGGCCGGGCACGAGACCACGGCGGGCTTCATCGGGCTGATGGTGGCGCATCTGCTCGCGGACCGGCGGCGCTGGGAACGGCTGCTGGCCGAGCCCGCGCTGGTGCGGCTCGCGGTGGAGGAGAGCCTGCGGTTCGACCCGAACGGCGCCAACTTCGGCATGCTGCGCTACGCCCACGAGGACACCGAACTCCCCGGCGGTGCGGTGCCCGCGGGGACCACGGTGGTGTGCAGCATGGCGGCCGCCAACCGTGATGAGAGTGCGTGGGACAACGCGCACGAGATGGACCTGGGGCGCAGCCCCAACCGGCACCTCGCCTTCGGCGCCGGCTCGCACTCCTGCCTGGGCCAGCCGCTCGCCCGCACCGAGATGCAGGCCGCGCTCACTGTGCTGTTGCGCCGCCTGCCCACCCTCGAACTTGCCGTATCTGTCGAGGAGTTGCGTGCTCACGAAGGGCTGCTTACCGCACCGCTGCGTGAACTGCCTGTCACCTGGTGACCGTTGTGCGGTCCGTTCAGCGGGAGCAGCGAGAGCAACGGGACCGTACGGCGGGCACGCGTGAGGCGATCCTGTCCGCGGCGGAACGGCTCTTCGGCGAGTACGGGCTGTCCGCCGTCTCCCACCGGCAGATCGGCCGGGCGGCCGGCCAGCGGAACGTCACGGCCGTCGGCTACCACTTCGGCAGCAGGTCCGACCTGGTACGCGCGATCATGGCCCGGCACGGCGAGCGGGCCGACCGGATCCGGCAGCGGTACGTGGCGGCGCTCGACGGCGACGCGGACCTCAGGGACTGGGTCGAGGCGCTGGTCAGACCGGTCATGGAGCATCTGGCCTCGCTCGGTTCCCCGTCCTGGCATGCCCGGCTGGCGGCCCAGGTCATGACCGACCCCGCGATGCGCGTGCTCGTCTCCGAGGAGGCGTGCGCCCGCCCGTCCCTGCGGCAGGTCCTCGACGGACTCGGGCGCTGCCTCGCGGATCTGCCGACCGGGGTACGCGCCGAGCGCGGGGCCATGGCCCGCAACCTGATCACGCATATGTGCGCGGAACGGGAGCGGGCCCTGGCCGAGAACCCCGCTCTGCTGCACGAATCCTGGAACCGCACGGCCGACGCGCTGACGGACGCGATCGTCGGCCTCCTGACCGCCCCGGTCACACCACTCGGGCGCGACAGCCGACCCGCACCGACCAGTCCACACCGAGCCCCCATACCGAGCACACCAAACACCGAGCACACCGCATACACCCAACACACCGAGCACACGGCATCGAAGACACCACACCGAAGGGAGACACCTGACCATGAAGATCAGCGTTGACGAGGAGAAATGCTGCGGCGCAGGGCAGTGCGTCATGATCGCGCCGGACGTCTTCGACCAGCGCGACGAGGACGGCATCGTCGTGCTGCTCGACGACCGGCCGGCAGCGGAACAGCACGAGGCGGTACGGGAATCCGCCGTCGTGTGCCCGGCAGCGGCCATCCACCTCGGCGAGGACGCGTAACGCACCAGCAGCCCCGGATGTGCGCCGGCGGTCGCCGGACGCGTCGGCCCGACCAACGAAGGACAGCCATGACCAGCACCGCGCCCACGCCGGACGCCGCCCCCGCCGGCCTCCCCGAGCTCCCCGACCTCTCCGACCTCCCCGACTTTCCCGCCCCCCGTTCCGCCGCCTGTCCCTTCGGTGTCTCGGCGGAGATGCGTGCCCTGCGGGACCGCGGCCCGGTGAGCCGCGTCAGGTCATGGGGCGAAAGCGCCCCCTGGGTCGTCACCAGCCACGCCGAGCAGAAGGCCCTGCTCTCCGACCCCCGCCTCAGCGCCGACTTCTCGAACCCCGGCTTCCCCAGCCCCGTCGACCCCGAGAAGGCCGGCAAGGGGAAGCGGGACATGAGCTTCGTCGGCATGGACGACCCGGAACACGCTCGGCTGCGGCGCATGGTCAGCGGGGTCTTCACCATCAAACGGATCGAGGCGCTGCGCCCCGCCGTACAGCGGATGACGGACGGCTTCCTCGACAGCATGCTCGCGGGCCCCAAGCCCGCCGACCTGGTCCAGTCGCTCGCGCTGCCGCTCCCCTCCCTGGTCATCTCCGAACTGCTCGGGGTGCCCTACGAGGACCACGAGTTCTTCCAGCGCAACAGCAAGACCATCGTCTCCTCCGTCGCCACGGCCGAGGAGCGGACCGCCGCCCACACCCACCTCGCCGAGTACCTCGACGACCTGGTCGGCAAGAAGATCAGCGAACCCGGCGACGACCTGCTGTCCCAGCTCGGCGCGCGCATCGAGGCGGGCGAGCTCACCCGGCACCAGGCGGCCACGATGGGCGTGCTGCTGCTCCTCGGCGGGCACGAGACCACCGCCAACATGATCACGCTGGGTACGCTCCTGCTGCTGGAGCACCCGGACCAGCTCGCCGTCGTCCGGGACACCGACGACCCCAAGGTGGTCGCCGCCGCGGTGGAGGAGCTGCTGCGCTACCTCTCCATCGTCCACCTCGGGCGGCGCCGGACCGCGCTGGAGGACATCGAGGTCGCCGGGCGGACCATCCGCGCCGGAGAGGGCGTCATCCTCCTCAGCGAACTCGCCAACCGCGACCCGCGGGTCTTCCCCGACCCCGACACCCTGGACATCACCCGCAACGCCCGCCCCCACCTGGCCTTCGGCGCCGGAACCCACCACTGCGTCGGCCAGCCCCTGGCCCGGATGGAGCTCCAGGTCCTCTACCCCACCCTCTTCCGCCGCATCCCCACCCTGCGCACCGCCGTCGACCTGGAGCAACTCCCCTTCAAGCACGACGCCGTCATCTACGGCGTGCACGAACTCCCCGTCACATGGTGAAGGGCTCCTCCACCGCCGGAACGCACGGCGAGAGCAACGCCTCGGCGTCATGAGTGACCGCGCCACGGGCGAGCCTGAGCACACGCACCTCCGTGCTCCTCACGGGGTAGAGATCAGCTGCGGATGCCACCGGATTCCCGGTCGTCGCCCAGTTCCCCGGCGCCGCCGAGTTCCAGTGCGTCGGCGATCTGCGCGAGGGAGTCGTCCCGCTGTCGGGCGTAGAGCGTGAACGGGTCGAGCACCTCGCGGCCGATGGCGCCGGAGAGCCGGTCGGCGTCGTAGGCGGTGCCTTCCTGTGTGGTGTTGCGGGTGCCCTCGCCGGTGAGGTTGGACTGGAAGATGCCGGCGGCGGAGCGGGGCAGGAAGTCCTCGTAGACGATCGGCCGGGCGTGGATCCAGCCCTGCCGCACCAGCTCCCCCAGGCCGGCCGGCGGGCGGCTGCCGTCCCGCGGCCTGCCGGGGGCGAGGTGGTAGGTGAAATAGCCCAGCCCCTCGGCGGCGAGCTGCTCCTCGCTGCCGGGCATGTGGCGTTCCCACACGGCACGGGCGATGTCGGCGCGGGACTCGCCCGTGCCCTGCGCGACCTGCTGGTCGACGAGGCCGAGCAGTTCGTCGTAGCGGGCCCGGCCTTCCCGGGTGAGGGCGATGCCGCGGGCCTCGACCTCGCCGAAGCGTACGCGCAGGGCGCCGGTGCGGACGGTGCCGTCGGGGGTGCGCATCGCGCGCTTCTCGGCGAGGGCGCGGAAGGAGGTCTGCCGCAGCAGGACGTCCGGCCCGTGCCAGGCCGGCGGCCCCTGGATGGCGTCGATCATCTCGATGCCCCGCTCGGTCATACGCCGGTACAGCTCGTCGATGTCGAGGACGCGCGGGGTGAGGTGGTTGATGTGGGTGCTGCGTACGCCGCCGATGTCCGCGGCGACCGCCGAGACCCGCTCCAGCGTTTCGTACCAGGCCGCATCGACCGGCTCGGCGGACAGCTCGAAGGATCGGACGGCGAGCCGGAGGAACCGCTCGGCGTCGTCGGCGGGCAGTTCCCGCTCACGGGTGGCGCGGTCGGCCAGCGCGAGCAGCTCCGGGGAGAACAGTTCGCGGCCGGCGAGAAAGGTCTTTAGGCGGGAGCGCAGGTCGGCGTCGAAGAAGCGCGGGTCGGCAGGGGTGAGCATGGAGGTGAACACCCGGAAGGGGTTGCGCGCCAGTTCGTCGCGGTCGACGGGCCGGAAGGCGGTGGAGACGACGGGTACGGCGCTGGCGGCGGCCTCCCGCAGGTCGTAGAAGCCGACCGGGTGCATGCCCAGGGCGGCGAAGACGCGGGCGACCTGCTGCATCTCGCGCGGGGTGCCGACGCGGATGGCTCCGTGCCGTTCGGCGGTCACCCGGCCGATGGAGCCGAGCCGTTCGGCGTCGGCTCCGCGGGCGCGCAGGACGTCCTCGTTGACCTCGCGCGAGACGTCCACGAGCGTGGTGTAGGCGGGTACCTCCCGCCCGTACATCTCCGACAGCCGCGTCGCGAACGCGGCGCGCAGCTGCCACTGACTGGTCGTTGACATGGTCTGCTGGTCTGCCTTTCGATCGGATTCACACCACAGGGGCTGTCGGTCTCACACCACGTGGGCCATCGTGTTCACACCACGTGGGCTTCGGGTCGGGTCCCGGCGCCTCGGCGGAAGCGGTCCGCGCTGAGCGGGGTTACGTCGGTGCACGGTTCGCGCTCCAGGTACAGGTCGCGCATGATCTCGCCGACCGCGGGGGCCTGGAGGAAGCCGTGGCCGGAGAACCCGGCGGCGTAGAGGAAGTTGGCGTACTCGCCGGAGCGGCCGATCAGTGCGTTGTGGTCCGGTGTGACTTCGTACAGGCCGGCCCACCCGCCGTCCGTCCGCATGTCCGCGAGGGCGGGGGCACGGCGGCGTGCCGCGGCGCGGAACAGCGCCAGCCACTCCGGGGTCCAGGTGGTGTCGAACCCCTCGGGCTCGTCGGGGTCGGCGAGCCCGAACAGCAGCCCGTCGTCGCTGTTGTGGAAGTAGGCGGTGGAGGAGAAGTCGATGGTGAACGGGATGCGGGGCGCGGGCGGGGTGAGCGGCTCGGTGAACGACAGCTGTCGGCGCACGGGGCGTACCGGGAGGCTGGTGCCGATCATGTCGCCGATCCGGGCCGACCACGCGCCCGCCGTGCAGATCACCGTCGCGCAGGCGATGCGGCCCCGGCTGGTGTGCACGCCGGTCACGCGGTCTCCGGCCGTGTCGAGGCCGGTGACCGCGGTGTGCGTGGCGAGGGTGACGCCGGCCCGTGCCGCGGCCCGCGCGTACCCCTGTACGACCAGTGCGGGGCGGGCGTGGCCGTCGGCGGGCGAGTAGGCGGCGGCCACCAGCCCGTCGGTGCTGACGTAGGGGCACAGGCGTTGCGCCTCGGCGGGGCCGATCATGCGGCTCGGTACGCCGAGGCCGTTCTGGATGTCCACCCCGGCCTCGAACTCCCGCGCCTGCTGTGCGGTGTCGAGCAGGAAGAGGTAGCCGACGGTGTCGAGCCGGATGCCGGCGCCCGGCCGGTGCGGAAAGTCCCGGTAGGCACGCAGACTGCGGTGGCCCAGTTCGATGTTGAGCGGGTCGGAGAACTGGGCGCGTACCCCGCCGATCGGCTTGCCCGAGCTGCCGCAGCCCAGGTCACCACGTTCGACGACGACGATGTCACGCACCCCGGCCTCGGCGAGGTGGAACGCTGTACTGGCACCCATCACCCCACCGCCGATGATCACTACGTCGGCGGTGGGCGGAACGGTACGGAAGGTGGAGGAGGTCAACGGCCGGTCCCTTCGCAGAGGCCGCTCCCGGCGAGTGACGAGACCTCGGTGCCCGGGGCGCGGCGCGGACTGACAGTGCGGGGCGGTGCCGATCAACAGGCTGCCCGACATCGTGCAGCAGCCCGTCCGTTGACGTCCACCAATGGGCCGGGGGGCCGGGAGGCCGAGGGCCAGGGCCCGGGGAGGGTTACGAGTACCGCGCCCGCAGCTCCGTCTCCAGGGTCTCCAGGGAGCGGCCCTTGGTCTCGGGGACGTAGCGCTTGACGAAGGCGATGGCGAGGACGCCCAGCACGACGAAGACGAAGAACGTCCCGGAGACGCCGAGGCCGGAGACCATGGAGGGGAAGACCAGGCCGATGGCGAAGTTCGTCAGCCACAGGACCACCGCCGCGACGCCCATGCCGAAGCCGCGCATCCGCATCGGGAACAGCTCGGAGAGCATCAGCCAGGTGACCGGGGAGATCGCGCCCTGCTGGAAGCCGAGGAAGGTGACGGTCATGGCGAGGACGGCGAAGGCGCGGCCGTCACCCGCGGGCAGCGTCATGGAGAAGACGCCGATGAACAGCAGCGCGAGGGTGGTGCCGAGCTGGCCGGCCAGCAGCATGGGACGGCGGTTGACGCGGCCGAGCAGCCAGATGCCGACGAAGGTGGCCAGTACGGAGATCACGCCATTGGCGATGTTCGCGGTCAGGGCGCTGTCGGCGGCGAATCCGGCGTCGGTGAGGATCTGGGTGCCGTAGTACATGATCGTGTTGACGCCGGTGATCTGCTGGACGACGGCGATGCCGAAGCCCACCCACATCAGGCGGCGGATCCACGGGGTGGCCCGCAGGTCCCGCCACCCGCCGATCTTCTCCTGCTCGTCCTTGACGGCGAGCGCGGAGACCTCGCTCAGCTCGGCCTCGGCCCGCTGCTGGGACCTCACCTGCTTCAGCACTTCGAACGCGTCGTTGAACCGGCCCTGGGCGGCCAGCCAGCGGGGGCTCTCGGGCATCACGAGCATGCCCAGCCACAGGACGACCGCGGGCACGGTGGCGAGGACGAGCATCCAGCGCCAGACGCCGCCGGACTCGCCACCGAGGCGCGCGATGACCGCGTTGGAGGTGAACGCGAGCAACTGGCCACTGACGATCATCAGTTCGTTGCGGGTGACCAGTCCGCCGCGCCACTCGGCGGGCGAGATCTCCGCCAGGTAGACGGGCACGGTCACCGAAGCGCCGCCGACCGCGAGGCCGAGGACGAAGCGCGCCAGGATCATGACCTCGGTGCTGGGCGCGAGGGTGGCGCCCAGCGCGCCGAAGAAGAAGAACACCGCGAGGACGAGGATGTTGCGGCGCCGGCCGCGGGCGTCCGAGAGCTTGCCGCCGGTGACCGCGCCCAGTGCGGCGCCGAGCAGCAGCGAGCTCGTGACCAGGCCCTCGGTGAAGGGCGTGAGGCCGAGATCGTCCTTCATGTACGGCAGGGCGCCGTTGATGACGCCGGTGTCGTAGCCGAAGAGGAGCCCGCCGAAGGTGGCGATGACGGTGATGACACGCAGGCGGCGTCGCACGGGCCGCGGTGCGTCCTCGCCGAAGGCGGGTGGCACGCCGCGTGTGGAAGCGTCGTCCGTGACGTTCATTGACGTCTCCTTGCGTGGGAGGAACGATGCTGTCGCGCTCTACTAGCGCGCTCTAGTTGGCCAGAACGATGGCGTTGTTCAAATGTCATGTCAATAGGTTGTTACGGAGAAGTTGCCTCCGTGGCGCACCGCACGGGAGGGTGACAGCAGGTGGAAACGAACGGCAGTCGACGCCCCACCATGGCCGACGTCGCCGCCCGCGCCGGCGTGTCGCGGGCACTGGTCTCGATCGTCTTCCGCGGCGAAGCCGGGGCGAGTGCCGCGACCCGGGAACGGATCCTGCGCGTCGCCGACGAGCTGGGCTACCGCCCGGACACCGCGGCCCGGCTCCTCGCCCGTGGCCACAGCCGTACGCTCGGCGTCCTGCTCACGCTGCACCAGCCCTTCGACGCCGACCTCGCCGAGGCGGTGCACCCCGAGGCCGAGAAGCGCGGCTACGACGTCCTGCTCTCCACCAACGCGCCGGGCCGCTCCGAGCGCAAGGCCGTGGAGGCGCTGCTCAGCCACCGCTGCGAGGCGCTGATCCTGCTCGGGCCGGGGGCCGGCACCACGTACCTGGACGAGCTGGGGCGGCACACGGTCGCGGTGTCCGTCGGCCGCCGCATCACCGGCGCCCACGTCGACAACGTGCACACCGCGGAGGCCAAGGGAGTACGCCAGGCCATGGACCACCTCCTCGGCCTCGGGCACCGCAGGATCGTCCATGTCGACGGCGGACGCGACCCCGGCTCGGCGGAACGGCGGCGCGCCTACCGTGCCGCGATGCGCCGCCACGGCCTCGGCGACGGGATCCGCGTCATTCCGGGCCGGCACACCGAGGAGGCCGGTGCCGCGGCGGCCCGGCTGATGCTCGCGGAGCACCGGCTGCCCACGGCCGTACTGGCGGGCAACGACCGGAGCGCGCTGGGCCTGATGATGGCCTTCGCGCGGGCCGGGCTCGACGTACCGGGCGATGTGTCGGTGGTGGGCTACGACGACAGCCATCTCTCGCACCTCATGCCCGTGGGCCTGACCGCCGTCCGCCAGGACCCGGCCCGGCTGGCCGAGCACGCGGTGCGGTTCGCCGTCGAGCGGCTGGAGGGCGAGGGGGTGGCGCCGCGCGAGGCGGTTCTCGACCCGAAGCTCGTGGTGCGTGCGTCGACGGGCCTCCCGCGCGACGACGGGTGAGCGCCACCGGCCGACGGCGTCATCGGTGCGCGCACGCCTCGCCGCGAAGGGCCGGAGCACCGGCTCGTTGTGTGCTGGCGCGGCTCCGGTTCCGGTGGGAAGTTGGGGATGCGGCGGCCCCTGCCCCGCCCGTCGCCGGAGACGGATGGAGGGATTCCCCATGGCGGAGTGCGAAGTCTGCGGTAATGACTACGAGTTGGCGTTCGAAGTGCGGGCCGCCGGAGCGGTGCACGTCTTCGACAGCCTGGAGTGCGCGGCCCAGCGCATGGCCCCGGTCTGCGACAACTGCAAGTGCCGGATCCTGGGCCACGGCCTGCAGTCGGACGGCCAGTTCTACTGCTGCGCCCACTGCGCGCGGCAGAAGGGCCATGCCCAACTGGTCGACCACGCCTGACGGTCCACCACAGCGCCCGACCACCGCCCGGCAAGGACAGGCAGGCCGTACGGCTGAGGCAGGCGATCCGTACGGAGCTATCTCCTGCCGGGCGGGAACAGGCCGGACGACGTCGTCTTGATGAGGTCGAGCGCCTGCGCGACGACCGGGTGGCGGGCGGCACCGTTGCGGGTGGCCGCCAGGATCCGTCGCGCGGGCGCGGGCTCTCCCCACAGGGGGACGCGCGCGACGGGCCACCCGGTGTTGATGCGCGCGAGGCGCGGCACCAGGATCACACCGAGCCCCTGGGCGACCATCGCCTGCCCGGTCTCCCACTCGTCGGCCTGGTGGGCGAAGTGCGGGGTGAAGCCCGCCGACATGCACACACCTACCACCAGCTGGTGGTAGGTGCTGCCCGGAGTGCCGAGGATCCACGGTTCGCGGGCCGCGTCCGCCAGGGTGACCCGCTTCTGCCCCGCCAGCGGGTGGTCGGCCGGGACGATCAGGTCGAGCGGGTCGTCGAGCAGGGGCTGCTGGTCGAAGCGGTCGTCGCTCAGCGGCGGCGAGTCGGACGTGACCACGACCAGGCCGAGGTCGGCCTCCCCTGCCAGGAGCAGTTCGAAGCAGCGCACCGGTTCCGCCTCCACCAGGCGGACGGTCAGCCGCGCGTAGCGGTCCCGCAGCGCCGCGGCGGCGGGCGGCAGCAGGTGTGTCGCGGCCGTCGAGAAGCCGCAGAGGGTGAAGCTGCCCGTCGGCTCCTCGGCCGTCGCGGCCAGCTCGCTGCGCGCCTGCTCCCACTGCGCCTGCATGACGGCGGTGTGCCGCAGTACCGTACGCGCCGCCGGCGTGAGCTGGATGCCGCGCCCGGAGGGCTCGATCAGTTTCACTCCGAGCTGCTCGGCCAGCTGCCGGAGCTGGTAAGAGACCGCGGACGGTGTGTAGCGCATGACCTCGGCGGCGGCCGTCACGCCTCCGTAGCGGTCGACCATCTGCAGCACCTTGAGCTTCGGATCAATCATGCAAATATTCTGCACGGTCGCCTCCAAAGCCATTCGATTGTGCGCGTGAGTCGCAGATGTCACTCTGCGTGCGTGTTGTCCACGAGTCTTTTCGGACGCCGCCGGCGGGTCTCCCGCTCGGCCGCGTCCCCATCGCGTACCCGCCACGGCCGGGCGACGGGTCTCTACGTGCT
Organism: Streptomyces sp. NPDC050806; assembly: GCF_055586425.1. NCBI lineage: Bacteria > Bacillati > Actinomycetota > Actinomycetes > Kitasatosporales > Streptomycetaceae > Streptomyces > Streptomyces sp. NPDC050806. The sequence continues at coordinate 311,604 of NZ_JBVJIF010000010.1, read as the reverse complement.
GGTCGTGCTCACGTTCGGGGCCTATCTCCCCAGCTCGCTCTACCCCGGTCATCAGGCCGGCCTGCACGCCGACGATCTGACCATGATGCTGCTCCACGCCGTCTTCGCGCTGGCCAGCGCCCCCGCACTGCTCCTGCTCAGCCCGGTGTCGGACGCTTTCGGGCCGCGGCCGGTCCTGCGTGCGGGCATCGTGCTGGCGGCTCTGGGGTCGGCCTGTTTCGCGTTCGGCCCGGGACTGCCATGGCTGGTCGCCGGGTGCGCCGCGCAGGGCCTGGCCCTCGGAGCGACCACCGGTGCGGCCGCCGCGCTCGTCAGCGGGGAGACGGCGGGGCGCGGCCTGCGGCGCGGGGCGGTGCTCGCCGGCATCGCCTTCGTGGCGGGCACCGCGTCCGGTGCCGCCGTGGGCGGCTTCCTCGCCCAGTACGCGCCGGCCCCGTACGTCCTGCCCTTCCTGCTGCACCTGGTCCTGCTGGCGCTCGCCGCGTACCGGGTCTCCGCCCTCGCGCCCGCCGCTGCCGCCGCGCCGGGAGGGCGCCGGCGGCCGACCGTCCCCCGCGTCCCCCGGGGGATGCGGGCGGCGTTCGCCACGGCCTCGGCCGTCGGCTTCCTGGCCTGGACGACGGCCGGCCTGTTCCTCGCGATCATCCCGGCCCTGCTGGCCGGGTCCGGCCACCACAACATGGCGGTCACCGGCTCGGTCCTCGGTGCCGTACTGGTCTGTTCCGCACTCACCCAGCCCCTGGTCGGGCGGCTCGGCACGCGACGGGCGCAGCTCGCCGGTCTCGCGGCCCTCCTGGTCGGCCTCGCCCTGCTGTCGCTCACCGCGGGCAGGTCGACCGCGCTCACCCTGGTCGCGGCCGTGGTGGCGGGCGCCGGGCACGGCCTGGCCCACGCCGGAGCGGCCACGGCGGTCGACGCCAAGGCCCCCGACCGGGCACGCGGCGCCCTCACCGGGGCCCTCTACCTCTCCTTCTACCTGGGCGCCGGCCTCCCGGCCGTGGCCGTCGGGCTGCTGGCCGTCCCGTTCTCCCCGACCACGGCCACGTCCCTGGTGACCTCGCTCGCCGCGCTGCTCGTCCTGGTGACGAGCGTCGCGGTCGCCGAGGTCGACCGCGCTCCTTCCGGCCGGACCCGCACCCGGGTGACCGGCCGGAAGGTGGAAATCGTCTACATCGAAGTGAGGCCCGCTCAGCACGACCTTTCCGCCTGAGCCGTCGTTCCACCGGCGAGAGCCATCGGAACGCCTGCTCCGGCGCCACCTCAGCCACCAGGGCTGTGAATCGCACGCAGCGCCCGCCGAGGCCCTTCCGGGCACTCGTGCCGCGCTGAATCGCGCTCCCGGCGGCACTCCGCCGGGAGCGATGTTTGAGGGAGTTCTCTGTGCCGGCTGCACATGCCGATACCGAAGCCGTAACCCGGAAACCGCTGACGGCCGACGAGATCACGGTCACCGACCCCAAAGTGACCAGACGGGCCATCGGCGCGGCGGCGGTCGGAAACATCACCGAGTGGTTCGATTTTGGGGTCTTCGCCAATCTGACGCCGGTGCTCACCGCGGTGTTCTTCACCGGCGCGAGCGAGACCGTCGGCACCATCGGCACGCTCGGCCTGTTCGCCGTCGCCTTCCTGGTCCGCCCGCTCGGCGGCATGTTCTTCGGCCCCCTCGGGGACCGCATCGGACGCACCAAGGTGCTGTCCCTCACCGTCATCATGATGGCGATCGGCACCTTCGTCATCGCCTTCATACCCGGCTACGAGGCCTGGGGCCCGGCGGCTCCCCTGCTGATGCTGCTCGCCCGTCTCGTCCAGGGCTTCTCCACCGGCGGCGAGTACGGCGGCGCGATGACCTTCATCGCCGAGTACGCGCCCGACAAGAAGCGCGGCTTCCTCGGCAGTTGGCTGGAGTTCGGCACGCTGACCGGCTACCTGCTCGGCGGCGTGGCCGGCCTGGTCATCCAGCTGCCCGGCGTGATGTCCCACGAGGACCTGCTCTCCTGGGGCTGGCGCATCCCGTTCCTGATCTCCGGGCCGATCGGCATCATCGGCCTCTACCTCCGCCTGAAGCTGGAGGACACCCCCGCGTTCCAGGCCGTCGTCGCGGAGACCAAGGGCCGCGAGGGCAACCAGACCCTCAAGGAGATCCGCAAGATCTTCGTCCGGTACTGGCGGCCGATGCTGATCTGCATGGGCCTGGTGCTCGTCTTCAACGTCACCAACTACATGCTCACCACGTACATGCTGGAGTACATCGGCAAGTTCGCCCCCGCGGTCAGCGCCACCTGGGCGCAGCTGCTGGAGATCGCCGTCCTGGCGCTGGGCATGCTGCTCATCACCTTCGTCGGCCGGCTCTCCGACCGCGTCGGCCGCAAGCCGGTGCTGTACTTCGGCTGCGCCATGCTGATCGTGCTCGGCGTGCCCTCCGTGCTCCTGATCCAGCAGAACACCCTGACGACGGTCTTCCTCGGCCTGACGCTGATGTCGCTGATGCTGCTCTGCTTCAACAGCACCATCCCGTCCACACTGCCGGCGCTCTTCCCCACCGAGATCCGTTACGGCGGCCTGTCGATCGCCTTCAACATCTCCGTCTCGCTCTTCGGCGGCACCACCGCCGTCATCAACGCCCTGCTGATCCAGGGCACCGGAGACATCAACGTGCCCGGCTACTACCTCATGGCCGCCGGCGCGATCGGCGCCGTCGCCTGCTGGTTCACCACGGAATCCGCGGGCCGCCCACTCCCCGGCTCGGCCCCAGCGGTGGCTTCCCGCACCGAGGCCCACGACCTGGCACTCGCGAGCACGGGCACGCGCTGAACGGGGAGCAGCGCCCAGGCCCGCAGCGGCGGTGCGAGCGCGCCGGCCCTCGCCCTGCGCGGTCAAGCCAGCATCGGCACGGGCGGACAGGTGAAGACCCCGTCCGCCCCTGCCGTGCACCCGGGCCTCAGCGGCCCTGTAGCGTCCTGACGTTGTCGCCGAAGGTCCAGCCCTTGGAGCCGTCCCAGTTGAGGGACCAGGTCATCAGGCCTTTGAGGTTGTTGTTGTAGTGCTTCCAGGCCTGGGAGACCTGGGCGGTGGACAGGTGGCCACCGCCGGCGCCCGGCTGGGCGGGCAGGCCCGGTACCTGCTTGTCGTAGGGCACCTTGATGGTGGTGCCCTGTACGACCAGGCCCTTGTTGAGGCAGTCCGTCTGCGCGGTGAAGCCCTCGACGGTGCCGGCGGAGTAGGAGTCGCCGGAGCAGCCGTACATGCTGCCGTTGTAGTACTGCATGTTCAGCCACCACAGGCGGCCGTTGTCCGCGTACTTCTTGATGACCGGCAGATACGCGCCCCAGATCGAGCCGTACGTCACGCTGCCGCCGGTGACGTACGCGGTCTCGGGGGCCATCGTCAGGCCGAAGTTCGACGGCATCTGCGCGAGCACGCCGTCGATGATGCGGATGAGGTTGGCCTGGGATGCCGAGAGCTGGTTGATGTTGCCGCTGCCGGTGAGGCCGGTCTCGATGTCGATGTCGATGCCGTCGAAGTTGTACTTCTTCAGGATCGGCACGATGGTCGCGACGAACCGGTCGGCGACGGCGGTGGAGTTGAGGTCGATGCCGGCCGCGGCGCCGCCGATGGACATCAGGAGCGTGGCGCCGTTCGCCTTGGCCTGGCACATCTCGGCGGGCGTGGCGACCTTCACCGTGGCATCCATTCCGTCCTCCCAGAGGACGGTGCCGTCCGAACGGATCACGGGGAACGCCGCGTTGATCACGTTGTAGCCGTGCGCGCCGATGCGGGAGTCGGTGATCGGGATCCAGCCGAGCCCGGGGTGGACGCCGTTCGCCGCCCCGTCCCAGTTCTCCCAGTAGCCCTGGAGCACCTTGCCCGTGGGCCGGGACTTCACCGCGCAGGTGTCGGCCTGTGGCGCGGCGGGTGCGGCGGCGGCCGGCAGCTGCGCGGCGCACACCAGCGCCAGCCCGGCGCCCAGCAGACGGAGAGCCTTACCGATCATGTCGTGTCCTCTCTCGCCATGGCACGCGGAGGTGTTCATGGCCGGGATGACCGGATGAGTGGCCACACCGTAGATTGGTCCAGACCTTAAATCAATGGGTCTGGACCACTTGAGGACCGAGGGGTTCGGTTCCCTGGCCTTCCTCTGCCGTCAGTGGCGCCGCGGATTGGCGCGCGGGGTGAGGGTGGCGTGGGGCAGGGCGGGGGCGGGGAGGCGCTTCCCGTCGTAGCCGTCGACGGTGCCGAAGCGGTCGGAGGCGCGTTCCCACTCCTCCCGCGCCCGGGCGATGTCCTGGTGGCTGCGGCCGATGAAGTTCCACCACATGACGATCTCCTCCTCGAACGGGGCTCCGCCGAGCAGGACCGCGCGGGCGGTGTCGTCCGAGTCGTTCACCAGCGTCAGGGTGTCGTGTCCGGTGGCGAGGTGGCCCAGTTCGGCCGGGCGCAGCGGGGCGCCGGCCATCCGGACGTGCCCGCGGTCGACGAGGAGACCGTGCTCGAAGGCCGGGTCGAGGGCGAGGGTGGCCGTGGCGCGCGGCGCGAGGGTGAGTTCCGCGCCGAGCAGCGGTGTGAACGTCCGTACCGGGGAGGTGGTGCCGGCGAGCGTGCCCAGGAACACCCGGATCTCGGCCCCGCCGACATGTACGGGAGTGGGGACGTGGTGCTGGAAGTCCCGCTCGGCGTCGCGGTGTTCATCGGGCAGCGCCACCCACAGCTGCACTCCGTGCAGGACGGTGGTGCGCGCGGTGGAGACCTCCGAGTGGCTGATGCCGTGTCCGCCCGTCATGAGGTTCAGCTCACCGGGCCGCACGAAGGCGTGGCTGCCCAGGCTGTCGCGGTGCTCGATCTCCCCGCTGAACAGCCAGCTCACCGTCTGGAGCCCGGTGTGCGGATGCGGGGCGACACGCATGCCGCCGGTCTCGCTGACGTCGTCGGGCCCGTAGTGGTCGGCGAAGCACCAGGCGCCGATCGTCGTTCGGGTCCGCTGCGGCAGCGTGCGGCGTACGGTCATCGACCGGGGACCGCCCAGCGGGACGTCACGCGGGGCGAGGACCTCGACGTTGCTCATCAGGCGTCGCCTTCCTGCGGCTGCGTGGTTCCGCCGCCCGGTTCTTCGAGGGGCTCGACCCGGACGACGCGGATGCCTCGGTCGGTGAAGGGGGTGACCTGGTCGCGGGGCGCCGTGCGGTGGGTGACCAGGGTCCAGCCGGGCGGCAGCGCTGCCCAGGCGTGGAAGGGGGCGCGGCCCAGCTTCTCCGCATGGGCCAGTACGTAGACGTGCGCCGCCCGGCGGGCCATCAGTTCCTTGAGGCGGGTCTGGCGCAGGTCGGCCTCGCAGATCCCGCCGTCGGCCGTGACGCCGTCGGCGGAGAGGAAGACCCGGTCGAAGGTCATCCGCTCCAGCGCCGCCTCGGTCAGCGGGCCCACGAACGCCTGGCTGAGCGGGCGGAGCGTACCGCCCAGACACTCCACGTGGACGGACTCCACGTCGGCCAGTTCGTGGAGCGCCGTCAGGCCGGTCGTCGCCACGGTGAGGTCCTTCGCGGTACGCAGCTCGTGCGCCAGCGCACCCACCGTCGACCCGGCATCGAGCAGCACCGTCTCGCCCGGCTGGACCTGCGCCGCCGCCCACCGTGCGATCGCCCGCTTCTGCGCGTACGCCTCGCCGGTGCGCTGCCGGAGCGAGGCCTCGGGGTGGGCGGTGAGCGCCATCGCGCCGCCGTAGGTCCGGGCGAGGCGGCCGTCGGCGGTCAGCCGGGCCAGGTCGCGGCGGATGGTGGAGGCGGTCACGCCGAAGCGCTGCGACAGTTCCTCGACGCTGGCCAGGCCCGTGGTGTTGGCGAGCTGAAGGATCTCCTCCCGCCGGGCCTGGGATGCGGTGGGCGACATCGTCTGGTGTCCTTACCGGTTCGTCGGTTCAGCGGGCGGTGGCCATCTCGGCGGCCTGCCGCAGCGCCTCGATCATGCTACCGGCCTCGGCCCTGCCGGTACCGGCGATGTCGAAGGCGGTGCCGTGGTCCACGGAGGTGCGGATCACCGGCAGACCGATGGTGAGGTTGACGCCCGCTTCGATGCCGAGCACCTTCACCGGGCCGTGGCCCTGGTCGTGGTACATCGCCACGATGAGGTCGTAATCGCCGCGCGAGGCAAGGAAGAAGGCGGTGTCGGCGGGCAGCGGGCCACGGGCGTCGATGCCCGCCGCGCGCACCTTCTCCAGCGCGGGGACGATCTTCTCCGCCTCCTCGCCGTACCCGAAGAGCCCGTTCTCACCGGCGTGCGGGTTGATGCCGCAGACGCCGATGACCGGGTCCGGCTTCCCGGACCGGACCAGGGCCTCGTGGCCGCGCCGCACGGTCCGCTCGACCAGCCCCGGCTCGATGCGGTTGACCGCGTCGATCAGGCCGATGTGGGTGGTGACGTGGATGACCTTCACCTTGTCGGAGGAGAGCATCATCGACACCTCGTCGACGCCGGTGAGGTGGGCGAGGAGTTCGGTGTGGCCGGGGTAGACGTGGCCGGCGGCGTGCAGCGCGCCCTTGTTGAGCGGGGCGGTGCAGATGCCGTCGATCTCGTCGGCGACGGCCAGTTCGGCGGCCCGCCTGACGTATTCGTACGCGGCGTTGCCCGCCTGTGCGGACAGCCGGCCCCACGGCAGGTCCTCGGGGAGCAGTCCGAGGTCGATGACGTTGATCCGGCCGGGCGCGAACTCGGCCTCGCCGGGAGCCTGTACGGCGACGATGTCGCAGTCGGTGCCGAGGATCGCGGCCGCCTTCCGCAGCCGCGCGGCGTCGCCGATCACCACGGGACGGCACCGGCCGAGCGTGGCGGGGTCCAGCACCGCGGGGACGATGACCTCGGGTCCGATGCCGGCGCCGTCGCCCATGGTGAGGCCGATGAGGGGAAGGGGCTGCTGCGCGTTCACTGGGTGACTCCTTGGCTTGACGCACGGGGGCCCGCCGGCCCGGCCGGGGCCGGGAGCGCGGGGCGGGCCGCGGGCGGTGGGGGCAGAAGGCGGGGCCGCAGCGCGGCGGCGATCCGGTGGAGCGAGTCCGGGCCGCCGAAGCTGCCGGGCCGGGTGACGACCGAACGGCCGTCGGCGGTGCGGCAGTGGACGGCGCCGTGGTGGATCTCGCCGACCGGCCGCAGCGCGGTGATCCGTACGGCGTCCAGCACCCGGCGGGCGGTCTCGCCGCCGGTGAGCACCAGGTCGGGTGTGCCGGTCAGGGCAGCGACCGTGCGCGCCAGACCGGCCACCAGCCGCCGGGCGGCGCCTGGGCGGATGCCGCCGGTCCCGTCGATGGACAGCACGGTGACGCTGCCGGGCGCGAGCGGCGGCAGGGGTACGGGGGCGGGGCCGGTCACCGTGTCGGGCGCCAGCGGCAGATGGCGCGCCCCGGCCGCCGTCAGTCGCGCGATCTGCGCAACGACGCCGGGCTCCGCGCTTCCGACGACGACGAGCAGGGGCCGGTCGGCGGCGGGCGGAGGCCGGTCGGCCGCGGACAGGGGCCCGTCAGCGGCGGGCAGGGGCCCGTAGGCGGCGGGCACGTCCTGCGCCGGAGTGCCGGTGCCGACGTGCCGGCCCAGTGCGGCGGCCAGTCCGCCACTGCCCAACAGCCGGTATTCCGAGCCGAGTTGGCGTACGGCCTCGGCGATGACGTCCAGGTCCACGTCGGTCTCGGCGTCGCACACCGGGTGCCGCCCGCGCGCGGCCACCGCGGCCAGCCGGCCGGCCAGCGCCCGCGGCCCCTGCCGCACCGCATCGAGAGGCACCCCGGTCGTGGGCAGCGGGGCGAGGGCTTCGGCGACGGAGCGGGGCCCCGCACGCTCCTCCGCGCGCCACGCGCCGCTGTCGTGCAGCGGTACGCCCTCGACGTGGACCACACCGTCGCGCACCACGCGCCCCAGGGCGGGCAGCGCCATGGCGGTCACGACGGCCCGGGCGCCCTCGGCGAACGCGACGGCCTCGGCCCCGGCGTTGCCCCGCAGCAGCGAGTCGGACTTCTTGTACCAGGCGGCTTCTCCTGGGTGGCCGGCCAGCGCGGCACGCACGGCCTCGGCGGCGGACGCGCTCGGCAGGTGACGCGAGTCGAGGTCCACCACCACGGCCTCCCCGTCGCGCGGTGGCTGCGCGGGGCGCAACGCCAGCAGTGCCGGCAGCCGCAGCAGTGCGGCCACCTCCGCGGCGCCGGACAGGTCGTCGGCGAGCGCGACGACCGGTGGTACGCCCTTCGAAGGGCTCACGACAACCTCCTCCAGGACCGGGCCCGACGCGGGGCCCCGTACGCGGCGCGCGACGGTCGATGACCGCGGCGCCGATGCGCTCGATGATGGCACAGCTTGCGCGATTCGCGCGAGACTATTGCGCATAACGCGCAGCCATGCGAGCGTTCCTCCACGCGACAACGGCCGTCGCCCCTCAGCCGCCGGACGGGCGGCACCTCGCGCGGCCCCCGTACCGGAAGGAACCGCTCGTGAGCACCGGCAACGGCACCCGTACCGGCCCGCAGGGGGCCGGACTTCCGCCCCTCCCCTTCCCGCTGTCCCGCCTGGTCCTGGGCACGATGACGTTCGGCGACACCGTCGACCGCGCGGGCGCCGCCGCGATGCTCGACGTGGCCCTCGACGCGGGCATCAGCTGCGTCGACACCGCGAACGGGTACGCGGGCGGCGAGAGCGAGCGGATCCTCGCCGGGCTGCTGCCCGGCCGCCGCGACCGGATCGTCCTCGCCACCAAGGCCGGCATCCCCCACCCCGACCAAGGGGAGCACGCCCCGCTCTCCCCCGCCGGCCTGCGCGCGGCGCTGGAGGGCAGCCTCAAGCGGCTCGGCACCGACCACGTGGACCTCTTCTACCTGCACCAGCCGGACCGCCGTACGCCACTGGCCGACACCCTCACGACCGTCGCCGGGTTCGCCGCCGAGGGAAAGATCCGCGCGCTCGGCGTCTCCAACTACGCCGCCTGGCAGATCGCCGAACTGACCCGGACCGCCGACGAAACGGGCGCGCCGCGCCCCGTCGTCGCGCAGCAGCTGCACAACCTCCTCGCCCGCCGTATCGAGGAGGAGTACACCGAGTACGCCGCCGTGAGCGGCCTGCGCACCATGGTCTACAACCCGCTCGGCGGTGGGCTCCTCACCGGACGGCACCACTTCGGCGCGGACCCGGCCACCGGCCGCTTCGGCGACTCCAGGCTCGCCGCGATGTACCGGCAGCGCTACTGGAACGAGGACCTCTTCGCCGCGGTCGCGCGGCTCACCGCGATCGCCGAGGGCGCCGGCCTCCCGCTCACCGAACTGGCCCTGCGCTGGCTGCTGGACCGCCCGTCCACCGACGCGCTGCTGCTCGGCGGCTCCCGGGTCGGCCACCTGCGCGCCAACCTCGCCGCCGCCCAGGCAGGTCCGCTCCCCGCCGACGTCACCGAAGCCTGCGACGCCGTGGGCGCCGGCCTGCGCGGCCCCATGCCCGCCTACAACCGCTGAGCCGCGAACCCTTACCTCCGGAGGGACACCCGTATGACCACCGCAGCCGAATTCACCACCGCCCTGCGCACCAGGCAGCGCCTCATCGGCTACTGGTCGCTGCTCGACTCGCCGGTCGCCGCCGAGCGCCTGGCGCGGATCGGCTACGACTACCTCGCGTTCGACGCCCAGCACGGCCTCTTCGGCTACCAGGGGCTGCTGAACAACCTGATCGCCACCGACACCCGCGGCTCCACCGCCGTCGGCATCGTCCGGGTCGAGGCCAACGACATGACGTACATCGGCCGTGCCCTGGACGCCGGGGCCGCCGCCGTCATCGTGCCGCTCGTCGACACCGCGCAGGACGCCGCCGACGCGGTCGCCGCCGCGCGCTATCCGTCCCCTGCCTCCGGCGGGGAGACCCCACTGCACGGCCGCCGCTCCTACGGACCCATGCGCGCCCAGCTGCGGATCGGCCCGGACCCGGCCGACACCCACGAGCAGACCGCCGTCCTCGCGATGATCGAGACCGCCGACGGGCTCGCCAACGTCGAGGAGATCTGCGCGACCCCCGGCCTCGACGGCATCTACGTCGGCCCCTCCGACCTGCGCCTGGCCATCGGCGGGAAGACCTCGGCCGACCCGGACGTGGCCGAGGATTTCGAGGCGGCCCTCGCCCGGATCCGCAAGGCGGCCGAGGCCGCCGGGATCGCCGCCGGCATCCACAACGCCGACGGCGCGAGCGCCGCCCGCCGCCTCGACGAGGGCTACACCTTCGCCACCGTCAGCGCCGACGTGGTCCACCTCCAGCAGATCGCCGCCGCGCACCTCGACGCGGCCCGGGGCACCCGGTCGTGACCGCGGCGGACGCGTGCGGGCCGGGCCGCACCACGCTCATCACCACGCCGACCTTCGCGCGGCACGCGGCCGAGCCGTGGCAACTGCTCGCCGACGGCGGGGCCGGCCCGCTCCGCCCGTACGAGGACACCGCGCTGCCCCCGCACGAGCTGCCTCGCCGGCTCGCCGGCGCCGACGCCGTCATCGCGGGCATGGACCGGATCACCGCCGAGGTGATGGACGCCGCGCCGCGGCTGAAGGTCATCGCCAAGCACGGCGTGGGCACCGACACCATCGACCTCGACGCGGCGCGCGCACGCGGCATCCCCGTGGTGTGCGCGCCCGGCTCCAACTCCCGCGCCGTCGCCGAGTACACCTTCGGGCTCATCCTCGACGCCACCCGCCGGATCTCCGCCTCGCACACCGCGGTCGTGGCGGGCGGCTGGCCCAAGCACTTCGGTCCCGAGCTGCACGGCAGGACCCTCGGCGTCGTCGGCTTCGGCCGGATCGGCCGGCTGGTCGCGGGCTACGCACGGGCCTTCGGGATGCGCGTCCTCGCCCACGACCCGTACGTGCCCGGCGACGCCGTGACCGCCGAGGGCGCCGAACCGGCCGCGCTCGTAGCCCTGTTGGGCCGAGCCGACATCGTCACACTGCACCTGCCGCCCGCCGGAGAACCGCTGCTGACCGCCGCCCGGCTGGCCGCCATGAAGCCCGGCGCCGTGCTGGTCAACGCGGCCCGGGGCGACCTCGTCGACGACACCGCGCTCGCCGCGGCGCTGCACTCCGGGCAGCTGGCCGCCGCCGCGCTCGACGCGTTCGCCGTCGAACCGCTGCCGGACGGCCACCCGCTGCGCACCGCACCGCGCGTGACCCTCACCTCCCACATGGCCGCCTGCACTCCGGAGGCCAACCGCGCCATGGGCCTGACGGTCGCCGAGGACGTCCTCCGCGTCCTCGCCGGGCAGGCCCCGCTCCACCCCGCGGGCTGAGGCGGCCCCGTACGCGCTCCGCGTGCACCGGCTCGCGCGCAGCCCCCCCACCGCACCGCTGTTTCCCTTCCGCTCCGGCGACGGCGCCGGATCCAGCAAAGGAACACCGCCATGCCGACCACCGAGACCGCCCCGCCAGTGGCGCCCGCGCAGGCCGATCCGTACGCCCTGCGCGCCGAGGACGCCCGGCCGGCGCCCGCCTCCTTCCGGGACCGGCTGCGCCACCTCGGCCCCGGCTTCGTGCTGTCCGCCGCCGTGGTCGGCTCCGGGGAGCTGATCACCACCACCGCGCTCGGCGCCAAGGCCGGGTTCGCGCTGCTGTGGCTGGTGATCGTGTCGACCGGCGTCAAGGTCTGGGTGCAGATGGAGCTGGCCCGCTGGACCATCCTCAACGGCCGTACGGCGCTGGAGGGTTACCGCGAGGTCGGGCCCCGCATCGGCCGGCTGGGGTGGATCAACTGGCTCTGGATCGGTATGGACTTCGCCAAGATGTTCCAACGCGGGGGCATCATCGGCGGCACCGCCGCGGCGTGTTCCGTGCTCTGGCCGGTGATCGGCGGGCCGCTGAGCGCCGGTTCGCTCGCGCTCTGGGCCGTGACCGTCACCCTGGCCGCCGTCCTCCTGCTCCAGACGGGCAAGTACAGCCTGGTGGAACGCGCCTGCGTGGCCTCCGTCATCGTCTTCACACTGATCACCGTCAGTCTCGCGGTGGGCCTGCCCGGGACCGGGTTCGGCTACGGCGCCGGCGAACTCGGCAGCGGTTTCGGCTTCGACATCCCGGCGGGCACGGTCGGCATCGCCCTCGCCGTCTTCGGCATCACCGGCGTCGGCGCCGACGAGATGACGACGTACACGTACTGGTGCCTGGAGAAGGGCTACGCGCGCTGGGCAGGCCCCGACGACGGCAGCGAGGAGCGGGCCCGGCGGGCCGCGGGCTGGATCAAGGTGATGCGGCTGGACGCGCTGGCCGGGCTGGCGGTGTGCGTGGTGTGCACCCTGTCCTTCTACGTGATCGGCGCGGCCGTGCTGCACCCGCAGGGTCTGGTGCCCGAGGGCAACGCGATGATCACCACGCTCTCGCGGATCTACACCGACACCATGGGCCCCTGGGCCGAGTATCTGTTCCTCGTGGGCGCCGTCGCGGTGCTCTTCTCCACCCTCATCGGCTCCACCGCCTCCGTGCCCCGGCTGTGGACCAACACCCTCGGGATGCTCGGCGTCATCGACTGGAGCGACGTACGCAGCCGCACCCGCACCATCCGCGTCCTCACCTGGACCCTGCCGCTGATATGGACCTGCTTCTTCCTGTGGGTGCAGTCCCCGGTCCTGATGGTCCAGATCGGCGGCATCGGCGGCGGGATCTTCCTGCTCGCCGTGGTGGTCGCGGTCTGGCGGCTCCGCCACACCGGCGTACCACGGCGTTTCCGTACAAGTCCGTGGATGACCGTCGCGCTGGTCGTCAGCAGCGTCGCCATCCTGTGCGTCGGCGTCTACGGAGTCCTGGAGACGGTGGGCGTGGTCACGGCCGGGTGAGCGGCACGGCCGTGCTTGCCAGCACCGACGGCCTGGCACTACTGTCGCCACGCCTTGGTAACGGGAAATCCGGTGTGATGCCGGTGCGGCCCTCGCCACTGTGATCGGGAAGTCCGGCTCCGGCCCTCGCGGGCAGCCACTGGGTCCTTGTGACCCGGGAAGGCGGAGCACGGGCGGTGGTACCCGTCAGCCAGGAGACCGGCCTCGGCACGTCAACCATCCACGAGGTGCTGGAGAGGGTCTGCTGAGCCATGCACATTGCCGAGGGTTTTCTGCCACCGGCGCACGCGGTCGCCTGGGGCGTCGCGTCGGCGCCGTTCGTCGTCCACGGAGTCCGGTCACTCACCCGTGAGGTCAGGGAGCACCCCGAGAGCACCCTGCTCCTCGGCGCTTCGGGCGCCTTCACGTTCGTCCTGTCCGCGCTGAAACTGCCTTCGGTGACCGGAAGTTGTTCGCATCCCACCGGTACCGGCCTCGGCGCCATCCTGTTCCGCCCGCCGATCATGGCGGTGCTCGGCACCATCACGCTGCTCTTCCAGGCGCTGCTGCTGGCGCACGGCGGCCTGACCACGCTCGGCGCCAACGCCTTCTCGATGGCGATCGTCGGGCCGTGGGCGGGGTACGGCGTCTACCGGCTGCTGCGCCGGTACGGCGTGCCGCTGATGGTCACCGTGTTCTTCGGCGCGTTCGTCGCCGACCTCTCCACCTACTGCGTCACCAGCGTGCAGCTGGCGCTGGCCTTCCCCGACCCGGGCAGCGGCTTCCTGGGCGCGCTGGGCAAGTTCGGCTCCATCTTCGCCGTCACGCAGATCCCGCTCGCCATCAGCGAGGGGCTCCTGACCGTCCTGGTGATGCGGCTCCTGGTGCAGTCCAGCAAGGGCGAACTGACCCGGCTGGGCGTGCTCCTGAGCGGCGAGCGGAAGCAGTCCGACGCGACCGCGGAGGCGGCCCGGTGAAGCGCCACACGAAGATCAACGCACTGCTGCTGCTCGCGGTGGTCGCACTCGCCGTCCTGCCGCTGGCCCTCGGCCTCGGCGACCACAAGAAGGAACCGTTCACCGGCTCCGACGCCGAGGCGGAGACCGCGATCACCAAGATCGAGCCGGACTACGAGCCGTGGTTCTCGCCGCTCTACGAACCGCCGTCCGGGGAGATCGAGTCGGCGCTGTTCGCCCTCCAGGCCGCCCTCGGCGCCGGCGTGCTCGCGTACTACTTCGGGCTGCGCCGCGGCCGCCGGCAGGGCGAGGAGCGGGCGCGGGCACGTCAGGACGACGGGCCCGCGCCGGACGGTGCCGGGACATCGGCCGCCGAAGGGGCCTGAGCCCCCGTGCTGCCGATCGACGCGGCGGCGCACAGCAGTCGCTGGCGCCGCCGCCACCCCGTGGACAAGGCCGTGCTCGGACTGGGGCTCACCGTCCTGGCGATCTCCCTGCCGCCCTGGCCGGGCGCCGCGCTCGTCCTGCTGACCGCGCTCGCGGTACTGCTCGGCCCGGCGGGCGTGCCCGGACGCCGGCTGTGGCGCGCGTACCGGGTGCCGCTGGGCTTCTGCGTCACCGGCGCGCTGCCCCTGCTCGTACAGGTCGGCGGCGCGGACGGCTTCGTGTCGCCGGCCGAGGGCGGTGCGGTCCGGGCCGCCGAGCTGCTGCTGCGTACCTCGGCCGCCTCCCTCGGCGTGCTGCTGTTCGCCTTCACCACCCCGATGTCCGACCTGCTGCCGCGGCTGGTGCGGGCCGGGGTGCCGGCGCCCGTCGTGGACGTCGCGCTGGTCACGTACCGCATGAGCTTCCTGCTGCTCGACTCCGTGCGGCGGATCCGCGAGGCGCAGGCCGCGCGGCTGGGGCACACCACGCGGGCGGCCGCCTGGCGTTCGCTCGGCGGGCTCGCCGCCACCGCCTTCGTGCGGGCCTTCGACCGGGCGGCGCGGCTCCAGACCGGGCTCGCCGGACGCGGGTACGACGGCACGCTGCGCGTCCTGGTGCCCGAGGCACGGATCTCCGCGCGCTTCACGGCGGCGAGCGCGGCGCTGCTGGTCGCGCTGGCCGTCCTCACCCTCGTTCTGGAAAGGCCGCTGTCATGAGCGACTCCCCCGCCCTGCTCACGCTGCGGGGCGCCTCCTTCGCGTACGAGGACGGGCCCGCCGTCCTGCGCGACCTCGACTTCGATGTGCCCGAGGGGCGCGCGCTCGCCCTGCTGGGGCGCAACGGCAGCGGCAAGACGACGCTGATGCGGCTGCTCAGCGGCGGACTCGCGCCGCGCACCGGGCGGCTGGCGGTCGCCGGTGAGCCGGTGCGGTACGACCGCAAGGGGCTGACCCGGCTGCGGACCACCGTGCAGCTGGTGGTGCAGGACCCGGACGACCAGCTGTTCGCCGCCTCGGTCGCCCAGGACGTGTCCTTCGGTCCGCTGAACCTCGGCCTGCCCGACACGGACGTGCGGGCCCGCGTCGAGGAGGCGCTGGCCGCGCTGGACATCGCCGCGCTCGCCGACCGCCCCACCCACCTCCTGTCGTACGGGCAGCGCAAGCGGACCGCGATCGCCGGGGCGGTCGCCATGCGGCCGAGGGTGCTGATCCTCGACGAGCCGACCGCCGGGCTCGACCCGGACGGCCAGGAACGGCTGCTCGCCACCCTCGACGGGCTCCGCGCGGGCGGCACCACGGTGGTGATGGCGACCCACGACGTGGACCTGGCGCTGCGCTGGTCCGACGACGCCGCGCTGCTCACCCCGCAGGGCGTGCACACCGGCCCGACCGCCGCGACGCTGGCGCGCACGGACCTCCTCCACGACGCCGGGCTGCGGCTGCCGTGGGGCGTCGCGGTGACCGGCCTGCTCCGCGCGCACGGGCTGCTGCCGGACACGGCGCCGGGCCCCCGCACCCCGGAGGAGCTGGCTGCGGGTACCCCCGCGGTGCCCGCCGATGGCTGACCAGCGCCGGGCGCTGCCGGTCACCGTCGACGGCACGGAGCTGCCGAGGCGGTGCCAAGCGCAGACCCCTTGACACCTCTCTTCCGCGGGCTCATAGTTCTCGCCGCTCAGCGCAACGGCGTTGCGCTGAGCGCACCGACCGGCGCAAGGAGGCCGGTCCCGGGAAGAGAGGTGCGGACACATGGCCGACGCGGGCCCCGAGGAGACGGCTCCTCGCAGGACTCCGGCGGCGGGCGGCATTCTGCAGAGCGCCGACCGCGCTCTGGTCGCCCTGCTCACCTTCTCCGAACGGCGCCCCGAGTGGGGCGTGAGTGAACTCGCCCGCCACCACGGCTGGGACAAGGCCGTGGCACAGCGGCTGCTCACCACCCTCATGGCCCGCGGCTTCCTCGTCTGCGACCCCGCCACCCGCCGCTACCGTCTCGGGCCCTCGGTGTCCCGGCTGGCCCGGGTCGGTGAGCACAGCGGCGTCCTGCCGTCACTGGTGCGCCCGACCCTCGCACAGCTGCTCCGGGAGACCGGCGAGAGCGTCGTACTGAACGTCCCGAACGGCAGCGGCTACCGCTGCGCCGCGGCCGTGGACGGTACCGGGCCCATCCGCTACACCGCGATCGTGGGCGCCCTCATACCGGGCCACGCCGGTGCCTCCGGGCACGCGATCTTCGCCCACTACCCCGAGGCGGAGATCCGGCAGATCTTCGGAGCCACCCCGCTCCAGCGCTTCAACGACAACACCATCACCGACTTCGACGCGCTCCTGGAGTGCTACGCCGAGGTCCGCAGGACCGGCCACAGCATCAGCCACGGCCAGTACGACGAGGCCGTCGCGGCCGTCGCCGCGCCCGTCTTCCAGGCCGGCACCGTCGCCGCGTCCCTGACGGTCATCGGCCCCGCCCACCGCATCACCCGTGCCACCGACCGCATCGTCGACCTGGTCGTCGCCGGAGCCGCCGAGGCCACCGCCGCCTTCGGCCCCTGATTCCGGGCCCGGCGGGCGGAACCCTTACGCACGCCGTCGCCCGCGCGCTCCCCCGCTCCTCCCCCCCACGCGCCCATCCGCCCACTCGCGTGCGCCGGCACGCTGCTCCGCCCTGCCCGCAAAAGGGGTGTCCCATGTCGCACCACGCCTCGGCCACGGCCGAATCCGCCCCGGACCCATCGGAGTCCCCCGGCGGCCCGGCCGCTCATCCACGGGTCCGCGAACCGCTCGTCCTCGCCGTACTCGTCGTGCTGTCCGTCGTCGGCGCCGTGATCGGCGCCGACCTCGTCGCCAAGCTCGGCATCTCCGCCAACACCTCGGTCGTCGGCGCGCTGATCGCCATGCTGATCGGCCGCGTCCCGCTGGCCGGGCTGCGCCGCATGCGCTCCGTCCACCGGCAGAACCTCGCCCAGAGCGCCATCTCCGCCGCCACCTTCGCCTCGGCCAACGCCCTGCTGACGTCCATCGCCGTGCCGTACGTCTTCGGGCGGACGGATCTGGTGTGGCCGATGCTGGCCGGCGCGTTCATCGGGCTGCTGATCGATACGTGGGTGCTGTACCGCTCCTTCGGGTCGCGGCTGCTGCCCGCGACCGCCGCCTGGCCGCCGGGCACCGCCGCCGCCGAGACCATCAGGGCGGGCGACAGGGGCGGCAAGCGGGCGCTCGTCCTCGGCGCCGGCACGCTCGTCGGCATCGGCGGCACGCTGCTGAGCCTGCCGCTGTCCGCCGCGGGCGTCGCGTTCCTGGGCAACGTCTGGGCGCTGCTGATGTTCGGCGTGGGCCTCGGACTGCGCGAGTTCAGCCCCGCGCTGTTCCACACCGACCTGGGCGTGGGCTACGTACCGCACGGCGTCATGGTCGGCGCCGGAATCGTGGCCCTCGGACAGGCCGCCGTCGTCCTCGTACGCCGCCGCGGCGGGGCAGGGAAGCCCGAGGCTGCCACGAGCAGCACCGCCGCCCCCACCGGACCGGCCGCCGCCGATCCCACGACCGCCGTCACCGTCGACGAGTCCGGCCTGCGCCGGACGCTCCTGCGCGGCTACGCCCTCTTCGTCGCCGGTGCCGCAGCGCTCGCCGTCGTGGGCGGGCTCCTGGGCGACATGAGCCCGGTGGCCCTCGTCGGCTGGGTGCTCTTCGCGGCGTTCGCCGCGCTGGTGCACGAGCTGATCGTCGGGCTGGCGGCCATGCAGTCCGGCTGGTTCCCGTCCTTCGCCGTCACCCTGATCTTCCTGGTCCTCGGGCTCCTCATCGGCATCCCCTCGGTACCGCTCGCGCTGCTCGTCGGCTACGTGTCGGCCACCGGCCCCGCCTTCGCCGACATGGGGTACGACCTCAAGGCCGGCTGGCTGCTGCGGCGGGACCACCGCCCCTGGGACCCGTACGAGCGCGAGGGCCGCCGCGAGCAGTTCCGCGCCGCGCTCATCGGCTTCGCCGCGGCCCTCGTCGTGGTCGCCGTGCTGTGGCAGTCGTACTTCCGGCAGGGCCTGGTCCCGCCTGTCGCCAAGGTCTACGCGGACACCGTCCGGCACGGACTCGGCGACCCGGGCGTGCTCCGCACGATGCTGCTGTGGGCCGTGCCCGGGGCGCTGGTCCAGCTCCTCGGCGGCACCCGCCGCCAGATGGGCGTCATGCTCGCCACCGGCCTGCTCATCCTCACCCCGCACGCCTGCTGGCTGGTGCTCGCCGCCCTGGCCGTGCGCGTCGCGTACCGGAAGCTGCGCGGACCGCGGGCCGACGAGGAGCTGAACCTCGTCGGCGCCGGGCTCATCGCGGGCAGTTCGCTCGGCGACTCCGCACAGATCCTCAAGGCCGGCTGACGCCGGTTGCCCGCCCCCGCCCGGACGCCCGTGCCCGCCACGGCCCGCCCGCCACCGCCGCCGCCCACCCCGCACCGACCACGACGTACGTACAAGGAGAACCTCATGGAGATGTACAGCCGCCTCGAACCGCGCGGTGAGTATCTCGCCTTCGAACTCGCCCTCGCCGCCCGCAAGCTCGTCGAGCAGGTCATGCTGGTCAAGCCGGGCGAGCACGTCGTCCTCACCGGCGACACCAGCAGCGACCGCCGGGTGGTCGACGCGACCGCGCAGGCCGTCGCCGCCGCCGGCGCCCACCCCGTCGTCGTCTGGTACGAGACCCTGCCCAGCTCCTCGATGGAGCCGCCGCGGCCGGTCGCCGGCGCGATCGCGGACGCCGACGTGTGGATCGAGTTCGCGGTCTCCTACGTCATGCACTCCGACGCCTTCCGCACCGCGATGGCGAACGGCTGCCGGTACACCAACCTCACCGCCATGGACGTACACATGCTGGTGGCCACGGTGGGCCGCCCCGACTTCGAGGGCGTGATGAAGCTCGGCAAGGCCCTCGTCCGCCTGCTGGAACAGGCCGACGAGGTCCGCATCACCTCGGCGAACGGCACGGACCTGGTCGGCCGGAACGGCGACCGGCCGGTCAACCTGCGCGGCAAGCCCGCCGAGAAGCCCGGCGAGACCGTCATGCTCTCCGGCCAGATCTCCTGGAACCCGCTGGAGGCGACCCAGGACGGCGTCCTCGTCTTCGACGGCGCCCTGTGGCCGCCGGACCAGCTCGGCCTGCTGCGCTCGCCCGTCCGCTGCACCGTCGAGAAGGGCGTCGTCACCCGGATCGAGGGCGGCCAGGACGCGGACGTCTTCCGCCGCTGGATGGAGTCCTGGAACGACCCGAACATGTTCCGGATCGCGCACTGGTCGCTCGGCTTCAACCCGGGTGTGCCGGCGCCGACCGGCCGCATCGTCGAGGACGAGCGCGTCTTCGGCTGCGTGGAGCTGGGCATCGGCACCAAGGGCGCCTGGATCGGCGGCGAGCCGTGGGTCGCCGCCGCCCACACCGACGGCTCCGTGCTCGGCCCGTCCCTCTACCTCGACGGCGAGGCCATCGAGAAGGACGGGGTCTACGTCCACCCCGAACTCGTCGAGATCTGCCGCGAGCTGGGCGTCGAGGGGTACTGAAGAGCCTGAACCCGCAGGTCCCCGGGGGCGTCCGCACCGGGCGCCCCCGGAGGCGTACGCACACGCCCTGAATCTCCCCGTCGCCGAACCCGCTGGAGCCCCCCATGACGACCTCTGCGCCGACCACCTACCGTCACGACGGCCTGGTCTGCACCGACCACACCCTCGACGTGCCACTCGACCACGCGCGCCCGGACACCCCGGCCATCAGCCTCTTCGCCCGCGAGGTCGTCGCCGCGGAACACGAACACCGCGACCTGCCCCGCCTGTTGTGGCTGCAGGGCGGGCCGGGAGGCCGCGCCGAGCGGCCCCACGCGGCCGGCGCCTGGCTGCGCCGCGCCCTCAAGGACTACCGCGTGGTGCTCATGGACCAGCGCGGCACGGGCCGCTCCACCCCCGCCGACCGCCGCACCCTCGCCGGCCACGCGGACGCCGCGGCGGCCGCCGGTCACCTCGGGCACTTCCGTGCCGACTCGATCGTGCGCGACGCCGAGCTGCTGCGCCGCATGCTGTGCGGCGACCGCCCCTGGACCGTCCTCGGCCAGAGCTTCGGCGGCTTCTGCACGCTGACCTACCTGAGCCTCGCTCCCGAGGGGCTGGAGCGGGCGCTCGTCACCGGCGGCCTGCCTACGCTGACCGGCCACGCGGACGAGGTGTACCGGGCCGCGTACCGGCGCACCCTCGCCCACAACGACCGCTACTTCGCCCGCTACCCCGGCGATCAGAAGCTCGCCGAATCGGTCGCCGCCCACCTGGCATCGCACGACGTACGGATGCCGTCCGGCGAGCGCCTCAGCGTCCGCCGCTTCCAGACCATGGGCATCACCTTCGGCACGTCGTCCGGCTTCGACACCCTCCACTACCTTCTCGAATCCGCCTTCGTCGACGGCGCACACGGACCCGAGCTGTCCGACACCTTCCTGCGCGGCGTCGACGCCGTCGTCTCCTTCGCCCCGCGCCCCCTCTACGCCGTGCTCCACGAGCCGATCTACGCACAGGGCGGCCGCCCCACCGACTGGTCGGCGCACCGGATCCGCGCCGAATTCCCGGAGTTCGACGCGGACGGTCCGGGCCCGCTCCGCTTCACCGGCGAGATGATCTACCCCTGGCAGTTCGCGGAGGACCCCGCCCTCGTACCGCTGCGCGGGGCCGCTGACCTGCTCGCCCGGCGCTCCGACTGGCCGGCCCTCTACGACCTGGACCAACTGGCCCGCAATGACGTGCCGGTGACCGCCGCCGTCTACTACGACGACATGTTCGTCGACCGCGAGCAGTCCCTGGCCACCGCTGACCTGGTACGCGGCCTGCGCCCCTGGATCACCGACGCCCACGCCCACGACGGCGTACGGGCGGACGCCGCGGTCCTCGACCGGCTGCTGGCCATGGCCGACGGCCGGCTCTGAGCATCCGTACCGGCCGCCGTAAAGGCTCTCCCTACACCCCGCTCCGCTCGTATTCCTTCCGGGTCTGCGGGGCGGGGTGCCGGCCGTGGTGCGGGCGGCGGGCCCTGGCCAGCAGGCGCAGGCAGGTCAGCGGGTTGTCCCTGGCCGGCCGCCGGGTGACGGTGGCGCCCATGGCCACCACCGTTTCCAGCCGCTGGTGATGCAGGTCCAGGACGAACCGCATCAACGGCCCGTACTCCTCGGGGAGTTCGTCCAGCAGCCGGGCGGCCTCACGCAGCGTGCGGTGCGCCTTGCCGGCGCCGTCGGCGAGGAGCGCCCGGACGCCGGGGATGTCGCGCCCCGCGTCGAGGTCGGCGCGGGTGACCCCGTGCCGCTCCAGTGCGTCGAGGGGCAGGTAGAGGCGCCCGTCCCGCAGGTCCTCCGCCAGGTCCGTCAGGATGTCGGTGCGCTGGCCCGCGTCGGCGATCAGCCGGCAGCTCTGCGCGAACTCCGGCGTGCCGCCGCCCGGCTGCGCCAGCCCGGTGGTGATCATGAGGAACGGCCACGTCAGCCGGTCCACATACGCCTGGTAGTCGGCCTCCGTCTTAAATCCCGGGAAGTCCAGGTCGATGCGCGCACCGTCCAGGTAGGACTCGATCCAGTGGCGGGGCAGATCACGCAGGCCGGACGTGTGGAGGAACGCGCGCAGCAGCGGGTGCCGGGAGGTGCCGGAATCCAGCGCCGCCCGGATCTGCCCCGCCCACGCGTCGAAGCGCCGGGTCCGCTCCGCCACGGTGCCCCGGTCGCAGAGGTCGTCGGTGAACGACGCGAAGGCGTAACCGGCCAGCACGTGGGGCTGGAAGTGCGCGGGCGTCAGCATCCGCACCGCCGCGTACCCGGCCGGCTCCCTGCGCTGCATGAACTGCGCGACCTTCAGGTAGTCGGCGCGGGCTTCACTCCCCCACACCTCACCCGCGTCCATACAACGTCGCCACACTCGCACGCATACCCTCCTGCACCAAGAACACCTTGAGTCACAAACAAAAGGTCGAGACTACCTGGGGCAGGTACGAGCGAGCGGGCCGCGCCGCCGCTCAGACGGCTCCCCCGCCCCCGCGCCGGCGGGCGGCCAGCAGCTCCACGAGCTCGTCGGCGCTGCGCCGGGTGTGCGCCTCGACCTCGGCGTCGATGGTGTCGCCGTCGCCTTCGAAGATCGCCTCGACCAGCTTCTCGTGGACGCGCAGCGCCCGGTCGGGGTCGGCGCGCTCGCTCTCGTCGACGGAGATCACCAGGTTGATGTGCGCCTCGACCATGGGCCACATCCGGACGAGCATGACGTTGTCGGACGCCGTCCAGATGGTGCGGTGCAGCTCGATGTGGGCCTTGTGCAGCCGGTCGGCGCCGCCGGCGGCGTGCGCCTCGCGGTACGCCTCCCAGCTGCGGCGTACCAGTGCCTTGCGGGAGCCGTCCGGGTCGTCGGCGACGGCCCGCGCCGCCACCTTCTCCAGCGCGACCCGCACCGCCGCGACGTCGGTCAGGAACTTCTCGTCCACCGTGGCCACCACGACGCCCCGGTAGGGCTGCTGCTCCAGGAGCCCTTCGTGGGTCAGCTGGTGGACGGCCTCGCGCAGCGTCGGGCGGCTGACGCCCATCTGCTGGGCGATCTGCACCTCGCGCAGCCGCTGCCCGGACTCCAGTTCTCCGGTCAGGATCGCCCGCCGCAGCTCGCCGACGACGGCGTCCCGGCGGGTCTGGTTGGCGACCGGCCGCGGCCCGGGGGCCGCCGTGCGTGCGTGCTCACTCATCGAACCTCCGCTGATTGTCAGACACATCGTAGGGGCGCGGCCGCCCCGGCCGCGATCTCGCGGTACGCGCCGATCCGGTGCGGATTTCGCGGCGACCTCTTGACGGCTCCCGTCAGCCCGCCTACGGCCCCGGCCAACGCAGATTGTCAAACAATCTGCAAACCAGGGGTGAACGCTCCACGACCCCCGTCGTCCGAGGCGCCCAGGCGCCCTGTCAGGAGGTACTCGACGCCATGCGGATCATTGTGGTGGGGGCCGGCGCGGTCGGCCTGGCCGCCGCCTACCGGCTGGCCAGCGTTC
The DNA here is from genome assembly GCF_055586425.1 of Streptomyces sp. NPDC050806. Classification (NCBI taxonomy): domain Bacteria; kingdom Bacillati; phylum Actinomycetota; class Actinomycetes; order Kitasatosporales; family Streptomycetaceae; genus Streptomyces; species Streptomyces sp. NPDC050806. Next base: position 288,415 of record NZ_JBVJIF010000010.1, on the reverse strand, counting down.
GCCACCGTGCTCCTCATCGACGCGGCGGTCTCACCGGCCGCCAACGACTGGATCGCCCCCGGCACCGGCCGGACGCTGTCCGCAGCCTTCCTCGCCTCCTGGCTGTGGATCTCCGCGCACGGCGGCTGGTTCCTGAACGTGAGCGGCGTGGCGCGGGAGGGAAGCTGGAGCTTCCCGGTCCACGTCGGTGCCATGACCGCCGCGATCGGCCTCCATCTGCTCGGGCTGCGCGCGGCCGCCACCGCGGAGGGCCGCCGGCAGCTCGACGGCGGCAGCTGGCTGGCCGGCACCCTGCTGGCGGTCCTGGCCCTGTCCCACTACGGCGAGTTCGGACCGCTGGACCAGCCGCCCCTGCCCGGCGCGTACGGCCTGCTCGCCCTGCTCGTCCTCGCCCTCGCCCTCGCCCTCGCCCGCTACGCCTGGGCCGTCCGCAGCGGCTTCCGCACGCAGCAGCTGGAGCGTGCCGTCGCCGAGGACTGCGCCGAGGCCCAGGAGCCCCCGGTCAGGCACAGGACGGGCAGCGCCCGCGGTAGGTGATCTCGGCCGCGGCGACCGTGAAGCCGAAGCGCTGCTCGGCCGGCAGGCCGGCGAGGGGGTCGCCGACGGGGTGGACGTCGCGGATGGTGCCGCAGCCGGAGCACACCAGGTGCTGGTGCGAGCGGTGCGCGTTGGGGTCGTACCGCTTGGCGCGGCCGTCGGTCGAGACCTCCGCGACCTCCCCCAGGGCGACCAGCTCGCCGAGGGTGTTGTAGACGGTCGAGCGGGAGATCTCGGGCAGTCGCCGCACGGCGCGGGCATGGACCTCGTCGGCCGTGAGATGGACGTGGTCACCGCTGAGGACCTCGGCGACGACGCGCCGCTGGGACGTCATCCGCCAGCCACGCCCCAGCAGTCGCTCCAGCAGGTCACTCATTCGGTTCACCCCGTCGGTTTCGATGGTGCACGGTGCCCATGGACGCAGCCGTCCAGCCCGTGGACCGCACCCCACGCACGCCGACGTACTTCTACTGCGTATGAGTTTGGCCAACTTATTGACTTGGATTCTGTCCATCGTAGGATCAGTTCCGGAACCCGCCAAGGGACAGGAGACGACAAAACAGCAGAAGTCCGATGGTCGTACGGTTCGCACCGCTCTTCCCGCGGTGGGACGCCGTAGCCGTCGACTGTCCCGGGTGACCCCACGGGGCGGCGCCCTGACTGCTTCAACCCCTCTCCCGCACCACCCCAACAGCTCCACAACGTGACCCGTTGGCCCGGAAGGATCAGGATCCGCATGTCCGAGAACCACGACGCAATCGTCACCGACTCCAAAACCGAGGGTGAGGCTGGCGGTTGCCCGGTCGCGCACACGCGCGCCCCGCACCCGACCCAGGGCGGTGGAAACCGCCAGTGGTGGCCGGAACGGCTGAACCTGAAGATTCTCGCCAAGAACCAGCCCGTGGCCAACCCCATGGACGACGGCTTCGACTACGCCGAGGCGTTCCGGTCCCTCGACCTGGCGGCCGTGAAGCAGGACATCCAGGAGGTGCTGACCACCTCGCAGGACTGGTGGCCGGCCGACTTCGGCCACTACGGCCCGCTCATGATCCGGATGGCCTGGCACAGCGCCGGTACGTACCGGATCAGCGACGGCCGCGGCGGCGCCGGCACGGGTCAGCAGCGCTTCGCGCCCCTGAACAGCTGGCCGGACAACGGCAACCTCGACAAGGCCCGCCGCCTGCTGTGGCCCGTCAAGAAGAAGTACGGCAAGAGCATCTCCTGGGCCGACCTGCTGATCCTCACCGGCAACGTCGCCCTGGAGTCGATGGGCGCCAAGACCTTCGGATTCGCCGGCGGCCGGGTGGACGCCTACGAGCCCGAGGACGACGTCTACTGGGGCCCGGAGACCACCTGGCTCGGCGACGAGCGCTACACGGGCGACCGTGAGCTGGAGGAGCCCCTCGGCGCGGTCCAGATGGGTCTGATCTACGTCAACCCCGAGGGCCCCAACGGCAACCCCGACCCGCTGGCCTCCGCCCGCGACATCCGCGAGACGTTCCGCCGCATGGCGATGAACGACGAGGAGACCGTCGCCCTGATCGCCGGCGGCCACACCTTCGGCAAGACCCACGGTGCGGGACCGGCCGAGAGCGTCGGTGACGACCCCGAGGCCGCCGGCTTCGAGGAGCAGGGCCTGGGCTGGCGGAACGCGTACGGCACCGGCAAGGGCGCGGACGCCATCACCTCCGGCCTGGAGGTCACCTGGACCAGCACGCCCACCAAGTGGAGCATGGGCTTCTTCGAGAACCTCTTCGGCTACGAGTGGGAGCTGACCGAGAGCCCGGCCGGCGCCAAGCAGTGGAAGCCGAAGGACGGCGCGGGCGAGGGCACCATCCCGCACGCCCACGACTCCTCGAAGAAGATCGCCCCGGCGATGCTCACCGCCGACCTGGCGCTCCGCTTCGACCCGGTCTACGAGCAGATCTCCCGCCGCTACTGGGAGAACCCGGAGGAGTTCGCGGACGCCTTCGCGCGCGCCTGGTACAAGCTGACGCACCGTGACATGGGCCCGAAGTCGCTGTACCTCGGCCCGGAGGTCCCGGCGGAGACGCTGCTGTGGCAGGACCCGCTGCCGGAGCGCGAGGGCGAGGTCATCAACGCCGGTGACATCGCGGCCCTCAAGGCCAAGCTCCTCGACTCGGGCCTGACCGTCTCGCAGCTGGTCAGCACCGCGTGGGCGTCGGCCTCGACGTACCGCGGCAGCGACAAGCGCGGCGGCGCCAACGGCGCCCGCATCCGTCTGCAGCCGCAGCGCGGCTGGGAGGTCAACAACCCCGACCAGCTCGCCCTGGTCCTGCGCACCCTTGAGGGCGTCCAGCAGGAGTTCAACGGCGGCTCGGACCGGAAGGTCTCGCTGGCCGACCTGATCGTGCTCGGTGGCAGCGCGGCCGTGGAGAAGGCCGCCAAGGACGCCGGCATCGACATCCAGGTGCCCTTCACCCCGGGCCGGGTCGACGCGACCGAGGAGCACACCGACGCGGAGTCCTTCGCGGCGCTGGAGCCGGTGGCCGACGGCTTCCGCAACTACCTGGGCAAGGACAGCCGGCTGCCGGCCGAGTTCCTGCTCGTCGACCGCGCGAACCTGCTCACGCTGAGCGCCCCGGAGATGACCGTCCTGGTCGGTGGCCTCCGCGTCCTCGGTGCGAACTACGACGGCTCCAAGACCGGCGTCCTCACCGAGACCCCGGGCACGCTGACGAACGACTTCTTCGTCAACCTGCTCGACATGGGCACCGCCTGGAGCTCGACCTCCGCCGACCAGACCGCGTTCGAGGGCCGGGACCGCGCCACCGGTGCGGTCAAGTGGACCGGCACCCGTGCCGACCTGGTCTTCGGCTCCAACTCCGAGCTGCGCGCCGTCGCCGAGGTGTACGCGAGCGACGACGCGAAGGAGAAGTTCGCCAAGGACTTCGCCGCCGCGTGGAGCAAGGTCATGGACCTGGACCGGTTCGACCTGGCCTGATCCGCACCGGACAGCCGGAAGGGCCGGCCCCGTCTCGCGACGGGGCCGGCCCTTCCGTTCGTGGGATCAGACCCGGTCGGCCGCGATCAGCACGTACTGGAAGGACCCGTCCTTGTACGAGTTGATGAAGGCCTCTTCAATGCCGGTGACCAGGGACGACGTGGCCCGCAGCTCCCAGTAGGGCAGCGTCGCCGGAGTCAGGTCGATGACGGCCTGCGGTACGAGGCGGTTGTCGGCCATCGCCCGCAGGTACTCCCTGCGCGAGTGGATGTTGCACTCGAAGTGCGCGTTGATCTGGGAGACGTACTTCGAGGGCTGCCCGTAACGCGGGTTCCAGCAGCCGGTGATGGTGACATAACGGCCGCCGACCGCGAGGACGCGGGAGTGCTCGGCGAAGAGGTCGTGCAGGTCGACGTACATGCTCGACTCGTTGTTCCACGAGGCCGCGGCCATCCCCGTCTCGAAGGGCGTGTCGAGCATGTTGCACACGCGGGCGTGGACATGGTCGTCGATGCCGAGCTCACCGGCGCGCCGGTTGGCGAAATCGGCCTGCTTGGCCGACAGGGTGACACCCTCGACCTTGCATCCGAAGCGCTGGTGCGCCATGACCATCGACCCGCCCCGGCCGCAGCCGGCGTCCACGAGCGTGTCGTCACGGCCGACGGAGCCGAGGTGGTCCAGGAGGACCTCCGCCTGCGCCGACTCCAGTCGGTGCAGCTCGGCGATCAGCCTCTTCTCGTACTCGCTGTCGCCGCGGTTCCCCAGGGCTGCATGGTCGACCTCGCCGATGCCGTAGTGGTGGTGGTAAAGCCCGTCGACGTCGCCGAGACGCAGGTTCACGGGCCTGGCCTCCTGGTCCCAGTAGCGGGCGATGTCCCCCTGGTAGGGCGACGCCGGGGCGGGGACGAAGGCGGAGGTGCCGTTGAGGGTGGTGAACTCGGTGCTGGTCACAGGTGAATCCGTCCTTACCAGAAATCGGGCAGGCTGTACCGGTAGGTGTTGGTCTGATGCCAGTAGTGGTTGCCGTCGACCCAGGCGGCCACTCCCCGCAGGAAGCGCTGTGCGGTCGGTACGGGGCAGGCCTCGGCCAGGGTGGCGGCCTCGGCCTCGAAGCGGTGCATGAGGTCGTTGTGGACCTCGACCGCCTTCAGATAGGCCTCGCGGTGCGAGACGCCCTCGCGTTCGGCGATCACTACGGGCAGGTTCAAGTGCAGGCCGGGGCTCTTCAGTTCCTTGGTGTAGGAGTACAGGTCGTTGACGATGGTGGTGGCATTGCCGGCGAGTGCGATGACCCGCTGCATGGCCTGCTGTGCATGCAGGTCCGCCGGCAGTTCGTAGCCCCCGACCGTGTCGGTGATGGTCGGGCAGGGGCGGAAGTTGTTGAACTGACGCATCGCCAGGTACTCCCAGACCTCCGGCATCTCCTCCGTCTGGGCCCAGGCGGCCTCGGCGAGGTAGCCCAGGTGCAGCCGGGCCATGTCGTGCCGGTACCGGTCGGCCTGGGAGGGAGTGGCCGTCTGGAGGAAGTACTCCATCGCGGAGCGGTAGGCGCGGCGCGGAGCGTCCGATCCGAGCGACGCCAGCCACGCCGGCTCGTACTCCTCCGTCGTGTACAGCGGGTCGAGAGCGGTGTGCGCCAGCAGAAGGCGGCTGCCGAGCCCGATGGGTGAGCCGCCGTGGTCCTCGCAGTAGCAGTCGTCGACCGCGTTCTCGGCGACCATCAGCCGCGTGGCGACCATGACGTGCTCGACGGTGGGCGCGTCCGGGTGGCAGGCGACCATGTAGCGGCCTACCGAGAAGCCGTCGAACTGGTCCTCCCACTCCGGGGGATAGACCTCGGCCTCCTCCACCGCCCACTCCTTGATCCGGCGGCTGACCTCCGCCACGCGCGCCGGGTCGGGCTCCGGTACGGGGTGGTGGTAGAGGCCCGGAATGGGCGTGCCCTCCGCCGGCGCCTCGGGCTCCGGTTCGGCCGCCGGCTCCTCGCGCGGGGCCAGACGCAGCCCGGCCGTGCCCAGCCCGCTGGGGCCGCGCAGGATCCGCTCCAGGGCCAGGTTCGACTGCCTCGCGGGGGCGGCGCCCTCCCCCGCGTCCACCGCCTCCGGCTCGGCAGGGGCTTCGGCATCGGCTGCGGCAGCGACGTCCGTATCCGTACCGGCATCAACATCGGCGGGGGGTGTGCGGGCGGCAGCGCCGAAGCGGGCCGCGACATGGAACAGGCTCGACTGCAAAGGAGTGGTCCGCAGCGGAAAGATCCCGGGATCGGGCATTCGTGACTCCTTGGTGAGGTGGGTGTGCTGTCCCGGGGCCCCGGCGTGCTGCCCTGCACGGGGAGGTCCGGGCGTGACGACCGCCGGACGGGCCTAGTCGCGTCTGCGGGCCCGCCGCGCGTTCGCCGGCACGCCGAGCGCGCCGGGCACCAGGATGGCGGCGCGGGAGTGGGTGGGGAAAAGGTATGAATTGGCCGCCTGCGCACTGGGCCCCTCGGGCCGCGCCGGCAGCTCCGGCTCGCGCTCCCCCGCTGTCCGGCCGGCGTCACGATGCCCACCTCGCCGTAACGGTTCTTCCGTCACCGCCACCGCACCGGGACGGCCCGGAACCCCGACGCATCGAGAAACAACGGTCATCGGGCGAGCTCTCCTTCAGGCGATCGACGTGCGTGGTGCGGATCGGCGAATGAGAAAAGCGAGTACATATATCTGGTAAGCGGGAACGAATATCTGAGAATCCGCCGAGATCCCTGGAAACACTAACGGCCGATACGCCTGACTCGCCCAGGAGGCCGGGCGAGTTACCACGATGCAGTGATCTCGCTCCGCACCGGGTTTAGCGAGCCGACCGACGGCATTCGGACTATCTGCCCGGGGCCATGTTTGACGTGCGCCGCTGTCGATTTCCGCCCCACTCTCAACTCCTGCACCGCACAGCCGAATCAGCACCTCGGCAGACGCCACTCAAGCACCACGGGGACCAATAAGGATCACGCCATATCGGGAAGCCGTGACCTCCTCGGGAAGCCACGGCGAGAGGGAGCGTCGCGGGGCGGCGTCTTTTGCGAGACGCTCGGCCCGGCGGAGCACGTACCCGGCAGTGGTGACGGGGCGGGACGCCGGGGGAAGCACCGAAGCACCCGACCCTCGCGCATCACCTGAGGAAGGCGGGCTGTGATGAGCGATTCCGTTACGCATACCGCGGGACGGTCCCGGCACGGGACGACGGACCGGCTCTCGGCGGTCGAGTTGACCGTCAATGGCCGGGTGCGGCGGCTGACGGTGGATCCACGGACCACGCTGCTCGACGCGTTGCGCGAACACCTGGGCCTCAGCGGCACCAAGAAGGGGTGTGACCACGGGCAGTGCGGCGCCTGCACCGTGCTGGTCAACGGCCGGCGCATCAACTCCTGTCTGACCCTCGCCGTCATGCACGAGGGCGACGAGGTGGTGACGATCGAGGAGCTGGGCACCCCCGATGACCTGCATCCCCTGCAGCGTGCCTTCATCGAGCGGGACGGCTTCCAGTGCGGCTACTGCACTCCCGGACAGATCTGTTCGGCCGTCGGCATGCTCACCGAAGTGGCGGCGGGCTGGCCCAGCCACGCCACCGAGGCCACCACCACCGCAACTACCGCCGCGTCGCGCATCGCGCTGACCGACGAGGAGATCCGCGAGCGGATGAGCGGCAACATCTGCCGGTGCGCCGCCTACCCCAACATCGTCGCGGCCGTGCGCAGTGCGGCGGAAGGAGACGCGGGATGAGGGCCTTCACCTACGAACGCGCGAAGGACGCACGGGCCGCCGTGACCGCGGGGTCCCGCACCGGCGCGAAGTTCATCAGCGGCGGCACCAACCTGCTGGACCTGATGAAGCTCGACATCGAGCGGCCCGGTCATCTGGTGGACATCAGCCGGCTTCCGCTGCGGGACATCGAGGATCTGCGGGACGGCGGGCTGCGCATCGGCGCCCAGGCGACCAACTCCGAAGTGGCCGCCGATGCCCGCGTACGCAACCGCTATCCGGTGCTGTCACAGGCCCTGGTGTCCGGCGCCTCGGGCCAGTTGCGCAACAAGGCGTCCACCGGGGGCAACCTGCTGCAGCGCACGCGCTGCCCCTACTTCTACGACACCGCGGCGAGCTGCAACAAACGGCTTCCCGGCTCCGGTTGCGCGGCGATCGGCGGCTTCAACCGGATACACGCGATCCTCGGCGCCGGCGATTCCTGCATCGCCACCCACCCCTCGGACATGGCGGTCGCGATGACCGCGCTGGGAGCGCGGATCGCACTGCTCGGCCCCGATCATTCGGTACGCCACGTCGACATCACGGACCTCTACCGGCTGCCCGGCGACACACCGCACATCGAAACCGTGCTGCGCCCGGGCGAGATGATCACAAGCGTTCTCCTGCCGTCTCCCCCGCCGGGCCGGCAGCTCTACCGCAAGGTGCGCGACCGGGCGTCCTACGAGTTCGCCCTTGTGTCGGTGGCAGCGGTGATGTCGGTGAAACACGGCACCGTCCGTGCGGCGCGGGTGGCGTTCGGCGGTGTGGCGGCCAAGCCGTGGCGGTCGGTCGAGGCGGAGGCCGCGCTGACCGGGCGGCCGGCCACGATGGCCACGTACCGGGCCGCCGCCGGGGCCGCGCTGCGTGACGCGGTCGGGCGGGGACACAACGACTTCAAGATCGAGCTGGCCGAGCGCACCCTGTGCCGCACCTTGGCGCAGCTGGCCCGTCGAGCGGAGGAGGCGGGATGACCGGGCAGCAGATGTCCGGGCGGGGAATGGCCGGGCAAGGGACCATCGGGCGGGCCGTGAGCCGCGTCGACGGCCCGCTGAAGGTCACCGGCCGGGCCACCTACGCCTACGAGCACGGCCCGGACGACGCACCGCTCTACGGATTCATCGTCGGCGCGACGATCGGCAAGGGCCGCATCACCCGCATCGAGAGCAGGAGCGCCGAGCGCGCTCCCGGCGTCCGCCTGGTGATGACCCATCACAACGCACCGGAGCAGGGCCCGCGCGACGAGTCCGTTCCGTACGAGTACTGGCGTGCGCAGCCGATGCTGACGGGGCCCGACGTCCACCACTACGGCGAGCCGGTGGCGCTGGTCGTCGCCGCCACCTTCGAGCAGGCACGCGCGGCGGCGGGGCTCGTCGAGGTGACGTACGCGGCCAGGCCCGGGCGTTATGACTTCACCGCGCTGAAGGACGACACGTACACCCCGAAGATGGTCAACGCCGGCCTCCCCACCGACACCGCGGTGGGCGACTTCGACGCCGGCTTCCGCTCCGCGGCGGTGACGGTCGACCAGCGCTACACCACGCCGTACGGGTTCTCCATGCCGATGGAGCCGCACGCCTGCCTGGCGGTGCCGCGGGGCGAGGACCTGACCGTCCACGTCAGCTGCCAGATCGTCGACGCGGCGCAGGCCTCGGTCGCCCGCACGCTCCGGCTCGACCCGGCACGGGTCCACATCGTCTCCCCGTACGTCGGCGGCGGGTTCGGTTCCAAGCTGGGCGTCCATGCCGAGACGATCCTCGCGGCGCTCGCCGCCCGTGCGTTGCGCCGGCCGGTCAAGGTCGCACTGACCCGGCAGCAGATCTTCCACCTCGTCGGCCTGCGCCCCACCTCGCACCAGCGGGTCCGGCTGGGCGCGGCGCGGGACGGCCGGCTGGTGGCGCTCGCCCACGACGTCACGATGCACACCAACCCCGACATGGAGTACGCCGAGCAGACCGCCGCCACCACCCGCAGCCTCTACGCCGCGCCGCACCGGCTGACGAGCCACCGGCTGACGCCGCTGGACCTGCCGCGGGGCGAGGACGTCCGCGCGCCGGGCGACGCACCGGGCCTGCTGGCGGTGGAATCGGCGATGGACGAGCTGGCCGACGCGCTCGGGATGGACCCGGTCGAGCTGCGGATCCGCAACGAACCCACCGTCGATCCCGAGCGGGGCGTCCCGTACAGCGACCGGCACCTGGTCGAGTGTCTGCGCGAGGGCGCGCGCCGGTTCGGCTGGGACCGCCGCCCCGCCCGGCCGGCGAGCGTACGCGACGGGCAATGGCTGGTCGGTTACGGCGTGGCCGCCGCCATCCGCGGGCACTTCCAGTCGCCGACGACCGTGCGGGTCCGGCTGGCCGCGGACGGCACGGCCACCGTGCAGTCGGACATGACCGATATCGGGACGGGCACCTACACGATCCTGACGCAGGTCGCGGCCGACGGGCTCGGGCTGCCGCCCGACCGGGTACGCGTCGAACTCGGGCGCTCGGAGTTCCCGACCAGCTCGGGGTCCGGCGGCTCGTGGGGCGCCGCCAACTCCAGCACCGCGGTGCACCGCGCGTGCCGGTCCCTGCGGAAGAAACTGCTGGCCGCGGTGCGCGACGACACCCGCTCCGCACTGCGCGGACTGGAGCCGGAGAAGGCGGTGTTCGCCGACGGCCGGGTGCGCATCGGCGACGCGTCGGAGGCGATGGGCGACATCGTCGCCCGCCACCACCCCGACGGGATGCAGGCGACGGGCGAGACCCTCGCCATGAACGACGATCCCCACTACACGGCCTACTCGATCCACACCTACGGCGCGCACTTCGCCGAGGTGGCCGTCGACGCCGACACCGCCGAGATCCGTCTGCGGCGCATGCTGGGCGTGTTCTCGGTGGGCCGCGTGCTCAATGCCAGGACGGCACGCTCGCAGCTGATCGGCGGCATGATCTGGGGCGCCGGCGCGGCCCTGGAGGAGGAGGCCGTCGTCGACCCGCGCAGCGGCGCCATCGTCAACCGGGACCTCGCGCACTACCTCGTGCCCGTGCACGCCGACATCCCCGCCGTCGACGCCGTCGTCCTCGACGGGTACGACGACAAGGCCAACGCACTGGGCGCGAAGGGCATCGGCGAGCTGGGCATCTGCGGGGCCGGGGCGGCGGTCGCCAACGCGGTCTTCAACGCCACCGGCGTACGCGTACGCGACTTCCCCATCACGCTGGAGAAGGTGTTGCCCGGCCTGCCACTGCTGGACGCCTGAGTCCCGGCGAGGGTGCCCGGGCTCCCGGCCCGGCCGCCGGTTCCGTGGCGGCCGGGTCAGCCGATGGGCTCGGGCATCGGCACCACGTCGTAGGCCAGCTCGATGGCGTCGCCGGTCGCCGGGTCGGCCAGCTCGACCCGCCAGTGCCCGGCGAACTGGTCGACGCCCTCGCGCATCGGGATCGTCCCCGATATCAGCACCGTGCCGGGCTCCAGCTCCCCGCGCTCGCGCAGCACGTCGGCCCAGTACCCGGGCGGCAGCAGTTCCCCGGCGGTGCCGTCCTGCAGCAGCTGCTCGTCCCCGCCGCCGACCGGGGTGACCCAGGCACGCAGGGTCAGGGCGTCCAGCCGGTCCGCGACGTCCGCCAGCCGCCATGCCCGGCCGGCGAGCACGTCCGGGCCCGCGTTCTTGCTCCAGGCCACGCCGTGCGCCTCCAGCGCGCGGTCGGTGTGGTCGCACGCCGCCGTCAGGAGGAGGTCGCCGGTGGCGTCGACCACCAGCGCCCACTCGGCTTCCCCGGAGGTGCGCGCGTGCTGCACCGCGACGGTCGCGGTCTGCTGCCCGAGGTACGGCGAGACGGGGTACAGCGCCGGTACGGTCGAAGGCGCGGGGACGCCGAGCTCGGCCAGTTCCGCGACGTGCGCGGCGACGTCCTCCTGGCTGCGGCCGGCGTATCCGGCGTTGAGCAGCCGTGTCACCTCGACGGTGCGGTGGCTTCCGTCGGGCAGCTCGAAAGACAGGACGGTCATGAGTCCTCCAGATCACAGACGGTTGCGCATGGGTAAAACAGCCCCCGAGGGGTTGCGCATACGACCTGTATACAGCAAGTATGCCTAGCAGTGCAGCAACCGAGATCGTGAGGCCTTGACCCCATGGACAACGAACAACGCCCGGGCGCGGACGGGGACCACACGGGGGTGACCGCGACGCGGCCGGACCGCGGCGCGCTGATCCGTGCCTTCATCGCGAGCCTGACCGGCACCTCACTGGAGTGGTACGACTTCGCGGTCTACTCGGCCGCCTCGGCGCTCGTCTTCGGCAAGCTCTTCTTCCCCTCCGAGGACCCGCTGACCGGCGCCCTGCTCGCCTTCTCCACGTACGCGGTCGGGTACGTGTCGCGCCCGCTGGGCGGCTTCGTCTTCGGCCGGCTCGGGGACGTCATCGGCCGCAAGAAAGTGCTCGTGGCGACCCTCGTGCTGATCGGCGCCGCCACGTTCCTGATCGGACTGATTCCCACCCAGGCCACCATCGGGCCGGCCGCACCGGTGCTCCTCGTCCTGCTGCGCTTCGCACAGGGCGTCGGCGTCGGCGGCGAGTGGGGCGGGGCCGTCCTCCTGACCAGCGAATACGGCGACACCCGCAGCCGCGGCTTCTGGGCGTCGGCCGCCCAGATCGGCCCGCCGGCCGGCAACCTCATGGCCAACGGCGTGCTCGCGGCGCTCGGCGCCCTCCTCACCGAGCAGCAGTTCTTCTCCTGGGGCTGGCGCATCGCCTTCCTGCTCTCCGGAGTCCTGGTGCTCTTCGGGCTGTGGATCCGGGTGCGGCTGGAGGAGACGCCGGTCTTCAAGGCCATGGAGGCCGGCGGCGACCGGCCGCAGGCACCGATCAAGGAAGTGTTCACCACCCAGCCCCGGGCACTGATCGCCGCGGTGCTCTGCCGGGTCGCGCCGGACGTGCTGTACGCGATGTTCACCGTCTTCGTCCTCACCTACGCGACCCAGAAGCTGGGCATGGCCCGCGGCAGCGCGCTGACCGCCGTACTCATCGGCTCGGCGCTGCAGATCGTGCTGATCCCGCTGGCCGGCGCCCTCTCCGACCGCTGGAACCGGCGCCGGATGTACCTCGGCGCCACGGTGGCGGCCGGCGTGTGGCCGTTCGTCTTCTTCCTGATGACCGACGGCGGCTCGTGGGCGCTGCTGGTGCTCGGCGTGGTCGGTGCGCTGGTGATCCACTCGCTCCTGTACGGTCCGCAGGCCGCCTTCGTCGCCGAACAGTTCACCCCGCGGCTGCGGTACACCGGCTCCTCGCTGGCGTACACCCTCGCGGGCGTGATCGGCGGCGCGGTGGCGCCCCTGCTGTTCACCGCCCTCCTGGGTACCTTCGGCACGTGGCTGCCGCTGGCCCTGTACCTCGTGTGCACCGCCGTACTCACCATCCTCGGCGTGCTGCTCGGCCGGGACGCCGACCACGACGAGGACGAGCGCTACGTCGAGGAGACGGCCCACCGCGCACGGGAACACGCGGCCACGACCGCCCGGAACGACTGAAGAGCGACAACGGACAAGGAAGAGGAGCCGGAAGCCGCATGCGTATCGCGCTGTGCCAGATGACCAGTTCGACCGACACCAAGGAGAACCTCGCGGCCGTGCAGGACCACGTGCGACGCGCGGCCGAGGCGGGCGCCCGCCTCGCGGTCCTGCCGGAGGCGGCCATGAGCCGCTTCGGCGTTCCGCTCGGCCCGGTCGCCGAACCCCTCGACGGCCCGTGGGCCGACGGCGTACGCACCGTCGCGGACGAGACCGGCGTGACCGTCATCGCGGGCATGTTCACCCCGGCCGCCGACGGCCGGGTCGCCAACACCCTGCTGGCCACCGGGCCCGGCGTGGAGGAGTCCTACGACAAGATTCACCTCTACGACGCCTTCGGCTTCCGGGAGTCGGACACGGTGGCCGCGGGCGACCGCGTGGTGACCATTGACGTCGACGGCGTCCGCGTCGGGCTGGCGACCTGCTACGACCTGCGGTTCCCCGAGCTGTTCCGGGCACATGCGGACGCGGGCGCCGTCCTCTCCGTACTGCCCGCCTCGTGGGGCGCCGGGCCCGGCAAGCGGGAACAGTGGGAGCTGCTGGCGCGGGCCCGCGCCCTGGACGCCACGTCCTGGGTCGCCGCCGTCGGCCAGTCCGCACCGGAACCCGACGCCGACCCGGAGCAGCCCACCAAGGCCCCCACGGGCATCGGCCACAGCGCCCTCATCGGCCCGGACGGCACGGTACGGGCCCGGCTCGGCGCGGCACCGGAGCTGCTCACGGCCGACGTCGACCCCGCGGAGGCCGACCGGGTCCGGCGCGCGGTCGCGGTCCTGGACAACCGCCGGCTCTCCTGACCGGCGCTCACGTGCCTGGGGCGCCCGTGCCGGGCCCCGGCCCCGCGCCTCAGGCGGCCAGCAGGATGCGCTGGGTGGCCTGGAGATGGCTGTCGATGGCGGCGCAGGCGGCCGCGCCGTCGCCCGCCGACAGGTGGTCGAGGATCTCCTGGTGTTCCGCGAGCACCTCGTCCTGCCGGTTCCCCGCCCGGTACAGGGCGGTCACGCCGGCCCGGATCTGCCGGCTGCGCAGCGCGTCGTACTGACGGCTCATCAGTGTGTTGCCGACGGCCGCCACCAGCGTGGCGTGGAAGCGGTGGTCGGCGGCGATGAACTCGCGGGCCGAGTCCGCACCGCGCAGTGCGTGCTGTTCGGCCAGCACAGCGGCCATCTCCGCCACGGGGGCGGTGCCCTCCCGGGTGGTCCGCTCGGCGGCGAAGCGCTCGATGAGCGCGCGCATCTCCATCAGCTCACTGATCTCGCGGCCGGACAGCGGAGCGATGTGCGCACCGCGCTTGGGCACCAGCCGCACCAGGTCCTCGGCGGCCAGCAACAGCAGCGCCTCCCGGATCGGCGTGCGCGACACCCCGATCCGGTCCGCGATCTCCTGCTCGGAGAGGAACCGGTCCTGCATCTCCGGGTCGGTGAGCACGCTCTCCTTGAGGTACGCGTACGCCTTCTCTCGTCCCGACTGCACCGACTCTCCCCGCTCCCGTCGCATTGCATACAACCTGTATGCGAAATTACCACGAAGCGGGGAGCACGGTGGCCGACACCGCTCAGGTCAGGGCCTTGCGGACCTTCCGCACGAGCTTGACCAGACCCCAGACGGCGAGGCCCCCGAAGAGGAGCAGGACCAGGACGGCCTGCCACAGCGGCATCTTCCCGTGCCCGGTGGACGACGAGCCGCCGTAGCCCGGGCGGGAGGAGAACCCACCGCTCTTCGACGTCCTGGAGCCGCTCTTGCTGACGCCGCCACTGCCACCACTGCTGCCCTTGCCGCCCATGCCGCTCATCGACGTCTGCACGGCGTGCGAGGCGGAGTTGCCCACCGGCACCGCCTGGGCCGTGCCGGCCGTCGCCCCGAACAAGGAACCTATGAGGAGAAGTACGGCCGCCAAACGCATGAGAGAACCCCGTGGTGTGAGTGGTGTGATTCGTGTGGGTGGGACGTGATGGTGCGTTGTGCTGGTGCGTTGTGCTGGTAAGTCGTGACGCTGGACCTGCAGATGATCGCGCCGGGGCGCGGCGTTGCACCCTAGAGCATCAGGCGCTATCGGGGGAAACAGCGGTCACCCAACCGCTCCCCGCAGCCGGAAGGAGCCGGCGACCGAGGCGAACAGGTCCGTCTTCGCTTCGTGATCGCAGGTGGCGGCCGAGGCGGTCACGGTGAACCCCCGGTGCCCGGCGGCCCAGGACCACTGTTCCGCTGTGATGGCGCCGGCCTCGGGAAGAGCGTGGTGGAACAGCCGCCGTGTGCCCGGGCCCGCCGGCCGCTCGTCCACCAGCAGGTAATCCTGGAGGTGGTTCTCCAGCGCCCGGCCCACGGCCTGTTGCCACTCCCCCGCGTCCGCGATGTCCTCGGCCGTGACGACGACGTTGGTCCGGAACGCCGCGCCGTCCCCCGGCTCCACCACGATCAGGGCGACCGGCGGCCCCGGGGACTCCACCGTCTCCCAGTGCTCCGGCAGCACGAGGCGGAATTCCGGGTGGTCGTACGGCTGCCATGCGGTGCCGGTCATGCGAGCTGCCCGGCCTGTTCCTCGATGAAGGCGGCGATCCGGCGCGCTTTGCCCCTGGCCACGTCGAATACGTAGGCGTCGCTCGCGGTGCGGACCACCAGCCTGGGGAACGGCGAACGCCTCCGGACACCACGTCGCGGGCGGCCGTCAGCACCCGCCCGGGCCGGCACCACTTCCACACCGGTGAGCTGGTCCGCGGGAATCGTCACCACGGTCGTCCTGCCACGCAGCGCGTCCTCCCGCTCGGTGGCGGCGAACCCCAGCCCCTGCGGATACCAGGCGAGGGTGCCCTCGACCGTTCCCTTGCGCGCCAGTCCGTGCTGCTGTTCCGCGGTATCCGGATCGTGCACCCAGCCGCCCTTCCACCGGGCCACGGGCTCGGACACGTTCCCGAAATTCCTGCCCCGTTCCTCCTGGCTGCTGAGCACGCCGGGAGTCCGCGCTGCGGAGGACTCCACGAAGGTCCCCAGCGCTCCCCGGGAGGCGGCCCCCTTGAACTCCTTCTTGTGCTCGCCGCGACGGAACCAGCCGGGGCCCCACCACTTCGGGGGATCGGCCACCCCGATGAACACCATGACGAGGCAGAAGAGGGTGACCAGTCCGAAGGGGATGATGAGCACCTTGGGCAGCCCGAAGAACATGCACACCCCCGCCCCGAAAAGCGGAAAGGCGAAGGCGGGAATGGCGATGAGCGCCAGCGCGGGGCCCCGGTCGATGGCCGCCCACGCGCGGGCCGACGGTGACCGCCCGCCCCAGCACCAGGCCACGTAGGCGACCCCCAGGCCGCCCGTAACGGCCCAGATCAGTCCGCTGATGCCCCAGGATGTGCCGTACTCGGTCTCCAGGTAACCACCGAGGAACGTCAGCGCCATGACGACGACGGGTGAACGGGGCGAGAAGACCGAGGGGGGTCGCTGCCGTGTCACTGCGAAATCACTTCCCCATCAGGCTGTTGAACCCGTCCGCGATCTTGCTGCCGACCCCGGAACCGGCCGCGGCACCGACGAGACCGCCCACCACCGCGCCCACCGGCGCGCCGACCCCGCCGAACGCGGCACCGACCGCCGCACCGGCCGCGGCGCCGCCTTCCGCCCCGCCCCACGCGCCGAGCGTCGTCCCGGTGGCCTTGACTCCCGTACGGGCCACCCGCTTCCCGGTCGACATGTTCGGGTCCTGGGAGTCCTGGCCCCACTGGCCCAGCCCGGACGTGACGGCGGTGAAGCCCAGACTCACCCGCCCGCCCCACTTGCCGACCGTCAGCCACTTGTTCCGGCTCGCGGCGGCATAGCCCTTGGCCTGCCAGTTCGTGCTCGACATCCGCCGGTAGGTGTTCTTCCACAGCGGCTCGTCCTTCCACGGCAGGTAGCCGTAGCGGCCGCCCGGCAGATACCCCCTGGGGGCGTACGTGCCGAACTTGTACCGGGTGCGCCACACCGCGGCGGCGCCGAGCCCCGTCGTCCCGAAGCCACCGAATCCGAGGTACTGGCGCTGCCGTTCGGCCCAATTCGTTCCGGGCCCGTCGTTCGTGGCGTTGATCTTGCCGACCGCGGTCTGCCGCGCCTCGTCGTGGGCCGCCACCTTGACGCGTACGGCCGACGCGATGCGGTCGTTCTCCTCGACCAGTTCCGGCTTGTGCCGCCAGCCGTCGCCCAGCGGTTTCGCCCTGGCGACGAGGTGCTCGGCATCGCGCTTCAGCCGCTGGAGCGACTGCTTGATCGGCGCACCGGCACCGGCGTACTCCTGAAGGGCGCCGGCGGCGGACTGGGCGGCCTCGGCGATCTTGCTCGCCTGCTGCTTCACCGGGAGCAGCTTCTCGCCGAGGACCGCACCGTTCGGCACGAGGTAATTCATGCCGATGCCCGCGGCCCACGCGCCGTCGATCTCCCCGCCCCTGCGCGCCAGCTCGGAGGCGTTCTTCCGTATCTTCCGGACCGCATCCTCCACCTCCCCGAAATGCACCTCGGCCAGGGCGGGAATCTCCTCCGGGTCGACCAGTGCCTCCACCACTTACCGGCCACCCCGCCCGAACTCGCCGTGCCCCGGGGAATTCGCGCGGTCAATGCCCCGGCGGGCATTGCCTTTCATTTCGTGGTCCCCCTCGTCGAATGCATGCGTCGCCCGCCCGGCGCCGTCCACCGTGCCCGCCACCCTGGACGCCATGATGCCGGTCTTCTGCTCGACGTCCCCCGACAGTCCGGCCACCGCCCCGGCGACCGGGCCACCCGCCGCAGCCCCCGCGTCGTCGAGCGCGTCGAGCAGCGCCCGCACGTCCGCGTCGATGTCGCTGCCCTGCCCGGAGGCCTTGTGACCGGTTTCCCGCATACCGCTCGGCGAAATGTCGAATTTGAGGCTCACCCCGTTGCCCTCTCACTCGGCTGCACGGATGCGTCCATCCGTACCGCCCCAGTGAACCGGACAGCGCGACACAAGGACAACCCCGATCCCGAAAGGCCCGCCGGTTATTGCACGGGATGTCGGAAACCGAAGGGCGAGCGCGGCATCATTCCCGCTCGCGCGACTTCAATGGAAATACAACCGGAAGTAAACAGACCGCCAATGGCCCGCCCATGAAACCCGCACCGGAACAGCCCGGCACCGCGCAGCCCGTGTCCCAACTCGCCCGCCGGCGCTACGTCCTCGGCCGGGCCGCGCGCCCAGGACGCGCCCGCCCTCGGGCGCGGTGCCGGTGATGCCTCCGCGTGTCAGGTGCCGGCACCGAGGTCCACGTCGAGGGCCTCGGTCTCCGTCCAGAATCCGTCGTCCGCCTCCTGGAGCCGCGCCGCGGCGTGCTTCAGGTGGCGGCGTGCGGCGGTGCACGCCGCCTCGGCGTCGCCGGCCTCGATGGCGGCCAGGATGGCGTGGTGCTCCTGCCGGACCGCCTCGAAGAAGTCCTCCCGCCGCGCCTCGTTCGCGCGCGTGACACGGATGCCGCTGCGCAGCACCTCGCCGAGGTACCGCAGGGTCGAGACCATCACCGCGTTCCCGGTGGACTCGGCGATGGAGCGGTGGAAGGCGAGGTCCTCGTCCGCACCGTCGCCACCGGCCGCGACCGCGGCGTCGATGCCGTCCAGGGCCTGCCGCATCCGCGCGAGGTCATCGGGCGTGGCGCGGGTGGCCGCCAGCGAGGCGGCCTCGCCCTCGATGGCCCGGCGCAGCTCCACGATCTGCCGCACCTTCGCCGTGGTGTCGGCGGCCTCGGCCTCCAGGTCGAGCGGCCGCGTACGCCGGGGCATGACGAAGACACCGAGGCCCTGGCGCGGTTCGACCAGGCCGGCGTTGCGGAGCCTGGAGACGGCCTCGCGTACCACCGTGCGGCTGACACCGAGCTGCTTGACCAGCTCGACCTCGGTCGGCAGCTTGTCGCCCTCGGCCAGCCGCCCGGACTCGATCTCGTCGGACAGCACCGCGGCGACCCGGTCCGCCAGCCGCACGGGACCACTCAACTTGGACAGCATGGTTTCAGTCTACGGACGGGGGCTCGTCGCCACGGACGGGACGTCGGCGGGCAGCACGTGGGCGGTCACCGCGTCGGCATGGTCCCGCAGGTAGTCCCGTACCACCGATTCGAAGCTCGGGTCGGGCTCCAGCCCGAGCGCGGCGGCACGGGCGTTGTCGAAGCGGGCCGGCCAGGACCCCACGATCGCCTCGACATCGCGGTCCGGCGCGACCGTCACCAGGTCGGCGACCGCGCCACCGGCCACCCGCCGCAGCGTGTCCAGCATCTCGCCGACCGTGACCGTGAGCGCCGGCAGGTTGACGGGCAGCCGGCCGTCGAGCCGGCCGGGGCCGGTGCCCCGCTCGGCCTCCGCGACGCGCAGGATCCCCTCGACCGTGCGCCGTGGCGAGGCCAGGGCCACCGCCAGGCCGGGGTCGACCGGGCAGGTCGCCGGGGAGCCCGCGAGCGGCTCGCGGACGATACCGGAGAGAAAGCCGGAGGCGGCCGCGTTCGGCTTGCCCGGCCGCACCGCCACGGTCATGAGCCGGGTCACGCGCCCGTCGACGAAACCGCGGCGGGTGTACTCGGCGACCAACTGCTCACAGACGAACTTCTGCACCCCGTAGCTGGACCGGGGCGTCGGCAGGGTCGCTTCGCTGACCACCGGCGGCAGCGGCAGCGCGGGATCGGGGCCGTAGATCGCGACACTGCTGGAGAACACGATCCGCGGCGTGCGGTCGCCGGCGGCCGACTGTGCCCGGGCGGCTTCGAGCAGCGCGCGAGTGGTGTCCACGTTCGCGCTCATACCGAGGTCGAAGTCCGCCTCGCACTCGGCCGAGACCGCGGAGGCGAGGTGGATCAGTACGTCCACCGGCTCCGCGAACAGCTCCTGAAGGCGGTCGGTCAGGTCGCCCCGCACGACGTCCACGAGGGGATCGGCCGTCTCCGGAGCCGCGGACGGTACGAAGCGGTCGGCGAGCACCAGCCGGTCGATCGGCGCACCGCCGAAGGTGCGTGCCTGCAGCAGTGCGCCGGCGACCTGCCGTCCCAGGAAGCCGAACCCACCCGTGATGACGATCCTCATGCCTGCTCTCCTCGGTAGTCGTGCAGCCAGCCGAGGCCCTCGCTCGTGCCGGCGCGGGGGCGGTACTCGCAGCCGATCCACCCGTCAAAACCCACCTCGTCGACGACATCGAAGAGGTGGCGGAAGTCGACTTCGCCGCGGTCGGGTTCGTTGCGGTCGGGTACCCCCGCGATCTGCAGATGGCCGACCCGGCCGGTCGGTACGTCGCGGCGCAGGGTCGTGGTGAGATCGCCTTCGACGATCTGGCAGTGGTAGAGGTCGAGTTGCACCTTGAGGTTGGCGGCACCCACCTCCCGCACCACAGCGTGCGCCTGCGCCTGCGTGCGCAGGAAGTAGCCCGGCATGTCCCGGCCGTTGATGGGCTCGATCAGGATGTCGACGCCCGCCGCCGCTGCCCGCTCCGCGGCCAGGGCGAGGTGGTTCAGGTACGTCGCGTGGTGCGCGTCCCGCTCGGCCGGCGACGCGTCCGGCCGTACCAGCCCGGCCATCACGTGCACCCGCGGACAGCCCAGCGCGGCGGCGTACTCCAGGGCCCGATCGAGCCCGGAGAGCGCCTCGGCCTCGCGTCCCGGCAGCGAGGCGATCCCGCGCTCGCCCGCATCCCACGCTCCTGGAGGCGCGTTGAAGAGCACCTGCCGCAGGCCGTGGTCGTCGAGCCGGCGGCGCAGCTCGGTGGCGTCGTGGTCGTAGGGGAAGAGGTACTCGACGGCCTCGAAGCCGTCCGCCGACGCCGCGGCGAAGCGGTCGAGGAAGTCGTGCTCGGTGTACATCATGGACAGGTTCGCGGCGAACCTTGGCATGGTGGCTCCTGCGTTCGGGGCGGACCGGGTCCGGTCGACCGTTTCGTGTCGGACCGGCTCCGGTCAGTGGTTTCGCGCCGGACCGGCTCCGGTCAGCGGTTGACGACCTGCTTCTTGGTGGTGAGCACCGCGGCGGCACCGACCAGGAGGCTGAGCGCCAGGACGTACATCGGGATCGACGCCGAGCCGGTGGCGTCCTTGAGCGCACCGATCATGTAGGGGCTGACGAAACCGGCGAGGTTCCCCACCGAGTTGATCACGGCGAGACCGGCCGCCGCGGCGGTGCCGCCCAGGAACGCGGTGGGGAGTGACCAGAACAGCGGCGCGCAGGTGAGCACCCCGGCCGCGGCGAAGGACAGCGCGATCAGGGACAGTACGGTCGACCCGGCCCAGCCGGCCGCCAGCGAGAATCCGACGGCGCCCATGAGGGAGGGGATGACGAGGTGCCAGCGGCGCTCGCGGCGCTTGTCCGCCGACGCGCCGAACACATTCATCGCGACGAGTGCGACCACGTACGGCACGGCGCTGAGCACACCGATCGTGAGGTTGTCCTCGATGCCCGTGGACTGGACGAACGTGGGCATCCAGAAGGTCAGCGCGTACTGGCCCATCACGAAGCAGAAGTAGATGAGGCACATGAGCCACACCCTGGGTTCGCGGAACGCGTCCAGGACCCGCCCGTGCACCGTGTGGTGGGCGGCGTCCTTCTCCAGCGCCCCCTCGACGACGGCCTTCTCCTCGTCGGTGAGCCACTTGGCGCCGCGCACGCTGTTGTCGAGGTAGAACAGCGTCGCCACACCGACGGCGACCGCGGGCAGCCCTTCGAGCAGGAACAGCCACTGCCAGCCCTGCCAGCCGTTCGCGCCGTGGAACCGCTCCATGATCCAGCCGGAGAGGGGGTTCCCGAAGATGCCGGCGACCGGGATGGCCGACATGAACATCGCGATCACCCGGGCCCGGCGGTACGAGGGGAACCAGTACGTGCAGTAGAGGATCACTCCGGGGTAGAACCCCGCCTCCGCGGCACCGAGGACGAACCGGAGCACGTAGAACGTCGCCTCGTTGGTGACGAACATGAACGCCGCCGAGACCAGCCCCCAGGTGATCATGATCCGGGCGATCCAGGTGCGGGCGCCGACGCGCTGCAGCATGAGGTTCGACGGAACCTCGAAGAGGAAGTAGCCGATGAAGAAGAGACCGGCACCGAGGCCGTACGCCGCTTCGCTGAACCCGAGGTCCGCTGACATCTGCAGCTTCGCGAAGCCGACGTTGACCCGGTCCAGGTAGGAGACGACGTAACACAGCATGAGGAACGGAACGAGGCGTCTGACGACCTTGCGGAAGACGGCGTTCTCACGGGCGAGACCGGCGGCCTCGGGCGCCGTGGCGGCGGGAGTGGGCATGAGGAACCCTTCGTGCGGCTCAGGGACTCTCTGACGGGGGAACGGGAGTGGGAATGGGGGGGCCGGGGAGGGAGGACCGGGTAGGGAGGACCGGGTAGGCGGGGATCAGGGAGGGGGCTCGTCACCAAGCGGCGCCGAATGCCGCCCTCAGTTCCTCGATCGCGTCGGCGGGGAGCGGTTCGGGCTGACGTCCCGTGGTCAGCCAGAGGCGCGCCGTCTCCTCGAGTTCTTCGAGGACGGCGAGCGCCGCGGCCGGGTCCGGGCCCCAGACCACGGGGCCCAGCCGGTCGAGCAGAACGGCTCTGATCGGTGTGCCACTCGCCGCGCGATCGGCGATGCGAGCGGTCACCAGGTCGGCCACGCGCGGGTCGCCGGGCCGGTGGTACGGAATGAGGGGAACGTGCCCGACCTTCATCACGTAGTACGGGGTGAGGGGCGGGAGCACGTCGTCCGGGCGCCACACACCGGCCAGGGTCAACGCGACCAGGTGCGTGGAGTGGGTATGGATGACGAACCGGGCAGTGGGGTCGGCGGCGTAGATGCGCCGGTGGAGCGTCAGCGTCTTGCTGGCCCGGTCACCGGCGAGCTGCGCTCCACCACCGTCGACCAGCGCGAGGCGCTGCGGTGCGAGGAAACCGAGAGCGGCATCGGTGGGAGTGATCAGGTAAGAGTCGTCCACCCTGGCACTGATGTTGCCGGCGCTGGCGTGAACGTACCCCCGGCCGAACAGACTGGTGCCCACCCGAACGATCTCGTGCCGCGCTTCGTCGACGGCGGTACTGGAAGGCGTTTCGTCGACGACGGCCTCGGAACGCGTTTCATCGACGGCCGTCTCGGAATGCTGCTGGTTCACGAGGTCTCCCGGCCCAGGCGATCAAAAGCGTCGCGGTCAAAAGCGTCGGTGAAGAAAGCGGGGCCGCCGAAGTTCCCTGACTTCAGGGCCATATGAAGCGTTTCCCCGTCGGGAAGGGCGGCCGCGCACCAGGGCACACCGGGGTCGATCTGCGGCCCGATGCGCAGCCCGGTGACGCCGAGCGCCTGCACGACCGCTCCCGAGGTCTCGCCCCCCGCGACGACCAGCCGGCGCACACCGCGCTCCACCAGCCCCTGTGCGATACGGGCGAGGGTACGTTCCACAAGTTCACCGGCCTCGGCGGCACCGAGCCGGCCCTGGACGGTGCGGACCGCGTCGGGCGCCTCGGTGGAGTAGACGAGGACCGGCCCGTCGGCGAGGTGCGACGCGGCGAATTCCAGAGCCTCACCGGCCACGTCCTCGCCGTCCGCGATACGCAGCGGATCCACGCTGAACGCGGGCCGCCCACTGCGCAGGAACAGCCGGACCTGCTCGTTCGTGGCGGTGGAAACCGACCCGGAGACGACAGCCGCGTGCCCGCCGGCCGGCGGCAACTGCGCGGCGGCGCTGGACGGCTTGAACCCCCAGTTCGCCGGCAGCCCGATCGCCAGACCGGAACCGGCGGTCACCAGCGGCATCCCCTTCACCGCGGCGCCCAGGCGCACCAGGTCGTCATTGGACACGGCATCAACAACAGCGATCTGACGGCCTTCCGCGCGCAAGGCACCGATACGCCCCTGTATCGCCTCTTCCCCCTTCCCCACGACCGCATGGTCGATGAGGCCGACCGCTCGCGTCGTCTGCGCACCGAGGACGGAGACCAGGTTGGAGTCGGTCATCGGGGTGAGCGGGTGGTGACGCATCCCGCTCTCGCTCAACAACACGTCCCCGACGAAGAGATGCCCCTTGAAAACCGTACGCCCATTATCCGGAAACGCCGGAGTAGCCACCGTGAAGTCGCTTTCCAGGGCATCCAACAGAGCCTCGGTGACCGGCCCGATGTTGCCGGCCGGCGTGGAGTCGAACGTCGAGCAGTACTTGAAGTAGATCTGCTCGGCACCCGCGGACCGCAGCCAGGCCAGCGCCCTCAGCGACGCCTCGACGGCATCGGCGGCCGGCACCGTCCGCGACTTCAGCGCGATGACCACGGCATCCGCGTCCACCGCCCCCTCGGAGCCGACCGCCGGCACATCGATCAACTGAATGACGCGCATCCCTGCCCGCACCAGATTGTTGGCCAGGTCGGTAGCGCCGGTGAAGTCATCGGCAATGCAGCCGAGTCGGATTCCCATGTTCAGTCAGCCCTCCGTCGGCTCGGGGAGGTCGATCCCCGGAAAGATCTTGATGACCGCACTGTCGTCCTCGGCTCCCAGCCCGGACGCCGCGGCCTGCAGAAACATCTGATGCGCGGTGGCGGCGAGCGGGAGCGGGAACTTCTCCGGCCGGGCGGAATCGAGCACGATCCCCAGGTCCTTGACGAAGATGTCGACCGCGGAGAGGGGTGTGTAGTCACCGGCGAGCACGTGCGCCATGCGGTTCTCGAACATCCACGAGTTCCCGGCGCTGTGCGTGATGACCTCGTAGAGCGCATCGGCCGGAACACCGGCCTTGATACCCAACGCCATCGCCTCGGCCGCCGCGGCGATGTGCACGCCCGCGAGCAGCTGATTGACCACCTTGACCTTCGAACCCAGCCCGGCCCGCTCCCCCAGCCGGTAGACCGTACTGCTCACGGCCTCCAGCACCGGATCCGCCACCGCATACGCGGCAGCCGACCCCGAGGTCATCATGGTCAGCTCACCGACCGCCGCCCGAGCAGCCCCACCGGAGATGGGTGCATCCAGATACAGCACGCCCCTCTCGGCCAGCCGCCCTTCCAGCGCGGCGGACCACCCAGGATCAACCGTCGAACACATCACGAAGACAGCCCCGGGCCTCAGCCGGTCGGCCGCTCCCCCGGCCCCGAACAACACCGCCTCCACCTGCGCGGCATTGACCACCACACCGACCAGGACATCCACCCCGGCCGCCAGCTCCCCAACGGAGCCGAACGCCGTCCCGCCCTCCTCCGCGAAGGCCGTGGCCACCTCGGCCCGCAGGTCATGAACCCCCACGTCATACCCCGCGTCACGCAGACTCCGAGCCATCCCGAGCCCCATGGCCCCAAGCCCCACCAGCCCCACCCGCGGCCGCCCCGCCCCACCCAGCTCGCCCATACCCACCCTCGCACTCGCTACGTCGTCACTACGCCCCGCCGCATTCCGCCACGGCCAGGACCTCGCCCAACCAGAGGGGGCGACGCGGTCAGGTCATATGATGACCTGAGGATGTAGCTGGGTACATTGTGATGTCGGTCACGCCGATGCACTGAGGGGCTTCGCCGCAGACGCACGCGCAGTTGACCTGCCTTACGCGGGATTCCCACGCGATTTCGGCTTCCCGGGTCGCCCGTCCGCCCCCACTACGCCCGTCAAATCGCCTACGAATGCGCTCGCAACGTCTCCGAAGGCGACTCGCCGAATTGTTCGCGGTATGCGAGGGAGAAGCGGCCCGGGTGGTGGAAGCCCCAGCGGGAGGCGACGGCGGTGACGGTTGTGGCGCCCGGGTAGGAGGCCAGGAGTTCCTTGCGTACGCGGTCCAGGCGGACCTCGCGCAGGTACGCGAGCGGGGTCGTGTCGAGGTGCCGGCGGAAGCCTTCCTGGAGGGCCCGTACGCCGACGCCGACGCATTCCGCGACATCGGCGACCGTGAGTGGCTCCGCGGCGTGCCCCTCGATGATTTCCATGGCGCGGCGGACCGCGGGCGGTGCGACGCGCGGCTGCTCGCCGAGCAACGCCGGTGTGTAGTTGTTGGGCTGGGCCATCAACAGCTGGGTCATGAGGAGTGACTCCAGCTGCTTCATCACGAGCGGCTGGCTCGTCATGCCGCCGGGGCCCTCCGCCTCCCGGCGCATGAGATCGACGACGTTGAGCCAGGAGCGGGAGCCCGGTGCGGTGAGGTTCATGCCGAGCGAGAAGAGGATCGGGCGGCGCACGGTGCGGCCGAGCAGACTGCCCAGGTGCGATTCCAGGGAAGCCCGGTCGAACCACACGATGAGCTGCGGATTGCCGCCACCCCAGCGCATGTCCACCTTTCCGGTCGGAGAGGGGACGGAAGCGAGTTCGGGGGAGGAAATGATCTCCTCGCGGCCGCAGGTGATTTCGGCGTAACCGGCGAGCGGGATCTGGACGAGGAAGAAGCTCTCCAGGTCGCCCGGCGTGATCCGGACTTCCGTTCCGTAATCGAGGTAGTACAGGCCCGTCCGATCGAAGGACGCACCGTGCAGCCGGGCGTCCAGCGTCGCCGAGCGCTGCACGATGCGCAGCTCATGCGGACAGAAGGCGCGGCCGACCTCGGCTCGCGCCTCCCAAATGTCCGCTGTATGAAACTGCTGGTGGTTTGCAAGGGGGAGCTCTTCAGCGGGCATGTGAACCTCCACCGCCGAGATACGCGACCGGGACAGCAACCCGCGTGATCCGGATAGCGAAGGTGATCTTGCCATACCAAGGTTGATCCCTGACCGCCGCGGACCCGAGAAGAAGTCAGGGAATCACCAATGCAGGGAGTGCCGGGCCGGACTGTGCTCGTCACGGGCGGAGTCACGCCCAGCGGACGGCCTGTCGTATATGAGCGGCTCGTCGCATGCGGGCAGCCTTTGGCGCGTGGGCGGCTCCTCGCATATGGGCAGCCTTTCGCATGCGGACAGTCGTCCGTCGTATACGGGCAGCCCGCCGCATGCGGACAGCCCGTCGCCTACGGGCCGCGCGTGCGACGGGCGGCCGGCGCGGCGAGAGCCGCCGAGGCCGTACCCCCGCGGCGCATCGCTGCGCCTCTGCGGCGCCGACTGCCTCCGCTCGCCGAGTCGGCCGGTCCCCACTAGCCGGCCGGGTGCTCAGGGCCCGCCCCCCGGACCTGGGCACCCGGCTGCCCGCGGCTGCCCGCCGGACCCCCCGCCGGCGGGCAGCCGCCTTCCGTATGGCCAAAGCCCCTCTGACCAAAGCCCCACTCGTCGACGCCGCCACGTCACCGAAGCGCACGACCCGACCCCCCAACCACTCGTCCCCGCCCCGGAGGCCCCCTCATGCGCAAGATCACCATCGTCGGAGCAGGCCAGGCAGGCCTCCAGCTCGGTATCGGTCTGCTGAGCCACGGTTACGACGTCACCCTCGTGTCCAACCGCACCGGAGACCAGATCCGCGAGGGCCGGGTCATGTCCAGCCAGGCGATGTTCGGCACCGCGCTGGCCCACGAGCGCAACGTCGGCCTCGACTTCTGGGGCGACGCCTGCCCGCCGATCGCCGGGCTCGGCGTGAACATCTCCGACGGTCAGGGCGGCCGGGCGCTCTCCTTCGACGCCCGCCTCGATGCCACTGCCCGCTCCGTCGACCAGCGCGTCAAGATGCCCCTCTGGATGGGCGAGTTCGCACGCCGTGGCGGCCGTCTGGACATCCGCGAGGCCGGTATCGAGGACCTGGAGCGCTACGCCGCCGAGTCCGACCTGGTGATCGTCGCGGCCGGCAAGGGCGAGATCGCCGGGCTGTTCGAGCGGGACGCCGAGCGTTCCCCGTACGACGCTCCGCAGCGCGCGCTGGCCCTGGCGTACGTCACCGGCATGGCACCGCTGCCCGACCGCCCCGGCGTCAGCTTCAACGTCATCCCCGGTGTGGGCGAGTACTTCACCATGCCCAGCCTCACCACCAGCGGCCCCTGCGACATCATGTTCTTCGAGGGCATCCCGGGTGGCCCGCTCGACTGCTTCGACGGGCTCACCCCCGACCAGCAGCTGGCGAAGTTCCAGGAGCTGCTGCGGACGTACGTCCCGTGGGAGGCCGAGCGCTGCACCGATGTGTCGCTCACCGACCAGAACGGCACCCTCGCGGGCCGCTTCGCGCCTACCGTCCGCAAGCCCGTAGCCACGCTCCCCTCGGGCGCGCAGGTGCTCGGCCTCGCCGATGTCGTCGTCCTCAACGACCCGGTCACCGGTCAGGGTTCCAACAACGCCTCGAAGTGCGCGGCCGCCTACCTCGCCGCCATCCTGGACCACGGCGAGCGCCCGTACGACGCCGCGTTCATGCAGCTGGCCTTCGGCCGCTTCTGGGACAACGCGCAGTCCGCCACGGCCTGGACCAACGCGATGCTCGGCGCGCCGCCGCAGCACGTCCTGGAGCTCTTCGGTGCGGCGAGCGCCGACCCCCGTGTCGCCGCGCGCTTCGTCAACGGCTTCGACGACCCGCGCGACTTCTTCCACTGGTTCATGGACCCGGCCGCCGCGAAGAACTATCTGGCGGCCGTACACGCCTGAGGGCTCGTCAGGGTCAGCGCAGCTCGCTCGCCGCGCATCCCCTGACGATGCGTCAATGGCAGCAGCACGTACGTAACGAGAGCAGGACAGCAGGACCATGAAAAGGATCGCGGTGATCGGCGCCGGGCAGGCGGGGGCCCAACTCGCACTGGGTCTCCAGGCGCACGGCTACGACGTCACCCTGGTCACCGACCGCGGCCCCGACGAGATACGTCGCGGCCCGGTCATGTCCAGTCAGTGCATGTTCGACACCGCGCTGCAGAGCGAGCGCGACCTCGGCCTGCACCACTGGGAGGACCGGGCACCGGACATCACCGGCATCGCGCTCTCACTCATCGGTCCGCACGGCACTCCGGAAGTCTCCTGGCGTGCGCCGCTGGAGGGCCCCGCCCACTCCGTCGATCAGCGGGTCAAGTGCGCGGCCTGGCTGGAGCAGTTCGCGGAGGGCGGCCGCGGCGAGATCGTGCTGCACGAGGCGGGCGTCAACGACCTCGAGTGGTACGCCCGTACACACGATCTCGTCGTGGTCTCCACCGGCAAGGGCGAGCTGAGCCGCCTCTTCCCGCGCAACGCCGAACTCTCCCCGTACGACCGGCCACGCCGCGCGCTGGCTCTGACGTACGTCACGGGAACGGCACCGCGGGAGGGGGAGGCCGCCGTCCACTACCGGATGGTCCCCGGCGTCGGCGAATACTTCTCCTTCCCCGCGCTCACCACCACCGGACCGTGCGACATCATGGTCTTCGAGGGCGTCCCCGGCGGCCCGATGGACTGCTGGGACGACATCCGCACCCCCGAAGGTCATCTCGGCCGCTCCCTGGAGATCCTCCGCCGGTTTTTCCCGGACGAGTACGAACGCTGCCGGCACGCGCAACTCACGGACAGCGGCGGCGTGTTGCGCGGCACCATCACCCCGACCGTCCGGCAACCCGTCGCCCGGCTCGCCTCCGGACGGCACGTCCTCGGCATGGCCGACGCCGTCGTACTCAACGACCCGATCACCGGCCAGGGGTCCAACAACGCCGCCCAGGCAGCGACCCACTACCTCGACAGCATCCTCCGCCACGGCACCGCCGAATTCACCCCGCAGTGGATGCAACGCACCTTTGACAACTTCTGGCGAGGCTGGTCCCAGTGGGCCGTCGGCTGGACCAACTCCCTACTGACCGACCTGCGCCCCCACCATCGCGAACTCCTCTCCGCAGCGGCCGAAATCCCCTCGGTCGCCGGCGCACTCGCCGCCGGGTTCGACGACCCGCGCACCCTCTACCGCTGGTGGTTCGAGGAGGCCGAGGCACACCGCTTCCTCGCCGAGAAGCACGCCCAGCACGCCGCCCGCTTCGACAGCCGCGAGCTGCGCCGCGCGCTGGGCCAGTACGCCACCGGCGTCACCGTGGTGACGGCTCGTGCCCCCGACGGCCGCAACGTCGGCATGACCGCGAACTCCTTCACCTCCGTCTCCATGGAGCCGCCCCTCATCCTGTGGTGTCCCGGCAAAAGCGCCCCGAGCCTGCCGGACTTCACCGACGCCTCGCACTTCGCCGTCCACGTACTGGCCGCCGACCAGCACCATCTCTCCCGCCAGTTCGCCACCCCGGCCGACGACAAATTCCGCGGTGTCCCCACCACCCCCGGCATCGCCGGCACCCCGCTCCTGGACGGCGCGGTCGCCCGATTCCAATGCCGCACCGTCCAACGCCTGGACGCCGGCGACCACATCATCTTCCTCGGCGAGGTCGAACAGTACGAGGCCGACGGCGGCGCTCCCCTGGTGTTCCACTCCGGGTACTACCACGTGGCGACGAAGCATCCGGACCTGTGAACGAGAAGACGGGCGACACCGAGCCGGGCCGAAGGCCGACGGCTGACGGCCGATGGCTGTCGCGCAACCAGCCGACGCCCCACCAGGCGCCCCACCACCGCCCCACTACACACCCATCCCTGCGGACCGGGCCCCTACGGGCTCACTATCCCCGAGGGCTCTCCGCCGCCTGAGACGTCTTTCCTCAGGACCGCGACCCGTGGATGTACTGATCGGCCCAGGCGCTGATGATGTGGGCGGCGCGCTGTGCCTGTCCTCGTGTGGTCAGGAGGTGGTCCGCTCCTTCGAGCGAGACGAAGCTTCGCGGGTGCCGTGCCTCGTTGAAGATCTCCCCGGCGTTGTCGATGTCGACCGTGTTGTCGGTAGGGGAATGCAGGACGAGCAGCGGCAGGTCCAGATCACGAATTCGGTCGCGGAGGCGAGCACGGCGGACGTCTTCGACGAAGGCGCGCTTGAGGACCAGGGTCCGCCCGCCGACGAACCACTCGTGCGATCCTTCGCCGAGAACGCGATCGACGACCGCGTCGTACTGTCGTTCGACGTGACTGGGGTCAGCAGGCGCCCCGATCGTGGCGACCGCGCGGACGCCGGTTGCCTCGGCCGCTGCGGCGATGGCAGCGGCGCCTCCCCAGGAGTGCCCCACCAGCAGGTCCGCCGGCGTCCCCCGCTCCGCCATCAGAGCTGCCGCACGGACCGTGTCCTGGACCTTGACGGTGAAGGAACCGTCGCCCCAGTCGCCGTCGGAGTCCCCGATCCCGAGGTTGTCGTAGCGCAGCATTCCGATCCCCTCGCGTGCCAGCTGCTTGCTGACGCGCGAGGCGGCCGGCGAGTCCTTGCCGAGTGTGAATCCGTGCACGAAGAGCCCCCAGCCTCGGATCTCGCCGTCCGGCAGATCGATCGCTCCGGCCAGCTCGGGGCCGACGACACTCTGGAATCGCACTTTTTCGCTCATGTTGTGATCACCTGGTGAGAGGGCTGTTCGTGGGGAGAGGGCTGTTCGTGGGGCGGGGGGAAAGCGAGGGCGACACCAGGCCGAGCGAGGTCGACACCGCCCGGTTTCCCGCGCGCTCCGAGCAGTGAAGCATGAACGCGGTGCCTGTCGCCCTCGGCGCGTCAGAAGGTCGGCTTCTGCACGGTGGCCGACTCGGTGGTGAGCAGCTCGGTGATCTCGTCGGCGAGGCGCGGGCCGAGCGTGCCCCAGCCGTCCTTGTAGCCGTACACGCCGGCCAGCGTGCGGGCTTCGTAGTCGCCGTTCATGATCTCGATGTCGGTGGCCGTGATGAGTGCCGGGTGGGCGACGCCGACGGCCGCCGAGATCTTCATCAGCTCCTTGCGCAGGGTGCGCAGGTAGTCGGCGGTCCGGGTGGCCTTCGAGACCGGGTCGATGCCGCGGGCCAGCCGCGCGTTCTGGGTGGCGACACCGGTGGGGCACTTGTCGGTGTGGCACTTCTGCGCCTGGATGCAGCCGATCGACAGCATCGCCTCACGCGCCACGTTGATCATGTCGGCGCCCAGGGCGAAGGCGACCGCGGCGTTCTCGGGCAGGCCGAGCTTGCCCGAGGCGATAAAGGTCAGGTCGTCGGTCAGTCCCCGTTCGGCGAAGACGCCGTAGACCCGCGAGAAGCCCATCCTGAAGGGCAGCGACATCGAGTCGCTGAAGGTCAGCGGCGCCGCCCCGGTGCCGCCCTCACCTCCGTCGATGGTCACGAAGTCGACCCCGCGGTCACCACGCGCCATCAGCGTGGCCAGCTCCTGCCAGAAGTCCATCTCGCCCACCGCGCTCTTGATCCCGACCGGCAGACCGGTCTCGGTGGCGAGGAGTTCGACGAAGTCGAGCATCGAGTCGACATCGCTGAAGGCGGTGTGCCGCGACGGGGAGGCGCAGTCCTTGCCGAGCGGAATGCCGCGGATGTCGGCGATCTCCGAGGTCACCTTCGCGCCCGGCAGCATCCCGCCCAGCCCCGGCTTGGCGCCCTGGGAGAGCTTGATCTCGATCGCCTTGACCGGGGCGCCGGCGACCACGTCCTTGAGCTTCTCGAGATTGAAGCTGCCGTCCTCGTTGCGGCAGCCGAAGTACGCCGTACCGATCTGAAGGACGAGGTCGGCGCCGTTGCGGTGGTACGGCGAGAGGCCGCCCTCCCCCGTGTTGTGCATCGCGCCTGCCAGCGCCGCCCCCTTGTTGAGCGCCGTGACCGCCGCGCCGGAGAGGGACCCGAAGCTCATCGCCGAGATGTTGACCACGCTCGCCGGCCGGAACGCCTTGGCGCGCCCACGCGGCCCACCCAGCACCTTGGCCGAGGGCAGTGGGGCCTGCGGATCGTGCGCGTCGGGCAGCGCCCCGGCGAACGTGCGCTGCTTCAGGTACGCGTGCCCTTGCATGTGCTCGACGTCGTTGTCGGTGCCGAACCCGAAGTAGTTGTTCTCCCCCTTCGACGACGCATAGATCCAGGTGCGCTGGTCACGACTGAACGGGCGCTCCTCGTCGTTGGAGGTCACGATGTACTGCCGCAGCTCCGGACCGATCGTCTCCAACATGTACCGCGCATGCCCGACCACCGGGAAGTTCCGCAGCAACGCGTGCTTCTTCTGGACGAGGTCACGGGCGGCCACCAGCCCCAGTGCTGCTGCGGTGGCTACGGCTATGCTCCGTGCGCGCATGTACGAATCTCTCCTCAATGCTCGACTCCATCGCCATGCGGTGGACGTCGTCGTGCCATGGCAGGCGTTGGGCGGCGGACACATCAAGCAGTCGTCAAGGTCCGTCGGAGAACGCGAAACGATAGTAGAGGTCGCACAGACACCCACGTGGCCAGGGGCAGCAGCCAAGCTCCCACTCAATCGAAGAGCCGTCCCCGCCCGCCGGACCACCCGACGCCCGGCGACGACGGCACGCGCTCCACTGCACCGCGGGCCCTGCACCACGGGTGCCGTCACCGCCACGTCCAGCCGCGACGCCGAGAACGCCGATCCCAGCACCGCCAAGCATCGAACGGGCGCCCGGTCCCCTCTCCCTCCCCCACTCGAACAGCGAACCCGACGTGCAGCCTGAGGGAACTCACGCCTCGGGAACACCTCAGCTCTCGGGAAGGCCACGCCGCTGCCCTGTCGCAGGAGAGCGAGCGCTACCCTTCGAGTTGCAGCGGTGGGGACTCTGCTTCCTTGTCTCGCGGCGGAGGAGGCGTCTCGCGTTACACGCTACGCGTCATGGTCGGTCACGGCGCGACAAGGCGGTGCTCCGTGCCGATGCCTGAGGCATTGCCGTCGGCATAGAGGGTGAGTTCGCCGTCCGACCAGCGGACAATGGTGTCGTCGGCCCAAGGGTTGTCGGTGAAGTCGCCACCACTGACGATCAGGGCGTGCTTCCACAGGCCATTGGGGGCCTGCCACCTGTGCTCGCCCCAGGAGTCGCCGGTGCCGGTGAAATCCTGGTACTGGGTCAGCTCGCCGTCGGACCAGCGCACGATCAGGTCCCAAGTGTCGTCTCCGGCGTAGTCACCGGCTGTGATCTGGGTGGCGTGCTTCCACGTCCCCGCCTGGCCGGTGCCGGGAGCAACGACCCTGATCTCCTTGCCGAGGGCGGTCCCGGTGTTCTGGTAGAGGGAGACCTCTCCGTCCGACCAGCGCACGACGAGGTCGTCCTGCCACTTGTTGCCCCCGAAGCGGCCCGCGGTCAGCGCCTCGGCATGTTTCCAGGTGCCGTTGGGGGCGACCAGTTGCCGTTCGCCATGGAAGCCATTCTCGTCCACCGAGGGATAGAGAGTCACTTCGCCGTCCGACCAGCGGACAATGAGATCGGATCCGTTGTCCCCGGTGAAGTCGCCCGCGACGATCTGCTTGGCGTGGTTGCGCCACAGACTGTTGGCGCTCTGGACCTTGAACTCCTTGTCGAAGTAGCCCTTCTCCTTTCCGGCGCCGCGGTAGATGCTCAGCTCACCGTCGGCCCAGAGTACGAACATGTCCATCCGGTCCTCGGCGACCGGGCCGTCCAGCGCGAAGTATCCGTTGGCGATGTCCCGCGCGTACTTCCACGTACCGGCGCCCGGCAGTACCGGCTCTTTCATCGGTGGTGGATTGATGCTTGCCGGCTGCTTTCCGGCCTTCGCCGCCTCGTAGATGCGTTTGACGTCATTGTCGAAATACGAGGAGTAGGAGGTGTCGGCGCTGTGGCCGCCGGTCATCCAGCCGCCGGTGACTCCGATGAGCTTGGCCGTCTCACCGCCCGTGGTGATGAAGGGTCCTCCGGAGGTGCCACCGACGTAGCCATCGCAATGGATTTCGGAGAACGTACCGCCACGCCAGAGTCGTCCGCCGCTGTCCCGGGTGTTGCCGGTCCGGTATCGCTTCATCGGCGTGGTGCAGCTGAGCGGGTCCTGCTTCGGCTTGTAGTGGCCACCGCCATACAGGTAGGGATAGCCAATGGCTTGGACGGTGTGGTCGAAGCCTGTGTTGAAGCCCAACGGGATCGCACCGACGACCTGTTCAGCCTTTTTGCCGTCACTGCGCGGCTCGGTGGCGAGGAACGCGACGTCGACGTCGGTGTAGTTCTCTTCGCTCTTCTTGGTCCCGGTGTATCCGGGGTCCTTGAAGATGCTGCCCTTCTTGATGGGAAACAGCCCGTGCGGCATCGGCTTCGTCGCACTGTGCTGCGGAACGAAGATCAGGTTTTCCTTCTGATCATTGCTGTCGAAGCAGTGCGCGGCAGAAGCGACCAGGTTCTTGCCCGGTGACGGTACGACGGTGCCTCCGCAGAACCGGTAGTCGTAACGGTCGGGGAAGTCGTTGCCGGCTTTCTGCGCCCAGTAGAACGTGCCGACCTGCTTGAGGCCTTTGAACGTGTGGGAGGGCGAGCGAAGTTGAGGCCCGCTGAATCGCTCTGCGTCATCGGACGACGACCCCTCCTGCCGGTCCTGCCGGGACCATGCCTCGCGCGCTTGCTGCTCCTCCACCGGTTGGGCCTGGGCCATCCGCTCGGGCGTCCAGAACTTGGCCAGGGAGCGGGCCAGTGCACCGTCGTCTGCCGCGGGCGACTGCTCCGGCATGGCCGACGGTCGCGAAGTGGGCGAAGGGCCCAGGGTTACCGGCCACCCCGAGGGGCTTGGCCGTTCCGCGGTAGCGGAAGGGCTCGGAGTATCCGAGGGGTTCGGAGTACCCGAAGGGTTCGGAAGCTCTGGCGGGCCTTGTGCACCGGAGGCCTCGGGCGTGGCCGCCGGTTGCTTGGCGGCGGGTTGCGGAGTGCCCGGAGTCGCCGGCTGTTCGGCTGCCAGGGCTGGGCCGGCAGTGGCTGCCACGAGCACCGTCACTGCGGGCAGGATCGTTCCAACTATCAAGGTGGTGCGTTCCCCCATGGAACAAGGACGGGACTTGGTCAGAGGTCCCGATTGGTCTAGAGCAATGAGGAATGTACCCTATGCAAACAGTAAATACATGACCAATACGGGGTATGGGAGCGAACCGTGACCAAGGTTTGCCAACGAATGCGAGCTGGGCGAAAAGCGCTACTCGCGGGATTTGTCGCCCTCTTGGTGACGTCGTGCGCGTCCGGCAACGGGGGCCACTCGGTTTCGCGTCCGCCAACCGCTGACAGCACGCGGACGCAGCAAGAGAAGAAGCTCGATGAGCATGACGATCCCAACCTCTTGCGGGGTTTCCGGTCGTGGCTGAAGTCGAATGTCTCGGAGCACGATGACGAACTCGCCGGGCATGCGCTGTCACTGCGACTGCGCTACGACTCCGACAGCCGCCTCGGCACGGCCGACGTACTCACGGATTACGGCCCGTGGGGTTCCGCCGAAGACGAAGTCGGGCCACTCGCCGAAGCGTTCCAGGAGTGGTGGGACGACGACACCTCCGCCGGCACCGCGGTTTTCCGCAGCCAGGGCGGCAAGAACGTGAAAGAGGTGACACTGTACGGCGGGAGCAACCCCGTCAATCTCCTAACGGATTTCCAGACCTGGACCACTGCACACACCAAGAAGGGGCGGAGCCGGGCGGACCACATCACAGCCCTCAGCATCGGCTACGGCCGGCAGGGATCCGGCGCGGTGACCGTGTCCACTGATTACCTCGCCCGTGAAGACCCTCGGACGAGGGAATACATCGACGCGCTCGCAGAGGACTTCACGGAATGGTGGGACGGTGACGAAGGAGCTCACAACGTCAGCGTCACCAGCGAAGACCAATGCGTCCATGCGGAAAGGGACCTGGCGGCACACGAGTAACGCGACAAGCCCCGACGCGTACGGCGCCCGGGGCATGCGGCCGGCGGCCCGACCACCGAGAGATGGCGACGAACATTCCACCCCGCTCCCAGCATGTCGGTGACCCAGACGCGCGGCCCCTCGGGCATACAGGCTGCGCCATCTCCAGCACAGGGTGGGATACGGCCTCGCCGTAGCCCAGCTGTACCAGGACGACCAACACGGGCGCGGCGACCACGCCGCTGGACACCAGCGGGCCGAAGGCTGCCACCCAGCGCATCAGCAGGGGGCCGACGCCGACATGCCCGTCATGAATGGTGGCGAGCCGCCCGGTGGCGAGTGCGTGGTCCAAGAGTCGCGCGGCAGTTGCCGGGTTATCTTGCACCACGCGAACCAGTGCGTGGCCTCCCATGGGGAGGGCAGGAAGCAGGGTGGTGGCGAAGGCTGCGAGCAGCCACTCGACGCGAGCATGGCCGCCCCCCGCCTCGTTCCCGGGCCTGGGCAGGGTACGAGGCTGCGCGGCTGCGTCCCTGCTCGCCGGTCATCCTCGTGCGTCGTTACTCTGCGCGCGGCGTTGTCACTCCTGGACGTACCCCACCTTTCGATGGCCAGCGTGGTGACGCGGCCAGAGCGCGACGTCACACACCCGTAGAGCGCTGACGGTCTCCGGCACACCGGCGGACTGGCGCAGTGCCACCAGCGCACGGTGCAGAGCAGGCTGTCGGCTCGTAACGCGGCACGCAAATCGAGCCAGAAGGACCTTGGTCGACCGAAGATGCAGCGAACGACCTGGTCATGGACGGGCAACAGACTCAGACGCTTGCGGGCGAGGAGTTTGCCGACCGTGCCCCACCCCTATTCCGACCTGATCATTGAGAAGGCGCCACGCAGTGTCGGCCGACGGCCCTGGGGCCAGAACTGCAACCTCAGCATGGGCCATGCCGAAGTCACGGGGGATGCTGCTGAGCAGCTCGGACAGCAGATCACCGAGAGCTCCTTTAGGCCCTCGCATCGGCTGAGGCGCCCGGCACCGGATGGCCCACGGCTGCCACCAGCCTGATGTCCGGGTCCGCGGTGACCTGGACGTTCGCCGAGAACCGGTGATTGCGCGAGGACGTGCCCACCATACGGTCGCGGGCCGGGACAAAGGGCTGTCCACATCCACAACCGCTCGGCCGTCTCCTGCCGAGGCAAGCCCAGCTTCAAGGGCGAGCAGCAGCGACCCAGGACGCTGGGCACCCTCGAATCCGACGCCAACCCGACCCCTATCACCGAATGGCTGTCCAGGACCCATGAGAGACCTATGCCACCCGAGCCCGGCCTACCAGCCCCATACAACGACAAAACCCCACGGCCTACAGGAGACCGTGGGGAGATGATCAGTGTCCGAGGGGGGACTTGAACCCCCACGCCCGATAAAGGGCACTAGCACCTCAAGCTAGCGCGTCTGCCATTCCGCCACCCGGACTAGGTGTCGTCGGCGCGGGGCCTTGCCCGCGGCGACATGGACAACAATACCAAGGTTTCGGAGTGGGTTTCACATCCATATCCGGGCAGACATAAGGATGGCTTATGGCTCGGGTGTGGTGGCGGGCGACCGCGCCTCGTTCGACGTTTCCGCTGATCACAGCACGTGTGGGCGGGCTGTACGGATGGTGATCGACGTGACGGTCGGCCGTGCGGGAGTGCCGGGGCGGCCGGGCTGGCGCTGTTTCTGCGACCGGGCTGGCACTGTTCCCGCGGCCGGGCTGTCGCTGATTCTCAAGAGGGCGGCGGAACGCGCGGAGGGTGGGGTCTGATCACCGTACGCTCGTCGCATGAATGTGCGATCCATTGATCACGAATCGCCTCGGCCGTTCCCGCCCGGTCTCGCGGTGCGGCATCCGCGGGCCTCGGACCACGCGGTGCTTCAAGGGGCGCTGACCGACTGGTGGGGCGGGCAGGGGGGCGAGGCGGGTGCCCAGCAGCGGCGTCTTCTGGTGCCGCGGCTGTTCCTCCAGCACTTTGCGGGGACGAGCCTGCTTGTGGAGGAGCCCGTCGCGGCGGGGGCGGAGGGCGGGGCCGCCGAGGGGGCGGCGCTGCGGGCGTTTCTCATCGGGTTCTTGTCGCAGACCGACGCCGAGACGGCGTACATCCATTTCGTGGGCGTGCACCCTGAGGCGCAGCGTGGCGGCCTGGGCAGCGCCCTGTACTACCGCTTCTTCGACCTCGCTCGGGGGCACGGCCGGTCTCGCGTCCGCTCCATCACGAGCCCGGTCAACCGGAACTCGATCGCGTACCACTCCCGGATGGGCTTCCGGGTCGAGCCGGGCGACCGGCTGGAGGACGGGGTGGCGGTCCACACGGACTACGACGGGCCGGGGCTGGACCGCGTCTCGTTCGTGCGGGAGCTTTGAGCGCGCGTGCGGGAGCCTTGATCGCGCGGCCAGTCGCGATCGTACGTACGAAGCGGTGGCCGCCGCCCCTCAAGCCCCGGACAGTCTCCGGGGACGGGCGTCAGGCGCCGTTCGCTTCCGCTTCTGCGTTTTGGGCGATCGCTTTGTGGTGTCGGACGACCTCTTCGATGATGAAGTTGAGGAACTTCTCGGCGAAG
Source organism: Streptomyces sp. NPDC050806 (assembly GCF_055586425.1). NCBI lineage: Bacteria > Bacillati > Actinomycetota > Actinomycetes > Kitasatosporales > Streptomycetaceae > Streptomyces > Streptomyces sp. NPDC050806. The sequence continues at coordinate 249,543 of NZ_JBVJIF010000010.1, read as the reverse complement.
GCCGGGTCGAGTTTGGCGTCTTCCGCGAGGCGGCGGAGGCGGGCGATCTGTGTGGACTCGCGGGCCGGGTCGGCGGGCGGCAGGCTGTGCCGGGCCTTGAGTTCGCCGACCTGCTGCGTGCACTTGAAGCGCTCGGCGAGCAGGTGCACCAGCGCGGCGTCGAGGTTGTCGATGCTGCCGCGCAGGTACAGCAGCCGCTCCCGCGCCGCCTCGTCCGATACGGAGGCCGCGTGGGAGCGCGGGTCTCCGCCGGCCGTGGTCGGCGTGGCGGGCGTCCACTCGCTCATGTCGTGTCGCCAATCTGGGTCGGGTAGTGCGTGATCGTGGGGCACACTACCCGCCCCGGACGAGGAGCACGTAAGGGACGGAACCGCCGTCTCACGGAGTGGCTGCCCCGAGCGGCGGCCGCCCTACCTGCACGAAGGCGGTGCTATCCGCGCAGGTGAAGGAGGTGCCGCGCGGAGCGGCTGGCTGTGGTGAGGGAGCCGGCGGGGTTGACGGCCGGGTCGACGGCGTCGTCGCGTTCGACGAGCCAGTTGTGGTGCTTGCGGCCGGAGAGGCGTTCCACGCGGCTGATGAAGCGGCGGTAGTCGAGGTCGCCGTCGCCCACGTCGACCATCCGGTAGCCGTCGCGCTCGGCCTCGTCGTGCTCGCCGTCCTTGACGTGGAAGAGCGGATAGCGGGCCGGGTCGGCGAGGACGTAGTCCAGCGGCTCGAAGGGCGCCGCCGTGCCGTCGGGGCGCTTGGAGAAGCGGTACTGCGCGACGTACGCCCAGTAGATGTCCATCTCCAGCTTCACGAGGCGCGGGTCGGTCTCGGCCAGCAGGATGTCGTAGAGCCGCACCTTCGGGTTGTCGGTGGCGAAGGCGAACTCCTCCGCGTGATTGTGCTGGTAGAAGTACATGCCGCGGGCCCTGGCGGCCGCTCCGTAGGTGTTGAAGTCCTCGGCCGCGCGCTTCCAGCCGTCGACGGTGTTGCCGTAGCGGTCGGGACCCGAGGCGGTGCCCACGTACGGCAGGCCGAGGGCCTCGGCGTCGTCGAGCACCTTCGTGAGGTTGGTGGCGAAGGTGTACGCGTTGGGGTCGGAGGAGTAGTAGCCGACGTGGCTGCCGATGCCACGCAGGCCGTTGTTCCGCATGAGGCGCTTCAGCTGGGCGAGCGTGATGGCTCCGGCCGAGCCCTGTGTGTACCCGGCGAACTCCACCTCGTCGTACCCGTAGCGGGCCAGTTCCTCGAAGACTCTGGCGAAGCCCAGGGATGAGGTCTTGTCGCGGAGTGTGTAGAGCTGGATGCCGAGGCGGCCGGGCGGGACGACGGGGCGGTGGCCGCCGGCACCGGCGGGCTCGGGGCGCGCGCCGGGCTGCGCGGCCTGGGCCTGCGAGGCGCCGAGGACGGCCGCCGCGGTGGCGCCGGCGGCCACGCCGAGGAATCCGCGGCGGGCGAGGGTGCGCGCGAGCTCGGGGTGGCGTGAGGTGCGCGGGTTGGGAACGTCGCTGGTCATTGCGGCTCCAAAGTCGATTGTCAGTGCCGTGCGGCAAGCTTGAGGAGCAAGGACTTCACTTCGGTCGCATCGAGGGGGGTGGTGAGCGTGCCTGCGGTGGAGCAGATCAGGACGGGCCCGTCGTCCTCGTGGTCCGGGATACGCCCGTGACTGCCGCGCACGGGCTCGGGGTCGAGGGGGACGACGGCCATGCGATAGCGCATGCCGGTCTTCTTGCGGGCCAGTGCGGTGGCGGCGCGTAGCCGTACGTAGGGGTCGCGCGGGTCCATGAAGAGTTCGGCGGGGTCGTAGCCGGGCTTGCGGTGGATCTCGACCAGGCGCGCGAAGTCCGGTGCGCGCGCGTCGTCGAGCCAGTAGTAGTACGTGAACCACGCGTCGGGTTCGGCGACGGCGACGAGTTCGCCGGCGCGCGGGTGGTCCAGCCCGTGCTGCTTCTTGCCCGTGTCGTCGAGGAGTTCGGCGATGCCGGGCAGGTCCGCCAGGGCTTCGCGGGTCACGTCGAGGTCTTCGGGGCGGCGTACGTAGACGTGCGCGATCTGGTGGTCCGCTACGGCGAAGGCACGGGACACGGTCGGGTCGAGGTATTCCATCCCGTCCTGGGTGTGCACCTCCAGCAGGCCGGCCCGGCGCAGTGCGCGGTTGATGTCGACGGGGCGGCGGGCGCGGGTGATGCCGTACTCGGACAGGGCGACGACGGTGACGCCGGCCGAGCGGGCGTCGTCGAGGAGGGGGGCGATGACGGTGTCGAGTGCGGCGGCGGCCGCGTGCGAGCGGGGGTCGTCGGGGCCGTACCGCTGGAGGTCGTAGTCGAGGTGCGGGAGGTAGCTGAGGGTGAGGTCGGGATGGCGGGTGCGCAGGATGTGGCGGGTCGCGTCGGTGATCCACCGGGAGGAGGCGAGGGAGGCCGTGGGCCCCCAGTAGGTGAAGAGGGGGAACGGCCCGAGCAGCTCGGTGAGTTCGTCGTGGAGGGCGGGCGGGCGGGTGTAACAGTCGGGTTCCTTGCGACCGTCGGCGTAGTAGACGGGCCGCGGTGTGACGGTCCAGTCGACGTCCGCGCCCATGGCGTACCACCAGCAGACGTTGGCGACGGTGTAGCCGGGGTGGGCGCGGCGGGCCGCGTCCCACAGCTTGTCGCCGCCGACCAGGGCGTTGTGCTGCCGCCAGAGGTGGACCTCGCCGACATCGCGGAAGTACCAGCCGTTGCCGACGATGCCGTGCCGGGAGGGGAGCGTGCCGGTGAGGATCGTGGACTGCACGGTGCAGGTGACAGCCGGCAGGACGGTACGCAGCGGAACGTACGAGCCGCCCGTGGCCAGCGCCTTGAGGTGCGGCATGTGATCGAGGAGGCGGGGGGTGAGGCCGACGACGTCGAGGACCAGAAGAGGCTGGGGCGGCGGCGCGGGGGCGGCCGGGGCGGCAGCGGTGTCTTCGCGGCTGTCGGGGTCGCCGGGGCTGCTGTCGTGCACGGTCATGGCAGTTCCTTGAGGCCGAGGTCGGTCAGCAGGTCGCGGGCGAGGGAGAGCTCGGCGGCGATGCCGTCGGCGAGCCGGGCACGGGTGCGCGGCCGGAGCTCGGGCGGCAGGGCCTGCCAGGTGTACGTCTCGACCTCCAGGTGGTGCGTACGCGGCGGGGCGGCCGGGCCGACGAGGCGGGCAAGGGTGTCCTGGAGCACCGGCAGCGTGGAGGTGAGGGGTGGCTGCGGCGGCGCGTGCAGCGGTACGTGGAAGTGGGCGCGCCACGGAGCTCCGGTGGGCAGTCCCGTACCGCTCCCCCGGTCACCGAGTGCCTCGTCCAGGTCGTCGGTGGCGAGCAGTGCGCCCTGCGTGGAGCGGGTGCGGGTCTGGTGCAGGAAGCGCGGTTCGGCGAAGGCACCGAGCGCGTCGCGGACGTCCGCACGCGCGGGCTCCTCGGCGTGCAGGGCGGCGGACAGCTGGGCCTTGACGACGGGGATGCCCGCGCGGTGCAGGGCGTCGAGCGCCGGGCCGGGCTCCTCGAAGGAGGTGGCGAGATGGCAGGTGTCGACGCATACGCCGATGCGGTGGGTGGGGACGGTGGCCGGCGCAGCCGGAGCGTCTGAGGTAACTGGGTTGCCTGGGGTGTTCGAAGTGCCTGGGGTGCCTGCTGTACCGGTCAGAGCCTCCAGGGCGTCGGCGAGCGTTTCGATGGTGCAGCCCGGCTCCGGTTCCAGGCCGACGCGGATGGAGCGGCCGGTGGTGTCCTGGAGCGCGTCCAGGCGCGCGCCGAGGGTGCGCAGTGCTTCCAGTGCGACAGTGCGCCGGTGCTCGTCGAAGTTCGTGCGCCAGGCGAGCGGAAGGGTCGAGATGGTGCCTTCGGTGGCGTCGTCGGGCAGCAGCGCGGTCAGCAGCCGGGCGAGGTCGGCGGTGTACTCCAGCCGAGCGGGCTCGGTCCAGTCCGGCCGGTAGACCCGGTATTTGACGTGACTGTCGCCGAACCCTTCGTACGGGAATCCGTTCAGCGTGACGACCTCCAGGCCGCGCACGTCCAGCTCCTTGCGCAGGAGGCGGAGGGCCGCGGGGTCGGCGGTCAGTACGCGGGCCGCGGCACGGGCGAGCCAGAGGCCGATGCCGAGCCGGTCGCGGCCGAGCCGTCTGCGTACGGGCTCGCAGTGGTCGCGCAGCTGGTCGAGGATGCCGTCCAGGGTCTCGGCCGGATGGACGTTGGTGCAGTACGCGAGGTGGACGGTGGAACCGTCGGGGTGCCGGAAGCGCATGGGTCCGCCCGCCTCCTCATTCCCCGCCGCGGAGGATGGAGTTGCCCTCGTGGAGGGCGCCGGGATCGGCGATGTCCAGGGTCAGGCGCCCGCTCTGGCCGTAGAACTCGACGGGGTTGCGCCACAGCACCTGGTCGACGTCGTCGTCCGAGAACCCGGCGGCGAGCATGGCCTCGCCGACGTGGCGGGTCTTGAGCGGGTCGCTGCGGCCCCAGTCGGCCGCGGAGTTGACGAGCACCCGCTCCGTGCCGTGCACGCGGAGGATCCGCACCATCCGCTCGGGGTCCATCTTGGTGTCCGGATAGATGGAAAAGCCCAGCCAGCAGCCACTGTCAGTGGCGTCCCCTACCGTTGTCTCATTGAGATGGTCCAGGACGACACGAGCGGGGGGCAGGTCGGATTCGCGCAGGACGTCGAGGGTGCGTTTGAGCCCGGCGGCCTTGTCGCGGTGGGGGGTGTGGACGAGGGCCGGCAGGCCGTGGTCCACGGCGAGTTGGAGCTGAGCGGCCAGGGCGTTGTCCTCGGCCGGGGTCATCGAGTCGTAGCCGATCTCGCCGACGGCGACGACCGAGTCTTTTACGAGGTAGCGGGGCAGTGCGTCGAGGACGGGGGTACAGCGGGGGTCGTTCGCCTCTTTGGGGTTGAGCGCGATGGTGCAGTGGTGGGCGATGCCGTGCTGGGCAGCCCGGAAGGGCTCCCAGCCGAGAAGGGAGTCGAAGTAGTCGAAGAAGCTCGCCGGTGAGGTCCGCGGCTGCCCCAGCCAGAAGGCCGGCTCGACGAGGGCGCGCACGCCCGCTGCGTACATGGCCTCGTAGTCGTCGGTGGTGCGGGAGGTCATGTGGATGTGCGGATCGAAGATACGCATCGGGGTTACGCCTCCTCGGAGGACGGGCCGGGGGACGGGCTGACGGACCAGCCGCGGGACGAGGTGCCGGACGGCTCGGTGGACGAGTCGGTGGACGGACCGGTGGACGGCTCGGCGGACGAGTCGGCGGACGGATTGCCTGGCGGGCTGCCGGGCGGGCTGACGGACCGGCCGGCGGAAGCGTCGGCGGACAGGGGGGACATCTGGGTGAGAGCGAGAACGCGAGGGAGATCGTCGGGTACGGGACGGCCGGCTGAGGTGCGTTCGCGGGCGTAATCGCCGAGCATGCGGGCGAGTTCGGCGTCGCCGCGGGAGCGTTCGGCGAGACCGGCGACGGCGTCCACCGGCACACCGGTGAACAGGCACTTGAGCACGGCGTGCCGCCAGGCGTGCGCATCGAGGTGCCGTGCGGCGTACGGGCCCACGGCCGCGGCGACCAGCCGCGTGTCGTTCGTCCGCAGGGCGTCCTCGATGAGCGGCAGGCCGGCACGGCCTCCGGTACCCAACGGCAGCTGCGGCAGTGCGAGGAGCACGGCCCGGCGCTCGGCGGCCGTGCCGTGCTCGTAGAGCCGGGCGACGGTGGGGCCGTCGGCGCGGGCGGTGCACAGGATCAGCACACGCGCGGCTTCGGTGGCCTCCGGGTCGGTATGGTGCGGCGATTCCTCCCGCACGCACCACCGCCCGGCGGACGCAAACCGCATCTCCCACACGGCGGGGGTGCCCGCGCCGGGCGCTTCGTTGGCTTCGTTTGCTTCGTTGGCGGCGGACTGGGCGAAGGCGTCGGTCGCGGGGCGACCGGTGGCTTGGGTCGCGGCGTGGGCGGTGGCGTCGGTCGCGGCGCGACCAGGGGCTTGGATCGTGGCGTGGGCGGTGGCTTCGGCGAGGGCCTCGTCCAGCCAGGCGCGGGCGTCACCACCGAGGCGGTCGCGGAGTGCCTTGTCCAGACGGGCGATCCAGGCGTCGTCGGGGGTCATCACGGTGCACCTCCGTTGCGGGTGATGGCGGCGGCGGTGGATCGGCGTGGGGCGCCTTCGGTGTGAGTGGTGGTCGCGGCGGTGCTGGTCGTGGCCGTGGCAGTGGTGGCCGTGGTGGCCGTGGCAGTGGTGGCCGTGGTGGTTCTGGAGAGAGTCGAGCGGAGGAAGTGGAGGGAGGTTTGGGCCTGGGTGGGGCCGGCGTGGGAGTGGCGGGGCAACTCGACGCTCACCAGGCCCTGGTAGGCGGTGTCACGGAGGGCGGCGAGCACCGGCGGGAAGTCGATCTCGCCGTCGCCGAAGGGGAGGTGCTCGTGGACGCCGCGGCGCATGTCCTCCAGCTGGACGTGCCGGGTCCAGGGGGCGGCGGCGCGTACGCAGTCGGCGGGCGGCAGCTGCTCCAGGCATTGGCAGTGGCCGATGTCCAGGGTCAGCCCGAGTACGTCCGGGTCGGGCTCGCCCATCAGCGTACGGAGGTGATGGAAGCCGGCCAGGTCGGAGAGGAGGTGGCCGGGCTCAGGTTCCACGGCGAGCGGCAGGCCGGCGTCGGAGGCCGCTTCGGCGACCGGGGCCAGGGCGGTGGCCAGGCGCTGCCAGGAGTCGGTGTCCGGACTGCCGGGATCGCGTACGCCGCTGAAGCAGTGCACGGCGGTGGCGCCGAGGTCGGCGCCGATGCGTACGGCGGTGCGCAGCAGGTCGACGCGGACGGCGCGGGCTTCCGGGTCGGGGTCGATGAGAGTGGGGTGGTGTTTGCGGCGGGGGTCGAGTACGTAGCGGGCGCCGGTTTCGATGGCGACGGCGAGGTTCGTGTTCCGCAGTGCTTCGGCCACTCGCGCGGTGCGGGCGGCCAGGCCCGGGGCGAGGGGGTCGAGGTGCATGTGGTCGAGGGTGAGCGCGACGCCGTCGTAGCCGAGGTCGGAGAGGAGGGCGAGGGCGTCGGTCAGGCGGAGGTCGGTGAGGCCGTTGGTTCCGTAGGCGAGACGGAGCGGTGACAGCGTTGTCGGGCTTACTAGCGTCGTCGACGTTGTTGGCGATGTAGGCGGTATTGGCGATGTCGGTCTCGTCGGTGTCGACGGCGTCGGTGTCGCCGGCGTCGGTGTGGGGGGTGTGTCCGGGGATGGTGGCCGCGGGGGTGTCGGGGTCATGTCGGGCTGACCTTCCGGGACAGGCGACGGGCGACGGGGATGAGCGCGAGCACCGCGGTCCCGGTGACCGGCGCACCGGCTCGTGCGGCGAGGGCCGCCTGCAACGGGATCATCGCGCGGATGCCGCCGCCGACGGCCCGTTGGAGGAAGTGGGGCGAGGGGTTGAGCGTGGCGAGGAGAAGGGGGCGGGCGGCGGTGGCTGCGTAACCAGCGGCGAGGATCCGAGCCGCCATGTCGGCGGGAGCGAGAGCGAAAGCCGGTGTGGGGGTGGGAGTGGGGGATGCGGGGAGGCGGACGAGGGAACGGGCGCCGCCTGCGGTGTGGGCGAGGGCGGTGACGGCTGCGAGGGACAGCAGGGGCAGGGACGAGGAGGAGCCCTGGGCCTCGCGGCGGGAGACGGTGGTGACGGTGTAGGTGTGCGCGCCGAGCAGGGCGGCTGAGGGGAGGGCGCGGCGAACGGCGGGGCTCGCGGATGAGCCGGGGGCGGTGGTGGCGACGGCGCCTTGGAGGAGGTCGAGGGTGCGGGCGCAGGCCATGGCCGCGGGGCCGGCGACGGTGTTCTTGAGGTGCAGGTCGTAGGCCCAGACCGTGGCGGCCAGGGCGGTACCGGTGACCAGGGCCGGGCGGCCGGCGGCTGCCGCGCAGGCGAGGCCGGCCGCCGTGAGGCCACCGGCTGCGACGAGGGCGGCGCCGGGGGTGATGCGGCCGGAGGGGATGGGGCGGTGCGGGCGTTCCACGGCATCGGTGTCGCGGTCGGCCCAGTCGTTCAGGGCCATTCCTGCCTCGTACAGGAAGAGGGAGGAGAGGGTGGCCAGGGCGGTACGGGTATTGGGGCGCAGGCCGGCGGCCGCGGCGCCGGCGAGGAGGTCGCCGGGGACGCTGGCCGGTGCGGAAATCCGGAGCAGCTCCGCCCAGGCCCGCAGCGATCCGGAGGAAGGAAGGGAAGGAAAGGAACGAAGGGAGCGGAGCGGGTGGAGGGAGCGGACGGGGAGGAGGGCGCGGAGAGCGGTTGAGCGACGGCAGCCGCATACGGCGGGGTGGGGTGCCGCGTCGTCGGCGTGCGAGTGCACGTCGGCGTGCGAGTGCGTATCGGCGTGGGCGTGCGTGTCGGCGTGGGGGTGGGCCGGCGCGAGGCGATCGCCGGACGCCGGGCCGAGGGACCCGAGGTCCGTAACGTTCGTAGGCTCCGGGGAACCCGCGGGGCCCGCGGAACCCGGGGAGCCCGCGGCAGCCAGGGAGCCCGCTGAACCCGCGGTACCCGAGGCGCTCGTGCGGCGCTTGAGGCCGTTCAGGCCCACCGGGGCGTTGAGGTCGGTGGGGCGGCGGGGCGAGGAACGGCGCGGCCGGGAGGACGGGCGGAGGAAGCGCGGGAGGGGGATCATGCGTGGGCCTCCCGGAGTCGGGTGGCGAAGGTGGTGGTGAGGGCCGTGTACTGGTCGGCCAGTGCGGCCGGGCCGCCGTCCGGGTCCTTGAAGTAGAAGCCGAGTTCGGGAAGCGGGCCGCTGAGGCCGGCGGCGTGGGCGGCGGCGACCAGGCGGGCCAGGTCGAGGACGAGCGGGGCGGCGAGGGCGGAGTCGCAGCCCTGCCAGATGGTCTGGAGGATCACCCGGCTGCCGAGGAAGCCGTCGACCGCGATGTGGTCCCAGGCCGTCTTCCAGTCGCCCAGAGCCGGGACGTTGTCGATGTGGAGGTCGCCGGGCGGGAGTTCGCCGAGGGTGTCGCGGAGTACGGCGGCCTTGCCCGCGTTCTTGGCCGCGGCGGCGGCCGGGTCGGCGAGGGCTGCGCCGTCTCCTCCGCCGAGGAGGTTCGTGCCGGACCAGGCCCGTACGGTCAGTGCGCGCTGGGCCATCATCGGTGCGAGGACGGAGCGCAGCAGGGTCTGGCCGGTCTTGCCGTCCCGGCCCGCGTACGGGAGGCCGCTGCAGCGGGCCATGTCCTGGAGGAGGGGGTGGTGCAGGCCGGTGGAGGGGGTGAAGTTGACGTACGCGCAGCCCGCCCGCAGAGCGGCGAGGGCGTAGCGGGAACTGGCGGGGAGACGATCGGCGGCGAGGCGCTCGCCGGGGATTCGCTCGGCAGCGAGCCCGTGCCCGGCCGGAGCACCGGCGCCCGGTGCTGCCTCTGTCGACGCCACGTTGATGACGACCACGCGGTCCAGGGCGTGTGTGCTGCGGAAGGTGCGGAGGTCCGCGGCGAAGGACGCGATCAGCGTCTCGTCGTCGCGGGTGTCCCCCGGTCCCGGGCCGCCGGGGCGGATCTCGGCGTCGGCCGCGGCGAGTTCGGTCTGTACGGAGCGGGGCAGGCCGTGGGGCAGGACGCCGCCGGCGGCCAGTTGCTCGGCGCGCTTCGGGAGCGGGCAGGAGGTGATGTCATGGCCGCCGAAGACCAGGGACTCCAGTGGCGGGAGCGGGACGTCGGCGAAGGCCGCCGACTCGGTGACCATGCCGGCCGGCTCGTGCAGGCCGGCGACGAGTGCGGCGCAGCCCGCGATGACGGTCGTGGCGACCGAGCCCCGCGCGCCGATCAGCCACACCCCGGTGCGGCCGGTGCGGCCCGGGCGGCCCGTGCCGGTGCCGCCGGTTCCCGAGGCGTCGGGTGCGTTGCCCCTCCCCGCCTCTCCCGTACCCGGCATCCCTGTACCCGGCGTCCCCGCGCCCGCCCCAGAACCCCTGCCCGTGCCCGTACCCATGCGCCCTCCCAAGTCCGTGCCTGTGCCTCTGTCCGTGCTCGCGTCCGTGCCTGTGCCCTGACCCCACGACCTGCCGCCGCACGCCTTGTCCGTGCCCCGCACCCGAACCCGAACCCGCGCCGTCACCGCAGGTCTCCGGTGTCCTCTCAGCGCAGGCCCCTGGGCCCTCACCCCGGCTGCGCGGAGGGAGGGCCCGTTCGCCCTCAGTCCACCTTCGAGACCAACGGCTTGATCCGAATGTTGCGGAAGGAGACCTTGTCGTCGGGGCCGTGGTTCTGGATGCCGATGTAGCCCTGGCGGAGGGAGCGCGCCGGGTCCTGGTTGGTGAAGTCGTTGATCTTGCGGCCGTTGAGGAACACCTTCAGGCGTTCGCCCTGGACGCGGAGTTCGTAGGTGTTCCACTCCCCCGGCGGGTTCAGGGCCGCGTCCCTGGCCTTGGTGTCGGCGGCCTGGAATCCGTAGACGGAGCCGGTGGTGTGGTCGGGGGTGTCCGTGGCGTCGATCTGGATCTCGTAGCCGTTGTTCACCGCGGACCAGGGGTCGTCGGAGGCCGGGAAGCCCACGTAGACGCCGGAGTTGTCGTCCCCGGACTCGCTCGCCATCTTCCAGTCGAGCTTGAGGGAGTAGCCCCGCTGCTCCTTGGCGGCGTACCAGAGCATGCCCATGCCGCCGTCGGAGGTGAGCGTTCCGTCGTCCTCGTTCAGGGTGAAGGTGCCGGGGCCCGCCTGCTTCCAGCCTTCGAGGCTCGTCCGGGTGCCGTCGAAGAGGGGGGTGTAGCCCTGCTCAGGGCGGCAGTCGGCCTGGGCGAGGCCCGTGGCGTAGCGGATGCCGCCGAGGAGGTGGGTGCGGAAGGCGGGATCGGCGTAGGACTCCTTGGTGTGCCCAGCGCCCGTGTAGAAGGCGCGGCCGCCGCGGTACTCCTGGCACCAGGCGAACGGGTGGTCCTCGCCCATCGAGCCGCCGGTGTACGTGGACTCGTCGAGGGTGGCGAGGACGTGGGCGCGGTCGCGCGGGTTGGTGCGGTAGTTGTACCACTCGTCGGTGCGCTCCCAGGCCGCCGGCAGGTGTGCGGTGGCGGGGTGGGCGCGGTCCTCGACGCGCAGGGTGGCGGGCTGGATCGCCGGGTGGGACTGGAAGTACGCGCCTGCCAGGCCGCCGTAGAAGGGCCAGTCGTACTCGGTGTCGGCGGCCGCGTGCACGCCGACGTAGCCGCCGCCCGCTGCGATGTACTTCTCGAACGCGGCCTGCTGGGTGGCGTCGAGGACGTCGCCGGTGGTCGACAGCCACACGACCGCGTCGTACTTGGCGAGGTTGTCGGGCGTGAAGGCGCCGGCGTCCTCGGTGGCGTCGACGGCGAAGCCGTGCTGGGTGCCGAGGTCCTTGACGGTGGCGATGCCGTCGGGGATCGAGTCGTGGCGGAAGCCGGCGGTCTTGGAGAAGACCAGGACCCGGGCGTCGTCGGCCGCGCTCCCGCCTTCAGGGGATGCGGCGGCACCGGGCAGTGCCATGGCGGCGAGGAGGGTTGCGGCCGCGGCAGCGGTGATGCCGAGCCGCCGTGCGGCCTGCCGTCTCGCCGTGGGCTGGTACGCGTGCATGTGCGGAGTCCTTCCTCCAGCAGCGGGGGGTGTGGCTGGGCAAGGGGCCTCTGAGCGGGTGTGGCCGTTGAACGGATGTGGCCATTGAGCGGGTGTGGCCGTTGAGCAGGTATGACCGTGCGAGGGGCGGGCGGGCAGACCACCCGCCCCTCCACACTCATGCGCTACGAAGCTGTGGAGCCACGGAGCTACCGAGCCACTGCGCTACTTCGTAGTGATGTCGAAGTCGTCCACGTCGTACAGCGCTCCCGTGCCGCTGCCCTTGAAGACGAGGTAGAGCGTCGTCGTCCCGGCGGGCGGCTTGGTGAGGGCGGTGCTGACGTCCGTGAACGTCTCCCAGCCGCCGGTGACCGGCACCTTGGCCGTGCCGAGCAGCTTGCCGTCGGGCTTGCCGGTGCGGATCTCCAGCGTGCCGCCGGCACCTGCCGAGGCGACCCGGGCGGTCAGCTTCGTGGCGTTGCCCACGCGGTACGGGGTGAAGCCGATCCAGTCACCGTTGTGAATCTCGCCCACGGTCTTGCCCCCGTGCGCCGGCGTGTGGTTCACGGCCTTGACGCCCTGGGACGTACCGAAGTGCTCGGCCTGCCGGTGCTTGGGCTGGGTCATGCTCTGGGCGTGCGTGGTCAGCGGCGGCTGGCCGTTGGCACCGTTGTCGGTGTACTCGGCGTCGAAGACACCGAAGATGTTGGCGTTGGCGTCGTGCTCGCCGTCGGCCAGGGTCTGGATGGTGCCCTCGCAGCCCTTGGCCGAGGTGACGGCGTGGCCGTGGCTGTCGTGGCCGAGGATGTGGGTGACGGTGACCTTGGAGCAGTCGATCTTCCCGTCCTCGGGGTCGGTCACCTTCACCTTGAAGGGAACCTTGTCGCCGAAGGTGAACAGCTGGCCGTTGCCGGGGAGTTCGAGTGTGACCTTGGGTGCGGTGTTGCCGACCGTGAGGTGGACGCTGGCCGAGCCGGTGCGGCCCGAGGCGTCCTTGGCGGTGACGGTCGCGGTGTAGGTGCCGTTCTTCTGGTACGTGTGGGTCGGGTTCTGCGCGGTGGACTTGGTGCCGTCACCGAAGTCCCAGGCGTAGGTGATCGCGTCGCCGTCGGCGTCGGTGGCGCTCGCGCTGAACTCGGCCGTGAGGGGTGCCTGGCCGGAGGTGCGGTCGACCTTGGCCTCGGCGACCGGCGAGTGGCCGTCGGTGGCGTTCTCGATGCGGTACAGCGCGGAGTTCTCGTCACCGTTGAAGTAGCCGGTGCCGTAGTCCAGGACGTACAGCGCGCCGTCGGGGCCGAAGGCCATGTCCATCACCTGGGTGCCGGTCCAGGGGAAGGCGTTGATGGACTGGACGGTGCCGTCGTCGCCCTTCTCGATGCGCTTGATCCAGCGGCGGCCGAACTCACCGGCGAAGAAGTCGCCGTCGTAGGCCTCGGGGAACTTCACCTTCGAGTCGAGGGCGGCGTCGTAGCGGTAGACCGGGCCGCCCATCGGGGACTCGGAGCCGCTGCCGAACTCCGGTACGGAGGCGTTGTCGTACGGGATCCACGCGGCCTGGGCCGGGGGCAGGTCGGTCAGGCCGGTGTTGTGGGGCGAGGTGTTCTTCGGCGCGGCGCAGTCGAAGGTCTCGCCGGACTTGCCGGTGGCGAAGTCATAGTCGACGAAAGGGTCGTTGTCGCCGGTGCAGTACGGCCAGCCGTAGTTGCCGGCCTTGGTGACGCGGGCGAACTCGACCTGTCCGGCGGGGCCGCGGGTGGGGCTGGCGGCGCCGGCGTCGGGTCCGTAGTCACCGACGTAGACGATGCCGGTGGGCTTGTCGACGCTCATCCGGAAGGGGTTGCGGAAGCCCATCGCGTAGATCTCGGGGCGGGTCTTCTCGGTGCCGGGCGCGAAGAGGTTGCCCTCGGGGATGTCGTACGAGCCGTCGTCCTTGACCTTGATGCGCAGGATCTTGCCGCGCAGGTCGTTGGTGTTGCCGGCGCTGCGCTGGGCGTCGTACGCGGGGTTGCGGTCGGCGCGCTCGTCGATGGGCGTGTACCCGTCGGAGGCGAACGGGTTGGAGTCGTCGCCGGTCGAGAGGTAGAGGTTGCCCTGCGCGTCGAAGTCGATGTCGCCGCCGACGTGGCAGCAGGTGCCGCGGGAGGTGGGCACCTCCAGGATCTTCTTCTCGCTGGCGGTGTCCAGCGTGCCGTCCTCCTTGAGGACGAAGCGGGACAGCCGGTTGAGGCCGTCGAACTTCGCGAAGTCGGCGGCGGTGCCGTTGTCGGGCGCGTCACCGGCGGGGGTGTCCAGCGGCGGTGCGTAGAAGAGGTAGATGAAGCGGTTGTCCTTGAAGCCGGGGTCGACTCCGACGCCCTGGAGCCCCTCTTCGTCGTGGGTGTAGACGGGCAGCTTGCCGGCGACCTTGGTGTAGCCGGTGGCGTCGGTCAGCCGCAGTGTGCCGTCGCGCGCGGTGTGCAGGACCGAGCGGTCGGGGAGGACGGCGAGCGTCATGGGCTCGCCCATCTCCGGCTCGCCCTTGGCGAGGGTGACCTGCTGGAAGTCCTCGGCCTTGGGGGCCGGGTCAGCGGCCGGGGCCGCGACCGAGGGGGTGCTGCCGAGCGAGAGCGAGCCGGCCGCGAGCAGGCCGCCGGCGAAGAGTGCGAGTGCGGAGCGGATTCTGAGACGTCTTCTGTGCACGCGGTGCCTCCCGGGCGGGTCGATTGCCGTGCGGTGGGCGGTGCTGGGGAGTTCAGTGCGCTGTGCGAGCCGTCATGTACGTGTACGTGACACCAGAGGCGAAGGTAGTCGCGTCGGCCCGCTACGGATAGACCTTTGACACGAGAGAGCGAGGACTTCTGCCCTCAGGAGGACAAAGGAGTGTGGTGCGTCAGGTGTCCGAGCGGCCGAACGCCGCGTCGAACGAGGCCGTGGGCGGCTCGAAGTCGTACGCCTTGAGGCGGGCCAGCGCCTCGGGCGCGCCCTGCCGGCGGTCCATGCCGGCGTCCTCCCACTCGACCGAGACCGGGCCCTCGTACCCGATCGAGCGCAGCATCCGGAAGCAGTCTTCCCAGGGGACGTCACCGTGGCCGGCCGAGACGAAGTCCCAGCCGCGGCGCGGGTCTCCCCAGGGCAGGTGCGAGCCGAGCCGGCCGTTGCGGCCGTCCAGGCGCTTCCTGGCCTCCTTGCAGTCCACGTGGTAGATCCGGTCGCGGAAGTCCCACAGGAAGCCGACCGGGTCCAGGTCCTGCCACACGAAGTGCGACGGGTCGAAGTTGAGCCCGAAGGCGGGCCGGTGGCCGACGGCTTCCAGGGCCTGGTGGGTGGTCCAGTAGTCGTAGGCGATCTCGCTGGGGTGGACCTCGTGGGCGAAGCGGACGCCCTCGGCGTCGAAGACGTCGAGGATGGGGTTCCAGCGCTCGGCGAAGTCCTCGTAACCGCGCTCGATCATGCCGGGCACGACCGGCGGGAACATCGCGACCAGATGCCAGACGGCGGAGCCGGTGAAGCCGACGACGGTGTCGACGCCGAAGGCGGCAGCGGCCCGCGCGGTGTCCTTGATCTCGGCCGCGGCGCGCTGCCGTACGCCCTCGGCCGCGCCGTCGCCCCAGATGCGGGCGGGCAGGATCGCCTCGTGCCGCTCGTCGATGATGGCGTCGCAGACCGCCTGGCCCACCAGGTGGTTGGAGATGGCCCAGCACTTGAGGCCGTACTTGTCGAGCAGCGCGTGGCGCGAGTCGAGGTAGGCGGGGTCGGCGAGCGCCTTGTCGACCTCGAAGTGGTCGCCCCAGCAGGCGAGTTCGAGTCCGTCGTAGCCGAAGTCGCGCGCCATGCGGCAGACCTCCTCCAGCGGGAGGTCGGCCCATTGACCGGTGAAGAGAGTGAACTGGCGTGGCACGGTACGGGACCTCCTCAGGCCGATACGGGGGTGTAGACGCAGTTCTTCGCGGCGCTCTCCTCCACGGCGGCCAGCACGCGCTGCACGCGCAGCCCGTCGGCGAAGGAGGGCGCCGGGTCGGTGCCGGCGGCGACGGCATGCACCAGGTCGCGGGCCTGGTGCACGAAGGTGTGCTCGTAGCCGAGGCCGTGGCCCGGCGGCCACCACCCCTCCAGGTACGGGTGGTCCGGCTCGGTGACCAGGATGCGGCGGAAGCCGGCCGCGACGGACGGTTCGGTGTGGTCGTGGAAGGACAGCTCGTTGAGGCGTTCCAGGTCGAAGGAGAGGGAGCCGCGGTCGCCGTTGAGCTCGATGCGGAGGGCGTTCTTGCGGCCCGCGGCGACCCGGCTGGCCTCGAAGGACCCCAGCGCGCCCGAGGCGAACCGGCCGGTGAACAGCGCGGCGTCGTCCACCGTCACCTCGTCCGTGCCCCCCGAGGGCAGCGGGCGCCGCGGTACGAACGTCTCGGTGACGGCCGAGACCCCTGTCAGTGGCTCCCCCGCCAGGTACTGCGCGAGGTCGACGATGTGGGCGCCGAGGTCGCCCAGGGCGCCGGAGCCGGCGCTCTCCTTGCGCAGCCGCCAGGTCATCGGGGCCTGCGCGTCGACCAGCCAGTCCTGGAGGTACGTGGCGCGCAGGTGGCGCAGCGTACCGATGCGGCCCTCCTCGACGAACCGCCGGGCGAGCGCCATCGCGGGCGTGCGCCGGTAGTTGAAGCCGGTCATGGCGATCCGGCCGCGGGCCCGGGCCGTCTCCGCGGCGGCCACCATGGCCTCGGCCTCCGCGACCGTGTTGGCCAGCGGCTTTTCGCACAACACGTGCTTGCCGGCTTCGAGGGCCGCGATGGCGATCTCGGCGTGGCTGTCGCCGGGCGTGCAGATGTCGACCACGTCGACGTCGTCGCGGGCGATCAGGGCCCGCCAGTCGGTCTCCGTCGCGGCCCAGCCGAGCCGGTCGGCGGCGGCCCGTACGGCGTCGGCGTCCCGGCCGCAGACGGCGTTCATGACCGGGCGCAGCGGCAGGTCGAAGACCCGGGCCGCGGTGCGCCAGCCCTGGGAGTGGGCGGCACCCATGAAGGCGTAGCCGACCATGCCGATCCCCAGTGCGGGGCGGCCGTCGGGGGTGGGGTCCTTCGTGTTGTCGTCCATGCATCACCTCATCGGTGGCAGTCGGGTGTGGGGGAACGGGGCGCGGCCGGGCGGCACGGTGGCCGGCAGGTGCGCCGCGCGCCGGCCGGGACCGGCCCTCGGTGGCGGCCGCGCGTCAGTTGAAGCCGGTCGGGAGGTAGTCGTCGACGTTGTCCTTGGTGACGACCGCGGAGTACAGGGTGATCGAGGCGGGGATCTCCAGCTCGGCCATGCCGCTGACGCCCTTGCCCTGGCCGAGCGCGCGGGCCAGGTCGATGGCGGAGGCGGACATGGTGGGCGGGTAGAGCACCGTGGCCTTCAGGACGGAGTTGCCGGCCTTGATGGTGTCCATGACCTTGCGGGACCCGGCGCCGCCGACCATGAGGAAGCCGTCGCGCCCGGCCTGTTCGATGGCCCGCTCGGCGCCCACGCCCTGGTCGTCGTCGTGGTTCCACAGGGCGTCGAAGTCCGGGTGCGCCTGGAGCAGGCCGGCCATCTTGGACTGGCCGGACTCGACGGTGAACTCGGCGGCCTGCCGCCCCACCTTCTTGATGTTGGGGTAGTTCTTCAGGGCGTCGTCGAAGCCCTGGGTGCGCTGCCGGGTCAGTTCCAGGTTGTCGATCCCGGCCAGCTCGACGACCTTGGCGTTCTTCTTGTCCTTGAGCTGCTCTCCGATGTAGTGCCCGGCGTTGAGACCCATGCCGTAGTTGTCGCCGCCGACCCAGCAGCGGTAGGCCTGCTGGGAGGCGAAGACCCGGTCGAGGTTGACGACGGGGATGCCGGCCCGCATGGCCTTCAGGCCGACCTGGGTGAGCGCCTTGCCGTCGGCGGGCAGGATGACCAGGACGTCGACCTTCTTGTTGATCAGGGTCTCGATCTGCCCGATCTGCTGGGCCGTGTCGTTGGAGCCCTCGGTGATCTCCAGCGTGACGTCCTCGTACTGCTTCGCGCGCTCCTTGGCGTTCTGGTTGATGGCGTTCAGCCAGCCGTGGTCGGCCTGGGGTCCGGCGAAGCCGATGGTGACCTTCTTGCCGGGCTTGTCGTCGACGCCGCCGGCCTGCTGCTTGCCGGTGCCGGCCGAGGCGTTGTTCTCGTTGCTGGTGCAGGCGGTGAGGAACGCGCCGGCGGAGACGGCCGCGGCGCCGAAGAGCATGTTTCTGCGGCTGGTCGACGGGGTCTGTGGGTTGCGCTCGGTCATGACTTGCGGCCCTTCTGTACCAGTACGGCGGCGACGATGATGGCGCCCTTGGCGATCTGCTGGACGGCGGTCTCCAGGTTGTTCAGGGCGAAGAGGTTGGTGATGGTGGTGAAGACGAGGACGCCCAGGACGGAGCCGGTGATGGTGCCGCGGCCGCCGCTGAGCAGGGTGCCGCCGATGATGGCCGCGGCGATGGCGTCGAGTTCGTAGAGGTTTCCGTTGGTGTTCTGGCCGGAGCCGGTCAGCACGATCAGCAGGAAGGCCGCGATGCCGCAGCACAGCCCGGACAGCAGGTAGAGCAGCAGCCGCTGGCGGCGTACGTCGATGCCGGCCAGCCGGGCCGCCTCGGGGTTGCCGCCGACCGCGACGGTGCGCCGGCCGAAGGTCGTACGGTTCAGCAGCAGCCAGCCGACGACGGTGACGGCGGCGAAGACCAGCACGATGGGCGGGATGCCGAGCAGGTAGGCGTCCCGGCGGCCCAGCGCGAGCACCGGTTCGACGGACACCACCTGGGTGCGGCCCTCGCTGATCTGGAGGGCGAGGCCGCGGGCCGAGGCCAGCATGGCGAGGGTGGCGATGAAGGGCACCAGCCCGCCGAGCGACACCAGCAGTCCGTTGACCAGTCCGCAGCCCAGACCCACGCACAGCGCGCACAGCAGGATGCCGCCGAGGCCGAACTGCTGGGTGGCCAGGGTCGTCGCCCACACGGTGGCCAGGGCCACCATCGCGCCGACCGAGAGGTCGATGCCGCCGCCGATGATGACGAAGGTGACGCCGACGGTCACCACGCCGATGACGGATGCCTGGGTGAGGACGAGCTGGAGGTTCTGCACGCTCAGGAACTGCTCGGGCTTGGTGAGCGCGCCGACCAGGACGAGCGCGGCGAGGACGCCGAGCAGCGAGAGCTTGTGCACGTCGGGGCGGTGCCGGGCGGTGCCGCGCCCGCCGTCCTTGGCCACCGGCGCTGCGGGGCCCGGCGGTGCGCTGCCCGCCTCGGCCGGGAGGGCGTGTCCTTCGGAGGTGTTCACGGGCGGTCTCCTCGCGGTGTCGGGGCCGGCGTCTCCTCGGGCGCTGTACCTGCCGGGGCCGGTACGGGCCCCGGTCCGTCGCTCATGACCAGGTCCAGGACCCGGTGCTCGTCCAGTGCGGCCGCGGCTCCCTCGTGCACGACCCGGCCCTCGCGCAGGACGAGCACCCGGTCGGCGAGCCCGAGCACTTCGGGCACCTCGCTGGAGACCAGCAGTACGGCCATGCCCTCGTCGGCGAGCCGCCTGATCAGCGCGTACAGCTCGGCGCGCGCGCCGACGTCCACACCGCGGGTCGGTTCGTCCAGGAGCAGGACCCGGCAGCCGCGGAGCAGCCAGCGGGCCAGTACGGCCTTCTGCTGGTTGCCGCCGGAGAGGGTGCGGACGGGGCGGTCGGGGTCGTCGGGGCGCAGCGAGAGGTCGCGGGTGGCGGCGCGGGCACCGGCCCGCTCGGCCTGCCGGTTCAGCCAGCCGGCCCGCGCGAAGCGGGGCAGCGAGGAGACGGTGACGTTGCGGCTGACGGATTCCAGGAGCAGCAGCGCCTGGGACTTGCGTTCTTCGGGTGCGAGGCCGAGCCCGGCGCGTACGGCGGCGGTGACGCTGCCGGGGCGCAGCGGCCGGCCGTCGACCAGGACCCGCCCTGCGGTGGGCCGCCGGGCGCCGAAGACGGTCTCCAGGATCTCCGAGCGGCCGGAGCCGACGAGCCCGGCGAGGCCGAGGATCTCGCCGGGGTGCAGGGCGAAGTCGACGGGCGCGAACTCGCCCTCGCGGGAGAGCCCTTCGACGCTGAGGACGGGTGCCGGGCGGTCGGTGGCCGCGCGCCGTTCGGGGAAGACGTACGCGACGTCGCGGCCGGTCATCAGGGCGACGATGTCGCGGGTGGGGGTGGCGTGCGCGTCCAGGCCGCGGGCCGCGGTGCGGCCGTCCTTCAGTACGGTCACCCGGTCGCCGATCCGGCGGATCTCCTCCAGGCGGTGGGAGATGTAGACGACGGCGACGCCGGAGGCGGTGAGGGAGGCGACGATGCGGAAGAGGTTGTCGACCTCGTCGGGGTCGAGCGCGGCGGACGGCTCGTCCATGACGATCAGCCGTACGTCGTGCGAGAGGGCGCGGGCCATGGACGCGATCTGCTGTCCCGCGGCGGAGAGCCGGCCGACCAGGGTGCCGGGGTCGATCTCGGGGTGGCCGAGCCGGGCGAGCAGCTCGGCGGTCCGTTCGCGGGCCTCCCCGGTGCGTACGAAGCCGCCGGTGGCGCGTTCGTGGCCGAGGAAGACGTTCTCCGCGACGGACATGTGCTCCACCAGGTCCAGTTCCTGGTAGATGGTGGCGATGCCCAGCCGCATCGCGGCGATCGGGGACTTCAGGGCGACCGTTTCGCCGCGCCAGCGGATCTCGCCGCCGTCCGGCTGGTGGGCGCCGGCCAGCACCTTGATCAGGGTGGACTTGCCCGCACCGTTCTGGCCGAGCAGACAGTGCACCTCCCCCGCCGTCACGTCCAGGTCCACACCGTCCAGCGCGCGGACGCCGGGGAAGGACTTGGTGATGCCGGTCATGGTGAGCAGGGGTCCGGTGGCTTCGTGCGCCGCGGACGGCGGCGGTGCGGGGCGGTGCGCTGGTGCCATGGCGGGCCTCCTCGGCGGTACGCCGGCGAGCGGGCAGGGCGGAGCGGTGCGCATGCGGGCATGCGGCATCGCGGAAGGGCGCGTGGGGCGTTGGTGCTGCGGTGCGGCTCGTACGGGTGCGGCGGCTCGTGCGGCTCGTGCGGCGTACGGATCGGGCGGGTGGAGCGGACGTACCGGTCACTCGGGCGGAGCGAACTTGCGGACGTGCGGGTCGCGCGGGCGGAGCGGTGTGGTGCCGTCGTGCGGGTCGAGCGCCGTTCCGGGTGACGGTGCGTCACCCGGAACGGAAGTCCGGGGCCGGCTCAGGCCGGCGAGAACAGGTGGTCGCTGATCAGCCGGGCCGCGCCGGTCACGCCGGCCAGCGGGCCCAACTCACCGAGCACGATGGGGAGATTGCCGGTCGCCAGGGGCAGCGACTGGTGGTAGACCTGCGTGCGGATCGCGGCCAGCAGCGTGTGACCGAGGCCGGTCACCCCGCCGCCGATCACCACGAGTCCGGGGTTGAAGAAGCTGACGAGTCCGGCGATGACCTGTCCGGTGCGGGTGCCGCCGGCCTTGATCAGCCCCAGTGCGGTGGTGTCACCGGCGGAAGCGGCGACCGAGACGTCCGACGCGGCGAGCGTGCCGGCGGCGGCGAGACGGTCGGCGAGCGCGGCCGAGCGGCCCTCGCGCGCCGCGTCCTCCGCGTCGCGGGCGAGCGCGGCGCCGCCGAAGTACGCCTCCAGGCAGCCGGCGTTGCCGCAGGCGCAGCGGCGGCCGTCCGGCTCGACCTGGATGTGGCCGATGTCGCCGGCGCTGCCGGTCGTACCGCGGTAGACCGCGCCGCCGACGACGATGCCGCAGCCGATGCCCGTACCGATCTTGACGCAGAGGAAGTCCTGCGAGGTGCGGGCCACCCCCGCGTGCTGCTCCCCCAGCGCCATCAGGTTCACGTCGTTGTCGACCATGACCGGGCAGCCCAGCTCCTGGCTGAGCGCCTCCCGTACGGGGAAGCCGTCCCAGCCCGGCATGATCGGCGGGGCGACGGGCACGCCCTCGGGGAAGCGGACCGGGCCCGGCACGCCGATGCCCGCTCCGTCGAATCCCTCGGCGAGACCGCTGTCCTTCAACTTGGCGGCCAGCGCGAGGACTTGCTCGAAGACGGCGACCGGGCCCTCGCGTACGTCCATCGGCTGGGTGAGGTGGCCGAGCACCTCCAGTTCGGCGTTGGTGACCGCCACGTCGACCGAGGTCGCGCCGATGTCCACGCCGAGGAAGCGCAGGGTGGGCGCGAGCCGGATGTTGTGGGAGCGGCGGCCGCCCCGGGAGGCGGCCAGTCCGTCGGCGACGACGAGCCCGGTCTCCAGCAGCCGGTCGACCTCCACCGCGAGCTTGGAGCGCGACAGGTCGACCTGGTCGCCGAGCTGGGCACGGGAGTTGGGCCCGTGATCGCGCAGCAGATGAAGGAGTCGCGCCTGGTGCGCGTTCGCGGGCCTGGCCGTCATGCGCCTCACGCCGCCCCTCCAGCCGTCCTCGGCATAGACCGACATCCACACCGGCGGGTGCAGACGGGCGTGTGTACGCCGTCTCGCCGGGCTTTCGAGGGGAACGTAGCAGCGCTTGTCCGCAGGAGGAAGTACTACGGACGGAATCCGCAGTGACTTTCTCCTGTCTCAGGACAAAGGGTGGGGTGCGCCGACTCCGGCGCTCCTGCCCCTACTTCGCACCCTCGCGCTCGTGGTACGAACGGCGGGTGTGCTCGGTGTGGGCGCGCATGATCTCGGTGGCGCGCCGTTCGTCCTTCTTGGAGATGGCATCGATCAGCTCGCGGTGCTCGGCCCAGGACCGCTTGCCGCGCTGCCGGGCGACCGGCGTGTAGTACCAGCGCACCCGCCGGCCGACCTGTTCGGCCAGCCCGGCCAGCACGGTGTTGCCCGCCAGCTCCATCACCTTGGCGTGGAACTCGGCGTTGGTGGCGACGGCGAGGTCCACGGCGTCCTCACGGACCGCCTGCTCGCCCCGGTCGCACAGCGCCGACAGTTCCTCGATGCCCGCCTTCGTGGCGTGCGCCGCGGCCAGCCGGGCGGCCTCGGCCTCCATCAGGGTGCGCACGCTGAGCAGCTGGTCGGCCTCCTCCTCCGTCGGCTCGTGCACGAACGCGCCCTGCGCGGGGCGCAGATCGACCCAGCCATCGGTGTTCAGCCGCTGCAGCGCCTCACGCACCGGCTGCCGGGACACCCCCAGATGCCCGGCGAGTTCGCTCTCGACCAGGTGCTGGCCCGGCTGGAGCGCACGGGTGGTGATCAGTTCGAGCAGTGCTTCATAGACCCGTTCACGCAGCGGGCCGGGGCGTTCGAGCTTCGGCACGGTCCCCTGCGGCAGTCCAGCGGACAGCATCGCGGTCCCCCTCTACGACTCGGATCCAGCACTCCGTGATTGGTTATCGTCTACAGTCTACCGAGCGCAACCTGCCTGCCACCGTACGCTCCGGTGATCTGTGTCACCCGGACTCACCGGCCGGGCCGCCGGATTGGCTGTGTTGACCTCCACTCGACGGGTACGCGGGGAGCCCTGGACGTTCCCAGAGAGGAGGAGCCCGGACCATGTCGAAGATCGAAGAGTCGGTCGAGGTTGCCGTCCCGGTGACGAAGGCCTACAACCAGTGGACGCAGTTCGAGGAATTCCCCCGCTTCATGGACGGGGTCGAACGCATCGAGCAGAAGACGCCGACGCTGACCCACTGGGTCACCAAGATCGCCGGAGTGAAGCGCGAGTTCGACGCGCAGATCACCGAGCAGATCCCCGACGAGCGGGTGGCCTGGACCACGGTGGAGGGAGAGGCCCGCCAGGCCGGCGTGGTGACCTTCCACCGCATCGACGACCAGCACACCAAGATCATGCTCCAGCTGGAGCACGACCCCGAGGGCATCGCCGACACGGTCGGCGACAAGCTCGGCTTCGTACGCAACAAGGCCACCTCGGACCTGAAGAACTTCAAGAAGTTCATCGAGTCCCGCGGTACGGAGACCGGCGCCTGGCGCGGCGAGGTCTGACGCGCCACCGCTGCCGCGGACGCGGACAGCGCTGCCGCGGAGCCACGGAACGGCGGCCCGGCCGGAGACATCTCCGGCCGGGCCGTCGGCGTGTTACGGGGCGGCCCGTAACGGCCGCCGCGCGCCGGAATAGCGCCCGGGGCACACGCGTTGCGGCGACCATGGAATCGCGACTGACGCTCCCGGACGGCGCCCGGCTCGCCCACGACACGACGGGTGCGGCCACCGGGTCCGAGGGGCCGCTCGCCGTGTACGCACACGGCATGCCGCTCAGCCGCCGCGTCGAGACCGGGATGGACCTGTACTCCTGGGACGCGGTGGCCGCGCTTCCCGGGATGCGGCTCATCCGCTACGACGCGCGCGGGCACGGCGAGTCGACGGGCGGCGCCGACCCGGCCGGCTACACCTTCGGGCACTTCGCCGATGACCTGCTCGCGCGCCTGGACCGGCTCTCCCCCGGCCGGCCCGTCACCGGCATGGGGTCCTCGCTCGGCAGCGCGACCGTGCTGACCGCCGCCGTACGGGAGCCAGCGCGCTTCGACCGGCTCGTCCTGATCGTCCCGCCGACCGCCTGGGAGACCCGCGTCGCGCAGGCGGACCTCTACCGCAAGCTCGCGGACGCGGCCGAGCGCGGCGGCCCGGAACTGCTCGCCAGGGCGCCGGCCGCCGCGCCCGTACCGGCCTCCCTCACCGGCGCCCCCGGCTACCCGGCGCGCTCGCTCGGCGTGCACCCTGAGGCGCTGCCGTCCCTGCTGCGCGGCGCGGCGCGGTCCGACCTGCCGGCCCGGGAGGAGATCTCCCGGCTGACCCAGCCGGCGCTGATCCTCGCCTGGGCCGACGACCCGGGGCACCCCGTTACCACCGCCGAGCAGCTGGCCGAGCTGCTGCCCGGAGCCCGGCTGCACGTCTCGGCGGACGCCGCCGCCATCCGCACCTGGGGCGACCGCGTCGCGGAGTTCCTGGCCGGCTGAGCGGGACGGACGGCGGCCGGACGGTGGGCGGGTCTCGGCCATTCGTGCCGCGTACAGGACAATGAGAGGACGGGCCGGTCAGCCGGCCGCCACCACGCACAGAACCGGGATGATCAGTTATGGGCAGGGTCACCGAGCGACGGCGCGTCATCCGCATCCGCGACGGAGCCGTGAGCACCCGCCCGGACACCCTGGTCGCCGAGGAGCCGCTGGAGATCCGGCTCGGCGGCAAGCCGCTCGCCATCACCATGCGCACCCCCGGCGACGACTTCGCGCTCGCGGCCGGCTTCCTGGTCAGCGAGGGCGTCCTGAGCAGTGCGGACGAGCTGGCCAACATCGTGTACTGCGCGGGCGCCACGGAGGACGGAAGTAACACCTACAACGTGGTGGACGTCCAGCTCGCGCCCGGTGTCGCGCTCCCGGACATCACCCTCGAACGCAACGTCTACACGACGTCCTCCTGCGGGCTGTGCGGCAAGGCCAGCCTGGACGCCGTGCGGACCACGGCCCGGTTCGCGCTGCGGGACGACGACGGCATGACGCTCACGCCGGAGACGCTCTCCGCCCTGCCCGACCGGCTGCGCGCCGCCCAGCGGGTGTTCGACCGTACGGGCGGGCTGCATGCCGCTGGGCTGTTCACGGCCGACGGTGAGCTGCTGGACCTGCGCGAGGACGTGGGCCGGCACAACGCGGTCGACAAGATCATCGGCCGTGCGGTGCAGCAGGGCCGGCTGCCGCTGTCCGACACCGTACTGATGGTCTCCGGGCGCGCCTCCTTCGAACTCGCCCAGAAGGCCGTCATGGCAGGCATCCCCGTCCTCGCCGCGGTCTCCGCGCCGTCCTCCCTCGCCGTCGACCTGGCCGCCGAGACCGGCCTCACCCTGGTCGGCTTCCTGCGCGGCAAGTCGATGAACATCTACGCGGGCGAAGAGCGCATCGCCCTGGATTCCGTCGACTGACGCACCGTCGGCATCCGCTTTCCCGCCCCTCCTTCGCCTCAAGGACAGTGGTTGTCCAGGCCCGGGGTGGCGATGCGGGTGAGCAGGTCGATGAGCTGGTCGCGTTCGGCGGGGGTGAGTGCCGCGGTCAGTTCCGCGTTGGCCGCGTCGCCGAGTTTCTGCGTACGGCGGAGCGTGCGGGTGCCGGACGGCGAGATGGTGATCGCGTTCTTGCGGCGGTCGCGTGGGTCGGGTGCGCGGGTCACCAGCTCCTCGGCCACCAGGTCGTTGACGATCGTCACCATGTCCTTGGGGTCGATGCTCAGGCTGCGGCCAAGGTCCGCCTGGGAGACCGGGCCCAGCTCGGCAACGGCCGACAGTACGGCGTGGTGCATCATCCGCATGCCTTCGCGGGCGAGCGCCTCGGCGACGAGCCGGTGGCCGCGGGCGGCGGCGCGGCCGAGGAGCCAGCTGGGAAGGGCGCGGATCCGCGTGGGTACGTAGGGGGTTTCGGCCATGCCTTCAGCCTATCGAGCGAACGCAAAAACATTGGGGAAACCAAGGGTTTTGGGAGTACCGTTGGAGCTACCAACGTTTCTGCCGAGTGCGGGAGGTATGCGTGCGGCGTGTCCGGTTCCATGAGTACGGCGGCCCCGAGGTGCTGCGGAGCGAGGAGGCCGAGGCGCCCGAGCCGGGCCCCGGCGAACTGCTGGTGCGCACCGAGGCGATCGGGGTGACGCTGCCGTCCGTGCGCGCGGTGCGCGGCGACGGCAACGGCGGCGGTCCGCCGCTGCCCGGCGTGCTCGGCGGCGAGGTCGCCGGGGAGGTCGTCGGTACGGGGCCCGGCGTCACGGCGTACGCGATGGGCGACCGGGTGACCGGCCTGCCGTTCACCGGCTCGTACGCCGAACTGGTCACCCTGCCGGTCGCCCTGACGAGCCGTATACCGGACGGCGCGAGCGCGGTGGACGCGGTGGCACTGGTGCGCGGCGGCCATGTGGCGCTGGCCGCGCTGCACACCGCGCGGGCCGTGGCGGGCGCGGCCGTCCTGATGACGGGCGCGGCCAGCGCGACCGGCCATCTCGCCGTGCAGCTGGCGCGGGTGCGGGGCGCGCGGCGCGTGATCGCCGCTGTGGGCCCATCGGCCGGTCCGGCCAAGGCGGAGTTCCTGCGCGGGCTGGGCGCCGACGAGGTGGTGTCGTACGCGGACGCGTCCTGGGGCGAGCCGGCCGAGGTCGTCCTCGACGGCGTCGGCGGCGACGTACTGCCGCGTGCGCTCGCCGCGTGCGCGCCGGGCGGGCAGCTGGTGTTCTTCAACTCCGGCGGCGGCACGGTACCGGCGTACGAACTGCTGGCCGGCGCGAAGACCATGACCGGTATGACGATGCGCCACTTCGCCGCGGGCCATCCGGAGGTGTACGCACGGCACGGGGGGGAGCTGTGGGCGCTGGCGGGGAGCGGCCGGCTGCGGCCGGCGGTGCACGCGCGGTTCCCGCTGGCGGAGGCCGCCCGCGCGCACGCGGTCATCGAGGCGCGCCGCAACCTCGGCAAGGTCGTACTGATCCCCTGACGCCGCGTCGGGGACGGGCGGCGGCTCCCGGCCAATCCGAGTGACGCACACTTCTTGCCGGGGCGCCTGCGGGACAAGTACCTTCCTCCGCACGAACATGGGACGTGGGATGTCCATACGTGGGATGTCCAGATGACCCGTCCGGCGGGTACCGGGGGCACCCCGGTACCCGCCGCGCGGCCGACGCCGATGCCTCGCCGATCTCTCGAAGGGCAGGTCGGACCATGACGTCAGATCCGAGCGCACACAACAGTCCCGGCCCGAGACCCGGGCGACGCCGCTGGTGGGCCACGCTGGCCACGGCGACGCTCGCCTTCCTCCCCCCGATCCCCGCCACCGCCCAACCCCCCACCGAGGCCGCCCCCGGCGGTCTCAGCCAGCAGGTGCTGTTCAAGGCCTCCCAGGAGAAGGGCTACGCCTGCTTCCGTATCCCCGCGATCGTGACGACCCCGCGCGGCACGCTCCTCGCCTTCGCCGAGGGCCGGGTGAACAACTGCGGGGACGCCGGCGACATAGACCTGGTGATGAAACGGTCCACCGACGGCGGCCGCACCTGGAGCCCGCTCCAGGTCGTCAATGAGGGCGGCGGCGACACGCACGGCAACCCGGCACCGGTCGTGGACCACCGCACCGGGCGCGTCGTCCTCGCCGAGACCTACAACAAGGGCCGCGACGACGCGGCCAACTGCGACGTGCCCTGCGACCGCAGACCGCACATGCAGATCAGCGACGACGACGGACGCACCTGGTCGAAGCCGAAGGACATGACCCCCGCGCTCCGGCCGCCGTCGTGGAACTCCTGGTACGCGACCGGTCCCGTGCACGGCATCCAGCTGTCCCGCGGCCGGCACGCCGGGCGGCTCGTCTACACCGTCAACGCCGAGAGCTACGGGGGCGGCCGCATAACGGCCAACCACGCCGCCCTCATGTACAGCGACGACGGCGGCCGGAACTGGCGCACCGGCGCGCTCGACACCTGGCGCACCGCACAGGACGGGACGTTCCGTCAGAAGCCCTCCGAGATGACGGTCGTGGAGCGCTCGGACGGCACCGTCTACGTCAACGGGCGGGAGCAGGACGGCACGGACCTGGGCCACCGCACGGCGGCCATCAGCCGGGACGGCGGCAAGTCCTTCGCCCGGCCGTTCGAGGCCATTCCCGACCTGTACTCCCCGATGGTGCAGGGCTCGATGGTGCGGCTGCAGTCGCGGTCGCCCGGCGGTCAGGGGCGGCTGCTGTTCGCCGCGCCCGCCGACCCCGACCGGCGCCGCACCATGACCATCCGTTCCTCCTACGACGACGGCCGCACATGGGAGGGTGCGGACAGGGGCGCGCGGATCACCACCGACTGGTCCGGCTATTCGGACCTCGCGAACATCGCGCCCGGCGAGGTCGGGCTGCTCTACGAGGGCGGCGCCGTGGACGCGCGGGACGAGATCCGCTTCGCGCGGTTCACCGAGGACTGGCTCGGGCCGCGCCGCGGCCCGGACCCGACGACCCCGGACCGCGGGTACGGTGCCCGTCCGGCGGCGGTCCTGGGCGGCGCCCGGGCCACCGACGGGCGCTTCGGGAAGGCGCTGGCGTTCGACGGCGAGGACGACGCCGTGCGGTTGCCGTTCCGCTCGTCACTGCCGCTGGGCGACCGCGACTTCACCTGCAGCCTCTGGTTCCGGTACGAGGCGAAGAGCGGTGAGCAGCCGCTGCTGTGGATGGGCGGCGTGGGCAGCAAGGCGCCTCAGGTGGCGCTGCGCGCCGACCCCGCCAAGGACCGGCTGACGGCGGACCTCACGGCGCTGACCGGCGCCGGGCCCGCGAAGTCGGCGCAGGTCACCGCGGCCGGCGCCGCCAACGACGGGCGCTGGCACCATCTGGCGCTGCGCCGGTCGGACGGCCGGCTGACGCTCACGGTGGACGGGACGAAGACCGCTTCGGCGGCGGACGTGCCCGGGTCGGTCAGCCGGAACGACACGTTCGGCGTACACCTCGGCCAGAAGCCGGACGCCCGGTCGCACTTCACCGGCGCGCTGGACGAGGTACGCGTCTACGGGCGTGCCCTGAGCGACGGTGAACTGGCGCTGGTCCGCGAGCACAACACACCGGCCGCGGCGCCGGCCGTGCTCCGGCTGCCGCTGGACCGGGTGCGCGGGGGCTGAGGAAAGGTGCGGAGGGGACGGCCGGTCAGCGGGTCTGGGTGCGCTGCGCCAGGTCCGGATAGCCGACGATCAGGCCGTCCCCGTCGCACTCCAGGTCACGCTGGAAGGTGCCCGAGGTGTAGCGCACCAGGGCGCCCCCGTCCGTACGGGCGAGGTGTTCGTACCGCTGCGGGGACGGCTGGACCGCCAGCTCCGGCACCGACACCCACGCCATCACGAAGTCGTGCGCGCCCGGCGAGCGGTGCAGTCCGTGGCGCAGCAGCGGCATGGTGTTGGTGAGCGGGCAGAGCCCGAGGTCGCAGTCGAGCGCCTCCTCCAGGCCCGCCAGCGGCTCGCCGCCCGCGGTCCACCGGCCCTCGTCGTCCCGCCGCAGATCCAGCTCGCGGCTGCCGGCCGCGCTCTCGGCGCGTACCCGCAGCCGCCGTGTCACGAAGTCCTCGCCGGTCTCCAGCTCGTACGTGATCCAGTAGGCCTCCGGTACGGTGCCCACCGCCCGGCCGTGCGCGGACAGGGTCCGCTCGCCGAGGTCCACCCACGCGGTCTCGATGCCCTTGCTTGCGGTGACGTCCCAGGTGAGGACGTGTTGGCCCGTCATGCACGCACCCTAGCGGCGCGCTCCCACCGCATCGTCGGCCGACACGGCGCGGGACCGGCCGTCCTCCTCCCCGGGCCCGGCGGCCGCCGGCTGCTCCGCGGTCCCCGGTATCTCCGCCGTCTCCGCGGCCTCCGCGGCCTCCGCCCGGCGCGCGTACCGCTTCGCGATCACCGCGCACACCATCAGCTGCATCTGGTGGAAGAGCATCAGGGGCAGCACCGCGAGGCTGGCCTGTGCGCCGAAGAGCACGCTCGCCATCGGCAGGCCCGCCGCCAGGCTCTTCTTGGAGCCGGCGAAGGTGATCGCGATGCGGTCGGCGCGGCGGAAACCGAGCTTCCGCGAGCCGTACGTGGTGAGCGTCAGCATCACGGCCAGCAGGACGGCCTCGACGGCCACCAGCTCGGCCAGCCGCCAGAAGGAGACCTTGCTCCAGATGCCCTGGACCATGCCGGTGCTGAACGCGGTGTAGACGACGAGCAGGATCGAGCCGCGGTCGACGTAGCCGAGAACCTTCTTGTTCCGGGTCAGGAAGCCGGAGATCCAGCGGCGCAGCAGCTGCCCGGCGAGGAACGGCACCAGCAGCTGGAAGACGATCGAGAGCAGCGAGTCGGCGGAGAATCCGCCGCCGTCACCGCCGAGCAGCACCGCGGCGAGCAGCGGCGTGATCACGATGCCGACCAGGCTGGAGAAGGAGCCCGCGCAGATCGCCGCCGCGACGTTGCCGCGCGCGATGGAGGTGAAGGCGATCGAGGACTGGATCGTGGACGGCACCAGGCACAGGAAGAGCAAGCCGGTGTAGAGCTGCGGCGTCAGCAGGTACGGCACGAGGGCGCGGGCCGCGAGGCCGAGCAGCGGGAAGACGGCGAAGGTGAACGCCAGGACCGTGAGGTGCAGGCGCCAGTGGCGCAGTCCGTCCATCGCCTCGCGGGTGGACAGCCGGGCGCCGTACAGGAAGAAGAGCAGGGCGACGGCGCCGGTCGAGGCGCCCTCGGCGCCGGTGGCGACGGCGCCTCTGGCAGGCAGGAACGCCGCCAGCACGACCGTGCCGACGAGCGCGAGGATGTATCCGTCCACGGGGAGCCAGGAAGGGATCTTCAGCTGAGGGCGGCGCATGGTCTCTCTATCGGTCGGCGGCTCGGGCCGGGGCGTGCGGTCTGTCGCGCCCCGGGGCATGGACGGTGCCCTCTCCAGAATGCTCCTGATCACGGCCATCGGGAAGCCCTCTGACCGTAGTCACTGTCATGTCGGAACGTGATGGGTGGGGGTACGCTCGGGGCGTGTTCGATCCCGTACAGCTGCGGACCTTCCTGGCCGTGGCGCAGACCCTGAGCTTCACGCAGGCCGCGCAGCGCCTCGGGGTGCAGCAGTCGACCGTCAGCCAGCACGTGCGGAAGCTGGAGGCGGCGTCCGGGCGCCGGCTGTTCGCGCGGGACACCCACGGGGTGGACCTGACGGAGGACGGCGAGGCCATGCTCGGCTTCGCGCGCACGATCCTGGAGGCCAACGAGCGGGCCGCCGACTTCTTCGCCGGGACGCGGCTGCGCGGCCGGCTGCGGTTCGGCGCGTCCGAGGACTTCGTGCTGACCCGGCTGCCGGAGGTGCTGGAGGGGTTCCGCCGGGACCATCCGGAGGTGGACCTGGAGCTGACCGTCGAGCTGTCGGGGACGCTGCACGAGCGGCTGGCGGCCGGGCGGCTGGACCTGGTGCTGGCCAAGCGGCGCCCGGAGGACCCGCGGGGGCGGCTCATCTGGCGGGACAAGCTGGTGTGGATCGGCAGCGAGCGGCTGCGGCTGGATCCGCAGCGGCCGGTGCCGCTGGTGCTGTTCCCGCAGCCGGCGCTGACCCGGGGCCGCGCGCTCCAGGCGCTGGAGGAGCAGGGCCGCGAGTGGCGCATCGCCTGTACGAGCGGCAGCCTGAACGGGCTCATCGCGGCGACCCGCGCCGGTCTCGGGGTGATGGCGCACTCGCTCGGCATGATCCCGCCGGGGCTGGTCCGTGTGGGGTCCCGGGCGGGCCTGCCGGACCTCGGCGGCGTCGACTTCGTCCTGGTGCACGGCCGCCCGGACGGGCCGGCGAGCGGCCCGGCCGAGGCGCTGGCCGCCGCGATCCTGGCGGGCGGCGACCGGCTGCACCTCTGAGCGCGCGGGCGGTGTCCGGCTGCGCCCCTGCGCGCCGGGCGGCGGGCAGGGGTGCAGGGGTGCAGGACGATCAGAAGCCGCTGTCGTCGAACTGGTCCAGGAGGACATCGGCCGGGGTCTCGACCGGTGCCACGCTCGCGCCGTTGAGCGGCTGCTCCGTCCAGATGACCTTGCCGCCGGGGACGTACCGGGTGCCCCAGCGCTGCGCCAGGTGCGCCACCAGGAAGAGTCCGCGGCCGCCCTCGTCCATGCTCGTCGCCCGGCGCAGGTGCGGCGCGGTGCTGCTGCCGTCCGCCACCTCGCAGATCAGGCTGCGGTCGTGGAGCAGCCGGAGGCGAACCGGCGCCGCGCCGTACCGGATCGCGTTGGTGATCAGCTCGCTGAGGATCAGCTCGGTGCTGAACCCGATGTCGGCCAGCCCCCATTCGTGCAGCTTCGCGCCGCACTCCGCGCGCAGCCGGCCCACCTCCGCCGGGTCCCGCGCCACCTCCCAGTCCGCCACCCGGGAGGGATCGAGCAGGCGGGTGCGGGCGATCAGCAGCGCGATGTCGTCGGACGGGCGATCGGGCACCATGGCCTCGACGGCCGCCCGGCACATCTCGTCCGGGCCGCGGCTCGCGGCGCCCGCCAGCGCCGTGCCCAGCATGTCGAGGCCGGTGTCGATGTCCCGGCCGCGGTCCTCGATCAGCCCGTCGGTGAACAGCACCAGGTCCGTGCCCTCGGGCAGCGGGAACTCGGTGGTCTCGAAGGGGTGGCCGCCCAGGCCGAGGGGCAGGGAGGGCGGTACGTCCGGATGGCTGACCGTGCCGTCGGGGGCCACCAGCGCGGGGCCCGGGTGGCCCGCCCTGGCCATGGTGCACAGCCCGCTGACCGAGTCGTAGATCGCGTACAGGCAGGTCGCTCCGGTGACGCCCTCCCAGCCGCGCAGCTCCTGGCCGGCCTCCTCCTCGCTGTCGATCCGGGTGACCAGCTCGTCCAGATGGCCCAGCAGTTCGTCCACCGGCAGATCCAGCGAGGAGAAGTTGTGCACCGCGGTCCGCAGCCGGCCCATCGTCGCCGCGGCGTGCAGCCCGTGCCCCACCACGTCCCCGACCACCAGCGCCACCCGCGCGCCCGGCAGCGGGATGACGTCGAACCAGTCGCCGCCCACCCCGGCCTGGGCCGGCAGGTACCGCCAGGCCACGTCCAGCGCGTCCTGTTCCGGGAGGCCGCGGGGCAGCAGGCTGCGCTGGAGGGTCACGGCCATGGCGTGCTCGCGGGCGTAGCGGCGGGCGTTGTCGATGCAGACGGCGGCGCGTGCGCTGACCTCCTCGGCGAAGGACAGGTCCTCCCCCTCGAACGCCGGGGAGTCCTCCGTCCGCCAGAAATTGACCATGCCCAGCACCACGCCGCGGGCCCGCAGCGGCACCGTCACCAGCGAGCGCACGCCGGCCTCCAGCAACGCGGCGCCCCGGGCCCGGTCCTGGTCGGACCACGCGACCGTCCGGGTCAGGTCCGCCACGAGCGCCGCCCGGCCCTCTTCCAGTGCCCGTACCTGAGGGGTGGTCGACACAAAGTGGATCAGCTCGCCGACGGGGTAGATGCCGGGCTCGCCCGGTCCGCCCCTGGCCGCCGTCCGCCGCATCCGCCAGCCGGCGTGCACCGAGGGCTCGTCGCCCGCCGTCACCGCCTCCAGCAGGTCGACCGTGACGATGTCGGCGAACCGCGGCACCGCCACCTCCGCCAGCTCCTCCGCCGTACGCACCACGTCCAGCGTCGTACCGATCCGCACGCCCGACTCGTACAGCAGCTTCAGCCGCTCCCTGGCGACCTCGGCGCGGCCGGTCAGCGCGGCGAGTTCGGTGGTGTCGCGCAGGGTGGCGACGCTGCCGCGCGGTCCGCCGGCACGTTCGGTGGACCGTACGTTGACGGCCAGCAGGCGGTTGCCCACGTGGTGCACCTCGTCGGTGGCCGACCGCCCGGACCGCATCAGCTCCTCCAGCCGGTCCGGCAGCCCGACCTCGTCGACGGCCCGGCCCTCGGCGAGGTCGGGCAGGTCCAGCAGGCGCTGTGCCTCGTCGTTGACCAGCTGGATCAGGCCGTCCGGGCCGAGGATCACCACGCCTTCCCGTACGGCGTGCAGGACCGCGTCGTGGTGTTCGTACATCCGGGTCATCTCGGCCTGGCCCAGGCCGTGCGTCTGGCGCCGGAGCCGCCGCGTCACCAGGCCCGTGCTGCCGGCGGCGAGCACCAGGCCGAGTCCGGCGGCGCCGAGCAGGACCGGCATCTGGCGGTCCACGGTGTTCTCCGCGCGCTCCAGGGTGATGCCGGCCGAGACCCCGCCGACGAGGGAGCCGTCGGGGCGGTTGATGGGGGCCGTGGTGTCCACGGCGGGCCCGAGCGGGCCGTCGTCGATGACCTCGGTGTACGGGCGGCCCTGGCGGGCGGCGCCGATGGCCTCGCCGAAGGCTCCGACCACGTGCTTGCCGATCAGCTTGCGGTCGGGGTGGGTGATACGGATGCCGTCCAGGTCGAAGACGACGAGGTAGTCCAGCTTGGCCCGCTTGCGCACCGCTTCGGCCTGCGG
Organism: Streptomyces sp. NPDC050806; assembly: GCF_055586425.1. Taxonomy (NCBI): domain Bacteria; kingdom Bacillati; phylum Actinomycetota; class Actinomycetes; order Kitasatosporales; family Streptomycetaceae; genus Streptomyces; species Streptomyces sp. NPDC050806. The sequence goes on along the minus strand of NZ_JBVJIF010000010.1, from coordinate 215,219 downwards.
CTGGAGCACCGCCGTGGGGTCGGGGCTGTCCATCGCGCGGGCCACGGCGGGCGAGGAGGCGAAGGTCTCGGCGACGGACAGCGACCGCCGCTCGGCCGACTGCTTGCTGTCCCGCTTGGCCTGGAGGGCCAGGGCAGTCACCGCGGCGACCACCAGGAGCACCACGATCACGGCCTGGAGGATGAAGACCTGCCCGGCGAGGCTGCGCGGATTCAGCAGGGAGCGCGGCCACGCCCATGACTGCTGCCGAATCCGACGAAGTCCCGCCATACCCAATTTTTAACACTACTGCCTCCCTCCCGCCGCAGAGCCGCGCGTCCGGCTCACCGGTGCGGGCGCGGGGCTACCGGAGAGGGGCGTGCGCGTCCTGACCGGCCGTCACGCGGGGAGCGGCCGACAGGGGCTCGGTGGCGGGACCCGGACGGAGCCGGCTCAGCCCGAACATCAGTACGCAATTGAAGGTCACCGCGACCAGCCCGGCGTTGATGCCGCCGAGCCCGGGGTCGGTCACGTACAGCACGATGGACGCCGCGATCCCGCCGAGCATCCCCGCCGAGACCGCCCACGGCTGCACCCGGCGGCAGAACATCAGCGCCAGCCAGCCCGGTACGAGCTGTCCCAGCAGGTAGTACGTCAGGTTGAGCACCGTCAGCATCAGCGTCGAGGCGGTGAGCGTGAGGACGGCGGCGGCGACCAGGAAGACGGCGACCACCGCCGTGGTGGTGCGGCGCTGCGCCTCGGGGCGGATGTTCGGCGCGAGGTTGCGGGAGACGATGCCGCCGATGGTGAGCGCGGTGACGGCGAGGACCAGTACGCCGGACAGGCCGGCACCCGCGGCGACCACGCCCACCAGCCAGTCCGGGAGCCGGTCCTGAACGACCGCCATGAAGACGGTGTTGGGGTCCTTGACGTCCGGCCGGTCGGCGAAGGCGAAGTAGGCGGTGGCGACCAGGAACGGATACATCAGCATGTAGACCGGCATCCATACGGTCGAGGACTTGATGGCCCGCTCGGACTTGGCGGTGAAGATGTACGCCGCGGAGAAGCCCAGGTAGAAGGTGACGCTCTGGAAGACGATGGTGGTCAGCGCGAACACCATCGGCGAGCCGCTCATCGTCACCTGCGCGCGCGGCACCGAACCGGGACCGAAGACCTCCGCCGGACCGCCGCCCGCCGTCACCGCCACCACCCCCGCGACGATGATCCCCAGCACCATCAGCACGTCCTTCAGGATCGCGACGAAGGCGGGCGAGCGGACACCGGAGACGGCGAGGTAGAGGAAGGCGATCACGCCCGCCAGCACCACCGACTGCACCGGGCTGATCGGCAGCCCGAGCGCGCCGAGCACCACCTGCATGCCGATGAACTGGTACTGCCCCCAGGGCACCAGCGCCACCAGCAGCGCGCCCGCGGTGACCAGCTCCAGGCTCCGGCTGCGGAAGTGCCGCCCGAAGACGTCGGGCACGGTCATCGCGTCGTACCGCACCCCGGCCCGCCAGATCAGCGGCGCGATGTAGTACCCCAGCGGATACGCCAGCAGGATGTAGCCGAGGAACCAGACGCCGTAGCTCGCGCCTTCCGCGTAGATGCCCGCGGGGAAGCCGATCATGGTGCCGATGCTGTAGATCTCGCCGACCGCGAGGAAGTACAGCAGCCAGGGCGGGAAGGACCGGCCGCCGACGAGGTACTCGCCGATCGACATGTTCTTCATCCCGCGCCGCGCGCTGAAGGCGACCAGGACGGAGAGCGCCATGAAGCCGAAGAAGACCGCCGCCGTCATCTCCCGGCCCCCTCTCCCGCCGGCCCGGCCGCCGGTTCCTCCCGGTACCGCGGCTCGTCGATCCGCCAGGCCGCCCACAGGCACAGGCTGGTGAGCGGGAACCACGCGAACAGCCACAGCCACAGCAGCGGGATCCCGAGGACGTACACACCGGTGTCCGCGAGCAGCGGCATGACGACGAGGATCGCCACGACCGGCAGCCCGAGCCCGATGGCGAGGCTCTTCCGGCTCTCCTTCACCGGCCCTCCCCTCCCCCGGCCCGCCCCGCGGCAGCCGGCCCCGTGCCGCTCCACACGACCTCCCCGCCGATGACGGTGGCGTCCACCCGCAGGTCACGGAGCGTGTCCGGCGCGACGGTCCCCGGGTCGGCGGAGAGCACCGCGATGTCGGCGAGCTTGCCCGGCTCCAGGCTCCCCTTCGTGTCCTCCTCGAAGGCCAGGTGGGCGGCCTGGCTGGTGTAGCCGCGCAGCGCGGTGTCCACGTCCACCCGCTGCTCCGGCCCCAGTTCGTGGCCGTCGCGGGTCGTCCGGCGCACCGCGCACCAGATGCCCTCCAGCGGCGGCACGGGGACCACCGGGGTGTCCGAGTGCAGCCCGAAGGTGACGCCGTGCTTGCGTGCCGACGCGAGCGGGTCGATGCGGCGCGCCCGCTCGGGGCCGAGGAACCGGTCCCGGTGCCGGTCGCCCCAGTAGTAGACGTGCTTGATGAAGAAGGAGGCGAGGACGCCGGCCCCGGCCATCCGGTCCAGCTGCTCCTCGCTGACCATCTGGCAGTGTTCGATGCGGTGCCGCCGGTCGCCCTCCTCCGGGCCGAGGCCGAGCTTGCCGTACGCGTCCAGGACCGCCTGGATCGCGGCGTCGCCGTTGCCGTGGATCGCGACCTGCCAGCCCGCCTCGTGGAGGGTGGCCACCCGCCGGGCGAGGTCGTCCTGCGGGAAGATCAGCAGTCCGTTCTTGTCCGGCGCGCACGCGTACCCCTCCGAGACGCAGCCGGTCAGCCCCTGGAGCGAGCCGTCGGCCCACATCTTCACGCCGGCGATCCGGAAGAGTTCGTCGCCGAGCCCGGCCACCCCCGCCTCGACGGGGCTGAGCTCGCCGCGCGACAGGCCGGGGAAGAGGTCCTGCACGAGGTACGCCTGGATGCGGTTGCGCAGCCGTCCGGTGCGGCGCGCCAGCCGGTACGCGTCCAGCTCGGCGGGCCCGCCGACCAGGCCGAGACCGGTGTCGTGGACGGTGGTGACGCCGGCGGCCAGGTAGGCGTCGCCGGCCAGCCCGATCGCCTCGGCGAGGTCGGCGGCCGCCGGCTTGGGCATCGCGGCGTAGGCGGCGAACGCCGCGGTCTCCGCGAGCACCCCGTCCGGCTCGCCCGACGCGTCCCGGTGGATCGCGCCGCCCACCGGGTCGGGAGTGTGCCGGTCGATGCCGAGCAGCCGCAGTCCGGCGGAGTTCAGTACGCAGAAGTGGCCGGAGATGTGCTGGAGGCAGACCGGCCGGTCGCGGGAGACCGGGTCGAGGTCGGCGCGGGTGGGGTGCCGGTCGTCGGCGAGCAGGGTGTCGTCGTAGCGGTAGCCGCGCACCCAGGTGCCCGGCTCGGCGTCGGCGGCGGCCTGCTCCACCCGGGCAGCGATGTCGGTGATCGTGGCATTGGGCGGGCTGCCCGCGTCGACCTCGGCGGCCAGCGTGAGGCCGAAGAACGTGGGGTGGTTGTGGGTCTCGATGAAGCCGGGCACCGCACACCGGCCCTGGAGGTCGAGCACGCGGGTGCGCGGCCCGATCAGCCCGTGCACCGACGCGTCGTCGGCCACGGTGAGCACACGTCCGGCGCGGGCGGCGAGCGCGGTACGGGTCGTGCCGGCCCGGTCCATCGTGCGGACCGTGCCGTTCAGCAGGACGAGGTCGGCTGCCGTGCATGAATCGGCGGTACGGGGTACCTCGGACATCGGGCGGTCACCACCTGACGCAGGACGGGGCCTGCCTGTCGGGACGGGATTCCCGACATGCTGCCCGCTCCGCGCCCCTGGTGACAGGGCCAGATGAGGGGCGTCGGAAGGAGTCCAGCGGCCCGGGTGACCGCACCGGCCCGGCCCTTCCCGGGGTGCGGGCCGGCAAGGGGTGGGGCAGCGTGGTTGCCGTCCCGCCGAACGAGACGAAGGAGTTCCGGCATGGCCGACAAGGGCGCGATGGACAAGCTCAAGGGCAAGGCCAAGGAGATGGCCGGCAAGGCCACCGGCGACAGCCGGATGAAGGGCGAGGGCCGCGCCGACCAGACCAAGGGCAAGGCCAAGGACGCCGTGGACGAGGCCAAGGAACAGGGCAAGGGGATCAAGGACTCCCTGACGGACCGCGACCGGACCGACGCGTCCTGACCGTCGAAGTCCGACCGCACGGGCTCACACCGCGGCCCGTTCCCGCACAAGGATGCGGGAACGGGCCGCCGGCGCGCCGGGCCGCTCAGCGGGGTCCGGCCGTCCGGAATCCGCAGTTGCCGCTCGTGGACCCTGGCCGATCGGCCGGGGCCGCACCGCCCTTCCGGCCGGCTAGCCCTTCTGCTCGACGCGCACCCAGTCGATCTCGGCCTGGACGCCGCCCTGCGCTATCCGGTCGACGCTGGACTGCGGCAGGCCCCAGTACGGCTGGGTGACCTTGTTCCAGCCGGCCGGGTAGGCGCCGCCGAGTGCGAGGTTCAGGATGACGTACTGGTCGTGGTCGAAGACCCACTGGCCGCGGGTGGACTCCAGCTTGTTGCGGGTGGTCTCCTGCACCACCCGGTCGTCGACGGAGAACTTCATGCCCTTCGGGGTCCACTCCACCGCGTAGGTGTGCCACTGGTCGGCGCGGCCGCCGTCCGGGTAGTGCTGCTGGGCACCGATGTTGCCGTCGGCGGAGTAGCCGGGGCCGTGCAGGGCGCTGCTGGTCCAGTCGCCGTAGCCGATGTTCTCCATGATGTCGGTCTCACCGGAGGCCGGCCAGGACACGGACGGGTCGTCGACGTTGCTGCCCAGCATCCAGAAAGCGGGCCAGAAGCCGTCGCCGACCGGCAGCTTCATGCGGGCGCTGACCTTGCCGTAGGTGAAGTCGAACTTGGTGTTGGTGTCGATGCGCCCCGACGTGAAGTCGTACGTACCGCCGCCGGCCTTGGTGCAGCCCTTGCAGTACTTGGCCGTCAGGACCAGATTGCCGTTCGCCGTCCGGATGTTGTCGGCGGAGTCGACGTACGCCTGGGACTCGCCGTTGACGGACCCCATCTCGGTGCCGGTGCGCACCACCCGCCACTTCGAGCGGTCCAGGCCCGCGCCGGTGAAGTCGTCGAAGAACGTGGTGCGGTACGTCCCGCCCTGGTCCCCCGGCAGCGCCGGATAGGCGGCGTCGGCGCTGCCGCCCGTGCCCCAGACCTGGAACTCGTAGAGGGAGTAGCCGAACTGAGCCGTGGCGGGCGCCGGGTTGTAGAAGGACCGGCGCTCCTTGCCGAGCATGCGGACGTAGCGCCCGGTGGCGGGCGAGGGGAGCTTGACGGTGTCGTGCCGCCCGGTGGCCTCGGCGGGCGACTTCACATCGGCACGACGCGCTGCGGCCTCGGCGGCGGACGGGCGGTACACGGTCCGCCAGGTCCTGTTGTCGTCGGAGACCTGGAGTTCGTAGTCGACGGCGTAGGCGGCCTCCCAGTAGAGGTCGACGGTGTCGATGGTGGAACGGGCGCCGAGGTCGACGGAGACCCAGCGGTCCGCGTTCCAGTCGCTCGACCAGCGCGAGCGATCCGCCTTGAGGTCGGCGGGCCGGCCGCCGTCGGTGACGTAGGCGGGGGTGTTCCCGGCGTGCTGGTAGACGTTGCTGTAGGCCGGGTGGTGCAGGGCGAGGTTGGCGCGGGTGGTGGAGGCGGGCGCCGGGGCGCCGCCGTAGACCTTGAAGGCGTAGAGGGAGTAGCCGTAGGAAGTGGCGCGCTGGACGCCGCGCATCCGGACGTAGCGGCCGGTGACCTCCTGCGGATAGGTGCTCGCGGTCACCGAACCGCCGGTGCCGGCGTCCTCCGTGTAGAAGGGCCGCCAGTCGGTGCCGTTCGCGGACACTTCCAGGACGTACTTCTTGCCGTAGGCGGCTTCCCAGTCGAGGGTGACGCGGTCGATGCGCAGGGTGCTGCCCAGGTCGATACGGATCCAGGCGTCGTCGGCGGCGTTGCTGGACCAGCGGGTGGTCCCGCTGCCGTCGACGGCGCCGCCGGGCCGGGTGCCGTCGTTCTCGCTGCCGGAGGCGGTGACGGCGCCGGGGTCGGCGGCGTACGCGGCGGCCGCGAGATCGGTGTCCCAGGCGGCGGGCGCGGCGGCGGGCGGCGTGGCGCCGGTCGCCTCGGGGACGGTCACCGTCGCCAGCGCGGCGAGGGCGGTGAGGGCGGTGAGCAGGAGGGTGCGGGGCCGGACGGGTCTGGTGCGCGGAACTCTCGTGCGGGGACGCATGGCTCTCCTTCGATGGTGAGGAGGGGCACCGGTGATGAGGAGGGGCGCCGGTCGGAAAGACCCGGAGAGAGCGCTCTCAGCGCAACGTAGAAGGGGGTCCATGGACCGTCAAAGGCACGACTGTGACACCGATCACTTTCGACACCTTCTGAATCCGGCACCGGCACCGCTTCCGCCCGTCGGAAGACGCAGGCCCTGGTGGTGAACAATGTGAAGCACCAGGAACCACATCCACCCCCTCACCGTTCACTTCCCGAACGGCCACAGGGTTCGCGTTCGCGAGCGGCCCCGACGCTCCGCCACCCCACCCGATTCCCCCCGGGCAGGGGCGAACCGGGCGAAGCGCACGCCCCGCAACATGGCTTGTTCTGTTCGGCGGCGACGCGGGAAGCGTGAGACCGGCCGCGGCGGGCAGGTGTGCGTTCCCGGAACGGTTGGGTCCGGACATCGGGAAACGGAAAGATTTGGTGCAGAAAAAGTCCCTGTGGCGTGATCGATCCACATGTTACTGACGGGTTCATGTCCGGGGTTCTCCGAAGTAGCCCGTTTTCGCCGGATGACCTGGGCCTATGGCAACGGTTCGGACGTTTGGCAGCCACTGCCGTGAGGCGGTTTCCGTGGGGTACGGTCTCGGCGCTGCTAGGAGCACCATGAGGAGCGGGTCATTGCGCGAGTACTCCGTCCCCCCACTGGCGACGGCGCCCCGTGTCGGTGGTCTGGCGGACGCCATTTTCGAAAACGCCGAGTCCGGCCCCGAGCGGGTCGCGCTCTGCCGTAAGGACGATGCGGGACGCTGGCAGGACGTCAGCGCCGCGCAGTTCCGTGACGAGGTCATGGCGCTCGCGAAGGGCCTGCTGGCACAGGGCGTACGGTTCGGCGACCGCGTCGGGATCATGTCGCGGACACGGTACGAATGGACGCTGTTCGACTTCGCCCTGTGGTCGATCGGCGCGCAGCCGGTCCCGCTGTACCCGACCTCCTCGGCCGAGCAGGTCTTCTGGATGCTGCACGACTCGGCCGTCTCCTCCTGCCTGGTCGAGCACGAGGACCACGCCATGACCATCGGGTCGGTCATCGACCGGCTGCCGCACCTGCGCCTGCTGTGGCAGCTGGACGCGGATCCGGTCACCGAGCTGACCGAGGCCGGCCGGCACATCGAGGACGACGTGGTCCACCGGCACCGCATGGCGGTCACCCCGGACGCGCCCGCGACGATCATCTACACCTCCGGCACCACCGGCCGCCCCAAGGGCTGCGTGATCAGCCACGCCAACTTCATGGCCGAGGCCGACAACGTCGTCGAGCGGTACGAGCGGGTCTTCCACTCCAAGCCGGGTGACGAGGCTTCCACCCTGCTGTTCCTGCCGCTGGCGCACGTCTTCGGGCGCATGGTGCAGGTCGCCGCCATCCGCGGCCGGGTCAAGCTCGCGCACCAGCCGAACCTCTCGGCCACCGCGCTCCTCCCCGACCTCCAGTCCTTCAAGCCGACCTTCATCCTCGCCGTGCCCTACATCTTCGAGAAGGTGTTCGCGGCGGCCCGCCGGAAGGCCGAGTCCGACGGCAAGGTCGGCCCCTTCGACAAGGCCGTGGACGTGGCGCGGCGGTACGCCGAGGCCATCGAGCACAAGGCCTTCGGTACCGGCTCCGGGCCCGGCCCCGGCCTGCGCATGCAGCACCAGCTGTTCGACAAGCTCGTCTACAGCAAGGTGCGGGAGGCCATGGGCGGCCGGGTGCGGCACGCGATGTCGGGCGGCTCGGCGATGGAGCGCCGGCTCGGCCTCTTCTGGGAGGGCGCGGGCGTCACGATCTACGAGGGCTACGGCCTGACGGAGACCACCGCGGCCGCCACCGCCAACCCGCCCGAGCAGACCCGGTTCGGCACTGTCGGGCTGCCCGTACCGGGTACGACGGTGCACATCGCGGACGACAACGAGATCTGGGTCCGCGGCGGCCAGGTCTTCCAGGGCTACCTCAACAACCCCAAGGCCACCGACGCCACGCTGCACGACGGCTGGCTGGCCACCGGCGACCTGGGACAGCTCGACGAGGACGGCTACCTCACGATCATCGGCCGCAAGAAGGAGGTCCTGGTGACCTCCGGCGGCAAGACGATCTCGCCGGTGCCGCTGGAGGAGCGGGTGCGGGCGCACCCGCTGGTCGCCCAGTGCATCGTGGTCGGCAACGACCGGCCGTACGTCGCCGCGCTGGTCACGCTGGACGCGGAGGCGGTGACGCACTGGCTGCAGATGCGCGGCAAGCCGGCCATGCCGCCGACCGACCTGGTGCGCGACCCGGATCTGGAGACCGAGATCCGGCGCGCGGTGGTCGCCGCGAACACGCTCGTCTCGCAGGCCGAGTCGATCCGTACGTTCCGCATCCTGGCCAGCCAGTTCAGCGAGGAGCACGGGCTGCTGACGCCGTCGCTGAAGCTGAAGCGGAAGGCCATCGAGACGGCGTACGAGGCCGAGGTGGCGGCGCTGTACGGGTGACGGCGGGGTGTGTACGGGCGGCGCCAAAATCTATGGCCACGTATGGGAATGCATTGTTCCGCTCAGTGGTTGGATCTTGTAGAACCTGTACGCCGACCAAAGGATCGATTCGCTCGTGAGCAAGGTCCCCCACATCACCCTCAACAACGGCGTCACCATGCCGCAGCTCGGCTTCGGCGTCTGGCAGATCCCGGACGACGAGGCGTTCACCGCTGTCGGCCACGCCTTGGAGGCCGGGTACCGCAGCATCGACACCGCCGCGATCTACGGCAACGAGGAGGGCACGGGGAAGGCCCTCGCCGCGTCCGGCATCGCCCGCGACGAGCTCTTCGTCACGACGAAGCTGTGGAATTCGGAACAGGGCTACGACTCCACCCTCCGCGCCTTCGACGCCTCCCTGGCCAAGCTGGGCCTGGACTACGTCGACCTGTACCTCATCCACTGGCCGCTGCCGGCCCGTGACACCTACGTCGACACCTACAAGGCGTTCGAGAAGATCCAGGCGGACGGCCGCGCCAAGGCCATCGGTGTCTCCAACTTCCAGCCCCCGCACCTCCAGCGGCTGCTGAACGAGACCTCGGTCGTCCCCGCGGTCAACCAGATCGAGCTCCACCCCGAGCTCCAGCAGGCCGAGAGCCGCGCCTTCCACGCCGAGCACGACATCGCCACCGAGGCCTGGTCGCCGCTGGGCCAGGGCAAGGGCCTCCTGGAGAACGCCACGCTCGGCAAGCTCGCCGAGAAGCACGGCAAGACCCCGGCCCAGGTCGTGCTCCGCTGGCACCTCCAACTCGGCAACGTCGTCATCCCCAAGTCCGCGACCCCGTCCCGGATCAAGGAGAACTTCGACGTCTTCGGCTTCGAACTGGACGCCGCCGACATGCAGACCCTCGCCGGCCTCAACGCCGACAAGCGCCTCGGCCCGGACCCCGCCACCATGGACGTGGCCTGAGCCATCGGCTCAACACACACGGCGCCGCCGCCCACCACGCCTGGGCGGCGGCGCCGTCGTCATGGTCGAGGCCGATGCTTTAAATGCACCCTTCGGGTGGAATTGCCCTTATTCGCGAGTAGATGACGCGCAGCACGGTCATGCCGGTAGCACACCCTCACTCTTTGCTACCAGGAGGAACCATGCGCATCCGTACCGCCTTCGCCGTTGCCGCGCTGGCTGCCGCTTCTCTGCTGGGGGGCGCCGGCGTTGCCGCAGCCGACTCCGAGGCCCCCGAGAAGTTCGTCATCACCGATGTCGCCAAGCTGTCGGCCGAGGGCGGGATTCCGCCCTGCGACGAGGCGCTGTACTCCACGCCGTCCGCCGCGATCTGCTCGTGACCGCCTGAGCGAGGCCCGGACGGCTCATACGACGGCGCCGCCGCCCACGGTCTGTGGGCGGCGGCGCCGTCGTGCTGCCCGGGTCAGGCGTTGTTGACTCCGTTCCGGCTCAGGACGAGCAGCTCGCCGATGTCGATGAGCGAGCCCTTGTCGTCCTCGGCGGAGTCGGAGGACGAACCGGACGGCGAGCCGGAGGCGCCGGCCGTCTCGGGCGGAGGTGCCGCCGCGGCGGCGCCCGCGGCACCCAGGACGACGAGAGCCGAGAGCACGGTCGCGGTGACCGCTGTACGCACGCGCATGAGCGTTTTCTCCTTCAGTCGGATCGTCACTTCCTTGACCGGGTGGCGATCCGGGAAAACTGGCGCACCGCGCGGTCCACTCGAACAGCGGCGACGGAGGGCCCCGCGGCGCCGCCCTTCGCCTGAACTGTCATACGATCTACGGGCACCGGCGGAACGAGGGGGAGCGGATGTCGCGGCGGGGGAAGAAGTGGCTGGTCATTGCCTGGGGCGTGCTGGTCGCCGGAGGGGGCGGGCTGGCGCTGTGGCTGAACGGCGGGGCGGACACGCCGTCGCAGCAACCCGAGCCGGAGTTCGGTTGGTTCCCGGCGTCGCCCGAGCCCTCCCCGGCGGACCCGGGAGACACCGGGGAAGGGACCGCGGGCTGACGATGCGTCAGGGGCGCTGCCGGTTACTGTGCTCGGCCCGCGTGCACCGTTTGCGCCGAGAGCAGGAACGCGTCGGGGCGGTGGGCGATGGCGGCCTCGTCGCCGGGGTCGGTGAGGCGTGCCAGTACCGCTCGGTCGGACGCGTCCAGCAGCTCGGCGTACCTTTCGGCGGCACCGGCCAGCCGGTCCGCCACGTGGTCACGCGCGTCGCCCGTGAGCGGGGCCGGCAGGTCGAGGAGGAAGGTGCGGCTGCCGGTGTCGTGCAGCCCGGCGGCGGCCAGCATCGCGGGCCAGTCCTCCGCCGTCTCGCGGTGCCCCGGCAGGTCGGCGCGCATCCGCGCGAACCACTCCTCCTGTGCCGCGTCCATCCGCGCCTGCAGTCCGGGCCGCCCGATACCGATGTCCCGCGGCAGCATCCGGTCCGGCAGCCCGCCCTCGGCCACCGCGAGCACACCGCCCGGCCGCAGCCGCCCGGCCAGCAGCGCGACCGCGGCCGCCTGGTCGCCGACGTGGTGCAGCACCTTGCTCGTCCAGATGAGGTCGGCCGTGCCGAGCCCTTCGAGGCCGCCGGGCAGCTCGGCCTCATGGGTGCGCACCCGGTCGGCCAGCCCGAGCCGCGCGGCGCGGTCGCGGACCCGGGCCAGCAGCGCCGGCGCGGGATCGATCGCCACCACCTCGGCCTCGGGGAAGGCGCGTGCCAGCAGGCAGGTGAGGACGCCGGGCCCCGAGCCGACGTCCCAGAGGCGGCGGACCGGCACCGTCCCGGACGCGTGTTCCTCCGTACCGCCCAGGAGCGTGCGCAGCCAGTCGGCGGCCTGTTCGTACATCGGCGTGGCGATCTCGGCCTGGCGCTCCAGTACCGGGGCGTGCTCGTCCCAGTCCACGTGCGTGTCGTCGTGGCCGTGGCCGTGCGCGTGGCCGTGGGAGTGGTGGTGCGGGGTGTCGGTCATGGGCCGAGCCTCCGGCACGGCGCGCCGGAGGGCAACCACCTCGGCGGCGCGGTGGCGGGCACCGGCGAAGCCGGAGGGGACGCGCCGCTCAGGCCAGGTCCGTGACCGTCACCGTCACCGTGAGCCCCGCGATGCCGTGGCCTTCGGGGCCGTCCGGCGCGCACGCGCGGTGCACCGCTGCCGTCACCTCGGCGCGCACCGCGCGGGTGACGTCCAGCGCCCGGTGGCCGCGGCGTACGGCGAGGTGGATGCGCAGGCGCCACCGGCCCGAATCGTCCGGCTCGGCGCGGACGCCCGCGACGCGCTGCTCGTCGGCGGCGGCGAGCAGCGGTACCGCGCCCCGCACCAGGTCGCCCAGGCCGGGGCGGAGGTAGGCCACCCCGGGGGTGTTGCGCACGGCCTCGGCCGCGGTCCGCTGGAGGAGTGCGCGCAGTTCCCGGTCGGTCCTCCCCCGGCCCTCCGCCTGCTGTGCACCGCTCATGCCGGCTCCTCCGACTCGTCGATGAGGTCGACGACCGCGACGTCGACCACGGAAACGGTCAGGCCGACCGCCTCGTCCGCCGCCGCGCGCACCCGCCGGCGCACCTGTTCCGCCAGGTCCGGCAGCTCCCACCGCAGGCCCGCCGCGATCTCCATGCTCACCGTCATCGGGCCCTCGGGCGCCGTGAGGGTCACCCGGCAGCTCCCGGCGTGGACCGCGGGCAGCGTCTCGGCCGCCGCGCGGAACGCCTTCGCGGCCGCCGCCTCGGTGATCCAGGCGTCGTCCGCCGGCTCGCCCAGCGGCAGGGTGCGGCCGGGCCGCAGCTCGGTTCTGACCAGGTCCATCACCCGGGCCGTGAGCCGCTCGGCGGCCGCCGCGTCCGCCGCTTCGGCGGCCTCGTCGGCGGCGCCGGTCCGGGCCTCCCGTACGTAGTCGTCCAGCACGCCGAGCTGCGCCAGGGCCTCCTGACAGTGCGGGCACCCGGCCGTGTGCGGGTCGTCCGGCGACTCCTCGGCCGTCTCCCAGACCTCCGAGAGCGTGCGGCCGCAGGGCAGCGCCGGGTCCTCTTCGTACGCCTCGCCTACCGCCATGAGCTCATCGCCTCCGTCAGATGGCGGCGTGCCCGGAAAACCCGGCCGCGTACCGCCTGGTGCGTGCTGCCGACGATCTCGGCGATCTCGTCGTAGGGCAGCCCCTGGAGTTCGCGCAGGACCCAGCAGGCGCGCTGTTCGGGGGTGAGCCCCCGCATGGCATCGCCCAGCGCCTGCACGGCCGCGTGCGACTCGGCGGCGCGGACCGGCGACGAGGCGTGTTCTGGCGCGGGCGGCTCGGGGACCGAGCCGAGGTCCTGGGTGGGGCGGCGGGCCCGCAGAATGTTCAGGCAGCGGTTGGTGACGATGCGGTACATCCACGTCGAGAACGAGGCGTCGCCGCGGAATCCCGGCATCCGGCGCCAGGCGTTGACGAACGCGTCCTGCACGGCGTCCTCGGCGTCGGTCCTGCTGCCCAGGAGCCGGGTCGCCAGGCGCAGCAGCGACGGGCCGTGCCGCCGTACGAGCACCTCGAACGCCCCCTCGTCCCCCTCCGCGGCCCGTGCGGCCAGGAGGCCATCGCCGGGTTCGGGCACCCGTCCGCTCCTCTCCGTCCGTACCTCGGAACATCCGTGCCAGGCATCACTGCCCCGGGGCCCATTGGGGCACGCCTGGCCGCCGATGTCGCGGTACGGCACGCACAAAGCGCTCCGATTACGCCCATTATCCGATCCTTCGCCCGCCATCGCGGCCCCCGCGCGGTACGGAGAACCGCCAGGACCGGGCAGGATGGGGGCCTGGCCGGAACAGATCGGTCCGTACGGAGAGGAAGACCAGCGCGATGGAGGTCGGCGATGAGCGCCGGGTGCCCGGGCAGCAGACGCCGGAGCGGACCGGGCCGGGCACGGTGACGGGGCGCTCGCTGCCGACCTGGCGCCAGTGGCGCACCGCCCTGCGCCGTACGCCGGTCTCCGTGTGGAACGACGACCTGACGGACTGGGCCGCGAGCCTGACGTACTACTCGGTGCTGGCACTGCTGCCGGCCATGATCATCACGGTGTCGCTGATCGGCCTGGCCGATCCGCCCGCGACCGGGCAGCTGATCGCGCACATCAGCTCGCTCGCCCCGGCCCAGTCCGGCGACACGCTGCACCGCGCGCTGGTCTCGATGGCCCACCAGCGGACCGCCGCCTGGCTGCTGGTGGGCGGTGCGACGGTGAGCGCCGTGTGGTCCTCGTGCAGCTATCTCGCGGTGTTCCGGCGGGCGCTGCACGCCATGCACCGGGTCAAGGACGACCGGCCGCCGTGGCGGAAGGCGCCGCGCATCCTCGGCACCGCGCTGGTGCTGCTGGCCTCGCTGATCGGCAGTGCGGTGGCGCTGCTGGCCAGCGGGCCGCTGGCGCGTGCGCTGGGGCGGGCCGTGGGCCTGGGCCGGGCCGCCGAGGCGACCTGGAACGTGGTCAAGTGGCCGTTCCTGCTGTGCCTGGCGACCGTGCTGGTGCTGGTCCTCTTCCGGTCGGGGCCGCCGGCCTCGCGCGGGGTGCGGCGCGGGGTGCCCGGCGGCGTCCTCGCGGTACTGCTCTGGCTGGTCTCCTCGGCGGGCTTCGCGCTCTACGCGTCGTACGCCGGCACGTTCAGCCGGCTGTACGGCTCGCTGGCGGGACCGGTGGTGTTCCTCATCTGGCTGTGGTTCTCCCACCTCTCCCTGCTGACCGGCGCGCAGTTCAACGCCGAGCTGACGCGGGCGGCGCCGCAGCTCGCGCGGGGCAGGATCAACGCGCCCCGTGGCCCGCTGCGACGGCTTCGATCCGCTGTGCGAGGTCGAAGTCCCGCTCGGTGATCCGGCCGCCGGCGCTGTGCGTGTTCACCGCGATGGCCAGGGTGTTGTAGCCGAGGGCCTGCTCGGAGTGGTGGCCCAGTTCCTCCTGGAGCTGGGCCACGTGCACGACCATCGCGGCAGCCGGGAGGTGGCTGTCGAAGCGGTACGTGCGGGTGAGCCGGTCGTCGGCCACCGACCAGCCCGGCAGCTCCGCCAGCCGGTCCTCGATCTCCTTGTCGGTGAGCGGATCCACCTGACTGTTCATGCCGTGCCGCCTCTCAGCCGTCGCGTGCGTACGTGCGTTCCAGCTTTTCCCCCACCCTTGCACGGCGAACCCGCATTCGCGCCAATGTGCGGCTCCGGCGGGGTACGGGTGGCCCGCTGGCCCGCTCCCCGGTGGTCAGTCCTCCTGGCGCGCGGCGACCAGCGCGGCCACCCGCTCGACCGCGAAGGCGTAGCCCTGGACGCCGCAGCCCGCGATGACGCCGTCGGCGCGGTGCGAGACGTAGGAGTGGTGCCGGAACTCCTCGCGGTGGTGGATGTTGGAGATGTGCACCTCGATGACGGGCATGCCGTCGCAGGTGTTGAGGGCGTCGAGGATCGCGACCGAGGTGTGGGAGTAGGCGGCCGGGTTGATCACGATGCCGGCGTGCGCCGTGCGGGCCTCGTGGATCCAGTCGACGATCTGGCCCTCGTGGTTGGACTGCCGGCAGTCGACGGTGCCGCCGTGCGCCTTCGCGGTCCTGGCGCACAGCGCCTCGACGTCGGCGAGGGTGTCGGAGCCGTAGATCTCCGGCTGCCGCTGTCCGAGGAGGTTCAGGTTCGGGCCGTTGAGGACGAGGATCGGCGCGGTGGCGAGGGAACGGGCGGGCATCGGGCTCTCCTTCGGTGTACGGCTGCCACCTGGCGGTGTGCGGCTTCCACCGGAGATCTATCACGGACCCCGCGGCCGCCGGGCGGGTGACCGAAGGGTGATCGTCCGGGCCCGCCCGCCGGGCGTCAGGCCGTCGGTTCCTCGTGCTTCGGGGCGTCGGCCGCGTCCGCCGGGAGCCCCGCCTCGGCGGCCTCCCGCTCGCGTACGGTGCGCCGCGCCCGCATCCACGCGTAGACCAGGATGCCGGCGAAGAGGAACAGCACGCCCTGGTAGATCGCCGCGTACCCGGCGCCGGCCACCAGCCAGAAGGTGAAGCCGAAGGCGACCAGCGCGAGGATCAGGTCGCGGGCGAAGCGGCCGGGGCGCACCTCGTCGCGGCGCCCGGTGAGCAGGTAGTAGATCTGCGCGGCGGCGGCGAGGAGGTAGGGGACCGTGGCCGAGAAGGTGGTGATCAGGACGAGGATCTCGAAGACGCCGCCGGCGCCGGAGACGTAGTTGATGACGGTCAGCGCGCTGGCCAGGATCGCCGAGGCGAGCACGCCGAAGGTCGGCACGCCGCGCCGCTTCTTCTGGAAGGCGGCCGGGAAGAGGCCGTCCCGCGCCGCGGCGTACGGGGACTGGGCGCTCATCAGCGTCCAGCCGTTCAGCGCGCCGACGATGGAGATCACCGCGGCGGCGGCGACCAGCATGCCGCCCCAGTGGCCGCCGAACATCACGTTGATGGCGTCGGAGAACGGCGCCTTGGAGTCGACCAGCTTGTCGTGCGGGACGGTGCCGAAGACGGAGACCGTGCCGAGGAGGTAGACGACCGCGGCGCCGACGACACCGAGGACGGTGGCCCGGCCGACGTTCCGCTGGGGGTTGCGCACCTCGCCCGCGCTCATCGCGGCGGACTCCAGGCCGAGGTAGCTGTAGAGGAGGAACGCGGCCGCCGCGGACAGCCCGCCCAGCGCGCTGCCGCCGCCCGCGTTGAACGAGCCGAGGTTGTCCGCGTCGAAGAAGAACAGCCCCGCGACCGCGATGAAGAGGAGGGGGATGAACTTCAGGACGGTGGCGATCAGCTGGACCGCGCCGACGTAGCGGGTACCGGCGAAGTTGGAGATCGCCGGGAGCCAGAGCGCGGCCAGTGCGACGGCCAGGTCCAGGCCCGTGGAGGCGTGGCCGGGGAAGAGCACGTGGACGTACCCGACGGCCGCGACGGCGAGCGCCGCGTTGCTGACCCAGGCCATGGTCCAGTACGACCAGGCGGACAGGAAGCCGGCGAAGTCGCCGAACGCCTCACGGGCGTAGACGTACGGGCCGCCGGTGTCGGGGTGGCGCTGCGCCAGCCGCCCGAAGACCAGGGCGAGCGCGATGGCGCCCAGGGTCAGGACGCCGAAGGCGACGAGGCTGACGGTCCCGAAGGGGGCGACCGAGGCGGGCAGCAGGAAGATGCCGCCCCCGATGATGTTGCCCATCACCAGGGCGGTGGCGGTCCCCAGACCGAAGCGGCGGGTGTGCCGGTCGTGCATGGCGCGTGGTGGCTCTCTCTTGTGCTCTGCGCCCGAGGATCGCCGGACGCCCTGCGCACCGGGCCAGTGTCGGGCACCGGGCGCGCCGCGCCCGGCCGGACGGCCGCGGGCGCCCCACCATGGTCCGGGACCCCGGAGGCCGCCTCAAAATCAGCGCTGTTCCTCCTGCGTGCCTCCCCGGCCGGGCGAAAAAGCTTCGGGCGCCGCCCCTCGTGGCCGGATTTCGTTCACGGCGGGCCGGGACCCGTCGCCGGCCGGGCGCTGCTCCGCGGCGGGCGGCTCCCCGGCGGCCGGCGGCTCCCCGACCGGTACCGACGGGCCGCCGCCCTCGGTCAGCCAGCGCCGGAAGACGAGGTGGACCCGCTCGGCGCCGACCAGTTCCGTGCCCTCCCCCACGGGCGGCGTGAGCCCCTCGGGCCAGAGGAGGAAGGGGTGGGACTGCGGCCCGCCGAGCCCGCCGTGCGAGCCGATCTGCTCTTCAAAGGCGTGCACCTCGCCCGTCTCCGGGTCGCAACAGGAGTTGATCATGATGTCGGCGACGTGCGGGAAACCGTCGGTGCGGCGTACGGCGTCCGCGGCGCCCGGCCCGAACGGCGCGAGCGGGTCCTCGCCGGTCACCAGCCCGCTGTCGAGGTGGTGGGCGCCGCCGCGCGGCCCGAGCACCACCGCGCCGTGCTCGTCGGACCGGACGAGGAGGAAGCCGATCCCGGGGTGCTCGGCCAGCGTGCTCAGCAGCGCCGGGTTGCGCCGGTCGATCTGCTCGCGGGTCGCCCGGCCCGCGAGCGACGGAAAGGAGACCAGGCCGAGGTTGCCGGAGGCCAGCACGATCGGCTCGGCGGCCCGCCGGGCCCGCCGGGTGGTCTCCTCCGGCTCCTCCTCGGGGCGGCGCAGCGCGGCGCGCGCGGTGTTCCTGGCCTCGGCGCCGGTGGGGCTGCGGCGCGCCCGCCGCGGCACGGGCAGCCCGCAGCCGGCCCGCACCAGGTCCTCCAGCGTCAGCCCGTACCGCCCGTCGAAGGTCTCGCCGGGGCTCTGGCCGTGGTCGGAGAGGAGCACGATGCGGTACGGGCGCGGAGCGTGCCGGGCGACCTTGGCGATCAGCGCGAGCGAGCGGTCCAGGCGCCGCAGCACCAGCCGGGCGTCCCGGCTCGCCGGCCCCGAATGGTGCGCGACCTCGTCGTACGCGACCAGGTCGGCGTAGACGGCGGTACGGCCCACGAGCATGTCCCCGATCACCGCGGCGACCACCACGTCCCGCTCCACGACGGTCGCGAAGGCCCGTACGAAGGGGTAGAGGCCGCCGCGCTTGACCCGGGGGCCGGTCCCGCGGAAGCGGGCCCGCAGCGCCTGGCCGATCTCGCGGAACACCTCGACGACGAAGGAGGCGGCGGTGCGGGTGGCGTTCGCCGGGTCGGAGAAGTAGGCGAAGTAGCCGGCCCGGGAGCGGTTGTACCGGCCGCGCCGGGCGGCGACCGAGAGCACCAGGGCGAGCTGCGCCGCGCCGCCGCTGAAGAGGTTGCCGCGGCTGGCGCCGTCCACGCTGAGCAGGCCGCCGTCGCCGGTCCTGGCGATGGCGCGGCGCTGCAGCTCGGCGGCGCTGGTCGGGCGGTTGCTGACGACGACCTCGCCGGTGTCCTTCTCGTACCAGCGGAAGGCGGGCAGGTCGTGGTTGGTTCCGTGCAGGATGCCGAGCTGGCTGGCGCCGGTCTGGCTGGACCAGTCGGTGCGCCAGGGAGTGAGCGTGTGGGTCGTGCCGGCCCAGGCAGCGACGGTGGGCATGAGCGGGTCGGGGCCGGCCAGCGCGTCGGCGAGCACATCGTGCCCGACGCCGTCGAGCTGGAGGAAGACCGTGCCGGGCGGGGCGCCCGCCGGGTCCTGCACCACCGTGTTGCGGCGCCGCAGCGCGAGCCGGGCCAGCCGCCGGCGGTAGGCGTCGTCGTCGCCGACGGCGAGGGCCGCACCGGTCGCCGAGGAGACCGCCGACATCACGGCCGCGACCACCACCGCGGTCTCCGGGGACGCGGCACCGCGCCCGTCGGGGACCAGCCAGAGCGCGATCAGCAGCAGCGAGCCGTTGAGCGCGAAGACCAGCAGGCCGAGCACGAGCGCGGGCACCAGCAGCAGGGTGCGTACGAGCACCGGCCACACCAGCGCGCCGAGCAGGCCGTAGGCCCCGGCGGCGAGCGCGGCGGTGACCGCGATGCGGGTGGCGCTGTCGCCGTCGGCGGACTGGAGCCGGAAGTCGGGCAGCGCACCGGCCAGCGCGAGCATGGCGACGGTCGAGACCGCCCAGACCGCGATCACTCGCAGCAGGGCACCGCCCGCGCTCCGCCATCGGGGTCGCCGCACTCCGCACTCACCTTTCCTCACCGATGTCCGGTACGGGTGTCCGGTACGCGCCTCAGCGTGCCACACCGGCACGAGGGGCCGGATCGTGGCGTTACGTCACACGTGCGCATCGGGCATGAGGACGGTGACGGCAACCGGGGGCGGTCCTCGGGAATCGCCGCGCCGGCCGCCAGGTGGACATGATTTGGCAGGATGAAGCGTGATCACTTTGCATACGCAGCGGCTCGTGCTGCGCCGCTGGCTCCCCGGGGACCTCCAGCCGATGGCGACCGTGAACGCCGATCCCGAAGTGATGCGCTGGATCGGGAGCGGCGCGACACGCAGCCTGACGCAGACCGCCTCCGGGATCTCCTCCTGGGAACAGGAGTGGGACATCGAGGGCTTCGGGCTGTTCGCGGTGGAGCTGCGGGACTCGGGGAAGCTGGCGGGATTCACCGGCCTGTCCGTACCGCACTTCCTGCCGGAGGTGCTGCCCGCCGTGGAGATCGGCTGGCGGCTGGGGCAGCCGTACTGGGGCCGGGGCATCGCCACGGAGGCGGCGCGGGCCGCGCTGGACTACGGCTTCCGCGAGCGCGGCCTGGAACGGATCATCAGCATCGCCCAGCGCGGCAACGACGCCTCCGAGCGGATCATGCGGAAGCTGGGCATGCGCCCGGACCGCGAGACGGTCGACCCGACCTGCGGCCGGGCGGTCCGGGTGTACGTCATCGACGGCCCTGACGCGGAGCGGCGGGCGGGGTGAGAGCTACGCTCGGAGAAGCGGACGGAACGGGTACGGGCGGATGAGGCGAGGAGGTCTTCGGTGCCGGTGGAGGTCACCTGGTGGGGGCACGCCACCGCGACGGTCGAGGACTCCGGCGTCCGGCTGCTGACCGATCCGCTCTTCGTCCGGCGCCTGGCGCACCTGCGGCGCCGGCGCGGCCCCGTCCCCGACGGCCGCGCCGCGGTGGCCGACGCCGTGCTCATCTCCCATCTGCACTCCGACCACCTCCACCTGCCCTCGCTCGCCCGGCTCGCGCCCGGCACCCGGCTGATCGTGCCGCGCGGCGCACCCGCCGCCCTGCCGGGGCTGCGCCGTACCGCGGCCGCCGGTGACCTGCCCCTCACCGAGCTCGACGCGGGCGAGGAGACGGCGGTCGGGCCGCTGACCGTGCGGGCGGTGCGCGCCGCGCACGACGGCCGGCGGCTGCCGTACGGGCCGCACCGCGTACCGGCGCTCGGCTATGTGGTCCGGGGCACGGCCACGACGTACTTCGCGGGGGACACCGGGCTGTTCGACGACATGGCCGACGAGGTCGGTACGTGCGACGTGGCGCTGCTGCCGGTGGGCGGCTGGGGTCCGTTCCTCGGGCACGGGCACCTGGACGCGCACCGCGCCGCGGTAGCGGCGGCCCGGCTCGCGCCGCGCGACGCGGTGCCGGTGCACTACGGCACGTACTGGCCGATCGGCTTGGACGCGGTGCGGCCGCACGAATTCCACGCTCCCGGGCAGGAGTTCGTCCGGCAGTCGGCGCTGCTGGCACCCGAGGTGACGGTGCATCAGCTGGAGCACGGCGGGTCCGCACGGCTGGCTGCGGGCCGGTGAACGCGTACCGGGCATCCGAACCCCTGGCCGAACTGGCAGCGCAGGCGCCGCAGTTGATGGACCGGCTCGCGGCCGTCGTGCCGCCGGAGACCACCCAGCAGGCGGCCGGCTACCCCTCCCTCTTCGTCCTGGTGGTGCTCGGCTCGCTGGTCCCGGTGGTACCGACGGGTGCGCTGGTCAGCTCCGCGGCGGCGGTCGCCTTCCACCACACCGCGCCGTTCTCGCTGCTGCTGGTCTTCCTCATCGCGTCGGCCGCCGCCTTCCTCGGCGACCTGGGGCTGTACTGGCTGGGCGCGCGCGGGGTGCGGTCGAAGAACGGCTCGCGCTGGCTGGAGCGGCTGCGCGAGCGGTCGGCGCCGGAGCGGCTGACGCAGGCGCAGGCCCGGCTGGAGGAGCACGGCGTCCAGGTGCTCGTGCTGTCCCGGCTCGTGCCGGCCGGGCGCATCCCCGTCATGCTGGCCTGCCTGCTGGCGAAGCAGCCCGTCCGCTGGTTCGCCCGCGGCGACCTGCCGGCCTGCCTGGCCTGGGCGGCGACGTACCAGCTCATCGGCATCCTGGGCGGCTCGCTCTTCAGCGAACCGTGGCAGGGCGTGGCCGCGGCGGTGGGCCTGACGGTCCTGCTCAGCGCGGCACCGGCCGCCTGGCGCCGCATCCGCGGGCCGCACGACCGCACGTCCTGAGGCCCCGTCACGCCCCGGCCGCGGGGCCGCCCTCCGATTTCAGTACGGCGTCCAGTTCCCGCAACGACGCGGCGACGGAGGGGACCTGGAGCGGTTCGGGGGCATCCAGGAGGAGCCGACGGTCGTCGGCGTCCTCGGCGAGCAGCGCCTCGGTGCTCAGCCGGACGCGCAGCGCCTTGGGGTCGTCGCCGAAGCGGTGGCCGCCGCGGGCCGCCCAGGGAGCCAGCACCCGCTCCAGTGCGGCCGGTCCCGTCACCCCGCGGGCGGCGAACGCCGGGCGCAGCGCTTCGAGGTCGGCGTAGAGGTGGTTCCCGGCGTGCGGCGGGCGGCACACGGCGCCGGCGCCGGTGAGCGCGCGGTGCAGCCCGGCGGCGAGCCGGCCGTGCAGCCGGGCCGCCGCCGCGGTCCGCTCCCGTACGGTGGCCGGCTCGGTGAGCGCGTGGCCGACGGCGGCGGCGAGCGGGCCCGGCAGCGGGGTCGCGAGCCCGGACAGCGCGGCGAGCGCCGCGGCGCACAGGGCCTCACCGGGACCGGTGGCGGGGAACCGGGCGAGCGCGGCGGGCCAGGCGGCCGGGACGAGCGTCACCCGCAGGTCGGCGAGGACGACGACGCTGCCGGGCAGCATCTCGGCGGGGCTGAGCACCACCGTGTCGTGCGGGTCGTGCAGCAGGTCGCGGCGGGTCTCGTCGCTGACGATCCACAGCCCCTCGTCGGCCGCCGCCTCGCACACCTCGTGCAGCTGCTCGGGCGGCGGGCAGGTGCCGGTGGGGTCGTCGGCGACGGACAGCAGCAGCACCCGCGGGTCGCCGCCGGCGTCCCGCGCCCGGTGCACGGTCTCCAGGAGCGTGAACGGGTCCGGTACACCGCCGGACTCGGCCGGTACCGGCGCCGGGTGGACGGCCCGGCGCAGCAGCCGGGCCTGCGGCGCGTACCACGCGGCGCACGGGCGGGGCACGACGATGTCGCCGCCGGCCGCGGCGAGCAGCGCGAGCAGCAGGGCGGGCGCGCCGGGCCCGGCCAGTACGCGGTCCTCGGTGGTCACCAGGCCGCGGCGCTCGAAGTAGCCGCAGGCGGCGGCCCGCAGCGGCCGGGCGCCGCCGGGCGGTTCGGGCGCGGTGCGGTCGGCCGCCGCCGCGAGGTGCGCGGCCAGCTCCGGGAGGACGGGCAGCCCCATGGGCGGATCCGGATCCGGGTGCGGCTCCGGGGCGCTCGGCTGCATCCGTACCTCCACTCTCCACGGCAGGTCGTGGGCCCGCGCGGTGCACGGGCCGCGACCACCCTCGCAGATCGGGGAGGTGCCGGGCGGGAGGACACGTCACCGCCCGGGCCCCGGCCGCCGTCAGCGCCGGCCGTTCCCCTCGCGCAGCACGCGCAGCTCCCGCTCCAGGCCGCGGCCACGGGTCCGGACGACGGCGACGGCGAGGTCGTGCAGCTTGCGGTTGGTCCGCTGGGAGAGCCGGCGAAGCATGTCGAAGGCGTCGTCCGCGTCGCAGCCGAGCACGTACATCATGATGCCGCAGGCCTGGTCGATGACCGGGCGGGAGCGCAGCGCCGCGTCCAGCCGGCCGACCTCGGCCAGGGCCCGGCGGTAGTTGCGGTCGCGGGCCAGCCCGGTGGCGGCGAGGTCGCCGAGCGCCGCGGCCGCGCAGTCGCCGGGCTCGACGGAGAGTCCGGGCCGGAAGCCGTAGACCGTGACGGTGACCGCCAGTCCGTCGCGGAGATACGGCAGCGTGGTGCTGGAGCGTACGCCGGTCTCCAGGGCCTCGGTCCGGTACGCGGGCCAGCGGTCCTCGTGCAGCAGATCGTCGGAGGTGACGGGGTGTCCGGAGGCGAGGGCGGCCCGGATCGGCCCTTCGCCGGTCTCCCACTGGACGCTGACCAGAGTGGACAGGTCGGGGTGGGTGACGGCGGCGGGCGGGTCGTCGGCCGCTTCGCCTGTCGTGACGGTGGCCGTGGCGCCGCAGCTGTCCGGGGTGCATCGCGCGGCCACGTCCGCGAGGTTCGCGAGGCTCCGGGCGGACGAGCCCTGGGAGTCGCCGGGTTCGTCCACCGGGCAGAGGGTGTGGGTCACCATTTCCAGTCAGTCCCTCGGTCGGTGCGTCGGGCGGGCGTCACGGCGGAGCGCCGCGGCCGTCCCCGCATATGTCGGGGGCCCTGCCCGTAGGGACTCGAATGCCCGGCACGCGGGTGCGGAAAACGCCGCTATCCCGTCGTTCGAACGCTGTTCACCGGGCTCCGGCCCATCCTCCCCGCCCGTCTCTCGCATGCGCCGCGCCAGGGCCGGTTCCGGCCCGGCGCCGCCCTTTCCCCATGAACCGTCGGGCGACCGCGACCTGCTGCTTCTCCGAACGCCTGGGGGGTCTTCCGGACGTGATGGGTTACGGGCGGGGCCGGTACCGGCCGGTCCGGATACGGTGTGGGCATGGCCGGGGTAGAGCAGTCAGCCGGCGGAGAGCTCGCCGACTTCCGCAAGCGGGTGGAAGAACTGCGGAGCGCGCGCACGCTCCCGTCGCACGAGCAGCAGCCGACGCTGGACGCTGCGCTCTTCGAACTGCAGCACGTCGTCGACGTGCTGCTGCCGCGGTACGAAGGGCTGGCGGGGGCCGACCGGAACAACCACTCCCGGGCGGGGACGGAGGAGCAGCAGCTGCTGCGCGCGCTGTTCCAGCGGACGCCGTGCGTCGTCGCGTTGCTCGACCCGGACACGGTCGTACGGCGGCTGAACTTCGCGGGCACGATCCTCTTCGGGATGCGCGCGGGGTACGCCACCGGGCGCCCGCTCACCGGCTCGCTGGCCCCCGAGGTGCGGGCCGCCTTCCGGTCCCAGGTCGCCGCGGTGGCCCGCAACGAGGGCGACCGCAGCATGGTCGTCCGGCTGCTCCGTACGCCGGACGGGCCCGGGGAGCCGCTGCGGGCGACGATGACGGCGCTGCGCCCGCCGCAGGAGCCGGGCAACGCCGTCCTCACCGTCTTCCACACCGGCGGCGCCCCGCCCGCGTACGACCTGCCGTCGGTCAACGGCACGGAACGCGAGGACGAACAGCGGGAGAACCGCGGGGCACGCCAGCGCGGGAGCACTCCGGCGCCGCCCGCGCAGCGCGCCGCGCCGTCGGCCCGACGGGTGCCCGACCCGCCACGCCCGCTCTCCCGTGCGCACCTCGCGGAGGTCACGCAGGGCGCGGAACTGATGGACCTGCTGGACGACACCACCACGGCGCTGCTGTCCGGACCGCCGGCGGGTGCGGAGCCGGACGGCGAGCGGCCGCCGGCCGCGGTGGAGCGGGCCCTGCGGGAGCTGCACGGGCGGTTCGCCGACTGGGTGGTCCTGGACCAGGAGTCCCCCGGGGCCGATGCCGCGCGGGACGGGCACGCGCCCGGTGCGCTGCGCCGGTCGCTGGTGCTCGGCCCCGAGGACAGCGACGACCTCGCGGCGGCCCTGGCGGGACAGGACCCGGCCGGCTGCCCGCTCGCCGAGGACACCGCCCGTACCGGCAGCTCGGCCGTCCAGGTACGGCCGGACGACATGGCGGCATTTGGGCACGACGCGGCGGGCGCACCACTGCTGGCGCGCGCCGCCGTGACGTCGTTGCTGTGCGTGCCGCTGCGCGAGCCGGGCGGCCCCGTACGGGGTGTGCTCACGCTCTTCCGTACGGGGGCCCGGCGCGCGTTCAGCCTCGCCGAGGCCGGTGCCGTCGACCGGCTGTCGCGCCACCTCGGACTGGCGCTGCGCGACAGCCGGCCCTGAAGCACCGGGCCCCGGCCCCGGCCCCCCGGTCAGGATGTCGCGTACTCACCCTGGCGGGCGCCGACCTGGTCGGCGAGGCGCCGGCAGGTCCGGCTGATGATGCGCGAGACATGCATCTGGGAGATGCCGAGCCGGTCGGCGATCCGGCTCTGCGTCATGTCGCAGAAGAAGCGCATGTAGAGGATCTCCCGCTCGCGCTCGGGCAGTTTGCGCAGCTTCGGCTTGACCGCCTCACGGGCCAGCACGAGGTCGAAGCCGGACTCGGACGAGCCGAGCGTGTCCGCCAGCGAGTAGCCGTCGTCGGCACCCGGCAGCTCGGCGTCCAGCGACAGCGTGGTGAAGCTGTCCAGCGCCTGGCTGCCGAGCAGCACCTCCTCCAGGGACATGCCCGTGTGCTCGGCGATCTCCTCGGGGGTGGGCCCGCGGTCGTCCACGCTGCGGGTCAGCTCCTGCCGCGCGGCACGGACGCGGTTGCGCAGCTCCTGCACCCGGCGGGGTACGTGCAGCCCCCACATGTGGTCGCGGAAGTGGCGCTTGACCTCGCCCACGATCGTCGGCACGGCGAAGCTCTCGAAGGCGCAGCCGCGGTCGGGGTCGTACCGGTCCACGGCCTTCACCAGGCCGAGCGCCGCGACCTGCTGGAGGTCCTCGGCGGCCTCACCGCGGTTGCGGAACCGCAGCGCGAGCCGTTCGGACATCGGGAGCCAGGCACAGACCACGCTCCGCCGCAGCTCGTCACGCTCGGGGCCGTCCGGCAGCGCGACCAGCCGCCGGAAGTCCCCCGCGGTGTCGGGCGCGTCGTGGTGGGAGTGGCGGCCCCGCTGCCGGGGTGTGGGCGGGGGCTTGTTCGCGGAGACGCGGCGCTGCTTCGTGCGGCGGCCCGGCTTGCCGGGCGGCCTGCTCGGCGCCTGTTCGTTCCGCCGGCGGGTGCTGCGCTGCTCGGGGGTGGGTTCTATGGGGGTGTGCGCTTCTTCGGCATGGGATGTCATGGGCATGGTCTGGGCTCCCTGATCCGTCGACTCAGAGTCCGTCGAACCCGCGGAAGCGCGACCGGCCAGGCGCGCCCGACACAGGAGTCATACGACTTCCACGGGCGTGCCTCCGGTCCGAAGCACGGTTAATCGCGTGCCCGGCCCCCTGACCCGTAAACACCTTTGGCGAAACACAGTTCGCCCTGCGCGCCGTGCGTGCGCTCCCGCACGCCCTCGACCGGCAGCACTTGCCTCCGGGGTAACCATCCGCAGGCATCCCACACCCGCCGGCCGGTACGAACAACCGCCCCGCGCGGCCTCCTTCGCCGGACCGAGCCGGTTCAGCCGTCCGTCCGGGGCGGGGCGGCGGGTGCTTCGTAGAACCGGACGGTGACCGGCGCCGGGCCGCCCCAGTCCTGCTGTTCGGTGCCGGCGGGCCGCCAGCCGTGCCGCTCGTAGAGCGCGATCGCCGCGGTGTCGGTGGCGTTGACTGCCAGTACGGGCCGCAGCCCGGCGGCCGTCGCCGCGTCCGTCACCGCGCGCAGCAGCCGGCCGCCGAGTCCCCGGCCGCGGGCCGCCGGGGCCACGTACAGCCGGCCGACCTCGCGCCCGCACAGCGCGACGTGCCCCGCCACACGGCCGGCGCCGTCCTCGGCGACCCAAGCACCGGTCAGCCCGTCCGGGGTCAGCCAGCCCGCCGGATCGGCCGGCCAGGCGTAGGGATATCCGCTCTCCACGTGCACTTCACGCAGCACCCGCACGCACGCGGGAAGGTCCGCCGCGCCCCGTCGTCTGATCATCCGCTCATCGAACCACGCGACGGGCATGGCGGGGAGCGTGCCGGGTACAGCCTCCACCATCCCCGCAGCAGGCCGGCCGTCGGAGCAGGACCAGGAAGAAGGCGATCAGGCAATGGCACAGTTGGTACGGGAAGTCATGACGCCGACCGTCACCACCGTCCACCCCGACGCCTCGCTGGTGGAAGCGGCACAGCTCATGCGCGCGCACGACATCGGCGACGTGCTGGTGGCCGAGGACGGCAAGCTGGTCGGCGTGGTCACCGACCGGGACATCGTGCTGCGCGCCGTGGCGAACGGGGTGGATCCGCTCGGCGTGCCCTGCCTCGCCGTGTGCACTCCGGAACCGGTCACCGTCGGGCCGGAGGAGCCGGTTTCGGCCGCGGTGTCGCTGCTGCGCCGGAAGGCGGTGCGGCGGCTGCCGGTCGTCCGCGACGGCGCTCCGGTGGGCATCGTGAGCATCGGGGACCTGGCCCGGGCGCAGGACCCGGACTCCGC
The DNA here is from genome assembly GCF_055586425.1 of Streptomyces sp. NPDC050806. Taxonomy (NCBI): domain Bacteria; kingdom Bacillati; phylum Actinomycetota; class Actinomycetes; order Kitasatosporales; family Streptomycetaceae; genus Streptomyces; species Streptomyces sp. NPDC050806. The sequence goes on along the minus strand of NZ_JBVJIF010000010.1, from coordinate 187,720 downwards.
GCCGGCGGACCTCGGCCGGGCCGCGGAGGGCGGGCCGGACCGGCGCTGAGCCGTCCGGGACCCTGTCGTCTGCGTCGGTCCCGTTGGGGTACATGTGGCTCATGCGCACTGTACTGAGCACCTGGGACCGCAAGACGTTCAACGGGGTCGCCACCCGGCACTGGCCCGGCGCGGACCGGGTACTGCCGAAGCTGAGCCGGGCCGCCGACCACGGGCTGCTGTGGCTGGGGTCGGCGGCGGCAGCGGCGGCGTTCGGCGGCCGCCCCACGCGCCGCGCTGCGCTGCGCGGCGTCGCCTCACTGGCGGTGGCGTCCCTGACCGTGAACACCCTGGCCAAGCGCTCGGTGCGCCGGGAGCGGCCGCTGCTGGACACGGTGCCGGTGATACGGCAGCTCACCAAGCAGCCCTTCACCACCTCCTTCCCCTCCGGGCACGCCGCCTCCGCCGTGGCCTTCGCGACGGGTGTGGCGTTCGAGAACAAGTGGTGGGGGCTGGCGCTGGCGCCCATCGCCGCCTCGGTCGCCTTCTCCCGCGTCTACACGGGCGTCCATTACCCGGGCGATGTGGTGGCGGGCGCCGCGCTGGGCGCGGGCGCGGCCTTCGCGGTACGCGGATTCGCGCCGACCCGGGCCCAGCTGGCGCCGCCCGCCAGGCCGCGCGCCGACGCGCCCGCGCTGCCGGACGGGGACGGGCTCTTCGTCGTCACCAACCAGGGCTCCGGTCAGCGCACCGGCTCGCACAGCGACCAGGCCCAGGTCATCCACGACGTGCTGCCGCGGGCGGAGGTGACCGAGTGCGGCCACCAGGGCGCCGCGCCGCTGGACAAGGCGCTGGAGGCGGCGGCCGAGCGGGCCGCCGAGCGCGGCGGCGCCCTCGGCGTACTGGGCGGGGACGGCACCATCAACGCCGCCGCGGCGGTCGCCAGGCAGCACCGGGTGCCGCTCGCGGTGCTGCCCGGCGGCACCCACAACCACTTCGCGTACGACCTGGGCGTGGAGACCATCGCCGCGGCGGCCCGCGCGGTGGAGACGGGCGAGGCCGTCGCGGTCGACCTGGCCCGGTTCCGGCCGGGTGCCGGGCAGGAGTCGACGCACTTCCTCAACACCTTCTCGATCGGTGCCTACCCGGAGCTGGTGCGGATACGGGAGAAGTGGGCCGGGAAGATCGGCGCCTGGCCGGCCGGGGTGCTGGCGGCCTGGCAGGTGCTGCGGACGGCCGAGCCGGTGACCGTGGAGATCAACGGCCGGCGGCGCGAGCTGTGGACCCTGTTCGTGGGCAACTGCGCGTACCGGGGGCTGGGTTCGGCGCCGGTACGGCGGCACGACCTCGCGGACGGCGTGCTGGACGTGCGGATGGTGCACGGTGGCCGGCTGGCCCGCACCCGGCTGCTCGCCGCCGCGGTGACCGGCGCACTGCGGCACTCCCCCGTACTGAGCGAGGCGCGGCTGCGGACACTGCGGATCGGCGGCCTCGCGCCCGGTACCGACCTCGCCTACGACGGCGAAGTGTCGCCCGCCTCCGAGGAGTTGACGATCGAGAAGGACAACGAGGCGCTGATCGTGTACCGCCTGCTCCCCGAGTGAACCGGCCACGACGGCCCGGACTCGGTCCACATGCTGATACGTGACTCTCATACTTCGAGATCGCGGCGTACGGTGTGATCACGGCGCGGCAGCGCGCCGTGACCGCATCGAGCATGCGAAGGAGCAGCCATGTCGCAGGAGTCCGCCGTCTACACGCACGGCCACCACGAGTCCGTACTGCGCTCGCACACCTGGCGCACCGCCGAGAACTCCGCCGCCTACCTGCTGGACGCACTGAAGCCGCACATGACGGTCCTGGATGTCGGCTGCGGACCCGGCACCATCACCGCCGACCTGGCAGCGCTGGTCCCGGACGGCTCGGTGACCGGCCTGGAGCACGCGCCCGGCGTACTGGAGCAGGCCCGTGCGGTCGCGGACGAACGCGGCCTGAGCAACGTCCACTTCGCGGTCGGCGACGTCCACGCACTGGACTTCCCGGACGACACCTTCTGCGTCGTCCACGCCCACCAGGTACTGCAACACGTCGGCGACCCCGTACAGGCGCTGCGCGAGATGCGCCGGGTCACCAAGCCCGGTGGGATCGTCGCCGTGCGCGACAGTGACTACGCCACCATGACCTGGCACCCGGCGGTCCCGGGCATGGACGAGTGGCTGGACCTGTACCGGCGGGTGGCCCGCGCCAACGGCGGCGACCCGGACGCCGGGCGCCGGCTGCGCTCCTGGGCGCTGGCGGCCGGCTTCGCGCCGGAGAACGTCACCTCCACCGCGAGCGCGTGGTGCTACGCGACCGACGAGGAACGCGCCTGGTGGAGCGGGCTGTGGGCGGACCGCACCCTGGCCTCGACGTACGCGCGGCGGGCGACCGAGGGCGGGCAGGCGACACAGGCGGAGCTGGCGGCGATCAGCGCCGCCTGGCGCGAGTGGGGCACCAAGGAGGACGGCTGGTTCGCCATGCTGCACGGCGAGATCCTGTGCCGCGTGTGAGGACTCTCTGAAGGTCCGCGCGCCGATCCGATCGGATGATCGCGCCGCCCCGCCGCGCCAACTAGGCTCGTCCCATGGACATTCTGGGAACCTCACTGCGCGTGTGCGTCAGCGATCTCGATGCCGCGATCCCCGTGTACGAGCGGCTGACGGGCGCGCAGGCGCAGCGCTTCCAGCGCGGCGGCGTGGCCGTCGCGGCGGTCGGCTGCTTCTTCCTGATGAGCGGCCCCGAGACGGAGCTGTCCGTACTCCGCAAGATCACCGCGACGATCGCGGTGACCAACGTGGACGAGGCCGTGGACGATCTGAAGGCGGTGGGCGGGGAGATCATCGCGGGTCCGCTCGCCAGCCCCGCCGGCCGGAACATGGTGGCGCGCCACCCGGACGGCTCGATCTTCGAGTACGTCGACCGGGTGGCGATCACCTAGCGGCGGTCAGGAGAGGTCGAGCACGATCTTGCCGCGGGCCCGGCCCGACTGACTGCGGCGGAACGCCTCGGCCGCCTGCGCCAGCGGCAGCGCCGTGTCGATGTTGACGGTGAGCTTCCCCGCGTCGGCGAGGTCGGCGAGCGCGGTGAGGTCGGCGCTGTCGGGGCGCACCCACACCAGGTGGCCGCCCTTGCCGACGACCTCGTTGTCGACGACGGACGCCACCCGCTTCGGGTCCTTGAGCACCTGCTGGGAGACGTCGACCGCGTCGCCGCCGACGAAGTCCGCCGCCGCGTCCACGCCCTCGGGGGCCAGCGCGCGCACCCGCTCCGCCAGGCCCTCCCCGTACGTCACCGGCTCGGCGCCCAGCGAGCGCAGGAACTCATGGTTGTGCTCGCCCGCCGTGCCGATGACGCGGGCGCCCCACGCCACGGCGATCTGCACGGCGAACGCGCCGACGCCGCCCGCCGCCGCGTGCACCAGCACCGTCTCGCCGCTGCCCACGCCGAGCCGCTTCAGCGCCTGGTACGCCGTGAGCCCGGCCAGCGGCACGCCGGCCGCCTGCCGCCAGTCCAGCGCCGCCGGCTTGCGGGCGAGCGTCCGCACCGGCGCGGCGACCAGCTCGGCGAACGTCCCGTGCTGGACCTCGTCCTTGCGGACGTAGCCCATGACCTCGTCGCCGACCCGGTATTCGGTGGCGTCCATGCCGACCGCCTCGACGACGCCCGCGACGTCCCAGCCGGGGATCAGCGGGAAGTGCACGTGCATGATCGGGTCGAGGTAGCCGGCGAGGATCTTCCAGTCGACCGGATTCACGCCGGCCGCCTTCACCCGGATCAGGACCGAGTCGGGCGCCAGCTTCGGGTCCGGCTGGTCGGTGAGGGCGAGGACGTCGGGGTCGCCATAGCTGTCGGTGGTGATTGCCTTCATGCCGCGTACAACGAGCGGGGCGGCCCAGTCATTCCGTTCGCCGCGCGGCCGGGTGACGCGCGGCGCCCGAACAGCCCTCAGGCCGGCCGCATCCGGTACTCGTACCGCTCCGGAAGCGGGTGGTCGGCGCGGGCCCGCGCACGCACCGCGCCGGTCACCGGGCCGTCCCCCGCGACGAGCCGTTCGGCGATCGCGTACCAGGTGTCGCTGAGCGTCTCGTCGCCCTCCCGGAGGTCCGCGACCTCGAACCCCTCATCGAAGACGGCACGGGCGGCGGCCACCTCCCCCCGCGCCAGCAGCACCTGTGCCGTCAGCAGCCGGAACCGGCCGCGTGCGCGGTCCTCGGGGCGCAGCCGGGCCAGGACCGCGGCCGCGTCGTCGGCCCGGCCCGCCCTGATCAGCGCGGGCACCGCCTCGCGGGCGAGCGCGGGCAGCACGGTGTGCCGTACCTCCTCGGCCGTCTCCCCCGCGCACGCGACGGCCTCGGCGTACCGCTGGGCCGCCCGGCCGGTCTCGCCCGCGACGGCCTCCGCAACCGCCAGGCAGTACAGCGGCCAGCAGCTCCGGCCGCGGGCCAGCGCACGCTCCCAGCTGCGCACCGCCTGGGCCCGGTCGCCGGCGTGCCACTGGGCGACGCCCAGGTGGAAGTCGGTGGTGGGACCGGGCCGCGCGGATTCCAGGAGGTCGCGCCAGGCCGGGGCGACCGGTGACGGGCCCGGTACGCCCGGCTCGTCGGGGAGGTCGCCGGTGCGCAGCAGCTCGCGCCACGGCCGCTGCTCCTCGCCCAGCGTGTCCTCGGTGAACGGCAGGCCCGGCAGGTCGTACCCGGCGCGGGCCACCTCCAGCGCGCCCCAGCCGGAACCGGTGGCGAGCCGCTCCTTCGGCTCGGCGTCGGCGTACGGGCGCCAGGCGGCGTACGCGGCGTCCACGGCGGCGCGCGGCAGCACCGCCTCCAGCCGGTCCGTCACCGCACCACGGGCCGCGCCCCAGTCCGCTCCGTGCACGGCTCGTGGGTCGGCCGCCAGCGGCCCGTACGCCTCCAGCCACGCGAACTCCGCGCCCGCTTCGAGGGGTACGTGCTCCAGCTGGGTGCGCGCGAGCCCGGCCTGGATCTCGGCGTACCCGGGGGTGCCCGGCTCGGTCAGCCACTCCTGCCAGTGCCGCCCCGCCCGGCCCGCGCCCCAGAGGAAGAGCTTGCGGCCGCGCAGGGTGTCGTTGGAGGTGTGGACGAGACCGCGGCCGTCCGCGTCGAGCGAGGCGATCCAGCGCCGCTCCCCCGGCGCGATCTCGTAGAAGTAGTCGGCGGGGTACTCACTGCGCAGCGGGTACGTGCGATCGACACCGCCGGATTCGGGGACGGGGACGCGGCTCAGGGTGCGCTCGTAGCCGAAGTGGAAGGCTTCTTCGGCGGGGGCGAGGACGCGGGTGCGCGCGTCCTCGGGGACGGCGATGTTGGACCACCAGTACACCGGCGCGGTGTGGTGGTGGGGGTTGCGGACACGCACGCCGACGTACAGGAAGTCGGAGCCGTCGGGGAGCCAGAGGTCGACCTGGAAGGGGAGGTCGCGCAGCCGTTCCCACTCCCACAGGCGCAGCATCTCCCCGCCGTCCGGTGCCGGCACGCGCGCGGCGTGCACGGGCGCGCAGGAGAGCGTGGTGTGTCCGGTGGCACCGATGTTCCATTCGATGCCGCCGGAGAACCACGCGCCGTTGAGGGCGAAGTCCGCGGGCTGGAACACCGGGTTGCGGTAGAGGAGTTCACGTCCTGTGGGCTTGTGGTGCAGGGAGTGGACGCGGCCGCCGAGACCCGGCAGGACGGTGGCGCGCAGCCGGTCGTTCTCGATGACCAGCGCGTCGAGGGCGGTGGGGGTGCGGTGCCGGGCGTACCCGTCGCGGCGGCGTACGGGGAGCAGCGAGTCCAGCGGGCGGTAGGCCAGTTGCCGGGCCATGTCGGCGGGCACGTCCGCGCCTTCGGGGACGGTGACGCGGTGGACGTCCCGGGGGCCGGCCAGCGCGGGCAGCGGATTGTCGGGGCCGAGGGCCGCCGCGGGCAGGGTGAGGGTCGTGCGTCGCACGCTCGTGGTCACGGCGCCTCGCAGTCGGAGCGGGCCGCCCCGGTCGCGGCGGCCGTCTGATCACCATGGAACCCTCTTGCGCCCGCCCTGAACAGGGCGTCCTCCGGTCAGGGTTGCGCAAAAAGAAATCGCGCGACAGGGCGCCGGAGGATGATGGATGCTGGCCTCGTACACCGTATGAGGCAGCGTGGCGCCACGACGAAGGCGAGGACGGACGAGATGGCCACCGAGCACACCTACCGCGTGATCGTGCGCGGCACGTGGGACGGGCTGACCGAGGAGGCCAGGGCCCGGCTGCTGGCCGAGGCCGACGACCACGGCCTGGCGCAGCTGCGGTTCACCCCCGAGGGTTCGCTCGCGTACGACCGGTCGCTGACGTCCTTCACCTACCGCTACGCCGTCGTCTCGGACGCGGCCGACGGCGAGGAGATGGCGGCCGCCCTCGCGGAGGAGAAGGCCGAGCAGGCGCTGCGCGCTGCCGGGCTCGGCCACCGCGGCCTGCGCTCCTCGGCGACGGACCTGGACACGATGAAGGTCAACCGGAAACGGCGCTGAGGGGGCGGGCCGGATGGGCAGGTCACGGGGCTTCGGGCGGCAGCATCTCGCTGGTGATCGCCCAGCGCTCGTGGTCCCGCCAGGCGCCGTCGACGAAGAGGAAGTCGGGCGAGAGGCCCTCCTTCCGGAAGCCGTTGCGCCGGGCGAGCGCGATCGAGGCGGTGTTCTCCGGCTGGACGTTGACCTCGATGCGGTGCAGCCCGAGCCGCCCGAAGGCGTACCGCAGCACCAGCTGCAGGCCCTCGCTCATCAGGCCGCGGCCCGCCGCGTGCGCGAAGGCTCCGTAGCCCGCCGCGCCGCAGCGGAAGGCGCCGTGCACGATGTTGTTGACCGTGAGGTAGCCCGCGATGGAGCCGCCGTCCAGCTCGCAGATGAGGAAGCCCTCGCGCTCCGGCTCCTGGAGCCGCTCGTAGTAGGCGTCGTAGCCCGCCTCGTCGACGGGCGGGAAGAGCCAGGGCCGGTGCAGCGCCGCGCTCTCCCGGGCCCGCGCGGTGAACTCCGCCCGGTCCGCACGCCGGAACGGCCGGATGCCCACGCGCGGACCGCTGGCGAGGTAGCGGTCGGGTTCCGGTACGGATGCGGTCGGAGAGCGTCGGTCGTCGGTCACCGTCGGATGCTATCGGTCGGCCGCGCTGCGTGCCCCGCGCCCGGTGCCTCCGTGTCCGCACCCCCAGGCGGGTGTGTCGGCGCCCCACTCCCCCGGCGGCCGGGCCCAGTTCGCGGGACCGCCGGCGAAGGAGACCGGCGGCAGCGCGTGCCGCAGCCGGCCCAGGGGCCCGGTGGTCTCCGTGAGCCGGACGGCCGGGTCGTACGCGTCGGCGGGGCCCGATGCACGCCGCGGCAGGACGTCGGTGAGCAGCGCGGCGGTCTGCGCGAGGGCCAGGGTCGCCAGCCGCGCGCCGCCCGTACGGGACCGTTCGGTCAGCGCCCGCAGCACGGCCGCGGCCAGCAGATAGCCGGTGCCGTGGTCCAGGGCCTGGGCGGGCAGCACCCCGGGGGTGCCGTCGGCCGCCGCCTCGGTCACGGCGATGCCGGTGGCGGCCTGTACGAGACTGTCGAAGCCCCGGCGGCCGGCCCAGGGGCCGTAGTCGCCCCAGGCGGACAGGCGCGCGACAACGATGCCGGGGCGGCGCTCGGCGAGCGCTTCCGGCGCCAGGCCGAAGCGGTCCAGGGCACCCGGCCGGTAGCCGGTGACGACCACGTCCGCGGACGACAGCAGCTCTTCGAACGTCGCGCGCCCCGCCCGCGAGTCCAGGTCCAGAACCGCCGAGCGCTTCCCGAAGCCGGTGTCGGCGTGCGCGTCACGGCTCTCCGGCAGACCAGGCGCGTCGATCCGCAGCACGTCGGCGCCGAGCAGCGCGAGCGTACGGGTGGCGACCGGCCCGGCGATCACCCGCGTCAGGTCCAGCACGCGCAGACCGGCGGCGGGCAGCAGCGGATCGCCCGCCGAGAGGGGCGCGCGGAGGGGCGGCGTGGCGGCGCCGAGCGGTTCGAGGCGGAGCAGCGGCCGGCGGGCCACCGCGGCGCCCTGCGGGCCGTCGCCCCACTCCTTGCCGTCCCGTACCGCGACGGCGAGGCCGCCCGCCGCGTACACCGCCGCCTCGGTCTCCGCCGCGCTCCGGCCCGCCAGTTCGGCGGCGAGCGCCTCGGGCCCCGCGGGCTCCGGCAGGCCGAGCGCGGCGAGCAGCCGGTCGCGGTGGTGGGGGTAGTTGGCGTGCGTGCGCAGCCATCCGTCGGCGGTGTGCCAGAAGCCGGAGAGCGGCGCGAAGTTCTCGGGCGCCCGGCCGTCGATGCGCAGGTGCCGTTCGCTGAGGAAGGCGGCGGCCACGGCGCCGTCGTCGACCTCGACGGCCGGCAGGGCACCGCCGCTACGGGCCGCGGCGAGCTCAGCGCCGGCCAGCGCGCACACCGTGACGGTCGCCCTGGCCAGGTCCATGACCGGCAGCCGCGCGGGCAGCAGCCCGCGCGCACCGCCGTGGCGCACCCGTCCGGTCAGGCCGGCCTCGCCCCCGAGCGCGGCCCAGGCCAGGGCCGCCGCGTCCCCTTGGTACCGCGCGTCGTCGTTCACGGCGTCAGTGTGGCACTGAGTGCCACCTGCGAGAAGTGCGCAGCGCCGGGACGACGGCCGGAGCGGTTCGGCGCGAACCCCTCGCCGTACCCGGTGCTTCTCGGCCACGCCGGGGCCGACCGGGCAACGTTCTTGAGGGGCCGCGGACTCCGCCCGGCCTCCCGGTCGACGCCACGAAGCCCCACACCCCACCGGAACGCCCTGTTCAGCCACCGCGTACCAGAAGAGGAGGCAACTCATGGCAGTAGCTGCCCACTTGGCTGAACTTGACGTAGTGATTTCTCCTGGCATGACATGAAATGAGAAGTGGCACAACCGAGTCAGCGCACCGGAGGTACGCCGTGTCGGAAGTCATATCGGAAGCGGCCACGGAAACCGTCAAGTTTCCGCAGGACCGCGCCTGTCCCTACCACCCGCCCACCGCCTACGCGCCCCTGCGTGACCAGGGGGAGCCCCTCAGCCGTGTCCACCTCTACGACGGACGGGAGGTGTGGGTCGTGACAGGGCATGCCGAGGCACGCGCCCTGCTCACCGACCAGCGGCTGTCGTCCGACCGCCTGAACCCCGACTTCCCGGTCCCCAGCGCCCGGTTCGAGGGGCTGCGCACCGAGGACCGCAAGAGCCGCACCACGCTCCTCGGGGTCGACGACCCCGAGCACAACGTCCAGCGGCGGATGCTCATCCCCAGCTTCGGCCTGAAGCGGATCGCGGCGATGCGCCCGCGCATCCAGCAGATCGTCGACCGGCTGCTGGACGACATGGAGGCCGGCGGTCACCCGGCCGAGCTGGTCTCGGCGTTCGCGCTGCCGGTGCCCTCCATGGTCATCTGCGAGCTGCTGGGCGTCCCGTACACCGACCACGAGTTCTTCGAGGACGCCTCGCGCCGGCTGCTGCGCGGCCCGGCCGCGGCCGACTCCCGCAAGGCGCTGGACGACCTGGAGGAGTACTTCGGCGAGCTGATCACCCGGAAGGAGGCCGAGCCGGGCGACGGGCTGCTGGACGAGCTGATCGCGGACCGGCTGCGCACCGGCGACCTGGAGCGCGACGAGCTGGTGAGCATGGCCATGATCCTGCTGGTGGCCGGGCACGAGACGACCGCCAACATGATCTCGCTGGGCACCTTCACGCTGCTCCAGCACCCCGAGAAGCTGGCGGCGCTGCGCGCGGACGCCTCGCTGATGCCCGCGGCGGTCGAGGAACTGCTGCGGTACCTCTCCATCGCGGACGGCATGCTCCGGGTGGCGACCGAGGACATCGAGGTCGGCGGCGTGACCGTCAAGAAGGGCGACGGCGTGGTGCTCTCCACCTCGCTCGTCAACCGTGACGCCACGGCGTACGCGGCGCCGGACGAGCTGGACTGGGACCGCTCGGCGCGGCACCACATCGCCTTCGGCTTCGGCATCCACCAGTGCCTGGGGCAGAACCTCGCCCGCGCCGAGCTGGAGATCGCGATGCACTCGCTCCTCACCCGGTTCCCCGGCCTCCGCCTCGCGGCGCCGGCCGAGGAGATCCCGTTCAAGCCCGGCGACACCATCCAGGGCATGGTGGAACTCCCCGTCGCCTGGTAGCAGTTGACCGCACCGCTCAGCACCACCGGAGCCGGCCCCGTCCCCGACACGGCAGCACCACCACCGCGCCGGGCCGGCCCCTCCCCCACACGCCACTCACGGACTCAGGGACCGACCATGCCGACCACCCAGCACATCAGCATCGACACGGACCGCTGCATCGGCTCGGGGCAGTGCGCCCTGACCGCTCCGAAGACGTTCACGCAGGACGACGACGGCTTCAGCGCCCTGCTGCCGCCCGACGAGAGGGCGTCCGAAGACCCCCTCGCGCGCGAGGCGGCCCGCGCCTGTCCGGTGCAGGCCATCACGATCGCGGAGGACTGACCCGCCCGGCTACCGGCCCGCCAGCGGGAGTTCCAGCGTGCCCGTGTCCTCGGGCGCGCTGACGACGGTGACCGGCTTGACGCCCTTGTTGCCGTAGTACGCCGTGTCGCTCGCCGCGATGACGAACCGCAGGCGGTGGCCGGGCTGGTAGCGGTGCACGATGGCGGGCAGCTCGACGGTGAACGGACGGGTCACGTCCGGCACCCGCGCGGGCGCCACCAGCCGGTGCACCAGCGTCTTGGACCCGTCCGGCGCGATGTCGTACAGCTTCGCGAAGAGGACCAGCTTGTCGGCGGCGTCACCGGAGTTCTGCACCTGCTCCGTACGCGGCGAGACCACCTTCAGCGTGGCCTTCGGCGCACCGACCACGTCGACCGGCCGGCCCTCGACCGGTGCGGAGGTCCAGTCCAGGTACGTGCCCTTCAGGTCGTACGGCGCGGGGTCCGGCAGCCCCAGGATGCCCGCGAGCTGGGACTCCGAATGGCTGGTGGGCAGCAGCCGGTTGCGGTACTCGCGGCTGCCGCGCGCCACCTTCGCGCGGTCGTCGACGAGCTTGCCGTCGCCGGAGAGGTACAGCTTCCAGGAGTCGCCGTCCGCGGGGAACGTGGCGGACGTGCCGTACGTCTGCCCGGCCGGCATCCAGTCGCGGTAGTAGGCGAAGGCGGGACCGGTGTCGGTGTCCTTCTTGTGCTGGAGGTAGCGGTCGAACCAGGCGAGGATGCGCTGCCCGACGTAGCTCGTCTCCAGATTGCCCTCGGACAGGTTCAGTTCGCCGGAGGCCGGGTCGGTCATGCCGCCGCTGTGCCCCCAGGACTGCCAGATCATCTTGGTGTCCGTGCCCTGCGCCTTGAGCGTCCGGTAGGTGGCCGCCGCCTCGTTGAGGTTGAACAGGCTGTCCGCCTGGCCCTGCACGAGCAGCGTCGGCGCCTTCACGTCCTTCAGGTACGAGACCGGGCTGACGCTGCGCGCGTAGTCGAGGATCGGCTTCGTGCTGTCGGCCGGATACCGGCCCGAGTCCAGCCAACGCTTGGTCTCGCACGCCTTCGCGACGAAGTGCAGGCAGCCGGCGCCGCCGAGGCGGGACGGGTCCAGGCTCGGGTTCAGCAGCCCCTGCGCCTCGCCGATCAGGAAGAAGCCGTTCGTCCACTGCTTCTTGTAGACGCCGGGGACGTCGTTGCTGACGCTGCCCGCCGGCTGGTCGGCGTTGTTGGGGTCCAGCGCGTACGCCAGGTCGTTCCAGGTGATCAGCGGTACGAGCGCGTCCACGCGGCGGTCGACGGCGGCGGTGGCCAGCTGGATCGCGCCGCCGTACGAGCCGCCGATTATGCCCACCCGCGGATCGGCGGCCTCCGCTCCGTCCCTGCCTTCCTTGGTGACGTAGTCGACGCGGGTGCCGTCGTCGGCGGTGCGCGTACCGGCGAGGAAGTCGATGAGCCGGCTCGCGGCCTTGCCGTCGACGGTGGGGTCGTCGAGCGAGATCGGGCAGCCGGACTTGCCGAAGCCGAGGCCGGAGTAGGAGAGCGCGACATAGCCGCGCGCGGCGAACGCCTGGGCCGTGGCGGCGGTCGAGCCGTCCGCCTTGTCGCCGCCGAAGCCGTTGGTGGTCAGGACCGCGGGGGCGGGATGTGCCGCGTCGACGCCGACCGGGCGGTAGAGGTCGGCGTCCACGGTGCAGTCGCGGTCGCCCGCCGGCACGGTCAGCCTGACGGCGGTGACGTCGTACGGTGCGGCGGCGGCTGCCGCGGGGGCCGCGAGGCCGAGCGGGGCGGCCACGGTACCGGCGGCCAACAGGGCGAGCGACGTGCGCAGAACGGGGCGGGACACTGCTCGGTACACGCTGACCTCCACAGAGACACGCCATACCTACCAGTCAGTACGGCGCGCTCATGGTCCGGCATGCGTTTTGGACATGTCAACGGAGTTGACGAAACTTCTTACCGACGCGTCAGTTACCGCTGGTCACACGGATGTTGGAGGCGCGCCCACGGTGTTGCGGGTGCGCGCAGTGTTGTTGCGGGTGCGCCCCACGGTGTTGCGGGTGCGGCGGCGCCCTCGTCGGAGCGGTGTCAGAGCAGCGGAGGTACGTCGAACGTCAGGGTCCCCGCGACCGCGTCCAGCGTGGCCGGGACGCCCAGCGGCACCGTGAGCGCCGAGTCGCCGTGGCCGAACCCGAACTCCTCGACCACCGGCACCCCGAGCCCGGCCAGCCGGTCCGCCAGCACCGCCCGGATCCGGTCGTACGGACCGCAGCGCGCCCAGGAGCCGAGCACGATCCCGGCGACCCCGGCCAGCGTCCCGGAGCGCAGCAACTGGGTCAGCGCCCGGTCGACCGCGTAAGGCTGCTCGCCCACGTCCTCCAGCAGCAACAGGCCGCCGGCCGCGTCGCGCCGGGCGTCCGGCGTGCCCGCCTCGCTCGCCAGCAGCGCCAAACAGCCGCCGAAGGTGACGCCGTGCGCCCGGCCCGGCACCAGCGTGCGCGCCGTACCGGGCGCCAGGGTCGTCACGGCCGCGTCCTCGGGGGTGAAGAGCGTGCGCCGCAGGTGGTCCCTGGTCGGCTCGTCCTTGAGGAAGACCTCGCCCGCCACCGCGGGGCCGTGCAGCGTCGCCACCCCGGCGCGCAGCGCGAGCGCCTCGTGCACCACCGTCACATCGCTGAACCCGACCAGCGGCTTGGGCCGCGCCGCCCGGACCGCCGGCCAGTCCAGCAGGTCCACCATCCGCTGGGCGCCGTACCCGCCGCGCGCGGCGAACACCGCGGCCACCCCGGGGTCGCACCAGGCGTCCTGGAGGTCCCGGGCCCGGCACTCGTCCGGCGCCGCGAGGTACGCCAGGCCGGCGTGCCCGGTGCGGACGTGCGGCGCCAGTACGGGGTCGAGGTCCCAGCCGCGCAGGATGTCCAGGCCCGCGTCCAGCCGCTCTGGGGCGACCGGGCCGCTGGGCGCGACCACCGCCACCCGGTCCCCGGGCCGCAGCCGCGACGGTCTGGCGCCCGCCCGCACGGTCACCGCGGCCCCTCCGCCGCGCGTCCGTCGCTCACTTGCCCAGCTCCAGCGCGGGCACGTCCGTGCGCTCGATGCCGAAGACCTGCGCGTACAGGGACAGCTCCGCCTCGACGGCACGGACGATGGTGTCCTCGCGGCGGAAGCCGTGCCCCTCCCCCTCGAAGGTCAGACAGGCGTGCGGAATGCCGCAGCGGGTGGCCTCGGCGAGGAACCGCTCGGCCTGCGCGGGCGGGCAGATCACGTCGTCCAGCCCCTGGAGCAGCAGGAACGGCACGGAGATCCGGTCCACCTGATGCACCGGCGAGCGGTCGCGGTACCGGCCGGGGACCTCGTCCGGCGGCCCGACCAGCGAGTGCAGGTACTGCGACTCGAAGTCGTGGGTCTCGCCGTCCGCCCAGGACGTCAGGTCCAGGACGGGGTAGGTGATCGTGCCGCAGGCGTAGAGGTCCGTACCGGCCAGCGAGGCCGCGGTGGTCCAGCCGCCCGCGCTGCCGCCGCGGATGGCGAGCCGGGAGCGGTCGGCGGTGCCCTCGGCGGCCAGCGCCTCGGCGACCGCGGCGCAGTCCTCGACGTCCACCACGCCCCACTGCTCGCGCAGCCGCTCGCGGTACTCCCTGCCGTACCCCGTCGAGCCGCCGTAGTTGACCTCCACGACGCCGAAGCCGCGCGAGGTGAAGTAGGCGATCTCCAGGTCGAGGACGAGCGGGGCGTGCCCGGTCGGGCCGCCGTGTGCCCACACCACGAAGGGGGCCGGCTCGCCGTCCGTCGGGGCGTGCGTGGGGCTGTACGGCGGATGGACATGGGCGTGGATGTCCCGGCCGTCGGGGCCGGTGAAGGTACGCATCTGCGGTTCGGGGTAGTACGCCGGGTCCAGCGCGTCGGCGTGCCGCGCCGCTATCACCCGCGCCCGGCCCGTCACCGTGTCCAGTTCCACGATCTCGTACGCGCTGCGCGGGCTCGCGGCGATGCCGATGACGCGGGTGCCGTGCACGGCGAGCGAGGGTGCCCACTCCGTCCACGGCCCGGCCGCGTCGACCAGCTCGCCGCCGACCGGGTCGAGGATGCCCAGGCAGTTCGCGCCATGGCCGTGCAGCGTGGCGATCGTGCCGTCCGCCAGCGGCAGGAACCAGCGCAGCCCGACCTTCCACAGCGGCCCGCCGAACTCCTCCCGGCGGGACGGGCACAACCGGCTGCTCCGCGCGCTCCCGTCGCCCGCCGCTCCGGGGTGGACGCGCCGCAGCTCCCACCAGCCGTCGGCGTCGGACACGAACAGCAGCGAGCCGTCCGCTGCCCACTCGATCTGGGCGACTGCCTCGTCGGCGCCTCCGACCAGCGGCCGGATGCCGGTGAAGCCCCCGTCCTCGGCGACGTCCGCGTGCATCACGACCGTGCCGTCCCACGGCATCCGCGGGTGGTCCCAGGCGATCCAGGCGGCGCGCCGGCCGTCCGGCGAGAGCCGCGGGCCGGTGACGAAGCGGTGCCGGTCGTCGCTGAGCTCGCGCACGGCCGCGCGGTCCTGCGCCGCCGAGCCGTCCAGCGGTACGGCGGCGATCAGCCGACGCACGTCCGACGGTCCCTCGCCGGTGAACTCCTCCAGCACGCACCAGACTTCACCGCGGTCCGGCAGCACCACCGGGTCCGCCCACCGCAGCCCGCCGCCGACCGCGGAGAGCGGGGTGAGCGGCCGGGGCTCGCCGCCCCCGCCCGGCGCGTAGGCGTACAGCCGCTGATCGGCGAAGTGGACGAAGACCAGGAGCGTCGCCCCCTGCGCGTCCTGGGCACCGGCCCAGGGCTGGCCGCCGTACTCGATGACCCGGCTGCGGACGTTCCACGGCGGCGGCAGCACCGACTCCTCGGCGCCCTCGGGGCCGCGCCGGATCAGCGCGCGGCGGCCGCCCTCCTCGGGCCGCGGCTCGGTCCACCAGACCTCGTCGCCCACCACGCCGAGGTACTCCGGACGGCCGTCGTTGGCGGCCACCAGCCGGGCGTCGATGGGTGACGGCCAGGTCCCGTAGGGCGCCGTGGTCACCATGGCGGTGTTCCTCTCAGTCCGTTCGTCTCCGTCAGCGCGGCGGCGGGCTGCTCCCGCCCGCGCTCATCCCCCGCTGTGCACCATGAAGTCGTCCAGCACCCGGACCCCGAAGTGCAGCGCCTCCACCGGCACCCGTTCGTCGACGCCGTGGAAGAGCGCCTGGTAGTCGAAGCCCTCGGGGAGCTGCAGCGGCGAGAAGCCGTACCCCCTGATGCCCAGCCGGGAGAACTGCTTGGCGTCCGTGCCGCCCGACATGCAGTACGGCACGACCTTGGCCCGCGGGTCGAAGCGCTCGATCGAGGCCCGCATCGCGGCGTACGTGGGACCGTCCACGGGAGCCTCCAGTGCCACCTCGCCGTGGTCGACCTCCCACTCCACCTCCGGGCCCGTGAGCCGGTCAAGGGTGGTGCGGAACTCCTCCTCGCCGCCGGGCAGCACCCGCCCGTCCACGAAGGCGGTGGCGCTCCCGGGGATCACGTTGACCTTGTAACCGGCCGCCAGCATCGTCGGGTTGGCGCTGTTGCGCACCGTCGGCGCGACCAGGTCGGCGGCCGGGCCGAGCGCGTCCAGCAGCGCGTCGACGTCCCGCGCGAGGTCCTGCTGCCCCGTGGCGTCCAGCCGGGCGTCGACGCCCTGCAGCGCGGCCAGCTCGCGCAGCGCGGCCCGGACGGTCGGGGTGAGCCGCACCGGCCATTCGTGTGCCCCGATGCGGGCGACGGCGGCGGCGAGCCGGCTCACGGCGTTGCTGCGGTTCACCTTGGAGCCGTGGCCGGCCTTGCCCTTCGCGGTGAGCTTCAGCCAGGCCGTGCCCCGCTCCCCCGCCGCGATCGGGTACAGCTGGAGCCCGTCGCCCGCGTGGAAGGTGAAGGCGCCGGACTCGCTGATGCCTTCCGTGCAGCCCTCGAAGAGGCCGGGGTGCTCGTCGGCGAGGAAGCCGGAGCCGTCCTCGGCGCTGGCCTCCTCGTCGGCGGTGAAGGCCAGCACGATGTCCCGCCGGGGCCGCACCCCGGCCCGCGCCCAGGCCCGCACCGCGGCCAGCACCATCGCGTCCATGTTCTTCATGTCGATCGCGCCGCGGCCCCAGACCACCCCGTCCCGGACCTCGCCGGAGAAGGGGTGCACGCTCCAGTCCTCCGGCGCCGCGGGCACCACGTCCAGATGGCCGTGGACCAGCAGTGCGTCGGCGCTCCGGTCGGTGCCCTCGATGCGCGCCACGACGTTCGTCCGGCCGGGGCTGCGCTCCAGCAGGGTGGGCTCGATCCCCGCGTCGGCCAGCCGCTCCGCGACGTACTCTGCGGCCGGCCGCTCCCGGCAGTCCCCGCCGCCCCGGTTGGTGGTGTCGATACGGATCAGTTCGGAGGTGAAGCGGACCACCTCGTCCAGCGCCTTGGCGTCGACGGCACTGTCCGGCCGGGCGCCGCGCGCGGGTCTTTCGCCGTCGACCAGCTCCTCGACGTCGATCATCTGCTCAGCCATACTGCTCCTCCACATGGGACGAGACGAGGGTGGTGACCGCCTTGAAGCAGCGGATGCCTTCGTACATGGTCGGGCTCTCGTAACGGACGCGGCGGGTGCCGCTGGGCTCCACGCCCGGCACGACCGTGGCCGCTCCCACGAGGTGCTCGGCGTCGAACTCCACCTCCACGGTGAACGGGCCGCGCCGCGCGGGCTCGTGCCGCCGCGCCAGCGCCGCCGCCTCCCGGGCCCCGGCCCTGATGTCGGCCGCGGTGCGCGCCGGCGGGCGGCACACCGCCGCATACCGCGACACGTAGTCCTTCACTGCGATGCCCCGGGCCTCGGGTGCGTACCCCTTCGCGTCGGCGCACGTCCGGTCGTCCCCGGTCACCAGCACCACCGGAACGCCGTACTCGGCGACCACGAGGGCGTTCAGATAGCCCTCGCTCGCCGCCACGCCGTCGACCCACACACCGGTGATCGAATTGGCGAGGTAGGTGTGCGCGAGCACGCCTTCCGTCCCGGCGCCCGTGTGATAGCCGACGAACGCCATGCCGTCGACGTCGCCGTGCTGCACGCCCTCGACCATGCTCAGCGACTTGTGCCGGCCGGTCAGCATCTGCGCCCGCTCGTCGAGCTTCTCCAGCAGCAGATTGCGCATCGTCCAGTGCGCCTCGTTCACCAGCACCTCGTCGGCGCCGCCGTCGAAGAATCCGGCGATCGCGGCATTGACGTCGGAGGTGAACAGGTGCCGGCAGCGCTCCCACTGGCTCGCTCCCGGCAGCACGTCGGCGGGCCAGGTCACGCCGGTGGCGCCCTCCATGTCGGCGGAGATGAGGATCTTCACCATGCACCAGTCCTATCGCAGGTCAGGGACGTGACGCGGGCGATCCCCGCACGACGCGGGGATCTTCACACCCCGTCACGTTACGCGACCCCACCGGACCGGGCCACGCCTGTGGAAAACTCCTGAGGTCCAGTCCACTGGAAGTCGCCGCGAGCCGCCGCTGGCTCGGCCGCTACCCGTGTGACCTGCGGGGAAGCTGCGCAAAGGACCTACGGTGCGGGCGACTTCGCCGGTACCGTGACGGCATGACCGAGTCCTGGAAGTCCACCGACGACGGCGTGTTGCGGCTGCCCTCCGGGCGGCTGGTGCGGGGGCGGGGGCTGCGGCGGGCGGTGCCTGCCGGGCCGGACCCCACGTACGGCGTCTATCTGCTGGGCAAGCCGCCGCCGGAGCTTCCCTGGGAGTCGCGGTGGCTGCGCTGGCCGGACTTCCGGCTGCCCGGCGACCGCGCCGGGGCGGCGGCCGTGCTCACCGAGGCGTGGGAGCGGGCCGGCGCCGAACGGGTCGAGTTCGCCTGCGACGGGGGCCGCGGCCGGACGGGTACGGCGCTGGCCTGCCTGGCCGTACTGGACGGCGTCCCGGCCGACGAGGCGGTGGAGTTCGTACGGCGCCACTACGACCGGCACGCCGTCGAGACGCCCTGGCAGAAGCGGTACGTCCGCCGGTTCGCCGGCTGAGGGCGCCCCGCCGCCGCCCCCCGCCCGTACGGCGGCCTTCCCGGGTCAGGGGGCGAGGCGTTCCACGAGCAGCAGCGCGCCGATCAGGATCATGGCGGCGCCCGAGACACGGGTGACCGCGCGGGCGACGGCCGGCCGGGCGCGCAGGACGGTACGGGCCAGCACGCCGACTCCCGTGTAGACCGCGCCGCAGTTGGCCATGTGGACCAGGCCCAGCACGCCGATCTGGGCCGCGAGCGGCCAGCTGCTGCCGCCGGAGTGGGCGGCGGCGAACTGCGGCAGCAGGGCGATGTAGAGCAGCAGCGCCTTGGGGTTGAGGCCGCTGATGCCGGCGCCCTTGAGGAGCCTCGCTCCGGTGCCGGCGCCGGCCGGGACCTCGGACGGGTCGGCCGACGCGGGCGCCGCCGGCCGGAGCAGGGTCATGACCCCGAGCCGGACCAGGTACAGCGCGCCGAGCACCGTCAGGACGGTGAGCACCGCCGGATTGCTCGCGACCACGGCGGCCACGCCGGCGACGACCACGAGGGTGAGCCCGACGTAGCCGAGCATCAGCCCGCCGACCGCCGGCAGGACGGACCGGTCGCGGAGGCCGGCGGTGATGGCGTACGCCCAGTCCGCGCCCGGCACGAGGACGAGGAGGACGGACACTGCCCAGAAGGCGGCTATGGAGCTGGCGGCCATGACGTGGTTCTCGCTGGTTCTCTCTGTACGGAAGGCGACAGAGAGGGAGATTAGTCACGACAGCCCGAAAAGTGTTTCCCGATAGTGTCGTCTCCCGAGGCGTCTGTGGAAGGATTTTCCCCATGGACGACTTGGACCGGACGATTCTTGCGGAGCTGCAGGAGGACGGCCGCCTCACGGTCACGGAACTGGCGGCGCGGGTCGGGCTCAGCCTCTCGCCGTGCCACCGCCGGCTGCGTGAGCTGGAGCGCAGCGGCGCCATCCGCGGCTACCGCGCGGTCGTGGACGCCGAGGTGGTCGGGCTGAAATTCGAGGCGCTGGTCTTCGTCACCATGCGCCAGGAGGACCGCGGCACCGTCTCCGCCTTCGAGGAGGCCGTCGCGGACATCCCTCAGGTGCTGCAGGCGCAGCGCCTCTTCGGCGACCCCGACTATCTGCTGCGCATCGTCAGCACCGACCTGCCGGCCTTCCAGCGGCTCTACGACGAGAAGCTGGCCACGCTCCCGGGCGTGCAGCGGCTCAGCTCCACCCTCGTGATGAAGCACGTGGTGTACGAACGGCCGCTCCCGGCGTGAACGCCGGACGGCCCGGGGCGCGCCGTCCGCGCCCCGGGCCGTACCCGAAAGCCTCAGCCGGAGGTGTCGGCTCCCGTGGGGAGCGGCGGCTCGGCCTCGATGCGGGCCAGCTCCTCGTCGGTGAGGAGCCGGGAGCGGATGAGGAAACGGACCCCTTCGGGGGCCTCCAGCGAGAAGCCGCTGCCCCTGCCCGGTACGACGTCGACGGTGAGGTGGGTGTGCTGCCAGTAGGTGAACTGGTCGGCGCTCATCCAGAAGGGCACGTCCTCGAAGACATGGCCGAGGAGGACATCGACGGCGCCGACCTTGAACTCACCGCGCGGGTAGCACATCGGGGCGCTGCCGTCGCAGCAGCCGCCGGACTGGTGGAACATCACCGGACCGTGCGTCTCCGTCAGCCGGGCCACCAGTTCCTCGGCGGCCGGCGTCAGTTCGACGCGTCGGGTGGGGGCATCCATCAGAAGAACCCGAGCTTCTTCGCCGAGTAGCTGACCAGCAGGTTCTTGGTCTGCTGGTAGTGGTCGAGCATCATCTTGTGGTTCTCGCGGCCGATGCCGGAGTTCTTGTAGCCGCCGAACGCCGCGTGCGCGGGGTAGGCGTGGTAGCAGTTGGTCCACACCCGGCCGGCCTTGATCTCGCGGCCGAGGCGGTACGCGGTGTTGCCGTCCCGGCTCCACACGCCGGCGCCCAGGCCGTAGAGCGTGTCGTTGGCGATCTTCAGGGCCTCGTCGACCGAGTCGTACGTGGTCACCGAGACGACCGGGCCGAAGATCTCCTCCTGGAAGATCCGCATGTCGTTGGTGCCGCGGAAGATCGTCGGCTCGATGTAGTACCCGCCCTCGTGGCCGGGGACGGTGCGCGCGGCGCCGCCGGTGAGCAGCTCGGCGCCCTCCTTCTTGCCGATGTCGATGTAGGAGAGGATCTTCTCGAACTGGTCGTTGCTGGCCTGCGCGCCGATCATGGTCGCCGGGTCCAGCGGGCTGCCGGTGGTGATGGCCTTCGTGCGCTCGATGCAGCGGGCCATGAACTCGTCGTAGATCGAGGCGTGGATCAGCGCGCGGGACGGGCAGGTGCACACCTCGCCCTGGTTCAGCGCGAACATCACGAACCCCTCGACCGCCTTGTCCAGGAAGTCGTCGTCGGCGGCCATGACGTCGGGCAGGAAGATGTTCGGGCTCTTGCCGCCCAGCTCCAGCGTGACGGGAATGATGTTCTCGCTGGCGTACTGCATGATCAGGCGGCCCGTGGTGGTCTCGCCGGTGAAGGCGACCTTGGCGATCCGCGGGCTGGCGGCGAGCGGCTTGCCGGCCTCCACGCCGAAGCCGTTGACGACGTTGACCACGCCCGGCGGTAGCAGATCGGCGATCAGCTCCATCAGGACCAGGATGCTGGCGGGGGTCTGCTCGGCGGGCTTGATGACCACGCAGTTGCCGGCCGCGAGCGCGGGCGCCAGCTTCCAGGTGGCCATCAGCAGCGGGAAGTTCCACGGGATGATCTGGCCGACCACGCCGAGCGGCTCGTGGAAGTGGTACGCGACGGTGTCGGCGTCGATCTCGGAGATCGAGCCCTCCTGGCCGCGTACGGCGCCGGCGAAGTAGCGGAAGTGGTCCACCGCCAAAGGCAGGTCGGCGGCGAGCGTCTCGCGGACCGGCTTGCCGTTCTCCCAGGTCTCGGCGACCGCGAGCTTTTCGAGGTTTTCCTCGATCCGGTCGGCGATCTTGTTGAGGAGGTTGGCCCGCTCCGTGGTGGAAGTGCGGCTCCACTTCGGCGCGGCCGCGTGCGCGGCGTCCAGCGCCAGCTCGACGTCGGCCGCGGTCGACCGCGCGACCTTCGTGAACGTCCGGCCGTCCACCGGCGAGGGGTTGTCGAAGTACTGGCCCTTCACGGGCGCGACCCAGTCGCCGCCGATGAAGTTGTCGTAGCGCTCGGCGAAGCTGACGACGCTGCCTTCGCTGCCGGGCTGCGCGTACACCATGGTGCGCTCCTCAGGAGTACGGATACGTGCGGGGTGCGGCACACCTTCGCCCCGCGAGGTTGGCGAAAGGTTGGCGTGCCGTCGCGATGGCTCTCCGCGGCTCCGGAGGGCCGTCACTCGCGCAGTGCGGTGCTCAGCCGGCCCGCCGCGAGGGCGCGGCGGGGATCGGCCGGGAGCAGGACGCGCAGCGCGTGCTCGTGGATCTCGGCGTCGTGCGGGGCGCGCTCGCCGTAGCCGAGCGCGTGGTCGGGGAAGCGGCTGGCCAGCACCGCCTCGCGCACCGCGACCTCCAGGTGCTCCCGCCAGGCGACGATGCCGGGCGCCTCGGAGTGCGGGAGCAGCGGGCCGCCGTACCGGGAGAGCGCGCGGTCCAAGTCGCCCGCCGCCAGCGCCCGCAGCACCTCCACGGCGTCGCAGGCGACCGGCGCCGTCAGCGCGTATCTGCGGGTGGCGACCGCGCCGCCGAGCGCCCTGCGCAGGTGGGAGACCTCCGCCTTGAACGTGGAGGCGGTCACCGGGCGTTCGCCGTACAGCGCGTCCCGCAGCCGCTCCGGGGTGTACCCCGCGGGCTCCAGCGCCAGCAGCGTGAGGATCTCCAGCTGGCGGGGGCGGAGCCGCAGCCGGGCGCCGCCGCGTACGGCCTCCTCGGCGCCGAGGCAGGTCAGCCGGACGCCGGACGCGCCGGACGCTCCCGTACCGCCACCGGCCGCCCCGCCCCCGTGTGGCCGGTCGCCGAGGTCGGTGCGGAGCCGGGCCTCGACGGTGGAGACCAGGGTGCGGACGGTGGACATGGCGAGCGGATGCGAGCGGTCCCAGGTCGTCGAGAGGTCCAGGACGCCGAGGATGCGGCCGTCGGGGGCGTGGATCGGGGCGCAGTAGCAGGCCCAGCCGTGCAGCGCGGCGACCAGGTGCTCGGCGGAGAAGACGGCGCTGGGGCGGCCGGTGCGCAGCGCGAGGGAGAGGGCGTTGGTGCCCATGGCCTGCTCGTCCCAGCGGCCGCCGGGCGCGAAGTTGACCTGCTCGGCGCGGCGCCGCATGACGCGGCCGCCGCAGGTCCACAGGAGGGTGCCGGACTCGTCGGTGACGCCGGCGACGAACCCGGCGTCCTCGGCAATGCTGTTCAGCTCGTCGGCGAGGTCGCCGACCGGGCGCCGCAGCGGCGAATCGGCCCACCGGGGGCGTACCTCACCGCCGTCCGTCACGGGGGCGCTGACCGCGCCGGGGTCCACGGTGTGCAGCGAGCGGACCCAGGACTCGGTCACCTCCCGGCGCAGCGGCGCCGTGCCGGCCGGCGCCCGCCGGGCCAGGCGCAGCTCCGGGACCCAGCGGGCCCATTCGCTCTCCAGCGCGGCTCTGCGCTGTCTGAGGTCACTCCGCACTGCTGACATGGCGTCCCGCACCTCGTCGTCTCCAGAAGGGCCACCGGTCCACGGCAGGAACCTGTGCCCAAAAATAGTGCGGGACGTGCGCGGGGCACAGACCGCGTGGCGTACCCGCCCTCACGCCTCCCGGGGTTCGGCGAGCAGCCAGTTGGTGGGGACCTCGACGGGGGTGCCGTCGGGGCGGATCTCGGTGGTGACCAGCGGCAGGCGGCCGGACCCGGTCCTCGTCAGGCCGTGCGCGGCCAGCAGGTCGGGGACGGCGCCGTCGGGCATCTCCGCGGGCGCGATGCCGTGGGAGAAGATGGCGCGCACCTTGGGCGGCGGGCCGCCCGGGCGCTGCACCAGGGACATCAGGACGTTCTTGGCGTCCTCCGAGGGCTCCACGAGGAAGGCCCGGCCGCGTCTGCCCAGAAGCGCGGCGATGCCCGCGACGATGCGCGGCCGGTCCTCGGGTGCGCACTGGTGCAGTACGCCGCGTACGTAGACGTTCGCCTCGCCCACGTCCTCGTGCAGCGCCCGTATCTGCACGGCGTCCGCCGCGTCCACCTGGCGGTATTCGGCCACCTGCAGCGGGTCCTCCCGACGGGCCCGGTCAATTGCGGACGCCGAGACGTCAACGCCGATCGCGCGTGGGTACCGTTCGGCCAGAAAGCGGGTCTGCGTGCCATTCCCGCACCCCAGATCGATCACCGGCAGCGCGGCGTCGAAGTGATCGGCGAAGAACGGGAGATGGCGGGCGACCGCCAGGGCCGGCGCCGTGTCCCAGAAGACCTCGCCCTCGCCCGCCGGCGCGTCGCGCCAGAAGCCTTCCCATGCCGTCGGACCGTGGCTCGATGCGCTCATGGCCAATTGCTACTGCCCGGTCTCGGCAGCCCGCAAGAGTGGCAACGCTTCTTTCAGAAGTGGTGGACGCTCTTTCACCTCATGTTCGAACGTGATCCTCGACGCGTCCTCGGCAGCGTCTGCTCGAACCACACCGTCTTGCCCGTGGACGTCCGGCTCGTGCCCCATTCCCGGGCCAGCCGGCTCACCACCCGCAGCCCGCGCCCGAATTCGTCGTCGTCCCGCACGCTCAGCAGCTGCGGCAGACTGTGGTCGTCGTCCGACACCTCGCAGAGCAGCGCGTCCGTCCGCACCAGGCGCAGCACGACGTGCTGAGTGTGCGCGTGCCGTACGGCATTGGTCACGACCTCGCTGACCAGCAGCTCGGCGGTGTCCGACGCGGACTCCAGACCCCAGACGGCGAGCTGGTCGCGGACCAGCCGGCGGGCCCGGGAGACCTCGCTCGCCGCTATGGGCAGCCGCCACTCGGCCACGTCCGCGCGCTCGATGCCGTTCAGCCGGGCCATCAGCAGCGCCACGTCGTCCTTGCGGCCGCCCCGGCCCTCGTTCAAGGTCGCCGCGAGCGACCGGATGATCATGTCGCAGGCGTCGTCCATGGAGGCGGCCGGGTGCGCCGCGGACTCGGCGAGCGCGGCCAGCCCGACGCCGATGTCCTCGCCGCGCACCTCCACCAGGCCGTCCGTGCACAGCACGAGCCGGTCACCGGGCGCGACGGGCAGGGTCACCGCCTCGAAGGGCACCCCGCCGACGCCGATCGGGGCGCCCGTCGGCAGGTCCAGCAGCTCGCTGCGGCCGTCCGCCGCGCGGACGACGACAGGCGGGATGTGCCCGGCGTTGGCGATGGTCAGCCGGGACCCGATCGGGTCGTAGACGACGTACAGACACGTCGCGAGGTAGTTGTCGCCGAGGCGCTGGGCGAGGTCGTCCAGACTGCGGAGCAGCTGCGCCGGCGGCATGTCGATGGCGGCCATGGTCTGTACGGCGGTCCGCAACTGGCCCATCATCGCCGCGGAGTTCAGGCCGTGCCCCATGACGTCGCCGACCACCAGCGCCGTACGGGAGCCGGGCAGCTTGATCGTGTCGAACCAGTCGCCGCCGACCCGGCCGAGGCGGGTGCCGGGGAGGTAGCGGGTCGCGGTGTCGCAGCCCGCCATCCGGGGCTCGATGTGCGGGAGCATGCTGTCCTGCAGCGTCTCCGCGACGTTCTCCTGGTACGTGTACATGCGGGCGTTGTCGAGCACCAGGCCCGCACGCGCGGCCAGTTCGGCGCCCGTGACCCGGTCCATGTCGTTGAACTCCACGCGCTCCGGGTGGCGCAGCAGGATCATGAACCCCAGGACGACGTTCCGCGCCTTCAGCGGGACGACCAGCATGGAGCGCAGGTTGATCAGCGGGCTGATGTCGCGCTTCTCGAACTGCCCGGCGATGGCGTTGCCCATCTCCTCGCTGATCCGCGGGATCAGCACGGGCTCGCCGGTGGTCATGCACTGGAAGAACGGGGTGTGCGCCGGGAAGGGCATCGACTCGCCGACCGGCACCACGTCGTCCCAGCGGCCCGGCTCGTCGTTGTGCTCCAGCGCGACGCGGTGCCACATGGTCGTGGTGTCCGGCGGGCCGTCGGGGAAGCCCTCGCCCGCGATGACCTGCTCACGCAGGTACGTGCCCGCGACGTCGGTGAAGCGGGGCACGACGGCCTCGCTGACCTCCTGGATGGTGCGGGCCAGGTCCAGTGAGGAGCCGATGCGGCCGCTGACCTCGTTCAGGAACTCCAGGCGCTCGCGGACCGCGACGTATTCGAGGTCCGACTCCAGTTCGGCGGCGGCCGCCGCGGCGGCCCGCGGGTCGGCGGCCTCCTCGGAGGCGGCGCGCAGCAGCCGGGCCCGCCGCTCCACGCGCCGGGGCACACCCCAGTCCGGCGTGACGGGAAAGCGCTCCTGCTGACTGATCTCCAGTACCGGATAGCCCAGTTCGAGCACCTGGGAGACGATCCGGGCGCTCTCCTGCGGGCTCATGCTCGGCAGGATGTCGGGCAGCCGCCGGGCCAGCTCCTGGGAGCCGGGGAAGTCCGTGTGCAGCGCGAAACCCGGGGCATACCGCTCGCGGTCCCGCCCGTCCCGCTCCTCGCCCTCGCCGTGCAGCTGCCCCGCGTCGGCGGCCAGCACGAGCAGCCGCTCGGGTCCGGGCCCGACCAGAGGGTACGCCCACCACAGGATGTCGACCCGGCCGCGCTCCGGATCCGCCGTACGGGCCCGCCCGGCCCGCGGGTAGGAGGTCTCGCCGCCGAGCGCGGACTCCAGGTCGGGTCCGTGCGGGTCCTCGGCGCCGTCCGGGCCGCGCCACTCGTCGGAACCCAGCGCCCCGGAGACGGGCATCAGCTCCACGGCGGGCGCGCCCACCGCCTCCTCGCGCGAGGCGCCGAAGAGCCGGCGCGCGCCGCGGCTCCAGTGGGAGACCAGCCCGCGGGAATCGACCACGACGACGGCCAGGGGGATCCGGCCTGGCTCGGGGTCCCGCGGCGCGGGCAGCCCCTGTGCCGCGCTCACCATGTCGTCGCCGTGCGACGGGCCACGCTCCATGGGCGGTTGCTCCTTCGTACGCGTACGCATGATCTGCGTCCCGCTACCACGGTACGGCCACGCGCTGCCTGACGGGGCGCATTCCGGGAAGTGCCGTACCGCGGCCGGAGGGCGTCCTGCCTCGCGTTACTCCACGACACACACGCTTTTCCCATCGCCCGCACACCTCCCGCCGGTCCCGTGGACGACAGTCGTCCACGAGCACGGGACCGTAGCGGAAAGGAGCGCCGCGCGGTGGCCTTGGAGACACGAAGGTGCATATTTCCGCCGAGTGCGCCCTGCGGATGCGCGTGCACTCCGTAGGGCCGCTCTCCGGGGCACACCGTGGCGTGCCCCGGGCCCAGCGGTCAGTCCTCGTGCCCGAGTTGGAGATCGCGCTCCGTCCGGCCGCCGCCCGCCACCTGGAGGACCGTGGCCACCGGCGGATAGCCGGCGGCGACCACGGTGTACTCCCCCGCGGCCATGTCCACGAAGCGGAACAGCCCGTCGGGGCCCGTGGTCGCGGTGTCCACGACGTTGCCGCCCGCGTCCAGGAGCGTGACCCGGGCGTCCTCCACGGGGCGCCCGCCGCCGGCCCGTACGGTGCCGCGCAGCACGGCCCCGCCCGCCAGTTCGACGTCCTGACGGGTCTCGCGGGCCGCCTGGACGGTCACCGGCAGCGCGGCCGGCCGGAAGGCGGGGGCGCTGGAGGCGAGCGTGTACTCCCCCGCCACCAGCTCGCCGATCACGTACCCGCCCTCGCGTCCGCTGCGCGTCGTGGCCACCACCTCGCCGCGCACGTCCGTCAGCGTCACCATGGCGTCGCGCACGGGCGTGCCGTCGGCCGTGGTGACCGTGCCCGCGAGCCGTCCCGCGCCGCCGAGGACCACGTCCAGGTCGACCGGCCGGTCCCCCACCGTGACGCTGACGGCGCGGGGTTGATGGCCGCCGGCCGCCGCGATCAGCACGTACGACCCGGTGCCCGGGGTGCTCAGCGCGTACCGCCCGTCCTCGCCGGTCGCGCCGCGCCCGATCTGCCGCCCGGTGACGTCGATGAGGGTGAGCGCGGCACGCGGCACGACGGAGCCGTCGTGGTGCTGCACGGTGCCGCAGACGGGCACGCCGGCCGGCGAGTACGGGGCGGCGGCGGGCGCGGTGCGGGCCGCGGGCACGGTCGCGACGGCCTCCGTGCCGCCCTCGCCCGGGGCGGTCTGCGGGTCGTGCGGGGAGTAGGCAGCGTGGGACACCTGGGGGTTCTCCTTGAGGAAGAAGGCGAGCAACAGCCCGAGGAGGAGCACGGGCACGAGGTGGCGCAGGAGGCCGGGTACGGCCTCGGCGTGGGCGACGGCGTGGCCGTCGTGGAGCGGGCCCGCCGCCCGTACGGCGAGCACGGCACCGAGGGCGGCCGCGCCGGCGGCGGCGCCGAGCTGTCGCGCGTACGCCCCGGCGGCGAGGGCCGTGGTGGTGCCGTCCGGGCGCTCGGCCTGCCGTACGGCCACGGGCAGGACCGGCAGGACGAAGCCGAGGCCGAACCCCAGGATGGCCGTCCACAGCGCCACGGTGGCGTGTGCGGTGTCCGCCCGGAGGTGGGAGAGGAGCCACATGCCCTCGGCAGCGAGGGCGCAGCCCAGTACCGGGAACAGCTTGTGGTGACCGGTGCGGCCGGTGAGCCGGCCGGCGACGGCCGCCGCCAGGACGAAGCCGCCCGCCAACGGGAGCAGCAGCAGCGCGCCTTCGAGGGCCGAAGTGCCGCCGGGCCCTCGGAGGAAGGCCGGAAGGTGTACGACGGCCCCGAGGAGCGCGGCGCCGCCCGCCGCGCCGACGGCAGCGGTGACGAGGAACGTCCGGTCGCGCAGGAGGCGCGGCGGAAGGATCGGTTCGGCGGTGAAGTACCCGACGGCCGCGAGGAGGAGGGCGCTGCCGAGCGCGCCGCAGGAGAGGCCGAGCACGGTGCGCGAAGCCCAGGCGTGCTCCGTGCCGGCCCAGCAGGCGAGCAGGATCACGCACCCGGAGAACGCGGCGAGCAGCAGGGCGCCCACGGGGTCGGTCCCCGGCCGCCGGGCGTGCCGGGGAGCCTTGAGCGCGACGGCCACCACGAGGAGGGCGAAGAGCCCGAGCGGCACGTTGACGCCGAAGTACCAGCGCCACGAGGCGTGTTCGGCGAGGAGGCCGCCGACGAGCGGGCCTGCCGCGGTGGCGAGCCCGTAGGCGGCGCCGGTGAGGACCGTGGCGCGGACGCGTGCCCGGTGCCGCTCGGTCTCCGAGGCCAGCGCCTGCACGCCGCCCATGATGCCGCCGGCTCCGAGGCCCTGAAGGGCGCGGCCGGCGAGCAGTGCGTCCGTCGTGTGCGCCCGTGCGGCCAGCGCGGAGCCGGCCACGAAGACGAGGAGGGCGAGGAGGAGCGCCGGCTTGCGGCCGAAGCGGTCGCCGAGCCTGCCGTACAGGGGCAGAGCCACGGCCGAGGCGAGGAGGTACGCGGGCACCAGCCACGCGGTGCGGTCGGTGCCGTGCAGCCGGCCGGCGAACTCCGGGAGCGGGCCGGCCACGACGGTCTGACCCAGCGCCGCGAGGAGCAGCGCCGGGGCCAGACCGAGCACGGCCGCCGTGCGGACACGGCGGGGTCCGGGCCGCTCCGTCTCCACAGGGCCGGGCTCGGCGGGCCGCGCCGCGTCCGGTTCGGCCGTGGTCGCGCCGGACGCCGGCGGTCCCGACCTCTCGTCCGGCTCCGCCAGTGTGGTCCCTCCCACGTGCTGCTCCCCTCGTCACGCCTGTGCCGCGCCCTGTTCTCGCATCGGGCGACAACTGCGATCAAGCGTGGCGAAACGGCGCGTACGGGGCAGGTTCGGCCGTCAACGGCCTTACGGGGGCGGCACGTCCGGCCCCCATCAGGGCTTTAGCCCGTCGGCCGCGGACAGCGCGCGTCATGCCGGCACGGTGGGAAACCACTCGATCCGGTGAGGCGCGCGGCCCGGCTCCCGCTCCCCTGCGGGCGCGGTCACTTCTCCGTGTGCGCCGCGAGGTTGGCGAGCATCGCGTCGTAGATCCGGCCGAGGCCCTTGGGCGCGAAGGTGCGCTCGAAGAAGCCGCCGACGCCGCCCGCGCCCTGCCAGGTGGTGGTCACGACGACCCGGGCCCGCCGCTCGCCCGCGGGGGTGACGGTCCAGGTGGTGACCATCGAGGAGTTGCGGTCCTTCTCCACCAGCTGTCCGTCGGTCGGCTCGTCGACCTCCAGCAGGCAGTCGCGGACGCGCTTGCTGGTCGCCTGGAGCTTCCAGTGCACCAGCGTGCCCTTGCCGTCGCCGCCCTCGCGGACCTCGTACTCGCTGAAGTGCTCGGGCAGCAGCTTCGGGCGGGTGCCGGAGTAGTCCGCGAGCGCGTCGAAGACGTCGTCCGGGTTCGCCGCGATCTCGCGCTGCGTGGTGGCCTCGACCTGGCCCATGTGTGCTGCCCTCCAGGGTGCTCGCTTGCTGGTGGTGCGGTGTGCGGCAAGCCAACCACTCCGGGGCGGCGCGCCCAAATCCGGGTTGACAGCACCGATGGGAACGTCTGTTCTATTATCGACGGCGGGGGGCCGCAGCACCCATGAGGAGGCGCGATGCGCTGGGAGAACTTGAGCGAGGGCTCGGCGGACCCGTCAGGTCCGCCGCGCACGCCCGCGCTCTTCGGCACGGACGTGGTCAGCCGAACCATTGACACCCCGGAGTTCCGCGGGGTGACGTTCCACGAGGTACGGGCCCGGTCGATCGTGAACCGGGTCCCGGGCGCCTCCCGCATGCCGTTCGAATGGACGGTGAACCCCTACAGGGGCTGCACGCACGCCTGTGTGTACTGCTTCGCCAGGCGCACCCACAGCTATCTCGACCTGGACACCGGGCTCGGCTTCGACAGCCAGATCGTGGTCAAGGTCAACGCGCCCGACCTGCTGAGACGCGAGCTGTCCGGCAGACGCTGGCGCGGCGAGCACATCGCCATGGGCACCAACGTCGACTGCTACCAGCGGGCCGAGGGCCGGTACCGCCTGATGCCCGGCATCATCGGCGCCCTCCGGGACCACGCGAACCCCTTCTCGATCCTCACCAAGGGCACGCTGATCCTCCGCGACCTCGACCTGCTGCGCGCCGCCGCCGAGGTCACCGACGTCGGCATCTCGATGTCGGTCGGCTTCCTGGACCGCGAGCTGTGGCGCACCGTGGAGCCCGGTACGCCGTCCCCGGAGCGCCGCCTGGACGCCGTCCGCACCCTCACCGAGCACGGCATCGGCTGCGGCGTCCTGATGGCCCCCGTCATTCCGTTCCTGGGCGACCACCCCGATCAGCTGCGGGCCACCGTACGGGCCGTCGCGGCGGCCGGCGCGTCCTCCGTGACGCCGCTCGTGCTGCACCTGAGGCCGGGCGCCCGCGAGTGGTTCATGGCCTGGCTGGAGCACCATCACCCCCATCTGGTGCGGCGGTACGAGCGCCTGTATGCGGACGGCGCGTACGCCCCGAAGTGGTACCAGCGGAGGATCACCCGCCAGGTCCACGAGCTGGCCGCCGAGTACGGCATCGGCCCCGCACGCGCCGACGGGCACCGCCGCGTCGCGCCCCGCCACGCACCCCGGGTACCTGCCCAGGCCGGCCCCGCGGACCTCGCCTCCCCCGCCGGCCCCGCGGCGGGGGAGGCCACCCAGCTGACGCTCCTCTGACCGCCCCCCGACCCACGGAGAAGCGCCCCGATCGGGCGCGTCCGGGCGCCCGCCCCGTACGCTGGGCCGGTGCGGATCGGGGAGCTGGCGGCGGTCACGGGGGCGACGCCCCGGGCGCTGCGCCACTACGAGCAGGAGGGGCTGATCGGCTCCGTACGCGAGGCCAACGGCTACCGCGTCTACGACGAGCGGGCCGCGGTGCGGGTCCGGAACATCCGGCATCTGCTCGACGCCGGGCTCACGCTGGCCGACGTGCGGTGCTTCGCGGGCTGCCTGGACGGCGACATGACGACAGCGCCGCCGTCCCCCGAGGGCCTGCGCATCGCCCGGGACCGGCTCACCCTGATCGACGCGCGGCTGGCCGCGCAGACGGAGGCCCGCGACCGGCTGGCCCGCGCGCTGGACGCCGCCCAGGCCCCTTACGAGGCCACCAACCGGCCCCCGTCCGAGGCGCCCGTCACGCCACCACCGCGCCCCCGTCCACCGGCAGGATCGCGCCCGTGACGAACGCGGCCTCCGGGGAGGCCAGCCGCAGCACCGCAGCCGCCACCTCCTCCGGGCGGCCCAGCCGGCCCAGCGGGGTGTGGTCGATCTGCCAGGCGCGCACCGCCGCCAGGTGCGCGGGCGACGCCCCCGAGTGCTCCCCGATCGGGGTCTCGACGGCGCCGGGGGCGACGCCCACGACCCGTATGCCGCGCGGCGCCAGCTCCACCGCCCAGCTGCGGGTGAGCGTGTCGAGTCCGGCCTTGCTCGCGGCGTAGACGGCGTTGCCGGGCCAGGCGCGCTGTCCCACGGCCGTCGAGACGTTGACCACGACGCCGGCGGCGCGCTCCAGGTGCGGCAGCGCCGCCCGGGTCAGCAGCACGGGCGCCACCAGGTTGGTCGCGAACTGCGCTGCGGCCGACTCCTTCGTGCAGGCCCCCAGCGCGCCGCTCGCCACGATCCCCGCGTTGTTGACCAGGACGTCCAGTCGCCCGTGCGTGTGGAGCACATGGTCCGTGATCCGTTCCGGGGCCCCGTCGGCGGTGATGTCGGCGGCGTACGGCGACATCGCCGGGTGGCCCGTCGCGGCCTCCGCCAGCGGCTCCGGGCGCCGCCCGACCGCCACCACGCGTGCCCCCGCCGCCACGAAGGCCCGTGCGGTGGCCCGCCCGATGCCGGTCCCGGCCCCGGTGACCACCACGACCCGCCCGTCGAACTCCTGCTTCTCCGTGCTCATGCCGGGCAGTCTGGAACCCTGCCGCCTGCGTCAAGGTCAAACCGACGGCGGCCGCGCCGGAAAATCACCACGCCTCCCCGACGCGCGGCACCTAGCCTGCCCCCATGGGAGAGCTGCGGATACGGCGGATGGCCGAGGACGACATCGGAGCGGTCTGCGCGATCAGGGTCCGCGGCTGGCAGTGGGCCTACGCCGGGCTGGTGCCCCAGCACTTCCTCGACGGGCTGGACATCGCCGAAGAGGCGCAGCAGCGACGGGAGTTCTTCACGGAGGCGCCGGCCGGGGTGGTCAACCTCGTGGCGGAGCACGCCGGTTCGGTGACCGGCTGGGCCGCGTTCGGGCCGTACCGCGACGAGGCGACCGGCCGGCGGGACCACGCGCACGCGGAGCTGTACGCGCTGTACGTACGGCCCGAGCAGGCGGGCACCGGCATCGGCCGCGCGCTGATGGCCGCGTCCCTCGACCTCACCAGGGAGCGTGGTTACTCCGGCATGCGCCTGTGGGTGCTCAAGCACAACGCCCGCGCGCGCCGCTTCTACGAGCGCGCGGGCTTCGCCCCGGACGGCGCGGAGGACGCCGAGGAGCTGGCCGGCGCGCTCGTGCCGGAGGTCCGGTACACCCGCTCCCTGTAGCGCCCGGGTTGACCGGGTGGAGCCGGGCGCCACCGTCTTCGGTCTGCCCTGCCCGGTCAGCCGCGGCCGTTGCGCCCGCTGTCCAGCCTCGCCAGGGAGGCCGCCGCCGCTGCCGCCAGCCGCGGGTGGTCCAGGGCCGAGGTGAGGGCCGGGACGGCGCGCCGGTCGCCGAGCGCGCCCAGGCCCTCCACACAGGCCAGCGCGACGCGCCAGTAGGGGGTGTGCGGGGTGAGGAGGCGTTCGAGGGTGGAGACCAGCGCCGGGACGGACTCGGGGGCGCGGAGGTCCGCCAGCAGGCGCACGGGGTGCAGCGCGTAGGCCGTGCGGAGGGGGTTGGTGGCGAGGGCCGCGGCGGCGCGTGCCGTACGGGGGTCGCCGAGCCGGGCCAGCGCGTGCGCGGCGGTGGCGCAGCGGACGGGGTCGCGGTAGTTCAGCAGCAGGACGAGCGTCTCGAAGGCGCGGCGGTCGCCGGCGCAGCCGAGCGAGAAGGCGGCGATCTCGCGGGTCCACAGGGGGCGCTCGACGGCGGTGAGCATTCTGGCCAGCTCCTCGCGGCCGGCCGGGGTGTTCTTGCGGGCGAGGCCCAGCAGGCGTTCGTAGGTGACGAGGTCGGCCGGTGACCGCAGCTCGCCTCGTACCCGGTCGGTCAACTCGTGGAAGTGGTCTTCCATTTGTGTGGCTCCTCCCCCACTGCCTCGGCGTGGCCCGCGCCACAGATTAATTCCCCCTCTTCCCCCTGGCGCTTGCCGTTACCCGCGAGTTAATCTGCTGGCACGAGCAGCACCCCTGCTCGGGCGGCCTGGTGACGCAGCCGCCAAGAGTGAAGTCGGTTCGGCACCGCAACGCACGACACACAGCGAGTGACCGGCAGCGATCCCGGGACAGGGTCCGCCGCGCAGCTCCCTCCGTACGCGCCCTTCGACCGCGTCGACGGCGCGTGCGCTCACCCTCAGTCGTCACTTCTCCCCTGTTCGCAGGGGAACACCCTCTGGAGTCTCGTGATGGGCTTCTCGTCCACCCCTGATTCGCCCCTGTCCCCCGCCACCGCCGCGTCCGGCATCGCCACCGTCGCCGTCGTCGGCCTGGGCACGATGGGCACCGGCATCGCCGAGGTGCTCGCCCGCGCCGGCCGCGAGGTCATCGGCATCGACATCGACGACGCCGCGGTGCGCCGCTCCGTCACCGCACTGGAGTCGTCCACCGCCCGCGCCGTGCGCCGCGAGCGGCTCACCGAGCGCGAGCGGGCCGATGTGCTCGCCCGCTTCCGTACCTTCTCCGACCTGCAGGCCGCCGCCGACGCCGACCTGGTGATCGAGGTGGTGCCGGAGGACTACGAGCTCAAGCGGCAGATCCTCACCGCCCTGGACGGCATCGTCCGCCCGGACACGGTGCTGGCCACCGGCACCAACTCGCTCTCGGTGACCCGGCTGGCCGCCGACTCGCAGCGCCCCGAGCGCGTGGTCGGCCTGCACTTCTTCGCCCCGGCGCCGGTCATGAAGCTGGTCGAGGTGGCCTCCTCGGTGCTGACCGCGCCGACCGCCGTCGCCGCCGTCACCGAGCTCGCCCGCGAGCTGGGCAAGGACCCGATCGCGGTGGGCGACCGCCCCGGCTTCGTCGCCGACGGCCTGCTCTTCGGCTACCTGAACCAGGCCGCCGCCATGTACGAGTCGAAGTACGCCACGCGCGAGGACATCGACGCGGCCATGCGGCTGGGCTGCGGCCTGCCCATGGGGCCGCTGGCGCTGCTGGACCTGATCGGCATCGACACCGCGCGCACGGTGCTGCAGGCGATGTACGCGGCCTCGCACGACCGGCTGCACGCGCCCGCGCCGATCCTCGGCCACCTCGCCGAGGCCGGGCTGACCGGCCGCAAGGCGGGCCGCGGCTTCTACACGTACGAGACGCCCGGCTCCGCGACGGTCGTGCCGGACGGCGGGACCCCCACCGAGCAGCACGAGCAGGCCGCCTCGCGCACGGTGCGCAGCGTCGGCGTGGCCGGGTCCGGGACGATGGCGAGCGGCATCGCGGAGGTCTTCGCGAAGTCCGGCTTCGAGGTCGTGCTCGCGGCCCGCAGCCAGGAGAAGGCGGACCGGGCCAAGGCACTGGTCGAGAAGTCGCTGAACCGGTCGGTGGCCAAGGGCCGGATGACCGAGGAGGCGCGGGACGCGGCGCTGTCGGCGATCACCCCGGCGGACTCGCTGGACGCCTTCGCCGACGTGGACCTCGCCGTCGAGGCGGTGGCCGAGGACCTGGCGGTCAAGCAGCAGCTGTTCGCGACGCTGGACAAGGTCTGCAAGCCGGGCGCGGTGCTGGCCACCACCACCTCCTCGCTGCCGGTCGTGGCGTGCGCGCGGGCCACCTCGCGCCCGCAGGACGTCATCGGGATGCACTTCTTCAACCCGGCGCCCGCCATGAAGCTGGTCGAGGTCGTCCGCACCGTGCTGACCGCCGACGATGTGCACGCCACCGTGCGGGCGGTGTGCGCCAAGGTCCGCAAGCACCCCGTGGACTGCGGCGACCGGGCGGGCTTCATCGTGAACGCGCTGCTCTTCCCGTACCTGAACAACGCCGTGAAGATGGTCCAGGAGCACTACGCCTCGCCGGACGACATCGACGCCGCGATGAAGCTGGGCGGCGGTTACCCGATGGGCCCGTTCGAACTGCTCGACGTGGTGGGCCTGGACGTCTCGCTGGCCATCGAGAAGGTGCTGCACCAGGAGTTCCGCGACCCGGGCCTGGCCCCGGCGCCGCTGCTGGAGCACCTCGTCGCCGCGGGCTGCCTCGGCCGCAAGACCGGCCGCGGCTTCCGTGAGTACGCCAAGCGCTGACGCCGGGGGTGGCTGGGGCGGGCTGCTCGACCCTGGGGGCAGCCCGCCCGCGGCTTCCCGGCCGCCCGTTCCGCGGGCGAATGCCGCAGGCCGCGGGAATATGAAGTACCGTCCCCACATGTCCCAGCCCGCTCGTACGCAGCCTTCCGACGGAAACGACAGCACCACCCCCGGCTCTCGCCGCGCGGCCGCCCAGCGGCTCAAGATGCGCCGCGAATTGGCGGCGGCGGCGATGGAGCTGTTCGCGACAAAGGGCTACGAGGCGACGACGGTCGACGAGATCGCCGCGGCGGCGGGCGTCGCCCGGCGGACGTTCTTCCGCCACTTCCGCTCCAAGGAAGAGGCGATCTTCCCGGACCACGACGACACCCTCGTACGGGCCGAGGCGGTGCTGGACGCGGCACCTGCGCACGAGAACCCGCTGGACACGGTCTGCCGCGGCATCAAGGAAGTCATGCGGATGTACGCGGCCTCGCCCACGGTGTCGGTGGCCCGCTACCGCCTGACCCGTGAGGTGCCGACGCTGCGCGAGGCGGAGATCGCCTCGGTGGCCCGTTACGAACG
The DNA here is from genome assembly GCF_055586425.1 of Streptomyces sp. NPDC050806. Taxonomy (NCBI): domain Bacteria; kingdom Bacillati; phylum Actinomycetota; class Actinomycetes; order Kitasatosporales; family Streptomycetaceae; genus Streptomyces; species Streptomyces sp. NPDC050806. The sequence continues at coordinate 151,293 of NZ_JBVJIF010000010.1, read as the reverse complement.
CCTCTTCACGCGCTACCTCCTGGGCCACTTCGACGAGGGCGCGCACCGCGAGGGCAACGACGACCCGCTGCTGGCCGAGGTCGCCGCCTCCGCGGTGGTCACCGCGCACAACCACGTCCTGCGGCGCTGGCTGCGGGCGGGCGCGCAGGGCGATGTGGAGACGCAGCTCGACCACGCCTTCGCGATCGTCCGCGAGACGTTCGGCACGGGCATCGGGGCCGGCCGGACGCCCGCGAGCCCGCCGCCCGCCGCGACGGCGGCCCGGGAGGGCGAGGTGCTGGTGACGGTGGCCCGTACGGACGCACCGCTCAGCGAGGTCATGCGCACGATCCAGAAGGCGCTGCGCGAGCACCGCTGAGACCGGCCGGACAGAGCGCCGTCACGCCATGGGCGTGGCGGCGCTCTGTCATGCGACCCGTGAGTAACAAACATCACGCACCCCCTCCAGCGGGGGCGGAACGTCCGGTTTCATGGTGATTTGCGTTGCTCATGCGTGCCGCCCGGATGACATCTGAGAGAAATTGTTGGCACCGAGTGCCTTGTCGACTGGCACGCGGTGTCATACGTTGATGTTGTCCGGGCGGCCGGTGCACCCCGATCTTCGGCGTACCGGTTGTCCCCGCGAACCACTGGTCCGCGCGCCCGGACGCCTGCGTCACAGGCAACCTCCCGCGCACACCCGCGCCTGCCGAGCACCACACAGCCGAACCGACGGCACCGCCTTCGCACCACCCCCGACGTTCCCTCAAGCCGTCCCTCATATGGCTTCGCCGGAGGCACACCGTGAACCACATTCTTGACGCCATCACCGCGCAGGACAGCACCCGCGAGGACTTCGCGAACCTGCCCGTCCCCGAGTCGTACCGCGCGGTCACCGTGCACAAGGACGAGGCCGACATGTTCGCCGGCCTCCCCAGCAACGAGAAGGACCCGCGCAAGTCGCTGCACATCGAAGACGTGCCGGTGCCGGAGCTGGGCCCGGGCGAGGCCCTGGTCGCCGTCATGGCGTCCTCGGTCAACTACAACTCCGTGTGGACCTCGATCTTCGAGCCGGTGTCCACCTTCAGCTTCCTGGAGCGCTACGGCAAGCTCTCGCCGCTCGCCAAGCGGCACGACCTGCCGTACCACATCATCGGCTCCGACCTGGCCGGCGTCGTGCTGCGCACCGGCCCCGGCGTGAACTCCTGGCACCCCGGCGACGAGGTCGTCGCGCACTGCCTCTCCGTCGAGCTGGAGTCCTCCGACGGCCACAACGACACGATGCTCGACCCCGAGCAGCGCATCTGGGGCTTCGAGACCAACTTCGGCGGCCTCGCCGAGATCGCGCTCGTGAAGTCCAACCAGCTGATGCCCAAGCCGGACCACCTGAGCTGGGAGGAGGCGGCGGCCCCCGGCCTGGTGAACTCCACCGCGTACCGCCAGCTGGTCTCCCGTAACGGCGCCGGCATGAAGCAGGGCGACAACGTCCTCATCTGGGGCGCGTCCGGCGGACTCGGCAGCTACGCCACCCAGTTCGCGCTGGCCGGCGGCGCCAACCCGATCTGCGTCGTCTCCAGCGAGGACAAGGCGGAGATCTGCCGGAGGATGGGCGCCGAGGCGATCATCGACCGCAAGGCCGAGGGCTACAAGTTCTGGAAGGACGAGCAGACCCAGGACCCGCGCGAGTGGAAGCGCTTCGGCAAGCGCATCCGCGAGCTGACCGGCGGCGAGGACATCGACATCGTCTTCGAGCACCCCGGTCGCGAGACCTTCGGCGCCTCCGTGTACGTCACCCGCAAGGGCGGCACCATCACCACCTGCGCCTCGACCTCCGGCTACATGCACCAGTACGACAACCGCTACCTGTGGATGTCCCTGAAGCGCATCATCGGCTCCCACTTCGCCAACTACCGCGAGGCGTGGGAGGCCAACCGCCTGATCGCCAAGGGCAAGATCCACCCGACGCTGTCGAAGACGTACTCCCTGGAGGACACCGGCCAGGCCGCGTACGACGTGCACCGCAACCTCCACCAGGGCAAGGTCGGCGTCCTCGCGCTGGCCCCCGAGGAGGGCATGGGCGTCCGCGACCACGAGAAGCGCGCCGAGCACCTCGACGCGATCAACCGCTTCCGGAACGTCTGAAAACCCCGAGGGCTGGCCAGACATGACTGAGCGTCAGAAGGATCGTCCGTGGCTGATGCGGACGTACGCCGGGCACTCCACCGCCGAGGCGTCCAACGAGCTGTACCGGCGTAACCTCGCCAAGGGCCAGACCGGCCTGTCGGTCGCGTTCGACCTCCCGACGCAGACCGGTTACGACCCCGACCACGTGCTCGCCCGCGGCGAGGTCGGGCGGGTCGGGGTCCCGGTCTCCCACCTCGGCGACATGCGCCGGCTGTTCCAGGACATCCCGCTGGAGCAGATGAACACCTCGATGACCATCAACGCCACCGCGATGTGGCTGCTGGCGCTGTACGAGGTGGTCGCCGAGGAGCAGGGCGCGGACATCTCCAAGCTGTCCGGGACCACCCAGAACGACATCGTGAAGGAGTACCTGTCGCGGGGCACGCACGTGTTCCCGCCCGGGCCCTCCCTCCGGCTGACCACCGACATGATCACGTACACGGTGGCGCACATCCCGAAGTGGAACCCGATCAACATCTGCAGCTACCACCTGCAGGAGGCCGGGGCCACGCCGGTGCAGGAGGTCGCGTACGCGATGTCCACCGCCGTCGCGGTGCTGGACGCCGTACGGGACTCCGGGCAGGTGCCGCCGGAGAAGTTCGGCGACGTGGTCGCGCGGATCTCCTTCTTCGTGAACGCGGGGGTGCGCTTCGTCGAGGAGATGTGCAAGATGCGCGCCTTCGGCCGCATCTGGGACAAGATCACACGCGAGCGGTACGGCATCGAGAACCCCAAGCAGCGCCGCTTCCGCTACGGCGTCCAGGTCAACTCCCTGGGGCTCACCGAGGCGCAGCCGGAGAACAACGTCCAGCGGATCGTCCTCGAAATGCTGGCCGTGACGCTCTCCAAGGACGCCCGCGCGCGTGCCGTGCAGCTGCCCGCCTGGAACGAGGCGCTGGGCCTGCCCCGCCCCTGGGACCAGCAGTGGTCGCTGCGTATCCAGCAGGTGCTCGCGCACGAGAGCGACCTGCTGGAGTACGAGGACATCTTCGCCGGGTCGCACGTCATCGAAGCGAAGGTGGACGCGCTGGTCGAGGAGGCGCTGGCCGAGATCGACCGGATCCAGGAGATGGGCGGCGCGATGGCCGCCGTGGAGTCCGGCTACCTCAAGTCCCAGCTGGTCAGTTCGCACGCGGAGCGGCGCGGCCGGATCGAGGCCGGCGAGGAGAAGATCGTCGGCGTCAACTGCTACGAGTCCACCGAGCCGAACCCGCTCACCGCCGACCTGGACACCGCGATCATGACGGTGGACCCGGACAACGAGGCGCGGGTGGTGCGGGCACTGCACGAGTGGCGGGACGCCCGCGACGAGGCGCGTGCCCAGGAGGCGCTGTCGGCGCTGAAGAAGACGGCGGCCGGCGACACCAACCTCTTCGCGGCCACACTGGAGTGCGCCAGGGCCGGCGTGACGACCGGGGAGTGGGCCTGGGCCCTCCGGGACGTCTTCGGCGAGTTCCGGGCCCCCACGGGCGTCTCCAGCGCCCCGCTGGCGGTCCCCGCCGAGGCGGGCAGCCCGCTCGCCGCCGTCCGCGAGAAGGTCGCCCGTACCGCCGCCGACCTCGGCAGCGGCAAGCTGCGCCTGCTGGTCGGCAAACCCGGCCTGGACGGGCACAGCAACGGCGCCGAGCAGATCGCCGTACGGGCCCGCGACGCCGGCTTCGAGGTGGTCTACCAGGGCATCCGGCTGACCCCCGAGCAGATCGTCTCGGCGGCCGTCGCCGAGGACGTGCACTGCGTCGGCCTGTCCATCCTCTCCGGCTCGCACGCCGAGCTGGTCCCGGACGTACTGGCCCGGCTGCACCGCACCGGAGTCGACGACATCCCCGTCATCGTCGGCGGCATCATCCCCTCGGCGGACGCGGCAGCGCTGCGCGAGGCCGGTGTCGCCGCCGTCTTCACCCCTAAGGACTTCGGTATCACGGAGATCATCGGCCGTATCGTCGACGAGATCCGCACCGCGAACAAGCTCGACCCCCTGGAGGTCCCCGCATGACCAGCCCTGAGAACCGTCTGCGTCCGCGCCGCTCCTGCCTCGCGGTCCCGGGCAGCAACCCGCGCTTCCTGGAGAAGGCCCAGGGCCTGGCCGCCGACCAGGTCTTCCTGGACCTGGAGGACGCCTGCGCGCCGCTCGCCAAGCCGGAGGCCCGGCACACCATCGTCAAGTTCCTCAACGAGGGCGACTGGACGGGCAAGACGCGCGTCGTACGGGTCAACGACTGGACGACCGAGTGGACCTACCGCGACGTCGTGACCGTCGTCGAGGGCGCGGGCCAGAACCTGGACTGCATCATGCTGCCCAAGGTCCAGGACGCCTCCCAGGTCGTGGCGCTGGACCTGCTCCTCACCCAGATCGAGAAGACGATGGGCTTCGAGGTCGGCAAGATCGGCATCGAGGCGCAGATCGAGAACGCCCGGGGCCTGAACAACGTCAACGAGATCGCGGAGGCGTCGCCCCGCACCGAGACGATCATCTTCGGCCCGGCCGACTTCATGGCGTCCATCAACATGAAGTCGCTGGTCGTCGGCGAGCAGCCGCCCGGCTACGGCGCCGACGCCTACCACTACATCCTGATGAAGATCCTGATGGCGGCGCGCGCCAACGACCTCCAGGCGATCGACGGCCCCTACCTGCAGATCAAGAACGTGGACGGCTTCCGCGAGGTCGCCGGGCGCGCCGCCGCGCTGGGCTTCGACGGCAAGTGGGTGCTGCACCCGGGTCAGGTCGAGGCGGCCAACGAGGTCTTCTCGCCCTCGCAGGAGGACTACGACCACGCCGAGCTGATCCTCGACGCGTACGACTACTGCACCTCCGAGGCGGGCGGCAAGAAGGGCTCGGCGATGCTCGGCGACGAGATGATCGACGAGGCCAGCCGCAAGATGGCGCTGGTCATCTCCGGCAAGGGCCGGGCCGCCGGCATGAAGCGCACCAGCAAGTTCGAAGCCCCGGAGGCGTGACGACATGCAGTTCGGCCGCACCTACGAAGAGTTCACCGTCGGCGACGTGTACAAGCACTGGCCCGGCAAGACGGTCACCGAGTACGACGACCACCTCTTCTGCCTGCTCACCATGAACCACCACCCGCTGCACATGGACAGCAACTACGCCGAGTCCACGACCGACTTCGGCAAGAACGTCGTGGTCGGGAACTACATCTACTCGCTGCTGCTCGGCATGTCCGTGCCGGACGTCTCCGGGAAGGCCATCGCCAACCTGGAGATCGAGTCGCTGAAGCACGTGGCGCCGACCTTCCACGGCGACACGATCTACGGCGAGACGACCGTGCTGGACAAGACGCCGTCGAAGTCGAAGAACGACCGCGGCATCGTGCACGTCGAGACCAAGGGCTACAAGCAGGACGGCACGCTGGTCTGCGTCTTCCGGCGCAAGGTGATGGTGCCGACGGCCACGTACATCAAGGAGCGCGGCGGCGAGCAGCCCGGCCGTCCGGAGCTGAAGACCCCCGCGGCGAAGGAGAAGTAGCCATGGCGCGCCTGGCACAGACCGAGGGTCTGACGGACATCCAGCGGGAAATCCTCTCCACCGTCCGCGATTTCGTGGACAAGGAGATCCTTCCGGTCGCCACCGAGCTGGAGCACAAGGACGAGTACCCGACGCAGATCGTCGAGGGGCTCAAGGAACTGGGCGTCTTCGGGCTGATGATCCCCGAGGAGTACGGCGGCCTCGGCGAGTCGCTGCTCACCTACGCGCTGACGGTCGAGGAGATCGCGCGCGGCTGGATGAGCGTCTCCGGCATCATCAACACCCACTTCATCGTCGCCTACATGCTCAAGCAGCACGGCACGCAGGAGCAGAAGGACTACTTCCTCCCCCGGATGGCGGCAGGTGAGATCCGGGGCGCCTTCTCCATGTCGGAGCCGGCGCTGGGGTCCGACGTGTCCGCGATTTCGTCCAAGGGTGTGCGGGACGGCGAGGAATACGTCCTCAACGGCCAGAAGATGTGGCTGACGAACGGCGGCTCGTCGACGCTGGTGGCCGTGCTCTGCCGGACGGACGAGGGGCATCCGGAAGGCACGCCGCCGCACAAGTCGATGACGACCTTCCTCGTGGAGAAGGAGCCCGGCTTCGGCGAGGTGCGCCCCGGACTGACCATCCCGGGCAAGATCGAGAAGATGGGCTACAAGGGCGTCGACACGACCGAGCTCATCATGCAGGACCTCCGGATCCCCGCGAATCGCGTGCTCGGCGGCGAAACCGGACGTGGTTTCTATCACATGATGGACGGCGTCGAGGTCGGCCGGGTGAATGTCGCGGCACGTGGCTGCGGCGTCGCGCAGCGTGCGTTCGAACTGGGGGTGGATTACGCGCAGCAGCGACACACCTTTGGTAAGCCGATCGCAAAGCATCAGGCCATCCAGTTCAAATTGGCCGAAATGGCTACAAAGGTCGAGGCGGCCCATGCGATGATGGTCAACGCCGCCCGCAAGAAGGACTCGGGTCAGCGGAATGACCTGGAAGCGGGCATGGCGAAGTACCTCGCCTCCGAGTACTGCAAGGAGGTCGTGGAGGACGCCTTCCGCATCCACGGCGGTTACGGCTTCTCCAAGGAATATGAAATCGAACGCCTGTACCGCGAGGCGCCCATGCTGCTCATCGGTGAAGGTACCGCTGAGATCCAGAAAATGATCATTGGGCGCCGGCTACTGGAGGAGTACCGAATCCAGGGCTGAATGTCCGTTTCGGGGTGTTTTCTTCGAGAAGAAGATCACACCCCGTCACGGGACTTCGGCCACGGATTGGCGTTGGCTCTTGGCCAGTTGCCGCTCGCAACCGATAGCATCCCCGGAAAGCCGCGCGTCCCCCATTCCTACGCGGCATCCTCCGCTACGAAGGTCATCCATGCCCCACAGCCAATCCTCTGCTCACCGCGGTCGCGTCCGCCTCGCGCGCGGAGCGTCGCCGTGGCTCCTGCCGACCGTCGCGACGGCAGCGGTCAGCCTGGCCCGCTCCCGGCGCTCGGGACGCTGGGCCGCCGTCGCCGTGCCCACCACCGCTCTGGCGGCGGGCATGCTGTGGTTCTTCCGCGACCCGGAGCGCGACATCGCTCAGGGCCGCGTCATCTCCCCGGCCGACGGCGTGGTGCAGAGCATCATGCCGTGGAAGGACGGGCGCACCCGAGTCGCGATCTTCATGAGCCCGCTGAACGTCCACGTGAACCGCGCCCCGCTGGCCGGCACGGTCACGTCCGTCGAGCACATCCCCGGCGGCTTCGTTCCCGCGTTCAACAAGGAGAGCGAGAACAACGAGCGGGTCGTCTGGCACTTCGACACCGAGCTCGGCGACGTGGAGATGGTGCAGATCGCCGGTGCGGTGGCCCGCCGCATCGTTCCCTACGTCCCGCAGGGCACCAAGGTCGAGCAGGGTGAGCGCATCGGTCTGATCCGCTTCGGCTCGCGCGTGGACGTGTACCTGCCCGAGGGCGTCGAGGCCGCGGTCGAGGTCGGCCAGGCCACCACAGCGGGGGTGACTCGTCTTGACCGTGATTGATCCCGATACCCAGGCGGGCTGGGTGGCCGAGGAAGAGGAGGACGACGACATGCCGCTGTCGACGCGGCTGTCGATAGCGGACACGCTCACCCTCGGCAACGCGATCTGCGGCTTCATGGCCGTCTACTTCACGACCACCGGCGTCCTCATCCCGCACCTCACGGGCACGGACGACGGCGGCATGGCACGGCACAGCGCCGCCATGGTCGTGATCCTGATGCTGCTCGCCTCCGTCTTCGACCTGTTCGACGGACTGGTCGCACGCAAGCTGCGGGCCTCGGCGATGGGGGCCGAGCTCGACAACCTCTCCGACCTGATCAGCTTCGGCCTGGCACCCGCGTACTTCGTCGTGACCTGGGGCATGGTCGCCCAGGACGCGAACCAGCGGGTCTCGGTGGTCGCGGCGGTGGTGGTGCTGCTGGCGGTGGTCCTCCGCCTCGCCCGCTTCTCGTGCGTGACGGTGCCGAACGGCATGTTCCAGGGCATGCCGAGCCCGTTCGGCGCGCTGACGGTCGTGGCGATCGTCCTGCTGGAGCTGCCCTTCCTCCCCACGCTCCTCGCCATCATCGGCGTGGCGTGGCTGATGGTCAGCCGGGTGGAGTACCCGAAGCCGCGGGGGCGCCTCGCGGTAGCGATGCTCTCCTGGATCGTGCTCAGCATGGTGATGCTCGCGGCGTGGGCGCTGGACGCGCCGGCCGGTCAGCTGCTGCTCCAGACGGGCTGTGCGCTGCAGGTCGTGACGGCCGCGATGATTCCGCTCTTCGCGACCGCCCGCCGCGTGAACACCTTCCGCGACAACCGCCGCGAGGCGCGGGCGGCGCAGCTTCCCTAGCGGGAAGGGCTGGCCGACACGCCGGAGGCCCGGTACGAACCTTGTGGTTCGTACCGGGCCTCCGGCGTGTGTGGGGCCGCCGCGGAGCGGCGCGCCCAGGGGCGCGGGGAACTGCGCGTCCGGCCCACCGGCTCCCGCACAGGACCACCGACCTCGCGGTGCCGCCCCGCCCGTGGGCCCGCTGCGGCGCCACTGTGGTTGCTCGCGCAGTTCCCCGCGCCCCTGAAGCCGGCCACGTCAAGCCCGTCCGGCGCTTGAGGGCCGGGGTCCGGGGCAGCGCCCCGGTTTCGGGAAGGGGTGGGTCCGGGGCGTGCTTCTCCAGGTGCACCACCGCGGCGGCGCGCCCGGGGAGCGGAAAACGGCGGCTACGCCAGAAAGTCCCGCGCCAGGGACTCCGCCGCCTGTTCCAGGAGCGGGCCCGCGTGGGCCATGCAGCGCTCCGGGTCCGGCTCCAGCGCCGTCAGGGGGTACGCGCGTTCGATGCCCGCCTGGAGCAGCGCCGAGGGCGGCAGGAGGAGCCGACCGCAGACGGCCACGACCGTCAGCCCGCGGGCGCGCGCCGCCGCCGCCACGCCCGCCGGCGCCTTCCCGTGCAGCGTCTGCTCGTCCAGTGAGCCCTCGCCGGTGATGACGAACGTGGCCCGCTCCAGCGCCGGGCCGAAGCCGAGCACGTCGAGCATGACGTCGATGCCGGGCCGGAACTCCGCGCCCAGCCCCACCAGCGCGCCGTATCCGATGCCGCCCGCGGCCCCCGCACCGGGCGCCACCGCGTACTCGGCGGCCTTCGGCCCCACCGCCGCCTCCAGCACCTTCGCGTAGTGCGCCAGCGCCGCGTCCAGCGTGGCGACGTCCGCCTCGCTCGCGCCCTTCTGCGGGCCGTAGACGGCGGGCGCGCCCTTCGGGCCGGTCAGCGGGTTGTCCACGTCGCTGGCCAGCACGATCTCGGTGGTGGCCAGCCGCTGGTCGAGCCCGCTGAGGTCGGCGGTGGCCAGGCCCGCGAGGGGGCCGCCGCCCGGTGCGACCGGCTCCCCCGCGCGGTCCAGGAAGCGCGCGCCGAGCGCGGCGAGCATGCCGGCGCCGCCGTCGTTCGTGGCGCTGCCGCCGACGCCGAAGACGACGCTGCGGGCGCCCGCGTCCAACGCGGCGAGCAGCAGTTCTCCGGTGCCGTACGTGGTGGCCGTGAGCGGCGCGAAGACGCCCTCCGGGAGATGCTGGAGGCCGGACGCCTCGGCCATCTCCACCACGGCCGTGCCGTCGGCGCGCAGCGCGAACGTGGCCGTGACGGGCGTACCGGTCGGCCCGGTGACCCGCGCCTCGTGCCGGGTGAAGCCGGCCGCCAGCGCCGCCGCGACCGTGCCGTCGCCGCCGTCGGCGACCGGGACCGCCGCCACGGACAGCCCCGGTACGGCACGCCGCAGACCGGCCGTGACGTGCTCGGCGACCTGGACGGCCGTCAGCGAGCCCTTGAACTTGTCCGCGGCGATCAGCACGTGTGCTGCCAGCCTCCCTGTCGTTGCTGCGTCCACGTCCGCCACCCTGACTCCCCTTGCCGTCGAACTGCCGTCGCGCCGCTGTGACCCTATCCGGCGGTGGACGGGGAGAACAGAGACGCCGAGCGAGTTTTCCACGAAGCGGATTTAGTTTTCCACTTCACTACGGACGTACGGTACCCCGGGCGTGCCTGCGGCGTCCCGGTTCGGCGCGTTCGGGTCCGCGCGCACCCCCGCGGACTTCGGTACACCTGAAGGCATGACTGAAGGCATGACGCCGTCGCACAGCAGTGCCTCTCCCACCGCTCGGCGGCCCGGCCTCGCCGACCGGATCCACGGCGGCTGGCTCGGCCGGATAGCCGGGAACATGCTCGGCAAGCCCGTCGAACAGGGCGACCGCTGGACCCGCGAGCGCATCGACGACTACCTGCGCCGCGCCGACGCGCTGCCCCTCACCGACTACCTGCCCCCGCCGCCGAGCGCCGAGGACGCCGGGGGCCTGCGCCCGGAGTGGCGCCGGTGCGTACGCGGCCGGGTCGACGGCAGCTGCCGGGACGACGACATCGACTACTCGGTCCTGGTCCTGGAGCTGCTGGAGACCCATGGCACGGACTTCACCACCGAACAGCTCGGCACCCTCTGGCTGAGCCGGCTGCCGTACCTGCAGACCTTCACCGCCGAGCGCGCCGCGTACCGCAACCTCGCCGCCGGCATCCAGCCCCCGCTGGCCGCCACCACCGACAACCCGTACCAGGAGTGGATCGGCGCGCTGATCAGGGCGGACGTCTACGGCTGGGTGTCTCCGGGGCAGCCCCGCCGGGCGGCCGCGCTGGCCCGCCGGGACGCGGTCCTCTCGCACACCGGAAACGGTGTGTACGGCGCGATGTGGGCGGCCGCGCTGATCGCGGCGGCGTTCGAGGCGAGCGGCCCGCGCGAGGCCGTCGAGGCGGCGCTGGCCCGCATCCCCGCGAGCAGCCGGCTGGCCCGTACGGTCCGGCACACCGCGGCGCTGTACGACGCGGGAGCCGGCTGGGCCGACACGCTCACCGAGATGGCGCGCGAGGTCGGCCACCTGCACTGGATCCATGTCGTCCCGAACGCCGCCGTGCTCACCGCCGGGCTGCTCCACGGCGAGGGCGACTTCACCTCGACGATCGCGCTGACCGTACGCGGCGGCCTGGACACCGACTCCAACGGCGCGACGGCCGGCTCTGTGGCGGGCGTGCTGTGCGGCGCCGCCGCGATCCCGCACCAGTGGACCGCACCGCTCCACGACCGCGTACGCACCGCCGTCTTCGGCTTCGACGGCGTGCGGATCAGCGAACTCGCGGCACGGACGTACCGGCTGGCGGCCGTGGGCGGGACGGCGGAGTGAACCGCCCGGCCCTCCGTGGCGGAGTGACCGGTCCGGCCTCCACGGCGGAGTGACCGGTCCGGCCCTCAACTCGCCGGTTCGGTCTGGTGATAGGTCTGATGGGCGGTGCGGCCGTCCGACGTGGTGCTGATGTGCTCCAGCACGTCCTCCAGCAGGTCCACGTCGCCGGTGCTGACCAACGGCCCGGTGTTCGGGCCGTGGACGACGTGCGGCGCGGCACCGCCCGTCACGGCGAACGCCGCCGCCAGGCCGAATGCCGCATACGCCGGGCGTCTCATGAGTGCTCCGTCCATGGGTACGGGTGGGACCCATGGTGCCAACTGCGCGCCCCGCCGTGGCGTTAGGCTCGCGGAGTGACCTTGGATTACGCCGCATACATCGCCAGCCTGCCCCGGGTCCTCGCGGGCGCGGGCACCGTCTTCCGTGCCGCGGACGGGCGCGTGCTGCTCGTCGAGCCCAACTACCGCGACACCTGGGTCCTGCCCGGCGGAACGGTGGAGTCCGACCAGGACGAGTCGCCGCGGCAGGCGGCCCGCCGGGAGACCGCCGAGGAGATCGGCCTGGACCTGGAGCCCGGCCGGCTGCTGGTCGTCGACTGGGTGCGCGGGCCGGAGCGTCCACCGCTGGTGTCGTACCTCTTCGACGGCGGAGTGCTGGACGAGGAGCAGTTCGCCGCGATCCGCCTCCAGGAGGAGGAGCTGCTCTCCTGGCGCCTGGTGGCCCCCGAGGAGCTGGCCTCGTACGTGGACGCGCGAATGGCACTGCGGCTCGGCGCCGCGCTGCGGGCCCTCGCGGACGGCCGCGGCCCGGCCGAACTGGAGGACGGCGTACCGCCGCAGCGCTCGGCGTAGGCCGCGCGGCGGCCACCGTCCGACGGTGGCCGCACCCGTTCAGAAGAGGGTCCCGCGCCCGTTCAGAAGAGGGCCCTGCGCGGCCTGCCGTCGGACGAGGGTCCCGCCCCGCTCGAAGTCCAGCAGGTGGCGCTTGCGGTCCAGGCCGCCGCCGTAGCCGGTCAGGTCGCCGCCCGTGCCGACGACGCGGTGGCAGGGGACGATGATCCCGATCGGGTTCTTGCCGTTCGCCAGCCCCACGGCGCGGGCCGCCGACGGCTTGCCGAGCCGGTCGGCCAGCGCGCCGTACGAGACCGTCGCGCCGTACGGGATCTCGCGCAGCGCCGCCCAGACGCGCTGCTGGAACGGCGTGCCGTCGAGACGGAGCGGCAGGTCGAAGACGGTCAGTTCGCCGGCGAAGTAGGCGCGGAGCTGCGCGATCGCGGTGGCGAAGGGCTCGGTGCCGGGCTCCTCCGGGTGCCCGAAGGACTCCTGCGGCGGCCGGTGCCGCTGGTCGGTCATGTACAGGCCGGTGAGCGTGCCGTCCCTGGCGACCAGGGTGAGGGGCCCGACCGGCGTACCGGTCATGACGGTGTGCGTGGGCGCGGACGTGGTGCCGGTGGGCACGGCTGTAGTGCTGACGGCTGTGCTGCTGACAGACATGATGCTTCCCTCAGTCGGCGGGGAGGTGGTTGATCGGATGGTCGTCGGTGGCCCAGAGGTACTGGACCGCGTAGGCGCGCCAGGGGCGCCAGGCGGCGGCGCGGGCGAGCAGGGCGGCCGGCGTGCCGGGCAGCCCCAGGCCCTGCGCCGCGCGGCGCACGCCGAGGTCGGTGGCGGTGAACGCGTCGGGGTCACCGAGCGCCCGCATCGCGATGCACTCGACGGTCCAGGGGCCGAAGCCGGGCAGCGCGGCGAGCGCGGCACGGGCCCGTTCGCGGTCGCCGCCGGGCCCGAGTTGCAGCTCTCCGGCGGCCAGCGCGGCGATCAGGCCGGTGAGCGTGGCACGCCGGGTGCGGGGCATCGCGAGCGTCTCCGGGTCGAGCCCGGCCAGCGCGCCCGCGCTCGGGAAGAGGTGGGTGAGCCCGCCCTCGGGGTCGTCGATCCGCTCCCCGTGGGCGGCGGTCAGCCGACCCGCGTGCGTGCGGGCCGCGGCCGTCGAGACCTGCTGCCCGAGCACCGCGCGTACGGCGAACTCCTCGGCATCCACGGTGCGCGGCACCCGCCGCCCCGGCGCCTTCGCGACGAGCGGCGCCAGCACCGGGTCCGCCGCCAGCAGCCCGTCCACCGCCTCGGGGTCGGCGTCCAGGTCGAGCATCCGCCGGCAGCGCGCGATGGCGCCCGCGAGGTCCCGCAGGTCGGTCAGGGACAGCCGGCAGTCGATGTGGTCGGGGCGCGGGGTGAGCGCCACGATGCCGTGCCCGTACGGGAGACGCAGGGTGCGGCGGTAGGCGCCGTCCCGCCACTCCTCCACGCCGGGTACGGCCGTGGCGGCGAGGTGCCCGAAGAGGTTGTCCGGGCACAGCGGCTTGCGGAAGGGGAGGCGGAGCGTGAGCGTGGTCGGGGCCGGGGAGCCCGGCGCCCCGGGCTGCGGCCCCGGCGCGACGGCCGGGCGCGCGGGCCGTACCCGCTGCCGCAGCTCGCTCGGCGACAGCGCGAAGACCTCCCGCACGGTGTCGTTGAACGTACGGATACTGGCAAATCCCGCCGCGAAGGCAACCTCCGCCATCGGCAGCGCGGTGGTCTCGATGAGCAGCCGCGCGGTCTGGGCGCGCTGGGCCCGCGCGAGGGCGAGCGGCCCGGCGCCCAGCTCGGCCAGCAGCTGGCGCTCGACCTGCCGCGGGCTGTACCCGAGGCGCGCGGCCAGGCCCGGTACCCCGTCCCGGTCCACGACCCCGTCGCCGATCAGCCGCATCGCCCGCGCGACCAGGTCGGCGCGCTCGTCCCACTGCGGTGAGCCGGGCGCCGCGTCCGGCCGGCACCGCTTGCACGCCCGGAACCCGGCCTGCTGCGCGGCCGCCGCGCTCGGGTAGAAGCGCATGTTCGCCGGCTTGGGCGGGACCACCGGGCAGCTGGGCCGGCAGTAGATCTTCGTCGTGGTGACGGCGGTGAAGAACCACCCGTCGAAACGGGCGTCCTTGGACTGCACGGCGCGTACGCACCGCTCGGTGTCGGTGTGCATACCTCAAGGATTCCGCAGGCGATGACGGGTGGCTGGCGAGAATCCGACATGGACGTGAGCGCCCGGCACCGCTCCGTGCCACCCTTCCGGCGCCGCCGCCCCCGGCGCTCCCCGGCGTGCCGTCACTCCTCCAGCGCCGCCGCGAACGCCTCCCTGGTCCGCTCGTCGAACGCCACGAACCGCACCTCATCAAAGCCCTGCCCGCCCTCGCCGGCGGGCCCGGCGGCGAGCACGTCCCGTACGGTCCGGACCGCGATCCGCGCCCCGTCGTCGAGCGGCCACCCGTAGACACCCGTCGAGATCGCCGGGAACGCCACCGTCCGCGCGCCCAGCCCGGCCGCCACTCCCAACGACTCCCGGTAGCAGGAGGCGAGCACCGCCGACCGGTCCTCCTCCCGCGAGTACACGGGCCCCACCGTGTGCACCACCCAGCGCGCCGGCAACTCCCCCGCCGTGGTGGCGACGGCCTGCCCGGTGGGCAGCCCACGCCCGTACCGAGAGGCCCGCAACGCCCGGCACTCCTCAAGAACGCGCGGCCCACCCTTCCGATGAATCGCCCCGTCCACTCCCCCACCACCCAACAACGAGGAATTGGCCGCGTTCACCACCACGTCCACGTCCTGCTCGGTGATGTCCCCCACGACGAGCGAGAGCCGCCCGCCGTTGTCGCGCGTGTTCTCGGCGTTGCTCATACGGGCATCATGACGCAGCGGACACACCTGCCGCAGGCTGCGGGGGCTGTCAGCGCCGCGTCTCCCTGATGCGCCGCCACGCCGCCCTGGCCGCGTTGTGGCCGCACATGCCGTGGACGCCGCCGCCCGGTGGGGTGGCTGAGGAGCAGAGGAAGACGGCGGGGTGGGAGGTGGCGTACGGGATGCGGCGGGGTTTGGGGCGGAGGAGGGTCTGGAGGCCGGAGAAGGAGCCGACGCCGATGTCGCCGCCGACGTAGTTGGCGTTGCGTGCGGCCAGTTCGGGCGGGCCGGCGGTCGCGCGGGCCAGGACGAGGTCGCGGAAGCCGGGGGCGAAGCGTTCCAGCTGGGCCTCGACGGCGTCGGTGAGGTTGCCCGTCCAGCCGTTCGGGGCGTGGCCGTACGCCCAGAAGGTGTGCTTGCCCTCGGGGGCGCGGCTCGGGTCGGTCAGGGTCGGCTGTGAGGTGATGAGGAAGGGGCGTTCGGGCGCGCGGCCCTGGTGGACGTCGCGGAGCGCCTGACCGATGTCGCCTGCGGTCGGGCCGACGTGGACCGTGCCGGCGCGGCGGGCCGCCTCCGAGGTCCAGGGGACGGGGCCGGACAGGGCGTAGTCGATCTTGAAGGCGGAGGGGCCGTAGCGGTACCTGCTGAAGGCGTTGCCGAGCCCCGCGATGCGGGCCAGCGCCGTCGGCGAGGTGTCGAAGATGTACGCGCGGGCGGGCGGCAGGTCGTCCAGCCGCTTGACCTCGTAGTCCGTGTGGATCTCGCCGCCCTGGTCGCGCAGGTATCCGGCCAGCGCGTCGGGGATGGCCTGCGAACCGCCGCGCGCGATGGGCCAGCCGTAGGCGTGCGCGGCCAGCACGAAGGTCAGGGCGATGGCACCGGTGGCGATCCCGCTGAGGGGGTGGATGACGTGGGCCGCGCAGCCCGCGAGAACGGCGCGCGCCTTCTCGTCGCGGAAGCGGCTGTTGAGCACGGTCACCGGGGGGACGCCGGCCAGGCCGAAGCGGGCCAGCGTCACCGGGTCGCGGGGGAACCCCTCCAGGACGCCGCGCATCATGTCCCGCGCGAGCGTGTCCCACTTGCCGCGGAAGGGTTCGACCAGACGGCGGTACGCGCCGGCGTCGCGGACGCCGAGGGACCTCGCGGTCTCGCCCACGGAGCGGGCCAGCACCGCGGCGCTGCCGTCCGGGAAGGGGTGGGCCATGGGGAGTTCGGGGTGCAGCCACTCCAGGCCGTAGCGCTCCAGGGGGAGGGCGCGGAAGGCGGGCGAGCCGATCCCGGTCGGGTGGACGGCCGAGCACGGGTCGTGCCGGAAGCCCGGCAGGGTCAGCTCCTCCGTACGGGCGCCGCCTCCGATGGTGTCCCGGGCCTCGAAGACCTCGACGGACATGCCCCGGCGGGCCAGTTCGACCGCCGCGGTCAGGCCGTTCGGTCCGGCCCCGATCACCACGGCATCGAGCATCGTCGGCACCTGCGCCACTCCCCTCGTGTCGACCCTCGCCGTCGAGGATCAGCCGGCGGCCGCCAGCAGGTCGAGGATACGCCGGGCGGTGGCCGCGTCCCGCGCCGCGGTGAACGGCAGGGTGTTGCCGCCGGATATCCGGAACGGCTCACCGGAGAGGGTCGCGCTGCTGCCGCCCGCTTCGTGGACGAGCAGCAGGCCGGCCGCGTGGTCCCAGGGGTTCTCCCACGTGAAGGCGATGGCCTCCAGGGTGCCGCGGGCGATGGCGAGATACTCCAGGCCCGCCGAGCCGCAGGGGCGCGGCGCGATGCCCTCGCAGGCCAGCCCGGACAGTGCCTTCTTCTCCGCGACGGTGGTGAAGTCATGGTGCGACATGGCGACTTCGAGGGTCTTGCCCTCGTGCGGCGCACCGGACTGCAGCCGGCGGCCGTTCAGCCGGGCGCCGGCGCCGCGGACCGCGACGGCCATCTCGTCCAGCGCGGGCGCGTACGTCCAGGAGGCCAGCAGCTCGCCGCGGTAAGCGAGCGCGACCAGGGTCGCGAAGCCGGGGTCGCCGTGCACGAACTGCCGGGTGCCGTCGACCGGGTCGACGATCCACACGGGCGCGTCGCCGTGCAGCGCCTCCAGGATCGCGGGGTCGGCGTGCACCGCTTCCTCGCCCACCACGGCAGAGCCGGGGAGCAGCGCCTTCAGGGCGGCCGTGAGGTATTCCTCGGCGCGCCGGTCGGCGATGGTGACCAGGTCGTGCGGGCCGTTCTTCTCGACCACCTCGTGGGCGGCGAGCTGCCGGAAGCGGGGCAGGATCTCCGCCGCCGCTGCCTCACGGACGGCCCTCTCGACGCCGTCCGGGTCGACCGCGGCGAGCACCGCTTCGGCCGTCGTCGTGGCGGTCGCGCCGGCCGTCCCGGCCGCCGTCCTGTCCACGCTGTCCGCCCTGTCCGTCCTGTCGTCGTTGTTTGCAGGAATCGCAGGAATTGCTTCGATCATGTCTCCATGGAAACACGGGCCACTGACACACCGGCTGGAATGCAGGTGAACCCCGGGTGAAGCGGGTCAGGCGCGTTCAGCGGTGACCAGCCAGGCGGTGCTGGTCATCCAGACCCCGCCGGCGGGCCGCTCGTACGCGCGCAGGGCGTCCGCGAGGGCGGTACGGGCGCGGTCGGCGGCCGGCCCCGCGGCCTCCAGGGCAGCACGGCCCGGGCCCGTCTCGCACAGAAAGCGCGTCGCGTCCTCGGCGTCGCCGCCCCAGCGCCCCTGCGCCGCGGTCTCGGCCACCCGTACGCCGCGGAAGCCGGCGCCGGTGAGCACGTCATCGATGCGCGCCGGGTCCGCCAGCGAGAACATGCCGGGCGCTCCGGCCACGAAGCCGGGGCCGGGCCCCGGCACGTGGGCGGCGAGGCCGGCGAAGACCTGCGCCCAGTCGTTGCGTCCGGGATCGGCCATGCACACGAAGGCGAGCCGGCCGCCGGGCCGCAGGGCGCGGCCGATGTTGCCGAAGGCGGCGTACGGGTCGGCGAAGAACGTGACGCCGAACCGGCTGATGGCGGCGTCGAACGCGGCTTCCGGGAGCGGGTGCGCCTGCGCGTCGCCCTGCTCGAACGCCACGTTGGCCAGGCCCTCGTCGGCCGCGAGCGCCCGCGCCCTGGCCAGCATGGGTCCCGAGAGGTCCAGTCCCAGGACGTGGCCCTCGTGGGCCGTGCGCGCGGCGAGCCGGCTGGTCTGCCCGGCACCGCAGCCGACGTCCAGCACGCGGGACGCCGCACCGATCCCGGCCGCGGCCAGCAGCACCCCGTTGAATCCCTCGTTCACCGCGTTCCAACGGTCATGATGGTCGGCCCAGTGGGCCCCTTCGGCACCGTTCCACGCGGAGTACTGCTCGGTGTTGACGACCTCGTTCCTCACGATCATCCCCCTGTCGGTGCGGGCTTCCGGCGCCTAGTATGGGCGTCTGCCCAAACAGTATGGGCGACCGCCCATACTGACAAGGGCGCCACCGTGTACCGGCGAGTCGGACTGCAGAGGGGAACACGTACGGATGTCACCGCGGGGCGTGGCCATCACCGACGTCAGGGAGCGGCTGTTCGACGCCGCCGAGCGGGTGCTGCTCCGGGAGGGGCCGGGCGGGCTGACCAACCGGGCGATCACCGGCGAG
Source organism: Streptomyces sp. NPDC050806 (assembly GCF_055586425.1). Classification (NCBI taxonomy): domain Bacteria; kingdom Bacillati; phylum Actinomycetota; class Actinomycetes; order Kitasatosporales; family Streptomycetaceae; genus Streptomyces; species Streptomyces sp. NPDC050806. The sequence goes on along the minus strand of NZ_JBVJIF010000010.1, from coordinate 132,609 downwards.
GCCGGCTGCGCCAAGGGGCTGCTCTACCACCACTTCACCGACCTGGACGAGTTCGTCACGCAGCTCTGCCTGCGCCACTTCGCGCGCGCCGCCGCCCGGGCGACCGCGGTACTGGGGCGGCCGGGCGGCGCGACGGTCGCGGCGAACGTCACCGCTGCCGCGCACGCCCTGCTCGGCACGAGCGGTCCGCGAATCGCCGCCCTGGCCCTCACTCGCGCGGCGGTGACCGAGCGGGTACGCGCCGCCATGCGGGACGGCGCCCCGGGGCTCGGCACCGTGGAGGAGGCGCTGACCGCCTACCTCGAAGCGGAGAAGGCCCTCGGCCGCGTCGCCCGGAGCGCCGACAGCGCCGCCCTGGCGCTAGCCGTGGTCGGCACCACCCACCACCTGCTGATGACGGGCTGGGCGTCCGCGCCCGAGCCCGGTGAACGCGTGACCGCCCTGGTCACCGCCCTCCTCGGGAACGCCGCACCGGACGACGCGTGAGCAGGCCCGGCCCCCGGAGGGGCCGGCCGGCGTCAGCGCCCGACGGCGTACCCCTGCATGCCGCGCGGGTTCGCGCCCGCGGAGAGCACTCCGGTCTCCGGGTCGCGGGCGACCGCGCAGAGGCGCCCCTCGGACCAGGCGTCGCCCACGGTGACCTCGTGGCCACGCGCCCGCAGCCCCTCGACGACCTCCCCGCCGATCCGGGACTCCACGGTGACGCTCCCCGGCCGCATGGCACGCGGGAAGAACGACCCCGGGAAGGAGTCGGTGTGCCAGTTCGGCGCGTCGATGGCCCCTTGGAGGTCCAGCCCGCCGCGTACGGGGGCGCGCTCCGCCACGGCCAGGAAGAAGTGCAGCTGCCACTGGTCCTGCTGGTCGCCACCGGGCGTGCCGAAGGCCATCACCGGCACCCCGTCGCGCAGCGCGAGGGACGGCGTGAGGGTGGTGCGGGGGCGACGGCCCGGGGTCAGGGAGTTCGGCAGCCCGTCCTCCAGCCAGGCCATCTGCAGGCGCGTGCCGAGCGGGAACCCGAGGCCGGGGATCACCGGGTTGGACTGGAGCCAGCCCCCGGAGGGCGTCGCCGAGACCATGTTGCCCCAGCGGTCGACGACGTCGATGTGGCAGGTGTCGCCGCGGGTGGCCCCGCTGCGGTCCACCTCGGGGGCGACGGCGGGCGGGGCCCCTGCCTCCCGTGCCGCGGCGCCGGTCCCCTTCGCCACGGTGGGCTCGCCGGCGCCGCTGACCGAGACGCCCAGCGCGTCGAAGCACTCCTCCCCGGAGGCCACCGCCGACGCGTGCTTACTGAGGCGCGGGACGCGGCCCCCGGGGCGGCCGGGACGCAGCTCGTACGAGGCGGTGCCGTCGATCAGGGCCCGGCGCTCGGCGTTGTACTCCGGGGAGAGCAGCGTCTCCACCGGTACGTCCGCCGCGCCGGCGCCGTCCGCGTCGCCGTACCAGGCCTCGCGGTCGGCCATCGCCAGCTTGGTGCCCTCGATGAGGGTGTGGACGTACTCGGCGCTTCCGTAGGCGGGCAGCTCCTCGGGGAGCAGAGCGAGCTGCTGGAGGAAGGCCGGGCCCTGCGACCAGGCGCCGGCCTTGGCAACGGTCCAGCCGTTCCGTTCGTACGTCACCGGCGCCTCGTACGTGGCCCGGAAGGCGGCCAGGTCGTCGCCGGTCAGGGTGCCCGCGTGCCGCTCGCCGGAGGTGTCCATGGCCGGGCGCGCGGCGAACGCGGCCATCGCCTCGCCGATGAAGCCCTCGCGCCAGATCCGGCGGGCCGCGTCGATCTGCGCCTCGCGCCCGGTGCCCGCGGCCCCGGCCTCGCGGATCAGCCGCTCCCAGGTGTCGGCGAGCGGCTGGTTCCGCAGCAGCCCGCCGGGGGCCACGGAACGGCCGCCGGACAGGTACACCTCGGCCGAGGTCGTCCACTCGTTCTCGAAGAGCTCGCGGACGGTCTCCACGGTCTCGCCGACGCGTTCGACGGCCGGGTGGCCGTGCCGCGCGTACCCGATGGCGTACGACAGGACCTCGGCGAGCGTCTTCGTGCCGTGGTCGCGGAGCAGCACCATCCAGGCGTCGAACGCGCCCGGTACGGCGGCGGCGAGCGGGCCCGTACCGGGGACGAGGTCGAGGCCGAGGGAGGTGTAGTGCGCGACGGTGGCGCCGGCCGGGGCCGGGCCCTGGCCGCACAGCACCTGTACGGGTCCGCCCGCCGGGGCCAGGATGATCGGGACCTCGCCGGCCGGGCCGTTCAGGTGGGGCTCGACGACGTGCAGCACGAAGCCGGCGGCGACCGCGGCGTCGTAGGCGTTGCCGCCGCCCTCCAGGACCGCCATGGCGGACTGGGACGCCAGCCAGTGGGTGGAGGAGGCCATCCCGAAGGTGCCGTTGAGGGTGGGGCGGGTCGTAAACACTGGGCTCCCTTGCGGTCGCGGTTGTACGGATGGTGCGGGTGGGCTCGTGGCGCGCGCCGGATCGCCCTCCGGGCTCGTCCTCAAACGCCGGACAGGCTTATTTCTGCTGGGCTTCGGCCTTCTGGTGGCGGAGTGGGCCGGTGTCCACAAGATGGCACGCCACCCTCCGGCCCCCCGGCAGCTCCCGCAGTTCCGGGGATTCCGTCCGGCAGCGGTCCACCGCCACCGGGCAGCGGGTGTGGAAGTGGCAGCCCGGGGGTGGGGTGAGGGGGCTCGGAAGGTCCCCGCTGAGGACGATGCGTTCGCGGGTGCGCTGGAGGGCGGGGTCCGGTACCGGGGCCGCGGAGAGGAGCGCCTGCGTGTACGGGTGCAGGGGCTCGGCGAACAGCCCGGCCGTGGGGGCCTCCTCGACGATGCGGCCCAGGTACATCACGGCGATGCGGTCCGCGAGGAACTCCACGGCGGCCAGGTCGTGGGTGATGAACAGGCAGCCGAAGCCGCGGTCCCGCTGGAGGTCGGCGAGGAGGTTGAGGACCGAGGCCTGGACGGAGACGTCCAGCGCCGAGGTCGGCTCGTCGGCGATGAGCAGGTCCGGGCCGACGGAGAGCGCGCGGGCGAGCGAGATGCGCTGGCGCTGGCCTCCGGACAGCTCGTGCGGGTGCCGGTCGGCGTGTTCGGGGCGCAGCCCGACCTGGCCGAGGAGTTCCTCGACGCGGGCCCGCAGGCCGGAGCGCGGGACGAGGCGGTGCAGCCGCAGCGGCTCGGCCACGATCTGCCCGATGGTCATGCGCGGGTCGAGCGAGGAGGACGGGTCCTGGAAGACCAGGTGCATGTCGGTGCGGAGCGGGCGCAGGGCGCGGCGCGACAGGTGGGTGATGTCGGTGCCCTTGAGGGCGATACGGCCGGCGGTCGGCTCGTCCAGGCGCACCACGCAGCGGCCGACGGTGGACTTGCCGCTGCCGGACTCCCCCACCAGGCCGAGGACTTCGCCGCGCCCGATGGTCAGGCTGACGCCGTCCACGGCCCGCACGGTGCCGCCCGAGGTGGTGAAGTGGCGCTCCATGTCGCGTACTTCGAGTACGGGGACGGCGTCCCCCGCGCCCTCGCGCGGGGCCGGGATCTCCTGTACGGCGCTCATCGGGCGGCCTCCTCGGGTACGGGGGCGGGGACGGGGTGCCAGCACGCGACCCGGTGGCCCGCATCGGGCGTCAGCGCGGGCCGCGCGGTGCCGCACCGTTCGTCCGCGTACGTACAGCGCTCGGCGAAGGTGCAGGCGTCCGGCTGGGCGGTCAGGCTCGGGACCAGCCCCGGGATCTCCGGCAGCCGGCGCTTCCCCTCCTGGCCGGGCCGGAGTACGGCGCCGAGCAGGCCGCGGGTGTACGGGTGCCGGGGCGCGGTGAACAGCTCGTCCACCGGGGCCTGTTCGACGGCCCGGCCCGCGTACATCACCAGCACCCGGTCCGCGGCGTCGGCGACGACGCCCAGGTCGTGGGTGATCAGGACGATGGCGGTGCCGAGGCGTTCGCGCAGCGACTGGAGGACTTCGAGGATGCCGGCCTGGACGGTGACGTCCAGCGCGGTCGTCGGTTCGTCGGCGATGAGGACGGCCGGGTCGCAGGCCACCGCGACGGCGATCATCACGCGCTGGCGCATGCCGCCGCTCAGCTGGTGCGGGTACTCCGCCACCCGGCGCTCCGGCGCGGGGATGCCGACCAGCGCGAGCAGCTCGACGGCCCTCTCCCTGGCCTCCTTGCGGCTCAGGCCCTGGTGGCGGCGGAGTACCTCGCCGATCTGCCGGCCGATGGTGAGGACCGGGTTCAGCGAGGTCATCGGCTCCTGGAAGATCATCGCGAGGTCCTTGCCGCGGACCGCCGCCAGCGCCTTCTCCCCCGCCCCGGCCAGCTCCCGGCCGCCGAGCCGTACGGACCCGGTGACGGTCGCGCTGGACGGCAGCAGGCCCATGACGGCCATGGAGGTGACCGACTTGCCGCAGCCGGACTCGCCGACGATCGCGAGCACCTCACCTGCCGCCACCTCGTACGACAGGGAGTCGACGGCGTGCACGGTACGGGTGTCGGAGCGGAAGGAGACGGACAGGTCGCGGACGCTCAGTACGGGCGCGCTGGGCGCCGGCTGCGCGGTGTGCTTCGGGTGCGCGGTGCTCATCGGGTGGCTCCACGGGGGTCGAGGACGTCCCGCAGGCCGTCGCCGAGCAGGTTGAAGGCCAGCGTCGCGGCGACGATGGCGAGGCCGGGGAAGACCGCCAGCCAGGGCGCGGGGCCGAGGAAGGGCTGGGCGCCGGAGAGCATCACGCCGAGCGAGGGTGCCGGGGGCTGGACGCCGAGGCCGAGGAAGCTCAGCAGCGCCTCACTGATGATCGCGGCGGGGATGCCGACCGTGGCCTGGACGATCAGCGCGGAGGTGGCGTTGGGCAGGATGTGCCGGAAGAGGACGGTGCCGTCGCCGCCGCCGTTGACCAGCGCGGCGCCCACGTAGTCCAGGTGTTTGAGGCGCAGCGTCTCGGCGCGGGCGATACGGATCACCGCGGGCACCTGTGAGATGCCGATGGCGATGGTGGCGTTGAGCAGGGACGGACCGAGGATCGCCGCGAGGCCGACGGCCAGGACGAGGAAGGGGAAGGCGAGCAGGGTGTCGGTGAGTCGGGAGACGGCGGAGTCGGCGTACTTGCCGTAGAACCCCGCGGCCAGGCCCAGCGGTACGCCGACGAGGAAGGCGAGCAGTACCGCGAGCAGGCCCACCTGCATGGACGCGCGGGCGCCGTGGATCACCCGGGAGAGCTGGTCGCGGCCGAGGTCGTCGGTGCCGAGCCAGTGCGCCCAGGAGGGCGGCGCGAGGGCCGATTCGAAGTCGGGCTGCGCCGGATCGTAGGGGGCGATCAGCGGGGCGCAGAGCGCGGCCAGTACGAAGACGGCGGCGATCACGGCGCCGGTGAGGGCGAGCCGGTTCCTGCGCAGGGCGCGCAGCCGGGTGCGCAGGGTGCCGGGGCGTGGCGCGGCGGCGGGCCCGTCCGGAGCGGCCGGGGAGTCGGTGGCACCGGAGGCGGTGGTGGTGTCCGGGGTGGCTGTCATCGTGCGCCTCCGAGCCGGATCCGCGGGTCGATCACCGAATAGAGCACATCGACCGCGAGGTTGACGAGGATGTAGGCGGCGGAGGTGCACAGCACCACGCCCTGGAGCATCGTGTAGTCGCGGGTGAAGACCGCGTCGATGGTGAGCTTGCCGAAGCCGGGCAGGACGAAGATCTGCTCGGTGACGACGGCGCCGGAGATCAGGTGGCCGAGCTGGAGGCCGAGGACGGTCACCACCGTCACCAGGCTGTTGCGCAGCGCGTGCCCGCCGACGACCTGGCGGCGCGAGAGGCCCTTGGCGCGCGCCGTCCGCACGTAGTCCGCCGAGAGGTTGTCGAGCATCGCGCCGCGGGTCTGCCGCATCACGACGGCTGCGAGCCCGGAGCCGAGGACGACGGCGGGCAGGACCATGCGCCGCAGGTTGTCCAGCGGGTCGGTGCCGAAGGGCACGTAGCCGGAGGCCGCGAAGACCGGTACGGCGATCGCGAAGGCCAGCACGAGGACGATGCCGAGCCAGAAGGTGGGGACGGAGAGCCCCAGCAGGGCGACGGCGTTGGCCAGCCACTCGGTGGCCCTGCCGCGCCGGACGGCCGCGAGCACGCCCGCGCCGATGCCGAGGACGACGGCCAGGAGGAGGGAGAGCGCGGCCAGTTCGAGCGTGACCGGTAGGGCGCTGAGGATCGAGTCCAGGACGGGCAGGCCGGTGCGGGCCGAGGTGCCGAGGTCGCCGGTGAGGGCGTGCCCGACGAACCGGCCGTACTGGACCACGATGTTGTCGTTGAGTCCGTACGCCTCGCGGATCGCGGCGAGCGCCTGGGGGCTGCGCTCCTCGCCGGCGAGCGCGAGGGCCGGGTCGCCGGGCAGGGCGCGGATGCCGGCGAAGACGACGACGCTGACGAGGAAGAGGGTGATCAGGGACTGGCGCAGCCGGGTGAGGAGGTAACGGCTCATCGGGCGCACCCCGCAGCCAGGGAGCAGTTCATCGGACGTACCCCGCATCCTTGACGCGCACCAGGCCGTCGCCGTAGACGCGTACGCCTGCCACGTCCTTCCGTGCCACGACGTAGTTCTTCTGCCGGTAGAGGTAGAGCAGGGCGTGCTGGTCCCGGATGCGGTCGGTGAGCTGCCCGTAGATGCGGGCGCGGTCCGCCGTGTCCTGGGTGGTGCGCCCCTCGGCGATCAGCCGGTCGAGCTCCGGGTCGGAGATGCCGTAGGTGTTCATGGCGCCGGCGGTGCCGACGAAGGAGGCGATGTTGCCGTCCGGGTCGAGCCGCCCGGACCAGCCGCTGACGTACGCCTCGTAGTCCCCGGCGTCGGTCTCCTCCAGGAGCGTCGCGTACTCCACGGGCCGCAGCCGCACGTCGAAGCCGGCCTCGCGGGCCATGGCCTGGATCACCTGGCCGAGCCGGCTGTCCTCGGGCGAGGTGGAGACCTTCAGTTCGAGCGGGACGGGGAGCTTGACGCCGGCCTCCTTCAACAGCCGCTTGGCGCGCGGCAGATCGCGCGGCGGGCAGCCGGCCTTGCCCGGCGCGATGGCCGACTCGGGCGAGACGGGGCCGCAGGCCGGCTCGTACATGCCCTGGAAGACGACCTTGTTGATCACTTCGCGGTCCAGGGAGAGCGCGAAGGCCTCGCGGACGCGGGGCTCGCGGGCGATCACGGTGTTCAGCTTGCCGGGCCGCTGCCCCGTGCCGTGCACGTTGCCGGTGTTGAAGCCGAGGCCCTGGTAGCCGAGCGAGGGCGAGTTGAAGAGCTGGAGCTTGGACTCGGTGAGCGAGCTGCGCACCTCCACCGGCCCCATCTGGTCGCCGACCTGTACGTCACCGGAGCGGAGATTGGCCAGCCGGACGTTGCCGTCGGTGATCGTCTTGTAGACGACGCGGTCCAGCCGGACCTTGTCAGCGGCGTAGTAGCGGGGGTCCTTGGCGAGGACGATGCGGTCGCCCGCGACCCGTTCGACGTACTTGAACGGGCCGACGCAGGAAGGGTGGTTGGTGAAGTTCTTGCCGTACTTCTGCAGCGCCTTCGGGGACATGACCATCCCCGCGCGGTCCGCGAGCACGCCGGTGAGCGGGACGTACGGCTCCTTGAGGCGGATGCGGACGGTGTACGGGCCGGCCGCCTCGGCCTTGACCAGCGGGCCGAGTTCGGTGGCGCGGGCGGAGCCGGGCAGGGTGCGGTGCCGTTCGAGGGAGCGGGCGACGGCGGCGGCGTCGAGGTGCGTGCCGTCGCTGAAGGTCAGGCCGTGGCGCACCGTGATGGTCACGGTCCGGCCGCCGTCCGACGTCTTCGGCAGGGCCGCCGCGAGCTGCGGCACGACCTTGCCGGTGCGGTCGGTGTCGTACAGCTTCTCGCACATGCCGGCGAAGACGGTGCGGCCGACGAGGGTCTGGGCGAGGGTCGGATCGAGCTTGTCCGGGTCGGACTTGAGGGCGACGGTGAGGGTGCCGCCGTCCCGTACGGGGCGCGGATCGGTCATCCGCTCCCCGCCCACCTCGGCGGCGGCCGAGGTCAGCGACCCGCATCCCGTAGCTCCGGCCAACAGGCCGGCCACCCCCAGAAGAGCCGCTGTTCGGCGCACGTGGCCCTACCTCCCGCATGAATGGTGCAGACGGCGAACGATCAACTTGCGTGAGTGATGCGAATGCGAACGGTCGACTCGCATGGCGGTGCGGTCGAGAACGATCACGACGGGCGAATGCAGGAGACCGTATTTCGCATACAGACGACCGGCAAGAGGTTGTCCCGGATCTTGGGCAGTTTCTGGTTACATCTAAATAACCGGAGCCGACAACTCGCCCGTCTCCCCCGCCCGCAACCGCCCCGCGCTGCGTATCCTGGCCGCATGAGCAGCACGGTCGACTCCCCCGACGACGCGGCCCGGCGCCCCCTGGTCGCCCTCCTCAGCGGCGCCGGGATCTCCACCGACTCCGGCATCCCCGACTACCGCGGGCCGAACGGGGTGTGGCGCCGCGACCCCGATGCCGAGAAGCTCGTCACGTACGACTACTACATGACCGACCCCGAGATCCGGCGCCGGTCCTGGCTGATGCGGCGCGACGGTCCGGCGCTCCGGGCCCGGCCGAACGCCGCGCACGAGGCCGTCACGCGCCTGGAGCGCTCCGGCGTCCCCGTCCGCGTCATCACCCAGAACGTCGACGGCCTCCACCAGCTCGCCGGGACGCCCGACCGCAAGGTCCTGGAGCTGCACGGCACCGCGCGCACCGCGCTCTGCACCCAGTGCGGCGCGCGGACCCCGATGCCCGAGGCCCTGGCCCGGGTGACCGCCGGCGAGCCGGACCCGAAGTGCCTCGACTGCGGCGGGATCATGAAGTCGGCGACCGTGATGTTCGGCGAGCGGCTGGACCCCGAGGTGCTGGGCGCGGCGGTCACGGTCGCGAAGAGCTGCGACGTCTTCGTCGCCGTCGGCACGAGCCTGTCGGTACAGCCCGCCGCCTCCCTCGCGGGCCTGGCCGCCGAGCACGGCGCCCGCCTGATCATCGTCAACGCCGAACCGACCCCGTACGACGCGCTCGCCGACGAGGTCGTCCGCGACCCGATCGGCGAGGCACTCCCCCGGCTGCTGGCCGGGCTGGCGCCCGACCGGGATTGATACAGCACCCCGCATCAACGCGCACCGAACGCCGATGAGTCGTCCCTTGTCGCTGTCGTGTTGCGAGCGACAGACTGAGACACCCGGTGCGAACGGCATCGCGCGTCTTCTCAGGGGGAGTTCATGGCAAAGGCAGCACTGCGCCGAATGCGGCGCACCGCCGCCGTCGGCGCCGCCACGCCGGCCGCACTCGTCGCGACCAGCGGCTTCGGCAACGCCGCTGCCGCCGGGCCGTCCGCCAAGGACGTCACGGCGGCCGACGTCCGGCCCTGCGGCAGCTATTTCTGCACACACACGGTGGCCGACACTCCGGTCCACGACGAGATCGACCCGGCTCCGTCCCCGCCCAAGTACGTGGTGCCGAAGGGGCAGGTCATCACGGTCAGGTGCTACTCCACGGAGCGCCCCGGCATCGTCTGGTACTGGGGCGGCATCGGGGACGACACCACGTTCGGCTACGTGGACGGGAACAGGATGGACACCGGCCAGGACCCGAATCCGCAGGTCCCGCTCTGCATGGGCTGACGCCTCGCGACACGCCACGCCTCCACGTACCTCGACATCGCCCCCTTTGCCGGGAATGACGGCACCGGCGATACGGTTGTCCGGGCGGTGGGCCGGTCGGACGGTCCGCGAGGACGTGGAGGGTGAGCGCCGTGCAGAGCAGGCATCACGGTGAGTACAAGGTGCCCGGCGGCAAGCTGGTCGTCGTCGATCTGGACGTCACGGACGGCGCACTGCGCGACGTCCGCGTCGCCGGGGACTTCTTCCTGGAGCCGGACGACGCGCTGCTCGACATCAACGCGGCCCTGGAGGGCGCCCCCGCCGACACCGGCGCCCGGGGCCTGGCCGACCGCATCGAGGCGGCGCTGCCCGCCGGCGTCGCACTGATCGGCTTCACCGCCGAGGCCGTCGGCATCGCGGTACGCCGGGCCGTCGCCCGGGCCACCGACTGGACCGATCACGACTGGCAGATCATCCACGAGCCGCCGCAGGAGCCCGCGCTGCACATGGCGTTGCACGAGGTGCTGACGACCGAGGTGCCCGGCCTGGAAGATCCCCATGATCACGAAGGTCCCCAATTCGTCAAGCTCAGTTGGCCAGGGGGCTATCGGCGGCGGGGCGGATACATGTCTACGCCGCAGGGCATGACACCGTGCACCAGTGGATCCAGGGCCGCCCGGACGGCCTGATCACCTTCCCCCCGCCGTCCGGCCCACGCGATGAGGCCCCGGAAGCCGAGACAGACGTGAGCGGAGCGGGCAGCAACACCCATCCCCCACGGCGAGCCGAGGCGGGAGGAGCCTCGACTCGGCACACTGAGCCGCACATGGTCGGGGGCTGCCCAGGTTTCCTCCAGGCGCCTTTTGATCGCTCAGTCGACGGCGATCCGCTCGAGGGCGAGACCGAAATTCCGGTCGTAGGACTCCGGTACGAGCTGCATGAGCCGGGCGAAACGGCCGGCCGTATCGACTCGTCGCGGCGACTGCGGAGGGCGGCGGCCGAGCCGGTTGTGTCGGCGATCGCCCCATAAGGACAGCCGAACGCAGCAGTTGCAGCATCTTGTCGAAGACGATCCGGTCGCTGATGCGTCGGCGGTGGCAGCCGAGTGGATGGTCCAGGCGGCAGTCCGGCCGCTCGGGCAACAGAGCCGCGAACTGGTCACCAGAGCAGTTCGGTCAGCCATGATGGAGGCGCGGGCACAGGCCTCCTCAGTGATCACAGAGCGTCGTAACTTCATGATCACCAGGACCTGTGCCCGTTCCATTTCCGGTTTCCCCCACCGCACCTGTCCGCGCGACCCATTAATGGGGATTCTCGCTCCAACGCCACCGGGCACGTGGAGGCTTCCCTCTTCTTTCTTGTGCGCTGGTGGATTTTTAGTGCTTCTTACTGATCTGCGTGCGCCCGCTTACCTCGACAGGAAGCGGTTACAGCTGAAATGAGGCGCACGACTGATTCGGGATTTCGTTGTGCGCGCAGTACCCACACCTCAAGGAGTTCGCATGGAGATTCGACGTTCAGGAACTATCCAAGCCATCAACAAAGGGCGACAGGACTCCCTCATTCGAGCGGACGAAGATGGAGCCGACGTCGTGGCTCACTACTCCGAGATGGTCCTGTCTGACGCGGCTCCTCTGCAGGTCGGGGAGCGCGTCACATACATCCGCACGGCGATGCGGGGAGGGCCGGTCGCGCACGACGTTCGCCGTCAGGCCAGGGGTGGTTGACAGGCCACGAAAGCGAGCCACGTCGGGCTTCCGGCCCGTCGTGATCAGCAGATCCACACCGTTGCCGCAGAACGCCGGGGCTGGAAGGCGAAATGCCCGCGCCGCACCCCGTCCACTGGTAGCCCCTGCTCGTGGCTCCGGGTCGGCTGCCGGGCCGCAGGAGGACGGTCACGCCGGCCTCCTGCGGCCCAAGACGCGCGGCAGGTCCACTGGCGTATCCACCAGATTCTTCGATCAGCCGGTTGTGCAGCGGTTCGCGGAATCGGGGCGGCGCGGGAGCTGTATCGCGAGGGCGAGGTTGTGCAGTCGGGCGATGCCGGGCATCGCGGTGGACCCTCGCCCGGACGGCCGCCGCGAAAAGTCTTCCGGCTTCTTCATCCATACGAAGACGTGCTCGACGGGGCCCGGAGCCGTGCTCCACCTTCCAAGCGGCCAATGCGTTCTGGCCGCGTTCGAGGCTGTGCGGTGCGGGGTGAGCAGACCGGTGCTCCGATAGCCGCCATCGACGGTGACCATGCCCGGCCGATGGCGGCCTGCCCGCCGGACAGCACCCACGCCTTGCAGTCGTTACGGTCGCCGACCACCGGTCAAGGGCGACGACGCGCCTGTGTCGGTGCAGAGGGCGACGCCCTTCCAGCGGCGCCCGTCTCGCGGCAGGAACGCGCGGGAGGTCCCGGGAGCGAGATGCGCGGCCAAGGGCGAGCCGGGGTAGGTGCGCTGCAGGCGTCGGCCGGAAGGATGCCACCCGGACTCACTCACCCTCGCCGATCCGGTCCTGGCCTTCCCCACGCTCTTCGATGGGCATTCCGCCGAAGTGGGCAGCTTCCTCCTCGGTGAGTGCGCCGTTGGAGACGTCGATATCGGTAAATCCCCCGCAAGGCCCTGGCGCGGCGGCCGCCGTCCTTAAAACGTCTTCCTGTAGCCCTTCGGTGACGCTGTCGCAGCCCGATGCGTCAGCCCCCACCGTGTGCGCGCAGAGACACCCGGAGAGGCGGTATGCCCCGCATGGCCCCCGTGGTCACCAGCGGGAGCACCTGCGCGAGCGGTCTCTCGGGCGGCTGGCGGATGAACGTTTCGCGCTCGGCGCATGCCGGGCTGAACCACGGCTCCGTCAAGCCCGCCGTCCATGCCATGGTCTGGACGCCTTGGGCTTCGCCAGGTGCCTGGAGCCGAGGGAGAACGAGCCGCCCCGGGGCCCCGCTCGCGGCGCGCAGGTGCTTACGGGTGATGTGCCTAGCCTGATCGGTGGCGTGGAACCGGGAGCCGGGTTGAACACGGGCAGTGGCCGATATCTGTAGTGGCGTGACAGATCCTTTTGATGTGGCTGCGCTGTTGCTGATCGCCAAGGGAGGGCCGCACGCGGAGAGTGACGGGGCGGTGGTCGTGGCGCACGCCGGGCGGGTGGCTCCTGGGGCCGAGCCGGAGGAGCGCGCCGGTGTTACGGCGCCGTCGCCCGCAGGCGCTCCCTGAGGGCCTTGGCGGAGGCGGTTCTGCGGTAGGGGGTGAACTCCCGTAACAGGGAGCCGCGTACGCCGTGTGCGGATCCTCTTGCCAGGCGCTGGTAGTGGTCCAGGAAGGCGTGGGCGTGCGCGACCGCGGCTTCGAGCTCGTGGTCGGCCAGCAGGACGCGGGCGAGCTGGGCGTGCAGCAGGGCGCGTGCCCTGTGGTGGCCGGCGGGGCGGCCGACCAGAGAGGATTCCAGTTCCGCCCGTCCCTCGGCCCGGTCGCCGAGGAACAAGAGGGCTTCGGCCCGTTGGTAGCGCAGGGCGGCTTCCGGGTAGCTGGTGAAGGCCCCCTCGGCCCCCGTGGCGCGTGCCAGATGGTGCTCCGCCGCCGTGAGGTCCGCCACGGCCCGGCGGTTGCGGCCGACGGCCCGGACGACGGCGCGCCCCGCGTGTGCGAACGCGCGGACGGCGTGCGGGACGTCGGCGTTGGCCAGTTCGACGGCCGCGTTCCCCCATGCGGCGGCCTGACGGCGGTCGCCGAGCCGGTGGGCCTGCAGGCCCATGCAGCGCAGTGTGATCGTGTAGGCGGCGCGGTCCTCGGCGGCGTGGGCAAATTCCAGGGCGAGGGCGTGGTACTGCTGTGCCAGCGCGGGGCGGCCGACCTCGTGCGTCATGTTGCCGAGCAACAGCGTCAGATGGCCGGCTCCGGTCAGGACGGCGCGGCGTACGGGCGGACGGGCGGGCGCGGTGAGCAGCGTGGTGACGTCCTCGGCAAGGAACAGTGCCAGCGCGGACCTGCCGTGTGCGCCGCCGTACCGCTCGCGCATCAGGGCGGCGAAGGCAGCCATGGTCTCCAGCCGGTCCGCGTCCGCCTCGCCTGCCCGGCGTCTGCCGCGGCCCGCCGGGCAGGCGAGCCGGGGTCCGGTCCCCCACCGCGGCAGCACGGGGGGTGCGGCGGAGACGACCGAGCGGTCCACCACGGCACGGCGGGCAGGGTCGCTGTCCATCCGGCACAGCAGACCGAGCCGCTTCACCGGTTCCCTGACCGACAGCACCGATGCCACCGGTATGCCGGTCCCGCCGGGGCTGACCAGTCCGGTGTCGGCCGACGTGATGTTACGGCCGACGCGGCGGCTCAGCGCCTGGGCCACCAGACCGGCGACCTCGGGGCGCGGACGTGAGCCGGCCAGCCAGTGGGCCACGGCGGTCCGGTCGTAGCGCAGGGACATGCCGTACAGGACGCCCAGCGCGTTGACGGCGCGTGAGAGGTCGGCGGCCGACCAGCCGGCTTCGGTGAGCAGGGCCCGAAGAAGGTGATTCGCACTCTTGCGCACCATGGCGGTTACCGTCCTGGAGAGAATGGCGCGCCGTCGTGACGCCTGCCTTCAACACGTTCACGCCTCTTCGCAAAGGCGGGCTTCCCACTGCGCACGCTTCATGATTCCGTTGACTGGAGGCCGTCGGCCATACCCGGAGCGTCCGCAGGGAGGGAATTCGGCCAGTCCCCTCGCATGACCGAGTGCTCCGGCCGGGTTCTTCGTTTGCGGCGGGCGGCAGGACTCTTTGCTCCTGCTTCGGACCGGGCCGCCTGGACAATCACCGGTGGCGCCGCCACAGCGCGGTGTGAAACATGCCAAAGATTTGAGTATTCGGTCCTCCACAGCAACAGCAGACACAGTGGTAACAGTGCAGTTACTCCTCTCATCCCGCGTCGCTCCCCCACGGTCGCCTTTTGCGGAGCGGGAACACGATGCGAATGTCTGAGAACGATCGATCCGCTCCCGGTTTTCCGTGGTCCCGGGGCGGTGAACGACGGTGAACTTTCCCTCAATCCCCCTTCCATTACGCCACAGGAGCATTCCATGCCGCGCCGCCGCAACGAGAAACTGCGGGTCCTGCTGACGGAGGCCCGGTGGACCCAGTCCGCTCTCGCCCGGTCCGTCAACGCCCTCGCGGCGGAGATCGACCTGAACCTGAACTACGACCGTACGGCCGTGTCCCACTGGCTGAGCGGTACTCAGCCGGTGCCCCCGGTGCCGGACCTGGTGGCGGAGGCGTTCGCCCGGCGTCTGGACAGACCTCTGCCGCCGGGCGCCGTGGGCTTCGACACCTCCGGGGCGAGCGGGGTGAATGAGGCGGACAGGCGCGCGACTGAGCGGCACCACCGGGTGGAGTCCGTCCTCGCGGAGCTGTGCGGGGAGGAGAACGATCCCACGCGCCGGCTCTCCGCCCGGCTGCGGCCCTACCGGGAGGCGGACCTCGCGGAGGTGCACCGAACCGCTCCTCGGTCGTCTCCCCTGGAGGCCGCCGCACGGCACGGGACCGACGAAGGGGACCTCGCCGTCATCCGCCTCGCCATCCGCTTCTACGCGGCGTCCTTCAACGCGCACGGCGGCCGGCGGGGACGGTCGTCGCTGGCCGCCCACCTCGCCGACGACATCGTTCCGCTGCTGCGCGAAGCAAGGGCAGAAACGGTCCGCCGGTCCCTGTTCGTCGATGCCTCCCGATTATCCTTCCTGCTCGCCAGGATGCAGCAGGACGCGTCCGCACACGGGCTCGCCCAGCGCCACTTCACCACCGCCCTGCGCCTCGCCGCCGAATCCCGCGACCGTACGGCCTGGGCTGTCGTGCTGCGCGGGCTGAGCTCACAGGCGCTCTCGCTGGGGCACCGGCACACCGCCCTGCACGCGGCGGAGGCCGCACTGGGGGGCGGCCTCCGCGGGCCGGGCGGGGCGGCCGGCGCCTACCTCCTGTCCCAGTTCTCCGTGGCACAGGCCGCCTGCGGCGAGCGCCGCGCGGCGCTCGACTCCCTCGGCAGGGCGGAACACGACTCGGCTTCCCCCCCGTCGCGCGCGGACGCGCCCGGGCCCTTCACCGTCTACTCGCCGGCCGCGCTCGCCTACCAGAGCGCGGAGGTGTTCCGGCACCTGGGGGACCAGCCCGCCGCCCGCAAGGCGCTGGACCGTTCCCTGGCCCGGCGTCCGGCGGAGGACCAGCGCGGACTCGCCCTGACCCACGCGCGCCGGGCGGAAATCCTGATCGGCGACGGGCACGTGGAGGAAGCGTGTGCCTCCTGGCAGGCATTCCTCGACCGCTATGCCGTCCTCCGGTCGGGTACGGCGGACAAGGCCGCGACCCGAATGCGGCAACTCCTCGCGCCTTTCGCCCGAGTACCGGCCGCGGCCGTCGTCCTGGATCGCGCGCGTGAGGGCAGGGCCGTTCAGCGCACTCCGTAAGAGGCAGCCGGTGGTGAGGGTTTCGCACTCCGCAGCGGGCTTCCCCACCCGGCAGGCGTCGATGCTTTCACACCTTTCAACAACCTCGCGGCCACCGGACCGCCCGACGGGCCGGTACGCCCTGTTCAATCGTTTACGCGGAACACCACCGACGCCATCGGCCGGTATTCGACACCACCACCGAGCCGGGACGGAAAGCGTCCTGGTGCCACGGCACGAACGGCCGCGTCCCACGGACCGAATCAGGTATCGCACCGGAGAGAAGGAGCAGTTGTGATGAGCAGCCCTCCCCCTGCCGCGCGGAATGAGCGGTATTCCCAGACGTACGACGTCATTCATCTCTTCCCTGGGCAGGGCGACTTCGCACTCGGCCCGCTCGTCCAGGCCGTGCGCACCCACGCCCCGGTGCGCAAGGCCGTCGCGGACACGTTCGGCGAAGCCGCCCACGCAGGGGCGGAGTTCGGCATTCCGCCGCTGGCCGATGCGCTCCTCGGCGATTCGCCGCCCAGCGGCAGGGACCTCGCGGCGGCCCCGGTCGGGACGCCGCAACTGGCCCTGTTCTGTTCCTCGGTCGCCGTGCACCGCGCGCTGTGTGCGATCGGTCTGCCGCCCCGGAGGGTGGTGGGGGTGAGTTTCGGTGAGATCGCCGCGCTCACGGCGGCCGGGGTGTTCTCCGTGCCTGACGGGGCGCGCATCGCCTGTCTGCTGGCCCGCCGACTCGCCGAGTGCCCGGGCGGCATGACGCTGTTCAACATCGGGGAGAGCCGCGCCGTCGCCCTCCTGGCCGGTGCCCCGGACGTAGCTGTGGCCTGCGTCAACGACCCCGAGGAGACGGTCGTCAGCGGCCCCGTCCCGGCCCTGCGCGCCGTGGAGGAGATCGCCGAGGGGCAAGGGGTGTCCGTCGTACGCCTGCGGCTGCCGTTCCCGTCCCACCACCCGTCCCTGCGCGACGCGGCCGACGCGTTCCTGGCCTCCATCCGCTCCCTCCCCGCGCGCCCGGCCCGCGTACCCGTGTACTCCGCGGTGCGCGGCGGCGCCTACCGGCCCGGCGACGACGTCCACCGCGGGCTCGCCGACTGCCTGGTGCGTCCGGCGCGCCTGCCCGGGCTGCTGCACGAACTGGACCGATCCACACGCGCGTTGTTCTTCGAAGCCGGTACGGGCCGGGCACTGACCCGCAGCGCACGGCGCGTACTGCCGGACACCGGCGACAGGACGTACGCCACCCTGTGGGAGCCCGACGTCCCGTGGCCGGCACCCGGCACGGCGGACCCACTCGCTCCAGCCGACGCGTCCACCCGTCCTACGGGGGTCGCCCGATGACCTCGGACCCGCACCTCGACGCACTGTCCCGGATCGCCGGCGGCGCCTGCCGGGACGCCGGGCTGCACGACCGTCTGGTGACCGCGCTGGCGCCGGACGGCGACGCCGCGGCCTCCGGCGAAAGCGGGGAAGCCACGGCCTCCGACGGGAAGTGCGGCCGGTCCGTCCACCGGAGGCTGCGCCGCCTCGCCGGCGAGCTGCCACCGGCCAGGGAGCTGCTCGGCGACCCGGACCGGCTCGCCCTCCTCAGCGAGTGTGTCGCGGTCGCCGATCCGCCCCTCTACATGGCCGTCCTCTCCCACTACGCGCTGTGCCTGAGCTCCCTCGTCTCCCTCCTGGCGGACCCGGCCGAGCTGGGAGAACGGTGGCGGGCGCTGGAGACGGCGCGGACGAAGGGAGTCTTCCTGGTCACGGAGATCGGGGACGGCAGCAGCCATCTGGGCATCCGGACGACCGCTGAATACATGCCCGGGACCGGGGAGTTCGTGCTCACCACCCCGGACGCGGGGGCGGCGAAGTTCTCGGGGGTCGGTTCGCCTTCGCTGCCGCAGAGCGCGGTGGTGTGCGCCCGGCTGCTCGTCGGGGGCGTCGACCGTGGGGTGTTCTCCTTCCTCGTGGACCTCAGCGACGAGCGCGGGCCGCTGCCGGGCGTGGAGATCTCCCGCAGCGTCGGACTTCCCTCGCTGCCACTGGATTACGCGCTGGTGCGGTTCCGCGGCGTCCGTCTCGACCACGGGCAGTGGCTGCGCGACAGCGCGTCCATCGACGAGCGGGGAGTGTTCCGCGATCCGCTGGGCGGCCCGGACGCCCGGCTGCGGCGCACCCTGTGCGTGGGACAGGCCCTCTGGGCGACGCTGCCCTCGGCGATGGCCGCCATGGCGCGCCGGTGTGCGGTCCAGGCGCTGCGCCACTCCGCACGCCGCCGCGCCCACGGCCGGCTCGCCCCCGGCGAACCGGTACTGGCCTACCGGCCTCAACAGCTCGCGCTGCTCGGCTGTCTGGCGGAGTCCTTCGCCCTGACCTGCGCCGGCAGTACAGCGCGGCGCCTGTGGGGGGATGCCCTCGCCGAGGCCGACGGGCACGGGCCCACGACGGACCGCGATGACGGGATGACCTTCGCCCCGTGGACGGCCGTCGACCGCCCGCTCGCGGTACTCAAGGCGCTGTCGGTGCGCGGTGCCGCGCGGGTGGCCGCGGAGTGCCAGCACCGTTGCGGGTTGCCCGGTTTCCTGACGGCCAATCAGTTGCAGGCTTACCACGGCTTCGCCCACGCCTTCGACAGTGCCGGCGGTGACAGCCACCTGATCCTGCTGGACGCGGGGCGGGCCCTGGCCACGGAGGACCACGACGCTCCCGATACGGCGCCCGAGCCGTCCGGCCTGCCGGTGGCGGACCCCGCATGGTGGCCCGCTGTGGCGCGGAGACAGGAGCAGCGGCTTGCGGGGGAACTGCGACGCGCCGTACGGGAGGGCACCGAGGCCGGACGGGACGGCCTGGAACTTTGGAACCCCCTGCTGGACCCGGCGCGCGAGCTGGGCGAGGCGTACGCCGACCGTCTGGCCGCCGAGAGCGTGGCGGGCACCCTGGCCACGGTCCGCACTCCCGCGCTCCGCGCCGTTCTGGAGCCGCTGGCCGCGTTGTACGGGGCGACGCAGGCGCGTCGCCTCACCGGACGTCTGCTGACCTCCGGGGTGCTCAGCGTGTCGCAGGCGCGTGCCCTGCCCGGCGTGATGGACGGCCTGTGCGACCGGCTGCTGCCCCACCTGCCGCTGCTGACCGAGGCGATGAGCACGCCGCGGGCCGTCCCGCCCGCTCCGCTCGGCGCGCGCGACTACGCCGCGGCACTGACCGACCACCTGAACCGGCCACCGGAAGGGCCGTCATGATCCGTTCGTCCACGACCGCTCCCCGCATCGGGGTCCTGGGGATGGGTACCTACCTGCCACGGACCCGGCGGACCAACCACGACGTCGCCGGCCCCGTCGGCGTCACCCCCGACTGGATCACCGACCGCACGGGAGTGCGCGCCCGGCACGTCGCGGGCCAGGACGAGGCAGCCTCCGAGCTGGCCGCGGCGGCCGTGCGGGCCGCCGTCGCCGCGGCGGGCATCGACATCGACCAGCTGGACGTCCTGGTGGCCGCCACCTCGACGCCCGACGAGCTGGGCCCCTCCACGGCCTGCCGCATCCAGGCCCTGACCGGTGCCCGCAACGCGGTGGCCCTGGACGTCAGCGCGGCCTGCTCCGGCTGGCTCTTCGCCACCCGGGTCGCGCACGGCTGGCTGCGCGAGGACTCCTGTACGCGCTACGCGGCGGTCGTCGGCGTCGAGGCGTACTCCAAGTTCGTCGATCCCACGGACCGCGGCACAGCGGTGCTCTTCGCCGACGGGGCGGCCGCCGCGGTGCTAGGGCCCGTACAGGACGGCGGGTTCACCGACTTCCGGCTCGGATCGGACGGGACCGGGGCCCACCACGTCCTCATTCCGGCCGGCGGCAGCCGCGCGCCCGCCAGCGCGGCCACGCTCGACGGCGGCCGGCACCACATCCACATGGACGGCCGCGCGGTACGCGACTTCATCACCGAGATCTTCCCGCGCCTCGTCGACGAGAGCCTGGCCCGCAACCGGCTGCGCCTGGAGGACATAGACGCGTTCATCACCCACCAGCCCAACCCCGTCCTGTTGCGGAGCCTCGGCGACCGCATCGGCATCCCGTCCGAGCGCCTGGTCATCGTGGGCGACGAGGTGGGCAACATCGGTGCCGCCAGCGCCCCGTACGCCCTGGCCGGCGCCGCCGCCCGCGGACTGCTGCCACACGGCGGCCGGGTACTGATCGCCGCCTTCGGCGCCGGCCTGACCTGGGGCAGCGCACTGCTGACCTGGACCGGCGCGCCGTCCATCCGCCTCGCGCCCCGCCTGTGCGCACCCCCTCCCCCGCACCACGCAGACGCCCCCGCCGTTCAAAGGAGTCCGTCATGAAAGCACTCGAATCCTTCCGGCTCGACGGCGCCCGCGCCCTCGTGACCGGGGCCTCCCGCGGCATCGGGCGGGCCGTGGCGCTTGCCCTCGCGCAGGCCGGCGCCGACCTTGCCCTGTCCGCCCGGAGCGCCCCGGCCCTGGAGGAGACCGCCGCGCTGGTACGGGACGAAGGACGCACCGCGGTCCTGGTGCCGGGCGACTTCGCGCGGAGCCGGGCGGCGGAGGCGGTGGTGGACGACGCGGCGGCCGGGCTCGGCGGCCTGGACATCGTGGTCCACAACGCCGGTCTCCTCCCCTCCCTGCCCGACGGCAGCCCGGTCATGGTTCCCCTGCAGGACTCCGCGCAGGAGGACTGGGACCAGGTGCTGTCGGTCAACCTCAACGCCACGGCCGCGCTGTGCCGGCGCGCGCACCCCCACCTCGCCGCCTCCTCCCGGCCCAGCGTGGTGCTGATGTCTTCCCTCGCCGGCGTGACGGGCACGCCCCGGATGGAGGCGTACGCCGCGTCCAAGGCGGCCCAGATCTCCCTCGCCCGCAGTCTCGCGTCAGGCTGGGCCCGCGCGGGCATCCGCGTCAACGCGCTGTGCCCGGGGTGGACCCGTACGGACATGACCGCCTTCGCCTACTCCACGGGGCCGCTGTCGGACTGGCTGATGGCGCACGTGCCGATGGGCCGGTGGGCGGAGCCGGAGGAAGTCGCGTACGCCACGCTCTTCCTCGCCTCACCCGCCGCTTCCTTCCTCACCGGGCAGGCCCTGCTGCTCGACGGCGGCGCGTCCGTGCCCGACGGCGGACTCGCCGGCATCCCGAAACCGGCCTCGCCCTTCGCGGCCTGACCGGTACTCAGAGAGCTCCGAGAGTGAGGACTGCAGACCATGGCACAGCAGAGTCCCACGGCCGTCGTCCACGGCATCGGCGCCTGCCTGCCGCCACGCGTCGTGTCGAACGACGAGGTGACGCGCCGCGGGGTGCTGGAGACCACCGACCAGTGGATCCGCTCCCGCACCGGCATCGCCTGCCGGCGGCA
Source organism: Streptomyces sp. NPDC050806 (assembly GCF_055586425.1). Lineage (NCBI taxonomy): Bacteria > Bacillati > Actinomycetota > Actinomycetes > Kitasatosporales > Streptomycetaceae > Streptomyces > Streptomyces sp. NPDC050806. The sequence continues at coordinate 111,270 of NZ_JBVJIF010000010.1, read as the reverse complement.
GGCGGACGAAGGCGTCAGTACCGGGGATCTGGCGGTGGCTGCCGGCCGGGCCGCCGAGGCGTCCGCGCGCTGCCGCGCCGACCTGGTCCTGGTGGCGACCACGACGCCGGACCGCCGCTGCCCGGCGACCGCCCCCGACGTCGCACACCGTCTCGGTCTGGGGACGGTGCCGGCCTTCGACCTGGCCGCGGTGTGCTCGGGCTTCGTCTACGGCGTCGCCGTCGCCACCGCGCTCGTCAGGAGCGGCGTCTGCGACCGGCCGCTGGTGATCGGCGCCGAGACGTACTCGACCATCGTCGACCCGCTGGACCGGGACACCGCCGTGATCTTCGGTGACGGGGCGGGGGCCGTGCTGCTCCGTGCGGGGCACACTGGCGAGGCCGGTGCCGTCATCGCCGTCGATCTGGGGTCCGACGGCGCCGGCAGCGATCTGATCGCCATCGCGGCGGGCGGCTCCCGCCGGCCCGACACCTCGGCGCGGCTCGACCGCGGAACACGCTACTTCCGAATGCAGGGCCGCGAGGTGTACGGACAGGCGGTGCGCCGGATGGCCGAATCGTCGCAGACCGTGCTCGACCGGGCGGGATGGCAGCCGGAAAGCATCGGAGCGTTCATCGGCCACCAGGCCAACCAGCGCATCCTCGACTCCGTCGCCGACCGCATCGGCATCCCCGCCGCCTACCGCCACGGCAACATCCGCGAAGTCGGCAACACCGCCGCCGCGTCCATCCCGCTCGCCTTGGCCGACACCGCGAGGCACACGGCCGTCCGCCCCGGCGCCCGCAGTCTGCTGACGGCCTTCGGCGGCGGACTGACCTGGGGCTCGATCGCCCTGAGGTGGCCCGCGGCCCGCCCGCTGACCCGCGAACCCGAGACCCGCACCACCGAACCCACCCCCCGATCCGCAAGGAGGAAGCAGCCGTGGAAGCTGTCTACGACCACCTCGTGACCGTACTGACCGACAAGTTCGAGGTCGACGCCGAGCAGGTCGCCCCCGACGTCACGCTCGCCGACCTGGAACTCGATTCACTGGCCCTCGTCGAGCTCTACGTCACCCTCCAGGAGCACTGGGGCACGGAACTGGAGGAGGACGAGGCCGCCGCCGACCTGACGCTGGAGCAGTTCGCCCGCGTCGTGCAGGAGCAGGTGTCCGGCGGACCGGCACCGACGGCCCCGGGGGCCCCGCAGTGACCGGAAGCGGGCAGGCCGGGGCCGTCGCCGTCACCGGCATCGGCCTCGTAACCCCCGCGGGCATCGGCACGAAGGCGACCTGGGCGGGGGTCTGCTCGGGGCGGTCGGCAGCGGCGGCCGACCCCGCGCTGGCAGGACTGCCGGTCGCGTTCTCGTGCCGGGTGCCGGGCTTCGACCCGCGGGAGCACGTGCCGGGGCCCCGGCCGTCCCGGCACGACAGGTTCACCCAGTTCGCGCTGGCCGCCGCCCACGAGGCCGTCGCCGACGCCCGCCTCGCGCCCGCCGAGTGGGGCGGCACCCGGGTGGCGGTGGTCCTCGGCTCGGCAGCCGGCGGCGTGGGGACGTACGAGGAGCAGTTCCGGCGGTTCCTCGACACCGGCGACAGGGCGGTGTCGCCGCTCACCCTGCCCGCCTTCCTGCCCAATATGGCGGCCGGACACGTGGCCATCGGCCTGCGGGCCACGGGGCCCGTGCTGCACACCGCCACCGCGTGCGCCTCGGGCGCGAGCGCCGTCGCCACCGCGGCCATGCTCCTGCGGAACGACGCCTGCGACATCGCCGTCGCGGGCGGCGCCGACGCCATGGTCACACCGCTGTGCACCACGGCCTTCGCGCGGATGGGGGCGCTCTCCCGCCGTCACGACGATCCCGCTGCCGCCTCGCGGCCCTTCGACCGCGACCGGGACGGCTTCGTCATCGGTGAGGGAGCCGGCGTGCTGGTGCTCGAACGGGCCGACGACGCCAGGGCCCGCGGGGCCCCCGTCCACGCGCAGCTCGCCGGCTACGCGACCTCCGCCGACGCCCACCACCCGGTGGCACCGGACCCCGAGGGGCGCGGCCTCGGCCGGGCCGTCCGGGAGGCACTGCGCACGGCCGGGGCCACGCCGGACGAGGTCGACCACATCAACGCGCACGGCACCAGCACCCCACTCAACGACCGCGTCGAAGCCGCGGCGCTGCACGAGCACTTCACCGGCGATCCCCCCTCGGTGACCGCCCCCAAGGGCGTCATGGGGCACACCATGGGGGCGGCCGGAGCCGTCGAAGCCGCACTCACCGCACTGACGGTCGAGCACCGCCTTGTACCGCCCACCGCCAACTTCCTGCGCGCCGGGCCGGGCACCGACACCGTGGACGTGGTGTCCGGCGCTCCCCGGCCGCAGCGGACCCGTCTGGCACTGAGCAACTCACTGGGGTTCGGCGGGCACAACACCGTGCTCGCCTTCCGCCCGGCGGCATAGCCCCGTACGGCCACACCTCAGCGCGATCACGTACAGCAGCACATCGAAAGGAGGACCCCATGCCGACCACTACAGCCGGAGGACGCGTCCTGACCCCCGAACTGCTGGTGCTCGAACAACTCCATGCCGACCTCCTGCGCCGCAACCCCGGCGAGCCGGAATTCCATCAAGCGGTGCTGGAAGTCCTGCAGCACATCGCACCGGCGCTCACCGCGCACCCGGAGTTCAACAAGCCGGGGCTCGTCGAACGGATCGTGGAGCCCGAGCGGCAGATCCTCTTCCGGGTCCCCTGGACGGACGACGCCGGGAGGACCCGGGTCAACCGTGGGTTCCGCGTGGAGTTCAACAGCAGCCTGGGGCCGTACAAGGGTGGTCTGCGGTTCCACCCGTCGGTGAACCTCGGCATCGTGAAGTTCCTGGGTTTCGAGCAAGTCTTCAAGAACGCGCTCACCGGCCTGCCTCTCGGAGGCGGGAAGGGCGGCAGCGACTTCGACCCGCGCGGCCGCTCCGACGGCGAGGTCATGCGCTTCTGCCAGTCCTTCATGACCGAACTCCACCGGCACCTCGGCGAGCACACCGACGTGCCGGCCGGCGACATCGGTGTCGGAGAGCGCGAGATCGGTTACCTCTTCGGCCAGTACCGGCGCATCACCAACCGCTGGGAGGCGGGGGCTGTCACCGGAAAGGACCCCGCCTGGGGCGGCTCGGCGGTACGGAAGCAGGCCACCGGGTACGGCAACGTGCTCTTCGCCTCCCTGATGCTGCGGGCCCGCGGTGAAGACCTGGACGGGCAGCGCGTCACGGTGTCCGGCTCGGGCAATGTCGCGCTCCACACCATCGAAAAGGCGCAGTCCATGGGCGCCCACGTCGTCACCGCTTCCGACTCCGGGGGCTGCGTGGTCGACGCCAAGGGGATCGACGTGGCCCTGTTGCGGCAGGTCAAGGAGGTGGAGCGGGGCCGGGTCAGCCAGTACGCGGCGCGTCGCGGCGCGTCCGCCGACTACGTGGCCGGCGGCAGTGTGTGGGATGTCCCCACCGACGTCGCACTGCCCTCGGCCACGCAGAACGAGTTGGACTCCGCGGCCGCGTCGGCCTTGGTGAACAACGGGGTGAAGGCGGTGTCCGAGGGCGCGAACATGCCCACCACACCGGACGCCGTGCGCCTCTTGCAGGAGGCCGGTGTGGCGTTCGGCCCGGGCAAGGCGGCCAACGCCGGCGGCGTCGCCGTCAGCGCGTTCGAGATGCAGCAGAACGCCCGGCGCGACGTCTGGCCGGCCCGACTCGTCGAGACGCGGCTTTCGGCCGTCATGCGCACGATCCACGACACCTGCCGCGCGACCGCCGACCGGTACGGCGCGCCCGGCAACTACGTCTTGGGCGCCGACATCGCGGGCTTCGAACGGGTGGCCGTCGCCATGCTCGCCCAAGGGACGGTCTGACTGATTCCTCATGCCGTCCGACAAGCCGCGAGGGGCGACGGGCGGCGTGGTTTCGTAGCACCGTCCGTCGCACAGGAGGACCCAGAGGACAGTGACGCGGCGACGGGCGAGAGCGCGCACGGCTTGAATGTGTCCCTCGCCCTCGACGCGTTCGCGTGCGTAGGACCGACAGGAGGGCGGTGCCGCGAAGCCGGTCATGCCGTCGCGGGCGCCGCGCCAGTGGTGCATGGCCTTGACGGAGTCGCCGACCACGGCCGGCTGGGACCGGTCGCGCTGGGCGGTGAAGATCTGCTCGACTTCCGACGCGGAGCCCGGCCGAGTGCCCTTGTGGTGATGTCGTCGGAGTGCGCCCGATGGCGGCGGGACGTCCGTCGACGAGGTCGAGCCATGGGCCATAACGCTCCGCACGACCGCCTTGCCTCCAGGGAAGGAAGGTTCGTAGTGTCCCCCGGACCGGCCTTCGTCGAGCCGGGCCACGCCATCGCTTACTCGCTCCCCGTCCCCGAGTCCCTCGTGCACGGCCTCACCTTCGCCGAGAGCTACGCCTACCTCGACGACTGGGTGCTCGCGGCCCTCGGTGACATGGGCATCAACGCCTGGTACAAGCCGCTCAACGACATCGCGACGGACGCCGGGAAGATCGCCGGCGCGGCCCAGAAGCGGATGGTCACCGGCTCCGGGGCCGTGCTCCACCACGTGACGATGTCCTACGACATCGACGCGGACAAGATGGTCGAGGTGCTCCGCATCGGCAAGGAGAAGCTCTCCGACAAGGGCACCACCAGCGCCAAGAAGCGCGTCGACCCGCTCCGCCGGCAGACCGGCCTGCCCCGCGCCGAGGTCATCGCCCGCATGATCGCCTCCTTCCGGACCCGCTACGGCGGCACGGACGGCACGGTCACCGACGAGGAGTTCACCCGGGCACGCGAACTGGCGACGGACAAGTTCAGCGACCCGGAGTGGACGGCCCGGGTGCCGTAGCCACCGGGCCCGGCGCCCGACACCGGGCGCCGGGAAAGCGGGGCTTCGGTCAAGGCCGTCGGCCGGCGCGCTGTTCGAAGGAGGCGAAGGCGGCCTCCTGCCGCCACTGCACGGCCGCCTTGGGGCTGTCGGCCAGCAGGCGCCGGCAGCGCTCGCCGGGGCGGTCGCTGCCGGGGCGGTCGCCACTGCAGGCGTCGGCGGGGCGGTAGCCACCGCGCGTGGGGTTGCCGCGCCAGAGGCTGCGGCCGGGCAGGAAGGCGTACTCCAGCGAGGCCCGCGCCAGGTCCTTCAGCTCCGGGTAGCGCAGGTGGTAGGTGGTGGACGCGTACTCGTACTCGCGGCTGATGTCGGTGCGGGAGATGCCGGGGTCGTCGGTGGCCAGGACCACCGGGACGCCGTAGGCACGGTAGGTGTTGAAGGGGTGATCGGCGCCCTTGACGCCGAGGATCTGCGCGTTGCTGGTGAGGGGCACCTCGACGGCGGTCTCCCGGCGGGCCATCGTGCGGGCCAGGCGCTGCCAGCCGTCCTCGTGGACCAGGTCGACGCCGTGGCCGATGCGCTCGGCGTGGCCGGTGTGCACCGCCTCGCCGATGTGGAAGGTCAGGTCCTCCGGCTTGACCAGGCCCGGCCACAGCTCACCCGCGTGCAGGGTGATGTGGGCCTTCGGGTACTGGCGGTGCAGATGGTCCAGCATGCGCATCTGCAGGCGGTAGTGGCGCAGTGCGTTGGCCTCGTCCTCGGGCTGGACCAGGTTCACCGCGGCGAATCGCCGGTCGCGCTCGGCCAGCCGCAGTCCGAGTGCCATCTGCGTGAAGACGCGCTCCGGTGAACCGCCCCGGGAGACCTGGGAGATCCAGCGCATCGGCAGTCGGCAGGCGCGGGTGGGGTGGTCGGTGCCGCAGCGCGCCGCGGCACGGAACTCCGCTTCGGTCGCGTCGGCCTCCGCGCGGGCCTGGGCCACGAGCCGGTCCAGCTTGCCGCCGGCGAGCAGCTTCTTGTGCAGCGCGTCGAGGTCGTCGTCCCACCCGACCTCCTCCGCGAGCTGCTTGCCGGCCTTCGAGGCGGGGGTGGCCATAGTCTCCAGGTAGAACTGGTTCTGCGCGGCCGCGGAGTTGGCCACCTCGGACAGGAGCTTGCCGGGGTGGCGCCCGCTCACCGCGCCGAACTTCCCGAAGGCGGCGAAGAAGTGGTCGTGCCCCGACTGGTCCGGGGGGAATCCCTCCATGGACCAGGCCCGTACCAGTGCGTCGCGGAAGGATGCGTCGGTACGGGCGTCGGCGGCGGGCCGGGTGCCCGCTCCGCAGGGCCCCTTGACGGCCGTCATCGTCTGCTCGACGATGCACAGCCCGTCATCCCCGGCGAGCTTGATCAAATACTCGGTCGAGACCGCGCCGGACAGGTGGTTGTGCAGGTCTCCGCCCTTGGGCAGCTGCCGGAAGAATTCCCGCAGCTGTGCCGGGCGGTGCCGGACGGACTCCAGGTGGGCGGCCGTACGCACTTCGGCGGCGCTCGTGGGCAGGCGGCCGGGCGGGCCCGGCTCCGAGGCGGGCTGCCGAGCCTCCGACTGCGCGGTGGCGGGCAGTGCGGACAGCAGGGACAGCGAGCTGAGCGCGGCGGCGCCGACCGGCAGGAGAAGGCGGCGACGCACGCTGCGAGGGTGTCGATTGGTCACCCTGAGCATGATCGCCACTCGGTCGCGGCGGCAACCGCCGTCTTCCCATGTATGGCCGGAAACCACCTGATAGTGCGACAAGGACGCCACCAGGCGCCGGGAAACGGCCGGAGCGGCGCCCGGTGCGGCGGTGCACCGGGCGCCCCCACGACCGCGGTCGCGCCCCGCCTCAGCCGTCCGGCTGGGTCACCGTGAGCGACCAGCGGGTGGTGTCCACAGAGGTGTCGACGCCGACGTACCAACTGCCCCAGAAGCCCGGGACGGAGGCGGAGCCCCGCCCCGGCGCGTCGGCCGGGCAGTCCACCGTGAAGAGGTGGGTGCCCTGCAGCGACACCGCGGCCGTCCCGCCGCCCTGGCAGGCCACCGTCACCGTCATCGGCTGCCGGTCGGTCGCCCCGCCCGACGCCGCGCCGCCGTCACCCGTCCGCTCCGGCACCCAGACCAGGCCGTCCGGTCCCGGGTGCGGGAGCAGCGGCCCGTCCGCCGCCCGCGCCGGCCCCGCTGCCGCCACGGCCGCAGCGGCCAGCACCGCCACTCCCGCGGCCACCCGTCTGCCGCTCACTCGTCTCATGCGTACAGCCCCCTCGTGATGGTCGATGCGGTGACCGGTTCGCTGACCGGCACCGGCAGAAGCATCTCAGGAGGGTCCGACAGTCACGCCTCTCGCGGGCCCGCCTCCCGCCTCACGCGGGCCATCAGCACCGCGTACACGGCCAGCGACGCCGTCAGGCCCACCGCCCAGCCGTAGTCCGCCAGCGGCCGGAGGAAGGGGATCAGCCCGTCCGCGGGGAAGGGGCCCTTCCCCGGCTGCGAGTACGAGCCGCCCACGGCGAGCAGCCCGCCGAGGCCGAACGCCACGAGTGCACGCCAGTTCCAGCCTGCCGTGTACCAGTAGCGGCCGCCCGGCCGGTAGAGGCCGGCGAGGTCCAGGACGGTGCGGCGGATGATCCAGTAGTCGGCGATGAGGATGCCGGCGACGGTGCCGAGGAGCCCGCCGACCACCCCGAGCCAGGTGAAGATGTACAGCTCGGGCGTGGCGGTGAGTTTCCAGGGGAGGACGAGGACGCCGAGCACGCCGGTGATCAGCGCGCCGCTGCGGAAGGTCAGTACGCGCGGGGCGAGGTTGGCCAGGTCGTAGGCCGGGGAGACGACATTGGCCGCGATGTTGACGCTGATCGTCGCGATCAGGACCGTGACCAGCGCGAAGAGCAGCCCGAAGACATTGTCGGCCTTGCCCGCCAGGGCCACCGGGTCCCAGACCGGCACGCCGTACACCGCCTGGGAGCCGGAGGTGACCAGGACGGAGAGGAGCGCGAAGGCCGTCATGGTGGTGGGCAGGCCGAGCGTCTGGCCCCAGACCTGCGCGCGCTGACCGGCGCCGAAGCGGGTGAAGTCGGGGATGTTGAGCGACAGGGTGGCCCAGAAGCCGATCATGCCCATGAGGGACGGGAAGAAGACCGGCCAGAAGTCCGCGCCCCAGCCCAGCCTGCTCGGCTGGTCCAGGAGGGGGCCGAGGCCGCCCGCCTTCGCGGCGATCCAGACCAGCAGGGCGACCGCGCCGACCAGCACGAAGGGCGCCGCCCAGTTCTCGAAGCGGCGCAGGGTCTCCATGCCCCGCGCGATGATGGCCAGTTCGAGGGCCCAGAAGACGACGAAGCAGAGCCAGAGGGTCCAGGGGTATCCGGCGACCGGCGTGGCCTTCTCCCAGCCACCGCCGAAGATCTTGCCGAGCAGGATGTAGATGCCCTGGCCGCCGATCCAGGTCTGGATGCCGAACCAGCAGCAGGCCACGGCGGCCCGCAGCAGCGCCGGGAGGTTGGCCCCGCGCAGCCCGAAGGAGGCGCGGGCCAGGACCGGGAAGGGTATGCCGTACTTGGGTCCGGCATGACCGGTGAGCAGCATCGGGAACAGCACGATGACGTTGGCGAGGGCGATCGTCAGGACCGCCTGCTTCCAGTCCATGCCGAGCGCGACCAGGCCGGAGGCGAGCGTCCAGGACGGGATGTTGTGGGCCATGCCGACCCAGAGGGCGGCGAAGTTGTACGTGGTCCAGTGCCGGTCGGCGGCGGGCACGGGGCGCAGGTCGGCATTGCTGAAGCGGCCGTCGGCGGGTATCTCGTCCGGCGGGAGTTCGATCCTGCCGCCCGTGCCGGGCGGCCCTTCGTCACGGCCGTCCGAGGACACGGCGGGGGTTCTCACTCCGCCGCCAGGGCCGGGATGACGTCGGTGCCGTAGGTGTCGATGGTGGCTTCTTTGCTGTCGTGCATGGCGTAAAGGGCGAACTGGTCGACGCCGAGGGCGCGGAGGGCGCGCAGCTTCTCGATGTGGGCCTCGGGCGGGCCGAGGAGGCAGAAGCGGTCGACGATCTCGTCGGGGACGAAGGCGGTGTCGGGGTTGCCGGCCCGGCCGTGGTGCGCGTAGTCGTACTTCTCGCGGGTCTTGATGTACGCGGTCAGCTCCTCCGGGACCATGCCGGAGTGCTCGCCGTAGCGGCTCACCAGGTCGGCGACGTGGTTTCCGACCATGCCGCCGAACCAGCGGCACTGTTCGCGGGCGTGGGCCAGGTCCGTGCCGATGTAAGCGGGCGCCGCCACGCAGATCGTCAGCGCGTCCGGATCGCGTCCGGCCTCGGCGGCGGCGTCCCGTACCGCCTTGACCATCCACTCGGTGAGGAACGGGTCGGCGAGCTGGAGGATGAAGCCGTCGGCGACCCGGCCCGCCATGGCCAGGGCCTTGGGGCCGTACGCCGCCATCCAGACCGGCAGCCTGCCGTCGCGGACCCAAGGCAGCCGCACGGGGTTGCCGTCCACGGTGGCCTCGCGGCCCTCGGCGAGGTCGCGGATGACGGTGATGGCCTCGCCGACGCGGGCAAGGGTGTTCGGCTTCCGCCCGGCGACCCGCATCGCCGAGTCGCCGCGGCCGATGCCGCAGACGGTGCGGTTGCCGTACATGTCGTTGAGGGTGGCGAAGGTGGAGGCGGTGACCTCCCAGGTGCGGGTGGAGGGGTTGGTGACCATCGGGCCGACGATCAGCCGGTCGGTGTGCTCCAGGACGCGGCTGTAGATGACGAACGGCTCCTGCCAGAGCACGGCGGAGTCGAAGGTCCAGCCGTAGCGGAAGCCCTGCCGCTCGGCGCGGCGCATGAGCCCGACCACGGCGGAGGCGGGCGGATCGTTCTGCAGGACGACTCCGAAGTCCATCTCTTCAACTCCCTGGTGTAGAGCCGGTGATGACGACTGACGTCCCGGAGGGGCCGGTCGCGGTCAGGAGAGGAACTGGCAGGTGGCCCGCGGGGTGTACTGGCCGTGGCCCGCGTGGCCCGTGAACTCGCGGTCCTCGATGACGAGTTCGCCGCGGGAGAGGACAGTCTCCACCCGGCCGGTGACGCGCCGCCCCTCGTACGCGGAGTAGTCCACGTTCATGTGGTGGGTTTCGGCCGACATCACCTGTTCGGCGTGCGGGTCGTAGATCACGATGTCCGCGTCGGCGCCGGGCGTGATCGTGCCCTTCTTCGGATACAGCCCGAACATCCGCGCGGGCGCGGCGCAGGCGATCTCGATCCAGCGGCGGCGGCTGATGTGGCCGTCCAGTACGGCCTGGTGGAGCAGGTCCATGCGGTTCTCGACGCCCGGCATGCCGTTCGGGATCTTCGAGAAGTCGCCGCGGCCCAGCTCCTTCTGGCCGACGAAGCAGAAGGGGCAGTGGTCGGTGGAGACGACCTGGAGGTCGTCGGTGCGCAGCCCGCGCCAGAGCGCCGCCTGGTGTGCGCGCGGCCGCAGCGGCGTGCTGCAGACGTACTTCGCGCCCTCGAAGTCCGGCTCGGCGAGGTTGTCGGTGGAGAGGAAGAGGTACTGGGGGCAGGTCTCGCCGAAGACGGGGAGCCCCTTGTCGCGGGCCTGCGTCAGCTCGGCGACGGCCTCCTCGGCCGAGACGTGGACGACGTAGAGCGGCGCGCCGGCGACCCGGGCCAGCTGGATCGTGCGGTGCGTGGCCTCCGCCTCCAGCAGCTCGCGCCGCACCTCGCCGTGGTAGCGCGGATCGGTCCGGCCCTCGGCCAGCGCCTGTTCGACGAGTACGTCGATGGCGATGCCGTTCTCGGCGTGCATCATCACCAGCCCGCCGTTCCCGGCGGCCCGTTGCATCGCGCGGAGGATCTGGCCGTCGTCGCTGTAGAAGACGCCCGGGTAGGCCGTGAAGAGCTTGAAGGAGGTGACCCCCTCGGCCACCAGGAGGTCCATCTCCTTCAGGCTGTTCTCGTTCACGTCGGAGAGGATCATGTGGAACGCGTAGTCGACGGCGCACTGCGCGTCGGACTTGGCGTGCCACTGGTCCAGCCCCTCGCGCAGCGACTTGCCGCGGGACTGCACGGCGAAGTCGATGATGGTGGTGGTGCCGCCCCACGCCGCGGCCCGGGTGCCGGTCTCGAAGGTGTCGGAGGACGCGGTCCCGCCGAACGGGAAGTCCATGTGCGTGTGGGCGTCCACGCCGCCCGGGATCACGTACTTCCCGGCGGCGTCGATGACCCGGTCGGCGGACTCGGTCCAGCCCAGCGCGGCCTCCTGCCCGTGTGCGGCGAGCGCGGCCACCCGGCCGCCCTCCACCAGGACATCGGCATGGATCTCGTCGGCGGCGGTGATGACCAGCCCGCCGCGGATGACCGTACGACTCACAGTCCCGTCCCCTTCCACCAGCAGCTCCCCGGCACCGGCCGGGACGGGAGCAGGGGCCCGCGCGCATCGCCACCCGGGCACCGACCAGCCTTGCCGTCCCTGACACCGCGTCACGCGTCACGGCCGTTCTACACACGTAGAGTGCGACCGGATTCACAGACGGTAGAAGCATGACACCCGGCCGGGCAATACCGCGGTCGCCGACCCGCCGGAACGGGTGTGTCGCCCGGCCGCCCACCCCTCCCGATCGTGACGCAGGGTGATGAATGAACACCCAGCGCCACTCCCTCTCCTCCGGAGTGCATACAGGGCGATATGCCGCAAAGATGGAGGGACACCGTGAGGCGCGAGGAGGCGGCATGAACAAGCAGTCCCGGCCCGAGCCCGACGATCTCCGCACCCCGGACCGCAGTCTGCACAGCGGTCCGGCGGCGGACGTGAGCCCGGAGGACCTGGTGATGGCGACCGGGCGTGACCTCACGCCCAAGAACCTGGAATGGGCGCGCCGCAAGCTGGCCGACGAGGGGCGCGCGGCAGTGGAGAAGATCCTGCCCTGAGGCAAGGACCCCGAGGAGAGGGAACGAGGGCGCACGGCCCGCCGGGCAGCTGCCGGCGGGCCGTCGCGATGCATCGTGGCGGTCGGCGTACCGGTCAGCCCACGGGCTCCGGCCGTGGCACCCGGAACGCCGCAGTACCGATTCCGCCGGGGGCCGACAGGCTCCGGGGGACGGCACTGGACGCCGGCTCCGCCGTCCCGTGGTGCCGCAGGAGGTCGGTCTCCGTGTAGCGGCGGCAGTCGTAATGCCACTTGAGGATGCCGGACATCCAGTCGCGCAGCTCGGAGATGTAGCCCGCGATGCCCTGCCTGGCCTCCGCCGACAGCTTGAAGTCGTCGTACAGCACGGGCAGTTCGTTCGCCACGATGTGCTCGAACTGGTCCAGCCGGCCGTTCATGAGGTCGTCGACGATGCGCAGCCCCGTGGGGTAGTCGACGTCGAAGAAGTTCTGGACGACGAGGATCGCGTTGTGCACCTCGCCCTCGTACTCGATCTCCTTCTGGTACGAGAAGACGTCGTTGACCAGGCAGGCGTAGTCGATGACGGCGTTCTCCAGCGCCTGCCACGGCCCGCTGGCGTAGATCTCGTCGGGCACGGTGTTGCCGTGGCTGATCCGGGACAGGCTCATCGTCATGTCGGAGCCGAAGGTGTGCCGCCGCATCTCGATGTAGTCGACCGGGTCGGGGATGCGGTTCTGGATCATGTTGTCCAGCTCCCAGAGCCAGCTCCGGGTCATCACGCGCACCGCGTCGCGGAAGCGGCGGCGGCTCTCCGGGCTCATCGGGCCCGCCGTGCGCTGCCAGAGGTCGGCCAGGCCGCGCTCCAGCGCGTGGGTGGCCGGCGGGGGCGGGGTGAGGTCCAGCGGCATGCAGGCCGCCATCCGCTCGTCCATGGCCTTGGCGCCGGCCAGGTCGCCGCGGCGCCCGAACACCGCGGGGTAGTAGTCGTCGCCGTACGTGCCCCAGGCGAGCCACGCCGAGCTGAGGTCCAGCTCCGCCAGCGTGGCGTCCGGGTCCAGGCCGGCGGCGCACAGCGGCAGGTCGTAGTCGAGGAGCTTTTCCTCGGTCCAGACGTGCGACCCGGGAATGCCGGGCTGCTCCGCCAGGATGCCCATCCGGTCCGCCCACTCCACGACGTTCCGCCGGGAGGTGTCCAGGTGCGGGCAGAGCGTGCCGGGCAGCGGATGCTTGAAGTCGGGCAGCCGGGAGGGTCCGACATTCTGGAACGGTACGTGGGTGAAGGTGCGGGCGCGGGCGGCCTCGGCACGCGCCGTCGTCGGCACGCCCTGTGTGACGTTCAGCGCGGACAGGCCCAGGGCGCCCAGCGGCAGCGAGAAGAAGCGCGGCGGGGTGCCGGACGCGCCGCCCTCCCCCGCGCCGTTCATGTACCGGCTGGAGACCATGTGCCATTCCTGGCCGCCGGACTGCCAGTCCTGGAGTCCCTTCACGTACGCCAGGACGGCGGCCTGCTCATGGGGGCCGAGGGCGTACTCGGCGAAGAGCGGCTCCAATTCGGTGAGCGCGGTGTGCTCGAACTGCTGGAGCCGGGAGGTCAGCAGGTCGTTGACGGCCTCGGCGGCCTCCTGGGTCGAGCAGTCCAGGAAACGTTCCAGGACGAGGATGCCGTTGCTCAGCTCGCCCTCGTCCTCCACCTCGCGCTGGTAGGAGAAGATGTCGTTGCGCAGATGCACGGCGTCGGAGAAGGCGTCGCGCAGCACCCGCAGCGGGCGGGAGGCCGCGATACGGGCGGGGACCTCGGCCCGCGCCGCGTACTCGATCAGCCCGGCCGACCAGGGCGCGCCGCCGACCTTGCGGCGCATCTCGATGTACTCCACCGGATTGGCCACCCGGTGGGCGTTGATGTTCGACAGCTCCCAGAGGGATTCGTTGAGGAGGTTGACCGTGCTCTCCGCGAAGCGCTCGCGCCACTTCGGGGACATCGCGGGGACGGTACGCGTCCACAGGTCGGCGAGGCCGGCCTCGACGGGGTTGGTCGGCTCCGGCATGCCCTCGGCGAGGTCCATCGGCATGAAGGCGGGCAGCCGGTCGAGATAGGCCTTTCCGCCCTCGCGGTCGCCGGAGCGCTTGAAGGTCTCCAGGAAGTGGTCGTCGAAGAAGAAGACCCAGACGTACCAGTCGGTGACCAGTGCGAGGTCTTCCGCGGTGCAGTCGGGGTGGGTGTAGGCGCACAGCAGGGCGTAGTCGTGCGCGTCGAGGTCCCGCTGCTCCCAGATGCCGGACCCCTCGAGCATCTGCATCTCGCGCGCCCACGCGCTGCTGTGGCTGCGGGCGGATTCGAGGTGCGGGTTCAGGCGTGCCGGATACGGCGTGTAGAAGTCCGGCAGATGGAAGGGCTGTGTCACGGGTCCCCGGCCTTTCTCGACGGTGCCGGGGGGCAGGCGTAGCGGGCACCCTCATGGGTGCCCGCGCCCCCCGGCGTGCCTCGGGGAACTACCCAGCCTGCGGCCCGAAAAGCGGGTCAACGGAGGAGTCACCCGTACGAGTGATCGAGTGACGGCCGCACCGGCTCATGCCGCGACGGGCGGCCGTCACCAGATGGCGTCGACCCACTCCGGGTGGTCGATGAACGGGTTCCGGTTGTGCTGGTACTTGTCGAAGATGACCTGGTTGCGGTTCTTCTCGAAGTCGTCCGGCGGGTCCTCCTGGCTCCAGGTCTTGAGGACGCTGAGGCGGCCGATGGCGGGCGCCGAGCCGTTGTCCACCTTGTCGTTGGGCTCCAGGTCGGCGAAGCCGTCGTCGCCGTCGTAGCGCACGGCCATGTAGAGGATCATGCGGGCGACATCGCCCTTGACCGCGTCCCGGGGCTCGAAGGAGTCGCCGTCGGTGTAGTTGCCGGGCGCCTCTCCGACCTCGCTGCCGCCGTTGTCGAAGTCCTTGTTGCCGCGGGTGCTGTTGACCGAGACGTCGGTCGGCCGCAGGTGGTGGACGTCGGTGCCGGGGCCGGTGGAGGTGCCGAAGTCGCCGTGCGACTTGGCCCAGACGTGCTCGCGGTTCCACTGGTCGGCGTCGCCGCCGTTGTCGTCCTTGCTCTGCGAGCGGCCGGTGTAGAGCAGGATGACGTTCGAGGAGTTCTTGGGGTCCTGGTCGGTGACCTTCAGGGCGTCCCAGACCTGGTCGTAGCTCAGCTTGCTGACGCCGGAGCTGATGATGCCGTGCAGCGCGGACTTGAGCTCCTGACCGGTCTTGCCCTCCGCGTCCTTGTAGTACGTGTCGTCGTAGGCGGTGGTGGCGGACGCGGTGGCGACGCCGTGGTGGGCGGCGGGGTCGGGGGCCGCGGTGGCCGGAACCTGGGCGGCCAGCGCGAGCAACGCGGTACCGGAAAGTGCCGTGACGATTCTGCGCCGAGCGGTGGTACGGGATATGTCCACGAGTGTGTCCTCTCCCCCATGCGCGTGGACCGGTCCGCGGAAGTGTGGGGGGTGCGGGCCGGGGCCGGCCGGTGAATGACCGGCCGCAGGCAGCCTGCCACCGCCACAATTCCCACCGGGTGACCATTACGGTGTGATTATGTGTCAAGGATGTGGAGATCTACGTGCGTAGAGCGGTCGGCAGCCGGCAGGACCGGTCCCGTCCGCTCAGGGCGAGATCTCCGCGAGTTGCGGAAACGCCTGCGACAGCAGCACGCACACCAGCGAGACCAGCACCGCGGCCACGATCACCCCGAGGCACCCCAGGACGTCCCGCAGCGTGCTCGCGAGCGGGCCGAGACGTGGGCGCAGCGGGGCGGACGGCAGGCGGCGCGGGGCGCTACCCCTGGACGCGGTCGACATGGGAGGCGTCCGGACCGGTGCCGGCGTTCCTGGGCCGCGGTACGCCGTTGGTCCGCGGCGTGCCGTCCGTCGTGGTGTCCATGCCGTACTGCGCGGCCTGGAGTTCGTACATGGCGCGGTACAGGCCGCCCGGTACGGACATCAGCTCGCGGTGGGTGCCCGCGCCGGCCAGCCGGCCGCGGTCCAGTACGTAGATCAGGTCGGCGGTGGCGGTGGCCGCCAGCCGGTGGGTGATCAGCAGGACGGTGGTGCCGTCGTCGGCGAGCGAGCGCAGCGACCGGAAGGCCGCCACCTCGGCCTGCGGGTCGAGGGCCGCGGTCGGCTCGTCGACGATGAGCAGCGGGGCGCCGCGGTACCGGGCTCGGGCGCTGCCCAGGCGCTGCCACTGCCCGCCGGAGAGGTCCGTGCCGCGCTCGAAGCCCTTGACGACCAGGCTGTCCCAGCCGTGCGGCAGTCCCCCGACCACCTCGGCGGCGCCCGCCTCTGCCGCGGCCCGCTCGATGCGCTCCTGGTCGGGCGGCTGGTCGCTGCGGCCGATGTGGACGTTGGCGCGGGCGGTCATCGGCCAGCGCGGGAAGTCCTGGCCGAGCACCGCGACCTGGTCGAACACCGCGTCCCTGTCCGCCTCGCGCAGGTCGACGCCGTTCCAGGTGAGCCGCCCGGCGGTCGGCAGGTACAGGCCCGCGACGAGCTTGGCGAGCGTGGTCTTGCCCGAGCCGTTCGCGCCGACCAGGGCGACGACCCGGCCGCGCGGAACGGTCAGGCTGATGTCGCGCAGCGCGGGCTCGGGCGCGCCGGGGTAGCTGAAGCTCACGTCCGTCAGGCGGATCTCGGTGAGCGGCCGCGGGACCGGGGTGCCGCCGGCCGGGATGGCCTGCCGCTCGGCACCCTCGCAGGCGTCCTGGAGGTCCTTGAGGTACATGGCCTCCTCGTAGAGGCGGTTGACCTGGAGGACGAGGGCGGTGAGGCCGGCTCCGGCGCTGCGTACCGCGATCACCGCCGTGCCGGCCACGGCCAGCGGCATGCCGCCGCCGGTGAGCAGCAGCCACAGGACGCCGTAGGCGGCGAGCGTGGCGAGGCCGGAGACGGCGGCCGCGGCGGTCTGCGTGGCGGCCTCGGCGGTGGCCAGCCGCTGCTGTTCCCGCTCCATCGTCATCGACATGTCGTCGTAGGCGTCGGTCAGCATCCGGCCCGCGCCGTGCACGCGCAGTTCGGGCGCGCAGTCGTGGTCGGTGATCTTCTGGGTGACGACGGAGATGGCGCGCCGGTGCTCGATCCAGGCGTGCCGCGAGGCGTACTGCCGGCGGGCCGAGAGGACCGCGCCCCAGCCCTTGGGCACGGCGATCAGTACGAGCATCAGGACCAGCAGCGGATGCAGCAGGGCCAGTACGGCGGCGGAGGCGAGCAGCGCGATCAGGGCGTTGACCACCGTGACCGAGGACCGGAGCATCATGCGGACGGAGTCGGTGCCGAAGCGCCCCGCGTCCAGCGTGCGGTGGAAGTCCTTGTCCTCCAGGGCGGCCAGCTCCACCCGGATGGCGCCGCGGTAGAAGCGGGCGGTGCAGACCCGTTCGACCTTGGGCTCCAGCCGCCCGGAGGCGGCGACCGACACGGCGGAGAGGAGGGCGGCCACGGCCGCGACGGCGCAGCCGGCGAGCAGCGCCGGCAACGCCTCGCGTAATCGCTCGACGGTCGGCCCGGCGGCGAACAGCGCGACCAGCACCCGGTTGGTGGCCACCAGGACGAACGCGCGGGTCAGGCCCTGCCCGACCTCGGCGCCGAGCAGCGCCAGCAGGGCACGGGGGTCCTCCCGCCAGGCGGCCTTCGCCACGAGGCCCGCCATGGCGGGGAACTGCCGCGCCATCTGCCAGAACGTCAGCCGCAGCAGCGGCTGTTCGTGCCGGGTGAACGACAGGTCGTACCGCAGCGCGCCACCGAACATCAGCCGTTCGCTGCGCGTCACCGGCAGCGCATCCGGCTTCCGTCGCCGGATGCGCCTCTTCCCTCGGCTCACGGGCCCCACCCCCACACCCACAACCGTCCCGCACCGTTCACCGGACGCCCGTTCCATTGTCGCGGGGCCGTGCGGGGCAGCCGCCTGTTTTCGGCTCGGTGCGCAGGGGGGCACGGAGTGCCGCGATCAAGGGGGTGGCCTGGCCCGTCACATATTGATCATGTGCCCCGCGAGTCCGTGCACGGCTTCCTTGACGGCCTCGCCGAGTGTCGGGTGCGCGTGTACGTTCCGGGCGACCTCGTGGACGGTCAGGTCCCACTGCTGAGCGAGCGTCAGCTCCGGCAGTAGCTCGGTGGCTTCGGGGCCGATGAGGTGGGCGCCGAGCAGTTCGCCGTACCGGGCGTCGCTGAGGATCTTGACGAAGCCGGTGCTGTCGCCGAGGCCGTGCGCCTTGCCGTTCGCGGTGAACGGGAACTTCGCGACCTGTACGTCGAAGCCCTGCTCGCGGGCCTGCTCCTCGGTCCAGCCGAAGCTGGCGATCTGCGGCTGGCAGTACGTGGCGCGCGGGATCATGACGTAGTCCAGCTCCATGGTCTCGGCGTCCGCGAGGGTCTCGGCGGCGACGATGCCCATGGACTCGGCGGCGTGCGCGAGCATCAGCTTCGCGGTGACGTCGCCGATGGCGAAGATGTGGGGCACGCTCGTACGGCAGCGGCCGTCGACGTCGATGGCGCCGCGCTCGGTGAGCTTCACACCGGTGTTCTCCAGGCCGTAGCCCTCGACGCGGGGCTGGAAACCGATCGCCTGGAGGACCTTGTCGGCCTCCAGGGTCTGCTGCTGTCCGCCGGTGCTGACGTGCACCTTCACGCTGCCGCTGCCGTCGTCGTCGATGCCTTCGACGCGGGTGCCGGTCAGCAGCTTGACGCCCAGGCGCTTGTACCGCTTGGCCAGTTCCGCGGAGACCTCGGCGTCCTCCAGGGGCACCAGCCGGTCCAGGAACTCCACGATCGTGACGTCGACACCGTAGTTGCGCAGCACGTAGGCGAACTCCACGCCGATCGCGCCGGCGCCCGCGATGACGATGCTGGCGGGCAGCTCCGCGCTGAGGATCTGCTCCTCGTACGTCACCACGCGCTCGCTCAGGGAGGTGCCGGGCAGCAGCTTGGTGGTGGCGCCCGCGGCGATGATGCAGTGGTCGAAGGTGACGGTCTCCGAGCCGCCGTCGGAGCGCGCGACCTGGAGGGTGTGCTGATCGGTGAAGGTGCCGCGGCCCTCGTACTGCGTGATCTTGTTCTTCTTCATGAGGTAGTGCACGCCCTTGACGCGCCCGTCCGCGACCTTGCGGCTGCGGGTGAAGGCCGCGCCGTAGTCGAAGGACACCTCGCCGGTGGACCGGATGCCGAACGTCTTCGCCTCCTGTGTGAACAGGTGCGCCAGTTCGGCGTTGCGCAGCAGGGCCTTGGAGGGGATGCAGCCCACGTTGAGGCAGACCCCGCCCCAGTACTTCTCCTCGATGATCGCCACGCTGCGGCCGAGCTGGGCCGCGCGGATCGCGGCGACGTACCCACCCGGGCCCGCGCCGAGGACGACGACGTCAAAGTGTGCACTCATACGGGCAGCGTAGGTCGGCGTCCACGGCATGCGCAGGGCATTGAAGATCCCGAACGTGGTGACCCCGGGCACCCGTCATACGGAAGTATTTTTCCGTATGACGAATCGTCGCATGCATTGCGTCCTTTCCCGATGCGGCCGGCGGCGGGCCGGGCCACTCTGGAGGAGGCCACACGCCCGGTCGCCCACCCCCTGGAGGCCCCGGTGGACACGCAGGCAGCCGACGATCTGACCGTGACGGCGCTGGTGACCGATGCGATCGCCGCCCCGTCGATGCACAACGCCCAGCCCTGGCGGTTCCGCTGCTCGCCCGGCTGCCGCACGTTGCAGCTGTGGGCCGACCCGGAGCGCGCGCTGCCGCAGGCCGACCCGGACGGCCGCGCGCTGCACATCGGCTGCGGCGCCGCCCTGTTCAACCTGCGGGTCTCCGCGGCCCACGCCGGCCTGCCGGTGCGTACGGCACTGCTGCCCGACGCCGGGCGGCCCGCGCTGCTGGCGACCGTGGAGCTGGCCCCCGAAGGGGAGACGGACGGCGGTACGGAGCGGCTGGGCCGGCTGCACCCGGCGGTCCACGAACGGCACACCAGCCGGTACCCCTTCGAGGAGACCGGGCTGACCGCCGCCCAGCTCACCGGGTTGCGGCACGCCGCCGAGCAGGAGGGCGCGGTGCTCTCCTTCCCCGTCGGCTGGCATCTGCAACTGGTGCTGGAGCTGGCCGAGGAGGGCGAGGAACGGGACCGCGCGGTGGTGGCGGACGACGCGGCCGGGGCCACCGGCGCCGGGACCGACCCGCTGGCCGGTGGCGCGGGCGGCGACCGGGCACCGGCCCCGGCCCGCCCGGACCTCGCGGAGTGGACCCGGATCGGCGCGGCGGCGGAGTCGGCGGACGACGGGGTGCCCGCCTACGCCTTCGGGCCGAGGCGGCGCGGCGGCCGGGCCCCGGTGCGGGACTTCGCGGCCGGGCGGGAGGTGGCGGGCCGGGAGACGGCCGCCTTCGAGAGCCACCCGCACCTCGCGCTGCTCAGTACCGAGCGGGACCGCCCGGAGGACTGGCTGCGCGCGGGCCAGGCGATGCAGCGCACCCTGCTCGCGGCCACCCTGGAGGGGCTCTCCAGTTCGTTCGTCACCCAGTCGCTGGAGTGGCCGGAGCTGCGGTGGCCGCTGCGGGAGCCGGTGTCCGGCCACGGCCTGGTCCAGATGGTGCTGCGCTTCGGGTACGGGCCGCGGGGTACGGCGACGCCCCGGCGTCCGGTCGAGGAGGTCCTGGAGTTCGACGCGCCGTAGGACGCCCGGCCAGCGGGGGCATGGGCCGTACGGCGGGAGCGCGCGTAGGAATCCCGGCGCACCGCGTCCGGAAAGGGGAAGCCCCGGCCAGACGGGGGAAGCCGGCCGGGGCTGGTGTGTGGGGCGCGGCCGCGGATGACCGCGGGGGCGCCGGAGGGCGGGGTCGTCGGCGGTGCCGTATCCGTCCCGCACTTCTCTTGAATGGTAAACCATCGTTAGCCGCCGGGTCGAATCAGGGTCGCCGGGTGGCACGGGGGGACGGGTCGCGCCCCGTATCCGGCCGTACGGAACCTCGCGGCGGCGCCGCACGGCCGCCGGGATCGGCTTGATCCGGTCCGCCGCGGGCGTACGCCGGTGGTCCTGCTGGTTCCCGGTCCGGGCGCGAGTACGCCTGTCAGCGCCGGTCTCCCTCCGGCCGGGCGTGTTCACTCCGTCACAGCGGGTCGGCAAACGGGTTGCCGATGGTTGGAGCGGCGACGATCGGGAATGACCGCTCCCGTCGGCAGGCCGTGCGTGATCGCAACGGCCACGGGTGGAGGGGTCGACGCAGTGACCGTAGTCCCTCCGCCACCGTCACGGGAGGGAGTGGGACCCCATGCACGCGAGCAACAGGAACCGTGCCGCACGCGTCGAGTACGCGCTGCCGCGGGAGGCCGCGTCGGCCCGCTGGGCCAGGAGGTTGACCAGTGGCTTCCTCGGCCATCCAGCGATGCCCGACGGAGTGTCGGGCCGGGTGGACGAAGCGGTGCTGATCGTGTCCGAGCTGGTCACGAACGCCGTACGGCACGGCAACAGCCGCTGCCGCCTGCGACTCAGCGCCGCGTCGAGCGGCGTCACCATCGAGGTGCACGACGACGATCCGCACACCCCCGCCGTCAAGCCGCTCACCGAGGACGCGATCGGCGGCCGGGGCATGGCCATCGTCGGGCTGCTGGCCCGGCAGTTCGACATCACCGCCGACCGCGGCGGCGGCAAGACCGTACGGGCAGTCCTCGCGGGCACGTGAAGCGCGGCGGGCACCACGTCGGCCGCCGTACCGCGGAATGCTCCACCGGGGCCGGGACCCCGCCCCGTCACCCGCGACCGGCCACCGCGCCGTCCGCCGGCCGCTCAGCCGGCCTTGCGGCGTGCCGCGGTCCGCTTCGCCGGGGTCTTCTTGGCCGCCGTCTTCTTCGCCGCACCGCCCTGTCCGGCGGAGGCGCTCTTCTTTGACGCCACCGACTTCGTGGTCGTCTTCGTGGCCGCCTTCTTGGCCGCGGTCCGCTTCGCCGCAGTCTTCTTCGCCGTCCCTGCCGGGGATTTGCGGGCCGGCCGCTCCGCACCGTCCGTCCCGGACTCCGCGGCCCTGCGGCGCAACCGGGTGACGGAGCCGCCCGAGCCCGCCTCCTCGTCCGTGCCGCCGCGCTCCTGCCGGGCCGCCCGCACACTGTCCTCCAGGGCCGCCATCAGGTCGATGACCTTGCCGCGCTTCGGCCCCTCCGAGGGCACGGCCGGCTCGCCGCCCTCCAGCTTCGCGGAGACCAGCTCCTCGACGGCGTCCCGGTAGTCGTCGTGCAGCTCGGCCGGGTCCAGCTCGCCGAGCGAGTCCATGAGGGTCTCGGCGAGGGTCAGCTCGTTCTCCCGGATCTGCACGTCCTCCTTGGGCGCCAGGCCCTGCGGGGAGCGGATCTGGTCCGGCCACAGCAGCGCGTGCATGACGATCGCGTCGTCGTGCACCCGCAGCATGGCCAGCGTCTCGCGGTTGCGCAGCGCGACCTTGCCGATGGCCACCTTTTGATGGTGCGCCAGCGCGTCGCGCAGCAGGACGTACGGCTTGGCGGCGGACGGACCGTTGGCACCGAGGTAGTACGCCTTGTCCATCTGGAGCGGGTCGATGTCGGCGGCGTCGACGAACGCGAGGATGGTCAGCGTCTTGGCGGTGGGCAGCGGCAGCGAGGCGAGGTCCGCGTCGCTGAGCGGGACGATCAGGTCGGAGGCGGCCTGGTAGCCCTTGCCGATCTCGTCCTGGGAGACCTCCTCGCCGTCCAGCTCGCACACCTTGCGGTAGCGGATGCGGCCGCCGTCCTTCTCGTGGATCTGGACGAAGGAGACCGCCGAGGCGCTGTCCGTCGCGCTGTACATCTTCACCGGGATGCTGACCAGGCCGAAGGAGATCGCCCCGTTCCAGATGGACCTCATGCGCGCACCCCTTGACTTTCGCCCTTTATGCCCGATTCATGGGACTCTCAGGGTATGCCGATCACGGAGATCGAGGGACGCCGGCTGACGGTCACCCGGCTGGACAAGGTGCTCTACCCGGCCACCGGGACGACCAAGGGCGAGGTACTCCACTACTACGCGGTGACCGCGGGCGCGATGCTCGCCCACCTCTACGACCGCCCGGTCTCCTTCCTGCGCTACCCCGACGGCCCGGACGGCGAGACCTTCTTCACCAAGAACGTGCCCCCCGGTACGCCCGCCTGGGTGAAGACCGTCGACCTGACCCGGCGCAGCGGCAAGACCGGCCGCCAGGTGGTGCTGCAGGACACCGCCTCCCTGATGTGGGCGGCGAACCTCGTCGTCGAGCTGCACACCCCGCAGTGGCGCACGGACGACCCCGGCGTGGCCGACCGGATGGTCTGGGACCTGGACCCCGGCGCGCCCGCCACGATCGTCGACTGCTGCGCGGTCGCCGGGTGGCTGCGCGAGCGGCTGTCGGCGGACGGGCTGAACGTGTACGCCAAGACCTCCGGATCCAAGGGCCTGCACCTGCTCGTACCGATCGAGCCCACCCCGTCGGACGACGTCACCGCGTACGCCAAGGACATCGCGGTGGAGGCCGAGCACGAGCTGCCCGATCAGGTGGTGCACCGGATGGCCAAGGCCCTGCGGCCCGGCAAGGTCTTCCTCGACTTCAGCCAGAACAGCGCGGCGAAGACCACGGCAGCGCCGTACACCGTGCGCGCCCGGCCCGAACCGACCGTCTCCACCCCGGTGACCTGGGACGAGATCGCCGACTGCGCCGACCCTGCTGACCTGCGCTTCCTCATCGGCGACATCGCGAACCGCCGCGACCGCCACGGCGACCTGCTCGGCCCCCTGATCAACCTCAACCGGGCGAAGCCGCTGCCACGCGCGAAGCGGCGGCGATGAGGCAGCGGCAGCGGCAGCGGTGCGGCGGTCGCCCGGCCCGGCCGGGTCAGTCCAGCCGGGTCAGGTCCGGGCGGAGGCGGTGCCAGGTGGGGTGGCGGAGGCGGCCCGCCGTGGTCCAGCCGGAGTGGCCGACCTCGGCGATCAGGCGCGGCTCGACCCAGTGCGCGGCGGCCACGCCGACCCGTTCCGTGAACGGCGAGCGGTCCCGCGCGAGCACCTCGAAGTAGCGCGCGAGCTCCCGGCGCTCCAGGTCCGACAGGCCGGAGCCCACCGAGCCGACGTACCGCAGCCCCTCGGGGCCGTCCTGCCCGGCCAGCACCGAGCCGGGCAGTCCCGCGATCCCGCCGCGCCCCTCCGACCAGCCGCCGATGACCACGTCGAGGGTCACCACGTGCTTCGTCTTGCGCCAGTCGGCGGACCGGACACCGGGCAGGTACGGGGAGGACAGCACCTTGGCGACGACGCCTTCCAGGCCGTTCGCGCGCGTGGTCTCCCAGACCTCCTGGCCGTGCCCCGCCACGTAGTCGGGGACCGACCACTCGGCGGCGTCCAGGCCGAGCCCCGACAGGGCGGCCCGGCGCTCCTCGTACGAGGCGTCCAGGAGCGAGCGGCCGTCCAGGTGCAGCAGGTCGAACAGCACGAGGTGCACCGGGTATTCGTGCATCAGGCGCGCCGCCCGGCGCGGGTCGGCCACGCCCATGCGCTGCTGCAGCAGCCCGAAGTCGGGCCGGCCGCGCTCGTCGAGCACCACGAGCTCCCCGTCGAGGACGGCGGGCCGGCCGCGCAGCCGGTCGCCGAGTCCGGTCAGCTCGGGATAGGCGGCGGTGACGTCGTTGCCCCTGCGGGTGACCAGCCGGAGCCCGCCGTCGCCCGGCGCGCTGACGACGCAGCGCACCCCGTCCCACTTCACCTCGTACGCCCACCGCGGCTCGGCGCCGTCGGCGGGCAGCGGGCCCGGGGTGGCGAGCATGGGCCGCAGGGCGGGCATCGGAGGTAGGGCCATACCTCCGATGATCAGCGGCCGGGGCGGCCCCCGCGACCTCGGCCGGCGCCGCCGGCAGACGGTCAGCCGGTCGCCAAACCCGCGAGTCGCTTCTGCGCGGCGCGGAGCGCGTCGGCGAGCAGGTCGGCGCCCTCCTCGGCCTCCGCGACGGTCAGCGACAGCGGGGGCGCGATGCGCAGGGCGGCGCCGTTCAGGCCGCCCTTGCCGATGAGCAGCCCGCGCTCGCGCGCCGCCTCCGCGACGGCCGCGGCGGCACGCGGCGACGGCTCGTCCGTGCCCGGGTCGACCAGCTCGACGCCGATCATCAGGCCGCGCCCGCGGACCTCGCGCACCATCTCCAGGCCGGCGGAGACCGCCCGCAGCCGCTCGATGAGCAGGCCGCCGACGCGCCGGGCGTTGCCCTGGAGGTCGTGTTCGAGGAGGTAATTGAGGTTGGCGATGCCCGCCGCCATGGTGACGGGGCTGCCGCCGAAGGTGGAGATGGAGTTGGCGGAGAGGCAGTTCATCACGTCGGCGCGGGCCACCACGCCGCCGATGGACATGCCGTTGCCGATGCCCTTGGCGAAGGTCAGCATGTCCGGCGGGCCGCTCGCGGCGTGCGCCTGCCAGCCCCAGAAGTGCTCGCCGGTGCGGCCCCAGCCGGTCTGCACCTCGTCGCTGACCCACAGGATGCCGCGCTCGGCCAGCACCTCGCGGAAGGCCGCGTACAGCCCGTCGGGCGGGGCCGTGAAGCCGCCGACTCCCTGGACCGGCTCGGCGATCAGCGCGGCCACCCCGCCCGATGTCTGCTGGAGCACGTCCTTGAGGTCGGCGACACACGCCTCGATGTACTCCGCGTCGCCGAGGTGCGCGAACGGGCCGCGGCTGCGCACCCCGCCGTGCACCCACAGCGTCTGCAGCGGCGAGAGGCTGGTCGGCGACCAGCTCTGGTTGCCGGTGATGCCCACGGTCGAGAAGGACCGGCCGTGGTAGCTGTTGCGCATCGCCAGGATCTGGTTGGAGCGCCGGTACGCCGTCGCCAGCAGCAGCGCCGCGTCGTTGGCCTCCGTACCGGAGGTGGTGAAGAAGACCCGTGCGTCGGGGATGCCGGAGAGCGCGGCGATCCGCTCCGCCAGCTCCACCATCGGGCGGGAGAGGTAGAGGGTGGAGGTGTGGATGATGCGCCCGGCCTGCTCGGCGACGGCCTTGGTGACCTCGGGCAGCGCGTGTGCGGTCATCGTGGTGAGGATGCCGCCGAAGAAGTCCAGGTAGCGGTTGCCGTCGGAGTCCCAGACGTGCCGGCCCTCGCCGTGGGTCAGCTCGATGGGGCGGTCGTAGAGCAGGCTCAGCCACTCGGGGAGGACGGCGCGGTGCCGGGCGTGCAGGTGGGCGGCGTCGGTGTACTGGTTGCTCACGGCTGGACCAGCCCTTCGTAGGCGTCGGGACGGCGGTCGCGGTAGAACGCCCACTGCTGCCGCACTTCGTCGATCAGCCCGAAGTCCAGGTCGCGGACGACCAGTTCCTCCTTGCTGTCGCTGGCCACGTCGCCGACGAACTGCCCGCGCGGGTCGACGAAGTAGCTGGTGCCGTAGAAGTCGTTGTCGCCGTACTCCTCGGTGCCGACGCGGTTGATCGCGGCGACGAAGTACTCGTTGGCGACCGCGGCGGCCGGCTGCTCCAGCTGCCAGAGGTGGGCGGACAGGCCGCGGGAGGTCGCGGAGGGGTTGAAGACCAACTGGGCGCCGTTCAGGCCGAGCTGCCGCCAGCCCTCGGGGAAGTGCCGGTCGTAGCAGATGTAGACGCCGACCCTGCCGACCGCGGTGTCGAACACCGGCCAGCCCTTGTTGCCCGGTTTGAAGTAGTACTTCTCCCAGAAGCCCTTGACCTGCGGGATGTGGTGCTTGCGGTAGGTGCCGAGGACGGTGCCGTCGGCGTCGATGACGGCGGCGGTGTTGTAGTAGAAGCCGCACTGCTCGACCTCGAAGACCGGGACCACGACGACCATGCCGGTCTCGCGGGCCAGGTCCTGCATCCGGCGGACGGTCGGCCCGTCCGGGACGGGCTCCGCCCAGCGGTAGTGCTCCGGCTCCTGCACCTGGCAGAAGTACGGGGCGTTGAAGACCTCCTGGAAGCCGATGACCTTCGCGCCCTGAGCCGCCGCCGCGCGGGCGTGCTCCTCGTGTTTGGCGATCATCGACTCGGTATCGCCCGTCCAGGTCGCCTGCACCAGTGCGGCACGTACGACATCGGCCATGAGCTGCTCCTTTGCCAGGGCGTCAGACAACCGGTCCGCGCGAGCTCTACGCGTGTGGAGGTGACCGTAGGACGCCTTGTGCACCGTGGCAAGACCATCTCTGCCGCGCCGCGCGGCCGATTCCGCACCCGGCGGGAACGGCCGTACGAACCGATGTGAGGCGTGGTGCGCACGGGTCAGCGGACACCGATGAGGCGGTCGGACACCCCGGCCGTCCGCAGCGCGTGGACGAGGTCCCGCCGGCGGTGCTCGGACACCCGGTCCGCCGCGTCCAGCAGCAGCGGCAGCAGGACCTCGGGCGCGTCCGTTGCCGCCGCGAGCCCGGCCGCCTCCTCCGAGGTGCGCGCCCGCACCATCGCGGCCAGCAGCTCCCGTGCCTCGGCCGTACGGCCCGCCTGCCGCAGGGCCAGCGCGGCGTCCCCCACCTCGCCGACCGGACGGGCCACGCCCTGCCGCAGCAGGCTCACACAGTCCTGGACCCGGCCGGCGGCGGCCAGCGCACCGGCCGCGGCGGCCAGCGGCTCGGGCGGCAGGCAGGCCACCTCCCACAGCAGCGTGGCCACGTCGGCGGCCAGGCCGGTCCGCTCCAGCTCCGCGGCGATGTGCGGCAGTTCCTCGGCGGGGCGGCGGGCCGCGGCACACAGCACGGCGTGCGCCTCGCCGCCGCGCCCGGCGGCCCGCAGCTCGGCGAGGTGGGACACGGCGCTGGTGACGGCCTGGGACGCCTGGGGCGGCAGGCCGGACAGGGACGACGCCGGTCCGCTACCGGATCCGGCCGCCGCCCCCTTGCCCTCCTTGGCCGATTTCCGCCCCCCGCCGTCCTCCTGCGCGCCGGCGAAGCGGGCACCGCGCGGGGCGGGCGGGGCCACGGGCGCGCCGGTCTCCGTTCCCTCCGCCGACGGGTCGAGGCCGGCGAAGCGGGCGCCGCCGGGACTTCTCCGGGCGGCGCGGGCCCCCTCCGGCCGGGCCTCCTCGGAGCCCTCCGCCGGGAACTCGTACGGCGCGAGGGCCTGGTCCGCGGTCCCGTACGGCGCGACGGCCTCGTCCCCGGAGTCGTACGACGTGCCCGCGTGCGACGCGGGGCCGTACGGGATACCGGTGTCCGGCGCGGGGGCCGCTTCCGTGCTCCCCTGCATCCGCTGCTGGAGCTCGCGCACGCGGGCCCGCGCGCGGGCCACGTCGTCGGCGATCCAGGCCAGTTCGCCGTCGAGCGCCGCCACATCCGTGGCCGGATCGGCCTCTTTCAGCGCGGCGCGCAGCTCGCGCTCGCGGCCGGTGGCGTGGCGGAGTTCGTCGAGCATGGCGTCGAGCCGGCCGCGGAGCGCCCCGGGGCCGCCGGTGAGCGTGTCGTACGCGGCGGCCGCCGCAGCGTGCAGCTCGCGGGCGCGCGCGCCGGTCTCCGCCGCCGCCTGTTCGCCGAGCCGCCCGGACAGGTCGTGGAGGAGCGACTCGACCACGTCCCAGGGCGGCACCTCGCGCCCTTCCAGGCAGGCCCGCAGCCCTTCGGGGTCGCGCCGCGCGAAGACGCCGTACCAGCCTTCGGCCGGGTCCAGCGCCGCCACCAGCTCGCCCAGGAAGTGCGCGAAACCGTCCACGGAGTCCCGTAGCCGTGCCTCTGCCATGCCGTCCCCTTCTCCCCCGTGGTGCCGCGCGCCGTCGCGCCGGTACCGCAGTTGCACACCGGTCGTGTTGCGTCCTGTGTGACACAACGACTACAGCGAGTTTTCCACTCCCGGCGGGGCACGGGGGCGTGGATCCGGCAACAACGGCGCGATCACCATGGTCGACAGGAAAACTTGCAAGTTTTACTGTCGACTTTCTAGGCTGGTGCCATGCCAGGCAAGGAGCACGAACAGCTCGTCACGGACCTCGGCACGGCCGTCGGCCTGCTGATGCGCCGGCTGCGCGCCGAATCGCCGGGGGACGGGATCACCCCCACCCAGCGGGCGGTCTGCGCCCGGCTGGACCTGGAAGGGCCCGCCACCACCGCGGCGCTGGCCAGGGCCGAGCTGGTCCGCCCGCAGTCGATGCGGGTGACGCTGGCCGCCCTGGAGGAACGCGGCGTCGTCGCACGCAGCCCGCACCCCACCGACGGCCGCCAGGTCGTCTTCGCGCTCACCGAGGAGGGCCGGGAGGTACTGGCCGGCCTCCGGCGGGCCAAGCAGAACTGGCTCACCGTGGCCATCGCCGAGCACACCACCCCCGAAGAGCAGCGCGTACTGGCCGAGGCCGCCGCGCTGCTCAAACGACTGACGGAGAACTGACCATGACCGCCACCACGCTCGACCCGAACACCGCCCTGGTCCTGATCGACCTGCAGAAGGGCATCGCCGCGCTGCCCACCGCCCACCCCGCCGCCGAGGTCATCGAGCGCGGCGCCCGGCTGGCCGCCGCCTTCCGCGCGCGCGGCCTGCCGGTCGTGCTGGTCAACGTCACCGGCGGCGCGGCAGGGCGTACGGAGGGCCCGGCGCGCGCCGGCAACCCGCCCGCCGACTGGGCCGAGCTGGTCCCGGAGCTGGACCGGCAGCCCTCGGACCTCTTGGTCACCAAGAAGACCTGGGGCGCCTTCCACGGCACGCCGCTGGACATGGAGCTGCGCCGCCTCGGCGTCACCCAGGTCGTGCTGGGCGGCATCGCGACCAGCATCGGCGTGGAGTCCACGGCGCGCAGCGCGTACGAGCACGGCTACCACGTGACCGTCGCGACCGACGCGGTCACGGACATGGACGCCGACGCGCACCGCAACAGCGTCGAGAAGATCTTCCCGCGCCTGGGCGAGACGGACACCACCGACGCGGTGATCAAGCTGCTGGGCTGAGCCTCAGGCCCCCGCCCTGAGCCGCGGCCACTTCTCGTGCCAGCGGAGGTCGTCCTCCAGCTGGGAGGCGAGGGAGACGAGGCGGGGCTCGCCGCCCTCGGGGCCCAGGAGCTGGGCGCCGAGCGGGAGTCCGGCCGAGCTGAAGCCCGCCGGCACGCTGACGCCCGGCCAGCCGAGGACGTTCCACGGCCAGGCGTACGGGCAGGCCGCGATCATCGCCCGGTCGGTGCGCCAGCCGTTCATCGCGACGAGCGTGCCGACCCGCGGCGGCGGGGTGGCGGTGGTCGGCGTGAGCACCACGTCGTACCGGCCGAAGATCGCGCCCACCCGCTTGTGCTGCCGCGCCTCGGCGGCCCGCGCCAGCTTCAGGGCGCGCCCGCCGAGCAGCCGGCCCAGCCGTGCGGCGTCCCGCGTCCTGCGGTCCAGCAGGGAGCGGTCCGGCACCCGTTCGGTCCACTCCCGTACGCCCGTGGTCGCGCGCGGCACGAAGGAGAGGCCGATCAGCCCGTAGTCCGGCTCGGCCTCCTCGACGAGGTGCCCGAGGCGGGCGAGGGTACGGGCGATGTCCATGACGGCGGCGCGCACTTCGGGGTGGAGCGGGCGCGGGGTGCCGGTCCAGGCGGCCTTCCAGGACAGTGCGATACGCAGCCGCCCCGGGTCCCGGCCCACCGCCGCGCGGACCGCGACGGGCGCCGGGCGGTGCAGGTCGTGCCGGTGGCTGCCGCTGGACACGTCCAGGAGCAGCGCCGCGTCCTCGACCGTGCGGGCCAGCGGGCCGATGCCGGTGATGCCCTGGAAGGCCTCCGGTTCGGGCCAGGTGGAGATCCGGCCGCGCTGCGGCTTGATGCCGACGAGGTGGGTCCAGGCCGCGGGTATGCGGACCGAGCCCGCGCCGTCCGTGCCGAGTGCGGCGGGGACGAGCCCCGCGGCGACCGCGGCGGCCGAGCCGCCCGAGGACCCGCCGGGGGTGTGCGCCTGGCTCCAGGGGTTGCGGGTGTCGCCGAACGCCGGGCCCTCGGTGAACGGCCACTGGCCCAGCTCGCACGAGTTGGTCTTGCCGACCACGATCGCGCCGGCGGCGCGCAGCCGCCGTACCACTTCGGAGTCCTCGGCCTTGGGCGGGAACGTGCCGACGCAGCCGAAAGCCGTGGGCTCGCCCGCCACATCGGTGTCGTCCTTGACCGCGACCGGCACGCCGAGCAGTGGCAGCCGCTCCCCCGCCGCGAGCCTGCGGTCGGCCGCCTCGGCCTCGGCGCGTGCCGCCTCGGCGCGTACCAACCGGAAGGCGTTCACGGTGCCCCGCGTCGCCTCGATGCGCTCCAGCGAGCGTCCGACCAGCTCGGCCGACGAGGTGTCACCGTCGCGCAGTGCTCTGGCCTGTTCGGCCAGTCCCTCGAACCTGTCCCCCATTGTCCTTGCGCCCGCCTCTCGCCCTGACTGTCCGTTCCGACAGAGGGGCGCAGAGTAACCATGCGTGCGAGCCGGTATCAACCGTCTCCGGCACGTCGACGCGTGCCGGAGACGGTCGTTCCGTATACGGTCAGCGGCCGTTCACATGGCCGTGGGGGTGGACGACCATGGCCGAGCCACCGCCGCGGCGCACCTTCTCCGCGGCCGCGAGCCAGCGGCCGTCCTTCAGCCGCTGGACACCGGTGGCCGCGCCGATCTCGGGGTTCTCCTTGAAGGAGTGGCCGAGGGCCTCCAGTTCCTTGCGCAGCTTGCTGTCGTACAGCGCCGGTTCCAGTTCGGTCTGCGCGGCGTTGCGCTGGCTGGCGCGGGGTGCGGCGATGGCGTCGACGAGCGGCAGGCCGCGGTCGAGGTGGCCGAGAAGCGTCTGCAGAACTGTCGTGATGATGGTGGCTCCGCCGGGCGAGCCGACGGCCAGTACCGGCTTGCCGTGGTCGAGGACGACGGTGGGCGAGATGGAGGAGCGGGGGCGCTTGGCGGGCCCGGGGAGGTTCGGGTCGGGGACGCCGGGGGCCGCCGGGGTGAAGGAGAAGTCGGTGAGTTCGTTGTTGAGGAGGAAGCCGCGGCCGGGGACGGTGATGCCGCTGCCGCCGGTCTGCTCGATGGTGAGGGTGTAGGCGACGACGTTGCCCCACTTGTCGGCGGCGGTGAGGTGGGTGGTGTTCTCCCCCTCGTACGTCGTCGGCGCGGCCTTTCCGCCGTCCGCGCAGGGCTTCGGGTCGCGCGGGTCGCCGGGCGCGACGGGGCTCTTGAGGACCGCGTCGTCCTTGATCAGGCAGGCCCGGGAGTCGGCGAACCGCTGCGAGGTCAGTTCCTCGGTGGGCACCTTCTCCGCCGACGGGTCGCCGACCCAGCGCCCGCGGTCGGCGAACGCGATCCGGCTGGCCTCGATGTAGCGGTGCAGGTACTGCTTCTCGCTCAGCTTCGCTACGTCGTAGTTCTCCAGGATGTTGAGCGCCTCGGCCACGCTCGTACCGCCGGAGGAGGAGGGGGCCATGCCGTAGACGTCGAGGCCGCGGTACTCCGTCTTCGTCGGCGCCTGCACCTTGGTCTCGTACGCGTCCAGGTCCGCGGCGGTCAGGTCGCCGGGCCGCACCTTGCGGGTGGCACCCTCCCGTACGGGCGGCTGCTCGACGGTGCGGGTGATGTCCTCACCCAGCCGACCGCGGTAGAGCGCGTCCACGCCCTTCTTCGCCAACTCGTCGTAGGTGCGCGCGAGATCGCGGTTGTGCAGGGTGGAGCCGACGGCCGGGGGCTGCCCGCCGGGCAGGAACAGCTTCGCGCTCGCGGGGAAGTCGCGGAACCGGTCGGCGTTGTCGGCGGTCTGCTTCCGGAAGGTCTCGTCGACGGTGAAGCCGTGGCGGGCGATCCGGGTGGCGGGCGCGAGGACCTGCCCCAGGGAGCGGCTGCCCCACTTGTCCAGGGCCGTGTCCCAGGTGGCGGGGGTGCCGGGGGTGCCGACGCTCAGGCCGCTGGTGACGGCCTCGCCGAACGGGACCGGCTTGCCGTTCTCCAGGAAGAGGTCCTTGCCGGCGGTGAGCGGCGCGGTCTCGCGGCCGTCGATCGTCTGCACGGAGCGCTTCTTGGCGTTGTAGTAGACGAAGTAGCCGCCGCCCCCGATGCCCGCCGAGTACGGCTCGGTGACGCCCAGGGCCGCCGCGGTGGCGACCGCCGCGTCCACGGCGTTGCCGCCCTTCTTCAGCACCTCGATGCCGGCCGCCGAGGCGTCGGGGTCGACGCTGGAGACCGCGCCGCCGGAGCCCACCGCCACCGGGGACTTGGACGGGGGGTCGGTCGCGGGGACCGCCGTGGGCCGGGCACTGGCCGGTACGGAGGCCAGCGAACCGGCCAGCACGGCCGTCACGGCCAGCACCGACAGGCGTCGGACATGCGTCATCTCTGCCATCCCTCCATCGGACCCTCCAGCGGATTCGCGTCAGGGGCCGGAGCCTACCCGCGGCCTCTCGGCCGCGACAGGCGACGAACCAGGACAACCGCACCAGTACCCGGCCGCCTCTCGATGCCCACCCGAACGGCCGCTACCCTCCCGGCCCATGGACAACCCCCTCCTCCCCGCCATCGTCGCCGCCGCCGCGCTGCTCCTCGGTCTCGCGGGCGGCTGGGCCTTACGGTCCGCCGCTGCCCGCCGCCGACTGGCCCGCGAGCGCGCCTTCTTCGGGCTGCCGGACGGCGCCGAGTGCGTCCTGGTCACCCACCGGGACAGCTCTTCGGCGCACTGGAGCATCCCGCGCCACGACGCCCTGGCGATGCTCGGGCTCGCCTCGGTGATCGAGAACTGCGGGGCGCACGCCGAGGTCGCGCCGCACGACACCGGGCTCCAGGGCTTCGGCGCCCGCACGGAGTTCTGTGTCGGCGACCCGACAGCACACCGGCGGCTCGCCGCCCACCTGGCCAATCTGCTGCCGGGCGTGCAGGTGCAGCCGGGCGACGCGTCGGGCGCCGGGCGCGGCACGTTCGCCATCGGCGGCACGAGCTACGCGATGGAGCCGGGCGCCGTGGAGTACGTGCTGCTGGCGCGGCTGACGGCGGGCGAGGGCGGCCGGCCGGTGTTCCTGGCGGCGGGCCAGCGGCCGGTCACGCACCGCGCGGCCGTCCGCCATCTCGTGCGCAACCGGGCGCGGCTGGCCCGCAAGCACGGCCCTGAGGGGCAGTTCTGCCTGCTGCTGAAGGTGGTCAACTCCCAGTCGTACGGGCCGGACATGGTGGAGCAGGTCGCGGACGTGACCAAGGCGGCGGTGGCGCAGGCCGCGGGGAAGGCGGCGGTGAAGGCGCCATGAGATCTTTACGCTTGCGTAACCTACCGACGGGTTACCTTCGGTAACGACCTCACCTTACTCTCCAGTCACTTAATACACCGACCCCTCCGGTGTACCCCCACGCCGAGACTGGAGCAGTAGATGACGCCCTCCCGCACGACGCTGCGCGCCGCGATCGGTACCGTCTCCGCGGCCGTTCTCGCCACCACCCTGACCGCCACGGCCCCCGCCGCCCGGGCGGCACCGGCCGCCGCCACCGCCCCCGCTTCGGTGAAGTTCGTCGACATCGAGGGCGACGGCGGGATCACGCTCAAGGCCAACGTCTTCACGCCCGGCGACGCCGACGGCACGAAGCGGTACCCGGTGATCGTGCTGCCCACCAGCTGGGGCATGCCGCAGATCGAGTACGTGGCGCAGGCCAAGAAGCTGGCGGACTCCGGGTACGTCGTCGTCGGCTACAACTCGCGCGGCTTCTGGCAGTCCGGCGGGAACATCGAGACCGCGGGCCCGCAGGACGTCGCCGACGCCCGCAAGGTCGTCGACTGGGCGCTGGCGAACACTCCGGCCGACCCGGACAAGGTCGGCATGGCCGGGGTGAGTTACGGCGCCGGCATCTCCCTGCTCGCCTCGGCCTTCGACCCGCGCGTCAAGGCGGTCGGGGCGCTCAGCGGCTGGGCGAACCTGATCGACTCCATCTACAGCGGCCGCACCCAGCACGCCCAGGCCGCCGGGCTGCTGGCCGGCGCCGGCCAGATCACCGGGCGGCCCAGCGCCGAGCTCCAGACGATCATGAAGGACTTCCTCGGCTCCAACCTGGCCAAGGAGGACGAGATGATCGCGTGGGGCAAGAAGCGCTCCGCCGCGACCTACCTGGACCGGATCAACAAGAACGGCGCTGCCATCATGCTCGGCAACGCCTGGGGCGACTCGATCTTCCCGCCGAACCAGTACGCGGATTTCTTCGAGAAGCTCACGGGGCCCAAGCGGCTGGAGTTCCGGCCCGGCGACCACGCCACGGCCGAGGCCACGGGCCTGCTCGGGCTGCCCAATGACGCCTGGACCGACACCAAGCGCTGGTTCGACCACTACCTGAAGGGCACCGACAATGGCGTCGACCGCGAGTCCCCGGTACAGCTCAAGTCCCGCTCCACCGGTGCGTACGAGGGGTACGCGAGCTGGAAGGACGTGTCCTCGGACCAGCGGCGCGTCCCGCTGAACGGCACCCACGAGATCGCCACGAACCGCGACAGCGGCGCGAACGGCGGCACGATCTTCCTCTCCAGCATGCTGGACCAGTTCTTCAAGGTCCCGCCGATGGCGTCCATCCCGCTGCTGCCCCGCTCGGCCACGGCCGTCTGGCAGTCCGAGCGGTACGAGACCCAGCAGCGCGTGCGCGGCACGGCGAAGCTGCACACCACGCTCACCAGCACCGCCGAGAGCGGCACCGCCGTCGCCTACCTCTACGACGTCGGCCCGCTCGGCACCGGCAAGCTCGTCACCCACGCGCCGTTCACCTTCCACGACAAGCAGCCGGGCACCCCGTTCGCCATGGACCTGGACCTCTTCTCCACGGCGTACGACGTGCCCGCCGGGCACAAACTGGCCGTCGTCGTGGACTCCGTGGACCCGCTCTACATCGAGCACAACCCCGACGGCGCGAAGCTCACCTTCTCCTCGCCGGCCGGCGACCCGTCGTGGGTGTCGGTGCCGGTGCGGGACTGACCGCGCGGCACCGCCGGGCGGGTCACTGCTGCGGCCCGCCCGGCAGCAGCGTGCCCGGCTCGGCGGCCCCGACCTCGCCCTCGACCTTCGGGTTGCGCCGCTGCCGCTTGCCGACCCAGTTGGCGAACCAGGAGAGCAGCATGCACATCCCGATGTAGATGGGCGAGATGACCAGCACGACGGGGATGAACGGCAGGTCGTAGTCGAGGTTGGAGGCGATCAGCTTGCCGGCGTGCAGGAACTCCTCGTAGGTGATCAGGAAGCCGAGCGAGGTGTCCTTCAGCGCGACGACCAGCTGGCTGATGATCGTGGGCAGCATGGCGCGCACCGCCTGCGGGACCAGTACGTGCGTCATGACCTGCGTCTTGCGCATGCCCAGCGCGTACGCCGCCTCGTGCTGGCCGCGCTCGACGGAGTGCACGCCCGCGCGGAAGACCTCGGCGAGCACCGAGCCGTTGTAGAGCGTCAGGCCGACCACCAGCGCGGTCAGCGGCTCGGCCTGCAGCGCCACGTAGATGAAGAAGATCATCACCAGTACGGGCATGGCGCGGAAGAACTCCACCAGCAGGGTGCTCAGCCAGCGGACCGGCCGGTGCCGGGAGAGCCGTGCGGCGGCCAGCACCGTGCCCAGCACCAGCGAGAGCACCGCCGCGATGGCGAACGCCTTGAGCGTGTTGCCCAGCCCCCGCAGCAGCAGCTCCTGGATGCCCTGGTACTCGAAGGGCGTCCACTTCTGCCCCTCGAACTGCCCCGTGTCGTGGAGGAGGTAGCAGGCCCAGGCGAGCAGGGCGAGGATCACGACGGTCGCCAGGGCCCCGTAGAGGCGGTGGCGGGCGCGGGTTCTCGGGCCCGGGACGTCGTACAGGGCGGTGCTGCTCATCGGGCGACTCCCCAGCGCTTCTCCAGCACGTTGAACAGCGCGCTGATGGTCAGGGTCACGATCAGATAGCCGACGGCGATCCAGATGAAGGACCAGATGATGCTGTAGCCCAGCTCGTTGAGGGTCTTGTAGGTGCCGAGCAGCTCGACGACGCTGAAGGAGCCCGCGATCGCGGAGTTCTTGGCCAGCGCGATCAGCGTGGAGCCGACGGGCGGGATGACCGTACGGAACGCCTGCGGCAGCACCACCGTGCCCAGCGTCTGACCGAACGTCATGCCGAGGCTCCGGGCCGCCTCACCCTGGCCCACGGGCACGGTGTTGATGCCGGAGCGCACCGCCTCGCAGATGAAGGCCGAGGTGTAGCAGCCGAGCGCGAGGATCGCGAAGACGTTGAAGGGCAGGGCCAGGCCGAAGCGCGGCAGGCCGAGCAGGACGGCGAAGAACAGCAGGGTGAGCGGGGTGTTGCGGAGCACCGTCACCCACACCGTGCCGAAGACGCGCAGCGAGCCGACCGGGGCGACCCGGAAGCCCGCCATGATCACGCCGAGCACGAGGGCGAGCAGCGAGGCGAAGACGGTGAGCTCGACGGTGCCGAGCATGCCCTTGCCGTAGAGGGACCAGTTGTGGGTCAGTACGTCCATGGGTGTCGGGGGCTCCCTCAGCTCACCGTGTAGCGGTCGATCCTGGGCGGCTTCGGCGCGGGCACTCCGGAGAGCCCGAGGGTGGCGTCGTAGGCCTTCTTCCAGTTGCCGTCCTTCTGGTCGGCGGCGAGCGCGTCGTCCATCGCGAAGCGCAGCGCGGGGTCCTTCAGCGGGACGCCGACGCCGTAGGGCTCCTCGGAGAACGGCTTGCCGACGAGCTTCATCTCGTCGGGCGCCTTGGCGGCGTAGCCGAGCAGGATCGCGTCGTCGGTGGTGACCGCGTCGACCTGGAAGGTGAGCAGGTTGTCGACGCAGACGGAGTAGGTGTCGTACGCGACGAGCACGGCCTTGGGGTAGTCGGCCTTGATGCGCTGGTACGGGGTCGAGCCCGCGGCCGAGCAGACCCGCTTGCCGGCCAGGTCCTTCGGGCCCTTGATGTCCTTCTCGTCCTTGCGCACCAGCAGGCCCTGGCCCGCCATGTAGTACGGGCCGGCGAAGCCGACCTGCTTCTTGCGCAGGGCGTTGATGGTGTACGTGCCGACGTAGTAGTCGATCTGGCCGTTCTGCAGGGCGGTCTCGCGGTTGGCCGAGGCGATCGTCTTGTAGGTGATGCCCTTGGGGTCGAAGCCGAGCGCGGCGGAGAGCATCTTGGCGATCTCGATGTCGAAGCCGCGGTACTCCCCGGAGGCCGGGTCGCGTTCACCCAGGTAGGGCTGGTCCTCCTTGACGCCGACGACGAAGTGTCCGCGGCGCTTCGCCTTCTGCCAGGTGGGCGAGTCGGGCAGCTGGAAGCGGGTCTGTACGGGGTAGTCCGGCAGCTCGTCGCCGCGCGGCCCCTTGGCGGGCGGGCTGCCGGGCTTGCCGCAGGCGGCGGCGAGGACGGCGAGCAGGGCGAGCAGCACAGCCGCTGCGGCCCGTGGGAACGTCTTCACTGCGGTCACCCCCGCTTCAGTGCTTGAGGATCTTGGAGAGGAAGTCCTTGGCGCGGTCGCTCTCCGGAGCCGTGAAGAAGTCCTCGGGAGTGCGGTCCTCGACGATGCACCCGTCCGCCATGAAGACCACGCGGTTGGCGGCCGAGCGGGCGAAGCCCATCTCGTGGGTGATGACGACCATGGTCATGCCGTCCCGGGCGAGCTGCCGCATGACCTCCAGCACCTCGTTGATCATCTCCGGGTCGAGCGCGGAGGTCGGCTCGTCGAAGAGGAGCGCCTTGGGATCCATGGCCAGCGCGCGGGCGATGGCCACGCGCTGCTGCTGGCCGCCGGAGAGCTGGGCCGGGTACTTGTCGGCGTGCGCGGCGAGCCCGACCCGGTCCAGGAGTTCGCGGGCCCGCTGCTCGGCCGCCTCCTTCCGCGTCTTCCGCACCTTCATCGGCGCGAGCGCCACATTCGCCAGCACCGTCTTGTGCGCGAAGAGGTTGAAGGACTGGAAGACCATGCCGACCTCGGCGCGCAGCCGGGCCAGCTCGCGGCCCTCCTCGGGGAGCGGGCGGCCGTCCAGCGAGATGGTGCCGGACTGGATCGGTTCGAGGCGGTTGATCGTGCGGCAGAGGGTCGACTTGCCGGAGCCGGAGGGGCCGATGACGACGACCACCTCGCCGCGGCCGACGGTGAGGTCGATGTCCTGAAGGACGTGGAGTTTCCCGTAGTACTTGTTGACCCTGCGCATCTCGATCAGCGCGTCACCGGCCATATGCAGCCCTGCTCACTCTCGTCCGTACCAGCGGAGATCTCGCAAACTACCCCAAATAACGCCGGTCGGGCGATCGAGGACACGCCCGGAGCGGCGCCGGGCGTTCCCCCCGGCAGCCTGCAATTCCCCGGAGTCCCTAGGTACACAGAACGCGCCTGCGTACCTAGCCTGTCGGGCATGGGTGAGCACCGGCCTGTCTTCCAGCGCATCGCCGACGACCTGCGGCGGCAGATCGACGAGGGCGTCCTCGCGGTCGGCGCCCGCATCCCCTCCCGCGCCGAGCTGAAGCGCGCGTACGAGGCCAGCGACCAGACCGTGGACCGGGCGGTACGGCTGCTGAAGACGGCGGGGTACGCGGAAGGACAGTTCGGGCGCGGGGTGTTCGTCGCGGACCGGGCACCGCTGGGCACCCTGCTGCGCTCCACCGGCGCGGTCGATTCACCCTTCGCGGCCAGCATCACCCTTGCGAAGTGTCCGGACGGCACGCCGTTGACGTGGGAGGCGACCTCCACGACGGTGCCGGCGACCGCACCGGTGGCCCGGCGGCTGCGGATCGCGCAGGGCGAGACCGTAGTGTGCTCCCAGTACGAGTACCTCGCCGACCGCCAGCCGGTGCAGCTCGCGACCAGCTGGGAACCGCTGGCCATCACCGACGGCACGGACGTGGTGTTCCCCGAGTGCGGGCCCTACGCCCGCCGCGGCGTGCGCGGGCGGATGGCGGCCATCGGCATCCGGGTGGTGCGCGCCGAGGAGCGGGTCGGCTCCCGGTCCGCCTCCAGCCCCGAGGCGGAGTCCCTGGGCTGCCCGCCGGGCAGCTGCGTCACGGTGGTCGAGCGCACCCACTTCGACGCGGACGGCCGGCCTGTGGAGACCTCGGACATCGTCGTACGGGCCGACCGCTGGCGGCTGGCGTACGACATCGCGTTCGTCTAGCGGGCGCTGACGGCCCGCCACGGAAAGCGCGGCACCGCCGGAGGACACCGGCCGCGGGCCGGCGCCGCTCAGCTGCCGGCGACCTCGGTGTAGAGGCGGGAGAGTTCGGGAGCGCCGCTGGCCGCCCACTCCATACCCGCGGCCACGACGTCCACCTCGCGCCCGGACGGCATCCGCACCACGGGCTGCCCGTCGGGCCACATCTTCCAGGCGGCGCCCTGCACCGTGCGCACGAGCACGGTGCCGAGGTAGAGACCGGCGTCGTTGCCGAGCCAGGGCTCGACCTCCGGGTCCTCCCGCCAGACCGGACGCAGCTGGTCCAGGTCGGCCAACGACCCCGGGGAGTCGTCCAGTTCCACGCCTTCCGACTCGGCCTGGGCACGCAGCAGCTCGCACTCCGACAGCAGTTCGGCGGTGGCCTCGGGGTCGAGGTTCACCCCGCCGGGGGCCACGGGGTGCTTGCGCCACTTGTCCAGGAAAGACATGTTCATGTAGTGCAGCGTCCCACTCCCACCCGGGCAGCGGCCACAGGCGCGCGGTGCCCGGGTCATCCGGTCGTCACTCCGTGCTTCCTTGACGCTCCCCACCCGCCTCTCTACGTTCATGGCGCTCGTGTCGGCTCGACCGGATCACGCTCATCCCCTGGCTCACCCGCCACCCAAGGAGACGACTGATGCGCGTACGACAATGGGGCACCACCGTTCCGCTCGCTCTCGCCCTCACGGTCGCGGGAACCGCCGTCCCGGCGACCGCCGCCGACCCCCAAACCACCGCCTCGCCACAGCCGTTGGCGAGACTCTTCGACAACACCGCGGTCAGCGACGACACCAGAGCCGGCGGCGCCGACTTCGACGGCGCCGGCAACTCCCTCTCCGCCCAGGACCTCGCCGCGGCCGGCTGGACGCCCGGCCGCTCGCTGGACCTCGACGCGACCCGGCTGACCTGGCCGCACACCGCCCACGGCAAGCACGACAACGTACGCGCCGACGGCCAGGCGGTCCGGCTCTCCGGGCAGGGCACCGCACTGACCTTCCTGGTCGCCGCGACCGGCGGGGACGTCACCGGCACCGGCACGGTCCAGTACCGGGACGGCTCGCGCAGCACGTACGAACTGACCGCGCCGGACTGGCGGACGGGCCCGCTCAGCACGAAGGCGGTGGCCCTCCCCCACCTGAACTCCGCCACCGGACAGCGCACCGAGACGGTCCGGCTGTACGCGGTGACGGTGCCCGTGAGCACCGGCCGGCAGGTCCGCTCCGTCACCCTCCCCGAGGACCCCGGACCCGACCGTGACCTGCACGTCTTCTCGGCGGCGCTGCGCCGTGACACCTCCGGCTGGACCGGCAGTTGGGCGGCCAGCAGCGCCGGTTACACCAAGGTCGGGCCGTGGCGGGACCAGACGCTGCGGCTGGTGGTGCACGCGGGCGCCGGCGGCCGGCAGGCCCGCATCCGGCTGGAGAACACCTTCGCGGCCACGCCCGTCGACATCGGCGCGGCGAGCGTCGCCGTCCAGGGCAGCGGCGCGCAGGCGGCCGGCAAGCCCGTACCGCTCACCTTCGGCGGCAAGCGTTCCGCCCGCATCCCCGCCGGGGCGCAGGCCTTCAGCGACCCCGTCCGCTTCACCGTCCCCGCCGACACCAACCTGCTGGTCAGCTTTCACCTCGCGGGCCCGGTCGGCGCGGCGCCCGTGCACAAGGAAGCCATCCAGCAGTCGTACGTGAGCGCGGCCGGCAGCGGCGACCGCACCCGCGACGCGGGTGCCGCTGCCTACACCGGCACCCTCACCACCTGGCCGTTCCTCTCAGGCGTCGATGTCACCGGCGGGCCCGGGTCGATCGTGGCGCTCGGCGACTCGATCACCGACGGCGTGAAGTCCACCAGCGGCGCCAACCGGCGCTGGCCCGACGTCCTCGCGCGCCGCTTCCAGCAGCAGAACGCGCTGCCCAGGTACGGCGTGATCAACCACGGCATCTCGGCGAACCGCATCGTCACCGACCGCTACAAGGGCGACGGCATCAGCACCGACACCGGCGGCGTCAGCGCCCAGCACCGGCTGGAGCGGGACGTCCTGGCGCAGAGCTCGGCCCGTACGGTCGTGGTCTTCGAGGGCATCAACGACGTGCGGTCCGGCACCTCGGCGGCCGAGGTGATCGAGGGCCTGCGGAACATCGCCCGGCGGGCCCACGAGCGGGGGCTGCGGGTGGTGGCCGCGACGGTCGCGCCCTGCGAGGGGTACGCCGACTGCTATCCGGAGGTCGACCAGCGGCGGCAGGCGGTCAACGCGTTCATCCGGAACAGCGGCGGCGCCGTGGACGCCGTACTGGACTTCGACGCGGTGATCCGCGACCCGCAGCGGCCGCAGCGGATGCTGCCCGCCTACGACAGCGGCGACCATCTGCACCCCGGCGACGAGGGGCTCAAGGCGCTCGCGGAATCGGTGGAGCTGCGCAAGCTCGTGCCGTGAGCGGCGGGCGGGGCGTCGTGCGGCGCCCCGCCCGGGACGTCACACGTCCAGGTCGACGACCACCGGGGCGTGGTCCGAAGCGCCCTTGCCCTTGCGCTCCTCGCGGTCGACGTAGGAGTCCGAGACGGCCTTGGCGAACGGCTCGTTGCCGTACACCAGGTCGATGCGCATGCCGCGGTTCTTCGGGAAGCAGAGCTGGCGGTAGTCCCAGTACGTGAAGGGGTGGTCGTACTTCAGGGGGCGCGGCACGACGTCGGTCAGGCCCGCGCCGCGCAGGTCGGCGAGGGCGGCGCGCTCGGCCGGGGTGACGTGCGTGGCGCCCTCGAAGGCGGCGAGGTCGTAGACGTCGTCGTCCGTCGGCGCGACGTTGTAGTCGCCCAGCACCGCGAACGGGCGGCTGCCCGCCGCGTCGCCCGCGACCGCGGCCTTCAGCGCCTCGAACCACTGGAGCTTGTAGGCGTAGTGCGGGTGGTCGACCTCACGGCCGTTGGGGACGTACACCGACCAGACGCGGACCGGGCCACAGGTGGCCGAGACGGCGCGCGGCTCCGCAGCGCCGTCGTACGTCGGGTCGCCGGGCAGGCCCTCGACCACGTCCGCCAGGCCCACCTTGGAGAGGATCGCCACGCCGTTCCACCGGCCCGTGGCGTT
Source organism: Streptomyces sp. NPDC050806 (assembly GCF_055586425.1). Taxonomy (NCBI): domain Bacteria; kingdom Bacillati; phylum Actinomycetota; class Actinomycetes; order Kitasatosporales; family Streptomycetaceae; genus Streptomyces; species Streptomyces sp. NPDC050806. Next base: position 68,467 of record NZ_JBVJIF010000010.1, on the reverse strand, counting down.
GACCGCCGCCTCGTACCCCAGCTCGCGCAGCTCGTCGAAAGGGAACTGCTCCTTGGAGCACTTGGTCTCCTGCACGCACAGCACGTCCGTGCCGGTGTTCTCCAGCCAGGCCAGCAGCCGGGGAAGGCGGGCGGTGATCGAATTGACGTTCCAGGTCGCGATGCGCATGAGTGCCAACCTACCGCCCGCCTCCGACAGTCGCCGTCCTCAGCCCAGCGACTCGGCCTGACCAGGGGTGAGGCGGCCGTGGTCGGCGCCGCCGAGCTGGCCGATCATGCGGTCGTAGATCGGCCGGGCGTGCTCCTGGAGCAGGCTGTCGTGGACGTCGATGGCGCGCCGCGGCCGGACCTCGCGCACGTAGTCAATGACCTCGGAGACCTTGTTCCAGGGGGCGTGCACGGGCAGCAGCAGGGTGTCGACCGGGCGGCCGGGGACGGTGAGCGCGTCGCCGGGGTGGAAGACCGAGCCGTCGACGAAGTAGCCGACGTTGGTGACCCGCGGGATGTCGGGGTGGATCACGGCGTGCAGCTGCCCGTGCACCTCGACCTCGAAGCCCGCCGCGGTGAAGGCGTCGCCCTCGCCGACGGTGTGCACCCGGCCGGGGAACACGGCCGAGATCTGCTCGGCGACCGAGGCCAGGGTCCAGATCTCGGCGGCCGGGTTCGCGTCCATGGCGGCCCGCAGCCGGTCCTCGGCGAAGTGGTCGGGGTGCTCGTGGGTGATCAGGATCGCGTCCGCGCCGACGGCCGCGTCCTCCTCGCTGAAAACACCGGGATCGATGACCAGCGTCCGCCCGTCCTTGGCCAGCCGGACACAGGCGTGGGTCTTCTTGGTGAGTTCGAGTTCCATGCCCCCATCCTGCCGCGCGGACCTGTGCGGCAGGCGGACCGGAAAGGTCAGTCCTCCGGCGTGGTCTCCTCGCGGATGACGCGCTGGGCGGCCTTGAAGGCGGCGCTCGCGGCCGGCATGCCGGAGTAGACCGCGGTGTGGATCAGAGTTTCCTTGATCTCCGCCGGGGTGAGGCCGTTGCGGAGCGCGGCGCGGACGTGGACGGCCAGGTCGTCCAGGTGGCCGCTGGTGACCAGCGCGGTGAGCGTGATGACGCTGCGGGTGCGGCGGTCCAGGCCGGAGCGGGTCCACACCTCGCCCCAGGTGTTGCGGGTGACGAAGTCCTGGAAGTCGCCGGTGAAGTCGTCGGCGGCGGCCTCGGCGCGGTCCACGTACGCGTCGCCCAGCACCTCGCGGCGGACCTTCATGCCGGCGTCGTAGGAGCCGGTGCGCACCATCTCCGGCTGCTCGGCGGCGGGCTCGATGGCCACGGCCGGCGGCTGGGGCTGGGGCTGCGGCGGGGCCGGGTCGAGGACCGGCTTGGGCGGGGTGGCGCCGAGGGCCGCCTGCCCGGCCGGCTTGTCCTGCCAGGCGGTGGAGAAGTGCCGGATGAGCAGCTCGGTGACGGCGGACGGCTGCTCGACCGGGGCGAGGTGCGAGGTGCCGGGCACCAGGGCGAGACCCGCGTCCTGTATGCCGGCGACGAGGGTGCGGGCGTCGGCGGTCGGGGTGACCAGGTCCTCGGAGCCCACGACGACGAGGGTGGGCGCGGAGATCCTGCCGAGCTCGCCCCGGATGTCGAAGGCGGCCAGCGCCTCGCAGGCGGCGATGTAGCAGCCGGGGTCGGTGGTGCGCACCATCTGTACGGCCCACTCGATGATGGCGGGCTGGGCGGCGGCGAAGCCGGGCGTGAACCACCGCTCGGGCGCGGAGCGGGCGATCGGGTCGAGGCCGTTGGTACGGATCACCACGCCGCGCTGCCGCCAGGCGTCGGCAGTACCGAAGCGGGGCGAGGCCGAGACCAGCGCGAGCGAGGTGAGGCGCTGGGGGTGGGCGAGCGCGAGCTGGGCGCCGATGGCCGAGCCCATGGCGCAGCCGGCGTAGCCGAAGCGGTCCACGCCGAGGCCGTCGAGGGTGGCGATCACGCGGTCGGCGAGCTCGGCGACCGAGGCGGCGGGATACGCGGGGGACCCGCCGTGTCCCGGCAGGTCGAAGCGGATGACGCGCCACTGGCGGGTCAGTTCGGGTATCTGCCGGTCCCACATGTGCCAGGTGGTGCCCAGTGAGGCACCCAGGACAAGTACGGGCGCGTCGTCGGGGCCGTCGATCCGGTGCTGCAGGGTCTTCTCGCTCACCCGGCCACGCTACCCAATCAAACCGCCCACTCCTGACACCCGGGTCAGCAATCGGACGCCGTTCCGGCCTGAAGAGTCGGTCATGGCGGCGGATTCGGCTCATAACCGGCTGGCCCGGAACGCCCGACTGTGATCCGGTCGGCGTTCTCCATCAGAGTTTCGCCACCGGAACCCGTCCGTCCGGGCCGTGCGACGCGGCCGGCCGCCGCCTCAGAACCGGGTCGTGGAGAGCACGTACACCACGGGGTGGCCGTCCTCGGCGAAGTCGACCGTGATCCGCTGCGTGGGCCGCGGCTCCTTCTGCTCGTGGACCATGCCCGCGTAGCCGTCCCCGATCGAGAAGTCCCACTTGACCCGCTTCGCCTGCTCCGGCGAGATCGTGACGGCGTCCTTCTTCAGATCGGCACGGGTGCGTCCGTAGTTCTTCAGGAACTCGTCCAGGCCGTCCTGGGAGGTACGGAACGTCACGTACAGCGAGCTGGTCTTGAAGGAGTTGGTCTCGAAGAAGGCGACCGGGTACGAGTAGGCCGGTATCCGCACGTCGTAGATGCGCCGCTGCACCTTCGAGGGCCAGTGCCAGGTGAGCCCCGCCATGGCCGCCCGCTCCTCCTTCTCCTGGCCGCTGTCACGGCTCTGCGCTGCGGAGATCGCGAGGTAGCCGGCCGGGATGGCGATCAGCAGGAAGACGACGAACCCGGTGAGCCAGCGGCGGCGCCGGCTCGGCGGCGGCGCGTGCGCCCCGCCCTCGGGAGCGGCGGGCCCGCCGGGGTCCGAGGGGCCGGACGGCCCGGGGCCGCCCGGGCCGTCGGCGGACTCGGCGCGGTCGGGGCGCTCGGGGTGTTCGCTCACGGGAGCCTGTTCCACGTCGGTCATCGGCGGCCGGCCCGTTCGTAGCGTTCGTAGCGTTCGACCCGGCGGCGGTTGGCGCGGCGGAAGCGGCGGGCCACCAGCCGCGCGAGGTCGGCGGCGCCGACCATGCCGGCCTCGGGGCCGAGCTGGGCCAGGGCGATGCGGGCCTCGGGGCGGTAGCCACGCCCCGTGAGGGTGCGCCGGAAGGCGTCCCGGGCCGGGCCGAGCAGCAGGTCGTCGGCGGCGCTGACGCCACCGCCGATGACGAAGCAGGACGGATCGAGCGCGGCGGCGAGGTTGGCGATGCCCACGCCCAGCCACTGGCCGATCTCGGCGAACAGCTCGACGCACATCGCGTCGCCCTCGCGCGCCAGCTCGGTGATCAGCGGCCCGGTGATGTCCGGGATGTGCCCGCCGACCCGCTCGATCATGTTGTACGCGACCGGGGAGTCAGCGGCGGCCAGCTCGCGGGCCTCGCGGACCAGCGCGTTGCCGGAGCTGTACTGCTCCCAGCAGCCGCGGTTGCCGCACGGGCAGCGATGGCCCGCCGGCACCACCTGCATGTGCCCGAACTCACCGGCCACGCCGTACTTGCCGCGCTTGACCTGGCCGTCCTCCAGGATCGCGCCGCCGATGCCGGTGCCGAGCGTGATCATCACGAGGTGGTCCTCGTTGCGCCCGGCGCCGAAGCGCCACTCGGCCCAGGCCGCGGTGTTCGCGTCGTTGTCCACCATGACGGGGACGGCGAGGCGGCCCGCGAGGCGCTCGCGCAGCGGCTCGTTGCGCCAGTTCAGGTGCGGGGCGAAGAGGACGCGGCTGCGGTCGGCGTCGACCCAGCCGGCCGCGCCGATGCCCACGGCGTGCACGTCGTGCCGGTCGGAGAGGTCCAGCACCAGTTCGGTGATGGTGTCCTCGACCACCTTCGGGCTCTTGGACTTGTCCGGCGTCTCGGTGCGGACCTTCTCCAGGATGTTCCCGTCGGCGTCCACCACGCCCGCCATGACCTTCGTCCCGCCGATGTCGATACCGACGGTGGGCACGCGGGGCGCGCTGAGGTGCGAACGGCGTTCCCGGGTGCCGACCGTGCGCAGCACGGTCGCCCGCGCCGATCCACGGTGCACCCTGTCCCGGTACGTACTCATGCTCGGCTCGTCACGTCCCTGTGCGATGTCGGGAGGCCATGGCCTCGGGTCACGTCCGGGCAGGCGCAGCCCACCCGCCGTGCGATTGTGCATCAAAGCCGCCCTACGGCGCACCGCAACCCTCTGACCTGTGGGCTTTCTCAAAGTCCGGGGTTTGCGGGAACCACGCCCGCCGGTGCGCCGCGGGCCTGCCCCGGCGGCCGCCCGTCAGTCCTGGCCGAGCCAGAGGTCGGGGCCGAAGACCTCGTAGTGCACCGCCTCGGCGGGGACCCCGCGGCCCAGCAGGTCACCGCGGAGGGCGCGCAGGAAGGGCAGCGGACCGCAGAGGTAGGCGGTCAGGCCCGCCGGCAGGGCCAGGCCCGCGACGGTGGGGCGGCCCCGCACGGCCTCCGGAGCGGCGACCTGCTGAGTCACGGGGCCCTCGTACCAGAGGTGCAGCTCGGCGGCGGGGAGCGAGCGGACCAGTGCGCGCAGCTCGTCCCGGTGTGCGTGGCCGGCCGGGGTCCGGTCGCCGTGCAGCACGACCACCGGGCGGGTGGCGCCGGTGGCGGCGAGATGGCCGAGAATCGCCAGTACGGGCGTGGTGCCGATGCCGGCGGAGGCCAGCAGCAGCGGCCCGTCACCCTCGGGCAGCACCACGTCACCGAAGGGTCGGGAGACGGCGAGGACGTCGCCGGGGCGCGCGTGCGCGTGCAGCCAGGAGGAGACCTCGCCCGCCGGGTCGCCCGCCGCCCGCTTGACGGTGATCCGCCACCGCGGGCCGCCGGGCGCGGCGGACAGGCTGTACTGGCGGATCTGGCGCGCGCCGTCCGGCAGCTCCACCTGGACGCTGACGTACTGGCCGGGGGTGAAGGGGGCGGCGGGGCCGCCGTCGGCGGGCCGCAGGAGGAAGGAGACCGCGTCGGGGGTCTCCTCGTGCCGCCCGGTGATCTCCATGGGCCGCCAGGTGGAGCCCTCGGGGACGCCGGCCTCCTGGTAGAGGCGGGTCTCGGTGGCGATCAGGGCGTTGGCCATCAGCCAGTAGACCTCGTCCCAGGCGGCGGCCACCTCGGGTGTCGCCGCGTCGCCGAGCACCTCGGCGAGGGCCGCGAAGAGGTGCTGGTGGACGAGTTTGTACTGCTCGGAGGTGACGCCGAGGGAGGCGTGCTTGTGGGCGATGCGGCCGAGCAGCGCGTCGGGGCGTGCGTCGGGGCGCTCCAGGAGCAGGCCCGCGAAGGCCGCGATCGAGCCGGCGAGGGCCTGCTGCTGCTCGCCGGTGGCCTGGTTCCCGCGGTTGAAGAGGTCGCGCAGCAGCTCCGGCCGGTCGGCGAAGAGCTTGCGGTAGAAGAGCTCGGTGATCTCACCGATGGCCGCGCCGACCGCGGGCAGGGTGGCGCGGACGAGAGGGCGGGACTGTTCCGAGAGCACGACGACTCCTTAATTCGCTTTTTAAATTCGCATTTATCTGCGCGAGTGGCCGCATCACCGCGGTGACACCGCGGAGCCGTACCGGGGTCACTCCGGCGGGCGGCCCGCGAGACCGACGAGCACGGGACCGGTCGGTGAGGAGACCAGATCGGTCACGGTGACCGGGTCGAGGGTGGCGTAGAACGCCTCCTGCGCCTCGCGCAGCGCGCGCCGCAGCCGGCAGGCGCCACGCAGCGGACAGGGCGCGTCCCCCTCGCAGGTCACGACCTCACCCGACCCCTCCAACTCCCGTACCAGCCAGCCGATCGACGCCCGCCGGCCGAGCTCGGTGAGCCCGAGCCCGCCGCCGCGGCCCCGGCGGGCCTCGACCACGCCGAGGTGCTGGAGCCGGGTGACGGCCTTCGCCGTGTGGGTGTACGGAACGTTCATCGCGTCCGCGACCTCACGGGTGGTCGGGTACGCGTCCCCTTCGGAGACCGCCAGGCGCATCACGGCTCGGAGCGCCAGGTCGGTGAACTTCGTCAGCCGCACCCTCGTACGCTACCAAATACACATATAAGAATCGCCTTAGGGGCGCCTGGCGCCGAATGCACCGTTTCTCCCCTACCGGACACGAGGACACGCGGATACAAGGGCCACTAACCCGCGCCGCCGGCCCGTACTTCGCTTGGGGGAATCGACGAATGTGCAGGTCACAGGGGTTTTTTCCGGGTGGTGTGCCCCTGACGGACGAACTCGGCGGGCCGCCGCGGCGGAGTTGGGTTCTGATGGGAGCCGTTGATGTTCCGCCCTCTGTGAGGAGAACGCTATGCGCATCCGTACCACCGCAGCCGCGGCCGTCCTGGCCACTGCCGCCATCGTCGGTGGCGCCGGCGCCGCCGCCGCCGACTCGGGCGCTCAGGGAAGCAGCAGCCACTCGCCGGGTGTCGTGTCCGGCAACACGATCCAGGTGCCGCTCCATGTGCCGGTGAACGTCTGCGGCACGGGCGTCCACGTGGTGTCGCTGCTCAACCCCACGAGTGGGCAGTGCGCCAACAAGTGACGTAACCGCAGTACCCCTCCTGGTGCCGGCCCCTTCGGGGGCCGGCACCCCTTACTTTTCCGGAGCGCCGTACCAGCGCCACTCCGTACGCCGCGGAAGGCCCGGCAGCTCCGTACGGCCCGTGCACCACAGCAACGCGGCCCAGCGGTCCGGGTCCTCGGGGGCGTCCGGAAAGAGCCGGGCCAGCACCCGGTCGCACAGGTCCGCCGGCGGCGTCCACTCCAGACCGAGCCCCGCCACGATGTCGTGCACGTGGACCAGCGTCTCGACGACCCCCATCGCCGCGAACCCCTCGGGATCCGACACCCCGAAGACATGGAAGGCGCGCTTGTCCGGCGACGCCGTACGCACAACGGCCGTCAGGATCGCGCCGCTCGCCTCGAGCAGCACGAGGAGTCCGGCCGGACCCGCCGCCCGGTCGGCGAAGAAGGCGTTTCCCGGGCCGCCGGGCCGTGCCTGCGCCCACTGCAACGGCACGTGCGTGTCCACCGGCGGGACGGCCGGGCCCAGTTGGGCGGCGTAGCAGAAGAGGTCGTCGGCGAGGTGCTCGGTGGTCTCCCAGCAGTCCCACTCCAGGGCGCCGGCGGGCACGCTCCAGTCGGCGGTGGCCCCCTCGCGCAGAGTGGTGACGGCCAGCCGGACGGCCTGCTCGACGTCGGCTGCGGTGACGGGACCGGGGGATGTTCCGGGGCTGTCGGACATGCCCGGACCGTACCAACGATCACCCGTAGGGAGTACGTGTTTTACCGGCCGTCAGGTGGACGGCCGGGTGCGCACCTTCCCGGCTACCGCCTGGCCGGCCGGACGTCTAGGCTCGGGAGATTGCAAGATCCATACGGCCTTCGGGGCGAGGAAGGGGCGGGCGATGCGCGACGACGCGCTCGTGCAGGTCGGCACCGGTACGTATCTGGTGCACGGCTCGAACACCAACTGGGTGATCCTGGAGGACGGCGACGCCGTGACACTGGTGGACACCGGCTATCCCGGTGACCACGACCAGGTGGTGGCGTCGCTGGCCGCGCTGGGGCACCGGCCGGACGCCGTGGCCGCGGTCCTGATCACACACGCGCACGGCGACCACATCGGCTCGGCCGAATGGTTCGCGCGCGAGCACAAGGTGCCGGTGCTGATGCACGAGGCGGAGGTCCCGCACGCGCGGCGGGAGTTCCTGAACCAGGTCACGGTGGGCGAGGTGCTGAAGAACGCCTGGCGGCCCGGCGTCCTCCCGTGGCTCGTGCACGCGGTGCGGTCGGACGGCCTCAAGGCCGTACCGGTGACCGGCCCTCAGCCGTTCCCGAAGGACGGCGCGCTGGACCTGCCTGGCCGCCCCGTGCCGGTACACATGCCGGGGCACACCCGGGGGCACTGCGCGTACCACCTGCCGGCGGTCGGCGCGCTGATCACCGGCGACGGGCTGGTGTCCGGCCACCCCACCTCGCGGCTGCGCGGTCCGCAGCTGCTCCCCCAGATGTTCGACACCGACCGCGCGCGGGCGCTGGAGTCGCTGGCCATCGTGGAGAAGCTGGAGGCCGACGTCGTCCTGCCCGGGCACGGCCCGGTGCACCGGGGCGAGGCCGCGGCGGCGGCGCGGCACGCCAGGGAGCTGGAGCTGTCGAAGCGCTGACGCACCGCGCGGCCGCCCCGACGGACGCCGGGCGCTCAGCCGCTGACGCGCAGGACGAGCTTGCCGCGGGTACGGCCCGCCTCGCCGCGGCGGTGCGCCTCGGCCGCGTGCTCCAGCGGGAGCACGTCCTCCACCTCGGCCTTCACCACACCCTCGTCGAGCAGTTCGGCGATCCGGGTGAGGGCGGCGCCGTCCGGCTCCACGAGGAAGCCGCACGCCTGCAAACCCAGCTGGCGGGCGGTGTCCACCAGTTCGGGCGCGACGCCGGAGGGCACGGCGATCAGCAGGCCGCCGGAGCGGAGCGTGCCCAGCGACCGGGTGCTGGTGTCGTCCTTGTCGTCGCCGACCAGGTCGATGACGACGTCGACCTCGCTCACCACTTCCTCGAAGCGGACGGCGGTGTAGTCGACCAGCTCGTCGGCGCCCAGGCCGCGCAGCCAGTCGTGCTTGGCGGCGCTCGCCGTGCCGATGACATGGGCCCCGAGGTACTTGGCGAACTGCACGGCGAAGTGGCCGACGCCGCCGGCGGCCGCGTGGATCAGCACCCGCTGCCCGGCCGTCACCTGTGCCGTGTCCACCAGCGTCTGCCAGGCGGTGAGCGCGGCGAGCGGCACCGAGGCGGCGTGCTCGTGGTCCAGCAGGGCGGGCTTGCGGGCGAACTGCCGGGAGGGGGCCGTGACGTACTCCGCGTAGGCGGCGGCCTGGCGCGGGAACCACGGCATGCCGTACACCTCGTCGCCCACCGCGAGGGTGTGCACGCCGAAGCCGACCTCCTCGACCACGCCGGAGACGTCCCAGCCCACGGTGAACGGCGGGTCGCCGAGCACGGCCGCCATGCCACCGCCCTGCCGGGTCTTCCAGTCCACCGGGTTCACGCCCGCGGCGTGCACGCGTACGAGCACCTCGGTCGGCAGCGGCACGGGCCGCGGCACCTCGGTCATCCGCAGCACATCAGGCCCGCCGAGTGCGTCCTGGCTGATCGCGCGCATGGTGTTCTCGCCGCTCGGGGCGCTGGTCATGTCGGGCCTCCTGTGCGTGGGCGGTACGGTGCGGGCGCCGCGACGTGCGACCGCCCGCACCGTGAAGCTACCGCCGGGAACCGGTGCCCCCGCGGAAGCCGCCCCGCGCGCCGCTCCCGTACCGCGTACTCGTCGCGCACTCCGGGCCCGGGATCCGCTCAGTGCCGGGGGTGACCGCCCAGATGCTCCGGAGCCGGCGCGCGCTCCAGTTCGTGGCTGAGCTGTTCCAGCTCGCTGCCGCCCGCCATCTGGCGGGTCAGCTCCTCCAGCGCGATCTCCGACTTCAGGTGGCTGCCCGCCATGGTGCCGCGCTTGAGGAGGACGAAGCGGTCGCCGACGAGGTAGGCGTGGTGCGGGTTGTGGGTGATCAGGACGACGCCGAGGCCCGCGTCCCGGGCGGCGGCGACGTACTTGAGGACCACGCCGGACTGCTTGACGCCGAGCGCGGCGGTCGGCTCGTCCAGGACGAGGACCTTGGCGCCGAAGTAGACGGCGCGGGCGATGGCCACGCACTGCCGCTCGCCGCCGGAGAGGGTGCCGATGGGCTGGTCCACGTCGCGCAGATCGATGCCCATGCGCAGCAGCTCGGACCGGGTGATCTCGCGCATGGCGCGGGCGTCGAGGTGCTTGAACGGACCGAAGCCGGTCGTCGGCTCGGAGCCGAGGAAGAAGTTCCGCCAGACCGGCATCAGGGGAACGACGGCGAGGTCCTGGTAGACGGTGGCGATGCCGCGGTCCAGGGCCTCGCGCGGGGAGGAGAGCCGGGCGTCCTCGCCCTCGATGGTGAAGGCGCCGGCGTCGTGCTGGTGCAGCCCCGCGATGATCTTGATGAGGGTGGACTTGCCGGCACCGTTGTCGCCGAGGACGCAGGAGATCTCCCCCGGGTGCACCTCCAGCGAGACGCCTTCGAGGGCCTTGACGTTGCCGTAGAACTTGCTGACGTCGCGCAGCTCGACGAGCGGCGTACGGGATTCCGTGCCGGGGTCACGGTCGGTCGCGGTACTCATTTGCTCGCCTCCGCGCGCTTGCGGACCCAGGCGTTCAGCAGCGTGGCGAGCAGCAGCATCGCCCCGAGGAAGAACTTGTACCAGTCCGGGTTCCACTGGGCGTACACGATGCCCTTGCTGGCCATGCCGAAGATGAAGGCGCCGACCGCGGCGCCGATGGCCGAGCCGTAGCCGCCGGTCATCAGGCAGCCGCCGACGGCCGCCGCGATGATGTAGAGGAATTCGTTGCCGACGCCGTCGCCGGACTGGATCGCGTCGTAGGAGAACAGCAGGTGCTGGCCCGAGATCCAGGCGGCGAAGGCGACGCCCATGTAGAGGCCGATCTTGGTCTTGGTGACCGGGACGCCGACCGCGCGGGCCGCGTCGGCGTTGCCGCCCACCGCGAAGATCCAGTTGCCGACGCGGGTGCGCAGCAGGACCCAGGTGGCGAGCGCGATCAGCGCGAGCCACCAGATGATCGTGACCTGGATGTCCACGCCGCCGACCGTGAGGTGGGAGGCGAAGAGCACCCGGGCCGATTCGAACCCCTCCATGTCGGCGATGGTCTTCGTGGAGACCGTGCCGCTGATCAGCTTGGTGAAGCCGAGGTTCAGGCCGGTCAGCATGAAGAACGTGCCGAGCGTGATGATGAAGCTGGGCAGCTTCGTACGGGTCAGCAGGAAGCCGTTGAAGACGCCGATGGCGAGGGTGACCAGCAGGGACACCCCGACACCCACCCAGGTGTTGGCGGTCATCTGGTAGCTGAACATCGACGAGACCAGCGCGGAGCTGACGACCATCACGCCGGCCGACAGATCGAACTCGCCGCCGATCATCAGCAGCGCGACCGGCACGGCCATGATGCCGATCGTCGAGGACGCGTACAGCACCGTCGAGAGGCTGTCGGCCTGCAGGAAGGTGTTCGCCGCGAAGGAGAAGAACACGAAGACGGCGATCGCGCCGACCACCGCGCCCAGCTCGGGGCGGCCCATCAGACGGCGGGCGAGCGACCGGTGCACGAGGCGCTCGTCCGGGCCGCCGGCCGGCTTCGTGTCGTGCGGTTCAGCGGGTGGCGCTGCGGTGCTCATCGGGTCCCCCGCTTCGTGTATTCGGCCAGCGCGGCGGCGTCCTTCTTGGTGACCACCTGGGGTCCGGTGAGGACGGGACGGCCGCCGCCGAGGACGTCGGAGTTGTACTTGTACAGCCAGAGCAGGTCCACCGCCTGATAGCCCTGGAGGTAGGGCTGCTGGTCGACGGCGAAGCCCAGGGAGCCGTCCTTCAGACCGTCGGCGACCTGCGCGTTCAGGTCGAAGGTGTCGATCTCGGCCTTGCTGTTCGCCTGTTCCTTGGCCTTCACGGCGGTGGGCGCGAAGGGCGCGCCCAGCGTGACCACGGAGTCGATCTTCGGGTCGGCCTGGAGCTGGGACTCGATGGAGGACTGCACGTCGGGCATGTTGGTGCCCTCGACGTACAGCCGCTTCAGCTTGCCGTCGAAGGTCTTCTCGGCGCCGTCGCAGCGCTGCTCGTGGCCGACGTTGCCCTGCTCGTGCAGGACGCACAGCGCCTTCTTCCGGTGGCGCTTGTTCAGCTCCTCGCCGACCGCCTCGCCGGCGATCGACTCGTCCTGGCCGATGTGGGACAGCGCGCCGTACTTCTCGGAGACCTCGGAGCCGGAGTTCACAGTGATCACCGGGATGCCGGCCTTCTCGGCCTTGGCGAGCGCGCCCTTCATGGCGTCCGGCTTGGCGAGCGTGACGATCAGCCCGTCGACCTTCTGGTCGATGTAGGACTGCACGAGCTGCGCCTGACGGCTGCCCTCCTCGTCGTGCCCGTAGACGAACTTGATGTTGTCCTTGGCGGCCGCCTGCTTGGCGCCGTTCTGCACGATGTCCCAGAAGGTGTCGCCGTCGCCCGAGTGGCTGACCATCGCGAAGGTCCACTTCGGGGTGTTCACGGCCGCCCGGCCGCCGGCCACCTGCGCCTCGCGCGCCTCCTCGGCCCGCTTGCCGCCGGTGGCGCTGCAGCCCGCCAGGGCCAGGCCGAGCACCCCTGCCAGCACCGCGCCGAGCGCGCGTGCCCCTGTCCGAACCCTTGCCACGAGGTCGTGCCCTTCTCGTTGGATCGCTGGATCCCTGTGGATCTCACTGTCCGTAGTCATTTCCCGGGTCCGACGGGTCGGACCCAACCGCCAAGTATCCGTTATGCCTGTTCGTCCCGGGGTCAGCGGGTCCCGCGAGCGGTGTACTTCTCCAGCGCCGGTACGTCCGTGCCGGTGACGACGGCGGGACCGGTCAGCACCGGACGGCCGCCGCCCAGTACGTTCGCATTGGTCCGGTTCAGCCAGAGCAGATCGACCGCTTCGTACCCCTGGAGGTAGGGCTGCTGGTCGACGGCGAAGGCGATGTCCTTCGCCTTGAGGCTCTTCACCACGGCGGCGTTCAGGTCGAAGGTCGCGATCCGCGCGGCGCTGCCGGCCTGCTCCCCGGCCTTGACCGAGATCGCGGCCATGGGGGCGCCGAGCGTGACGATCGCGTCGATGCCCTTGTCCGACTGGAGCTTGGCCTCGATCGACGACTGGGAGGACGGTGCGTTCGTCCCGTCGACGTTCAGATTCTCGACCGTACCGCGGAATGCTTTCTTCACCCCGGCGCAACGGTCCTCCAGGGAGACGTTCCCCTGCTCGTGGATCACGCACAGGGCCTTCTTCCGGTGCCGCTCGTTCAGCTCGTCACCGACCGCCCGGCCCGCGACGGACTCGTCCTGGCCGATGTGCGTGAGCGCGCCGTACGCCTTCGAGAACTCGCCGCCGGAGTTGATGGTGATCACCGGAATGCCGGCCCGGACGGCGGACCGCACCGCCGCCTTCAGGGCCTGCGGCTTGGCGAGCGTCACGATCAGCCCGTCGACCTTCTGGTCGGTCATGCTGCGGACCAGCTCGGCCTGGCGCGACCCTTCCTTGTCGTTGGCGTAGAGAAATTTCACATTGTCCTTCTTCGCCGCCTGCTCGGCGCCGGTCTGGACGATGTCCCAGAAGGTGTCGCCCTCCCCCGAGTGGCTGACCATCCCGATGGTCATGCGGGGCGTGCCGGCGGCCTTCCCGGAGACACCGGAAGCGGCGCCCTCGGACCGCTTGCCACCGGAGTCGCTGCAGCCGGCGGCGAACAGGAGCGCCGCGAGCGCGCCCGCCGCGGCGCGTGCCCCGGCATGGGCCGTACGGGTCCTGCGCACGGTACGCATCGTGAACCGCCTCCGTTCCCCCGCCGCCCGAGTGCGGCAGGAGGAGTTCTAGCGGCGCACGACACACCACGTCAATGGTTTGTCAGAACATCCTTACCCGACGAAGCGTCACGCTCAGGGGCGGACGAGGAGCTGGAACTCGAAGGCGTACCGCGAGGCCCGGTAGACGTGGGAGCCGAATTCGACGGGCCGGCCGGTGTCGTCGAAGGTCGTGCGCTGCATGGTGAGCAGCGGAGCGCCCTCCTCCTCGGCCAGCCGCGCGGCCTCGGCCGCGTCGGCGACCCGGGCGCCGACCGCCTGACGGGCGCTGTGCAGGGTGATCCCGGCGTTGCGCATCAGGCGGTACAGGCCGGTGCTCTCCAGCTGCTCGGTCTCCAGGTCGATCAGCCCGAGGGGGAGGTGGTTGCGCAGGTGGGCCATGGGCTCGCCGTGGGTGAGCCGGAGCCGTTCGACGAGCGCGACCTCCGCGCCCTCGGCGACGCCGAGGGCGGCGGCGACCTCGGCGGTGGCCTCGGTGGTGGTGTTCAGCAGCACCTTCGTGGCGGGCTTCTGGCCGGCCGCCTCCAGGTCGTCGTAGAGGCTGCTCAGCTCCAGCGGACGCTTGACCTGGCTGTGCACGACCTGGGTGCCGATGCCACGGCGGCGGACGAGCAGCCCCTTGTCCACCAGCGACTGGATGGCCTGCCGGACGGTCGGCCGGGACAGGCCCAGCCGGCCCGCCAGCTCGATCTCGTTGCCGAGCAGACTGCCCGGGGCCAGCTTGCCGGTCTCGACCGCGGCCTCCAGCTGCTGGGACAGCTGGAAGTACAGCGGGACCGGGCTGCTCCGGTCGACGCTGAACTGGACAGGGCCCTCGGCGCCCTCGGTGACTGCTTCTTGTTTCCCCACGCTGGTGAGGGTATCCGCCCGCGCCCATGACGGGAAGTCCAGAGGTCACATTGTCAGGACATTAGGTGGTGAGCTCGCCCCGGCCTCGCTCGTTCAGGGACATCACCGTTCCCTGCGCCACCGCACACAGCGTCTCCGTGCCGTCCTCGCCGGTCACCGTGAGGTCGCAGCGGCAGACGGCCTGCCGACGCCCCGCGTGCACCACCTCGGCCCGCGCCCGGAGCACCCGCCCGCGCGCCGGGCGCAGGTACTGGATCGAGAAGCCACCGGTCACGATCGCCGGGCCGAGCACCGCGCCGGCCGCGAAGGTGAGCGCGTTGTCGGCCGCGTACGAGAGCACCCCGCCGTGCACGAAGCCGTGCTGCTGCTCCAGCTCGGCGCGGATGTCCAGCTCCAGCGTCGCGCCACCGGCCCCGAACTCCGTGATCCGCGCGCCCAGCAGGCCGCTGAACGGCTGTGCCGCGAGCGCCTGCCGGGCGGCGTCCAAAGAGAGCCCGCCCGCGGTGGTGCCGTCCTCGGTCATGGTGTGCGCCTCCCGTTCCCTGCCCCCGGCGGCCCGTCGCCGCCGGTCCGGTGCCCGGCTCGCCGGCGGCCCAACAGTACGTTCCCGTAAGTCCGTTCGGCAGCGACGGTCGGGCCCGGTAACAGGGCGTCGCAGGTGCCGCCCGCGTCCGGCCCTCGCCCGACACCTGGTCATGTACGCGTCCGGACGCGCCCGGATCGTGAGAAACGGGTGGCCACAGGGGTGGCTGACGGCACAATGGACGGATGCCGGAGTACGCCGAACTGCAATTGTCCGACCGCACGTTGGTCCGCCTCGCCCTCTCCCCCGTCGGGGCACCGGCGCCCACCGTGCCCGCCGCACGCCCGGATCTGCCCGACGGTGCCGGCACCGTCGAGCCGGTGGGCCGGGGCCGGGAGCGGGTCGCCGCGCTCGCCGGGGACGGGCTGCGCGCGGTGCTCAGTCCGCTCGGCCCGCTCCTCCAGGAAGTGCACGACTCCGTCGCCCACTCGGAGAATCCCCCGCAGGAACTCTCCGTGGAGTTCGGCGTGCAGATCGGGCAGGACCTCAAGCTCGGCATCGCCGGGGGCAGCGCACAGGCCGCCATGAAGATCACCGCCAGCTGGCAGCTGCCGGGCGCGGCCCCCCGGGACGGCTGAGAGTGCGGTGGTTCGGCGCGGGCCCGGACGGGACCGGGGACGACGCGGCGCCGGACGAGCGGGCCGGGCTGGTGACGGTGTACGGCACGGACGACGGCCCGGCCGCCGGCGCGCAGGGGCCCGCGCGGCCCCCGTCAGCGGCCACGGCGTACGCGTCGGCCCCGCTCGGCGGCGCCGCGCTCGGCACCCACCCCGCCGCCTCCCGTACGGCGCCCCGCAGCGCCCCCCGCACGGTCGGCGCCGGCGTCTGCCTCACCCCGCGGCACGTCCTCACCTGCGCGCACGTCATCAACCTCGCGGTCGGCCGGGACAAGCTGGAGTACGCCCACCCGGGCGCCGTGGAGCTGGCGGTCGGCTTCCCCGGCGCCGACCG
The DNA here is from genome assembly GCF_055586425.1 of Streptomyces sp. NPDC050806. Taxonomy (NCBI): domain Bacteria; kingdom Bacillati; phylum Actinomycetota; class Actinomycetes; order Kitasatosporales; family Streptomycetaceae; genus Streptomyces; species Streptomyces sp. NPDC050806. Next base: position 52,556 of record NZ_JBVJIF010000010.1, on the reverse strand, counting down.
GGACACCCGCGGCACCGCCCGGCTCACGCACTGGATACCGCCGCGTGACGAGCAGTCGCCCGAGCGGCACCTCGCCGTGCCGCCCGGCGCCCGGCGCTGGCGCGGCGACCTCGCCGTACTGGAACTGACCTGCGACCCGCCGTCCGGCCTCGCGCCGCTCCGCTGGGCCCCGATGACCGGCTCCCAGACCGTGCGCGCCCGCTACGGCACCGGCGACCCCGAACACACCGCGTACGGCCGCGTCGCCACCTTCGAGGACGGCATCGGCTACGTGCACGGACGGCCCACCGGCGCGGCGATCCGCGGCGGTTACAGCGGCGGCCCGGTCTGGTCGGTGGCCGACCAGCGCGCCGTCGGCCTGGTCGCCGCCATGGTCACGCAGGGCGCAGGACCCTACGACCCCACCATGACCACCCGGCTGAGCTGGTCGTTCTCCTGGCAGGCCGTCAAGGCGGAGCTGACCGCTGCGGGCGCCGACGGCCTGCTGCCGGGCTGCGCGGACCAGGTACCGCAACAGCGCACCCCCGACCGGCTCCGCGAGGACCTGCGCCTCCTGCTGGACCGCGCGCTGCCCGACGAGGCACACGTCCGCAAGCACGCGTCCCGCTTCGCCGAGCGGTGCCTCCTGCCGCACCCCGAGGACGGCTCGCTGCCGTCCCTGGAGGAGTGGACGGAGGTGCTGGTCACCGTCGACCGTGCGGTGCCCGCGCTCGCCGAGGTGCTCGCCCCCTACGATCCCGCGCACGCCCGCACGCTGCGCGACCTGGCCCGGCTCACCCCGCGGCTGACCGACCACTGGATGTCGCCGTGGGAGGAGCGGGCCCTGCTGCATCTGCTCGGCACGCTCCCCGACGACGTCCGCCGGCGCGTCCCCGAGGCCACCCGCAGCGCGTTCCCGTATCCGCTGCCCGACGAGGTGGTGGACGGCACGGGCCTCAGCGACCCGAAGGTCTTCGCCGCCTACGCGCGGCGCTGGGTGGCCGCGCTGGAGAGCCGTGCCGGCGACGGACGGCAGGTGCCGGCCGGCACCCCGGGCGTACCGGCGCTGCTGCGCGCGGTGGAGTTCGTCGCCGCCCTCGGCAGCCCGCTCGACCGGCGCACCGAACTGCGCCAGTGGAACGAGCGGATGGCGGGCCACCTCGGCATCGACACCGCCACGCTGGCCGACCGGCGCGCCGACGCCGACCAGTGGGCCCAGGCCGCGGTGAGCGCGCCGCCCCGGCTGGTGGTCGAGCTGACCGGCGGTACGGGCCACGGCCGCACCCGCCGGTACGACGTGGGGTTCTGGACGGACGTGGGCGACGGGCGGCTCCAGCCGGCGGCGGGCGCGGGCGCCGACCCGCTGGCCCCGGCCGAGATCGTCAAGATCCTGCACAAGCACCTCGACCGGCTGGCCGGCGCCTCCGTCGGGCAGGCCTGGCCCACCGTCGAACTGATCGTGGAACACGGCGACCTGGAGATCGACCTGGACTCCCTGGGCGCCGCGGACGCGGGCCCGCTGCCCCCCAAGGTCGTCGGCACCCGCTACCCGATGGTGCTGCGCTGCCCCAGCATCCGGCGGCTGGCCGACAGCGACGGGGTGTGGCGGCGGCGCTGGCGGGCGCTGGGCAGGAAGAGCGCGATGCGGCTGGACGCCACGCACGACGACCCCGGCCGGGTGGCCGGCCTGCTGGACGAGGACCTGGACGCGTCCGTCGTGGTGGTCGGCACCCCGCCCGGCACTCGCGCCAGGACCGCCACGTGGTGCCTGGCCTGCGGGGTTCCGGTGCTGCTGTGGGACCGCGCCGAGCACGCGGCCGACGGCCTCGGCGGCTTCCGCCTCGACCCGCCCTCGCGGGTGCACCAACTGCCGGACGCGGTACGGGAATACCGCGCCAAGGCCCGCAGCTCCCCCGACGAGCACCGGGCCCGGCCGGTCCTGGTGTGGGACGACCCGGGCCGCCCGCTGCCGCTGACCGCCCATCTGACCGACCCCTCCGAGCGAGCGGAACTGTAGGAACCATGGCCACCGAGAACGCATCCGCCGATCCCCACCGGACCCCGGACGCCACCGTCCCCGGCCCCGCCCGGCCGGCCGACGGCTCCGGCGCGGCGGACGGCTGGCGGCTGTTCCGCGGCGACGGCGTGGCCCGCCGGCCCGCCATGCCCGAGGCACCGCCCTGGCGCCGCTTCGGGCACACCCGTACGACGGCGCCCGGCGGCGCGGGCCCGGGCGGCGGCCCGTACCTGATCGGCCCGGACCAGGCCGACGTGGTCAGCGCCGCACTGCACCTGCGCCGCCCGCTGCTGGTCACCGGCCACCCCGGCACGGGCAAGTCCTCGCTCGCGCAGGCCATCGCGCACGAGCTGTCGCTCGGCCGGGTGCTGCACTGGCCGGTCAACAGCCGCGCCACGCTGCAGGACGCGCTCTACCGCTACGACGCGGTGGGGCGGCTGCGCGAGGCGTCGCTCCGCCGGGACCGGGACGAACCGGAGCCGGGCATCGGCACGTTCGTCCGGCTCGGCCCGCTCGGTACGGCCCTGGCGCCCCGCGACCGGCCGCGCGTACTGCTCGTCGACGAGCTGGACAAGGGGGACGTGGACCTGCCCAACGACCTGCTCGCGGTCTTCGAGAGCGGCGAGTTCGAGATCCCGGAACTGGCCCGGCTGCCCGAGGACCAGGCCGACGTGGACGTGCTCACCGCCGACCCCGGCGTCACCGAGCCGGTGCACCGCGGCCGGGTCCGCTGCCGGGAGTTCCCGGCCGTGGTGATCACCAGCAACGGCGAGCGGGACTTCCCGCCCGCCTTCCTGCGCCGCTGCGTCCGGCTGGACCTGCCCGACCCGGACGAGACCCGGCTGCGCGAGATCATCGCCGCCCACCTCGGCCCGGGCATCCTGCCCGAGGTCGACGACCTGCTCACCGCGTTCCTCAACCGCCGCGCGCTCGGCGAACTCGCCACCGACCAGCTCCTCAACGCCGTCTTCCTGCGCGCGGGCGGCGTGGACATCGACGCCGAGGCGGTACGCAAGGCCGTGCTGCACCGGCTCGGCGGGACGGTCTGAGGCCGTGCCGGAGCGTGCCCGCCGCATCCTGGGCGACAGCGGAGTGCCGCTGTCGCCGCAGGAGTTGCTGGACGCGCTCTGGCTGGCCACCCGGCTGCCCGCGGCCGAGGAGGACACCGCTCCCCCGGAGCCGCCGCCCGCCGACGGCAGCACGCCACCGGAGACGGCGGACACCGGGCGGCCGGCGGATCCCGCCGGCCCGGCGTCCGGGCTGCCGAGCCGCGCACCGGGCCGCACCGCCCACCCCTCGCCGCCCGCCCGCGCGCCCCGCCGTGCGGACGCCGGGCACGGCCTGCACGGCGGCTCGCAGCGCGGCGCCCCGCGCGGCAAGGACGGCGGCCGCCCGGCCGTGTCCGTACGCGCCCCCGAAGGCAAGGCCGTCACCGACGCGCTCGCCCTCTCCCGGGCGCTGCGCCCACTCCAGCAGCAGCGCCCCAGCCCGGTCCGTACGGAGGTCGACGAGGCCGCGACGGTGGACGCGATGGCGGAGACCGGGCTCCCGGACGTGGCGATCCTGCCGGCCCGCGAACGCTGGCTGGACCTGGCCCTGGTCATCGACGACGGCACGTCCATGCTGCTGTGGCAGCGGCTCTGCGGCGAACTGCGCGGCGTACTGGAACGCCTCGGCGCCTTCCGGGACGTACGGGTCCACGGGCTGCACACCCGCGGCGGCGGGCGCCCGGCGCTGCGCGGCAGCCCCTTCGGGGACGGCCCGGCCAACGGCGACCCGGCGGTGCTCGCCGACCCCTCCGGCAGCACGATGGTGCTCGTCGTCACCGACGGCATCGGCTCGGCCTGGCGCAGCGGTTCGGCGCAGGAGGTCCTGGCGGACTGGGGCCGGTGCGGCCCGACGGCCGTGCTCCAGGTGCTGCCGCCGCAGATGTGGAAGGGCTCGGGGGTACGCGCCGACCGCTGGGAGGTGACCTCGCGCGGCCGGGCCTCGGCCAACGCCACCTGGCAGGTGACCGCCTCCGGGCTGCCGCCGGAGCTGGCGTCCTTCCACGGGGTGCCGATCCCCGTGCTGGCGCCGCGCCCGGCCTCGGTCGCGGAGTGGGCCCGGCTGGTCGCCTCGCCCGGCGGCACGGCCGTACTGCCCCTGCTGCGCACCGCGCCGGCCGCGGACGACGGGCTGAGCGAGGTCGCCGCGGCCGCGCCCGCCCCGCCGCCGGGAGCCGACGCCGCCACCTCGGCCGTGCTGCGGTTCCGGGACACCGTCTCGCCCGAGGCGTACCGGCTCGCCGCCCATCTCGCGGCGCTCGCGCCGGTGTCGGTACCGGCCATGCGGCTGGTCCAGGAGTCGGTGGCCTGGCCCGCCGAGACCGCGCACCTCGCGGAGGTGTTCTCCGGCGGGCTGCTGCGCGCGGTGCCGCACCCGGCGGAGTACGACGTGCCCGAGCGGCTGCGGCAGTTCGACTTCCCCGCCGCGACGAAGGCCATACTCTTCGACACCGTGCCCACGGCCGAGCTGCTGGAGACCGGGCTGGCGGTGGGCCGCCGGATGGACGAACTGGTCGGCCGCTCCCCGGACTTCCCCGCCTGGCTGGCCCACCCGGACGGCCCGGACCGGCTGCCGGACCACGCCAGGGCGTTCGCCTGGGTGAACGACGCGCTGCTGGTGCGGCTGGGCATCGGCCGCACCGACACCCCGCTGCCGCGGCGGCCCGCCGGCCACTGGCGGGAGACCCCGGAGGACGCCGCCCGGCCCGGAACCGCTTCCCCGCCGACCGGGCGCGCCCCCCGCGCCGCCGGCCGCCGGCCCACGCGCGGAATCCTCGCCGGCCCCCGCGTCCCCGACGGTGACGCCTCCGCGCCGTGGCCCGGCGCGGCCCCGCGGGACGGGGCGCGGGGCGAGCGGCTGCTGAAGGCGGCGGTGCTGGAGTCGCTCGACCGCGGCCCGCACACGCACAGCGAGCTGCCGTCCTACCTCTTCCTCGGGCCGCCCGGCGGGGGCAAGACGACGCTGCTGCGGGAGCTGGCGGCGCGGGCCCAGGAGCTGACGGCGCCGCTGGCCTGGCTGGACCTGGACGGCCCCGACGGCACATACGCGTCGGTCACCGAAGTGGCGCTGGAGACCGCCCGCCAGCTCCACCTGCCCGTGCCGGGGAAGCCCGCGCTGACCTTCCCGTGCTTCACCGGGCTGCTCATCGCCTTCGCGCTGGCGCCCGCGCCGCGTGCCGTACGGGAGCTGGGCGAGGCGGCGCGCGGCGCACTCGGCCGCTTCCCGCTCGGCGACGTCACCGGCACCGTGCGCAAGGGCCTGCAGACCGGCCTGGACACGCTCGGCGACGGCCGGCCGCCCCCCGGCATCGGCACACTGCTGCCGCTCATCGGCGAGCCACGGCTGCGGCTGCGGTCCCTGGAGCGGGCGCTGGCCGGCGTCGCCCGGCGCAGCGGCGGCACCAGCCGCGACCTGCTGCGCCACTTGCAGCGACAGCTCGCGGGCCGCCCGGGCGACGCGGGCATCGTGGACGAGGTGCTGCTGCGGGCGCTGCTGTCGGACCTGCGGTCCGCCTACCGCGACGGCTCCCCGCGCCACCGCGCCACGCACTGCCTCCTGCTGCTGGACAACGCCGACTGCCCGGTGGGCGAGGGGTTCCTCCAGTCGCTGGCCGAGGCGCGGGCGCTGGACAGCGGCGTCACCCCGGCCTGGGACCCGCTGCTGGCCGTGGCCACCGCCGGTACGGTGCCCCGGCAGGTGGACCCGGAGCAGCTGACCGGTCCCGACCTGCGCTACCAGCTGACCCACTGGCGACTGACGCATCGTCAGGAAACCCGGACCGCGGACGATCTCATGGTCGCGCAGCTGGGCGGGCTGTCCCTGGCGGAGGTCACCGAGCTGGCCACCGACACGCTCTTCGGCACCCGCGGGCTGCCCCGGCCGCCCGTGCGGCGGCCGGCCGCCTGGCTCGGCCGCCTCGTGCACGACCTGACGCGCGGCCACCCCGGCGCGGTGGCCGCGCTGCTGGCCGCGCTGCCCCTCTTCCCCGAGGACACCGACTGGGCGTACCGGCTGCGCCGCCTGCTCACACCGGCCGGGCAGCGGCCCGACGGCGACGGCTGGGACCTCGCCGGGGACCTGCTCGACACACTGCTGCGGGACGTGCCCCCGGAGGTGCGGGAGCTGCTGCCGCGGGCCGCCGCCGCGGTCGATCTGGACCACGCCTTCACCGCCTGGGGGCTGTGGGGCGACACCGGCGCGGACGCCCAGGGCGCACTGGCGCACTTCCGCTCGCACGGCCTGCTCACCCCGCCGGTGCAGGACAGCCAGTCCGACCAGCTGCACCCCCTGCTGCGCCATCTGCTCCTGCGCGACCTGGCGGGCCGGCCGGACAACGACGGGTTCACCTGGCGGCACGCGCACGACGCGCTGCGGCTGCGGGCCCGCGACCACGGCCAGGGCGCGGTGGCCGCGTACCACGCGCTGGCGCTGGGCGATCTGCCGGCGGCCGCTGCGTTCCTCTGCCGGGTCTTCGAGCAGACGGCCGACCCGGCCGCCAGGAACGAGGCGTTCCACCTGGTCCGGCGCGCGCCCGTGCGCGACTACGTCCTCTTCTCCGAGGACTCACCGGTCCGCCGGTACCACCGTCTCGTCCGGCCGCTCGCCCAGTCCGACCCGTCGGCGGCGATGGCGCGGGCACTGGGCGCCGCCTGGCTCGCCCCGGAACCGACCCGCCGTTCGGCGACCGGCGAGCGCCCCGGCGCCCTCCCCGGCCACCCCTACTTCGACCCCCTGACCGACCCGTACGGCACCCTGCTCCCCGCCCTCACCACCGCCCTCACCGCACTCGACAACCACTACCCGGGCAACTGGGGAGCGACATGCACGACGCTGTACGACACGGACGGCTGACGCCGCGCCGGAGCGGCGGCGGACGACGGGGTCACTTCATCCACTCGTCCTCGTACTCCTCATACGTGCCGTCGTGCTTCGCCAGGTGGACGAACTGGTCGACGTACTGCTTGAACTGGGTGTCCCTGCGGGGCAGTGCGTAGGCCTTTTCGGCGAAGGTGAAGGGGTCGTCGGGGTGTACGGAGCACAGCTCGGGGTGGAGCTTGGACTGGTAGAGCGTCTCGCTGGCGTCGGTCATCATCACGTCGGCGCGGCCCTCGACGATCTCGTCGAAGATCGTGTTGTTGTCCTTGTGGACCTTGATCTTCGCCTCCTTGATGTGCGCCCTGGCGAACTCCTCGTTGGTGCCGCCCGGGTTGACGACGACGGTCGTCTCCGGCTCGTCGATGTCCTTCAGCGTGCGGTACTTCTTCTTGTCCTCGCAGCGCACGATCGGCGTCTTGCCGTCGGTGCGGGTCGGCTCGCTGAAGGCGAGCTTGCGGGCGCGCGGCAGGGTGACGGAGACGCCGCCCACCGCTATGTCGCAGCGCCCGCCGTCGAGGTCGGCGACCAGGCTCGCCCAGGTGGTGGGGACGAACTTCGCCTTGGCGTCCAGGCTCTTCGCCAGGTCCCGCGCCATGTCGATGTCGATGCCGCTGTACTTCTCGGTCTTGCGGTCCCGGGACGTGAAGGGGCGGTAGTCGCCGGTGGTGCAGACCCGCAGGGTGCCGCGGCGCGGCACGGTGTCCAGAAGGGTGGGCGCGGTGCGGTACACGACCTTCTTCTTGGCCTTCTTCGCCTGGGTGGCCTTGGCGGCCGGCGCGGCGGACGGGTCCGGTGTGGCGCCGTCGGCGAACACGGTGGGGGCCGCCGCGGTGGCGGCGAGAAGGCAGGCGAGGGCGGACAGCGTGACGGCACGCTTCATGGCGACTCCTGTACGCGGCGGGGGCGCGGCGTGATCGGGACCGGGCAAGATCAAGAGCTTAAGGCTGGCAGATGCGGCCCGGTCGGTGAAGGGGTGGCCCAGTGGCTGGAACGCGGCGCCCGGATACGGAGACGGGCCGCGCGGCGCGCGCGGCCCGTCGTCGGTCCCGGTGGCGGTGGCGTACGGGGTGCCGGTTCAGCTCACCCGGACCGGGAGGCGGACGGGGCCGCGCATCAGGATGCCGGGGCGCCAGGTGAGCGTGGCGGGGTCGGCGTCCAGGGCCAGGTCCGGGCAGCGCTCCAGGAGGGTGCGGATGGCGATGCGGCCCTCCATGCGGGCCAGCGGTGCGCCGAGGCAGTAGTGGATGCCGTGGCCGAAGGCCAGGTGGCCGCGGGTGTCGCGGGTGATGTCGAAGCTGTCGGGAGCCGCGAACCGGCCGGTCTCGCGGGCGGCCGAGCCCAGCGCCACGATCACGGGCACCCCGGCCGGCACCCGCGTGCCGCCGATCTCCACCGGTTCGCCGGTGTACCGCCAGGTGCTGGTCTCCACGGGCCCGTCGTACCGCAGCATCTCCTCGACGGCGTTGTCCAGCAGCCCGAAGTCGGCGCGGAGCGCGGCGAGCTGGTCCGGGTGGCGGAGCAGCGCGAGGGTGCCGTTGGCGATGAGGCCCACTGTGGTCTCGTGACCGGCGACGAGCAGGAGGAAGGCCATGCCGACCAGTTCGTCGCCGGAGAGCCGGTCGCCGTCCTCGTCGGTGGTGCGGATGAGCGTGCTGAACAGGTCGGGGCCCGGGGTGTGCCGCTTGTCCTCGATGAGCTGGTCGAGGTAGCGGGCCATCTCGATCTCGGAGCCGTCCCTGCCGGTCGGCCCGTCGCTGGTGACGAACGCGTCCGACCAGCGCCGGAACCGCTCCCGGTCCAGGTCGGGCACGCCGAGCAGCTCGCAGATCACCGTCATGGGCAGCGGGTGGGCCAGCGACTCGACGAGGTCGGCGCGGCCGTCGGCCGCCTTCGCGAGCATGGCGTCGATCAGGTCGTCGGTGATGCGCTGCACGGCCGGGCGCAGCGCCTCCATGGCGCGGGCCGTGAAAGCCCGGGTGACCAGCTTCCGCAGCCGGGTGTGGCGCGGCGGGTCGCTCTGCAGCATGTTGGCGAGGAGCTGCCCGGTGCCCTTCACGGGCTGCCAGTCGGGGTGCGCGGACCAGTCCTTCTTCAGGCGCGGGTCGACGAGCGCGGCTCTGGCCTCGTCGTGGCCGACGACCATCCAGACGTCCCGGCCGTCGGGCAGCCGGACCTGGTGCACCGGGCCCTTGGCGCGCAGCTCGGCGTAGTGCGGATAGGGGTTGGCGTTGAAGTCCGGTTCAAGTGCGCTGAGTTCGACGATGTCCGTCACTGTGGTCCCCCTCGGCCGCCGGGCTGCCGGTAATTCGGTTGGTCACGTCCGCCACACGAGGCTACGGTGGGCACATGTACTTCCACCAGATCTACGGCTGACACGGCCCCGCCGGCGGTTCCGTCCCGCCGCGCCGCCCGCCTGCACGTCCGCATCGCCGGACGCCGGGCCGCTGTGTCCTGCTCTTCCGTAGACCTGAAGTGAGTGATCTTTCATGCCTTCCCGTACCTCCGGTACGTCGCCGCGCCGCGCCCACATCGCGATGATCGGCAATCCCGTCGTCAGCCACACCCTGCCCGGTATCGAGATCATCCGGGAGCTGGTGGCCCGCGGCCACCGCGTCACGTACGCCAATGACCCGTTCCTGGCCGACCTGGTCACCTCGGCCGGCGCCGAGCTGCGCCCGTACCGCTCCACCCTGCCCCCGGTGACCGGCGGCGACTGGCCCGGGGACCCGGTCGAGGCGATGACCGTCTTCCTCGACGACGCCGTGCAGATGCTGCCGCAGCTGCACGAGCTGTACGACGACGACCCCGCCGACCTGTACCTCTACGACATCGGCGGGTACGCGGGCCGTGCGCTCGCCGAGGCCCAGGGGCGGCCCACGCTCCAGATCTCGCCGACGTACGTGGCGTGGGACGGTCCGGAGGCCATCACCGCGCAGATCCGGGCGCTGCCCGGGGCCGACGCGTACTTCGCGAAGTTCGCCGGCTGGCTGGCCGGCAACGGGGCGACGACGCCGGACCCGATGGAGTTCTCCGGGCGCCCGGCGCGGGCGGTGGCGACGATCCCGCGGGCCATGCAGCCGCACGCGGACAGGGTGGACACCGAAGCGGTGACGTTCGTCGGGCCCTGTCTCGGCGACCGGAGCGACCAGGGCGGCTGGAGCCGCCCGGCCGGCGCGCGGAACGTCCTGCTGGTCTCGCTGGGCTCGGCCTTCACCCGGCAGCCGGAGTTCTACCGGCAGTGTCTGTCCGCATTCGGTGACCTGCCGGACTGGCACATGGTGCTCCAGGTCGGCAAGCACACCGACACGGCGGAGCTGGGCACCGTGCCGCGGAACGTGGAAGTGCACTCCTGGGTACCGCAGTTGGCGATTCTGGAGCAGGCCGACGCGTTCGTCACGCACGCCGGGATGGGCGGCTGCAACGAGGGGCTGTACACGGGCGTGCCGATGATCGCGGTACCGCAGGCGGCCGAGCAGTTCGACAACGCCGACCGGTTGGTGTCGCTGGGCGTGGCCCGGCGGCTCGACACCGCCGACGCCACCTCCGAGGCGCTGCGGGCCGCCCTGCTGGAGCTGACCTCCGACCCGGAGGTGGCCCGGCGCTCGGCCGCGCTGCGCGCCGAACTCCGTGCCGAGGGCGGCACGATGCGCGCCGCCGACGTGGCGGAGTCGCTGCTGCCGTGACCGCAGGGGGCCGGTGTCCGTTGAGGCGCCGGCCCCCGCGTGCGACTCAGCCCCGTGCCGCCACCATGTCCAGCGCGACGTCGGTGATCATGTCTTCCTGACCGCCGACCAGGCCCCGGCGGCCCACCTCGACGAGTACGGCGCGGGTGTCCAGGCCGTACCGCTCGGCGGCCGTCTCGGCGTGCCGCAGGAAGCTGGAGTAGACGCCCGCGTAGCCCAGGCTCAGCGTCTCCCGGTCCACCCGCACCTCACGGTCCTGGAGCGGGCGGACGAGGTCGTCGGCCGCGTCCATCAGCGGGAAGAGGTCGCAGCCGTGCTGCCGGCCCATCAGGTCGGCGACGGCGACGAAGGCCTCCAGCGGGCAGTTGCCCGCGCCCGCGCCCTGGCCGGCCAGCGAGGCGTCCACGCGGGTCACGCCGTTCTCCACGGCGACGACGGTGTTGGCGACGCCGAGCGCGAGGTTGTGGTGGGCGTGGATGCCCAGTTCGGTGGCCGGGTCGAGGACGTCGCGGTAGGCGCGGAAGCGGTCCCGTACGCCGTCCATGGTGAGCCGGCCGCCGGAGTCGGTGACGTACACGCAGTGCGCGCCGTAGGACTCCATCAGCCGTGCCTGGCGGGCGAGTTCGGCGGGCTCGGCCATGTGGGACATCATCAGGAACCCGGCCACGTCCATGTCCAGCTCGCGGGCCGCCGCGATGTGCTGCGCCGAGATGTCGGCCTCGGTGCAGTGGGTGGCGATGCGGACGGAGCGGATGCCGAGCGCGTGCGCCTGCTTGAGGTCCTGGACGGTGGCGATGCCGGGGAGTACGAGCGTGGTCGGTACGGCGGTGCGTGCCGCGTCCGTGACGGCCTCGATCCACTCCCAGTCGGTGTGCGCGCCGACGCCGTAGGTGATGCTGGAGCCGGACAGGCCGTCGCCGTGGGCGATTTCGATGGCGGCGACGCCTGCCGCGTCCAGTGCCGCGGCGATGGCGCGGGCCTGGTCGACGGTGTAGCGGTGCCGGATGGCGTGCATGCCGTCCCGGAGTGTGACGTCCTGGACGTACAGGGGGCGGGCTTCGGCCCGGTGCGTGGTCATCGTGCTGCCACCTCGCTGGAGCGGTGTGCGGCGATGCGCTCGGCGGTGCGCAGCGCGGCCGAGGTCATGATGTCGAGGTTCCCGGCGTAGGCGGGGAGGTAGTGGGCCGCGCCCTCCACTTCGAGGAAGACGGAGACCTTGGTGGCCTCGCCGGCCGCTGCCGCCGGGGGCAGCAGTGCGCGCAGCGGGTCGCCGGTGGCCACGGTCTCGAACTGGACGCGCTGCTTGAGCCGGTAGCCGGGTACGTACGCCTGGACGCGGGCGACCATCTCCTCGACGGACGCGTTGACGGCGTCCCGGTCGCACGCCGAGACCAGGCAGTGCACGGTGTCGCGCATGATGAGCGGCGGCTCGGCGGGGTTGAGGACGATCACCGCCTTGCCGCGTGCGGCGCCGCCGACCTGTTCGATGGCGGCGGCGGTGGTCTCGGTGAACTCGTCGATGTTGGCGCGGGTGCCGGGGCCGGCGGAGCGCGAGGAGATCGAGGCGACGATCTCGCCGTAGTGGACGGGGGTGACGGCGGCGACCGCGGCGACGACGGGGATGGTGGCCTGGCCGCCGCAGGTGACCATGTTGACGTTGGGCGCGTCGAGATGGGTGTCGAGGTTGACGGGCGGCACGACGTACGGGCCGAGCGCGGCGGGGGTCAGGTCCACGACCGTGCGGCCGAGGGCGCGCAGCGTCTCGTCGTGGCGGCGGTGGGCGCCGGCGGAGGTCGCGTCGAAGACGATCTCCACGTCGGCGAACTCGGGGAGCTTCACCAGGCCGTCCACACCGTCGTGGGTGGTGGCGACCTTGAGGCGGCGGGCCCGGGCGAGGCCGTCGGAGTCCGGGTCGATGCCGGCCAGGGCGACGATCTCCAGGCTCGTGGAGAGCCGCAGCACCTTGATCATCAGGTCGGTGCCGATATTGCCGGAGCCGATGATCGCGACCTTGGTGCGGGCGCCGGAGCCGGCCGGGTTTGTGGTGGTCACCGTCGCTCTCCTTCCGTGCCTTCGGTCTCCGCCGCGAATCGCGCCTGTACGGAGCCCAGGTCCGAGATGTGCGCCTCGAACAGGTCGCCGGGCGCGGCGGGCACCATCGGGCCCAGCGCACCGGTCAGCACGAGGTCGCCGGCGCGCAGCGGGTCGCCCGCTTCGGCGAGCGAAGAGGCCAGCCACGCGGCCGCGTTGAGGGGGCTGCCGAGGCAGTCGGCGCCGGTGCCGGCGGAGACCTGTGCGCCGTTGCGGGTCATGGTCATCCGTACGCAGCGCAGGTCCAGCCGGGTCACCGGCACGGGCGCGCTGCCCAGGACGTAGCGGCCGGAGGAGGCGTTGTCCGCGATGGTGTCGACGATGGAGATGTCCCAGCCGGCCACCCGGCTGTCCACGATCTCCAGTGCGGCCAGTGCGAAGTCCGTCGCGCGCAGCACGTCGGCGACCGTGCAGTCCCGGTACGGCAGGTCCTCGGCCAGGACGAGCGCGACCTCGGCCTCCACCTTGGGCTGGAGCAGCAGGCCGGCCGGTACGGGGGTGCCCTCGGGCACCGCCATGTCCGCGAAGAGCGCACCGAAGTCCGGGCGGTCGACGCCGAGCTGAGCCTGTACGGCGGGTGAGGTCAGTCCGGTCTTGCGGCCGACGATCCGGCCGCCGGCGGCGAGCCCGCGCCGCACGGTGAGCCGCTGGACGGCGTACGCGGCAGCCAGGTCGCCCTCGGGCAGCAGGCCGCGTACGGGCGGGCAGGGGACGCCGGTACGGGCGGCCTCCGCCAGGATGTCGGCGGCCTTGACGACGGCGGGCGGCACGTCGTCGAGGCGTACGGGATCGGGCGGGGTCGGCATGGCGCGGTCTCCTGGTCGGGCGGGCGGAGGAGGCGGGGCTCCCGAACGCGGGCCCCACGGCGATGGCTCCGGTATAGACGCGGCGTCTCGGAGGGGACAATGTTTGTTCCGTGACACGGAACGAGACGGGCACCAGCATGCTCGACAAGGCCGCGCTGATCGTGGAGTCCTTCCGCCCGACCGGCGGTCCGTACCGGCTGGCGGAACTGGCCCAGCGGTCGGGGCTGCCCAAGCCGACCGTGCACCGGCTGGCGGCCGGCCTCGTGCGGCTGGGCTGGCTGGAGCGCACCGACGACGGCCGCTACCGGCTCGGCGGCCGGCTGTTCGAGCTGGGGTCGCTGGTGCCGCGGCGGCGGGACCTGCGCGAGGCGGCGCTGCCGTTCCTCCAGGACCTCTTCGAGGCCACCCGCGAGACCGTGCACCTCGGGGTGCGCGAGGGCATGGAGGTGGTCTACCTGGAGCGCATCCACGGGCACGACGCGCTCCAACTGCCCTCGCACATCGGCCACAGCCTGCCGCTGAGCTGCACGGGGGTGGGCAAGGCGCTGCTGGCCTTCTGCGGTACCGAGCTGACCGAGGAGGTGCTGTCGCGGCCGCTGCCGCGCCTGACGGCGCACTCGATCACCGATCCGGCGCGCATGCGGATGGCGCTGGAGAAGACGCAGGTGTCCGGGCTGGCCTACGAGGAGCAGGAGGCGGTGCTCGGGGTCAGCTGCATCGCGGCCCCGGTCTTCGCGGGCGGCGACGCGGTGGCCTCGCTCTCGGTCGCCGTGCCGCGCGCCCGCTTCCGCCCGGCCCAACTCGCCCCGGCGGTCCGCACGGCGGCCCTGGGGCTGTCGCGGATGCTGCGCGGGGGAATCTGAGCCGGGCGCCGCGTACGGGCCTCAGGCGGGCGTACGGGCGCTCCGGAGGGCCGCGGCGCCGGCGGGTGCGGCGGGCCGGGGATCAGACCTCGTACAGGTCCAGGGAGCCGAGGCCCGGCGTCATGGACGGCGGGGCGGCGTCGGCGAGGAGCGGGAGGAGGGCGGCGGCGCGCTTGGTGACCGTGTCGCGGTCGCCGGCGGAGAGCGCGGTGCCCATGCCGACCGCGACCGCACCGGCGGCGATCCACTCCGGGGCGTTCTCGACCGTCACGCCGCCCGTCGGCACCAGCGGCGCCTGGGGCAGCGCCGCGCGGACGTCCCGGAGCCAGCCGGGGCTGTGGCCGGAGGCCGGGAAGAGCTTCAGGGCGTCGGCGCCCAGCTCCAGGCCGCGCACCATCTCCGTGGGCGTGGCGACGCCGGCGAAGACCGGGACGCCGTAGCGGTGGCCGGTGCCGATCACCTCGGCATCCAGATGCGGTGAGACCAGGAAGCGGGCGCCGGCGTCCACGGCCATCCGTGCGGAGGCCGCGTCCAGGACCGTGCCCGCGCCTATGATCGCGTCGTCGCCCAGCTCACGGGTGAGCGTGGTGACCGCCTCCAGCGCGAACGGCGTGGTCAGGGAGATCTCCAGGCTGGTGATGCCGGCCGACAGCAGTGTGTCGGCCGTGGCGCTGGCCTCGTCGTAGGTCTCACTGCGGACGATGGCGAAAACGCGCTGAGCCAGTGCGGCCCGGGTGATCTCCCAGCGGTACACGACAGCTCGCCGCCCTTTCCTGATCCGTCCCGCACACGGCGTCGCCGCCGTGCCCCCGGGGAACTGTTCCGGTGCGCCGGTGGTCGGGCTCCGCCGCAGGTGGCCGCCTTGAGGCCACTTTCGCCGCCGATGCCCGCCCGGTCGCTGTTTCCACCGAAACGCTACCGGCAACGGCTGACAATCCCTCAGTGGGGGGTGCGACCCGGTTGTCGGGCGACCCCGCGCGGCCCGGCGCGCCGGAGTACGCGGCGCCGTACGGGACATGGGAAGCGCCGGAAAAAACGGCGGCGGCCGGGGCATCGCCCCGGCCGCCGCGCTGTTCCCCGGCCGCTCAGCAGCCGCGGTCCACCAGGTCGAAGCTCTCGTAGTGGTCGGCGGTGTAGTAGTCCTCGTCGTTCTGCTCGCCGGTGACGATGCGGCGGGCGCCGCGGTCCGGGGAGCCCGGGGTCTCGACGGTGTACTCGTGGTAGTAGCCGCTGGGCTGCTGCGGCAGGACGCCCTCCCGGTTGGAGAAGACGCCGTCGTCCTGCGGGTAGGGGTAGGGGCCGCCCTTTTCGATGAGGTCCAGCGTCTCGTGGGCCTCGGCGGGCAGCTTGGAGTAGCAGATGTCGCCGACGGCGGCCGCGTGCACGGGCGCGGCGTGCGCCACCGCCGCGGGTGCGGCGGCAGTGGGCGTGGCGGCGACGGCGGGGCCCGCGAGGAACAGGGCCGAGGCGAGGGCGCCGAGCGCGCCGATCCGGGTGATCCGTGGGGGGATTCTCATGCCGTACAGCATGACGCGCGTAGACATGCCCCTGTCAATGCAAGTGCCGGAAGTTTCCCGGGAGTTCACAGGAGCCGGACGAACAGCGCAGGTGACCGTCGGGGATCGCGAGGCTTTTGCCTCTGAGGCAAAACTTTTGCCCCTCGGGCCGGGTCTGGCTATACCAGAGACATGACCGCACCTCTGGACGACCACGCGTCCGACGGCCCCTCCGAGGAGCTGCCCGTCGTCGCGCCTCGCCTGCGTGACCTGCGACGACGCGCCGGCCTCACGCTGGAGACCGCGGCCGGACGGGTCGGTCTGTCCCCCGCGCACCTCTCGCGCCTGGAGACCGGGCGCCGCCAGCCGTCGCTGCCGATGCTGCTCTCCCTGGCGCGGACGTACGCCACCACGGTATCCGACCTGCTCGGCGAGACAGCACCGGAGCGGGAGCCGGTGTTCCGGGGCGCCGAGGCCGCGCCCTCGGAGACCGGCGGCTGGACGTACTGGCCGATGGGCGGCGCCGGGCGGGCGATGCAGGCGCTGCGCGTGTTCGTCCCTCCGCACGACGGCCAGGCCGGTCTGGTGCGGGTGCATCCCGGCGAGGAGTGGCTGTACGTCCTCAAGGGACGGCTGCGGCTGGCCCTCGGCGAGACGGTGCAGCTCCTGGACCCGGGCGACGCGGCGCACTTCGACTCGCTCACCCCGCACCGCATCGCCGCGGCCTCCCCCGGCGGCACGGAGCTCCTCTTCGTCCACACCCTCATGCAGAGCGGCACGGCCGGGCTGTGCCTGGGCGACGGTGCCCGCCGCGGGCTGTGACCCGCTCCCCGGCCTTGCCGATCCCAGGAAGGACCACCCCCGTGACCGAGCAGCCCGCCGCCCCGCCGGCGTCCGCCGGGGCCCGTAGGAACGATGTCGAGGACCGGGCCCCGCGCGGACTGACCGTACGCGTCTTCCTCTACGTCGTCGGCACGCACGTCCTCCTGGCGTTCCTGAGCTTCATCGTGGTCATGCTCAGGTCCGCCACCTGAGGCAGCGCGCTACCGGGTCACCACCCCCGCGTAGAAGTCCCGCTGCCGGCCGCTGCCGTCCCTGAGCCGGTACAGCAGGCTCGACGGGTACTCCACGACCCAGTAGCTCGCCGTCGCGAACGGCACCGCCACCAGCAGGACGACCGCGACCGCCGCCCAGAAGCCGTCCGGCCGGCCGGGCAGCAGGCCCCACTGGAACAGCTGCAGCATGACCGGCTCGTGCCAGATGAAGAGGCTGTAGCTGACCAGGCCGAGGTGGGTGAGCCAGCGGGCCCGCAGCAGCGCGTGCCAGCGCACCGTGCCGCGCACGTGCAGGACACCGAAGAGCAGCGCCGCCCACAGCAGCGAGGCGAGCGGGTGGTAGAAGGTGAACGTGGCGTTCTCCGGCCGGGAGTCCCAGGACAGCCAGTAGACCCCGGCCACCGCCAGGACGGCCGGCGCCGTCGCCGGTACGGGCCGCAGCCGGCCCCGCCCGCCGAGCGCGACCATCAGCACGGCGAGCCCCATGCCGGCCGCGAAGCCCCCGAAGCGGGCCTGCGGGCCGAAGTACACCGTCCAGTCGGTGTGCGGGACGCCGTACCCGTACCGCGCGACGGCCACCCACACCACCGGCAGCACGAACAGCAGCAGGCAGCCGCCCGCGCACACCGCGACGCGCGCGCCGCGGCGGCGCAGCGGACGGCAGGCCCGTACGGCGAGCGGCCCCAGCGCGACGAGCACGAGGTAGAAGGCGACCTCCAGGGAGAGCGACCAGGCCGGGCCGAGCGTGTAGAAGATCTGCTCGCGGTCGAAGACGTGGGTGAAGGTGAGGTGCTCCACCAGGTCCCGCCAGTTGCCGGCCAGTTGCGGGTTCCGGGTCGACCAGACGACCAGCACCGCCAGGAAGTACAGCGGCACGATGCGCACCGCGCGCCGGAAGAGGAACAGCCGCCCTGGGCGGGTCGAGCCACCGTCGATGGCGGCCCGCGCGTACGAGAGCGTGAGCAGGTAAGCGGAGACCACGAAGAAGAAGTCGATGACTTCGAGGGAGAGCAGCGAGGCGACGTACGGGCTGTCCACCGGCGGGTGGGAGCCGTCCCCGTCGTACACGTGGTACTGCTGCCAGACATGGAAGACGACCGTGCTCAGCGCGGCGATGCCGCGGAAGCCCTGGAGTTCCTCCGCCTTGCTCCGGGCGGCGGCCGACTCCTCGCTGCGTGCACCGGTCCCGGTGGCCGTCACGGGCGCTCACCCGCCGCCACGGCCGGTGCGGCGGCCGTCACCGCGCGCGGGGTGACCCGCCAGCGCCGGTCCCCCAGCGCCTCCTTCATGCAGGCCTGGCGCGCGAGCGTGTTCTTGAAGTGCGTGTAGAAGAACGTCGAGAGGACCGCGTAGCTCCAGAACCAGCCGCGGCGGCGGCGCAGTTCGGGGGCGGCGAGCCGCCATGCGAACGCCGCCTGCAGCAGCCCCGCCGAGAGCGTGCAGACCATCGCCAGCAGGCACACCGGCACGGTCCAGTCCAGCCCGGCCGGGCCGCCGGCCTTCCACACCGAGTACAGCAGGATCGGCCACATCTGGAGCGTCAGCCAGGGCTGCACCTCGCGCCAGCCCAGCAGGACCAGCAGCCCGGCCTTCTGCCGCGGCGTGAAGGCGGGCGAACGCAAGCTGCGCCACAGGTGGGTGAGGGAGACCTGGAGCCAGCCCTGAGCCCAGCGCGAGCGCTGGTTCCACAGCGGCCTGAGCATGGTCGGCGCGAGCTCGCGGGAGATCAGGGTGCGGTCGACGGTGAAGCGGGCCCCCTCGCCCAGCGCGCGCATCGTGGAGTCGATGTCCTCGGTGAGCATCGAGCCGTGCATACGGGTGCGCGCGAGCAGATCGGTGCGCCAGAAGCCGTTGGAGCCGCCGAAGACGCCGAAGCCGTACAGCCGGGTGCGGCCGGGGTGGCTGACCGCGTAGATCGCCTCGAACTCCACGGCCACCAGCTTCGCCACCCAGGAGCTGTCGCCGTTGCGGACCACGCAGTGGCCCTGGACCACGTCGTAGCCGTGCGAGAGCCAGTGCCAGGCGTGCTGGAAGGCGTTGCGGGCCGGGTGGTGGTCCGCGTCGAAGATCCCGACGATGTCGCCACGCACCCGGGTCACCGCCGCGTTGACGTTCTGCGCCTTGGAGGTGGAGCCCGCGACCGGCAGCAGCACCAGCCGGGGGGCGCGCGCGGCCATCTCGCGCAGGGTGTCCTCGATCGGCAGCGGGTGCGGTGTGTTGTACGCGAGCACCACCTCGAAGTCGTTCGGGTAGTCCAGCCGGAGGAAGGACTCCACGGTGTCGACGATGGTGGCCGCCTCGTTGGGGAGATACGCGGCGATGATCGCGCTGGCGGGCGGGTACGGCTCGGCGGGCTCCGCCGGGCGGCGCGGCGCGTCCAGCGAGAACAGGCACTCCACGACGATCAGCGCGGCGGAGACCAGCAGCCCGGCCACCACCACCCAGTACATCACCGAGCCGACGTCCCAGCCCCGGCCGTAGGCCTGCTGGTAGACGAGGAACGGCAGGCCCACGCCCAGCGGCAGGACGATCAGCGAGGAGAGAGCGGTCAGCCGGGCGCGCAGGGCGGCGCCGAAGGGGTTGCGGCGCCGGTGCGAGGCGCGCATCCAGGGCGCGTACGCCATCGGGCGCAGATCCCGGTGGCTGGTGGACTCCGCGACCGCCGCGAGCGCCTTCTCGACGGCCTCTTCGGGCCCGGTGCGGTCGGCCAGCGGGACGAAGCCGATGGCCGGGGTGAGCCGGACGTTCTCGTCGGCGACGACGAAGCGGGTGGAGGCGACGGCGTGCGCGAACTTCTCCAGGCCGCGCCGGGCGGTCTCCTCGTCCACGCCGGGCAGCAGCATCAGCAGGTGCCCGGCCTCGTCCCAGCCGAACCGGTCGCAGGTACTGCCCAGCCGCTCGGCGACGCCCGCCAGCCGCTCGGCGACCTCCCGGCGGACGCGGTGGCCCAACCGGTGCTCCAGCGCGCTCATTTCGGCGACGGCGACGATCGCCATGACCCCTGAGGGGCCGGCGCGCCGCCCCGTCCCCGGGCGCCGGCACTCCCGCTCCAGCTCGTCCAGGAAGTGCCGGCGGGAGTAGAGCCCGGTACGCGGGTCCAGCAGCAGCTGCTCGACCGGCACGGGGACGCGGTGCAGCTTCGCCTCGATACGGGCGGCGAGTTCGACCGGGTCGGAGGCGTCGAGGACGCAGTCGTCGGCCCCGTTCCGCAGCAGGTCGGCGACCTCGGCGGGGGCGGGCCCCGCGGTGACCATGACGAGCGGCAGCGCGCGGCCGGCGGGCGCCGCCCGGACTTCGCGGATCACCTCCAGCCCGCTCCGCTCGTCGTTCAGGGCGACCACGGCATCCGGCGTGGCCTTCCGGACGTGTGTGCCCACCCGGCCGGGTGGCACCTGCCGCACTTCGTGGCCGGTGGCCCGCAGGGTGTGGGTGAGCCGGTCGAGCCGGGGTCCCGGCATGCCGACGGCGAGGACCCGGCCGGCGCCGGTCCCCTCCGCGGCCGGGGGCGGGCCGAGTTGCCCGGCCGAGGAGTCGGCGGGCAGGTCGGCCGGGTGGTCGGGGTGCGATATGAGCACCGTGGTGGTTCCTTCCTTGCGTGAGGGCGCGCGAAGAACCGGGCCGGGCCGCGACACGGGCGGCCCGGACCCGGGCAGCGGGTGGTTGCTCAGCCGGCGTGACCGGTTCTTCGGCGGGACGCACGCGGGCCGGCGCGGTGGGCACCGGCGCGGGAAGGGCGTTCCAGCGGAGTACGCATCTGTGTGGTCCCATCCTGTTCGGATCGTGGGGGGAGGACCGGTTGTCCGAGTGGTGCGTCGTGTGCTCCGACGCCCGCCGTGGGGGGGGCGACCGTCGGCTTCACCAGCCTCACTCGCCACTGTGACACCACACCTACGGACGCGTAACGCGCTGATTAAGGCCCCGTTGGCCGGGCCTTCACAGTGCGGCGCGGATCCGGGCGAAGGCCTCGCCCAGGACCGCCGGATGAGCGGCGGCGTTGATCCTGAAGCAGTGCGCGAACCGCTCCCCGCCGAACACACCGCCCGGCAGTACGTGCACGGACGCGGCGCGCAGTGCCTCGGCGAACCGCTCGGCCTCGCCCGCGCGGGGGAACTCCGCCCAGACCAAGTACGTGGCCTCCGGCACCCACACCTCGACCGTCAAAGGGAGTTCACACAGCTCGGTGCGGACCTGCGCGACACGTGCGGCGAGTTCGGCACGCAGGCCCGTCAGCCACGGCACTCCGTGCTCGTAGCAGGCGACCGTGGCGATGGAGCCGAGGCTCCCGGGGCGGCCGAGCAGGCCCTGCGGCATCCCCGTGAGCGTCTCCGCGGTGCGTTCCGAGGCGTAGAGCGTGGCGCTCTTCAGCCCTGCCACGTTGAACGCCTTGGAGGCGGAGGTGAATCCGAAGGCCCGCGCCCGGTCGATGCCGGCGTCCGCGTACGCGGAGAGCGGCTGGTGGTCCAGGCCCAGCGGGAGGTGCACCTCGTTGGCGAGGAGCAGCAGGTCGTGCCGGAGCACGAGCGACACCGCCGCCGCCTGCTCGTCCCCGGTCCAGGCCCGCCCCACGGGGTTGTGGGGCTGGCACAGTATCCAGGCGCGGGCACCGTCGGCGGCCGCCGCTTCGAGGGCCGCCCAGTCGTGCCGGTAGCCGTCGGCCTCGCGCGCCAGCGGGACGGCCAGCGGGGTGAGGCCGGCCTCCCGTACGACGGTGAACAGGTCGCCGTACACGGGCGTTTCGACGACGACCGGGGAGCCGGGCGGCAGCTCCAGCCCCAGCACGGTGCGCAGGCCGGCCAGCACGTCCGTGGTGCAGCGGGCGGCCGCCACCGCGGCGCCGTGGTGCTCACGCAGATAGCGGCGGCAGGCCGCCTCCTGCTCCGCGCAGAGCCCGTAGCCCGTCTCCCCCAGCGCGACCGCCCGGGTCAGCGCGTCCCGCAGGAACGGGGGCGTGGCGGTGTCCATCTCGGCCACGCCCAGGCACAGCCGGTCCGGCTCGTCCCCGACCCGCCACTTCAAGGTGCGCCTCCCCCTCAGCACGGCGGGGTCGGCTATGAAGGGCGACCCGTCCGGCGTCGCCCCGGTCCCCGTTGTCGCCACGGTTCACCCGGTCCCGGCACGGTCGAGGTCGATGTAGAGGCGGGTGCCGTGGCGGCCCTTGGTACGGCGGCGCACCCGGACGGAGCCCTGGATCTCCTTGGGGTGGTGCACGTGGGTGCCGCCGCAGGGGATGACGATGTCCCCCGAGCGCCAGACGAACACGTCGTGGGTGTCCGGCAGCGGGGTGACGGTGGCCTCCGGGGAGGTGGCCAGCAGCTCCCGTACGCGGGCCTCGATGACGGCCGTCGCCTCGCCGGGGATGGCGGAGTTGAAGTCGAAGCGGGCGGAGTCGTCGCTGATGTGGCAGCCGCGGGTGGAGCGGGTCTCGCCCTGCGCCTCCAGGTACTCGCCGGTGGCGTGGAAGAGGAAGTGGGCCAGGGTGTGCATCTGCATGTTGCGGAAGCGCCGGTCCCAGTCGATCTCCATGGTGACCTCGTCGCCGACGCCGAGCGCGCACGGCTCGGCGAACTCGTGGCAGAACACGGACTCGACGGTGGCGACCTCCCCGTTGGGGAGCTGGAAGGGCCGGCCGCCCGCCTTCTGCACGTCCACCACCCGCGCGCCGTCGACGGTGCCCCGGTCGGCCACCTGTCCGCCGGACTCGGCGTAGAAGAGGGACCGGTCGAAGACGGCGTGGTGGCCGCTGACCGACAGGACGGTCGCGGTGGCCGTGGTCGCGTACGGATCGTCGTGGTAGAGCTGCTGCGTGGGCGCGCAGGAGCTCCACAGGGCGGCTTGGATCACTTGCTACTCCCGTGGCTCAAAAGGGTCATACCGTAAAGTTCGCCGCGGTCGGCGAAGAAGGTGAGGATCTCCCCGTCGGCGTCGGGCCCCAGTTCGGCGGCGAGCCGGCGGGCGCCCTCGAAGCAGACGCCGGACGAGCCCCCGACGCTGATCCCGCGCGCGACGAGTTCGCGTACGGCCCGGCAGGCCTCGTCGTCGCTGACGCGGTGGACGCCGGCCACCCGTCTTCGGGCCGCGTCGATGACCGCGGGTATGCGGTTCTGGTTGCCCGTACCGCGCAGGATGGTGGGCCCGGGCTCGCCGCCGAAGGTGATCGAGCCGACCCGGTCGGCGACGTACGAGGGAATGCCCTTGTCGCTGAGCATCCGCGACAGCGCGGAGAAGTGCCCGCCGCTGCCCACGCAGAAGATGCCGGCGGTGATCCGGGAGAAGTCCAGGGTGCCGGCCAGGTGGGGCACCACCCAGCGGGTGTACACCTCCGGGTTGAGCGGGCTGTCGTTCTGGTTGGTCCAGTAGAACTCCGGGTGTTCGGCGCGCAGCGCCTGGAGGAGGTCGTCCCTGGCCTGCTGGAAGCCGAGCACCGGGTGCGGCGCTTCGACGAGGTGCAGGGTGGCCCCGGCCAGCTCGGTCTTCACCCGGGTGACGTCGGGGATGCCGGGGTCGGAGACCAGGTGGACGGGGTGGCCCAGGAGCCGTCCCGCGACGGCCAGGCCGAGGCCCAGCGAGCCGGAGGTGGACTCGATGACCGGCTGCCCCTCGGCCAGCAGGCCGCGCTCCCGTGCCAGGAGCAGCAGGCCGAGCCCGAGGATGGACTTGAAGCTGGTCTCGGTGGTCGGGCTGCCGTGTACGGCGCGCAGCCGTAACCGGCCCGCCAGCACCCCGCAGTCGATGGTGGTGAGCCGGGCCAGCTCCTCGATGACCTCGTACGGGTCTCTTCGCAGGGCGAGGGGGTCGGCGGTGTTCACTTCGAGCCCTCCAGGAGGTTCTTCGCCCAGTAGATGGAGATCAGCAGGAGGACGATCCCGCCGATCTGGACCAGGCTCAGACGCTGATCGAACAGGAAGAATCCGTAGACGGCGGCGGCGACGGGCTGCAGGAGCACGAAGAGCGCGGCCAGTTGCAGCGGCAGGAACTTCACCGCGTGCGCCATGAGGGTCTGGCCGAACACCTGCGAGGTGATCGCCAGGCCGATGAGGAGCAGCCACCCCTGCGCGCTGGTGGGCCAGATCTTCTCCCCGAGGAAGCCCGCGACGGCGAAGCACGCCACCGCGCAGACCAGGCTGAGGGTGGCCATGATGCGGGTGGCCTCGTGGCGGTCGCGCAGGCCCTTGGCCACCACCAGGAACAGGGCGTAGAACACCGCCGTGGCCAGGGCGAGGAGGTCGCCGCGCAGGTGCCTGGGGTCCAGGCCGGTGCCGAGGATGACCAGGACGTACAGGCCGCCGAGGGCGAGGACCGCGGGGAGGACGAGCTTCCAGGGCAGCCGGTCGCCCCAGAGGAAGAAGGCGAGCGGCGCGATGATGAACGGCACCAGGTTGGCCAGCAGGTTCGCCTCCGCCAGCGAGGTGTAGAGGAAGGATATGTTCCACAGGCACAGGTCGCCCGCGAGGAACAGTCCGCCCAGCGCGATGAGCGCCCGGTCCCGGCCGGTCATGCGCGTGCCCCGCCGGGCGCCCGCGGCCTTCTTCCCATCCGCCGCACGCGCCTCCGGCGAACGGCGCGCCATGGCCACGGAGACGGCGAGCAGCATCGGTGTGGCGAACAGCGAGCGGTACGCGCCGGTGGCGACGGGGCCGACCTCGCTGACCCTGACGAACACCCCGCCCAGGGCCAGGCAGCACACGGCGATCAGGACCATGCCCTGGTAGCGGGCCCGGCCGCCCTTCCGGGACGTGGGGGGCGCGCCGGGCGCGGGGCGGCCGGTCTCGGCCGTCTGCCGGTCGTGGTCGGGGGTGGTGGTCGCGCCGCTCATGGACGCCTCGCCTCCTTGAGGGTGAACGTGGCACCGGTGTAGCCGCGTTCGTCCAGCGCGGCGCGGCATCCCGCGACCCGCTCGTCGTGGTCGGACTGGTACCGGGAGAAGATCAGGCCGGCCAGCGTGCCGCTGTGCGCGACACAGATGCCGTGCGCGCCGAAGTCCCGCTGGAGTGCGGTCAGATCGCTCAGCGACTTCTTGGGCAGCCGGTCGTTGTGCAGCTCCGCGCTGCGGGTGGCGATCCGCGCGGCCGCCGGTCCGTCGTCGGCGCGCAGCGCCGCGTCCAGCTCGTCGAAGAGCCGCGCGTACTCCTCGGCCTTGCCCGGGTCCTCGGGGAGTTCACGGTGGAAGTCCTCGGTGTGCACGTAACCGCCCTCGTCCACACCGACGATGGTCCAGCGCAGGTCGGTGTGGTACGCGGTGATCAGCCGCTGGGCGCGCTGGGCGCACGCGGCTATGCCGGGGTGCAACAGGTAGTCGCCGTACTCCAGTCGGCGCGCGACGGACAGCGCGAGCGCGTGCGCGGCCGCCTCCGGGATGTCGGGGCAGGCCTCGGACACGCACAGGAGCGCGCTGGCCAGTATGTCGCTGGTGGAGCTGGCGTGCCCTTTCGCCACCGGGATATTGGAGTCGATCTCCAGAACACCGCCGTGGCCGCGCTGCCGCAGATCGGCACGGAGCGAGGTATAGGCACGCAGTGCCTTGACCCGGTCGGCGGGTCTGACGGTGAGCGGAGCCGCCTCGGATCGATTTTCCTGTCTGATGCGGGCCTGGCAGCGGAGTTCTTCCACCGGGGCCGTGAAAAGGAAATGTTCGTATCCGGCCGCTCCGCGCGTATAGCCCTGAAGCAATTCCCCGAAGGTGCCGTGGACTGTACGAGCAATCTTGGTCCGCATGGCAGGAAGTTGTACTCGAAAGCCGGGTACCTCGGCAATCCAACAATTGCTTTGCACAGCCAGAAAGAACCCTTTGAGGTCCCCGAATGTCGCATATATCCGGATTATTATGACCGGCGTTGATGTGGTGTGCCCGTTTTTGCGCCGGGCACCCCGCTCACCACTCCGCCGGGCGGAGGGCGGGAATCCGCACCCCACCTTGCCCTACCAGGATCAACTCCCTACTGTGCGCCTATGCTTGAGCCACGCCAACTCCGCGTCCTGCGCGCCGTCGCACAGACCGGATCGTTCGCGGCGGCCGCGCGCGCTCTGGACTGCACCCAGCCGGCCGTGCGCCGGCAGATAGCGGCACTGGAGAATTCCGCACGGACACCGCTCGTCGTACGCAATCCGCACACCGGTAATACCGGAACGGAAATCCGGCTCACCGAGGCCGGGGAAATCCTGAACGGTTATTCCGGGCGTATTCTGACCCGGCTGCACGCCGCCGAGGAGGAGATGGCGTACATCAAGGGCGCACGCCTCGGCCGGGTCCGGCTCGTGTCCTTCCTCAGCGGCATGTCGGCGCTGGTGCCGACGGCGCTGGCGGGGCTGCGTGCCGGCCACCCGGACACCGACGTGACCTTCGCCGAGGCCGCGCCGCCGCGCGCCGTGGAGATGCTGCGCGGCGGCGACTGCGACATCGCGCTCGCCTTCCGGTACCCGAAGCTCACCGGGGCCGGTCCGGGCGCCGACGACTGGGCCGGCCTGATCACCCGCCTCCTGCTGACCGACCGGCTGCTCGTCGTCGCCCCCCCGGGGCACCGCCTCGCCGCGACCGCGGACACCGGGGAGATCACCCTCGCGGAGCTGGCCGACGAGGCGTGGATAGCGGGCTGCACGCAGTGCCACAGCCACCTCGCGGACCTCTGCGCGGCGGAGGGCTTCGCCCCGCGCATCGACATGGTGACGGACGACCACCTGACCGCCATCGCCCTGGTCCGCGCGGGGCTGGGCGTGGCCGTCCTCCCGGAGATCGCCCTGACAGCCGAGACCGGCGCCGTCCGGCTGCTCCGGCTCGAACCGGCGGTGCACCGCGAGATCGTCGCGCTGACGCTGCCGGAGTACGAAGCGCTGCCGGCCGTCCGGGCCCTGCTCGCGCAACTGACCACCGCCGCCGACGCGCAGGCCGCCGGTCTCCCGGCGCTTTCCACCGCGCCGCACCGGGGCGGCTGATCCGGGCGGGCCCCACCCGCGCGGGTGGCCGGTCCGTGTCTCCGCCCCTCCGGCGGGCGCCGGCGCCACACTGGAGGGGACCACGCGGGGCGCCGCCCCGCCCGCCGTCCGAGGAGGCCGCCCATGGCCGGTTCCGCGTCCGACGTCCTCGACTCCGCCGTACGGGACCTGACCCCCGGGCCCGGCGCCAACACCCTCGTCCCGGCCATCGCCGCCGGCGAGGCCCCGCGCGAGGTCTTCGCCGCGCTCGCCCTGGAACAGCACCACGTCATCGCCTCGGACCGGCGCAGCTTCCGCCATCTCGCCGGGCGGGCCGCGGCCGAGCCGCCGGTCGCGGCGTTCTTCACCTTCCTCGCCGACGGCGAGCGCGTCGCGCTGGAGCACGTCCGCACCCTCGCGGCCGCCTGCGGTCTGACGGAGCGGGAGACCGCGGAGTACGAGCCGCGGCCCGGCTGCCAGGCGTACCCGGCGTACGCGGCCTGGCTCGCCCTCGGCGCCGAACCGGCCGACGCGGTACTGGCCTTCGCCGCCAACTTCACCGCCTGGGGCGGCTACTGCCGCGCCGTCGGCCAGGCCATGCGCCACCGCTACGGCTTCACCGACGAGGCCTGCGCCTTCTTCGACTTCTTCGCCGCCCCCGCCCCGGAACTCGCCGACCGCACCCTCACCGCCCTCCAGCACGCCCTGGACACGGCCACCCTGGACCACCCCCGCGCCCTCCGCTACGGCCGCCTCCTCCAGGCCTACGAGCTGATGTTCTGGGAGGGACTTCGGGAGGGGTGAGCGTCGCCGGGCAGGCCGCTCCTCACGCCAGCCAGTGCCGGCCGTAGAGCGTCCTGGCCTCGCCGATGTTCTCGGCGACGTTCCGCGCCACGTCCGCCGGCCGGGGGCTGTACGCATGCCCGCCCCGGGACCACAGGAGGAGCACGAGGGCGTAGGTGGCGAGGAAGAGGTAATGCGGGTGGGTGTAGGTCTTCAGGGTGGCCGCGCTGCTGTAGAACGGCGAGAAGGATTCACCGTGGTACCGCTCGTTCCTGGCGGTGTAGAGCAGGCCGCCGAGGAGGATCCGCAGCCGGGCCGTGGCACTCAGCCGCACCTCCTCCGTCCCGATCCGCAGCAGTTCGCCGGCCAGCGCGCGGCGCAGGAGCATCGCGCCGCGGCGGGCGGCGTCCAGCTCCTCGCCCTGTGCCGCCCCGTCCTCCATGAGGTCCAGGAGCGCCTCGATCGCGGTGCCGTCCGCGCCGCCCGCCAACCGCAGCCCGACGCCTCTGCCCTTCGCGGCCCTTCGTTCCCGGACGATCCTCTTGAAGAGGTATTCGCACGTCTGGCTCGGCAGCGCGGCGACCACGGTCTCGAACGTCCCGGCGTCCAGGGCCACATGATCACTCACGTACCGCAGCGAGTCCGTGATGTTGCGGGGCTTCCCCGTCCGGGCCACCACGGTCAGGCCGACGGTCGACTCCCACACCTTCCACACCGAGTCGAAGGCGAGGTCGGGCCGGGCGGGCAGCGCGTCGTACGCCTCCAGCAGATAGGAGATCTGCGTGTGGTACCAGATGTCGTCCGAGTGGGCGAGGGCGAGCGGGACGAAGAGCCGGGAGCCGGTGCGCGCGACCCGCTCCCTGAACTGCTGCTCGATGGGGAGGGTGCGGCGCTCCGCCAGCACTCCCGTACGGCTCCACTCCTCGATGATGTGCAGTCTCTCGCGCCGGTGATGCGTCCTGTCGCCCATTGACCGTCCCCCCGTGACCTTTCCCGACCGCTTCGCGGAGTTCATCATGCGGCATGGCGGCGCGCCGCGGACGGGACAAGGGAAGAAGAGCCGTTCCCCGTGCGGGGAACGGCTCTTCGCTGCGGTGTGCCCGACGGCCCGGTATGCCCTACGACCGAACGAGCAGCTCCCCCGTCGGTTCCGTCAGGTCGCCGGCGTCGTTGATCTTCCGGCCGCGGAGCCAGGTGGAGCGGACCACGCCGTGCAGGGTCTTGCCGGCGTAGGCCGTGATCTTGTTGCGGTGCTGGAGATGGGCCGGGTCGACCGTGAAGGTCGCTTCCGGGTCCAGGACCGCGAAGTCGGCGTCGCGGCCCGGGGCGATGGCGCCCTTGCGGTCCAGGCCGACCAGGGCCGCGGGGGCCGCGGCCATCCAGCGGACGACGTCCTCCAGGGAGTGGCCGCGGGCGCGCGCCGCCGTCCAGATCGCCGGGAGGCCGAGCTGGAGGGAGGAGATGCCGCCCCAGGCGTTGCCGAAGTCCGGCGTCTTCAGGTCGGTGGTGGACGGCGAGTGGTCGGAGACGATGCAGTCGATCGTGCCGTCGGCCAGCCCCTGCCACAGCGCGTCCTGATTCGCGGACTCACGGATCGGCGGGCAGCACTTGAACTCCGTCGCGCCGTCCGGGATCTCCTCGGCGGTCAGGGTGAGGAAGTGCGGGCAGGTCTCGACCGTGACCTTGACGCCCTCCGCCTTGGCGGCCGCGATCAGCGGCAGCGCGTCGGAGGAGGAGAGGTGCAGGACGTGGACGCGCGCGTCGAGCCGCTTGGCCAGCGCGATCAGGCCGGCGATCGCCTCGTCCTCGGAGACGCGGGGGCGGGAGGCGAGGAAGTCGGCATACTTCGGACCGCTGACCGGCGGCGCGCTCTCCAGATGGCCCGGGTCCTCCGCGTGCACGATCAGCAGGCCGTCGAAGCCGGCGATCTCCCCCAGCGCGGCGGCCAGCTGCTCCTGGTCCAGCTGCGGGAACTCGTCCACGCCGGAGGGCGAGAGGAAGCACTTGAAGCCGAAGACGCCGGCGTCGTACAGCGGACGCAGGTCCTTGACGTTGCCGGGGATGGCACCGCCCCAGAAGCCGACGTCGATGTGCGCCTTGGACCGGGCGACCTCGCGCTTGATGTCGAGGTTCTCGGCCGTGGTGGTCGGCGGGAGGCTGTTGAGCGGCATGTCCACGAGCGTGGTGATGCCGCCGGCCGCGGCCGCGCGGGTGGCGGTCCAGAAGCCCTCCCACTCGGTACGGCCGGGGTCGTTGACGTGCACGTGGGTGTCGACGAGCCCGGGGAGGAGGACGTCGTCGCCGAAGTCCTCGACCCGCGCCCCGGCGGGGGGCTCGGCGTCGTGCGGCAGCACCTCGGCGATCCTGCCGTCCCTGACCGTGACGGACGCCGCGCGCGTCCCCTCCGGTGTGATGACTCGCGTGGAGCGGAGCATCAGCTCTGCGTCGGACACCCGGTCCCCTTCCTTGTTGCGTCACCCCCGCAGCGCGCTTCCGCACTGCGGAATTCAACTTTCTGTTGAAGAGTTTTCATGCCGGGCCGCGGCCCGTCAAGACCCCTCTTCGCGGCCTTCAGGCCCCCTCGGCGGCCGTGACCCGCACCTGTTCCAGGCCCTGCGCCGGGTTCTCGACGGGGGCCCCGACCTGCGAGGGAATGATCTCGTCAGGAATCTCGCCGGTCGTCCGGGCGCGCCGCGAGACGAGGAAGTACAGCGCCCCCGCGACGCCCATGCCGAATACCCAGGAGAACGGGGCGAGTACGTCGAAGGCCGGCACCAGCGCGATCACCGCGGAGACCACGGCGGACGGCACGAAAGCGAGCACGGCCTTCGGGTTGTAGCCCTTGCGGTAGTGGTACTGGCCCGCCGCGTCGGCCGCGAACAGCGCGTCCACGTCGATCCGGCCGCGGCGGATGAAGTAGTAGTCGACGAGCAGGATCGCCACCAGCGGGCCGAGGAACGCGCCGAGGGCGCCGAGGAAGTACTGGATCACCAGCGCCGAGGAGTACAGCTTCCAGGGCATGACGACGATCGCGAGCACCGCGGTGATCATGCCGCCGCGCTTGAAGTTCAGGTACTTCGGCGCGAGGTTGGCGAAGTCGTAGGCGGGCGAGACGAAGTTGGCGACAACGTTGATGCCGATGGTGGCGACGATGAAGGAGAGGGCGCCGACGATCGTCACGACCGGGTTGTCGATCTTCTGGATGACCTTCACCGGGTCGTAGATCGCCTCGCCGAACACGGAGATCGTGCCGGCCGTGACCAGCACGGCGACGACCGCGAAGGCGGTGAAATTGACCGGAAGTCCGATCAGGTTGCCGCGCTTGTAGGCCCGGTGATCAGGGGTGAAGCGCGCGAAGTCGGCGTAGTTGAGCACCAGCGTGAGGAACGTGGCGACCGTCAGGCTGACCGCGATCAGGCTCTGCCGTGCCTGCTCGCCACCGCTCAGCCCGGTGAGGCTGTCGGTGAGCGAGATGTCCCCGCCCGCCTTGACGACGAGATAGACGGCGAGCGCGAGGACGACCAGCCAGACGACCGGCCCGGTCGCGAAGTCCTGCACCTTGCGGATGAACTCCATGCCACGGGTCAGCAGCACCGCCTGGAGTCCCCACATGAGCATGAAGGAGATCCAGCCGAGGGTGGAGAGCCCGAGGACGGAGTTGTGGTTGTACTGGTCCAGGCCGGGCGCGACCTGGAGCACGAGCAGCACGACGGCCGTGGAGGCGAGCCAGGTCTGGATGCCGTACCAGGCGACCGCCATCACTGCCCGCAGGAGCGCCGGGATGTTCGCGCCGTAGACGCCCCAGCTGGCGCGGGCGAGCACGGGATACGGGACGCCGGTGCGGTGGCCGGCGTGCCCCATGCGGTTCATCAGCCAGTACACGATCGTGATGCCGGCCAGCAGCGCGAGGAAGACCTCCCAGGCCGGCAGGCCGAGCACGAAGAGGCTGGAGGCGAAGGCGTAGTTGCTGATCGCGTGGGTGTCGGACATCCACAGCGCGAAGACGCTGTAGGTGCCCCATTTGCGTTCCGGGGCCGGAGCCAGGTCCTCGTTGTAGAGGCGGGGGTCCGGTTGCAGCGGGGGTGGTGCAGAGGGTGCCACGTGATCCTCCCGGGCGGATGGGGACGGAACCTCGACTGCTGTGCGTGGGGTGCGTGCGGGCCTTGCGGGCAAAGACATCAGATGCCTGATGTCCAGGGATAGACCTCAGACATCAGATGCCTGATGTCTGTGACGAAAATTCGGCGTTACGCGGGGACGAGGCGGCCGAAAGGGACAGATGGGTACTCAGCGGCCAGGAGCCGATCCGCTTGGGGCGCGGCGCGGCGAAGCTCCGTACGGCGCTGGTCGCGAGCCCCAGCCCGGCCACCGCCTCGGCGAACTTCACGGCGGCGGCGACGCCGTCCACGACCGGCACGCCCAGCTCGGCGGAGACCCGCTCCTGGAGCCCGGCCATGCCGCCGCAGCCCAGGCAGATCACCTCGGCGCCGTCGCGTACGACCTCGCGGGCCGTCTCGACGATGACCTCGAAGGGGGTCCGGTCGCCCGCGCCGGCAGCCGCCGATGTCGCCGCCTCCTCCAGCTCCAGGACGCCGAGGCCGGTGCCGCGGACGCCGGCGCAGCGCTGCAGCAGCCCGGCGGTCAGCAGCCGGTCCCGGATCTGCGGCACGGCGCGGTCCAGGGTGGTGACGACGCCGTAGGAGTGGCCGAGCATCATCGCCATCTGGGCGGCGCTCTCGGTGATGTCCAGGACGGGCACGTCCAGCAGCTCCTGGGCGCCTTCCCGGCCCGGCTCCCCGAACCCGGCCATGACCAGGGCGTCGAAGGGGAAGTCCAGGGTGGTGAGGCGGTCCAGGACGGCCGCGGCGCTGAGATAGCCCTCGAAGTGGCCCTCGATCGACTCCGGGCCCCAGAGCGGCTCGGTGGCGATGATCTCGGTGTCGGGGGACGCGACAGCGGTGGCGGTGGCGCGGATCGACGCGGTCATGGAAGCAGTGGTGTTGGGGTTCATGACGAGAATGCGCATGACACTCCAGGAAGCCGGAGGCTCCAACGCGGGAAGCGGTACGGGAGGCCCGGTACGGCCGGCCGGACGGGGCGGCGGGAGCGGACGGCCCGGCGCTTCGGTGAATTGGAGGATTCCACAGAATGGGCAGTAGCTTTCGAGTTGCAGAACGTAGCTTCGCCCACTAGCACCGTCAAGGGATCCTGGCGAGTAACCCAGGTCGCACCTCCGGCCGGTCACCAAACGGCGGCTGACCGGCAGGAACGACTGTGCGATAGACAGTGTGTCGACAGAAGGGGAACGGTAGGCTGCTCCCGGTCGGACGCGGAATCCCCCTCTGCACGCGCCGGGCCCGACACCACCTGATCCGAAAGGAACGCGACGTGCCGCCGTCCAGCGCCAGCCCTTCCGACGCAGCCAAGCCCGCAGCCGCGAGCGGGGGCGTCCAGTCCCTTGAGCGCGCCTTCGACCTGCTGGAACGGATGGCAGATGCCGGCGGCGAGGTCGGCCTCAGCGAGCTGTCGGCCAGCAGCGGACTGCCGCTGCCCACCATCCACCGCCTGATGCGCACGCTGGTGGCCTGCGGCTACGTCCGGCAGCAGCCCAACCGCCGGTACGCGCTCGGCCCCCGCCTGATCCGCCTCGGCGAGAGCGCTTCTCGGCTGCTGGGCACCTGGGCCCGCCCGTACCTGGCCCGCCTGGTCGAGGAGACCGGCGAGACGGCGAACATGGCGCTGCTCGACGGCGACGAGATCGTGTACGTCGCGCAGGTGCCGTCCCGGCACGCGGTACGCATGTTCACCGAGGTCGGCCGGCGGGTGCTGCCGCACACCACGGGCGTGGGCAAGGCGCTGCTGGCGGGCCACGCGCCGGAGGAGGTCCGCGCGCTGCTCGGACGGACCGGTATGCCGGCCTCGACCGAGAAGACGATCACCGAGCCGGACGCGTTCCTGAGCGCCCTCGAAGAGGTGCGCGGGCAGGGCTTCGCCGTGGACGACAACGAGCAGGAGATCGGCGTCCGCTGCATCGCGGTGCCGGTCCCGGACTCGCCCACCGCGGCGGCCATCTCGATCTCCGGCCCGACCGGCCGGGTCACCGAGGCCGCCACGGACAAGATCGTGCCGGTCCTCCAGGAGGTCGCCCGCGAGCTGTCGGTGGCACTGGCGAACCAGACGCCGGCGTAGCGGAGCCGGGGCGGCGGCTCGCCGCGGAGACGAAGCGGACGCACGCAACAGACGTACGAGGCGGGGCGCGGGACATCAGGCCCCGCGCCCCGCCTCGTACTCACGTCGGCAGCTTCGCGCGCGCGTCGGCACTTCGTCCGTGCGTCGCCGGGAGGGCCGTCAGCTCCGCGGCATGTCGCCGAAGAGGTCGATGACCTTGCGGACCTCGGAGAGCGTCGGCGACAGCGCGCTGACCGAACCGACGGCGCCCGCGATCAGCAGCAGGCAGCGGCGGAGCCGCGGTACTTCCGGCGTGCCGCCGCTCACCATGGCGTCCAGCGCGGCCAGTTCCTCCTCGGCGACGCCCCGGTCGGGCAGCTCCGCGGGGTAGGCGGCCAGTTCACGGCGGAGCCGGGCGACGGCCACGCGCAGCGCTTCGACGCGCGGGTCGTCCGCGACCCCGGTCTCCTGCTTCGGCCGCTGCCTCTGCCATTGCTCCACAACGACGGCATCCTCCACGGCCGTTGGTTCGCATCGCACTTCATCGCCCCCTCACCCGGCCCCGCTCCATCGGGAAGCCGCGGATCAGTTAACGCCACGGTGCGCTATTCGCGCCATACGGAGAGCGAAATTCAGTTGGACCTTTCCCCGGCCGCCACATGACGCCCGACCGGCACCTCCGGCGCACGGCCCGGGCTCCGCGCCCCCGCGGCCGAGTGCGTCACGACCGTGACCGGCGCTGTTCCCGTCGCCCCCACGGGCAAATCTGTCGCAGAATCGCCGTCGCTCCCTCCGCGACTTGACTTCCGGCGGCGCGCCCGTGGTGCGCGGGGCGCGCCGGCAGGTTGCGCGCGACGCCGCGTGCTGCGATGCGCTGGGATGCGGTAAGCAGGCCCCATGACTTCCTCCGGCGCGGACGCGCACCCCACCACTCCCCCGCCCACCCCGTCCGCGGGAGCCGGCCGGCCCGCCGTCGCCGGGCTGCTGCTCGCGGCCGGGGGCGGCCGGCGGCTGGGCGGGCGGCCCAAGGCGCTGCTGGACTTCCGCGGCCGGCCGCTGGTCGAGAACGCCGCGCGGGTGCTGCGGGACGGCGGCTGCGGGCCCGTGCACATCGTGCTGGGCGCGGCGGCCGAGGAGGTCCGTGCGCGGGCCGAGCTGTCCGCGTACGCCGTCACCGAGAACCCCGACTGGGCGACGGGCATGGGCGCGTCCCTCCGCGCCGGCCTCGCCGCGCTGGCCGGTACGGGCGCGGACGCCGTCGTGGTCTCGCTGGTCGACCAGCCGGGCATCGGTTCCGCCGCGGTGGCACGGCTGGTGGCGGCGTACGAGGCGGGCGCCGACCTGGCGGCGGCGGCGTACGAGGGGCGGCGCGGGCACCCCGTGCTGTTCGGCGCGGAGCGCTGGGCGGTGGTGGCGGCGGGCGCGGCGGGCGACCGCGGCGCACGGGATTACCTCGCGGCGCACGCCGACGCCCTCACGCTCGTCGAATGCGGGGACGTGGCCGAGCCGTACGACATCGACACGCCTGCCGACCTGCCCCGACTCACCGCGGGGCACGCCGCGCACGACGGTGATGGAGCGTGACCGTGATGGCACTCAGCGCCATTCGATCACGGCATCTGTCGATCAAAAGAATCTCGACGTCAACAAACCATTGAACTTCCGCTATAAGGAAACTACTCTCCACTGGTCAGAAGCGCCCTGAACCCCAGACGGCGCCCGCGACCGTATCTCGGAGCCCTCGGCACCCAGTGCCGCCAGGGCGGCCCGGCGGCCGCAAGGCACCGCCGCTGAATTGGAGTGACAGCCCATGTCCGCACCAGCGCCGTCCCCGCTGGCCATCGTCGACGCCGAGCCCCTGGAGCGCCAGGACGAGGTCCTCACCGAGGCCGCCCTGGCCTTCGTGGCTGAGCTGCACCGCCGGTTCACCCCCCGCCGCGACGAGCTTCTGAAGCGCCGCGACGAGCGCCGCGCGGAGATCGCCCGGACCAGCACGCTGGACTTCCTCCCCGAGACCGCGCACATCCGCGCGGACGACTCCTGGAAGGTCGCCGAGGCCCCCGCGGCCCTCAACGACCGCCGCGTGGAGATCACCGGTCCCACCGACCGCAAGATGACCATCAACGCGCTCAACTCGGGCGCGAAGGTCTGGCTCGCCGACTTCGAGGACGCCTCCGCTCCCACCTGGGAGAACGTCGTCCTTGGCCAGCTCAACCTGACCGACGCCTACGAGCGCCGGATCGACTTCACCGACGCGCGCAGCGGCAAGTCGTACGCGCTGAAGCCCGCCGAGGAGCTCGCGACCGTCGTGATGCGGCCGCGCGGCTGGCACCTCGACGAGCGCCACCTCCAGCTCGACGGCAAGGCCGTGCCCGGCGCCCTCGTCGACTTCGGCCTGTACTTCTTCCACAACGCGAAGCGCCTGCTCGACCTCGGCAAGGGCCCGTACTTCTACCTGCCGAAGACCGAGTCGCACCTGGAGGCCCGCCTCTGGAACGAGATCTTCGTCTTCGCGCAGGACTACGTCGGCGTCCCGCAGGGCACCATCCGCGCCACCGTCCTCATCGAGACGATCACCGCGGCGTACGAGATGGAGGAGATCCTCTACGAGCTGCGCGACCACGCCTCCGGGCTGAACGCCGGCCGCTGGGACTACCTCTTCTCGATCGTGAAGAACTTCCGTGACGGCGGCGCCAAGTTCGTCCTGCCGGACCGCAACGCGGTGACCATGACGGCCCCGTTCATGCGCGCGTACACCGAACTCCTCGTCCGTACGTGCCACAAGCGCGGCGCGCACGCCATCGGCGGCATGGCGGCCTTCATCCCGTCCCGCCGGGACGCGGAGGTCAACAAGGTCGCCTTCGAGAAGGTCCGCGCCGACAAGGACCGCGAGGCCGGCGACGGCTTCGACGGCTCGTGGGTGGCCCACCCCGACCTGGTCCCGATCGCCATGGAGTCCTTCGACAAGGTCCTCGGCGAGAAGCCGAACCAGAAGGACCGCCTGCGCGAGGACGTCAGCGTCGCCCCCGGCGACCTGATCGCCATCGACTCCCTCGACGCGAGCCCCACCTACGACGGCCTCGTCAACGCCGTCCAGGTCGGCATCCGTTACATCGAGGCGTGGCTGCGCGGCCTCGGCGCCGTGGCCATCTTCAACCTCATGGAGGACGCGGCCACCGCCGAGATCTCCCGCTCGCAGATCTGGCAGTGGATCAACGCGGGCGTGGAGTTCGAGAACGGCCAGAAGGCCACGGCCGAGCTCGCCCGCGAGGTCGCCGCGGCCGAACTCGACGCGATCCGCAAGGAGATCGGCGAGGAGGCCTTCGCCGCCGGCAAGTGGCAGCAGGCCCACGACCTCCTCCTCCAGGTCTCCCTGGACAGCGACTACGCCGCCTTCCTCACCCTCCCGGCCTACGACCAGCTGGTCTGAAACTCGGCAGTTCCGAGCAGGCAGGCCCCGGTCCGCAATAGACCGGGGCCTGTCGGCGTGCGCCGCTCTTCCGGCGGGACAAACGGTTTGCTGTTCCCGGCCGTTCATCGGATAGGCTCCCTTTGCGCCGCGCGTCCTCCCCGGAGGTGTACGGTCGCGGACTTTCGGAGTGGTGGTCCATGAAGTCACATGGCAGTCCTCACCTCTTGAGGGCGGACTCCCGGTAGGGACCTCCCTGCCGCTCCGACTCCCTTAGGAGATGCCTGGCATGAGTCCTGTCGAGTGCACGCCCTCGCACCGCAAGTGGATCTGGGAGATCACCGTCGGCGTAGCCGCCGGGGTCGGCACGGATGCGATGCGGTACTTGGTGCACGCGGTGGCGCACGCCTTCGGCTGACGTCGAGGCGGTGGCGGGTCCCGGGGGCCCGCCACCATTCCACAGCGCAAACCGGGAAACTGTCGGCCGACGATGATCCTTTTTCGCTGCGCATATCACGACGCCGAGATACTGTAACTACCAGTCATCGCGGCCCGACGGGCTTCCCGGCCAGGACATGCCCCCACCCGCACGCAATCCGTCGTGCCTGTGGGGACCCTCTTGCTGCTCCGGAAGTCGGCTGCCGAACTCCGCCCGCTCATCGCGCCCGCGGGCCGGGAACATCTACCGCTCACGGAGCGGCTGATCACTGAGTACAAGAACTCTCACGTGCACAAGAAGGAGCCCGGCAACGGCCTGGTTGCCTCCTGGGAGAATAGCCTCCCCGATGTCATCGAAGCGCTGCTCGCCCGCAACCTCGACGGCGTCGAAGTGCTGATCGAGTACTCCACCCCGGGCATGGCGGGCGAAGCGGACGTCATCCTGGCCGGAGAACACCCGCAGACCGGGGACCTTTCCTATGTCGTCCTGGAACTCAAACAGTGGCGCAAGGCGGTGGTCTCACCGAGCAACCCGATCTCGGTGGACGCGGGGTACGACAAGCCGAAGCTCCACCCCGTGCGGCAGGTACAGCGCTACTGCGAGTACCTCGTTCAGCATCTCGCTCCTCTGCACGGAAAGCCGGAGCGGATCGCCGGCGCCGCGCTACTGCACAACGCCCGTCATGAAGTGGCCTCCCTCTTCGACCTGCCGACCAACGATCACGGGCGCCTGTACACACGGGACCGATTGGAGATGTTCGAGGCATTCCTCGCGGCCCGACTGGCGGCGGGCGTCTCCGGAAGCCGCGCCGCGGACGTCCTGTGCCAGGCGCAGGAGTACGAAGCCCCGTCGTCGAGCGAGGCATTCAGTCGCGTGGGAGGCCCGCACCCGGTCTTCGCCCTGCAGAAGGAGCAGGAGCTCGCCTTCCAGGAGGTGTATCAACGCGTTCAGGCCCGTGATACCCGGCCGGCGCACAAGAAAGTCGTCGTGATTCAGGGCGGCCCCGGGAGCGGTAAGACGGCCGTCGCGGTCGAGTTGCTCCGCGTGCTGAAACAAGAGGGCCGTCATGTTCTGCACGCCAGTGGCTCACGGTCGTTCACCTACAACCTGCGCAGCGCCGCGGTGGCCGCACGGCGGGGCATGACCAAGGCGGCTGCAGAGACACAGGCCCGCAGGGACTACCGGTTCTTCCAGCAGTTCGGTGAGTTCGAGGAGAACCAGGTCGAGGTGCTGATCTGTGACGAGGCCCATCGCGTGCGTCTCAAGTCGAGCGGCCGGGACGTCAAGCGATGGGTCAAAGAACGCGGGCTCCCCCAAGCGGACGAGCTGATACGCGCGGCGGAGGTTCCCGTCTTCCTCCTCGACGACTGGCAGTCCTTGCGGCCGGACGAGGTCGGCACGGTCAGCTACCTCAGGGAGCGGGCAGAGGCGTGTGGGTGTGACGTCGAGGTCATCGAGCTCCCCGGGATGTTCCGCGCGGAGGGCAGTGCCGCGTTCCGCGAGTGGGTGACCAAGTTGCTCAGCCTCCAGCCCACCACGGCGCCGGCATGGGTACCCGACGGCCGCATCGACGTGCGGCTGGCGGACAGCCCCGAGGAGATGGAGGAATTTCTCGCCGAACGCATCCGAGCCGACGGCGTACAGGCCCGTATGACCGCGGGATTCTGCTGGGAATGGAAAACGCCCGAGAACGGCGAGCTGCTCAAGGAAGTACGCATCGGCGATTGGCACCGCCCCTG
Organism: Streptomyces sp. NPDC050806; assembly: GCF_055586425.1. Taxonomy (NCBI): domain Bacteria; kingdom Bacillati; phylum Actinomycetota; class Actinomycetes; order Kitasatosporales; family Streptomycetaceae; genus Streptomyces; species Streptomyces sp. NPDC050806. The sequence continues at coordinate 13,199 of NZ_JBVJIF010000010.1, read as the reverse complement.
GAACGCCAAGGAGGGCGTGAAGCTCGACGACGTCCCCGAAACCAGTCAGTGGGCGACCGACCCACGGGGCTTCGGGCAGATCGGCTGCATCTACACGGCGCAGAACTTCGAGTTCGACTGGAGTGGCGTCATCATCGGGCCGGACTTGACGTGGCACGAAGGCCGACCCGTCGTGGACCGTACGCAGACCCACGACAGCAAGCTCAGGGAGAAGAAGGTCACCGTTGACCAGGTGGACCGCTTGATCCGGCACGCCTATCACGTGTTGTTGACCCGTGCTCGCCAGGGCATCGTCATCTATTCGACGGACGAGCAGACACGTAATGCTCTCCGCAAGCTGATCACCGGAACGGTTTCCTCGCCGTCGAACCGGCGCAAGCGAAAGCGGAAGCCGCCACCCGCGACGGACGAACGAGAGTCCCCACAACAGCTCGCGATACAGTTCGACTGATCGTTACTGCGGCCCGCCGGGCTTCCGCTCCGCTCCGGCGGAATCGATGCGAACACGCCCCCACCCGCAGGCGCTGTTTCGTGCTGCCTGGGGGCTTGTTTTGCTGTTCCGTGACTCCGCTGCCGGGGTTGCCGCCGAGATCCTCGCCGGTTCCCTCGTCCCGCGTCTGACCGAGCAGTTCGTGCACGTGCACGGCTACCGGCCCGGCCCCGCCGAGTCGCGTTCCTGGGAGCGGAGCCTCCCTGTACTCACCCAGGCGCTCAATGACGCCGGCCTCGGCCAGGTGGAAATGCTGCTCGAGTTCGGTCTGCCGCTGAACAGCAAGCGGGCCGATGCACTGCTGGCCGGCGTGCACCCGACGACCGGTGAGCCGTCCTATGTCGTGGTGGAACTGAAACAGTGGAGCCAGGCACAGCCGGACGAGGAGGACCCAAGTCTGTGCTGGATCGACGCGTATGCACGCCCCGTCCTCAATCCCATTGAGCAGGTGCGCGGATACTGCTCGTACCTCGTCAATTTCAATGGGACGCTCGCCCGGAACCCCGATCGCGTGCGGGGCGTGGCCTATCTCCACAACGCGACTGATTTTGGTGCGAGCGGACTGTACGAGGCGGGCGAGGACGCCTATGGCCGGCTCTTCACGAGCGCACGCCGGGGTGAGTTCCTCGATTACCTCAGAGAGCACCTTGCTCCGCTCCCCGGAGCAGGCGCCGCCGATGAACTGCTGAGTGGAAAGGTCGGGCCTTCGCGGCAGCTCATGGCGGTCGCCGCCCAGGAAGTCCGGGAACGCGAGCAGTTCGTTCTGCTCGACGAGCAGAAAGTCGCCTACCGTTCCGTACTCGACGCCGTCCGGCGCGCCAAGGAGGCCGACCACAAGGAAGTCGTGGTCATCACGGGCGGCCCGGGCACCGGCAAGAGCGTCATCGCACTGTCCCTCCTCGGCGAGCTCTACCGGCAGGGCGTGCCGGCCCTGCACGCCACGGGTTCGAGTTCCTTCACAACGACGATGCGCAGGGTCGCGGGTGCCCGCAAGCGCGAGGTGAAGGACCTCTTCAAGTACTTCAACAGCTTCATGACCGCCGAGAAGAACGGACTCGACGTACTCATCTGCGACGAGGCGCACCGCATCCGGGAGACTTCGGCCAACCGATACACCCGTGCGGCCCTGCGTACCGGCAAGCCGCAGATCGAGGAACTGGTCGACGCGGCGCGGGTCCCGGTCTTCCTCCTCGACCAGCATCAGGTGGTACGCCCGGGAGAGATGGGCACGGTCGAGGAGATCCGGGATGCGGCCGCGGCCAAGGGGCTGCGCTGCCAGGTCGTCCCGCTGGACAGCCAGTTCCGCTGCGGAGGCAGCGACGCCTATCTGCAGTGGGTGGTTTGCCTACTCGGCCTCGAGGGCGGAGAGCCGGTCGCCTGGGAGCCGGATGGCAAGATGCGGCTGCTGGTCGCGGACACCCCGCAGGAGATGGAGGCGTTCCTCGAAGCGCAGCGTTCCCGGGGGTACGGCGCACGGATGTCCGCCGGATACTGCTGGCCCTGGACGAAGAAGATCCCCGCCGGTCAGGCTCTCCCCGCCGATGTGGTCATCGGTGAGTGGGCACGGCCGTGGAACGTGTACGGCGACCGGTCGGTGGCCGGTGCTCCCCCTGCCGCCCTCTGGGCGACCGACCCGGCGGGCTTTGAACAGGTGGGATGCGTGTACACGGCGCAGGGCTTCGAGTACGACTGGAGCGGCGTCATCATCGGCCCGGACCTGGTGTGGCGCGACGACCGCTGGATCGTCGACCGTAGCGCCTCCAAGGATCCCGCCCTCAAGCGTGCTTCGGACCAGGACATCGACCGGCTGGTCCGGAACACTTACAAAGTGTTACTGACCCGCGGCATGGTCGGGACGGTGATCCACTCGACCGACCCCGAGACGCGGGAGAAGCTGCGTTCGCTGATCTGGGACAGCGTCGGGGAGTTCTAGGCCGGCCCGCACTTCGCCTCTCCCGCACGAGCGCCCGAACTCCCCCGCTCCTGACGGGTATACGTCAACTCTCGTGTCTGGTAGGAAAGCTTCCTAACGATTGGGGAACCCCCCACGGAACTCTCCTGACTGGAGGCGATCCACCATGCGCACCCGATCGAGGACCATGGCGTTCGGCAGGCCTGCCGTCCGTGTTGCGCTCGGGCTGGCACTGCTCGCCGTGCCGGCGACGGCCGTCGCGGCGACCGGCAGCCAACCCGCCGCCCGCCACGCGGCAGCCGGGCACCGCGCCGCGGCCGGGCTCGACGACCCGGCGAAGAAGGAGATCGCCATGCAGCTGGTGTCCAGCGCGGAGAACTCCTCGCTGGACTGGAAGGCGCAGTACGGCTACATCGAGGACATCGGGGACGGCCGCGGGTACACCGGCGGCATCATCGGCTTCTGCTCCGGTACGCACGACATGCTGGAGCTGGTGGAGCTCTACACGGAGCGCAAGCCGGGGAACGTGCTCGCCGAGTATCTGCCCGCGCTGCGGGAGGTGGACGGCAGCGACTCGCACGAGGGGCTGGACCCCGGCTTCACCGATGCCTGGAAGAAGGCCGCGAAGGACGCGGACTTCCAGAAGGCGCAGAACGACGAGCGGGACCGGGTGTACTTCAACCCGGCGGTGAAGCAGGGGAAGGCCGACGGGATCGGTGTGCTCGGGCAGTTCGCGTACTACGACGCCATCGTGATGCACGGGGGCGGGGACGACGCGACCAGCTTCGGGAGCATACGGAAGAAGGCGCTGGCCAAGGCCAAGCCGCCGGCCCAGGGCGGGGACGAGAAGAAGTACCTCGGCGCCTTCCTGGACGCGCGGGTGTGGGCCATGAAGCAGGAGGAGGCGCACAGTGACACCAGCCGGGTGGACACCGCGCAGCGCGTCTTCCTGAACAAGGGGAACCTGAACCTGGACCCGCCGCTGGACTGGAAGGTGTACGGGGACCCGTTCCACATCGGGTGATCACCGGCCCGTACGGCAGCGGCCGGTGCGGCATACCGCGCACCAGCGGGCGGGGGCACCCCACGCACCCCCGCCCGCCGGAGACCTGGTGCCGGCGGTGCGGTCCGTCAGTGCGCTGCGGCCGGCTCCTCCGCCGTCGCGCGGGCGCGCTTCCCCAGGTGGTTGAAGACCAGGTTCAGGCTGACGGCCAGCAGGCAGCCGGTGGAGATGCCCGAGCCGAGGACGATCTGCGCCCAGGACGGGAACGCGTCGTAGAAGCCCTTGGAGAGGGCGGGCGCGAGGCCGGCGCCGAGGGTGACGACGACGATGAGGGCGTTGTCGCCGCGGTGCAGGTCGGCCTGGAGCAGGGTCTGGATGCCGCTGACGGCGATGGAGCCGAAGAGGAAGAGGCTGACGGCGGCCAGTACCGGCATGGGGACGACCGAGATCAGCGCGGCGGCGGCCGGGCTGAGGCCGATGAGGACGAGCAGGCCGCCGCTCAGGGCCACCACGAAGCGGCTGCGGACATTGGAGATCACGACCAGGCCGATGTTCTGCGCGAAGGCGCTCGCGTGGAAGGCGTTGAAGAGCGGGCTGAGCGCGGAGCCGAGGCTGTCGGCGCGCAGGCCGCGGGCGATGGTCTTCTCGTCGACCTCCTTGTCCACGATCCTGCCCAGGGCGATCATGTCGGCGGTCGACTCGGTGAGGATCACCAGCATGACCACGCACATCGAGACGATCGCGGGCAGCGAGAACTGCGGGGCTCCGAAGTGCAGCGGGGCCGGGACGCCGAACAGTGCGGCGTCACCCAGCTTCGAGAAGTCGGCGAGACCCATCGGGATCGCCAGCAGGGTGCCGAAGAGCATCGCGAAGAGCATGCTGATCTGCTTGAGGAAGCCGCGCGTGAAGCGCTGGAGGAGCAGCATCATCACGATCGTCGCCGCCGCCAGGGCGATGTTCTTCGGGTCCGGGGTGCCGGACGGCGCGCCGTCCACGATCCACTCGTAGGCCACCGGGATCAGCGAGACGCCGATGAGGAGGATCACCGAGCCGGTGACGACCGGCGGGAAGAAGCGTACGAGGCGGGAGAAGTACGAGCTGACCAGGAAGCCGAAGAGGCTGGAGACGATGATCGCGCCGAAGACGACGGGCATCCCCGCCCGCACCCCGCCCTGGGTGGTCAGGATCGTCAGCATGACGCCGACGCCCGCGAAGGAGACACCGTTGACGAACGGCAGGCGGGAGCCGATGAAGTTGCCGATGCCGAGCGTCTGCAGGAGCGTCGCGATGCCCGCCATCAGGAGGCTGCCGCCCATGAGGACGGCGGTGTCGGCGGCGGACATCTTGGCTGCGACCGCGACGACGAGCGGTACGGAGACGGCGCCGGCGTACATCGAGGCGACGTGCTGGAGGCTCGCGACGAGCATGCGGCCCGCCGGCAGCACCTCGTCGACGGGGTGAACCGCGGCGGTGCCGCTCGCGGGTGGTGCGGGGGCGTCGGACGGGACGCGGGCAGAACTCATGGGTGGCGCTTCTTCCGTCTCGTACGGGATGCGGCCGGCGCCGCCCCTGGTCTCCATGGGCGTACGGCAGGCGTACGGGGAGCCCAGGGCGGGCCGGCCTCAAGACTGGAAAGTAACTTCCGTCTGCGCTGGGCGGGACGACGTTACGTCAGTGCACCCCGGCAGCGGAAGACCCTTCTGCCGGTCGCTGCGACGGAATTCCATCTTCCAGAAGTCCCGCCGATGCCTCCTGTTCACCTTCACGGCCTGCGCGAAGGTGGTTGAAGAGCAGATTGAGGATGATCGCGACAAGACAGCCGGTGGAGATCCCGGAGTCCAGCACCACCAGCAGGTCCTTCGGGAAGTTGTGGTAGAAGTCGGGCGCCGCGATCGGTATCAGGCCGATCCCGACGGCCGCCGCCACTATCAGCGCGTTCTCGCCCTTCTCCAGGGCCGCCGTGGACAGGGTCTGGATGCCGCTGGCGGCGACCGAGCCGAAGAGCACGATGCCCGCGCCGCCCAGCACCGGCAGCGGCACGAGGGAGATGACGGACGCCGCGATCGGACAGAGGCCGAGGACGATCAGGATCAGGCCGCCGGTGGCGACGACGAAGCGGCTCCGTACCTTGGTCATCGCGACCAGCCCGATGTTCTGCGCGAACGCGCTGTTGGCGAAGCCGTTGAAGAGCGGGCTGATCGCCGTGCCGAGGGTGTCGGCGCGCAGGCCGCCCTCGATGGTGCGCTCGTCGGCGGGCCGCCCGACGATCTTCCCGAGCGCCAGCATGTCGGCGGTCGACTCGGTCATGCAGACCAGCATCACGATGCACATCGAGATGATCGCGGCGATGTCGAACTGCGGGGCGCCGAAGTGGAAGGGCGTCGGGAAGCCGATGACGTCGGCCTTGGTGATCACACTGAAGTCGGTGATGCCGACGGGTATCGCGATCAGGGTGCCGGCGATCAGGCCGAGCAGGATGGATATCTGCTGGAGGAAGCCGCGCAGGGTGCGCCGCAGTACCAGCACGATCACGAACGTCAGCGCCGCCATGCCGATATTGGTCAGCGAACCGTAGTCCGGCGCGGCCGCGTCGCCGCCCTGGGACCAGTTGAAGGCCACCGGGAGGAGCGAGACACCGATCAGGGTGATGACGGTGCCGGTGACGACCGGCGGGAAGAAGCGGACCAGCTTGGAGAAGTACGGGGCGAGGACGAAGCCCAGTACACCGGCGACGATCACCGCGCCGAAGATGATCGGCAGGGCGTTCTCGGGGCTCTGCGCCTTGCCGATGGCGACCATCGGGGTGACGCCGGCGAACGAGACGCCGTTGACGAACGGGAGCTTGGCGCCGACCTTCCAGAAGCCGAGCGTCTGCAACAGGGTCGCGATGCCGGCGGTGAAGAGGCTGGCGCCCATGAGGAACGCCGTCTCGGTCGCGCTCAGCCCGCAGGCCGGCCCGACGATCATCGGCGGGGCCACCACACCCGCGTACATAGCGGCCACGTGCTGCAGACCACTGGTGAACATTCTGAAGGGCGGAAGGGTTTCGTCGACCGGGTGTTTCCGGTCCCCCTCCACGTGCTGCCCGGGAGTTGCGGCCACTGCGGGCCTCCTTCGATTTCTGTACCACCGGGCCGGTGGTACGAGCCTGTCACGGAGGGCTTGCCAGGTGATGCCGTGCGAATGCGGGTGCAGGTGCGGCTGCGAGTGGGCGCTCTTGGCGCGCGAGGGGGGTTGTGCGTGGTGACACGGGCGGTGCGGGGCGGGAAGTGCGTGGGTGACGCGATGTGGGGGTGGAACCGGCCCGGGGACGCGGGTGGTGCCCGCGTCCCCGGGTACGGCGCTTGTGGATCCCGCTCGGATCCACAAGCTCAGCCGGGGGCCGTCCCCCCCGGCCGAGTCTTCAGGTGTGCCGTACGGGCCGTGCCGTACGGGTTCTTCGTGCCGCCGGGGGTCAGCCCCCGGCGGCGATGCGGGCCAGCCGCTGCGACTCGCTCCGCGCGCTGCGCGCGACGGCGTCCTCGTCGACGGTGGTGAGGCGGTTGTCCTCCACCACCGGCTTGCCGTTGACGAGCGAGAGGGTCACCGGGGCCGCCGCGCCGAAGACCAGCGCGGTGACCGGGTCGGCGATGGTGGAGTGGCCGATGCCGTCCAGCTTCCACAGCACCAGGTCGGCGAGCTTGCCCGCCTCGACCGAGCCGATCTGCGCCGCCCGGCCGAGCACCCGCGCGCCGCCGAACGTGCCCAGGCGCAGCGCCTGACGGGCGTTCAGGGCGGCCTCGCGGTGCGGGCCGAGGCGGTTGATCAGCAGGGCGTTGCGCAGTTCGGTGTGCAGCTCACCGGACTCGTTGGAGGCGGTGCCGTCCACGCCGAGGCCGACCGGGACGCCGGCCGCGAGCATGTCCGGTACGCGGGCGATGCCGGCCGCGAGCCGGGCGTTGGACGACGGGCAGTGGGCGACGCCGGTGCCGGTGCGGGCGAAGGCGTCGATGTCGGAGTCGTTCATGTGGACGCAGTGCGCCATCCACACGTCCTCGCCGAGCCAGCCGGTGGACTCGAAGTAGTCGGTCGGGCCCATGCCGAACAGCTCGTGGCAGAACTTCTCCTCCTCCACGGTCTCGCTGCCGTGGGTGTGGAGGCGTACGCCCTTGCGGCGGGCCAGCTCCGCGCCCTGCCGCAGCAGGTCGGTGGAGACGGAGAACGGCGAGCAGGGCGCGACGGCTACCTGCGTCATCGCGTCGAAGGAAGCGTCGTGGTGCCGGTCGATGGTCTCCTCGGTGGCCGTGAGCGCGCCCTCCAGGGACTCCACCGCGAAGTCCGGCGGCAGCCCGCCGTCGGACTCGCCGCGGTCCATCGAGCCGCGCGCGAGCGTGAACCGTACGCCCATGTCGGACGCGGCCTTGATGATGGCGCCCGACAGGTCGCCGGAGCCGCGCGGGTAGACGTAGTGGTGGTCCATGGCGGTGGTGACGCCGCCGCGGGCCATCATGGCCAGCGAGCCCTGTGCGGCCGCGGCCGCCATCGGCTCGTCGATACGGGCCCAGGTCGGGTACAGCGCAACCAGCCAGTTGAACAGGTTGTGATCGGTCGCGAGACCCCGGGTGATCCACTGGTAGAAGTGGTGATGGGTGTTGACCAGGCCCGGGGTGAGCAGGTGGCCGGTGCCGTCGATGCGGCGGACGACACCGTCCAGGCCCTCGGGCGCGGGTCCCGCGCCCACCGACTCGATCCGGTTGCCGGCGACGACGACATGCCCCGAGGCGTACTCGGTGTCGTCGGCGTCGACGGTCGCGATCGCGCAGTTCTCGATGATGATGCGCGCGACCGCGCTGTCAGGGGATGCCGATGCTGCCATGGCGGTTCCTTCGTTCTCTGGCGGTTTTGGGCACGGCATGGCCCTACGGGATTTGAGTGCCGGAGCCGGGCGATGCAGCTGACAGTACTGCCGCCCGTGTGGTGCTCCGGGTGCCGAGATGATGGAAGAACAGGTTGAGCAGGACCGCGACGAGCGCGCCGGCGCTGATGCCGGAGCCGAGGACGGTCTGTGCCCAGGCGGGGAAGTCCGCGTAGAAGGTCGGCGCGGCGAGCGGGATGATTCCGGCGCCGAGCGACACGGCCACGAGGATGATGTTGGAGCTGTCGTCCAGGCCGGCCTCGGAGAGCGTACGGATGCCGCTGACCGCTATGGAGCCGAAGAGGACGATGCCGGCACCGCCGAGGACGGGCATCGGTACGAGGCTGACGACCGCGCCGAGGACGGGGAAGGCACCGAGGACGATGAGGGCGCCGCCCGCGACGGCGACGACGTAGCGGCTGCGTACCTTCGTGAGCGACACGACGCCGACGTTCTGGGCGAAGGCGCTGGTGGGGAAGCCGCCGAAGATCGGTCCGATGAGCGTGGCGATGCCGTCCGTGCGCAGGCCGCGGGTGATGGTCCGGCCGGTGCACTCGCGGTCGCAGATCTCGCCGAGGGCCAGCATGCCGGCCGAGGACTCGGTCATCAGGACGAGCATGACGATGCACAGCGAGAGGATCGCGGCGGGCTGGAACTCCGGCGGGCCGAAGGCGAAGGGCGTGGGCAGCGCGGCGACGGGCGCCTCGCGGATCGAGGAGAAGTCCGCCAGGCCGAAGGGGATCGCGGCGAGGGTGCCGATGACCAGGCCGAGGAGGAGCGCGATCTGCTTGATGAAGCCCTGGAAGAAGCGCTGGATGAGCAGGATGACGACGAGCGTGAAGCCGGCCAGGGCCAGGTACTTCATGTCGCCGTGGTCGGCGGCGTGGGCGTCGCCGCCCTGGGCCCAGCCGACCGGTACGGGCATCAGCGTCACGCCGATGAGTGTGATCACGACACCGGTCACCAGCGGCGGGAAGAACCTCAGCAGCTTGCCGAAGAAGGGACCCACTGCCAGGCAGAAGACGCCTGCGACCATGACAGCGCCGTAGATCGCGGGCAGTTGGTGCCCTTTGGCGCTGGTCTCGGCGATGGCGAGCATGGGGGTGATGCCGGCCGAGGAGGCGGCGTTCACGAACGGCAGCCGGTTTCCGGCGAACCGGCCGAGGCCGATGGTCTGCAGGAGCGTGGCGAGACCGGCGATGAGGAGACTCGCGGCGATCAGCCGGGTCTGCTGGGCCGAGTCCAGGTGGGCTGCCTGGCCGATGATGAGCGGAGGGGTGACCACGCCGGCGTACATGGCGGCGATGTGCTGCAGAGCGGCGGGGACGAGCCGCTTGGGACCCAGCTTCTCGTCCACCGGGTGGACGGGAACGGGCGGTACGGGGTGTTTCTCTACGTGCGATTGCTGTGCCATGGGTCGTTCCCCTCAGGTTTCGCGGCCCCCTCCCGCCGTGCGGGTGAACGGGAGGGGGAAACGAGGCACTTCGCGGCGTGGGAGAGCCGTCAGAGGTTGGTCATGTCCACCGGGATGCGTGCGTCGACACCGTCGCGCAGGATGGTGGCTTCGATGAGCCCGTAGGGGCGGTCCGCCGCGTAGTAGACGGCCCCGTCCTTGGCCTCGTTGTCGAGACCGAAGGGGGACAGGTCCTGGCGGAAGTGGTGCTTGTTCGGGGCCGAGAAGCGGATCTCGTCTATCTCGCTGCGGTTGTTGATGACCCGCGAACCCATTTGGTACAGCGTCTGCTGCAGGGAGAGCGAGTAGGTCTCGACGAAGGCCTGGAGGATGTGCTTCTTGGCCTGGTCGTAGGACCGCTCCCAGTTGGGCATCCGCTCGTCGTCGGACGTCCAGTTGTGGCGCCACCAGGTGGACAGCGACGTCGCGAGGATACGGTCGTAGTCCTCCTTGAGCGTCGTGTACTCGTCCTTGATGTAGCCCCAGAACTCGGAGTTCGTGGAGTTCATGACCGTGAGGTCCTTGAGGCCCGAGAGGACCTCGAACTTCTCACCGTCGTACGTGACCTGCGCGAGGCGGGTCTCCTGGCCCTTGCGGACGAAGGAGTGCTTCACCTCGTCGGCGCCGATGAACTTGGAGTTGGCGTCGGAGCCGGCGATGCGCTCCCAGGCGTACTCCTCGACACGGATGCGCGCCCGGTGGATGGACGGCTGGCTGTCGACGAAGTGCCGGGCGAGGTGGATCGCGTACTGCTCGGCGGACTCGATGCCGTATTCCTTGGCGAACGCGAAGCAGGTGTTCTTCGTCGTGTCCGTCGGCAGGCAGTTGGCGTTGGACCCGGAGAGGTGGACCTCCTCCAGGTCGCCGGAGAGGGCGACGGAGACGTTGAGGTCCTTGATGTGGTGGGTGTCGCCGTCCCGGGTGATCTTGACGACCCGGTTTTCCGCCTTGCCGTACTGGTTCTGGCCGAGAATCGTGGGCATGTCGGTGCTAGCTCCCTCGGTATACGGAGTAGCCGAACGGGTTGAGCAGCAGCGGTACGTGGTAGTGCTCGCCCGGCTTGACGGCAAAGGTGATTGCCACCTCCGGGAAGAAGGCTCCGCTGTCCCGTAGCGCGGGGGCGTCCTGCTGTTCCTCGGCTTGCGATGTGGAACGGTGCTCATTGACGAAGTACGCCTCGGTCTCGAAGTCGAGGCGCACGTGGGTGGTGCCGCCCGGCAGCGCCGGCAGGTCCTTGCAGCGCCCGTCCGCATCGGTCTTGGACGCGCCGTGCGCGGTCCACGACCCGTCGCTGCCGGAGCGCACCGAGAGCGTGAGGGCCACGCCCTCTGCGGGGCGGCCGACGCTGGTGTCCAGGATGTGCGTGGACACCGACGTGTGAGCGGCAGCCGTGTCGCTGCTCATGCTGCGTCTCCTTCTGCGAGGCGGGTCAGGCGAATGCGGTTGATCTTGACGAGCTCCCCACGCACGATCTCTCGTTCGTGTTCCGGCGCGTTGTCGATCCGGTTACGGACGGCGTCCCGCATCTGCTCGGCGGTCAGGCCGGTGGCGCAGATGAGGAAGACGTGCCCGAAGCGGTCCTGGTAGGCCAGGTTCAGTTCGAGCATCTCGGCCTTGAGCTCTTCGGAAGCCCCCGCCATCCCGCGCTGTTCGCGGGATGAGGTGGGGTCCCCCGGCTTGGGGCGGCCGATCGGCGGGTGCCCCGCCATCGCCTCCGCCAGGTCCTCCGCGGTCAGCTCGGCCATGGCGGCGTCGCTGGCGGCGAAGAGGGCGTCGGTGTCGGCGTACGGGCGCTGCGCGAGGATCTTGCTCCCCCACGCCTCGCTGGCACACACCTCGTGCAGCGCGGCCTGGGCCTCGCTGACGTCGGCGGCATTGAACCGGGAAAGCCCCGGAGTCGGACTCGAAGACACGGGAAGCCTCCGTGGCTGCGTCGTGCTGTGCGTTGAACGGGCTGGCCATAGCTAAGTCCCCCGGCAACACCACGTCAACACTTTGTTGAAAACTCGGCGACACAAAAGCCGCCGCTCCGGAAACCCGGAGCGACGGCTTGTGACGGTTTGCAGTTTTGTAAGCGAGCGGTAACCCCGTCAGCTCTCGCTCTTCGCCGCGTTCTCCCTGTTCAGGTAGTTGTAGACGGTGAAGCGGCTGACGCCGAGCGCGCCCGCGACGGTCTCCACGCCGTGCCGCACGGAGAAGGCGCCGCGGGTCTCCAGGATGCGCACGACCGACTGCTTGGTCTTGCGGTCCAGCTCCGCGAGCGGGCAGCCGTGCCGGCGCTCCAGATCCGCGAGCAGGTGATCGAGGGAGTCGGAGAGGTGCGGCAGCCGCACGGCGACCCGGTCGGCGCCCTCCCAGTTCAGTACGACGTCGTCACCCTGCGCCAGCTCGGGCGCGACCATCTCCCCGCCCATCGCGTCCACCAGCGGCTTCACCGCCTGGACGAACGGGTGGTCGGCAGGCCCGGTCACCGCTCCGCCTCCCCGTGCCCATCGCCGTCGCGGACCACGTTGACCTGGAGCGAGACGCGGGTGGCACCGGCCGCCAGGGACTGCCGGAGCAGTGCGTCGACCGCGGTGAGCACCCGCTCCGCCTCACCCTCGGCGGTGTTGCCGAAGGGGCCCACGTCGACGGCGTCCAGCTCGGCGCCCGTGACCACCTCGCGGGCCACCACGGCGTGGTCCGGAGCCTCGTCGAGGTCGAACGGTTCCGTTGTGAACTCAACTCTCAATCGCACACCGTCAACCTACTGCCGACCTCGGGCCGGCCACCACAATCGGCCGCCGGGGACCCCTTGACAGCTTTCGGCCCCGCGGGCAGTCTTCCAATAAGCAGAAAGAAAGTTTCGCAATACGGAAGGCGCTTACCCCGCATGGGCTTCACCGACACGCGCTTCGACGTCAATCTGTCGATTCTCTTCACCGAGCTGCCGCTGCTGGAGCGGCCCGCCGCCGCGGCTGCCGCCGGGTTCACGGCGGTCGAGCTGTGGTGGCCGTGGGTCGACGCGCCGGTGCCCGCGCAGTACGAGCTGGACGCGCTGCGGGACGCGCTCAACGACGCCGGTACCCAGCTGGTCGGGCTGAACTTCTACGCCGGGCAGCTCCCCGGCCCCGACCGCGGCGCGCTCTCCCTGCCCGGCGAGGAGTCGGAGAAGTTCCGCGCCAACGTGCCCGTCGCGGTGGAGTTCGCCCGCACGATGGGCTGCACGGCGCTCAACGCGCTCTACGGCAACCGTATCGAGGGCGTCGACCCGGACCTCCAGGACGAGGTGGCCCTCGCCAACCTCACCCTGGCCGCCCGGGCCGCCGACTCCATCGGCGCGACGCTGCTGATCGAAGCGCTGAACCAGCCCGAGTCGCCGCTCTGCCCGATCGTCTCGGCGCCCAAGGCGATCGAGATCGTCGACAAGGTCAACGCGGCTACGGGCCTGGGCAACGCCAAGTTCCT
>NZ_JBVJIF010000009.1:0-511089 GCF_055586425.1 Streptomyces sp. NPDC050806 | reverse complement strand
TGCAGGGGGGACCCTGTGGGAGAGTAGGACGCCGCCGAACAATCATTGTGGGGAAGCCCCGCACCGTATGGTGCGGGGCTTTTCTGCGTTCCGGAGCCCTTTGCCTCCGCACGCCCTTCTTCAGATGCCCTTCCTCTGGGTACGGGTGCCGGTGCGACGCGTCGCAAGCCTCGTACGCCGGCTGAGAGCGGTGTACGGCACGCGCGTGAACTTCCCGGGCCATTCCACCTGAGCCATTCAGGAGAGAAGGCGAGCGAGACTCCTCGGCCCCCGGGGGCGGGGCCTTCCCTTCCGAGTTCCCGCTGGCCCCTCTTACAGCCGGCCGGAGGACTTGAGGGCGAGGTATGCGTCGGCGAGTTCGGGGGCCAGCCGGGCGGGCGTCGCGTCGACGACGGTGATGCCGTGGCCGCGGAGGCGGTCAGCGGTGCGGTGGCGCTCGGCGCGGGTACGTTCGGCGGCGGCCGCGGCATACACATCGGCCGGGGTGTGGCGGGAGCGGGCCAGCGACTCGATGCGCGGGTCGGCCACGGCGGCCACGATGACCTCGTTGTTCCGGGTGAGACCCGGGAGTACGGGGAGCAGGCCCTCCTCGACCGGAGCCGCGTCGAGACCGGTGAAGAGCACGATGAGGGAGCGGCGGGGCGCACTGCGGCGGATGGCCGCAGCGAGGCCCCGGGCGTCGGCCTCGACGAGTTCGGGCTCCAGGGGCGTCATGGCGTCGGTCAGCGCGGGCAGCACGTCGCGGGCCGTGCGGCCGTGGACGGCGGCGCGTACGCGGCGGTCGTAGGCGAGCAGGTCGACGCGGTCGCCGGCGCGTGAGGCGAGCGCGGCGAGGAGCAGGGCGGCGTCCATGGCGGCGTCGAGGCGGGGGATGTCGCCGACGCGGCCGGCCGACGTGCGGCCGGTCTCCAGGGCGAGGAGGATGTGGCGGTCCCGTTCGGGACGCCAGGTGCGTACGGCGACCGTCCGCTGCCGTGCGGTGGCCCGCCAGTCGATGGACCGGGTGTCGTCGCCGGGGGTGTAGTCGCGCAGGCTGTCGAACTCGGTGCCCTCGCCGCGGGTGAGGATGCTGGTGCGGCCGTCGAGTTCGCGCAGCCGGGCGAGCTTGGCGGGGAGGTGCTTGCGGCTGGTGAACGGCGGCAGGGCGCGGACCGCCCACGGGACGTGGTGGCTGCCCTGGCGGGCGGCCAGGCCGAGTGGTCCGTACGAGCGGACGGTGACGCGTACGGCGTGGTGTTCGCCGCGGCGGGTGGGGTGCAGGGCGGTGGTGACGCGGCGGCGCTCGGCAGCGGGGACCCGGAGCCGGTGCCGGGAGGCGGCGAATTCGGTACCGGGGTGGAAGGCGCTGGGCGGCCAGGCGTCGCGGAGGTCGGCACGCAAGGGGCGTCCGGTGGGGTTGGTGACAGTGAGGTGTGTGGGGACAGCGTCACCTAGTCGAACTGACGTGTCACCAGTACGGGTGAACTGCAGCTTTCGCACTGGCGCGGCGAGTGACAGGTCGCACAAAATTGCTGCAAGCAAGGTGAGTTGGACGGCGAGAATGCCCGTCCAGCCGGGGAGCAGCAGACCGACGACGAGTGCGCCGAGAGCCGCGAGGAGCGCGGTGCGTCCGGTAAGGGCCATGGCGTGGCTCAGCGGGGGACGGGAAGGTGGGAGAGGACCGCGGAGATGACGGAGTCGGACGTGACTCCTTCCATCTCCGCTTCGGGGCGGAGCTGGACGCGGTGGCGCAGTGTGGGGAGGGCCAGGGCCTTGACGTCGTCGGGGGTGACGTAGTCGCGGCCGGTCAGCCAGGCCCAGGCGCGGGCCGTGGAGAGCAGTGCGGTGGCACCTCGGGGGGACACCCCGAGTGCGAGCGAGGGGGATTCACGCGTGGCACGGCAGATATCGACGATATAGGCGGCGATGTCGGGGGAGACGGACGTCTTGGCGACGGCTGCCCGGGCGGCTTCGAGGTCGGCGGCGCCGGCGACGGGGCGTAGGCCGGCGGAGTCGAGGTCGCGCGGGCTGAAGCCCTCGGCGTGCCGGGTGAGGATGCCGATCTCGTCCTGACGGGCGGGCAGCGGGACCGTGAGCTTGAGCAGGAAGCGGTCGAGCTGCGCCTCGGGCAGCGGATAGGTGCCCTCGTACTCCACCGGGTTCTGGGTCGCGGCGACCAGGAACGGCTCGGGCAGGGGCCGCGGCGTCCCGTCCACGGTCACCTGTCGCTCCTCCATGGCTTCGAGGAGGGACGCCTGCGTCTTGGGCGGCGTCCGGTTGATCTCGTCCGCGAGCAGGATGTTCGTGAAGACGGGGCCCGGCTGGAACGAGAACTCCGCGGTGCGCGCGTCGTAGACGAGCGAGCCGGTGACGTCGCTCGGCATCAGGTCGGGGGTGAACTGTACGCGCTTCGTACCCAGGTCGAGCGCTGCCGAGAGGGAGCGTACGAGCAGGGTCTTGGCGACGCCGGGTACGCCTTCGAGCAGGACGTGGCCTCGGCAGAGCAGCGCGACGACCAGGCCGGTGACGGCGGAGTCCTGGCCGACGACGGCTTTGGCGATCTCGGTGCGCAGGGCTTCCAGGGAAGCTCGGGCGCTGTCAGCTGTCGGGGTGCTCACGAGGTGCGTGCCTCTCTTGATGAAGGATCGAGCGTTCGAGGTCGTCGAGTCGGTCGGCCAGCTGGACCAGGGCCTTGTCGTCCGCCGGCGCGGGGCCGAAGAGCAGGGCCTGCAGGGCTCCGGAGGATGTGCCGTCCGCGGTGAGGTGGGCGGCGGCGGCCGGTACGAGGACGTCGGCACTGTCGACGTGGAGGGGAGGCACGCCGACGAGAGGGGCCAGCCGGGTGCGGGTGGCCGAGCGCAGGACGGCGGCGGCCTGGTCGCGGGCGCCGGCCTGCTGGTAGAGGCGGGCGCGGCCCTCGGTCGTCTCGGCGGCGGGCACGGTGACCGGGAGCCGCTCGGGGACTAGGGGGCCGAGCCGGCGGGCCCGCCAGAGTGCGGTGAGTACGGCGGCGAGGGCCAGTTGCAGCAGGCCCCAACGCCAGCCGGCGGGGATGAGGTCGAGGAAGGAGCGCTCGCCGTCCTGGGCGGACGCGGGATCACTTACGGAGGGGAGGTACCAGACCAGATGACGGTGCGAACCGAGGAGTTGCAGGGCGAGCGAGGCGTTGCCCCGTTCGTCGAGGCGGTGGTTGTAGAGCAGATCGGGGGCGCCGAGCAGGACGGTGTCGCCGGCGGTCGCCCGGGTACCGCCCGTCGGCCCGGTGTCGTCGGCCGAACTGCCCGGCAGGCGCAGCAGGGTGGGCAGGCCGTTGACGGAGTAGCAGCGGTCGGCGCCGGGGCCTGCGCCGGTGAAGCGGGTCCCGCCGAGGTCGGCGTCGCCGGCGCGGCGGGCGGCTGGCAGAGCACAGTCGGGTGGGCGCACGGCGACGTCGGTGGGTTCGGCGGTCCGGACACCGGGGGCGAGGGAGCCGAGCGCCTGCTGATCCGGCGCGAGGAGGACGGTGCGGCCGGCGGCGCGGCCTGTGGCCGTACGCAGGGTGCCGAGCTGGCTGCCGGTCAGCAGGTTCGGGTCGGTGACCAGGAGGGTGGTGTCCGGGCCTGCCGCGTCGGCTGCTTCACGGGTGCTGGTCACGACACGGGTGCTGACGCCCCGTTCGGACAGCAGGGTGGCGAGCGCGCGGCTGCCGGCGGGGTCGGCGGAGAGCGGGTCGAGGCGCCCGTGCTGTTCGTCGGACTTGAGTGCCGCGATGGAGATGCCACCGAGGGCGAGGACGAGGAGCGCGATGAGCAGGCCCCGGGAGCGGGACCAGATCCTGGCGGCGGTGGGGGAGACGGAGGTGGCGTACCCGGTCGCGGTGGTCATCCGGCGGCCCCGGCCTGGGCGGTGGTGAGCTGCGGCCTGTCGTTGCTCAGGTCCGTGTCCAGGGCGCTGAGCAGGGCGTATTCCTCGGCGGTGGCAGCCCGTCGGCCGTATGTGACGGCGCCGAAGGTCCGGGCGGCGGCGCGCAGCCGGTCGGCGTGGGCGGGGAAGGCGCGGCCGGATTCGGTGGCTGCCTCGTCGGCGGTACGCCCCGGGGCCGACGTGAGCAGCGCGCGTTCCTCCAGGGCGAGGACGAGGCCCCGCATCCGTTCCTGTACGGCGGGGGTCCACTCGCTGCGGGCGGCGTGGGCTTCCGCGGCCGTGCGGTGTTCGGCGGCGGTGCGTGGCCGGTCGGTGAAGAGCGCGGGGCCGGTGGTGGGAGTGCGGCGCAGGGCGCCGAGCCGCAGCCGGAGGGCGACGATCAGCAAGAGGACGACCAGGGCGATGACGAGCAGGCCGACCCAGCCGCCGGGGGTGGCCCCGGCAGCCGCGTTGAACAGGTCGTCGACGCGCCGCCAGAGCCAGTTCAGGGCACGCTGGAGCGGGTTGGGGTCGTACTCGTGGTACCGCGGTTTGGACAGTTCGTGTTCCGCCGCCTCCCGGGCGGGGACGCGCGGCGTCCGTATGGGCCCGTCGTCGCCGGTGCCCGCGAGTTGCTGCGCGAGCACGGCGACTCTCCCCCCGGCCGTCACCGCATCAGCTCCCGGGCGTGGGACCGGCGGCGGGGGACGCGTCGGCGCCGTAGCCGGGAAGGCCGGCCGCGCGCGCCAGTTCGAGGTCGAGCGCCTCGCGGCGGATCCGCTGGTCCATGTAGAGGAGCGCGGTGACGCCGGCGCTGATCGGGAAGGTGACGGTGGAGCTGATCACGGCGCCGATACCGACCACGATCAGGAACGTCCAGCCGGTGCCGGCGGAGCCGTTCATCCAGTCCGCCGCGCTGTCCCCGCCGAGCAGCATGCCGATGACGGTGGCCGGGATCTGGACGATGAACTCCACGATCACCACGATCAGTACGGTGAGCAGCTGGATGCCCAGCACCCGCCACCAGGCGCCGCGTACGAGCTTGGCGGAGCGGCGCATGGACGTGATGACGCCCTGCTTCTCCAGCATCAGGGCCGGCGCGGCGAGGCAGTAGCGGATCCACAGCCAGACCCCGAGCACCAGGGCGGCGAGGCCGCCCAGCAGTGCGAGGCCCAGGCCGGCCGGCTCGGCGCCCGCCGCGGCGATGACGATGCCCGGGACCAGGCAGACCGTCATGATGGCGAGGATCAGCAGGGGGAGGAGGATGAGCAGGCCGAAGAGGCGGGGGAGTTGGCGACGCGAGTCCCGCCAGGCCTCACCGATCGAGACCGGGCGGCCCAGGACGGCACGGCTGACGACCATGGTGATCAGTGCGGTGACGATCACGGTGCCGAGCATGGCGATGAACCAGGTGATGCCGCTGGCGGCGAGCTGGCCGCCGGCCTCGCGCATGACCTTGTCGAGGTCCGCGTTCGGGTCGGTCCCGAGTGCCAGGCTGTCGGCGCGCTGGAACCACACGCCCGACACGACCGTGGCGGCGGCCTGCGTGATCACGGCGACGACGAGCGAGATGCCCATCATGGTGCGCCAGTGCGCCCGCATGGTGGCCACCGCGCCGTCCAGGATCTCGTTGATGCCGAGCGGACGCAGGGGGATGACGCCGGGCTTGGCCGCCGGAGGCGGCGGGGACCAGGCGCCGCCCCAGCCGGACTGGCCGCCGCCCCACTGGGGGCCGCCGGGGCCGGGCTGACCGTTCCGCCCCTGGTGCCCGCCCCGGCCGGGCTGACCGCCGGGGCCGCCCTGTGGCCCGGGGCCGCCCGGTGGGTTCCAGCCCGGACCGCCGTCGTTCGGTGCGGATCCGCCATGGCCGCCGGCGCCCGGCGTGCCATCGGCCGGTGCGTCACCGCCGGGCGCGGACCACTGTCCGGCCGGCGGCTGCTTCTTGGCCCACTGGGCGGACGGCTGCTGATCCGGCGCGCCCTTCTCGGGGACGGGCGCGTCGGCGGGCTGCGGGTCGGCGGACTGCTTGGGCGGTGCGGGCTGCTCCTGGGGGCCGCGGTCCGGCTCGTCGGAGGGGGATCCGGGCGAGGCCCAGCCCGGAGAGTTGTTCATCGTCGCTCCTTCTCACTGCCCGTCCGCGGCGGCGGTCGGGTTCCGGGATCCGCGGTGCCAGTCATCGTGCCATGGCAAGTCCGGTTTCGTACCGGCCCCCTTGTCAGGAGGGGCTCTTCCGGTGCCGGGCCGAGATGTTCCGGTTCCCGCGACAGTTGTCCGGGACATGCGGGGAGACCTTCTGCTTCCACCGCCGCTGGCGGCAGACTGAGCGGATGGCCGATCCGTACGGAGTACCCCAGGCGGGTGCCGAGGCACCCGCGATCCCCGCGTTGCGTTGGGAGGAGCCGCCCGAAGGACCGGTGGTGGTCCTGCTGGATCAGACACGATTGCCCGCCGAGGAGACGGAGTTGGTCTGCACGGACGTGCCGGCGCTGGTCCAGGCGATCCGGACGCTGGCCGTGCGCGGCGCTCCGCTGCTGGGCATCGCCGGGGCGTACGGCGTCGCCCTGGCGGCGGCCCGCGGGTTCGACGTGGCCGAGGCCGCCGCGACCCTGTCGTACGCCCGGCCGACCGCCGTCAACCTCGCGTACGGGGTGCGGCGCGCGAGGGCGGCGTACGAGGAGGCGCTGGCCGCCGGGAGCACCGGCGAGAAGGCCGCGGCGGCCGCTCTGGCCGAGGCCCGGGCCGTACACGCCGAGGATGCGCGGGCCAGCGCGCGGATGGCGGAGCACGGGCTGGAGCTGCTCGGCGAGCTGTTGCCGGGCGGCGGTCACCGCATCCTCACGCACTGCAACAGCGGCGCGCTGGTCTCCGGGGGCGAGGGCACCGCCTTCGCCGTGGCGCTGGCGGCGCACCGGGCGGGAGAACTGCGACGCCTGTGGGTGGATGAGACCAGGCCGCTGCTGCAAGGTGCGCGGCTCACCGCGTACGAAGCGGCGCGGGCGGGCATGGCCTACACAGTGCTGCCCGACGGGGCGGCGGGGTCGCTCTTCGCGGCGGGCGAGGTGGACGCCGTACTGATCGGCGCGGACCGGATCGCAGCGGACGGCGCGGTCGCCAACAAGGTGGGCAGCTATCCGCTGGCCGTTCTGGCGCGTTACCACCACGTGCCGTTCGTGGTGGTCGCCCCCACCACGACGCTGGATCCGGAGACCGAGGAGGGTGCGTTGATCGAGGTGGAGCAGCGGGCCGGGTACGAAGTGACCGATATCTCGCTGCCGCATGTACCCGTCACGGGCGCCGAGGCGGGCGTCTCGCTCCCGGTCACGCCACCGGGCGCCCAGGCCTACAACCCGGCCTTCGATGTCACCCCCGCGGAGCTGGTGACCGCGATCGTGACCGAGGCGGGGGTGGTGTCGCCGGTCACCCGGGATGCCCTCACGGAGGTGTGTTCCACGTCACGATTCGGTAAGTCACGATCAGGTAATGGGATGATGGCCGAATGAAGGGACGCGTCCTGGTCGTCGACGACGACACCGCACTGGCAGAGATGCTCGGCATCGTGCTGCGCGGCGAAGGCTTTGAACCGTCGTTCGTGTCGGACGGCGACAAGGCGCTCGCCGCGTTCCGCGAGGCCAAGCCCGACCTTGTACTGCTCGACCTGATGCTGCCCGGACGGGACGGCATTGAGGTGTGCCGGCTGATCCGGGCCGAGTCCGGTGTGCCGATCGTGATGCTCACCGCCAAGAGCGACACCGTCGATGTGGTGGTCGGGCTGGAGTCGGGAGCGGACGACTACATCGTCAAGCCGTTCAAGCCCAAGGAGCTGGTGGCCCGGATCCGGGCGCGGCTGCGGCGGTCCGAGGAGCCGGCGCCGGAGCAGCTGGCCATCGGTGACCTGGTCATCGACGTGGCGGGGCACTCCGTGAAGCGGGACGGGCAGTCGATAGCGCTGACGCCGCTGGAGTTCGATCTGCTGGTGGCGCTGGCGCGCAAGCCGTGGCAGGTCTTCACCCGTGAGGTGCTGCTGGAGCAGGTCTGGGGGTACCGCCACGCCGCGGACACCCGACTGGTCAACGTCCACGTCCAGCGACTCCGCTCGAAGGTCGAGAAGGACCCGGAGCGGCCGGAGATCGTGGTGACGGTGCGCGGCGTCGGCTACAAGGCCGGACCCAGCTGACATGCCCCGGGACGGTTCGGCTCCGGAGGGGACGCGGGGGCGGGCCGCTGACACGGCGGACGACATGTCCTTCCTGGAGCGCTTCGTACGAGGCGGGCAGCAGCTGCTGCCGGACGGGCCCGGTGCCGGGTCCGTCCACCCCGTGCTGCGCCTCATCGGCCGCTGGGTACGCAGGCCGCTGCTGCCCGCGATGCGCTTGTGGCGGCGCAACATCCAGCTGCGGGTCGTCGCGACGACCCTGCTGATGTCTCTGGGCGTGGTGCTGCTGCTCGGCCTCGTGGTCATCGGACAGGTGCGGAACGGCCTGCTGGACGCCAAGCGGCAGGCCGCGCAGAGCCAGGCCGCCGGCGGTTTCGCCGTGGCGCAGCAGATGGCCGACGGCGCCGGCGACACCCGAGGGGACGAAGCCCAGCGGACCGGGAACCGCGGCGCGCAGGACTCCGCGACCTGGCTCACCAGCCTGGTCGAGCAGCTCGCCAGTGGCGGGCAGGGCGTGTTCTCGGTGGTCGCGCTCAGCTCGGACTCCGCCGTCGAGCAGCCCTTCGTGGACGACAGTCCCGGCATCCGGGGGCCGCGCGCTTCGGGCGACGTGGACCCGGAGCGCAGCGTGCCCGCAGAGATGCGGCGGAAGCTGGACAAGCAGGCGGGCACGTACCGCGAGTACACCCAGATCAAGCGGGTCGGGTCGGACGAGGGCGAGCCGGCGCTGGTGATCGGCAAGCGCCTGGACGACGTCAACAGCAACCCGTACCAGCTCTACTACCTGTTCTCCTTCAGCCAGGAGGAGAAGTCGCTCAGCCTGGTCAAGGGCACCCTCGCCACCGCCGGCGTCTTCGTGGTGGTGCTGCTCGGCGCGATCGCCTGGCTGGTCGTACGGCAGGTCGTCACCCCGGTACGGATGGCCGCGGGGATCTCCGAGCGGCTGGCCGCCGGGCTGCTGCAGGAGCGGATGAAGGTCACCGGCGAGGACGACATCGCGCGGCTGGGCGAATCGTTCAACAAGATGGCGCAGAACCTCCAGAGCAAGATCCAGCAGCTCGAGGCGCTCTCCCGGATGCAGCGCCGCTTCGTGTCCGACGTGTCGCACGAGCTGCGGACGCCGCTGACGACCGTACGGATGGCCGCCGACCTCATCCACGACGCGCGCGAGGACTTCGACCCGGCCACCGCGCGCTCGGCGGAGCTGCTGCGCGGCCAGCTGGACCGGTTCGAGTCGCTGCTGGCGGACCTGCTGGAGATCAGCCGGTTCGACGCGGGCGCCGCCGCGCTGGAGGCCGAGCCGATCGACCTGCGGGACGTCGTCCACCGCGTCATCGAGGGCGCCGAGCCGCTGGCCGAGGCCAAGGGCAGCCGCATCATCGTGCGCGGTGCCGAGTACCCGGTGGTCGCCGAGGCGGACGCCCGGCGCGCGGAGCGGGTCCTGCGCAACCTCGTGGTCAACGCCGTGGAGCACGGCGAGGGCCGGGACATCGTCGTCCGACTGGCCTCGGCCGGCGGGCGGAGCGGCGGCGCGGTGGCCGTCGCGGTACGTGACTACGGCGTCGGGCTCCGGCCCGGTGAGGCGACGCGGGTCTTCAACCGGTTCTGGCGCGCGGACCCGGCCCGGGCACGCACGACCGGCGGCACGGGCCTCGGCCTGTCGATCGCGGTCGAGGACGCGCGGCTGCACGGCGGCTGGCTCCAGGCGTGGGGCGAGCCGGGCGGCGGCTCGCAGTTCCGACTGACCCTGCCGCGTACGGCCGGTGAGGCGCTGCGCGGTTCGCCGATCCCGCTGGAGCCGGAGGACTCGCGGCGCAACCGCGCCCGCAGCCGTGCGGTCGGGCACCGCGCCATCGAGGCGCGCAAGCCCGCGCTCACGCTCCCGGCCCAGGCCGGCAACGGCGCCGACAGGCACGGCACACACTCCGGCGGGAACGGATCCGCGGACCAGGGCGGGAACGGAGCCGGAAGCAACGGCGGGAACGGAGCCGAGGGCAACGGGAGCGCGCCTCAGGAGAGCGGCGCCGCGCATCACGGGGCCGGCGCGCGCAACGGAGCGGGTGACGGCGGAGCGCCGCACGATGGGGACGCGCCTCAGGGGGCGGAGCCTCGGGGCGCCGGTTCGGACGGGGCGGCCGAGGGCCGCGTGCGTACGGAGGCGTCCGTGCGTACCGACCCCCGTGCCTCGACGGATGCCCGCCCCCGTAGGGACGAGGGCGGGAACGGCCGGGGAACAGGCGGGAAAGGCGGTCAGGGCACAGGAGAGGGAACAGGAGGGCGAGCCTCGTGACCGGCGCTGATCAGAAGCGCGGCGGAACGCGGCGCGGCGGACGGCTGCGCGGGACACGGCCCCGTACGGTCGCGGTGCTCGCCGCCGGGGCAATGCTGCTGGCCGGGTGCGCGTCGATGCCGGACGAGGGCGAATCGCTGCCGGTCGACCAGGCCTCGCGCGCGGACGCCGACTCTCAGGTACGGGTCTACGGCGTGCCGCCGCAGGACGGGGCGCAGCCGACCGACATCGTGCGCGGCTTCCTCGACGCGCTGACCAGCGACGAGGCCAACCTCCGCACCGCCAAGCAGTACCTGGCCACGCCGGCCCGTAAGGCGTGGCAGCCGTTCGCCACCACGAAGGTGCTCCAGGAGCGGCCCAAGGCCACCCCGGAGGGCAGCCCGTCCAACCGGGAGGACGCCAAGGGCTTCACCGTCACGCTCGAGGGCGCCCAGGTGGCCACAGTGGACCGCAAGCACGCCTATACGCCCCAGGAGAAGGCGTACAAGGAGACGATGCACCTGACCCGGGAGAACGGGCAGTGGCGCATCGACCGGCTGCCGGACGGCCTGGTGCTCGGCCTCCCGGACTTCCAGCGCATCTATCAGCCCGTCAACAAGTACTACTTCGCGGCGTACAAGTCCGAGGCCGGGGAGCCGCGGGCGGGCAAGAACGTGCTCGTCGCCGATCCCGTGTATCTGCGGCAGCGGATAGACCCCGTCACGGCCAGCGTGAACGCCCTGCTGCAGGGGCCGACCAACTGGCTGGACAAGGTGGCGAATTCCGCGTTCCCGGAGGGCACGCGCGTCACGCGCCCCACCCTCACGCTGGATGACTCCAATGCGCTGCGGGTGCGGCTCAACAAGCAGGCCGACGGGGTCGAGGCCGGCCAGTGCCGGCGGATGGCCGCTCAGGTGCTCTTCACGGTCCAGGGCATGGCGCGCGCTTCGAAGGTCAGCGAGGTGGAGCTCCAGGACGACCAGGGCGAATCGCTGTGCAGCCTGAAGCAGCAGGACGCGGTGGACGGGTACGCGCAGCAGGCCAGGGCACGGCACACGGCGCTGGAGTACTACATCGACGGTGACCACCGGGTGGTCAGCATGACGGACTCCGTGACCGACGCGACGCCCGTGCCGGGGCCGCTGGGTACGGGGAAGATCGCGCTGCGCTCCGTCGGCGTCGCGCACGGGGAGACGACCGCGGCGGGCGTCTCGCTCAACGGCCGCGCGCTGTACGTCGCCGACCTGGACGAGAAGGCCGACCGGGCCGAGGTACGGCTGCGCAGCAAGGCGAAGAACGAGACGGACGGGCTGACGGCGCCGAGCTGGGACGGCCTCGGCGACCTGTGGATCGCCGACCGGGACGACGACGGATCGCGGCTGCTGCGGCTCCGGTCGGGCAAGGGCGAACCGCAGGAGGTCGCCGTACCCGGGCTCGGCAAGCGGCGCATCAAGGCGATCAGGGTGGCGTCGGACGGCATCCGGATCGCGATGCTCATCGAGGACAAGGGGCGGACGACCCTGCAGCTGGGCCGGGTGGAACGCGGCGGCACGGCGATGAACCCCAAGCTGTCCGTCGAGGCGCTGCGTCCGATAGCGCCACAGCTGGAGGACGTGGTGGCCGCCTCCTGGGCGGGCGACAGCCGGCTGGTCGTGGTCGGCCGGCAGTCCGGCGGGGTGCAGCAGATGCAGTTCATGGAGACGGACGGTTCGGCGTCCAACACGCAGACGCTCCCCGGCGTGAATGGCGTCGAGTCGGTCGCTGCCTCGGAGGACGAGAGCCGGCCGCTGATCGCTGACGCGGACGAGGGCATCGTCCGACTGCCCCTGGACGCGAACTGGAAGACCGTGGCGACGCGAGGTACGGCTCCGGTCTACCCGGGGTGAACGGCGTCCCCCGCCCGTTCTTCGTCGGTCCCTCCGCCCATCCTCCGCCCGTCCTCCGCCCGTTCTCCGGAGGGGCGGAGGACGGGCGTTTTCGCAGGTGAAGCCACCCATGAGCTGCCATGGGCCTCCCATGAGCGCTTCACGAATCGCCTGCGCAGCCTCCCGGCGCCCTCCCGCCCGTGAACTTATCCACAGGGGTGGTGAGGCGGCGGCGGGGGCGGGACAGTAGAGGTATGCGGGGGTTGTGGCGGGAGTTCGCCGGGCTGGTTCTGCCGGTCGGCTGCGCAGGGTGCGGCAGGCCGCGGACGGAGCTGTGCGAGGAATGCGTGCGGTCGCTGTACGCCGGGGGCGGACAGGCGGCCGGGAGACGGCGTGGGCCGCGGCGGGTGCGGCCCAGTCCCGCGCCGCCGGGGCTGCCGAGGGTGTATGCGGCGGCGGCGTACGCCGACGCGGTGCGGGCGGTCCTGCTGGCGCACAAGGAGCGGGGCGCGCTCGCCCTGGCCGTGCCGCTGGGCGGGGCGCTGGCGGGGGCCGTGCGGGGACTGCGACCGGACCGTGGGCCGCTGCTGCTGATACCCGTGCCGTCCGCTCCGCGCGCGGTGGCCGGGCGGGGCCACGACCCGGTACGGAGAATCGCGCTGGCGGCGGCGCGGGAGCTGCGGCGCTGCGGGACCGGGGCGCGGGTGCTGGCCGCCCTGCGGCAGCGGCGGACGGTGATCGATCAAGCCGGGCTCGGTGCGCGGCAGCGACAGCAGAATCTCGCCGGTGCCCTGGAGGTGGTGGCCGGTGGCAAGCGGTTGCTGCGCGGCGGACCGGTGGTGCTGGTGGACGACCTGATGACCACCGGAGCGTCGCTGGCCGAGGCGGCGCGGGCGGTCGGAGAGGCGGGAGGG
Source organism: Streptomyces sp. NPDC050806 (assembly GCF_055586425.1). Taxonomy (NCBI): domain Bacteria; kingdom Bacillati; phylum Actinomycetota; class Actinomycetes; order Kitasatosporales; family Streptomycetaceae; genus Streptomyces; species Streptomyces sp. NPDC050806. Next base: position 498,027 of record NZ_JBVJIF010000009.1, on the reverse strand, counting down.
AGGGTGACGGGAGCGGCCGTCGTGGCGGCTTCGCCCGGCGCTTTCGAAATCAACTGGAACTGACCGGGAAAATTCATCGTTGCAGGTACTGAGGGCAAAAAATCACTCAAACGGAGCTACCCCCCAGGAGGGGGTGCCGACAACCCACCAAGCGAGCTATGTTCGGTTGTGAGGACTTGGAGGACGCTTTGCCTCGAATGCCGGATAGATGCGGTTCCTGGTGCCGGCAGAGATGCTGAAAACGGCTGGAGTGGAGTCCTGGTACGTGGGGGAGAAGGAGGTGAAAGTCGCCAAGTCCGAGGCTTCGGCACTTGTCGGAGCCTGGTGCAAGAAGGCATCACCTCGCTCGTACAGGGCGGAGTGATCCGGGAACGGAGTTCTGCGTGGACATCGTCGTCAAGGGCCGCAAGACCGAGGTGCCCGAGCGGTTCCGGAAGCACGTGGCCGAGAAGCTGAAGCTGGACAAGGTCCAGAAGCTCGACGGCAAGGTGATCAGCCTCGACGTCGAGGTGTCCAAGGAGCCCAACCCGCGGCAGGCCGACCGTTCCGACCGGGTGGAGATCACTCTCCGGTCCCGTGGCCCGGTGGTCCGGGCCGAGGCAGCCGCCGCCGACCCGTACGCCGCGCTCGATCTGGCCACGGCCAAGCTCGAGGCGCGACTCCGTAAGCAGCACGACAAGCGTCACTCGCGGCGCGGCAGCGGGCGTATCCCGGCCAGTGACGTGGCCGTGAGCGTCCCGGACGCGGCGCGGCTCAACACCAACGGCGAGCTGGCCGGCGAGGAATCCTCCGACGAGGAGAAGGTGCCGACCACCCGGATCGGGTCGCTGGAGGTCCAGGGCGAAGGCCCCCTGGTCGTCCGCGAGAAGACCCACTCCGCTGCACCCATGACCCTCGATCAGGCGCTCTATGAGATGGAGTTGGTCGGTCACGACTTCTACCTCTTCGTCGATGCCGACACCAAGCAGCCGAGCGTGGTCTACCGGAGGCACGCGTACGACTACGGCGTCATCCGCCTGAACTCCGATCCGTTCGCGGACGGATCGCCCACCGAAGCCGGCGGGGCGCTCGGCGGCTGACCCCACCGACGAGGCGCCCCCGGCGTGCGCCGGGGGCGCCATTGTGGCCGCTGTGAGCAGGAGTTGAGGCCGTATAGTGTCTGTGCGGCCAGGTGTTGGGACACGAAGTGCGACATGCCGGAGAGACGGTTTGTGTATGGCGCTGATCGGGCTGGCCGTAGCGGGCTGTTGTCAACCAGCCTTATGACCAAACTCAGGCCTTCCGGGCCGAGTAGTTGACGGGGAGGAACGATGGGGGACAGCTTCGGGCCTGTGCGCAATGAAGCGGACGATGACCGCATCGGCATGGCCGATGGTGTCGGCTCGGGCGTGACCGCGCCCCGCAAAGAGCCGATCAGAGTCCTGGTGGTGGACGACCACGCGCTCTTCCGGCGCGGGCTGGAAATCGTGCTGGCCCAGGAAGAGGACATCCAGGTCGTCGGCGAGGCCGGAGACGGCGCCGAGGCCGTGGACAAGGCCGCCGACCTGCTGCCGGACATCGTGCTGATGGACGTCCGGATGCCGCGGCGGGGCGGTATCGAGGCGTGTACCTCCATCAAGGAAGTGGCCCCCAGCGCGAAGATCATCATGCTGACGATCAGCGACGAGGAGGCCGACCTCTACGACGCGATCAAGGCGGGGGCCACGGGCTACCTCCTCAAGGAGATCTCCACCGACGAGGTGGCCACGGCGATCCGCGCGGTCGCGGACGGTCAGTCGCAGATCAGCCCTTCGATGGCGTCCAAGCTGCTCACCGAGTTCAAGTCGATGATCCAGCGGACGGACGAGCGACGGCTCGTCCCCGCGCCGCGGCTCACCGATCGCGAGCTGGAGGTGCTGAAGCTCGTCGCCACGGGGATGAACAACCGCGACATCGCCAAGGAGCTCTTCATCTCCGAGAACACCGTGAAGAACCACGTGCGCAACATCCTGGAGAAGCTGCAGCTGCACTCCCGGATGGAAGCGGTGGTCTACGCGATGCGCGAGAAGATCCTGGAGATCCGTTAGCGGGCGAGCCGGCGGTCACCGGTCCGCCCGCGGCGTGTCAGCCGGACAGCTCGGCGTTCAGAGCGGCGAGCAGGGCCGGGTCGTCGCAGCGTTCGACGCGGACACCGTCGCAGTCGACCCAGGCGGCGGCTTCCCGCAGGGCCTGTGCCATGGGGCGAACGGCCTTGGGTCCCTGCATCGAGACCTGACGGGCCACGAGCGTCGTCCCCTCACGGGCCGGGTCCACCCGGCCGACCAGCCTGCCGCCGGCCAGCAGCGGCATCGCGAAGTAACCGTGTATCCGCTTGGGCCTGGGGACGTACGCCTCCAGCCGGTGCGTGAAGCCGAACATTCGCTCCGTACGCGGACGGTCCCAGATCAGCGAGTCGAACGGCGAGAGCAGCGTCGTGCGGTGCCGGCCGCGCGGCGGCTCGGCCAGCGCGGCCGGGTCCGCCCAGGCGGGCTTGGACCAGCCCTCGACCTCGACGGGCACCAGTCCCGTCGCCTCGATGACCGCGCTGACCTGCTCGCCCTTGAGGCGGTGGTAGTCCGCCAGGTCCGCGCGGGTGGCCACGCCCAGCGCCGCCCCGGCCTGCGCGACGAGGCGGCGGACGCACTCGGTGTCGTCCAGGTCGTCGTGCAGCAGCTCATCGGGGACGGCGCGCTCGGCGAGGTCGTACACCCGCTTCCAGCCGCGGCGCTCCGTGCACACCACCTCGCCGGTGTCGAGGAGCCACTCCACCGCGATCTTCGTCTCGGACCAGTCCCACCACTCCCCGCCATTCCGGCCGCCGCCCAGCTGGGTGGTGGTGAGCGGGCCGTCGGCCTTCAGCCGGTCCAGGACGGCGGCGCACGAGCGCTCGGAGTCCTTCATGACGTGCCAGCGGTGGCCGCGCGCCCGCATGGCCCGGCGGCGGAACGCGAAGTGCGGCCACTCCTCGATGGGCAGGATGCAGGCGGCGTGCGACCAGTACTCGAAGCTGTGCGGGGCGTACGCGGTGCCGGCCGGCGGGGCGGCGCCGTCCGTCTCCGGGCGCGGGGTCCAGTACGCCGACTCCACGGCGGCGCGGCCGACCGCGCCGAGGCGGGCATACGGGATCAGCTCATGGGAGCGGGCGAGCACGGAGATCGTGTCGAGCTGCACGGCGCCCAGGCGGCGCAGGACGCCCCGCACCCCCGCGCGCCGGTCGGGCGCGCCCAGGAAGCCCTGGGCGCGGAGCGCGAGGCGGCGCGCTTCGTCGGCGGACAGGCTGGTCACGGGCTGCACGGCAGGCACGGCTGTCATGCCGATCAGAGTAGGACCGGGCACTGACAACGGCCCGCAGAATCGATCACCCGTTCCCGGCGCGCGCGGCTCAGCCGGCCCGTCCGGCGTACGGCAGGTACGGCGTCTCCGAGGGAAGGCCCAGGTCGGAGGGGAGGAGGGCGGCGGACCAGGCGTCGCGGCGGGTGCCCTGGCGGGGGACCTTCGCGCGGATCGTGCCCTCCATGCGGAAACCGGTCTTCAGGGCGACGGCGCGCGACGCTTCGTTGCCCGCCTCGGCGAACCACTCCATGCGCTCCACGCCGAGGTCGGTGAACGCCCAGCGCACGATCGCGCGGGCGGCCTCGACGGTGTACCCGCGGCCGCGGTGCTCCTTGACCGACCAGTACCCGAGCTCGGCCTGGCGATCGGGCGGCGCCTGCCGGGTCATCCGTACCAGGCCCGCCGAGCCCACCAGCGTCCCGTCGCCCGCCGGACGGCCGTCCTCCTTGAGCGTCACGGCGAACGTGTACGTGGCGTCCTCGCGCCAGCCGCGGGCGGTGAAAGGCCCCACGAAGTCCTCCGCGTGCGCGCGGGTGTACGGGGAGGGGACGGTCGTCCAGCGCGGGATGTCGGGGTCCTGGCACGCGGCGTGCACGGCCGCGGCGTCGGCGGGACGGAAGGGACGCAGGACGAGCCGTTCGGTGGTGAGGATGACGGGTTCCATCCCGTCAGTGTGCGTATTGGCCGTGGCCGGGGCGAAGGAATTACGCTGCGCCCCGGGGCGCGCCCGGAACCGTCGTACTCAGGCAGGACGCCGGCACCGCGGCACGCCGGACCCGCTTTCGCCCCGTGTGCGAACCGGAACGTGTTCCGGCCGCGTACCGGCACCTTCTGCGGGCCTCGCGCGTTGTCGTAGCGAGAGGACCGGAGAGAGGTGACCGACAGTGTCGTAGCGAGTCGTGGAACGTTGTGGAGAAGGGACAGGGGCCTTCGGGCGACGGACCTCCCTGCTGAGTGGGGTCCTCCCTTACGATGGCCGTTGCGGCGGGGCCTGCCCCTTGGAAAAATGCCGCGCCCGCGCACCGACCGTGCACAGGCCCGACCGGCGAGGAGACCAGCCCAAGTGTCCGTCTTGACGAAGATCATGCGTGCAGGCGAAGGCAAGATCCTGCGCAAACTGCACCGCATCGCGGGCCAGGTCAACTCCATCGAAGAGGACTTCGTCAAACTCTCCGACGCCGAGCTCCGCGCCCTCACCGACGAGTACAAGGAGCGGTACGCCGACGGCGAGAGCCTGGACGACCTGCTCCCCGAGGCATTCGCGACCGTCCGCGAGGCCGCCAAGCGGGTGCTCGGCCAGCGCCACTACGACGTCCAGCTGATGGGCGGCGCCGCGCTGCACCTCGGGTACGTCGCCGAGATGAAGACCGGTGAGGGCAAGACCCTGGTCGGCACCCTGCCCGCGTATCTGAACGCGCTGTCCGGCGAGGGTGTCCACCTCATCACGGTCAACGACTACCTGGCCGAGCGCGACTCCGAGATGATGGGCCGGGTCCACAAGTTCCTGGGCCTCACGGTGGGTTGCATCCTGGCGAACATGACGCCGGCGCAGCGCCGCGAGCAGTACGGCTGCGACATCACCTACGGCACGAACAACGAGTTCGGCTTCGACTACCTCCGCGACAACATGGCGTGGTCGCAGGACGAGTTGGTCCAGCGCGGGCACAACTTCGCGATCGTCGACGAGGTCGACTCCATCCTGGTCGACGAGGCCCGTACGCCGCTGATCATCTCCGGTCCCGCGGACTCCGCGACGAAGTGGTACGGCGACTTCGCCAAGCTGGTCAAGCGTCTGAAGAAGGGCGAGGCGGCCAACCCGCAGCGCGGCGTCGACGAGACCGGCGACTACGACATCGACGAGAAGAAGCGCACGGTCGGCATCCACGAGTCCGGTGTCAGCAAGGTCGAGGACTGGCTGGGCATCGACAACCTGTACGAGTCGGTCAACACCCCGCTCGTCGGTTATCTGAACAACGCCATCAAGGCGAAGGAACTGTTCAAGAAGGACAAGGACTACGTCGTCATCGACGGCGAGGTCATGATCGTCGACGAGCACACCGGCCGTATCCTCGCCGGCCGCCGCTACAACGAGGGCATGCACCAGGCGATCGAGGCGAAGGAAGGGGTGGAGATCAAGGACGAGAACCAGACCCTCGCCACGATCACCCTCCAGAACTTCTTCCGCCTCTACGACAAGCTCTCCGGCATGACCGGTACGGCCATGACCGAGGCGGCCGAGTTCCACCAGATCTACAAGCTCGGCGTCGTCCCGATCCCGACGAACAAGCCGATGGTCCGCAAGGACCAGGCGGACCTGATCTACCGCACCGAGGTCGCCAAGTTCGCCGCGGTCGTCGACGACATCGCCGAGAAGCACGAGCAGGGCCAGCCGATCCTGGTCGGCACCACCTCGGTCGAGAAGTCCGAGTACCTCTCGCAGCAGCTGAACAAGCGCGGCGTGGCGCACGAGGTGCTCAACGCCAAGCAGCACGACCGGGAAGCGTCGATCGTCGCCCAGGCGGGCCGCAAGGGCGCCGTCACGGTCGCGACGAACATGGCAGGCCGCGGTACGGACATCAAGCTCGGCGGCAACCCCGACGACATGGCCGAGACCGAGCTGCGCGGCATGGGCCTGGACCCGGTCGAGCACGCCGAGGAGTGGGCGGCCGCGCTGCCCGCCGCCCTGGAGAAGGCCGAGGCCGCGGTCAGGACGGAGTTCGAGGAGGTCAAGGACCTCGGCGGGCTCTACGTCCTCGGTACGGAGCGGCACGAGTCGCGTCGTATCGACAACCAGCTGCGCGGCCGTTCCGGCCGTCAGGGCGACCCCGGCGAGTCCCGGTTCTACCTCTCCCTCGGCGACGACCTGATGCGCCTCTTCAAGGCCCAGATGGTCGAGCGCGTGATGGCCATGGCCAACGTGCCGGACGATGTGCCGATCGAGAACAAGATGGTCACCCGCGCCATCGCCTCCGCGCAGTCGCAGGTCGAGCAGCAGAACTTCGAGACGCGGAAGAACGTCCTGAAGTACGACGAGGTGCTCAACCGCCAGCGCGAGGTCATCTACGGCGAGCGCCGCCGCGTCCTGGAGGGCGAGGACCTCCAGGAGCAGATCAAGCACTTCATGGACGACACCATCGACGCCTACATCCAGGCGGAAACGGTCGAGGGTTTCGCCGAGGAGTGGGACCTGGACCGGCTGTGGGGCGCGTTCAAGCAGCTCTACCCGGTCAAGGTGACCGTGGAGGAGCTGGAGGACGAGGCCGGCGACCGCGCCGGGATCACCGCCGAGTTCATCGCCGAGGCGGTCAAGGACGACATCCACGAGCAGTACGCGGCCCGCGAGGAGCAGCTCGGCTCGGAGATCATGCGTGAGCTGGAGCGCCGCGTGGTGCTGTCCGTCCTGGACCGCAAGTGGCGCGAGCACCTCTACGAGATGGACTACCTCCAGGAGGGCATCGGCCTGCGGGCGATGGCCCAGAAGGACCCGCTGGTCGAGTACCAGCGCGAGGGCTTCGACATGTTCACCGCCATGATGGAGGGCATCAAGGAGGAGTCCGTCGGCTACCTGTTCAACCTGGAGGTCCAGGTCGAGCAGCAGGTCGAGGAGGTCCCGGTGGAGGACGCCGCGGAGCGGACCTCCCTGGAGAAGGAGGCGCAGGACACGGTGCCGGCGCAGGCCGGGGCCCGGCCGGAGATCCACGCCAAGGGGCTGGAGGCGCCGCAGCGGCCGGAGCGGATGCACTTCTCCGCGCCGACGGTGGACGGCGAGGGCGGGGTCGTCGAGGGCGACTTCACCACCGACGCCGTGCCCGCGGGCGAGACCCGCTCGGAGTCGGACGGCCTGACGCGTGCCGAGCGCCGCAAGGCCCAGAAGGGCGGCCGACGCCGCAAGAAGTGACGAGGTCGGCGCAGCCGACGAGCGCGACGGCCGGGGCCCCGCAGCGAGTGCTGCGGGGCCCCGGCCTTGTCGTGGGACGAGCACCCGAGGCTCCGGCGGGCTCGGGTGGCCGGAGCGGCGTGTGCGCCGGGCGCCCAGGTGTCCAGGTGGCCAGGCGTCCGGTCGTTCTGAGACCTGGGGCTGAGGCGCGGGGCAGAGGACTGGGCCCCGGGACGGGTCAGGTGGTGCGGCTCCAGACGGCCGTCGAGGGGCCGATGTCCAGGGCGGCGCAGCGCCAGCGGGCGTCGTCGCCGCGTTCGAGGCGGAAGGCGAGGGCCCGTACGCGGTCGCCTGCGGTGATCCGGGCGAAGGCCTCGATGACGCCGCGCCGTGGGGAGTACACGCCGCAGTCGCGGACCCGGGGCTCCGGGTCGCGGCGGTACGGCCCTACGGGGCGCAGCGGGGCCTGCGGGGCGAGTTCCGCGAGCCGGTCGTAGGCGGCGGGCAGGGCATGGCCCAGCAGCGCGTGGACGGGCCGCCGGCCGCTCAGGGTGAGGACGAGCTGGTCGGCGAACCAGCGGTGCGGCAGCCGTTCCGCCGCCCGACGGCGGGCGTCGACGCGGGGGAGCCGGGCTGTGGACTCGGGGCGCCCGGGGGCGGGGCCGCTGGGCGCGGTGCGGGGGCCGCCCGGTGTGCGGGGGCCGCTCGGAGCCGTGCGGTCGCCGGGGCGGCGGCTGTCGCGGCGGCCCCCGGGACGGCTCGGGGCGCCGCCCGCACGGGGCGGTCCGCTCGGACGGCCCGGGGTGCCGGGGCGGGACCGTGGTGGGGCGGCCGCGGTGGCGGCGGCCGGGGCGGCGGCCGCGCGTGAGGCTGCGGCAGCCAACGCCGAGACCGGGGCAGTCGGTGCCGAGGTCGAAGCCCTCGAAGCCGAAGCCATCGAAACCGGGGGCGAGGCCATCGGAGCCGGGGCCGAAGCCGAAGCCCTCGGGACCGGTACCGAGGACGCAGCCATCGAAACCGGGGCCGAAGCAGCCAGAGCCGGAGCCGGGCCCGGGGCGGTCGGGCTCGTGGGTGGCGGCTCGGCCGGGGCGGGCGGCGTTGCGTGTGGTGTCCCGGGCTGTGGCGTGGTCGTGGTGGTAGCCGTGGTCGTGGTCATCGTGGCCCCCGTTCCGCCCGCTCCCGTTGGGTACCGGGCAGTAGCTTTTGCGTGGGGCTCTTCTATCGAGCCGCTCGGAGGGGCGGCAAGGCGGTCGTGCGTGCGACGGAGGGGCCGGAAGATTCACCTATCAGGGTGACGGGCGGTGCGCGGCCCGGCCGGGGGCGGTGTCGGGCGGGGTGTCCGGCGGACCGTCCCCGGGCCGTACCGGCGGCACGAAGGGGGACCCGCGCCCGTATGCTGGCTGCCTGCGCCCGATCAGAGCGACCAGTCCCAGCAGTCCGATACGAAAGCGGCGGCCATGCGTGTCTACGTCCCCCTGACCCTCTCCGGTCTCGCAGAGGCGTACAAGGCGGGTGAGGTGGGCTCCGGCCCGCTGGAGGCCTACGCCGTCACGCCCGCGCTGCGCGAGTGGTACGTCTCCGACGACATCGAGGAGCTGGAGTACGCCGCGCTGAACCGGGCGGCCCAGGCCTCGCTGCGGCTGCTGGCCACCGACCCGGGCGCCGCCAGGCGGCGCGTCGTGGTGGCCGTCGACGTCGCCGACGGTGCCGCGTCCGTGGACCCGGACCGGGGGCTGGACAAGTCGGCGCTGGGCGTCGTGCGGGTGGTCGGGCCGGTGCCGATGAAGAAGGCGGCCGCCGTGCATGTCGACTCGGACGACGCGGAGCCGGACGTCACCGCCGCGGCCGCGGCGCTGGGCGCGGCGGACCAGGGCGACGACGACGCGCAGTTCACCGTGGACGGGGCCGAGGACCACGAGCTGATGTGGTTCGGTGTGCAGGAGATTCCGAACCTGATCGGCTGACGGCCGGCGCTGCCCCCGCCCCGCCCAGCCCTGACCTGCGGTGATGGGCACGGGCGGCCGGATTGTCGGTGGGCGCGGGTACCTTTCTCGCATGGGGAAGTACGCGGAGCACATCGTCTGGGACTGGAACGGCACGCTCTTTCACGACATCGACGCCGTGATCGGGGCGACCAACGCCGCGTTCGGTGAGATCGGCCTGCCGCCGATCACCCTGGAGCGTTACCGCGAGCTGTACTGCGTGCCGGTCCCGCGGTTCTACGAGCGGCTGATAGGGCGGCTGCCGACCGATGCCGAGTGGGCGGTCATGGACGAGGCGTTCCACCGGCACTACACCCTCCAGCGGGAGGCGTGCGCGCTCGCCGAGGGTGTGGAGACGCTGCTGGAGAGCTGGGGCGCGGCAGGGCGCAGCCAGTCGATCCTGAGCATGTACGGCCACGAGGAGCTCCTGCCGCTCGTGCGCGACTTCGGTATCGAGGCGCACTTCATACGGGTGGACGGCCGGACCGGGCCGTCCGGCGGCGGCAAGAGCGAGCACATGGTGCGGCACCTCGCGGCGCTGGAGAGCGCGCGGGTCGATCCCGGCCGTACGGTCGTCATCGGGGACGCGGTGGACGACGCGCTGGCGGCCCGGTACGCGGGGGCGCACGCGGTGCTCTACACGGGCGGCTCGCACAGCCGGACGAGCCTCCTGGAGGCCGGGGTGCCGGTCGTCGACAGCCTGGCCGAGGCCGTCCTGACCGCGGAGCGCCTGGCCCTCTGAGGGCCGCCACGCTCCACGTCCCGCCCGGTCAGGGCCGCCACGCTCAGCGCCCCGCCCGATCAGGGCCGAGGCACACCCCCCCGCCAGGTCAGGGCCGAGGCGCACTCCCCGTCCGATCAGGGCCGAGGCGTACCCCGCCCGACCAGGCCCGTGACGTCCCCGGAGGCCCGTGCCCCCGCCCCCTCACCCCGCCGGTGCCTTCGCCCGCAGTACCTTCAGGAATTCGCGCATCCAGCCGGAGTGGTCGGGCCAGGCGCGGGAGGAGACCAGGGTGCCGTCGACGACGACCTCGGCGTCGCGGTAGCCGGCGCCCGCGGCCTGCATGTCCATCTCCAGCGCGGGATAGGAGGTGACCCGGCGGCCGTTCAGGCGGCCGATCGCCGCCGTGAGCAGGGGGCCGTGGCAGATCTGGGCGACCGGCTTGTCGGCGTCGAAGAAGGCCTTGACGACCTTGCGCAGCTCGGCGTCGTTGCGCAGGTATTCGGGTGCCCGGCCGCCGGGGATCACCAGGGCGGCGTAACTGCCCGGGTCGACTTCGGAGAACGCCAGGTCCGCCGGCCAGGTGTAGCCGGGCTTCTCGGTATACGTATCGAACCCAGGTTCGAAGTCGTGGACGACGAAGCGCAGCGTCTTGCGGGCCGGGGCGGCGATGTCGACGTCGTAGCCCTCCTCGCGGAGCCGCTGATAGGGGTACAGGACCTCCAGGGATTCCGCCGCGTCCCCGGTCACGATCAGGATTTTGGCTGCCATGGCGTACCTCCGCGCGGCTCGCGTCCGACTCCGTACCGCTCAAGGTCCTCCGGTCGGCAGCGCTTGCCAAGACCCCCTGCGGACGCCCGAGTGAGACCGGACGAGGTACGTCTCTGTCCATACCGGCAAAGAACTGGGTGTGGTTTTGTACACACAAGGCCCATGACGACCACCGGGCCAGGAGCGATAGCCTGGCAGCGTGATCAGCGCGATAACCCGCGGGGGCGTCGAGGCCCCTGCCCCGCGCCCGGGACACGACGGTGCCCGGGCGGCCGTTGATCATTCCTGTGTCGACCAGGTGCCAGGAATGTCAAATCTGGCCAATTCCGCCCCGGTCGCCCCTCATCGCGGCATAGCGTCGAATCCGACCGGACACGGTCCCGGGTCCATCCCGGGGTTCCGTGATGCGCCGGTCCGGCGTCATGCCGTTTCCACTCATTTCCACAACGTCACGCAACGGCGCGCGACAGGAGCCAGAGGACATGCAGACCAAGCTGGACGAAGCCAAGACCGAGCTGCTCACGAAGGCCGCCAGGGTCGCTGAGAGCGGGCCGGCGGGAGGGCAGTCACCGGTACCGGGCCTGGACCCGGACACCCTCAGTGGATACCTCCAGCGTTACTACCTGCACACCGCCCCGGAGGACCTCACCGGGCGGGACCCGGTCGACGTCTTCGGCGCGGCGCTCTCGCACCACCGCCTCGCGGGCATCCGGCCGCAGGGCACGGCGAACGTCAGAGTGCACACCCCGACCGTCGAGGAGAACGGCTGGACCTGCAGCCACTCCGTCGTCGAGGTCGTGACCGACGACATGCCCTTCCTCGTGGACTCCGTGACGAACGAGCTGTCGCGGCAGGGGCGCGGCATCCATGTCGTGATCCACCCGCAGGTCGTCGTCCGGCGTGACGTCACCGGCAAGCTGATCGAGGTCCTGGACGCCGAGGACGAGGCGCACGGCACGCCCGGCAAGGACAAGGGCGCCGAGCTGCCGCACGACGCCTTCGTGGAGTCCTGGATCCACGTAGAGATCGACCGGGAGACCGACCGCGAGGACCTCAAGCAGATCACCGCCGATCTGGTGCGGGTCCTCAACGACGTGCGCGAGGCCGTCGAGGACTGGGAGAAGATGCGCGACTCCGCGCTGCGCATCGCGGACGAGCTGCCCGCCGAGCCCACCGCCGACGACCTGCGCGACCGCGAGGTGGAGGAGGCCCGCGAGCTGCTGCGCTGGCTGGCCGCCGACCACTTCACCTTCCTCGGCTACCGCGAGTACGAGCTGACCTCGGCGCCCGGTGAGGCCGACGGCGACGAGGACGTGCTCACCGCGGTGCCCGGCACCGGCCTGGGCATCCTGCGCTCGGACCCGCAGCACCACGAGGACGACGAGGGCCACCCCGTCTCCCCGTCCTTCAACCGGCTCCCCAAGGACGCCCGCAAGAAGGCCCGCGAGCACAAGCTGCTGATCCTGACGAAGGCGAACAGCCGTGCGACCGTGCACCGGCCGAGCTACCTCGACTACGTCGGCGTGAAGAAGTTCGACGCGCAGGGGAACGTCGTCGGTGAGCGCCGCTTCCTCGGCCTGTTCTCGTCCGCCGCGTACACCGAGTCGGTCCGCCGCGTGCCGGTCATCCGCCGCAAGGTCACCGAGGTGCTGGAGGGCGCCGGCTTCTCGCCCAACAGCCACGACGGCCGCGACCTGCTCCAGATCCTGGAGACCTACCCGCGCGACGAGCTGTTCCAGACCCCGGTCGACCAGCTGCGCGCCATCGCCACCAGCGTGCTCTACCTCCAGGAGCGCCGCCGGCTGCGGCTGTACCTGCGCCAGGACGAGTACGGGCGCTACTACTCCGCGCTGGTCTACCTCCCGCGGGACCGCTACACCACCGGCGTCCGGCTGCGCCTGATCGACATCCTCAAGGAGGAGCTGGGCGGCACCAGCGTCGACTTCACGGCCTGGAACACCGAGTCCATCCTCTCCCGGCTGCACTTCGTCATCCGGGTCGCGCCGGGCGCCACGCTGCCCGACCTCACCGACGCCGACGCGGACCGCATCGAGGCGCGGCTGGTCGAGGCGGCCCGTTCCTGGGAGGACGGCTTCGCCGAGGCGCTGAACGCCGAGTGCGGCGAGGAGCGCGCGGCCGAGCTGCTGCGCCGGTACGCGCACGCCTTCCCCGAGGGCTACAAGGCCGACAACTCCCCACGCGCCGCGGTCGCCGACCTCCAGCACCTGGAGAAGCTGCGCACCGCGGAGGAGGGCCGGAACTTCGAGGTCAGCCTGTACGAGCCGGTCGGAGCGGGCCCCGGCGAGCGCCGCTTCAAGATCTACCGCACCGGTGACCCGGTCTCGCTGTCCAAGGTGCTGCCGCTGCTGAACCGGCTCGGCGTCGAGGTGGTCGACGAGCGGCCGCACGAGCTGCGCTGCCCGGACCGGTCCAGCTCCTGGATCTACGACTTCGGCCTGCGGATGCCGGAGCGGCCGAACGGCGACGACTACCGCGAGCGCTTCCAGGACGCCTTCACGGCGGTGTGGACGGGCCGCGCGGAGAGCGACAACTTCAACAAGCTGGTGCTGGGCGCGGGCCTGGACTGGCGGCAGGCGATGGTGCTGCGCGCGTACGCGAAGTACCTGCGGCAGGCCGGCTCCACCTTCAGCCAGACGTACATGGAGGACACCCTCTCCTACAACGTCCACACCACCCGGCTGCTGGTCCACCTCTTCGAGGCGCGGATGGCCCCGGCCCGGCAGCGGGCCGGCACGGAGCTGATCGACGGGCTGCTGGAGGAGCTGGACGGCGCGCTGGACCAGGTGGCCTCGCTGGACGAGGACCGCATCCTGCGGTCGTTCCTCACCGTCATCAAGGCGACGCTGCGCACCAACCACTTCCAGAAGGACAGCAACGGCGAGCCGCACTCCTACCTGTCGCTGAAGCTGGACCCGCAGGCCATCCCGGACCTGCCGGCGCCCCGCCCGGCGTTCGAGATCTGGGTGTACTCGCCGCGCGTCGAGGGTGTCCACCTGCGGTTCGGCAAGGTGGCGCGCGGTGGTCTGCGCTGGTCGGACCGGCGGGAGGACTTCCGTACGGAGATCCTCGGCCTGGTCAAGGCACAGATGGTCAAGAACACCGTCATCGTGCCGGTCGGCGCGAAGGGCGGCTTCGTCGGCAAGCAGCTGCCGGACCCGGCCGTGGACCGGGACGCGTGGCTGGCCGAGGGCATCGCCTCGTACAAGACCTTCATCTCCGGCCTGCTGGACATCACCGACAACCTCGTCGGCGGCGAGGTCGTGCACCCGGAGGACGTGGTCCGGCACGACGGCGACGACACCTACCTCGTCGTCGCGGCCGACAAGGGCACCGCGAAGTTCTCCGACATCGCCAACGAGGTCGCCGAGTCCTACGGCTTCTGGCTGGGCGACGCCTTCGCCTCCGGCGGTTCGGCGGGCTACGACCACAAGGGCATGGGCATCACCGCGCGCGGTGCCTGGGAGTCGGTCAAGCGCCACTTCCGGGAGCTGGGCACGGACACCCAGACCGAGGACTTCACGGTCGTCGGCGTCGGCGACATGTCCGGTGACGTGTTCGGCAACGGCATGCTGCTCTCCGAGCACATCCGGCTGGTCGCGGCCTTCGACCACCGGCACATCTTCCTCGACCCGAACCCGGACGCGGCCACCTCGTACGCCGAGCGCCGCCGGCTGTTCGAGCTGCCCCGCTCCTCGTGGGCGGACTACAACAAGGAGCTGCTGTCCCAGGGCGGCGGCATCCACCCGCGTACGGCCAAGTCCATCCCGATCAACCAGCACGTCCGTGCCGCGCTGGGCATCGAGTCGGGCGTCACGAAGATGACGCCGGCCGACCTGATGAAGGCCATCTTCCAGGCGCCGGTGGACCTGCTGTGGAACGGCGGCATCGGGACGTACGTGAAGTCCTCGGCCGAGTCGAACGCGGACGTCGGCGACAAGTCGAACGACGCGATCCGGGTCGACGGCCAGGACCTGCGGGTCAAGGTCGTGGGCGAGGGCGGCAACCTGGGCCTGACCCAGCTCGGCCGCATCGAGTACGCCCAGAACGGCGGCCGGATCAACACCGACGCGATCGACAACAGCGCCGGCGTGGACACCTCGGACCACGAGGTGAACATCAAGATCCTGCTGAACTCCGTGGTGGCCGACGGCGACATGACGGTCAAGCAGCGCAACAAGCTGCTCGCCGAGATGACCGACGAGGTCGGCTCGCTGGTGCTGCGCAACAACTACGCGCAGAACGTCGCCCTGTCGCTGGCCATCGCCCAGTCCTCGAACATGCTCCACGCGCAGCAGCGGTTCATGCGCCGCCTGGTGCGCGACGGCCAGCTGGACCGGGCGCTGGAGTTCCTGCCCTCCGACCGGCAGATCCGGGAGCGGCTGAACAACGGCCGCGGCCTGACGCAGCCGGAGACCGCGGTCCTGCTGGCGTACACCAAGATCACGGTGGCCGACGCGCTGATCAAGACCGAGCTGCCGGACGACCCGTACTTCCAGCACCTGCTGCAGGCGTACTTCCCGTCCGCGCTGCGCGAGCGCTTCCCGGAGCAGGTCGACCACCACGCCCTGCACCGTGAGATCACCACGACGGTGCTGGTCAACGACACGGTCAACAGCGGTGGCACGAGCTTCCTGCACCGTATGCAGGAGGAGACCGGCGCCTCCCTGGAAGAGGTCGTCCGGGCGCACACAGCGGCCCGCGCGATCTTCGACCTGGGCCGGGTCTGGGACGACGTCGAGGCGCTGGACAACAAGGTGCCGGCGGAGGTGCAGACCCGCATCCGGCTGCACTCCCGGCGGCTGGTCGAGCGCGGCACCCGCTGGCTGCTCAACAACCGCCCGCAGCCCCTGGAGCTGTCCGGCACCATCGACTTCTTCCGGGACCGGGTCGCCGCGGTCTGGGCCGAGCTGCCCAAGCTGCTGCGCGGCAGCGACATGGAGTGGTACCAGTCGATCTTCGGGCAGCTCACCGAGGCGGGCGTGCCGGAGGAGCTGGCGCACCGGGTGGCCGGGTTCTCGTCGGCCTTCCCCGCGCTGGACATCGTGGCCATCGCCGACCGCACCGGCAAGGAGCCGCTGGACGTCGCCGAGGTCTACTACGACCTGGGTGACCGGCTGCGGATCAACCAGCTCCTGGACCGCATCCTGGAGCTGCCGCGCAACGACCGCTGGCAGTCCATGGCCCGGGCCGCCATCCGCGAGGACCTGTTCGCCGCGCACGCCGCGCTGACCGCCGACGTCCTCTCGGCGGGCAACGGCAGTGCCACGCCGGAGCAGCGGTTCAAGGCGTGGGAGGAGAACAACGCCGCGATCCTGGGCCGGGCGCGGGCCACGCTGGAGGAGATCGAGGGATCGGACGCCTTCGACCTGGCCAACCTCTCGGTCGCCATGCGCACGATGCGGACGCTGCTGCGCCAGCACGGCTGAGCCGCCGACGCCGCACGGGAAGGGCCCCGGAGCAGCTGCTCCGGGGCCCTTCCCGTGCGGAGGACGCCGTCGGCTACTTCTTGGTGAAGGCCTCGTACTCCTTGAGGACGTCGGCGGTGGGGCCGTCCATGAGGAGCTCGCCCTTCTCCAGCCACAGCACCCGGTCGCAGGTGTCCCGGATGGACTTGTTGTTGTGGCTGACCAGGAAGACCGTGCCGGCCTCCTTGCGCAGCTCGCGGATGCGGGCCTCGGAGCGCTTCTGGAACTTCCGGTCCCCGGTCGCGAGCGCCTCGTCGATCATGAGGACGTCGTGGTCCTTGGCCGCGGCGATGGAGAACCGCAGCCGGGCCGCCATGCCCGAGGAGTAGGTCCGCATCGGCAGGGAGATGAAGTCGCCCTTTTCGTTGATGCCGGAGAAGTCCACGATCTGCTGGTAGCGCTCGCGGACCTGGTCGCGCGACATGCCCATGGCCAGGCCGCCCAGGATCACGTTGCGCTCGCCGGTCAGGTCGTTCATCAGCGCCGCGTTCACCCCCAGCAGCGAGGGCTGCCCGTGGGTGTAGACATGGCCCCGCTCCGCCGGCAGCAGCCCCGCCACCGCCTTGAGCAGGGTCGACTTCCCCGACCCGTTGGTGCCGATCAGCCCGATCGACTCGCCGCGGTAGGCGGTGAAGGACACGCCCTTGACCGCGTGCACCTCCCGCACCCCGGTCGAGGGCCTGCGGCGCACGATCCGGTTCAGCGCCGCGGTGGCACTGCCCCGGCCCGCACCCGTGCCGTAGACCCGGTAGACGATGTGCAGATCATCGGCGATGACGGTGGGAATACGCTCCTCGGCGGCCGCGGTGGCCTCCACCGCCGGCTGCTCCAGATCGGTGCTCTGCTGCTCAGCCACGGCCGTACCGCTCCTCCGCCTTCCAGAAGTACACAAAGCCCACCAGGCCCATCACGACCGCCCAGCCCAGCGCCAGCGCCCAGATGTGCGGGGGGAGCTGTGCGGCGGTGAAGGAGTCGATGAGCGCGAAGCGCATCAGGTCGATGTAGATCGCTGCCGGGTTCACGTCCAGCAGGAAGTGGACGAAGCCGGGGATGTCCTTGCCGGCGGTCACCACGCTGATGCTGTACATGACGCCGGACGCGTACATCCACGTGCGCAGGATGAACGGCATCAGCTGCGCGAGGTCCGGGGTCTTGCTGCCCAGCCGCGCCATGATCATGGCCAGGCCGGTGTTGAAGACGAACTGCAGGCACAGCGCCGGGATCGCCAGCAGCCACGACCAGCCCGGCACCTGCCGGAAGGCGAGCAGGATGACGACCAGCACGCCCATGGAGAAGAGCAGCTGCTTGAGCTGCATCAGGCAGAACGAGATGGGCAGGCAGGCGCGCGGGAAGTGCAGCGCGCGGACCAGGCCGAGGTTGCCGGAGATGGCGCGGGTGCCGGAGAGCACCGAGCTCTGCGTGAAGGTGAAGATGAAGACGCCGGTGACCAGGAACGGGATGTAGTCCGGGACGCCCCGATGGGTTCCCAGCAGCAGGCCGAAGATCAGGTAGTAGACCAGCGCGTTCAGCAGGGGCGTCACGACCTGCCACAGCTGGCCGAGCTTGGCCTGGCTGTACTGGGCGGTCAGCTTGGCGCTGGAGAACGCCGCGATGAAGTGGCGCCGGTGCCACAGCTCCCGGACGTACGCGGGGAGCGACGGGCGGCGGCCGCTGACGGAGAGGCCGTACCGCTCGGCCAGGGCGCGCGGATCGGAGTCCGGCGGGGCGGCGGGGACCGGACGCGTGAGGGTCTGAGACATCAGTCCGCTTTCGTGCGTGGACGCGGGCGCTGCGAGGCTGGTGGCACCGCGAGGCTGAGGAACTCACGACGAGACGGCTCCGTATCGTCGCAACCCGAGAGTAGGGCGCGCGTAGGTCGAAACGCAACCGTCCCGTCGCGACGCTATGCTCCCTCCATGGCAAAGGACCCAGCACCGACCGAAGCGGCACCCCAGGTACCGCCGGGCCGGCCTGCGCCGTCGGCCCGCCGGGCGCCGGCCGGCGCCGCCGTGCTGCGCGAGGAGAAGACCGCCGCCATTCGGGCAGCGGTCTTCGCGGAGCTGGCGGCCGTCGGGTTCGGCCGGATGTCGATCGAGGGCATCGCACGGCGCGCGGGGGTCGGCAAGACCGCCGTGTACCGCCGCTGGCGCTCCAAGCTGCACCTCGTCCTGGACGTGGTCACCGCGCTGGCCGCCGAGGGCATGCCGGTACCCGACACCGGCACGCTGCGCGGTGATGTACGGATGCTGCTGGAGGTGGCGTCCCGGGCGCTGCGCCATCCGATGGCCGCGCAGATCATCCCGGACCTGCTGGCGGAGGCGGCGCGCAGCCCGGAGATCGCCGAGGCGCTGCGGAGTGCGTTGCACGACAGCCAGGAGTCCATGACGCGGACGATGGTGGGGCGCGCGGTCGAGCGCGGTGAGCTGCGGCCGGACGTGGATGTCCGGCTCGCGCTCGACCTGATCACGGGGCCGCTGTACTGGCGGGTGGTGGTGCTCCGGGGCGACCTGCCCAAGGGGTACCTGGACGAGCTGGCGGCCGCGGTGGCGACGGCGCTCGGCGCGCGGGGCGCGTAGCGCCGTCTCGTCAGGGGCGCGGTGTCGACTGCGGGCCGCATGTGGCCGGTCGCGCAGTTCCCCGCGCCCCTGACGGGGCTCGGTACCCCCCTAGCCGGCCAGGCCCATGTCGGACGCGGTGGCGTCGGCACCGTTGTCGGGCGCGGTGACCGTGCCGGTCTGCACCGGCAGCGTGGTCAGGCCCGAGCCGGTCGCCGCCGCCTCGCGCGGCGTCGGTGCCACCGTGCGCTCGTCGAGCGGCACGACCTCCGGCGTCTCCTCCTGGCCCAGGAACACCCGGCGGACCACGCGCTCGGCCGCGTGGCCGTCGTCCCACTGGCAGAAGCGGGCGCGGAACGCGGCGCGGCGGGCCGCGGCCTCCGCGCCGTTCCAGGTGCCGTCCCGGAAGGCGGCGATCAGCTCGTCCTCATTGGTGGCCACGGCGCCCGGGGTGTCGCCCGGCTCGCCGGACAGCAGGTCGAAGGTGACGCCGCGGGACTTTACGTACACGTCCCAGTCGTCCGCGTAGGTGATGATCGGCCGGTCGAGGTTGGCGTAGTCGAACATGATCGACGAGTAGTCCGTGACCAGCGCGTCGGCGGCCAGGCACAGCTCCTCGACCGACGGGTGGCGCGAGACGTCGATCAGCAGGCCCTGCTCCTGGAGCTCGGCCAGCCGGTCGTTCTCGCCGTAGAAGTAGTGGGTGCGCACCAGCAGCACCACGTCCGGGCCCAGTTCGCGGGTGACGCGCTCCAGGTCCATCCGCGGGATGTAGCCGTTCTGGTAGTCGCGGACGGTCGGCGCGTACAGGACGGCGGTGCGGCCCGGGGCGATGCCGAGGCGCTCGCGGATCTCCAGGACGTCCTGGGCGGTCGCCCGGTAGTACACGTCGTTGCGCGGGTAGCCGGTGTCCAGCGACTGGAAGGCGCAGGGGTAGACCCGCTCCCACTGCTCGGTGGTGTGCTGGTTCGAGGAGACGCTGAAGTCCCAGCGGTCCGCGCGCTGCAGCAGCTTGCGCATGGACATGCCCTTGGCCGCCGCCGGGTACTGCTGCTGGTCGATGCCCATCCGCTTGAGCGGGGTGCCGTGGTGGGTCTGGAGGTGGATCTGCCCGGGGCGCTTCACGACCGCGTCGGCGAAGTTGACGTTGTTGACGAGGTACGTGGCGCGGGCCATCACCTCCCAGTAGCGCGGCGAGCCCACGATCACGTGGTCGACGCCCTCGGGGAGGGTCTCCTCCATGCCCTGCTTGATCACCCACACGCCGTGGATCTGCGGCGCCAGCTCCTTGGCCTTCTCGTAGATCGCGAACGGATTGCAGGCGGGGGTGCGGTTCCAGTACGCGGCGTAGACGGCGAGGTGCGGGTCCAGCGGGCGGCGCAGCTGGAGCTGGTAGAAGCGCGCGTACGCCTGCTTGCCGAGGGTGTGCTTGGCCTTCTTCAGCCGGCCCGCCGCCTTCTTGCGGCCCCTGGCGGCCAGCTTCAGCGCGGCGAACGCGGCGTAGGAGCCGCGGGCGAGCGCGTCGTACTGGACGCCCATCACGCCCTTGGGGCGGACGAAGTCGGCGGGCCGGTAGCGGCGGTAGTGCTGGGCCGCCAGCCGGAAGAACTCCGGGCGCGCGGCGTGGGGCACGCGGTCCGGGCGGGCCAGGATGAAGAGGTAGTGGTCGATCATGTGCTCGAAGAGGAAGGCGCGCCAGCGGTGCAGCGCCGGCCGCTCCTCGATGAACGCGAACAGCCGCTCGTACGTGGCGAACGCGGCGAAGTGCGCGCGGCTGGGGGTGCGCAGCGCGTTGCCCTGGCGGCGCTGGCGGTAGTGCACGCAGACCTGGTCCAGCAGCGCGATGCGCTCGGCGCTGAACAGCGACTCGTAGACGACGACCGCGTCCTCGTAGAAGCCGTCGGGGAAGCTGAAGCCGCCGGCGAGGTAGAAGTCGCGCCGGTAGGCCTTGTTCCACACGACGGTGAACAGGCGCAGCAGGTCCGGCCGGTCGTCGATGGTGCCGACCTCGGGGCCGGGCGCGGAGAGCACCTCGGCGTCGCGGTTGCGCTTGGCCTCGCCCCACCAGAAGGTGCGCGCGTAGTCGTAGACCAGGATGTCCGGTTCCTCGGTCTCCTTGATCCGGGCGGCTATGGACTCCAGCGCGTCCGGCAGCAGCGTGTCGTCGCTGTCGAGGAAGAGGAGGTAGTCGCCGCGGGCGTGCGCCACACCCTCGTTGCGGGCGTTGCCGATGCCCTTGTTCTCGGGGAGGTGCAGTGGGACGACGCGCGGGTCACGGGCCGCGTACTCGTCCAGGATCGCCCCCGAGCCGTCGGGCGAGCGGTCGTCCACCGCGACGACCTCGAAGTCGGCGTACGTCTGGGCCAGCACCGAGTCCAGGCAGGCGCGGAGGTAGCCCTGCACCTTGAAGACCGGCACGACGATGCTGAAGCGAGGCGATGCGGCGGAGCCACCGGATGCGGGCATTGCGGAAACTACTCCTCGTATCGGACCGGGCACAGAAAGCGGAATCGCCCGAAATGCGGTTCCTTTTCGCTACCTGTGAGACGGAAGGGATGAGGAGTTGGTTGTGTGTTTGTTCGTTAAAAGTAGGAACAAGTTCAGTCGCGCTTCGCCTCCGGGTGCCGCAGCAGCCAGCCCGCCCATGCCGAAGCGACCATGTCGCGCACGTCGTGCCGGGCCTTCCAGCCCAGCTCGGCGGCGATCCGGTCGGCGGCCGCCACCACCCGCGCCGGGTCGCCGGGGCGCCGCGCGGTGACCTCGGCCGGGCGGTCCCGGTAGCCGGTGACCTCCGCGATCAGATCGACCATCTCGCGTACGGAAACGCCCTCGCCGCGGCCGATGTTGACCGTCAGGTCGCGGACCGGGCCGCGCTCGCCCAGCTTGCGGGCGGCCGCCAGGTGCGCGTCGGCCAGGTCCTCGACGTGGATGTAGTCGCGGACGCAGGTGCCGTCGGGGGTGTCGTAGTCGTCGCCGAAGACACGTGGCGCCGCGCCCTCGGTGAGCTTCTCGAAGACCATCGGGACGATGTTGAAGACGCCGGTGTCGGCCAGCTCCGGAGCCGCGGCGCCCGCCACGTTGAAGTAGCGCAGACAGGCGGTGGAGATGCCGTGCGCCCGGCCCGCCGCCCGGGTCAGCCACTCGCCCGCCAGCTTGGTCTCGCCGTACGGGCTCATCGGCACGCACGGGGTGTCCTCGGTGACCAGGTCCACGTCGGGCATGCCGTAGACCGCGGCGGAGGAGGAGAACACGAAGCGGCCGACACCGCCGGCGGCGACCGCCTCCAGCAGCGTCTGCAGCCCGTGCACGTTCTCCCGGTAGTACAGCAGCGGCAGCTCCACCGACTCGGCGACCTGCTTCTTCGCCGCCAGGTGCACCACCCCGGAGACCTCGTGCTCCGCGATCGTGCGGTCCAGCAGCGCCCGGTCCAGCGTCGACCCGACGACGAGCGGGACGTCCTCGGGCACCCGCTCCGCCACGCCGGTGGACAGATCGTCCAGCACCACCGCGCGCTCGCCCGCGCCCGCCATGGCGCGCACCACGTGCGCCCCGATGTACCCCGCGCCACCGGTGATCAGCCAGGTCATGCTCGCTCCTTCTCCTCGGCTCCGCCGCGCTCGTACGGCGACGGTACGGGGAAGTACGCGCCGAGGAAGGCACGCACCACCCGGTCCTGCTCCGCGGCCGGCACCTCCGCCTCCGCCGAGTCCCCGATGCAGAAGACCGAGTGGCTGCGGGTGGCCAGCAGGCGGCTGAGGACAGTGTGGTGGTCGTAGCGGCCGGCGTTCACGAAGGAGCAGGAAATGGTCGCGGGCGTCGACTTGCCGGTCAGATATCCGTAGTAGTGGTGCAGCGACGAGGCGATGGAGAGATCCGTACGGGCCCGGAAGCGGCTGCCGGCGGTCGCCGCCACCTCCTCGGGGAAGCGGTCGGCGATCTCGGCGAGGACGCTGCGCCGCAGCGGGTGCGGGGCGTGCAGGAAGCTGTGCGTGGCGACGCGGCCGAACTCCCGCTTCAGCAGTGCCCGGTTGTTCTTGGCGGCGGCGAAGTAGCCCTCGTCGTCCTCGGTCACCTCGCCGGGAGGCACGGCCGTGGGCGAGCGGAAGAAGCGCGCGGTGCCGTTGCTGTGGAAGAACGCCGAGGCCGGCAGCGGGCGGCCGAGGAACACGTCGTCGTTGAAGTACAGGAACTGCTCGGACAGGCCCTCGATGCGGTGCAGCTGGCTCTCGATGGCGTGCGAGTTGAAGGTCGGCAGCTGTGCGGTGTCGGCGAACAGCTCGCGGTGGTCGACCACCTTCAGGCCGGGGTGCGCCGTGTCCAGCCAGTCGGGCACCTGGTCGTCGGTGACGAGGTGGACGGCGCGGACCCAGGGCGCGTACATCGCCAGCGAGCGGAGCGAGTGACGCAGTTCGTCGCGGCTGCGGAAGCGGGCGTCGCCGCTGTCCACGTGGTCGGTGGGCAGGCCGGCCGCGCGCCGGGCCGCGTCCCGCCGCTCCCGCCAGGCCGGGTCGGCGTCGTCCACCCAGGTGTAGACGACGTCGACGGGGAAGTCGATGTCCCACATGAGGGTGTCGGAGAGGGCGGCGGGCGTCGGGTGGTCCCGGCCCGCGACCCGCCAGGTCGCCGTGGGCGCCAGGTCCGGCAGGCGCGGCCCGAGGAGCGTGGTGCCGCGCGGGGCCTCGCGCCACCCGTCCTCGTCCGGCGCCCAGAACTCCACGGTGCAGCCGAACGCCGGGCCGTACCGCAGCGTGCGGCTCTCGCTGGTCACCGGCTTGAAGACGCGCACCCCCGCGATCTCGCCGGCCTCCCGCAGCCGTTCGGCGAGCAGCGCGCCGGGGGCGTGGCCGCGCGGCGAGACCAGCTCGCCGTAGACCGGCTCGCCGCGCAGCTCCTCGGCGAGCGCGGCCAGCGCCCGCTCCCGGTCCTCGACCGCCACCGCGACCCGGTGCGCGACCGCCTCGTCCCGCAGCAGGACGTAGCCGATCCCGTGGGCCCGCAGCGCGTCCGTGGCCAGCTCCAGGTTGCGGTCGGCGACCTGCGGCGCGGTGAGGTCGTCGCGCAGCTCCGCCAGCCGGCCGGCGGAGCGGACCAGCCGGCCCGAGCGGTCCTGGGCCTTCAGCAGCACCTCGCGGGCCTTCTGCGCGTCGGCGGAGGGTGCGAGCGGGCCGCCGTGCGGGGCCGCCACGCTGAAGGCCCGGCCGCCGCCCGCCGCGATGCGCAGCGCGGTGCGGTCGGCGCGGGCGGCGAGCCGGTCCGGCGCGTCCCGGCGGTCCACCAGCTTCTCGAACAGCCGCTCCCACTCGCTGGTCACCAGCTCGCCGGAGAAGCGCTCGTACACCCCGGCGCGCGCGGCGTTCCCGTACGCCTCCAGCCGCTCCTGATCTCCCATCAGTTCGCCGAGCGCGGCGGCCAGCGCGTCCACGTCGCCGGGCGGCACGAGCAGGCCGTCCACGCCGTGCCGGACGATCTCGGCGGGCCCGGTGACGATGTCGTACGCGACGACCGGCACCCCGGCCGCGAACACCTCCAGCAGCACCAGTGGGAACGCCTCGTTGCGGGACGGCAGCAGGCACAGGCTCGCCTTCGCCCACTCCTCCGTCATCTCCCGCGTCCGGCCGAGGAGTTCGACCCGGTCGTGCAGCGCCAGGCCCTCGACCAGCTGCCGCAGCTTGACCTCCTGCGGGCCGTCGCCGAAGATCCGCAGCCGCCAGTCCGGATGATCCTCCGCGACCTGCGCGAAGGCCCGTACGGCGTGGTCGAGCTGCTTCTCGGGGGTCATCCGGGCGGCCACCACGATCGTGCGGCCCGCGAGGTCGGAGCGCGGGCGGTAGCCGTCGGGCACCGCGTTCGGGATCACGGGCAGCTCGGGCGCCGCCGGGCCGAGGGACTCGCGGAACCACTCGGCCGTCCGCTCGGTCAGCGAGACCAGCGCGTCGATCCGCGGCGCGTAGCGGAGCAGCGGCTCGCCGCTGACACCGCGCAGCTGGGAGGCGCGGTGCTCCTGGTGGACGGTGATCACCGGGCCCTGCACCAGCTCGGCGGCCGCGGCCATCAGCGCGGGCGTGGTGGTGACCAGCACGTCGGTGTCCAGCGCGGCGAGCGCGGCGCTCAGCTCGACGTCGGAGAGCCGGTTGAAGGTGTGCTCCCAGGCGGGCTCGATCAGCTCGCTGGGGAGCGAGGCCAGGGTGCGGCAGGCCGCCTCGTCCAGGCCGCTGCGGCGCACCGGCCGCTCGTACGGCCCCGTCCGGTCGACCAGGTAGCGGCGGCGGATGTCCCGGCCGGCGGGGAAGAACGGCTCGGAGCGGGTGCGGAAGACGCTCAGCACCGACACGTCGTGGCGCGGCGCGAGGTGGGCCGCCTGGGTGTACGCGGCCATCTCCGTGCCGCCCATCTCGTCGCCGAGGGTCAGCAGGAACGTGATTCTCATGGCCGGTCCTCCGAGGGCTGGTGGGCGGGCACCGCGTACGCGGCGCAGCTGACGGTGAGGTTCCCGGCCGCCGAGAGCTGGGCGTGCACCCGCAGCAGCCGGCCGTCCGCCAGCGCTATGGAGCGGTAGGGCGTACGGAAGACCCGCTTCGGGTGGCGTACGTCGGTCAGCCGGCGGCCGACCTTCAGCCGGGTCCGCCCGGACCGCAGCCGCACCTCCCAGGTGTGCTGGACGTGTCCGTCGGCGGCCATCGCGGCCAGCGGGAGGTCGGCGGTGAGATGCCCCGCACCCTGCTCCAGCGGCATGGGCAGCACGGTGGAGCCCGAGCCCTGGCGGACCGCCTCGGCGGTCCAGCCGGCGTGCCGGGGCAGCGGCCCGACCAGCCGGACCTGCACCGTGACGCGGTCCCAGCGCAGGCCGAGCGCGACCAGTTCGGCCTGCGGGGCGGGGCGGGCGACCTTGAGCAGGGCGTGGCCGTCCGCGGAGCGCACGGGACGGAAGAGGGCGCCGCTGCCGGGGTCGGGGGAGTGCGGGAGCGTCGGCCCGGCCACGGTGCGCGGTGGCGCCGCACGCAGGTCGGCCAGGGTCTCCCGGCCGGTCGCGTCGGTCACGGCGAGGGAGAGCCGCCAGACGCCGGGCCCGAGGGCGAGGACGCCGGGCTCCGCGGGCCCGCCGTGCGGGACGAAGCGGAGCGGGGCCGTCGCGGTGAGCAGCAGCGTGCCGTCGGGCTGCGGTTCGGGGGTCAGCGGGGCGGTCCGGCGGTGGCCGTGGTGGTCCAGATGGAGCAGTGCGGTGCCGATTCCGTCGGCGCGGCGGGGGTAACGGACCGCGATGTTCAGGGTACGGCCGCCCAGAACGGAGAGGTGGACGGGGCGCAGGACGGGCCGTGGGCGCAGCCGGGCGGCGAGCACCGGCACGGTGTCGACGCGTTCGACGCGGCGGCGCACGCCGGCCGCCGCGCGACGGGCACGGCGGCCGGCTTTCACCGCCCGGGACAGCAGGACCTGGTGCATGGCGGCCGGCGCTCCCTTCGGATGGGCGCGGTCGGCGCCCGTCGGTCACATGGCGGGGCATCCTTCTCGTCCGCTGACGAGTCATCCCTTGAGGAAAGTTCTCCCCTATGAGGGGCGGGCGCCCACAGGGACCGGACGCACAGCGGATGTGTACCGGGACGTACGGCGTCATAGTTGCATCAAACGCCCATAGGGGTAAATGACCGGACCGCAGGGAGTGACACAAAGGGGGAGACCGGAGTGAGTGCACAGATGGGACAGCGGACGGCCGAACCACGCCGCCGGCCCGTACGGCATCCGGGTGCCGGCCGCGCCGGCGGGACGGTGCGGCGGGTCAACCCGGAGGCGTCGACCCTGGTGTCGGTCTACCGCAAGGCCGTACCGGAGCACCTGCGGCGCGCCATCGCGACCCGCTCCACCCCGGAGCTGCGCCGCCGCATCAAACAGCAGGTCAGCTGGCTGGCGACGGCCAGACACCTGGAAGGGCTGCGCACCCGGGGCGTGGCGCTCGCCCATCGCGCCCTCGCCGCGGGGCCCGGCCGGGCCGTCGCCATGGTCGCCGGACACCCGCGCATCGCCCTCGTGCAGCACGACCTCTCGCCCGCCCGGGCCCGCCGCGACAACCTCGTCACGGTCGCCGAGACCCTGGAACGGGCCGGCGTCGACCACTTCTGCGTACGCGGCAAGGAGCGCGGGCGGGGCGTGGTCGCGGTGGCGGCGGAGGACGGATCGCGGGCGCTCGCCGCGCTGGCCGCCCGGTGCCGCGAACTCCCCGGGTACGTCTCCCTGCTGTCGCCGGGGCGCGAGGTCCGGCACACCGTGCCCGGCTACGACTCCGGGGGCTGGCACCGGGCCGGGCGCGCCGGGCTGTTCCGGGTCACCTGGTTCCGTACCGACCCCGGGCGCTCGCTCGTCCTGGACGAGGCGTACGGCTGCGACGTGGAGTTCTGGCCGCGCGAGGAGGACCGGCTGGTCGCCCCGCGGCGGAACGCCGTCACCGAGTGGGTGCCGGTCCAGGGGCCCCGGATCCGTGTCCCCGCCGCGCTCTTCACCTGCCCGAACGGCTCCGGTGACCGCCGGGCCGAGCAGGTCGCCACCTACCGGGACTTCACCGTGCCGCTGCCCGGCGACATCACCTTCCCCGTCGACGTCGTCTACACCTGGGTGGACGGCGCCGACCCGGCGTGGCTGGAGCGCCGGGCCGGGTTCACCGGGCAGGCGTACCACGACGAGGCGGCCAACGCGGCGCGCTACGCCAACCGCGACGAGCTGCGCTATTCGCTGCGCTCGCTGGACATGTACGCGCCCTGGGTGCGCGACGTCTACCTCGTCACCGACGACCAGGTGCCGGCCTGGCTCAACACCGCGCACCCGCGCGTGAAGGTCGTCAGCCACCGCGAGATATTCACCGAGGCGGGTGACCTGCCGACGTTCAACTCGCACGCCATCGAGAGCCAGCTGCACCACATACACGGCCTCTCGGAGCACTTCCTGTACTTCAACGACGACGTCTTCCTGGGCCGGGAGGCCTCACCGCACGACTTCTTCCTGGCCAACGGGCTGACGAAGTACTTCCCCTCGCCCGCGCTGGTGCCGCTCGGGCCGCCCGGCGACGACGACGTCCCGGTGTCCGTCGCCGGCAAGAACAACCGCGCCCTCATCGAGGCCCGCTTCGGCACCACCCCGGTGCAGAAGATGAAGCACGTACCGCACGCCCTGCGGCGCAGCGTGCTCGCCGAGATAGAGCGGGAGTTCGGCAGCGAGCACCGGGCGACCGCCTCGCACCGCTTCCGCAGCATCGACGACATCTCCATCCCGTCCTCGCTGCACCACTACTACGCCTTCCACACCGGCCGGGCGCTGCCCGCCGACATCGCCTACTCCTACCTCGACCTCTCCCGGCCGAACGCCGTCAACCGGCTGGACCGGCTGCTCGCCCACCGCGACCGGGACGTCTTCTGCCTCAACGACACCCAGTCGGAGGAGACCGACCTGGCGGACCAGCTCGCGCTGCTCAAGCCGTTCCTGGAGGCGTACTTCCCGCTGCCGAGCCCGTACGAGCTGCCCGGGCCGGAATGAGCGGACCGAGCGTCGCGGACCCCGAGGAGGAACGGCCGGCGGCCCCCGCGCCGGGCCGCGTCCCGGGGTCCGCGTACGCCGGTCCGGACGGGCGGCGCCGCGCCACGGCCGTCGCCGTGCTCGTCCCGTGCGCGGTGACGCTCGCGCTCGGGCTGTGGGGCCTGGACCGCGGGACGCTGTGGCGGGACGAGGCGGTCACCGCGCAGGTCGCGGGCCGGCCGCTGCCGCAGCTGTGGGATCTGCTCGGCACCGCCGACGCGGTGCACGGCCTGTACTACGTCCTGATGCACGGTTACGGGGCCCTCGTGCACGGCCTCTTCGGGCTGCCGCTCAGCAACGGGACCGTGCTGCGGCTGCCGTCCGTGCTCGGCGCGACCGTGGCGGCCGGACTCGTGGCGCTGCTCGGCAGCCGGCTCGCCGCGCCCCGCGTGGGCCTGTGGGCAGGGCTGCTCCTCGCGGCCCTGCCGTCGGTGAGCCACTACGCCCAGGAGGGCCGCTCGTACGCGCTCGTCACGGCCGGTGCCGCGCTGTCCACGCTGCTGCTGACCACGGCGGTGCGCGGCGGCCGGGCCCGCTCCTGGGCGGGGTACGCGGCCGGCACGGCGGTCACCGCGGTGCTGCACGAATTCGCCGCGCTGCTCCTGGCCTCCCATGCGGTGACCCTGCTGGTCGCGCGCGTACCGCGGGCCGTGCGGTGGCGGTGGGCGGCGGCCTGCTGCGCGGTGGCCGCCGCCGTCGCGCCGGTCGTGATGGTGTCCCAGCGGCAGAGCGCCCAGATCGGCTGGCTGGCCGCGCCCGGGGCCCGCGACGCGGGACACGCGCTGAGCGCCCTGGCCGGCCCCTCGCCGGTGCTGATCACGGTGCTGCTCGCCCTGACGCTGCTCGCGGCGGTGTGTCCCCTGCCGCGCGGCGGGCCGCTCGGCGCGGCGGCCGTGGCCGTCCCGTGGGCCGTGGTGCCGCCGCTCGTCCTCTTCGCGGCCGCGCAGCAGCTCCCGGTCTTCACCCACCGCTACCTGTTCTTCGCGGTGCCGGGGCTGGCGCTGGCCGCGGCGGCGGGGGCCGAGAGCCTGGTCGACCGGGTCACCGTGCGGCGCGGCAGGCGCTTCCCGCCGCGCCGGCTGACGGTGGCGGGCGCGGCCTGCGCGGCCGCGGCGTTCCTGGGCCAGCTGCCCGCGCAGCAGCACGAGCGGCGCCCCGAGAGCCGGGCCGACCACCTCGCCGCGGTGGCCACCCTCGTCCGCCGCGAGGCACGCGCCGGCGACGGCGTCTTCTTCCTCCCGCGCCACGAGCGCGGCGTGCGGCTCGCGTACCCGCGGGCCTTCCGGGGCCTCACCGACATCACCCTGCAGGAGGAGCCCGGCCCGTCGGGCGCCCTGTACGGCCGGGGAGCGCCGCTGCGCGAGATCCGCGCCCGGCTGCTGCGCGCGGACCGGGTCTGGCTGGTCATCGCGGACGGGGTGGACCGCACCCGGTGGTTCCGGCACAGCGCGTGGTACCGGGCGAACTGGCGCCTGCTGCACGAGGTGTGCGTCCAGCGCTCCTGGCACGACGGCATCAGCGGCAATGTCGCGCTCTTCGTACGGCGGCGCTGACCGGCCGCCCAGGACGCGGTCGCACGACCGGGCGGAATTCCCCTTACGCGCCGAAGGCCCGGCAATTCGCGGATCCGCGGCGCCCGGCCGCTAATGTCCGGCACCGCGTTTCCCGTCGAGAGGCCGGACATGACACCACTGCACACCGAGACCCTCGCCGCGCCCGCCGGGGCCGCGCTGCCGCGGCCCGGCACGCTCGCGGACGTCGAGGGCTGGTTCTTCGGCCAGGACCAGCTGCTGTTCGACTGGCTGCTGACCCACCAGGCCCGTACCGGCGTCCGTGGCGACCTGCTGGAAATGGGCGCCTACCTGGGAAAGAGCGCTGTTTTCCTGGCCCGCCACCGGAATCCGGGGGAGGAATTCACGGTCTGCGACCTCTTCGATTCCACGGCCGGGGACGAGGCCAACGCCGGCGAAATGGCGCGCTCGTACCCGTCGCTCACCCGGCGCGCCTTCGAGGCGAATTACCTCGCCTTCCACGACGAGCTGCCCACCGTCCTCCAGGGCCCCACCACGCTGGTCCCGGAGCATGTGGCCCCGGGCAGCTGCCGCTTCGTGCACATCGACGCCTCGCACCTGTACGACCACGTACGAGGGGACCTCGCGGCCGCCCGCCGCGTGCTCTCCCCCGAAGGAGTGGTCGTGCTCGACGACTACCGGGCGGAGCACACGCCGGGCGTCTCCGCCGCCGTCTGGGAGGCGCTGTTCACCCAGGGGCTGCGGCCCGTCTGCATCGGCCGCAGCAAGTTCTACGGGACCTGGGGCGACCCGGCGCCGCTGCAGCAGGCGCTGATCATGGAGATCGTCGGCCGCGGCGACTGCCACGCCGACCTCCAGACCATCGCGGGACACCGGGTGCTGCGCCTGATCAGCGGGCACGGCCTGGCCGCCCCCGAACTCCCGCGGTCGCGGTACTACGAGACGCTGCGGGCCGAGGAACGCGCCGCCGAGGAGATCCGGCGCCGCCGCGCCGACACCGACGCGCGGGCCACCGCCGCCGCGAAGGAGGCCGAGGCGGCGCAGCGGCGCGCTGCCGGGCGCCGTCCGAAGGCCCGCGCCCGGCGTGCGGCGCTGCTGCTCCTGCCGCCCCTCGTCGTCAAGGGCCTGCGGCGGCTGAGGCACCGGGGCTGAGGAACCGGGACTGAGGCCGGCGCCCGGCGCCGGGGTCTCAGTCCAGCAGCAGGTCCGCCGCGCGGGCCGCCGCGCCGCCGTCGTCCCGCGCGCAGTACGCCGTACGGAACCGCGCGTGGGCGTCCGCGTGGCGCCGCGCCACCCCGTCCAGGTCACGCAGGGCCGCCACCAGCTCCTCGGTGTCCGACAGCAGCGGCCCCGGCGCCTGCGCCTCGAAGTCGAAGGTGAAGCCGCGCACGGTGTCCCGGAAGTGCGCCAGGTCCGGCGTCAGGAACAGCAGCGGACGCCCGGTGTTGGCGAAGTCCACCGCCAGCGAGGAGTAGTCCGTCACCAGCACGTCGGCGGCGAGCAGCAGCTCCATCGCGTCGGGGAAGTCGCTGACGTCCCGGACGAAGCCGCCGGGCAGGGCCGGCACCCGGTCGGCCACCAGCGGATGGCTGCGCAGCAGCAGGACGTGATCGTCGCCGAGCGCCTGTTCGGCGTGGGCCAGGTCCAGCGGCAGGTGGAGCCGGTAGTGGTCCGCGTCGTACGCCTTGTCGTCGCGCTGCGTCGGCGCGTACAGCACCACCCGCTTGTCCTCGGGGATGCCCAGCCGCTCGCGCACCCGCCGGGCCGGCTCGTCGCGGGCGCCGGAGACCAGGACGTCGGTGCGCGGCAGCCCGGTCTCCCGGATCTCGCCCTCGTAGCCCAGCGCCCGCCCCAGCAGGGCCGTGCTGTGCGCGTTGGGGGAGAGCAGCACGCTCCACTGGTGGCCGCGGCGCGGCTGCGGCCACAGGTGGACCAGGTCGGCGCAGAGCGTGCCGGCCAGGTCGGCGCCGATGCGCTTGACCGGGGTGCCGTGCCAGGTCTGCAGCACCTGCTGCCCCGCACGGCGGACGAACCACTCCGGGAGGTGGGTGTTGGTGACGACGCGGCGGCTCCGGGCCAGCGCCTCGTGCCACTCCGCGCTGCCCCGCAGCACCGGACGGGTGCCGGCCGGGGCCGTCGCGCGGGCGTCGCGCACCACCCACAGGTGCTCGGCCGCCGGTTCGCGGCGCGCCAGCTCCTCGTGCACCGCACGCGGCGAGTCGCCGCCGCAGCGCCCGTCGAAGCTGTTGAAGAGGACGGTGTCGCGCAGCGGGCGGGAGCGGCGCCGCGGGTAGTGCTCCTCGCGGAGCAGCCGCTGCCGGTACGGGCCGCGGTCCGCGTCCGGCACGGCGGGGCCCGCCTCGACGAACACCCGGTCGTGGAAGCGGCGGTCCACCGTGAGCGGCTTGGGCGCCGCCGGGCAGGCCGCCGGAAGCCCGGCGAAGAGCGTGGGGCACAGCCGTACGGGCAGGTCCCCGCCGTCGTGGTGGCCGGCGCCGGGCTCCGCCGTGCGCAGGAAGAGGTACCAGCGGCCCTCGCGGAGCGGCAGGTCGCCGCCGCAGGAGGGCACCGCGCCGGGCCGCAGCGCGGCGGTGAACCGCTCGCCGTCCCGGTCGGCGGCGAAGACCGCCTCGGCGGCGAACCGGCTGTGCCGCAGCACGGCGCTGATCCGCGCCGGGCCGGCCGCCGCGCCGGGCAGCACCCCGGCCACCTCCAGCGTCCCGTCCGGCCGCCACGCCAGCCGGTCGGCGAACGGCTCGGGGGCCCGCGTGTGCAGGACCAGGTTGCCGGCCGCGGTGGCGGTGACCACCAGCTCCCGGCCGCTGCTGTCGACCTGCCGGCCGGCCGGTCCGGTGGGATCGGCGGCGATCCGGGCCGTCCTGCCGTCCCCGTAGACCAGTACGGGGTCCCAGGTGGCGCCGGTCTCCTCGCCGAGCCCTTCTGGCAGCTCGCCGGCGGCAGCGGCGGGAACGGTCAGCCCGGCCGGGTCGATCCGCAGGGTGAGGCGGTGGCCGGTGCCCTCGGGCGTCACATCGTCCCCCGTGAGCGGTTGTTCGACCGGCTCGCCCGGACCGCGGCGGGTCAGCCGCAGCGCCACCGGCGCGTTCGCCGAGTCGTCCCGCACCGTCAGCTCGGCCGTGCCGTCGCCCGCCGCGCGCTGCCCCGTCAGCCGCCGTACGGTCCGCTCCACGGACAGGTGCAGCCGCCCGTCCTTGTACCAGGGCACGATCCGCATCCCGTCGGCCACTTCGTGCGGCAGCGGGGAGGCGCCGGAGCCGGTGTCCAGGGCGCGCAGCGCGGCCGGGCGCACCACCCCGGCACCGGCGACCGCGATGCCCACCTTCCACTGCCCCGGCGTGAAGACGCCGCCCTTGGCCAGCCGCTTGGGATCCACCGTGATCTCGAAGCCGGACCAGTCGTAACAGTGCTGTTCCTGCCGGGAGTTGTGGGTGGCGTCCGGCGCGGAAACGGACCGTACCGGCAGCACGACCTTGCGCTTGCCCGACATCAGCACCGCCGCCTTCAGGCAGCTCAGCCGGCCGGGTACCGCGATGTTGCGGATGTAGGCGTAGCCGCGCAGCACCAGCCTGCCGTCCCGCCACACCGCCTCCCGCAGCCGCGCCCGCACCGGCAGGTCCCGGGAGGTGAGCCGGGTGACGGCGGGCGGCAGCGGGATCGGCCGGCCGCCGCCCACCGTGAGCACCGCGCGCTTGCGCAGCGGCGGACCGGCCACGTGGAAGCCGGAGGCGTTGCGCTGCTGGTACTCCAGCAGCCGCAGCAGGTCGTCGAGGCGGCCCTCCCGGATCAGTGCCCACTTCACCCGCTGCTCGACGGGGAGCTCGTCGTGGAGCGTGGGGTCGATGCGGCTGAGGAAGTCCCGGGCGCCGGTCATGAAGACCCGGTGGTACTCCTCGCCCGCCATGGGCAGCGCGTCGATGAAGTACTGCAGGTCGTCGAGGAGGACGGAGCGGTCGTAGTCCCGCTTGTGCCGGGTCCAGCGGGTGCGCCGCGGGTCGGCGAGGAACCGGCTGACCCCGTCCACGGCCGCGATCCGGTCCCGTACGCCCTTCACGTCGGTGCGGCGGCGGGTGATCGAGCCCTCGCGGATGCGCCAGTAGTACACGTGCTCGTGGAGGACGTCGACGGACTCGGCGAGGAAGTGCGCGGGGATGGTCAGCGGGGTGTCCTCGTACAGCACGCCCTCGGGGAAGGCCAGCTCGTGGCGGTCCCAGAAGGTGCGCCGGAAGACCTTGTTCCACGCCACCCGGTCGGCCAGCAGCGTCAGGTCCTCGCTGATGTGGGTGGACCGGACCGTGCGGGTCATGGTCTTGTGCTGCCACGCCTGGCTGCGGCCCTCGGAGGTGAGCCGCCAGACGTTGCCGGTCGCGAAGTCCGAGCCGGACTCCTCCAGCAGCGACACCAGGCCCTCGTAGGCGCGCGGCGGCAGGACGTCGTCGCTGTCCATGAAGGTGAGGTAGTCGGTGCGCGGATCGGCGTGCCGGGCGCCGGTGTTGCGGGCGTGCCCCAGGCCCCCGTTCGGCTGCGACACCAGCCGGAAGCGCGGGTCGCGCGCCGCGAACTCCCGGGCGAGGTCGGGCCCGGAGTCGGTGGAGCCGTCGTCGACCATCACCACGTCCAGGTCCCGCAGTGTCTGGGCGGCCACGGACCGCAGGCACTCGGGGAGGTACTCCTCGACGTTGTAGATCGGGACGACGACGGTCAGCCGGGGAGCCATGGAGCAGACCACACCTTTTTCAGGGGACGCGCGGAACACCAGTCCAACCCCCCTGCGGCCCCACCCGTCACATTTCCTGCGCTGTTGGAGTGACCGGCCCCGGCGCAGGAGCCGAGCGGAGCGTAATCATCTGACTACGCTGGCGGCGCACCGTGCGTACCGACCCCTGGATGGCCATGCCCCGCTTCAGCGTCATCGTCCCGGCCCGCGGCGTGCAGGGTTTCCTGCGCCACTGCCTGGACTCCGTGCTCACGCAGTCCTTCGAGGAAG
Source organism: Streptomyces sp. NPDC050806 (assembly GCF_055586425.1). NCBI lineage: Bacteria > Bacillati > Actinomycetota > Actinomycetes > Kitasatosporales > Streptomycetaceae > Streptomyces > Streptomyces sp. NPDC050806. Next base: position 463,189 of record NZ_JBVJIF010000009.1, on the reverse strand, counting down.
TGGAGCTGATCGCCGTCGACGACTGCTCGGACGGCGGCGACGGGGCGATCATCGACGCCTGCGCGGCGGGCGACCCCCGGGTGGTGCCGGTGCACCTGGAGCGCCCCGGCGGCGTCGGCCCGGCCCGCAACGCCGGGGCCCGCCACGCCACCGGTGAGTACCTGCTCTTCCTCGACGGCGACGACTTCCTCGCCCCCGGCGCGCTGGCCGCGGTCGACGCCCGCCTCCGGGCCGCCGGCGACCCCGACGTGCTGCTCCTCGACCACGACCGGCTCAACGTCTGGGAGCAGCGGCACGGCAGCGCCGACCGGGAGTTCCTCGAAGCACACGCGGACACCGTCTTCACCGCCGAGGACGTGCCCGCGTGCCTGACCGTGCTGCCCGCCGCCTGGAACCGCGCGGTCCGCCGCGACCTGTGGGAGACGCACGGCTTCGCGTTCGCCGACGGCCCGTACGACGAGGTGCCGGTGGTCTTCCAGACGCTGCTCGCGGCGTCCCGCATCGCCTGCCTGGACCGGGTGTGCGTGACCTGGCGCAAGCGCCGCAGGGGCAGCGCCTCCACCGTTCCCGGACGCCACCACTTCGCGGTCATCGACCGGTACGACGCGCTGTTCCGCGTGCTGTCCGGGACGGGGCTCGGCGGCGGCATTGAGACGGCGCGCGGCGTCCTGTTCGCGCACGCCGTGGCACGGCTGCTGCGGATCATGGAGGACGACGGCCGGGTACGCCCCGGGGACCGGCCCGACTTCTTCCGCGAGCTGGGCCGCTTCCTGCGCCGGCACCGCCCGGCCGGGGCCGAGCTGCCGCCCCACCTGAACTCCTACGCCGTCTACCGCTCCCGGCAGCGCGCCGGGACGCTGCGGCACCGCACCGTCAAGAAGCTGCGGGCCCGCCGGAACAGCACGGCGCGCAGCGTCTACCGCCGCTACTACGCCCTCCAGCTGCGCCGCCCCGTCGACGAGAACCTCGTGGTCTACGCCGCGTACTGGAACCGCGGCGTGTTCTGCAACCCGGCGGCGATCCACGCCAGGGCCCGCGAGCTGGCGCCGCACCTGAGGGGCGTGTGGCTGGTGGACCGCAAGCACCGCGACGACGTGCCGCCGGGCGTGGAGGCCGTGACGGTCAACTCCCGCCGGTACTGGGAGGTGATGGCCCGCGCCAAATACCTCGTCAACAACGCCAACTTCCCGCCCGCGGTCCACAAGCGCCCCGAGCAGGTCTATGTCCAGACCCACCACGGCACCCCGCTGAAGAAGATGGGCATGGACCTGCGACGCCACCCGGCGGCCGCGCACGGCGTCAGCTTCCTGCGCCTGCTCGACCACGCCGACCAGTGGGACTACTGCCTCTCCGCCAACCCGCACTCCACCGAGGTGTGGCAGCGCGTCTACCCCAGCGACTACGAGACGCTGCCCACCGGCTACCCGCGCAACGACGCCTACTTCACCGCAGGCGCCGAGGACGTCCGCCGGATCCGGGCCGGGCTGGGCATCGCGCCGGACGCCACCGCGATCCTCTACGCGCCCACCCACCGCGACTACGAGCGCGGCTTCAACCCGCCGCTGGACCTGGAGCGGCTGGCCGACGCGCTCGGCGAGGGCCACCAGCTGCTGGTCCGTACGCACTACTTCTACGGCGCCGACTCCCGGCTCGCCGCGCTGGAGGAGGCCGGCCGCATCCTGGACGTCTCCCGGCACCCGTCGGTCGAGGAGCTGGCCCTGGCCTCCGACGCGCTGCTCTGCGACTTCTCCTCGCTGATGTTCGACTACGCCAACCTCGACCGGCCGATCGTCGTGCACGCCGCGGACTGGGAGGCCTACCGGCACGCCCGCGGTGTCTACTTCGACCTGCTCTCCGGCGTGCCCGGCGACACCCCCGGCCACGTCGCCCGCGACGAGGCGGAGGTGGCCGAGGTCTTCCGCTCCGGGCGCTGGGCGGACGAGCGGTCGGCGGAGCTGCGGGCCGCGTTCCGGGACCGCTTCTGCCCGTACGACGACGGGTTCGCCGCCGAGCGCGTCGTCCGCCGGGTCTTCCTCGGCGAGGACGAGCTGCTGCCTGTCGTACCGCCCGCGGACCGCACGGTCGCCCCGGCCCCGCGCGAGACGGCGCTCGGCGGGGACGAGCCGGCAGGCGTCCGCGCCCCGTAAGGGGCGCGGGGAGCTGCGCGACCGGCCACACACGGCCCGCAGCCGACGAATCCCCCCCGGCGGAGCGGCTCAGCGCCCCCGGTTACGGGCGTCCACGATCGCCTTGGTGACGAACGGCGGCAGCACGTTCACCGCGACCCGCCGCAGCGCGCTCCGGCCCTGCCGCCCGCCGCGGCCCGCGGCATGCGGGAGCCCGGGCGAACCGAGCCGCGCCCGGTGTCGTGACTCCGGGTGCGGCGGGTCCTGCGCGCCCTTGGCGGAGAGCCGGATCAGCTGCTCCCCGGCGACCGACTGCACCTCGTGCCAGAGATCGTCGCGCGAGCGCAGCCACTCCAGCAGCTCCGTGCGCACCGGCTCCGGATCGCCCCAGGTGCCGTAGAACTTGGTGCCGGTGATGCACAGCGGCTTCAGCTCGCCGGTGGTCACCGCCTGCCAGGTGGCCGCGGCCACGCCCGGACAGTGCTCGGCGCGGTAGTCGTCCAGCACGACCACGCCGTGCGGGCGCAGCAGCTCCCGTACGGCCAGGATGTCGCCGTGCACGTGCTCGTACAGGTGCGAGGCGTCGATGTGCGCGAAGCGGCAGCTGTCGTCCCCGACGTGCGCGCGGATCACCGAGGACAGGCCCTGCACGATGTGCGGCAGCTCGTCGTGGAAGGAGAGATAGTTCGCCTCGAAGGCGCGGCGGGTGAGGGTGGCGTAGGACTTCGCCATCTCCTTGGAGTTCGAGGCGTCCTCGGCGGGGGAGTCGAACAGGTCGCAGACCGTGAAACGGTCCCCGGCACGCAGCCGGTCGCCCATGAAGATGGCGCTCTTTCCCATGTACACGCCGAGCTCCAGCAGATCGCCCGGTTCCTCGCGGCGTTCCTGGCGGGCGAGGAACCAGTCGAACATGAGCTGGTCGGCGGTGAAGAACCAGCCTTTGACATCGGAAAGCCGGGTGGGGCGCGGGAGCTGTTCGGCACTCTGGTCTGCGGTGAGGGCAGTCATGTGCGGTCCGTCTCCAGACGGTCGGGGGGATCGAGGGCGACATGCGAGGCGTGTGCTGTTGTGGGCCCGGGCACCGGCTGCGGCACCGCGAGACGGCGGGCCCGCTCAGGAGGAGGCGCGGGCCGTCGCTCGTCGAGGGGCACGGCTTCGGGAGGTGCTCCCTCGTCCCCGAGAAACACACGGCGTACCACGCGTTCCGCGGCGTGGCCGTCATCGTAAGGGCAGAAAAGTGAACGGAAAGTGGCCCGCAGAGCGGCCGAACGGGTACCGCGCCATGCGGGACTCGCGAAGATCTCGATGAGCTCGTCCTCGCTGCGCGCCACCGGCCCCGGCGGGTTCCGGAGCAGGTCGAAATAGGTGCCGCGGGTCGCCCGGTACGCCTCCCAGTCGTCGGTGAGGACCACCACGGGCCGGTCGAGGTTCACGTAGTCGAACATCAGCGAGGAGTAATCGGTCACCAGCGCGTCCGACGCCAGGCAGAGATCCTCCACGCACGGGTGACCGCTCACGTCGATCACCCCGTCCCCGGACGGCCCCCACGGCACGTCCGCGGCGTACGGCGGGCCCTCCAGCGAGGAGAAGTGCGGCCGCACCAGCACCACGAAGCCGGGGCCGAGCTCCCGCAGCAGCCGCCGCGGGTCCAGCGCCGGCCGCCGGAAGCGCCGGTAGTCGCGGTGGGTGGGCGCGTACAGGATCGCGGTGGCGGACGGCGGGATGCCCAGCTCGGCGCGGATGCGGAGCACGTCCTGGGCGGTCGCGTGCTGGAAGCGGTCGTTGCGCGGCCGGCCGTACTCCAGCGTGGTGTACCCGGCGGGGTAGACCCGCTCCCAGGTCAGCGTGGCGTGGCGGTTGGCGGAGAGGCTGTAGTCCCAGTTGTCCACGCCGCGCAGCAGCCGGGCGAAGTCGGTGTCCCGGGCGGCGGCCGGCCGCTCCTGGAGGTCCAGGCCCATGTGCTTCAGCGGCGTGCCGCGATGCGTCTGGAGCACCACCTGACCGGGCCGCTTGATCAGCCGCGCGTCGAAGTTCACGTTGTTGACCAGGTACTTCGAGCGCGCCAGCGCGGTCCAGTAGGCGGCGGTACCGGGCCGCAGCCACCGGACACCCGGTGGCACCGTGCCCTCGTACCCGGGCGCCGCCACCCACGCCGTGCGCATCTGCGGCCGCAGCTCGCGCAGCTTCGCCTCGATGGCGGCGGGGTCGCCGGCGTACTCGCGGTGCCAGTGCGCGGCGAACACCGCGTGATCGGCCAGGACCGGCAGCCGCCGCTGGAAGCGGTAGTGCAGCCCGAGCGCGGCCCGCCTGCCCTGCCGCAGCAGCCCCCGGACGGGCCGGCCCACGGCCCGGCGCAGTCGCTGCACGCCGGCCAGCAGCCGGAAGGGGCGGTGCCAGCCCAGCCGTACCAGGCCGTGCCGGACCCGGACGCCCAGGCGCGGCGGCGGGCCGCCCGGCACCGCGGCCGGAGCGGGACAGCGGTACCGGCGGCAGTGCGCGGCGGCCCGCCGGAAGAACTCGGCCCGGCTGTCCCGCGGCAGCCGCCCCGGCGCCGCGTAGACGGCCGTGAGGTGGTCGGTCATCCGGCGGGCCATGAGCGGCCGCCAACGGGCCAGCTCCGGGCGGGAGTCGAGGAAGGCGAAGACCCGGTCGTACTGGTCGAAGATGTCGAAGTGGCCGCGGCCCGTGGTGCGCAGGATGCTGCCCCGGCGGCGCTGCCGGTAGTGCACGCAGACCCGGTCCAGGACCGCGATCGAACCGGCGGTCGCCAGCGCCGGGAACGTCCAGGGCGTGTCCTCGTAGTAGCCGGGCGGGAAGGTGAGCCCCTGCCGCTGGACGAAGTCGCGGCGGTAGACCTTGTTCCACACCACCATCAGCAGCCGCAGCAGCCCGGGCCGGTCGGCGAGCCGGAAGACCTCCGGGCCGCGCTGCGCCAGGAGGTGCGCGTACTGGTTGCGGGTGGCGGTGCCGGACCAGGAGGTACGGGCGTAGTCGTAGACCAGCACGTCCGGCGCCGCGGTCGCGGCCAGCCGCGCGGCCACCGCGCTCAGCGCGCCCGGTGTGAGGGTGTCGTCGCCGTCCAGGAAGAGCAGGTAGTCGCCGCGGGCGCGGGCGATCCCGGCGTTCCGGGCCGGGCCGAGCCCGGTGTTGGCCGGCAGGTGCACGGGCCGCACCCGGCCGTCGCGGCGGGCTGCGTCGCGGATGAGGTCCCCGCAGCCGTCCGGCGAACCGTCGTCCACCGCGATCAGCTCGAAGTCCGTCCAGTCCTGGCCGAGGACGGACTCCAGGCATTCCGGCAGGTACGCCTGGACCTGGTAAGCGGGAACGATGACGCTGAACCGTGGCAAGAGAGGGCACATCCATAGATCGGCGACCGGCTGCGCTGTCGGTCAGCGATCGTTCCCGGCCCCGCCGCGCCGGCATGCGGCGCGGCGGCCGGTTGCGCCCGGGTGGCTGAGGAGACGCACCCGTACGAGTGAGCGCGGTCCCGTGAAGGGGGCTACTTCACCGCGCCCGCCATCACGCCGGACACGAACTGCCGCTGGAAGGCGAAGAAGACCACCAACGGGATGATCATCGAGATGAAGGCGCCGGGCGCCAGCACGTCGATGTTGTTGCCGAACTGGCGTACCTCCTGCTGGAGCGCCACGGTGATCGGCGGGTTGCCGCTGTCGGCGAAGATCAGCGCGATCAGCAGGTCGTTCCAGACCCACAGGAACTGGAAGATGCCCAGCGACGCGATGGCCGGGCCGCCCAGCGGCAGGACCACCCGGGTGAACAGCCGCAGCTCGCCCGCGCCGTCCAGCCGGGCCGCCTCCAGCAGCTCGCGCGGGATCTCGGCGAAGAAGTTCCGCAGCAGGAACACCGCGAACGGCAGGCCGAAGGCCGTATGGAACAGCACCACTCCGGCCGTCGTCTCGAAGAGCCCGACCGCGCCGAAGAGCTTCGCCACCGGGATCAGCGCGACCTGCACCGGGACCACCAGCAGCCCCACCACGACCATGAACCAGACGTCCCGCCCGGGGAAGTCCAGCCACGCGAAGGCGTAGCCCGCCAGCGAGCCGATGACCACCACCAGCACCGTCGCCGGCACCGTGATCAGCGCGGTGGTCAGCAGCGAGTCCATGATCTTGGCGTTGCCCAGCAGATCGCCGTAGCCCGAGAGCGTCAGCTGGGCGGGTTTGACGAACACCTCCCACCAGCCGCTCTCCGCGACGTCCGCCGGGTCGCGCAGCGAGGAGATCAGCAGCCCGACCGTCGGCATCAGCCAGAACAGCCCGGCCAGCAGCAGGAAGACCCGCAGCACGCCGCCGCCGGTACGGGCCGCGAGCCGCGCGGCCAGGGACTGCCGGGCGCGTACCGCCCCGTCGGCCACCGCCGTCATCGCTGCCGCTCCTTCCGCAGACGCCGGATATTGACGATCAGCACCGGTGAGACGAGGAGCAGCAGGAACACCGCGATCGCGGAGCCGATGCCCTGGTTCACGTCCGTGCCGAAGGAGGACTGGTACAGCTGGAGGGCGAGCACGTTCGCCTCGTCCTGACTGGCGCCCGGCGCGATGATGTACACCAGGTCGAAGATCTTCAGCACGTTGATCATCAGCGTGACGAGCACGACCACCAGGACCGGCGCCAGCAGCGGCACCGTCACCCGGCGGAAGACCTGCCACTCGTTCGCGCCGTCCACCCGGGCCGCCTCCAGCAGCTCCCGCGGCACGCTCGCCAGACCCGCCGCGATCAGCACCATCGCGAAGCCCGCCCACATCCACACGTAGCTGCCGATGATCGCGGGCGTCACCAGCGTCGGACCCAGCCAGTCGACGCCGTTGTACGCCTCGGCGAAGTTCGCGGCGGGCAGCCGCAGCTTCGCCCCCTCGGCGCGGCCGGGCAGCGCGTACGTGCCGTCCGCCGCGGTGGTCGCCGTGGCCACCACCTTGCCGTCCCGCACCGCCTCGATCCGCAGGCCCGCGAGGGCCTTCTCCGACGGGTCGATCCTGTCGGGGGTGCCGCCGCCCCCGCGCGTGAAGTCCAGCCAGGCGGTGCCGGTGATCTGCCCCGGCCGCGGCTTCGCCGGTACGGCCCGGTGCGCGCCCTTGACGTCGTCCGGCTGTACCGCCACCAGCGGCAGGCCCACCGCCGTACCGGTCCGCGCCGGATCCTTGGTCGTGAACGAACCGCCGCCGGAGGGCTTGAGGTCGGCGTTGGGCCGCGGATTGGCGCCCGGGTACGGCGCGGGCTCGGCGAACGTGTCGTGCACGCTCACCCAGACCGCGTTGGCCACCCCGCGCTCCGGGTCCTGCTCGTACACCAGCCGGAAGATGATGCCCGCCGCCAGCATGGAGATCGCCATCGGCATGAAGACGATCAGCTTGAACGCGGTGCCCCAGCGCACCCGCTCGGTCAGCACGGCGAAGATCAGCCCCAGCGCGGTGGCCACGGTCGGCGCGACCACCACCCAGATGACGTTGTTCTTCAGCGCCGTGCGGATCCGTTCGTCGGCGAACAGCTCCCCGTAGTTGTCCAGCCCCACGAAGCCGCTGCCCGGCGCGTCGAAGAAGCTGCGCCAGAGCGAGAACCCGATCGGATAGACCACCAGCGCGCCGAGCAGCAGCAGCGCCGGGAGGAGGAACGCGCCCGCGATCCACGGGCGTGTCCCCGTCACGCTCCTGCCGGGCGCCTTCGCGCCCTTGCCGGGAGCCGGTGCGGCGGCCGCGGTGCCTCGGGGGGCCATGGCGTCAGCTCCCGAACGACTTGGCGGCGTCCTTCTCCAGCTGCGCCTGGGTCCCCGCCACGTCCTTCGGGTTCTTCAGGAAGTCCTGCAGGGCCTTCCACTCGCCCTGCCCCGGCTTGCCGCCGAAGGACGCCGGGGCCTGGTCGGACATGTCGAAGCGGAAGTCGTCACCGGCCGCGACCAGCGCCTTGCCGATCTCCTTGAACACCGCATTCGGGTACACCGACGGGTCCAGCTTCTTGTTGGCGGAGACGAAGCCGCCCTGCGCCGCCCAGATCCGGGCCGCGTCCGGGGAGGCCAGGAACGTCAGCAGCGCCTGCGAGGCCTTGTTGTCCTTCAGCGCCACCGCCACGTCCCCGCCGGTCACCACCGGGGACTCCGTGCCGACCGCCGGGAACGGGAAGACCTTGGCGTCCGCGCCGACCTCCGCCTTGGTCTGGCCGATGTTGGCCGCGGCGAAGTCGGCCGAGGAGACCATCGCGGCCTTCGGCTCGTCCTTGAACGTCTGCGTCACCGACTGCGGGAACGCCGTCTGCAGCGCGCCCCCGTTGCCGCCCGCGAGCAGCCCCTTGGCACCGAAGAGCGAGCCGAGCGTGGTGAGCGCCTGCTTCACCGACGGGTCGGTCCACTTGATCTCGTGCTTGGCCAGCTGGTCGTACTTCTCCGGGCCGGCCTGCGAGAGGTAGACGTTCTCGAACCAGTCGGTGAGGGTCCAGCCGTCCGCGCCGCCCACCGAGACCGGCTCGACGCCGGAGTCCGCGAGCGTCCTGGCGGTCTTCAGGAACCCCTTCCAGTCCTTCGGCTCGGACACCCCCGCGTTCTCGAACGCCTGGGTGTTGTACCAGACCAGCGACTTGTTGCTGGCCTTGAAGTACACGCCGTAGCTCTTGCCGCCGGCGCTCCCCAGGTCCTGCCAGCCCTGGGAGAAGTTCGCCGACAGCTCCTTCTTCGCGGCCGGGCCGAGCGGCTTGATCCAGCCCTTCTTCGCGAACTCCTGGAGCACCCCGACCTGCTGGAGCATCGCGACGTCCGGCGCGCCGCCGCCGGCGACCTTGGAGCCGATGAAACCGGCCATGTCGTCGCCGCTCGGCACGAACTCCACCTTGGCGCCGGTGCGCTTCTCGAACTCGGCCAGGACCTTGGTGAAGTTCTCCCGCTCGGGGCCGGTCCACACGGCCGTCACCTGGAGGGTCTGTCCGTTCAGCTTTGGCAGCGAGACGGTGGGCGCGCTGTTGCTGCCGCCCTCGCCCTCGCTGTTGCCGCCGCCGTCGCCCCCGCAGCCGGTCAGTGCCAGTGCTCCCACCGCGACAAGTGCCGTTGCCGTACGAAGCGTTGCGTGACGCATCCGTCGCCCTCCCGTTCGCCGTGCGACAGTCCTACCGGCGCCGGGAAGCCCGAGCAATAGTGCGTTCGACTGCAACGCACCGTCGTGACCGGGCCGTTACCACGGCGGGTAACCCGGCTTTTCCGTACGGCGACCCATTCGTTGCACGGTTGCACTTGGCGCTACGGCACGGACTTCGCCGCCTTCTGGAGCGCGCTCGCCAGCAGGGCCAGGTCGGTCGGGCCATTGCCCAGCTCGCGCAGCGGGCGGCGGGCCGGCGGGTCGCCCATCCGCTGCCATTCCAGGGGCACGACCGTCGGCCGCAGGGTGGACGTCCGGGGTATCCGGCCCGTCACCCGGCCCGCCTGGAAGGGCGTCGCCGAATTGTCCGCCGCGCGGAACAGCCGGCCGCGCCCGACAGGCAGCGGCTCGGCCGGATCGCTCTCCGTGCCCAGCTCCACGCGGAGCCCGGCCCGCTCGGCGGTCGCGGTCGTGGCCGTACGGTCCGGATGGCCGGTCGCGGCGATCAGATGGACACCGAGCGCGGCGCCGTCCCGGGCGACCGCCTCCAGCGCCCGCACCACGGAGCCGGCGGCGGGTCGGCCCGTACTGCCCAGCGCCGGGGCGACCAGCGCGTCGAAGTCGTCGACGACCACGAAGAGCCGGGTCATCGGCGGTACGGCGGCGAACCCGTCGGCCCCCTGGCCCTCGGCCGTCGGCGCGCCCTGCGTCCGCTCCCGGGGGCGCAGCCGCAGCGTGCTGGTGGCCGGCGTGTCGAGCAGCCCCGACCGGTCGGCGCCGCTCTCGTACCCGGCGGCCGGCGCGTGCGCGGGGGCGGCCGTGCCGCCCGCGGTCGCCGTACGGCCCTCCGTGGACCGGCGCGGGCCGATCACCCGGGGCGCCGCGAGGTGCTTCGCCCGCCACTCCGCGAAGCCGGTGCCGCCCAGTATTTCCGCGCGCCGCTTCAGCTCCGAGGAGAGCGCCTGCGCGAACTCCCGCATCAGCACCGGGTCCGAGGCCGCCAGATGCGCCGTGACGTGCGGCAGGTCCGTACAGAGCCGCAGGCCGTCACCGCGCTCCGTGCCCGCGCCGTCGACCAGCACCAGCGAGAGCCGGTCCGGGCGGTCGGCCGCGGCGAGCGAGGCGGCGATCGAGCGCAGCAGCTCGGTCTTGCCCGTACCCGGACCGCCCTCCAGCAGGAAGTGGCAGCCGTCGGCTGCCGGGTCGGCGTGCACCGGGCCGTGCGGGCCCGCGCCCAGCACAGCGGGGGCCGAGGGCTCCTCGCTGTCCGCCGTGGCCGCCCAGCGGGCCATCAGGGAGGCGGGGGTGGCCCGGGCCAGCCCCATTTCGTCCAGCAGCCGGGTGGTGTCGGGCAGCGGCACCGCCGCGCTGCGCGCGCCGCGGTCCGTCCGCACGGATTCGGCCTCGCGCAGCGGCGCCAGGGCGCGCGCGAACCGCTCGGCCCAGGGCAGGGACACCGCGTCCACGGTCGCGACCGTGCCGTTCGTCCCCGCGCCGTACGGCCCGGCGACGCTCTGCGGGACGCCGTTCACGGCGATGCTGCCGGTCACCGCGGCACCCGGGGCGGCCGGGGCCAGCGGGGCACCGGGCTGCACGACGCGCAGCGCCGTGGCCACGTCGCCGCTGAGCACCGCGACGGCCCCGCACTCCCCGAAGGCGGGGGATGCCGCCCGGGCCGCTTCGTACGTCGCGGCCAGCGGATACACCGGCGACGCCGACGGCGTCTCGGCCAGCGCGAGCACATGGACACCGACCGACGGGCCGCTCGCCGCCAGCCGCGCCACGGTCTCCCGCAGCCCGGATGTGCCGGGGTCGCCGTCGGCGATCACGAGGGTGTACGGGCCGCGGTGGCGGGCCGCCGCCGCGGCCACCGCCGACCGCTCGGCGCTCGCCCAGCCGGGCCCGAGCGGCCCGTCGTCCAGCCGCCGCACCAGCTCGGTGGTGCGCGCGGCGGCCTGGTCCTTGTCGTACGCCAGCAGCAGCCGGCAGTCCTGGGCGTGCGCCGGGCGGACGTGCGGCAGCCAGCCGAGCCAGGACCACTCCTCCAGGCGCTGCGCCGCGGTGCGCGTACGGTCGGCGGCGAGCAGCACGATCTCCAGCGTGCCCGGCGCGTGCAGCGCGGCGAACTGGGCGACCGCGGACCGCGCCAGCCCGGCGAGGCGGGGACGCGGCCCGGCCAGGCCCAGCGAACCGGCCGAGCGCAGCGCGACCGTGACCGGCACGGCGGCCCGGCCGCCGGCGCGGTCGGCGGTGCCCAGCCGGACGGCCAGCGCGTCCGGATGCCCGGCGTCCCGCTCCCACAGGCGGGGGCCGGGGCCGAGGGCGGTGAGCAGGACCGTCGCCGCGTCCGGCCAGCGTTCGTGCGCGGCCGCTCCCCGGCCGTCCGCCGCGGGCGCCCCGGGGCCGCCGGCGACCGGGCCCTGCTCCACGGGGCCGTACGCGGCGGCCTCCGGGGCGGCCTCCTCGTCGGCCCCGGACTCCGCGGCGGCGCGGCCGCCGGCCAGCCTGCGCGCCCACGCGCTCAGGCCGCCCCGGCGGGTCGGCCGGCGGGACGGGGACGCGCCGTCGTCGGCCTCCGCGTCGGTGCCGGGCTCCGCGAACGGGCCCACCAGCTGCTCCCGGCCGCCGTGCGTGGCCGCGGACCGGGCATCGGGAGCGGACGGCCCGGCCGGGGCCCGGCCGTCGTGCCCCGCGTGCTCCGGTACGTCGTGGGCGTCCTGGCCCGCGCCGAACCCGACGGCGGCGGCCGGGGTGCCCCGCACGGGCGTGCCGCGCCGCCCCGAGGCGGGGGCCCGAGTGCCGGCGCTGTCGGCGGGGTGGCCGTGCGCGCCGCCCGCAACGGCGCCGTACGGGTCCGCTGCCGGCTGCCCGGGGTGGCCGTGCTGCTGCCGGGCGGGCTCGTCCTGCTGCGCGGCGTACGGATGGCCGTGCCGCGCGCGCTGCCGGTGCTGCTCCTCGGGTGCGGCCGGCGCGTACCGGTCCGGCTCCGGACGGCCCGTGACGCGCGCTTCGGGGGCGTGCCCCTCCGCCGCGCGTGCCCCGGCGGCGTACTCCGCCGCACCCGGCGTCCCGGCCGCGTACGGCCCGGTCCCGGGAGCGCCGCCGTACGGGCCGGCGGCGTGCCGGTCGTCCGTGCCGTAGGCGTCGGTGGTCGGCTGCTGCGCGCCGTACGGGGCCGCGGCGGCGGGCCGGGCGCCGTACGCGTCCGCCGGGTCCGCGCCGTACGCGGCGGTCCCGGCGGACTCCGCTCTGTGCCGGCCCGCCACGCCGTGGACCTCCTGCGCCGGGCCGTGACCGGTGCCCGTGCCCGTGGCGCGCGCCGGGCCGGCGTCGATCCGGCCCGTCCCGACGCCCTCCGCGCGCGGCGAGCCGCTGCCCGCGCCGCGCTCCTGCCCGCCGGCCGCCGCTCCGGGACCGGCCGCCGGGCCCGCCCCGGGGGCGAAGCGCTCGCTGCTGTACGAAGCGCTGTGCGAAGCGCCGTACGGGGCCGTGCTCCGGGCGCCGTAAGAGGGGGCGGGGCCCGCCGTGCCGTACGGGGACGGGCCGCCGGGCGACGGGTGGTGCTCCTCGCCGGGGGCGCCGCCGTCCGCCGGGTGGACGCGCAGCCGGCCCTCGCCGTCCGGGGTGGCCGGGAGCAGGGGATCGGGGGAGGCGGGGGACGGCTGGAGGCGCAGCGCCGACTCGCCGATCCGGAGCAGCGCGCCCGGGGGCAGCGACGCCGGGCGGTCGTCGATCTCGGTGCCGTCGACCGCCGTGCCGTTCGTGGAGCGGAGGTCGGCCACGGTCACCGCGCCGTCGGGCGCCACCGTGACCGCGCAGTGCATGCGCGAGACGTCGGGGTCGTCCAGCGGCACGTCGGCGTCCGCGGAGCGGCCGATGCGGATCTGGCCGCCGTGCAGCAGATGCACGCCGCCCGCGTCCGGGCCGGAGACGACCCGCAGCCGGGCGGGGCCGGCGGGCAGGCCGTGCGCCGGCGCGGGCCCGGGGCCCTGGAGGGAGAGGACCGCGCCGTCTATCAGCGGCGGCTCGCCGAGCGCGGCACGCTGGAGGTCGAGCCGCTCCTGGCCGGCGTAGAGCACGACCGGGCCGCTGCCGGCGCCGGCCCCGCCGACGTCGGCGCCCGCGCCCGCGACGGCCGCCGCGAGGCTGCTGGCCACCGCCGAGAGCGCCGTACCGGCAGGGGCCGTCACGAGCACGTCGCAGGCACGGGTGGAGTGGCCGCTGCGCGGCCCGAGGACGGTCAGCCGGATCTGCATCGCCGTCAACGGTCCCTTCCGCCCGGCAATGCGGCGGGGACCGTCACCTCCCCCCACCGCGCCCGGACACGTCGGCACGTACAAGTCCAAGTCCGCGTGCATGCGCACGCCGCACGCCGCGGCGCAGTGCCCCCGTACCCCACCGCTGCCGTGCTGGAGAGCATCCTCGCACCTGCCACCGACAACAGGCGGGGCGACTGTCCTTCAGTGATCTTGTTCGGTCACGCATGTGTGCAAAAGTGGCTGCTTGCGACCCATGATCGGCCAAAGATCGTCCACTGAATGGTCAGCGACCGGGGTAGGGAGCAACCATCCGTCCGGAACCGGCGTCTTTCCGAGGAGCCCCGCCGGGTCCCTTACCGGACGACCCGGAAGGAACCGCCCCGGACCACGGGATCCGCCCGGCAGCGGCCGCGAAACACGGCACTATGGTGGGGCGGAAGGGCCCGCCCGGTGCGCCGGAGTGGCCCACAGACCCCACAGCCCGACAGACAGCGCAGATCAGGCAGCTGCTCAGTAACGACCAGGGAGCGCATGACGTGCGGCCGGTAGGGAGCAAATACCTGCTCGAGGAGCCGCTCGGACGCGGCGCCACGGGCACCGTCTGGCGTGCTCGCCAGCGGGAGACGGCGGGCGAGGAGGCCGCCGTCGCCGGGCAGCCCGGCGAGACGGTCGCGATCAAGGTGCTCAAAGAGGAGCTGGCGCACGACCCGGACGTGGTGATGCGCTTCCTGCGCGAGCGCTCCGTCCTGCTGCGGCTCACCCACCCGAACATCGTCCGGACCCGCGACCTGGTCGTGGAGGGTGACCTGCTCGCGCTGGTCATGGACCTGGTCGACGGCCCGGACCTGCACCAGTACCTGCGCCGGAACGGCCCGTTCAGCCCGGTCGCGGCCGCGCTGCTGACCGCGCAGATCGCCGACGCGCTGGCCGCCAGCCACGCCGACGGCGTCGTGCACCGGGACCTCAAGCCCGCGAACGTCCTGCTCGCGGGGGCCGACGGCGCCGCCGAGATGCACCCGATGCTGACCGACTTCGGCATCGCCCGGCTCGCGGACTCCCCGGGGCTGACCCGCACCCAGGAGTTCGTCGGCACCCCCGCGTACGTCGCGCCGGAGTCCGCCGAGGGCCGCCCGCAGACCTCCGCCGTGGACATCTACGGCGCGGGCATCCTGCTGTACGAACTGGTCACGGGCCGTCCGCCGTTCGCCGGCTCGACCGCCCTCGAAGTGCTGCACCGGCACCTCAGCGAGGACCCGCAGCGTCCGGGCAGCGTCCCCGAGCCGCTGTGGACCGTCATAGAGCGCTGCCTGAGCAAGCGCCCCGAGGGGCGGCCCAGCGCCGAGAACCTCGCCCGCGGCCTGCGCGTGGTCGCGGCCGGCATCGGCGTGCACGCCTCGCCCGCCGAGGCCGAGGCCGCGCTCGGCGTCGCCGCCCTGCTCGCGCCCGACCCGGCGCCCGCGCCCGTTCCCGACACCGGGGCCGGCGGCGGCAGCGGTGACGCCGACCCGACCCAGGTGCTGCCCTCCGGCGGCGCCGGGGGCGGTACGTACGACCCGTCCGCCGCGACCAACGTCATGCCGACCACCGGCGCCGCCGCGGCGGGTGCCGCTGCCGCCGGTTTCGGCGCCGACTCCGGGCGTCCCCCGGGGAGCGGCGACCCGACCCGCGCGATGCCGCCCGTACCGCCGGGCCCGCCCGGTGGCGACCCGCAGCAGCCCGACGGGCCCCACCCCTGGGAGAACCAGCTGCGCGCCGCCCGGGACCGGAACGAGCAGACCCAGGTCCAGTACCTCAACCCGGACGAGGACCCGCTGCGCCGCCGCCCCCAGCGCCGGCCCCCGCAGCCCCCGCCCCAGCAGTACCAGCAGCAGCCGCAGTACGGGCAGCAGCCGCCGCCGCAGTACCAGCAGCCGCCGCAGCCGCAGCCGCGACAGCGCCGGCAGGAGCCGCCGCCGCAGCGGTACGAGCCGCGGCCGCCCGCCCCGGAGCCGCGCCGCCGCGAGCGCGAGCCGCGCCGGCGCAGCGCCAACCCGGTGCACATTCCGGGCCTCGGCTGCCTCAAGGGCTGCCTGATCATGATCGTGCTGATCGTGGTCGGCTGCTGGCTCATCTGGGAGCTCACCCCGCTCCAGGACTGGATCGGCCAGGGCCGCAGCTTCTGGAACCAGATCAGCCAGTGGTGGACCGACGTCTCGGACTGGGTGTCCACGATCGGCGAGGCCTCGAAGTCGGTGGGCCGGTAGCGGCCCGCCCGTGAGCGGACCCGTCCGCCGCCACCGCTCCGCCCGGAGGGGACGTCGTGGATTTGTCGACATCCCGGGAGATTTTCCGGCGGAGAAGTGGCGGTTGACGGCGTCCGGGGCGCCGAAAGCCCCGCGGCCCGCGTAGTTTTGTCGCCAGCATCGGCCCCGCGCACCCCCGCGCCCCGGGCCGCGGCCCCGCGCATCCGCGCCGCGGGCCGTCACCTGTCGGACAAGACCCGTCGGAGCAGTCTTGGCACGGAAGATCGGCAGCCGGTACACCGCCCACCAGATCCTCGGTCGCGGCAGCGCCGGCACGGTGTGGCTGGGCGAGGGCCCCGAAGGGGCCGTGGCGATCAAGCTGCTGCGCGAGGACCTCGCCTCCGACCAGGAGCTGGTCGGCCGCTTCGTGCAGGAGCGCGCCGCGCTGCTCAGCCTGGACCACCCGCACGTGGTCGGCGTCCGCGACCTGGTCGTGGACGGCAACGACCTCGCGCTGGTGATGGACCTCGTCCGGGGCACGGACCTGCGGACCCGCCTGGACGCCCAGCGCCGGCTGGCCCCGGAGGCCGCGGTCGCCATCGTGGCCGACGTCGCCGAGGGCCTGGCCGCCGCGCACGCCGCGCGCATCGTGCACCGCGACGTGAAGCCCGAGAACGTCCTGCTGGACATGGAGGGCCCGCTCGGCCCCGGCGGCGCGCACCCCGCCCTGCTCACCGACTTCGGCATCGCGCGCCTGGTCGACTCGCCCCGCCGCACCCGCTCCACCCGGGTCATCGGCACCCCCGACTACCTCGCCCCCGAGATCATCGAAGGTCTCCCGCCCCGCGCCTCCGTGGACGTCTACGCGCTGGCCACGGTCCTGTACGAGCTGCTCGCCGGCTTCACGCCCTTCGGGGGCGGACACCCCGGCGCGGTGCTCCGCCGGCACGTCACCGAGCGGGTGGCGCCGCTGCCCGGCATCCCGGACGAGCTGTGGCAGCTGCTCCTCCAGTGCCTGGCCAAGGCGCCGGCCTCCCGGCTCCGCGCCCCCGAGCTGGCGGCCCGGCTGCGGGAGATCCAGCCGTCGCTGGCGGGCATCCCGCCGCTGGACATCGACGAGCCGGAGAGCGAGCAGGAGGCCGACGAGCCGGCCGCGGCACCGGAGGCGGCCCGGGAGGAGGGCGGCCCGTACCACCCGGCGCCCGAGGAGGGCGGCAGGGTCCGCGGAGCGGTGCCGCTGGTCCACGGCGCGGCTCCGGATTCCAATCGGGACACGCACACGAGCATGCGGGTGCCGGGACCGGACGAGCTGGCCGGCGGGGCACACGGCACGGCCCGTACGCCGCGCGCCGCGGGCGAGCGCCGGGCGGGCTCGGCCCGTCACCGGGTACGGAAGCGCCGGGTCCGGCTGGGCCTCGCGGCGGGCGCCCTCGTGGTCGCGGCGGGCCTGGGCACCTGGCTCGCCTCCGGCGACGACGCCCCGGACGACGCCCGCCCGGGGACGCAGCAGTCGTCACCGGACGTGCCGTGACGCTCGGCCCCGCAGCAGTGGCGCGCCCCGCAAGGGGCGCGGGGAACTGCGCGAGCAACCGGGACGGCGCCGCGGGCAGCCACCGGCCGCCCGGCTCGGAGCCGTGCGAAGACGGCCGGGGACGGCCACGGCTCACGTCGGCTCACCCAGCCGTTAGGCTGGAGTCGTGGCAGTCGTCGATGTATCCGAAGAGCTGAAGTCCCTCGCCTCGACCATGGCGTCGATCGAGGCCGTCCTCGACCTCGACAGGATGAGGGCCGATATCGCTGCGCTCGAGGAGCAGGCAGCGGCCCCCGACCTCTGGGACGACGTGGAGAACGCCCAGAAGGTCACCAGCCGGCTCTCCTATCTCCAGGGCCAGCTGCGCAAGGCCGAGGAGCTGCGCGGTCGGGTCGACGACCTCGAAGTGCTGTTCGAGCTGGCCGCTGACGAGGCCGACGAGGACGCCCAGGCCGAGGCGGAGTCCGAGCTGACCGCGGTCCGCAAGGCCGTGGACGAGCTGGAGGTGCGCACCCTCCTGTCCGGCGAGTACGACTCCCGTGAGGCGGTCGTGAACATCCGCGCCGAGGCGGGTGGCGTGGACGCCGCCGACTTCGCCGAGAAGCTCCAGCGCATGTACCTGCGCTGGGCCGAGCGGCACGGCTACAAGACGGAGCTGTACGAGACCTCGTATGCCGAAGAGGCCGGCATCAAGTCGACCACCTTCGCCGTCAACGTGCCGTACGCCTACGGCACGCTCTCCGTGGAGCAGGGCACGCACCGCCTGGTCCGGATCTCCCCGTTCGACAACCAGGGCCGCCGCCAGACGTCGTTCGCCGGCGTCGAGGTGCTGCCCGTCGTCGAGCAGACCGACCACATCGAGATCGACGAGTCGGACCTGCGGGTCGACGTGTACCGCTCCTCCGGCCCCGGTGGCCAGGGCGTCAACACCACGGACTCCGCGGTCCGCCTGACGCACATCCCGACCGGCATCGTGGTCTCCTGCCAGAACGAGCGCTCGCAGATCCAGAACAAGGCCACCGCCATGAACGTCCTCCAGGCGAAGCTGCTGGAGCGGCGCCGCCAGGAGGAGCAGGCCAAGATGGACGCGCTCAAGGGCGACGGCGGCAATTCCTGGGGCAACCAGATGCGTTCGTACGTCCTGCACCCGTACCAGATGGTCAAGGACCTGCGGACGGAGTTCGAGGTCGGCAACCCGCAGAGTGTGCTGGACGGCGACATCGACGGCTTCCTGGAGGCCGGCATCCGCTGGCGCAAGCAGCAGGAGCAGCAGGGCTAGACCGGAACACCCGAAGCAACCGTCGCCGCTGAGGCGACGGTTGCTTTTTTGTTGTGGTGATTTGGTTACAGTCGTACGCCGCCGAGCCCATCAAACTACCGCAATACGGTCATCGAGCCTTTATTTGACCTTGACGGTCCGTTGGGATCTGGGAAGGGTAGAGCGCGGCATGCGTATGTCTGGGGCGCGTGTGAAACGGGGATCTGAGGTAACCGCCTGCGAGAGACGGAGCGGACTCGTGTCCCGCATCGGCCGTTGCCCCGCACAGCGATGCCCCAATGACACATGTAGCTACTGGGGGTAGCACTAGATGACGAAGAAGACACGGGTGCGTGTGGCACGCGTTGCGGCCGGTGCCGTGATCGCGGTGGGCGCTTCGCTCACCGTGACGGGCGCCGCTTCCGCCGCCACGCCGGGCGCCGAGGCCCAGGGCCAGAACGATGGCATCATCGGCGGCCTGATCGGCGGCATCATCGGCGGCGGCGACAACGGCGGCACCAACGGTGGCGACACCGGTGGTGACACCGGCGGCGACACCGGTGGCGAGACCGACGGCGGTCTGATCGGCGGCGGCGACGGCGGCGAGGACAACGGCGGCGCGATCGGCGGTGGCGACGACAACGGCGGCGCCATTGGCGGCGACGACAACGGCGGCCAGGACAACGGCGGCGCCATCGGTGGCGACGACAACGGCGGCGTCATCGGTGGCGACGACAATGGTGGCCAGGACAACGGCGGCGCCATTGGCGGCGACGACAACGGCGGCCAGGACAACGGCGGCGCCATCGGTGGCGACGACAACGGTGGCCAGGACGGCGGCCAGGTCGGCGGCGGCGACGGCGGCGACAACGGTGGCGACAACGGCAACGTCGGCGGCGGCGACAACGGTGGCGGCAACGCCGCCGGCGGCTCCGACGACGGTGGCTCCACCGGCCCCGGCCCCGACAACGGCGGCCAGACGCCGGTCGAGCAGCCGGGCGACTCCAAGGAGGACATCGCCAACACGCCGGGTCAGGCGCAGGACACCCCGCAGGGTGGCCAGCAGCAGGCCGGTGGTGAGCTGGCCGAAACCGGTTCGTCCGGCACCACGTTCCTGCTCATCGGTGCCGCGACGATGATCGCCGGCGGCGTCGGCTTCCGTATGCTGCCCCGCCTGATCAACAAGGGTGGCGCGGCCGCGGCCTGAGGCCGTACGGCTTCGTAGCGCGACACACAGCACAGCAGAGGGCCCGGCGCGGATTCCGCGCCGGGCCCTGGTGCGTCCTGCACAAGATCAGTCGATGGCTCAGGCCATTCGGTCCCACAGCAGACCCACCGCGACCAGCGCCACCAGCAGCGCGACCAGCGCCGCCGGGGTGACCTGCGCGAAAAGCCCGGTCAGGCCACTCTGCTGCTGCAGTCGCTGCCTGCTCGCCCGGCACACCGGGCAACGGCCCTCGTTCACGGGGGCCGCGCAGTTGGCGCACACCAGCCGGTCGTACGTCATGCGACCTCCTTCTCGCCAGCTCCAACGCGCGGGCCGGCGCGTTGGTTCCCTCTTCTACTGTGCCAGCTCGGCCGGACATCGGCGCGCCTACCGGGATCCTCCCAGCGCACGGCGTATTCAGGCCGCCCGGGGGCCGTCGGCCGAAGCCGGAATGTGCTCGTTTTGTCCCCGTAGGTGCCGTGAATAAACGCACCAAGACCGGACGCCGACTGCGCCGTGCCACGTGGTTCGCGTATGGTCACGCTCACCGACGGGAGCCGCAACACGGCAAACCGTGCCCCTACCCAGGTCGACCGTGGTGCATCAGTGATCCGATTCGACAACGTCTCCAAGACCTACCCGAAGCAGAACCGCCCCGCGCTCAGGGACGTCTCGCTCGAGATCGAACGAGGCGAGTTCGTCTTCCTGGTGGGCTCCTCCGGCTCCGGCAAGTCCACCTTCCTGCGGTTGCTCCTGCGTGAGGAGCGGTCCAGCCACGGCGCGGTGCACGTACTGGGCAAGGACCTCGGGAAGCTGTCCAACTGGAAGGTCCCGCAGATGCGGCGCCAGATCGGCACCGTCTTCCAGGACTTCCGGCTGCTCCCGAACAAGACCGTCGGGCAGAACGTCGCGTTCGCCCTGGAGGTCATCGGCAAGCCGCGCGGCCAGATCCGCAAGACCGTCCCCGAGGTGCTCGACCTCGTCGGCCTCGGCGGCAAGGAGGACCGGATGCCGGGCGAGCTGTCCGGCGGTGAGCAGCAGCGCGTCGCGATCGCCCGGGCGTTCGTCAACCGCCCGATGCTGCTGATCGCCGACGAGCCGACCGGCAACCTCGACCCGCAGACCTCCGTCGGCATCATGAAGCTGCTGGACCGGATCAACCGCACCGGTACGACGGTGGTCATGGCCACCCACGACCAGCAGATCGTCGACCAGATGCGCAAGCGGGTCATGGAACTCGAAAAGGGCCGGCTCGTACGCGACCAGTCGCGCGGCGTGTACGGCTACCAGCACTAAGCGTGTACGGCCCCCAGCACTGAAAGGACGCCATGCGCGCCCAGTTCGTCCTGTCGGAGATCGGCGTCGGTCTCCGCCGAAACCTCACGATGACCTTCGCCGTCATCGTCTCCGTGGCTCTCTCGCTCGGCCTCTTCGGCGCCTCGCTGCTGATGCGCGACCAGGTCAGCACGATGAAGGGCTACTGGTACGACAAGGTCAACGTCTCCATCTTCTTCTGCAACAAGAACGACGCCGACTCCGGCGCCAACTGCGCCAAGGGCGCGGCGACGACGCAGCAGAAGAACGACATCCGCGCCGAGCTGGACCGGCTGCCGATCGTCGACAAGGTGAGCTACGAGTCCAGCGACCAGGCGTACAAGCACTACAAGGAGCAGTTCGGCGACACGCCCGTGGCGGGCCTCGTCACGCCCGACCAGCTGCCGGAGTCCTTCCGGGTCAAGCTGAAGGACCCGACCAAGTTCGCGGTCATCAAATCGGCCTTCAGCGAGCGGCCGGGCGTCCAGGAGGTCCAGGACCAACGGGACACCGTCGAGCCGTTGTTCAACCTGCTCAACGGCATGAATATCGCCGCGCTGTGCGTGATGGGGCTGATGCTGGTCGTTGCGCTGTTGCTGATCGTCAACACCGTGCGGGTGTCGGCGTTCAGCCGCAGGCGGGAGACGGGGATCATGCGGCTGGTCGGCGCGTCCAGCTTCTACATCCAGATGCCGTTCATCCTGGAGGCCGCCATCGCCGGCCTGATCGGCGCCGCGTTCGCGTGCGTCCTGATCGTCGGCGGCAAGTTCATCCTCGTGAACAACTGGCTGGCGGAGAAGATCCAGGTGATCAACTTCATCGGCTGGGACTCCGTGGTGGCGGTACTCCCGTTGGTGCTGCTCATCGGTCTTCTGATGCCGGCGCTCGCCGCGTTTTTCGCGCTCCGCAAGTATCTGAAGGTGTGAGTTATGCCAAGAGCGCCGTACGGGCAACTGCCCGTACGGCGCTTCTTTCTGGCCTAGACTCACCGGCATGTCGGGCCGATTGCACTTTGTCCGGCCCCGCCGCATCCGCCGCGGGGCGGCCATGACGTTGGTGGTCGCGAGCGTGCTCGGCACCGGCGCAGCGGCCGGTACCTGGAGCGGCGAGGGCCGGGAAGGGGCCGAGCGGCACATACCGGTACGGACCGTCGCCGACGGCCGGGCCGCGGCGGAGGGCACGGCGGACCGCGAGGCCGTCGAGGAGGCCGCGGCCGAGGCGGCCAAGGCCGGCAAGTCCGGCAGCCAGGCCGCCGCCGACGTGGTCAGCCGCAGCGGCGACCGCTGGTCCACCGTCTACACCGCGGGCGAGTACGAGGACTTCCGGCGGGAGCTGGACGGCGAGTACGTCGGCGTCGGCCTGTGGCTGCGCCAGGGCGAGCACGGCCGCGTCCAGGTCTCCCGGGTCCGGCCCGACAGCCCCGCCGCACGGGCCGGCATCGCGCCCGGTGACGAGCTGCTCGCCGTCGACGGCCGCACCACCCGCCACCGCCCCGTCACCGATGTGGTGGCCGGGCTGCGCGGGGACGCCGGCAGCACCTCGAAGCGCGCGGGCGGCGCGGCAGCGCCCGGTACCCCCGTCGCGCTGCGGCTCCGGCGCGCGGACCAGGACCGGTCCGTGACGCTGCACCGCGCCCGGCTGCGCACGGCGAACGTCACCGTGGAGCGGCCGGCCGCGCCCGGCGGCATGACCCGGATCAAGGTCGAGGCGTTCGCCAAGGGCACCGGCGAGGAGGTGCGCGAGGCGGTCCGGTCGGCCCCGCCCGGCGGCATCCTGCTGGACCTGCGCGGCAACACCGGCGGCCTGGTCGGGGAGGCGGTCACCGCGGCCGCCGCTTTCCTCGACGGCGGCCTGGTCGCCACGTACGACGTACGGGGCAGCCAGCGCGCGCTGTACGCCGACCGCGGCCGGGCCACGAAGTCACCGCTGGCCGTGCTGGTCGACGGCGGCACGATGAGCGCGGGGGAGCTGCTGGCCGGAGCGCTGCAGGACCGCGGCCGCGCGGTGGTGATCGGCTCGTCGACCTTCGGCAAGGGGTCGGTCCAGATGCCCAGCAAGCTCGCGGACGGCTCGGTGGCCGAGCTGACCGTCGGCCACTACCGCACGCCGTCCGGCCATGGCGTCGACGGCCGGGGCATCCGCCCCGACATTCCCGCCGAGGATCGTGCGGAGAGCCGGGCCAGAGCAGTAATGAGTGGCCTGGGAGGCGGGTCGTAGTGCGAAAATGGCCGCACTATGGCTAAGCAGAACGCGAAGACGAAGGCCAAGCGGCAGGCCGCGGAGGCCGGGCGCAAGCTCATTGCGCAGCACAAGAAGGCGCGGCACGACTACCTCATCATCGACACCTACGAGTGCGGCCTCGTGCTCTCGGGCACGGAGGTGAAGTCGCTGCGGCAGGGGCGGGCTTCGCTCGTGGACGGCTTCGTCCAGATCGACGGCGGCGAGGCGTGGCTGCACAACGTGCACATCCCCGAGTACGCGCAGGGCACGTGGACCAACCACGCGGCGCGCCGCAAGCGCAAGCTGCTGCTGCACCGCGAGGAGATCGACAAGCTGGCCTCGAAGTCCCAGGAGACCGGTCACACGATCGTGCCGCTCCAGCTGTACTTCCTGAAGGGCCGCGCGAAGGTCGAGATCGCGCTGGCCAAGGGCAAGAAGGAGTACGACAAGCGGCAGACCCTGCGCGAGCAGCAGGACCGCCGTGAGGCCGACCGGGCGATCTCGGCGGTGCGCCGGCGGCAGCGGGCCTGACCTGGCGGAAGGGCCCTCCCGGGGACCCGGGGAATATTGCTGGCACGGTGCCGCGTTGTTCCCGTACGATGGCACACGTACCTCGGAATGACGGGGTGCGGGGCGCTCCGCGGGACGGAGTGTCCGGCTTTGAAAACACAACATGGGGATGATCGGTTTCGACAGCGGATGTCGAAGCAGGGGAAGCGTGTCGAGGAAGCGGCAATGATCTCGTTAACCATATGTCGCAACCAATAATCGCCAACACCAAGCGCGATTCCTTCGCCCTCGCTGCCTAAGTAGCGACCTGCGAAGTGTCAGCCCGGGGATGATCCCGACCCGGATCCTGGCATCAGCTAGGGGTCTTATCCACTGAGCCCGGTCACGGGGTTCTGTGGAGACATCAAACAGTGACTGAGCCCGTCGGAGACTTGTCCGCGTGATCTCCGGGGCTGAGAAAATCGCAGCGGACTGCACACGGAGAAGCCCTGATTCTGCACCGTTGGACGCGGGTTCGATTCCCGCCATCTCCACCGAACGGAGGCCCCGGCCTCCGGACATCCCATGTGAGGCAGAGCCCCGCAGCCGTCAGGCAGCGGGGCTCTTGTCGTGCCGGGGCCCATGGCGCGGGCGCTGGATGTGGCGCCCCGCGCCATATCGGGGTGCGTCGTCCGCTCCTACTGTCGCCGGGCATGTACAAGACAATCAGACGCACCTTGAGCGCGCTGGTCGCGGCCGTCCTTGCCGCCCTGTTGCTCCCCGCCGGCACCGCGCAAGCGGCCGCCGGCACCATCGAGGAAGTCACCGGCTTCGGCAGCAACCCCGGGGCGCTGCGGATGTACCGCTACGTCCCCGAGGGGCTGCCCGCCGGCCGCCCCGTGGTCGTCGCGCTGCACGGCTGTACGCAGAACGCCACCGCCTACGGCAAGCAGAGCGGCTGGACCGAACTCGCCGACCGCTGGGGCTTCTCGGTGGTGTTCCCGGGCCAGACGAGCGCCAACAACCTCAGCTCCTGCTTCAACTGGTTCCAGGCGGGCGACATCGAACGCGGCAAGGGCGAGGCGGCCTCCATCCAGCAGATGACCGCCAGGCAGCTCGCCGACGCGGGCGGCTCCAAGGCGTACGTCACCGGGCTCTCGGCCGGCGGCGGCATGACCGCCGTCATGATGGCCGCGTACCCGGAGACCTACACGGCGGGCGGCGTGGTCGCGGGCCTCCCGTACGGCTGCGCGCAGGCGGCGGGCTCGCCGTACGTGTGCATGTACGTCGGCGCCACCCAGACGCCCGCGCAGTGGGGCGACCGGGTGCGGGCGGCCCGGCCCGGGTACACCGGCCCCTGGCCCCGGCTCACGGTCTTCCAGGGCACGTCCGACACGACCGTGAAGCCGGCGAACATGGCCGACCTCGTCGAGCAGTGGACCAATGTGCACGGCACCGACCAGGCCGCGGACACCAAGGACACGGTGGGCGGCTATCCGCACGCGGTGTACCGGGACGCGGCGGGCGCGGTGGCCGCCGAGACGTACGAGATCACCGGCATGGGGCACGGGCAGCCGCTGGACCCCGGCACCGGCCCCGCCCAGTGCGGCACGGCCGGCGCGTACATGCTCGACGTGAATCTCTGCGCCGCCTACGAGATGGGGAAGGGGTGGGGCCTGAACGGCTGAGACCGCCGCCGGCCCCGCCCGCCTCACCGGAGCGCGCCGGGCCTCACCGGAACGTGCCGAAGAACTCCCGCAGGTCGTCCAGGAGCAGGTCCGGGACCTCCAGGCCGGGGAAGTGGCCGCCGCGCGGGTACTCCGTCCACCGCACCACGGCGTCCGACCGGTCCGCGAGGTGACGCACCGGGCGGGCCAGGTCGGCGGGGAGGACCGCGACGGCGGTCGGGGTGGTGGACGGCACCGTGTTCCCGCCCCAGCCGGCCCCGGAGTGCATCGTCTCGTAGTACAGGCGTGCCGAGGACGTGGCGGTGCCGGTGAGCCAGTAGAGCATCACGTTCGTCAGGAGGCGGTCGCGGCCGACCGCCTCCTCGGGCGTGTCCCGGCAGTCCGTCCACACCTTGAACTTCTCGGTGATCCAGGCGAGCTGGCCCACGGGGGAGTCGGTGAGCGCGTACCCGAGGGTCTGCGGACGGGTGGACTGCAGGATGCCGTAGCCCATCTCCTCCTTCTGGACGTGCGCGCGCTGCTCCAGAGAGGCGTGCACCTCCGCCAGCTGCGCTTCGAGAAGCCCCGCGCGCTCCTCCTCGGTGGGTTCGGCGGTCGCCACCGCGGAGGGCAGCAGCGTCAGATGGACCGCGGCCACCGCCTCCGGGTGCTGCCGTCCCCACTCGCGGGCGATCATCGCGCCCCAGTCGCTGCCGTGCACCCCGTAACGCGCGTACCCCAGTCGCCGCATCAGCTCGGCGAAGGCGGCGGCGATGCGCGGGACGCCCCAGCCGGGCTTCGCCGGCGGCCCGGAGAAGGCGTAGCCGGGCAGGGACGGCACGACGACGTCGTACCCCGCCTCGGTGAGCGGCCCGATCAGGTCGAGGAACTCCACGAAGGAGCCCGGCCAGCCGTGCAGCAGCACGAGGGGGAGCGCGTCCGGGGCGCCGGAACGCACGTGGAGGAAGTGCACGGTCGTGCCGTCGAGGGTGGTGGTGAACTGCGGGAAGCGGTTCAGCTCGGCCTCGTGCCGCCGCCAGTCGTAGCCGTCGTGCCAGTACGCGGCGAGCTCCTTGAGGTACGCCAGTGGCACGCCCTGGCTCCAGCCGACGCCCGGCAGCTCGTCCGGCCACCGGGTCCGGGAGAGCCGGTCGCGCAGGTCGGCGAGGTCGGCGTCGGGGATGTCGATACGGAACGGGGTGACGGCGGCGGTCTCTGTGTGCGGTCGGTCGGAGGTCATGGGCAGACGGTAGAGGCCACCGCGGACGGGGCGGGACCGCAACGCGGAATCGCACGGGCCGGGCCGCCGCGAGGAGCCCGGCCCGCGTTACGCGCTCGGGGTTGCCGCGTGGGCCCTACGGCCCGCGTCATGCGCTCCGGGCCGTCCGGAGGCGCCCCGTGAGCGTCACGGCCGCCGCCAGGGCCGCAGCGGCGGCCGGTACGGCGTATCCCGCCCCGCCGCTCCCGAGGTGGTCCGTGGCCCAGCCGCCCGCCGCCGAGCCGGCCGCGATGCCGGCCAGCAGGGCGGTGACGGCGAGCGTCAGGCCCTCGTTGACCTGGCCCGCCGGGGTCAGGGCCTGCACCCGGCCCATGCCGGTGGCCATGGTCGGCGCGGTCGCCATGCCGGCCACCAGCAGGGCGGCGGCCAGCACCGCGAGGCTGCCGCTCGCCGCCCCGAGGAGCGGCAGCAGCATCAGGGCGGCCATCGCCGCCACGCAGCCGGCGAAGCGCGCTGCGGGCCGGTCCGCGGGCGGCAGCAGCCCGTACAGCAGGCCGGCGGCGCACGAACCGGCCGCCTGCAGCGCCAGGATGCCGCCCGCCGCCGCCCGTACGCCGTGCCCGTCGGCGAACCCGATGGTGACCACCTCCAGCGAGCCGAAGACCGCGCCCGTGCACAGGAAGGCCAGCAGGAGCGGGGGCAGGCCGCGGTGGCGCAGCGGGGAGCGGACCCGGCCCGTACGGGGCGCGGGCGGCGGCTGCGTACGGCGCTGCGCGGCGAACAGCACCATCCCGGTCAGCAGCAGCACGGCCCCGACGAGCGTGCCCGCCTCCGGGAACAGCGCCGTGCACAGGAAGGCCGCGAGCACCGGCCCCAGCATGAAGCACACTTCGTCCGCCGCCTGCTCGAAGGAGTGGGCGGTGTGCAGGGCACGGGAGTCGCCTCGGAAGAGGTGCGCCCAGCGGGCCCGCGACATGCCGCCCGTGTTGGGTGTGGTCGCGGTGCACACGTAGGAGGCGAAGAGCGTCCAGACGGGCGCGTCGAGCCGTACGCACAGCACGAGGGCCAGCGAACCGGCGACGGCGAGGAGGGCGGCGAGCGGCGCCACCCGGCCCTGTCCGTAGCGGTCGGCCAGCCGCGCCGTCCACGGGCCGACGACCGCCGTCGCCGCGAGGCCGGCCGCGGTCACGGCCCCGGCGAGCGCGTACGAGCCGCGCGACCCGGCGATCATGAGCACCGCGCTGACGCTGAACATGCCCATGGGGAGCCGGGCCAGGAGGTTGGCCGCGATGAAGGCGCGGGCGCCGGGCACCTCGAAGATCCGGGCGTACGGGCGGAGGAACGGCAGGCGCGGGCGGCTGCCGGCCGGGCGGCGGGTGCGGCCGGCGGCCCGGCGCGGGCAGGCGGGAACGGGCGGTGCGGTCACGGGCCGGGCGGCGAGGAAGAGGATCACCCGTCCACGGTCGGGCCGGCGCCCACGGGGCGTCCAACACCTTCCCGCAGCCCATTCACCGTTATTGGTTGTCAATCCGCCGCCACCAGGACTGGGGGCCTCGGCCCGGCTTTGTCACCATGGGTGCGTGCCCCACGACATAGAGCCTCGACTGCTGCGCGCCTTCATGGCCGCCGCCGAGGAGCTCCACTTCACCCGTGCCGCCGCCCGCCTGTACGTCGCCCAGCAAGCCCTCAGCCGGGACATCCGCCGCCTGGAGCGCGATCTCGGCACCGTGCTGTTCCTGCGCACCACCCGTCAGGTGCGGCTCACCCCGGAGGGCGAGCGGCTGCTCCCGTACGCCCAGCGTGTGCTCGCCGCGCACGACGAGCTGTCCGCTGCGTTCACCGGCGGCGCCGACCGCGCGCGTCCGCTGCTGGTCGACGTGGGCGCGCCGGTGGGGACCGCGTACCGGGTGCTGGAGCGGGCCCGTGCCGCGGCCCCCGACCTGGAGTTCGCCGCGCGCTTCCACAGCGGCCTGACCGGCGCGGCGGAAGGGCTGCTGGCGGGCGCCCTGGACGTGTCCTTCGGACGGGTCGCGGGGCTGCCGCGCGGGGTGCGGAACCGGCTCGCCCACCATCCGGTGCGGTACGAGCCGATGGCCGTCCTGCTGCCGGCGGAGCACCCGCTGGCAGCCCGCGCCGCCGTGCCCGTGGGCGCGCTCGCCGGGGAGACGCTGTACACGGGGGCGGGCAACGCGCACACCGCGGAGTGGACCGCCCTGGCCGAGCGGCTCTTCGAAGGGCGCGGCATCCGGGCGGCGGCGCCGTACCCGGAGATCGACGGCCCGGCCGAGTTCCTCCGCGTCGTACGGAAGCGCGGCTGGTCCGTCCTGGCCAGCGTGGAGTTCATCGAGGCACCCGGGATGGTGCTGCGGCCCCTCGTGGACCCCGTGCCGCTGTCCCCGGTGTCGGTGGTCTGGCGGCGGGGGCTGCGCCACCCCGGCCTGGACGTGCTGCGGGCCGCGGCGCGCGAACTGGGCACGGAGGGCGGCTGGCTGTCCCGCCCCCGAGGTGCCTGGCTGCCTCCCGAGGACGCCCGGTTGATGGCAGGGTGAAGCGCGGCGCGGGCGGTACTCACCGCGTTCCGCGGTTCCGGGTGAGCGCGATATTGCGTCCGTGACACCTGGCGGCACCGCCGCGAAACGCGCCGTCCCTAGCGTCGGAGCGGGTGACTTCGAGAGCCGGGAGGCGCGATGACGGTGGCACGCAGGGGCAAGCGGTGGATCGAGGAGTGGGATCCCGAGGACGCGGCGTTCTGGGCGGACGGGGGTGAGCGGATCGCGCGCCGCAACCTGTGGTTCTCCGTGCTCTCCGAGCACATCGGCTTCTCCGTGTGGAGCCTGTGGTCGGTGATGGTGCTCTTCATGGGGCCCGAGTACGGCGTCGATGCGGCCGGGAAGTTCTTCCTGGTCGCGATGCCCACGGTGGTCGGCGGGGTGCTCCGCGTGCCGTACACGTTCGCGGTGGCGCGCTTCGGAGGACGCAACTGGACGGTGCTGAGCGCGTTGCTGCTCCTCGTGCCGACCGTCGCCGCGGCCTTCGTGATGGAGCCGGGCACCTCGTACACCACCTTTCTGGTGGTCGCGGCGCTCACCGGAGTGGGCGGCGGCAACTTCGCCTCCTCCATGACCAACATCAACTCCTTCTTCCCGCTGCGCGAGAAGGGGTGGGCGCTGGGCCTGAACGCGGGCGGCGGGAACATCGGCGTACCCGTCATCCAGCTCCTGGGCCTGCTGGTCATCGGTACGGCGGGTGCCGCGCACCCGCGCCTCGTGCTGGGCGTCTACCTCCCGCTGATCGTGCTCGCCGCCCTGTGCGCGGCGCTGTTCATGGACAACCTGGCGCCGGTCACCAACGACACCGGCGCGGCCAAGGAAGCGGCGCGCGACCCGCACACCTGGATAATGTCGCTGCTCTACATCGGCACCTTCGGGTCGTTCATCGGCTACAGCTTCGCCTTCGGGCTCGTCCTGCAGAACCAGTTCGCACAGACTCCGCTGCAGGCGGCCTCGCTGACCTTCATCGGGCCGCTGCTCGGCTCGCTGATCCGGCCCGTCGGCGGAAAGCTCGCCGACCGCTTCGGGGGCGCGCGGATCACGCTGGGGAACTTCGCCGCCATGAGCGTCGCGACGGGCGTCGTGATCGCCGCCTCGGTACGGGAGTCGCTGCCGGTCTTCCTCGTCGGCTTCATCGCCCTCTTCGTGCTCACCGGCCTCGGCAACGGCTCCACGTACAAGATGATCCCGGCGATCTTCCAGGCCAAGGCGGTCTCGCGCGGGCTGGCCGGCGAGGCGGCCGCGGCCTACGGGCGGCGCCTCTCGGGCGCGGCCATGGGGCTGATCGGCGCCGTCGGCGCGCTCGGCGGCCTGGGCATCAACCTCGCCTTCCGGCAGGCGTTCTCGACCGGGGGCTCCGGCACGCCCGCCTTCGTGTCCTTCCTCGTGTGCTACGCACTGTGCGCCGCCGTGACCTGGGCCGTATACCTCCGGCCCACCGCACCGGAGCCGGACGCGCAGGCCGAGGAGGCGCAGCGCCCGGCGTACGCCGAGGTGTGAGCGGACACGCCCGGTGACGGCCCCGGCGGGAACGTCCGGGGCCGCCCGGGCGTAACACTGGAGAAATGACGGTGAACCCGGGCCGACACGGACCCTTGACAGCATCAGAGGGCCGATCGGTCCGCCGGACCGCCCGGGACGGACGCCCGGGGACGGCAGGGCCCGGCCGCCGTTGAGCCGGCGCACATCACTGCGGAGCGGGACGAGAGCCACATGCACGACGGACAGCGAAACGACCTACCGGACGACAGCGGACCGAAGGAGCGGAGCGGCGGGCAGCCACTGGCCGGCTTCACCATCGGGGTGACCGCGGCCCGCCGCGCCGCCGAGCTGGGCACGCTCCTGGAGCGCCGCGGCGCCGAGGTCGTGCACGCGCCCGCGCTGCGCATCGTGCCGCTCACCGACGACACCGAGCTGCTGGCCGCCACCAAGCAGCTCATCGACGACGCGCCGGACATCGTGGTGGCCACCACCGCCATCGGCTTCCGCGGCTGGGTGGAGGCCGCCGAGGGCTGGGGCCTGGGCACCGCGCTGCTGGAGCGGCTGGGCGGCGTACGGCTGCTCGCCCGCGGCCCGAAGGTGCGCGGCGCGATCCGCGCGGCCGGTCTCACCGAGGAGTGGTCGCCCGCATCGGAGTCCATGGCCGAGGTGCTGGACCGGCTGCTGGAGGAGGGCGTGGACGGCAGCCGGATCGCGCTCCAGCTGCACGGCGAGCCGCTGCCCGGCTTCGTGGAGTCGCTGCGCGCCGCGGGTGCCGAGGTGGTCGGCGTGCCGGTCTACCGCTGGATGCCCCCGGAGGACATCGGCCCCGTCGACCGGCTGCTGGACGCGGTGCTGGCCCGCACCGTCGACGCGGTGACCTTCACCAGCGCCCCGGCCGCCGCGTCGCTGCTGCGCCGCGCCGAGGAGCGGGGCGTGCACGCCGAGGTGCTGGCGGCACTGCGGCAGGACGTCCTGGCCGCGTGCGTCGGCCCGGTGACCGCGCTGCCCCTGGAGAACCACGACATCGCGACCGTCCAGCCCGAGCGCTTCCGGCTCGGCCCGCTCGTCCAGCTGCTGTGCCAGGAACTCCCCGGCCGGGTAAGGCCGTTGCCGATCGCCGGGCGGCGGCTGGAGATCCGCGGGCACGCGGTGCTCATCGACGGCGAGCTGCGCCCCGTGCCGCCCGCCGGGATGTCGCTGCTGCGCGCGCTGGCCAGGCGGCCCGGCTGGGTGGTCTCCCGCGGTGACCTGCTGCGCGCGCTGCCGGGCGCGGGCCGCGACGAGCACGCCGTGGAGACGGCGATGGCCCGGCTGCGGGCGGCGCTGGGCGTCCCGAAGCTGATCCAGACGGTGGTCAAGCGCGGCTACCGGCTCTCGCTGGACCCGCACGCGGAGACCAAGTACGCGGACGAGCAGTCGCGTTGACGCGGGGGGCCGGTGTGGCCGGCCGGCGCCGCGAGGCCGGTACCGAGGGTTCCGGCGAGCCGCCCGGCCGGGCACTCTGGAGGGAGACGTTGTCCCCGAAGGAGTGACAGGCACATGGCGGCCCCTTACGACCTGCGGTTCGACTGCGGGCGGATCTGCCTTGACCTGGTGGCCACGACCGGCGATCCGTCGGCCGAACGGCTCCTCGGCCCCGACCACTTGAGAGCCTGGCTCGTCGGCGCGGGCGTCGTACCGCGCAGCACGCCGCTCGACGCCGTCGACGGCAGCTGGGTCGCGCGCTTCCGTGCGCTGCGCGAACTGCTGCGGCGCATCGTCCACGACGAGATCCGCGGCCGGGCCGCCGACCGCGACCTGGCACTGCTCAACGCCACGGCCGAGGCCCCGCCACCGCCCGAACGCGCCGTACGCGGCGTGGACGGCGCGCTGGAGCGCCGCTGCGCACGCGCGCCGGACTGCGCAGGTCTGATGGCCGCGGTCGCCCGGGACGCGGTCGGCATGCTGACCGACGCGGTGGCACGCGGCCAGCTGCGCCAGTGCGAGGGCGAGACATGCTCGCGGATCTACCTGGACACCTCGCGCGGCCGGCGGCGGCGCTGGTGCTCCAGCGAGGTGTGCGGCAACCGCGAGCGGGTCGCCCGGCACCGCCGCCGCGCCCTCGGCCCCGCCTCCCGCGTCACCGGCTGAACACCCGCACGCCCGCGTACGTACTCCACCGCGAGCTCCCGAAGGCCGGGGGCCCGGACCCGGAACGGAGTCCGTTCCGTCCTATCGACCGGGGAGTGGCGTTGCGCGAGGATGCCGTCGTGGCCGACCGGACGACGCCCGACGAAGAACTCATGCGGGCCTTGTACGAGGAGCACGCGGGACCGCTCCTCGCCTTCGTCCTGCGGCTGGTGGCCGGCGACCGCCACCGCGCCGAGGACGTGGTCCAGGAAACCCTGCTGCGCGCCTGGCGCAACGCCGACCAGCTGCAGCGCGCGACCGGGTCCGTACGCCCCTGGCTGGTGACCGTGGCCCGCCGCATCGTCATCGACGGGCACCGCAGCCGCCGGGCCCGCCCCCAGGAGGTGGACGCCGCGCCCCTGGAGACGCTGCCCGCCGCCGACGAGATCGACCGCGCGCTGCGCCTGATGACGATCTCCGAGGCGCTGGCCGACCTGAGCCCGGCGCACCGGGAGGCCCTGATCGAGACGTACTTCAAGGGACGTACGGTCAACGAGGCCGCGGAAGTGCTGCGAGTGCCGCCCGGGACGGTGCGGTCCCGGGTGTTCTACGCCCTGCGCTCCCTGAAGCTCTCCCTGGAAGAACGAGGAGTCACGGCGTGAACCGGCCCCACCCGCCCGCCGAGCCGGCGGACCACACCGACGTCGGCGCCTACGCGCTCGGCGTGCTGGACGCCGCCGACGCCGCCCGCTTCGAGGAACACCTGGCCGACTGCGACCGCTGCGCCGCCGAGCTGGACGGCCTGCTCGGCCTGCCCCCGCTGCTGGCCGGGCTCGCCGACGACGGCACGGGCGCCCCGCCCTCCGAGGCCACGCTCGTCCCGAAGCCCTCGCGGCGCGTCCTGGGCGGCCTGCTGGCCGAGGTCGCCGCCGTCCGGCGGCGCGGCCGCCGGCGGCTCGCCCTCGTGGCCGCGGCCGTCGCGCTGATCGTCGGCGGGCCGCTCGCCGCCCTGGCGGTGACCCGCGAAGCCCCGCAGCCCCCGCCGCAGGCCGTGAGCCCGGCCGAGCAGATGTACGACAGCGGCCGGGACAAGCACACCGCGGTCGACCCGGACACCAAGGTCGCCGCGGGCGTGGCCATGGCCGACCGCCCGTGGGGGACCTCCGTCGCGCTCCGCCTCGGCAACGTCAAGGGCCCGCTGACCTGCTCCCTCGTCGCCGTCGGCAAGGACGGCGACGAGCAGACCGTCACCACCTGGGCGGTGCCGGACGGCGGGTACGGCATCAAGGGCGGCGCCACGAAGTGGAGCCGGCAGCCGCTCTACACGAACGGCGGCGCCGCCATGAGCCGCGCCGAGATCGACCGCTTCGAAATCCGTACCCTCGCCGGCGAGCGGCTGGCCGCCGTCGACGTCTGACCGGACACCCGCGCTGCCGCACAGGTGCGCCCGCGACCTGCTTCGCGTACGGTTGACGGCTGCCCTACGCACAGCAGAAGGGGGCCTGGGTGGCCGCGCAGAACGCCACGCACGCGCCGGAGAACTCCACGCACGCGCCGGATTCCGTACCTGACAGCGACTCCGTCCGCGACCGCGAGATCGCGGGCGAGCAGACGCATCTGGACCGGGTGTACCGGCGCCTGGAGGAGAAGATCCACGAGGCACAGTTCCTGATGGACGACGCCGCCAAGCGCGGTCAGGTCGGCACGCCCGGCGCGCTCGCCGAACGCGACGCGCAGGTCTTCCAGGCCGGCGTCCACCTGCACCGCCTCAACTCAGAGTACGAGGACTTCCTCTTCGGCCGCATCGACCTGCTCCTGGGCAAGGACGGCAAGCGGGGCCCGGACGGCGCGTACACCTCCGTCGAGCCCGCCGACGGCGCGATCGGCGCCGACCACCGCGCGGAGATCGCCGAGACGCTGCACATCGGACGGCTCGGCGTGCTGGACGCCGACTACAGCCCGCTGGTCATCGACTGGCGGGCGCCCGCCGCCGCGCCCTTCTACCGCGCCACCCCGGTCTCCCCGGGCCGTGTCGTGCGCCGCCGCGTCATCCGCTCCAAGGGCCGCAGGGTGCTCGGCGTCGAGGACGACCTGATGCGCCCGGAGGTCACCGCCACGCTGGCCGGCGAGGAGCTGCCGGCGGTCGGCGACGGCGCGCTGATGGCCGCCCTCGGCCGGGCCCGCAGCCACTCCATGCGCGACATCGTCGCCTCCATCCAGGCCGAGCAGGACATGGTGATCCGGGCGCCCGCCGCCTCCGTCACCGAGGTCGAGGGCGGCCCCGGTACGGGCAAGACGGCGGTCGCCCTGCACCGCGCCGCCTACCTGCTCTACCAGGACCGGCGCCGCTACGCGGGCGGCATCCTCATCGTCTCGCCCACCCCGCTGCTGGTCGCGTACACCGAGGGCGTGCTGCCCTCGCTCGGCGAGGAGGGCCAGGTCGCCATCCGCGCGCTGGGCTCCCTGATGGAGGGCGCCGAGGCCACCGCGTACGACAGTCCTGCCGTGGCGCGCGTCAAGGGCTCCTCGCGCATGCTGAAGGTGCTGCGCAAGGCGGCCCGGGGCGCCCTGGAGCTCGCCGCAGACACCGCCCCGGCCGAAGCGCCGGACGGTCAGCTGGCCTTCGGCGACATGGACGAGGAGGACACCGCCCCGGCCGTGCCCACCGACCGCCTCCGGGTGGTCGCCTTCGGCTCCCGGATCGAGCTGGACGCCGCCGAACTGCGCCGCATCCGTACCGCCGCTCTCGGCGGCACCGCGCCGGTCAACCTGCTGCGGCCGCGCGCCCGCCGGCTGATCCTCGACGCGCTCTGGGCGAAGACCGGCGGGGACCGCCGCTACAGCGACCCGGAGCTGGCCGCCGAGGCGCGGTCCGGGTTCGACGAGGACATCACCACCGAGCAGGACTTCCTCGACTTCCTGGACGCCTGGTGGCCGGAGCTGACGCCGCGCCGGGTGCTCGCCGCCATGGCCGACGAGAAGCTGCTGGGCCGCTGGTCCCGGCGGGTGCTCCAGCACCGCGAGGTACGGCGGCTGGCCCGCTCGCTGGGCCGCCTGGACGCGCAGGGCCTGGGCCCGCTCTCCGTCCACGACGTCGCGCTCCTGGACGAGCTCCAGCTGATCCTCGGCGCCCCGGCACGCCCCGCCCGGCAGCGCGAGGCCGACCCGCTGGACCAGCTCACCGGACTGGAGGAGCTGACCACGTTTGCGGACCGCAACTCCTCGGGGCGCAGCCGCCGGGAGCGGCTCGCGGAGGAGCGCACGGACTACGCGCACGTCATCGTCGACGAGGCGCAGGACCTGACGCCCATGCAGTGGCGGATGGTCGGCCGCCGCGGCCGGCACGCCACATGGACCGTGGTGGGCGACCCCGCGCAGTCCTCGTGGTCGGACCCGGACGAGGCCGGGGAAGCGCGGGACGAGGCGCTGGGCACCCGCCCGCGCCGCCGCTTCACCCTCACCGTGAACTACCGCAACCCGGCCGAGGTCGCCGAACTGGCGGCGCGTGTCCTGGCGCTGGCCATGCCCGGCATGGTCGCGCCGGAGGCGGTGCGCTCCACGGGCCTGCGGCCGCGGTTCGCCGTCGCCGGGGACCGGCCGGGCGACTCCGTACGGGAGGAGGCGCGCCGGCTGCTGGACGAGGTGGACGGCACGGTCGGTGTGGTCGTGGCCATGGACCGCCGGGAGGAGGCGCGCGGCTGGCTCGCGGACCTGGGGGACCGCGTGGTCGCGCTGGGCTCGCTGGAGGCCAAGGGGCTGGAGTACGACGCGACGCTGGTGGTCTCGCCCGCCGAGATCGCCGACGAGTCGCCGGCCGGGCTGCGGGTGCTGTACGTGGCGCTGACGCGGGCGACGCAGCGCCTGACGGTGGTCTCCGGGGCGCGTGACGAGCCGGACGCGGACGGGGTGCCGGACCTGCTGCGCGACTGACGGATCCGGGGCGGGTCCCGGCGTACTCCGCTACGGGATTCGCTTACGGGACTCGGGTGTTCGGGGACATTGCCCGAGACGGCCGCAGTGTTAGCCTGTAGGTGGCACCGGCCCGATCCAAGCCCCCGGGCCCAACCATAGTCGCTTCGAGCGACCACTTGCCGCGAGGCGAGCATGGCGGGTCGGTGCCACCTCAACTTCTCCAGCGTCACGGACAGGTCCGTGTCACCGGTGGGCCGGAAGGTCAGCCGATGACGCGGACCTGTTCCGCTTGCGGGCCCTTGCGACCCTGGGCGATCTCGAATTCCACCCGCTGGGTGTCCTCCAGATTCCGGAAGCCGTCGCCGCTGATCGAGCTGTAGTGGACGAAGACGTCAGGTCCGCCGTCCTCCTGTGCGATGAATCCGTAACCCTTCTCGGAGTTGAACCACTTCACGGTGCCCTGAGCCATATCGCCCATCCTTGCGTGTCTTTGGGGTACTGCGCGCAAGATCTTAAGGGCGGTACGGCAGAGTTTCTCCCTATTAAGGCCGTTTTTCAGGCGAAGGAGTGGGGGGTTCCGCCGAGCTGACTAGCTCTCGTATGGTGGAAGAGTCATTCCGAAACTTGTGGCTGGTTACCGTGTACCGGCTGGTAGGTGGGACGATCGGACGATGCGCAGGACATCCGAGCTCCTGGGGCAGCGCATAGGGAAACAAGCGAAAGCAGAGGAAGTCGGCCATGGCAACGGCGCCTAGCGTCTCGTATTCGATGACGGTGCGACTGGAAGTTCCCGCGAGCGGCACCGCCGTCAGCCAGCTCACCACGGCCGTGGAGTCCTCCGGCGGGTCGGTCACCGGCCTCGACGTGACCGCTTCCGGCCACGAGAAACTCCGGATCGACGTCACCATCGCCGCGACGTCCACCTCGCACGCGGACGAGATCGTCCAGAAGCTGCGCGAGATCGAGGGCGTCTCGCTCGGCAAGGTCTCCGACCGCACGTTCCTGATGCACCTCGGCGGCAAGATCGAGATGTCGTCGAAGCACCCCATCCGGAACCGTGACGACCTGTCCATGGTCTACACCCCCGGCGTCGCCCGCGTCTGCCAGGCCATCGCGGACAACCCCGAGGACGCCCGCCGCCTCACCATCAAGCGCAACAGCGTCGCGGTGGTCACCGACGGCTCCGCCGTGCTCGGCCTGGGCAACATCGGCCCCAAGGCCGCGCTGCCCGTCATGGAGGGCAAGGCGGCCCTCTTCAAGCGCTTCGCCGGCATCGACGCCTGGCCGATCTGCCTGGACACCCAGGACTCCGACGCCATCGTGGAGATCGTCAAGGCCATCGCCCCCGGCTTCGCGGGCATCAACCTGGAGGACATCTCCGCGCCCCGCTGCTTCGAGATCGAGGCGCGGCTGCGCGAGGCCCTGGACATCCCGGTCTTCCACGACGACCAGCACGGCACCGCGATCGTCGTGCTCGCGGCCCTGACCAACGCGCTGCGCGTGGTCGGCAAGAGCATCGAGGACGTACGCGTCGTCATGTCCGGCGCGGGCGCCGCCGGTACGGCCATCCTCAAGCTGCTGCTGGACGCCGGCGTCAAGCACGCGGTCGTCGCCGACATCCACGGCGTGGTGCACGCGGGCCGCGAGGACCTGGTCTCCGCCGACCCCGACTCGGCGCTGCGCTGGATCGCCGACAACACCAACCCCGAGGGCGTCACCGGCACCCTCAAGCAGGCCGTGGTCGGCGCCGACGTCTTCATCGGCGTCTCGGCGCCCAACGTCCTGGACGGCGACGACGTGGCCCGGATGGCCGAAGGCGCGATCGTGTTCGCACTCGCCAACCCCGACCCGGAGGTCGACCCGGGCGAGGCCCGGCAGACCGCCGCCGTCGTGGCCACCGGCCGCTCGGACTTCCCGAACCAGATCAACAATGTGCTGGTCTTCCCGGGTGTCTTCCGCGGTCTGCTGGATGCGCAGTCGCGTACGGTCAACGAGGACATGATGCTGGCCGCGGCCCGCGCCCTCGCCGACGTCGTGCTGGAGGACGAGCTGAACGCGAACTACATCATCCCCAGCGTGTTCAACGACAAGGTCGCCGGCGCGGTCGCCGGGGCCGTCCGGGACGCCGCCCAGGCCGCCGGAGCCGCTGTGACGGGCGGCACGACCGCCTGATACGGCGCGTCGCACGACACGCGGCCCTCAGGCCCCCCATAGGGTGGCGGACAGCGCATGACTGGCCGCTGCCCATGGGCGGGGCCCCGGAGCATGACGCGGAGCGTCACCGGTGCGTCACCCTCTCGGGGCGATGGCGCTCTTCGTGTGACCCTCCAGGGCGCCGGATTGGCTTTACCGCCGCAGGTGGGGGCAGGATGCGTTACCGGGCGCGAGGGTCTGAACGGCAGACCCGGGTCCGGGGACTGTCCGAGGGCCCTGGCAGCATCGGCTTCGCTGTGCTTGATATGCGGCTCCGCCGCGTGGCACGCCCATTGGCAAGAAGAACACGGGAGTAATACATGAACCGCAGTGAGCTGGTGGCCGCTCTGGCCGACCGTGCCGAGGTGACCCGCAAGGACGCCGACGCCGTTCTGGCCGCGCTCGCCGAGACCATCGGTGAGGTTGTCGCCAAGGGCGACGAGAAGGTCACCATCCCCGGCTTCCTCACCTTCGAGCGCACCCACCGTGCCGCTCGCACCGCGCGCAACCCGCAGACCGGCGACCCGATCCAGATCCCGGCCGGCTACAGCGTGAAGGTCTCCGCGGGCTCCAAGCTCAAGGAAGCCGCCAAGGGCAAGTGATCCGGCACCGTGCTCCCGGGACGACGGGGCACGGACGGGACATCACAGGAGAGGCAGCCATCCCGAGCCGGATGGCTGCCTTTCGCATGTGCGGACGTACCCGGAGTACGCCGCCGTGAGCCCGCCTCAGCGGGCACGAGAACGCCGAAGGGCGACCACCGGGTTCTGGTGGCCGCCCTTCGGCGGTACGGGCGTCAGGCCCGGCCACAGCGCGCCGCGCCGGGCCCGTGGCGGGTCAGTCCTTCAGCGTGCCGTTCGGCAGTTCGACCTGGGCGCCCAAGGAGACCAGCTTGTCCATGAAGTTCTCGTAGCCGCGGTTGATCAGGTCGATGCCGTGGACGCGGGACGTGCCCTGCGCCGCCAGCGCCGCGATCAGGTACGAGAAGCCGCCGCGCAGGTCGGGGATGACCAGGTCGGCGCCCTGGAGCTTGGTGGGGCCGCTGACGACAGCGGAGTGCAGGAAGTTGCGCTGGCCGAAGCGGCAGGCCGAGCCGCCCAGGCACTCGCGGTAGAGCTGGATGTGCGCGCCCATCTGGTTCAGCGCGGAGGTGAAGCCGAGCCGGGACTCGTACACCGTCTCGTGGACGATCGACAGGCCGGATGCCTGCGTCAGCGCCACCACCAGGGGCTGCTGCCAGTCGGTCTGGAAACCGGGGTGCACGTCGGTCTCCAGCGCGATGGCGTTCAGCGAGCCGCCCGGGTGCCAGAAGCGGATGCCCTCGTCGTCGACCTCGAAGGCGCCGCCGACCTTCCGATAGGTGTTCAGGAAGGTCATCATTTCGCGCTGCGAGGCGCCGCGCACGTAGACCTGGCCTTCGGTGGCCAGCGCGGCGGACGCCCAGGAGGCGGCCTCCAGCCGGTCCGGCAGCGCCCGGTGGTTGTACCCGCCGAGCTTGTCGACGCCGGTGATACGGATCGTCCGGTCCGTGTCCATCGAAATGATCGCGCCCATTTTCTGCAGGACGCAGATCAGGTCCTCGATCTCCGGCTCCACCGCGGCGTTCGACAGCTCGGTGACGCCCTCCGCCAGGACGGCGGTCAGCAGCACCTGCTCGGTCGAGCCGACGGACGGGTACGGCAGGCGGATCTTCGTACCGCGCAGCCGCTGCGGGGCCTCCAGGTACTGGCCGTCGGCCCGCTTCTCGATGACCGCACCGAACTGGCGCAGCACGTCGAAGTGGAAGTCGACCGGCCGGCCGCCGATGTCACAGCCGCCCAGGCCCGGGATGAAGGCGTGGCCGAGGCGGTGCAGCAGCGGGCCGCAGAAGAGGATCGGAATCCGCGAGGACCCCGCGTGCGCGTCGATGTCGGCGACGTTGGCGCTCTCCACGTGCGACGGATCGAGGATCAGCTCCCCCGACTCGTCGCCCGGTCGTACGGTCACGCCGTGCAGCTGCAGCAGGCCGCGCACGACGCGCACGTCACGGATGTCGGGCACGTTGCGCAGCCGGCTCGGCTCACTGCCGAGCAGCGCGGCGACCATGGCCTTGGGCACGAGGTTCTTCGCGCCGCGGACCTTGATCTCGCCCTCCAGCGGGGTGCCGCCGTGGACAAGCAAAACGTCGTCGGTCATGGATCTCGCGTTCCTGGAGACGGACAGGGGGCAAGCTGAAATGGTAAGGGCGGTGCGGGGGTAGTCCGTAGGGCCGAGCGGCCCCAGTTCATGTAATAGCTCTGTCACAACACGTACGGTTTATCTGCCGGAACGGACCGTGATGTGAGAGAGGGCCCGGAAGCGCCGGGTCGGTCGCCGTACGTCCCGTCCGCTCCGGAGTGCGGGCATACGGGTGCACCCAATGGCTCCCCGGACCGGCCCGAAGTGCGGGATCATGTCGCCATGACCGAGGTGTCCTCGCTCACCGGACGGCTGCTCGTCGCGACCCCGGCGCTCGCCGACCCGAACTTCGACCGGGCCGTGGTGCTGCTCCTCGATCACGACGAGGAGGGCTCGCTCGGCGTCGTCCTGAACCGTCCCACGCCGGTCGGTGTGGCGGACATCCTCCAGCCCTGGGCCGAGCTGGCGGGCGAGCCGGGCGTGGTCTTCCAGGGCGGCCCGGTGTCGCTGGACTCCGCGCTCGGCGTCGCGGTGGTCCCGGGCGAGGCGGGCGAGCTCGACGGGGGCCCCACGGGCGACGGCGCCGACACCGACGGTGACGGCCCGCTCGGCTGGCGCCGCGTGCACGGCGCGATCGGCCTGGTCGACCTGGAGGCCCCGCCCGAACTGCTCTCCGCCGAGCTCGGCTCCCTGCGCATCTTCGCGGGCTACGCGGGCTGGGGGCCGGGCCAGCTGGAGGAGGAGCTGGCGGAGGGGGCCTGGTACGTCGTCGAGTCCGAGCCGGGCGACGTCTCCTCGCCGTCCCCCGAACGCCTCTGGCGTGCTGTGCTCCGCCGCCAGCGCAACGAGCTGGCGATGGTGGCGACGTACCCGGACGACCCCTCGCTGAACTAGCCGGCCCTCTTCCGGGCGGGCGGGCCGGTGGCCGGCAGCGGCGATCGGCGGTCGGAGCCGGTGGTCGGCGGGCCGGCGGGTCGTTCAACTTCGTACGGGCCGCGGCGCCCGGTACGGCGCGTGCGTGAGTACCCTTGGCAGTTATGAGCACTCTTGAGCCCGAGCGCGGGGCAGGTACGGGCACCCTCGTGGAGCCGACACCACAGGTGTCGAACGGCGACGGTGACCACGAGCGCTTCGCCCACTACGTCCAGAAGGACAAGATCATGGCGAGCGCCATGGACGGCACGCCCGTCGTCGCGCTCTGCGGCAAGGTCTGGGTCCCGGGCCGCGACCCGAAGAAGTACCCGGTCTGCCCCATGTGCAAGGAGATCTACGAGTCCATGAGCGCCGGTGGCGACAAGGACAAGGGCGGCAAGGACGGCGGCAAGAAGTAGGCCCCGGACCGCTCCGTACGGTGGCGCCCGGCCCGCTCCCTCCGAGGAGAGCGGGCCGGGCGCCGTGCTGTCCGCCGGTGCCGGCTCAGCCGTCGGTGCGCCGGGAGAGGTCGAAGACGCCGGCGCTGTCCGCCGCGGCGACGCACAGGTTGGGGTAGCCGCGGACGACGAACGTGGCGTTGCCCTGCCAGATGCTCTTCGCCGCGACCGTCACCGGGCGGTGGATCTTCGGGCAGGGCCGGGGCTGCGGCCGGAGCCGCTGGAAGTCGCCGTTCACCGGCGCCAGCGCGCGGCAGGCCGAGCGCGCGCGTGGGTGGGTGCCCCCGGTGGGGAAGCAGCGCAGGGTCGCCCGCGCGATCACCCTGCCCCCGGTGCCCTCGCCCGCGTGGATGACGATGCTCGCCTCGCGGGGCACCGCCTGCGGGGGAGCGGCGGCGGCCGGTGCCGTGGCGGCCGTGAGCGGCAGCAGGCCGAGGGCGGCGACGGCGAGCAGGGTGGCGCGAAGGCGTCTCTTGCGCACCGGCGGATTCTGTCGCATGAGCGGATTCCTTACGATCGGCTGAAAGTTGGGTGAGACGGACATCTCGTCTCATGGATAGCCCCGGCGCGGTGTCGCGCGGCTGATTGTGGGCCGCAGGTGGCGTGTCGGCCGGCCGCTCCGCCCCTCGCCCGCTGGTGGGCAACCCGCGCCCCATTGCAGGGAGTTATGGCCCGGAGACGGGGAGCGGCGCCTTTCCCGGGTGTTTCCCGGGGCGCCACCGGGACTTCCCGCCGTGTGCGGGCCGGGTTTTCCGGGCGGGGATCGCCGCCGGGGTCAAGTACCCGGCCGGACACGTGAATGACGGCCTGTCACGACCGCGGGCGGGCGCGCGGGGCGGCGACGGCGCCCGCTCGGACGCCCGATCGACGGACCGCCCCCAAACGTGTGAGCCACCCCGAAAGGCGGACGCGGTACGGCCGG
This sequence comes from Streptomyces sp. NPDC050806, assembly GCF_055586425.1. NCBI lineage: Bacteria > Bacillati > Actinomycetota > Actinomycetes > Kitasatosporales > Streptomycetaceae > Streptomyces > Streptomyces sp. NPDC050806. The sequence continues at coordinate 419,908 of NZ_JBVJIF010000009.1, read as the reverse complement.
GCCCCTGGCACCGTGTACCCACGCTGCGGGGGCGGGCGGCCCGGCCCCGGTGCGTCGGCCGGTGTGCCGAACATCCGCGCGGAACGCCCGTGCGGACGCCGTACGACGTCAAGTGGCGTCAAGGGCGCGGTGCGTGCGGTACGTGCCGTAACGCACAGTGCTTGAGAAAGGTGGCAATACGCTCTCTTCGGAGGTCCAGGACGGTGCGGGGCGAACCAGGAACTTCGCGCCGGTCGGTGACGGATCCTGCCTTCATGGACCCTCGCGTCGCGGGCCTGCGAAGATGTGCCAGAGTTGCCACGTCCGGGCCGTGAGCACGTACCGTACGGCGAGGCGGAACAGCACAGCCGGGACACCGGGGAAGGGGCAGCTGGGTTGACCACGCACGCACCGCAGGCGTCGCATTCCGTGACGTTGCCGGCCTCGCTCGACGAGGCCGTGGCGGCGCTGGCCGCCATGCCCGCCGCCGTGCCTGTGGCCGGTGGCACCGATCTGATGGCCGCCGTCAACTCCGGGCTGCTGCGCCCGGCGGCGCTGGTCGGCCTGAACCGGATCAGCGAGATCCGCGGCTGGCAGTACCAGGACGGCCACGCGCTGCTCGGCGCCGGCCTCACCCTCGCCCGCATGGGGCGCCCCGACTTCGCGGCCCTGATCCCCGGTCTGGCCGCGGCGGCGCGTGCCGCCGGACCGCCGCAGATCCGCAACGCCGGGACGCTCGGCGGCAACATCGTCACGGCCGCGCCGACCGGCGACACCCTGCCGGTTCTCGCCGCCCTCGAAGCCACCGTGATCATCGCGGGCCCCGGCGGCGCCCGTCGCGAGGTGCCGGTCAGCCACCTGCTCGCCGGCATGGAGATGCTGCGCCCGGGCGAGATCGTCGGCTTTGTGCGCGTACCGCTGTTGCACGCGCCGCAGACCTTCCTGAAGGCCACCGGACGGACGGGCCCGGGGCGCGCGGCCGCATCCGTCGCGCTGGTCCTCGATCCCGCGCGCCGGGGCGTTCGATGTGCGGTCGGGGCGGTCGCGATGATGCCGCTGCGCCCGCTGGAGGCCGAGCAGTGGGTGGCCTCCCTCATCGACTGGGACAACGACCGCGGCCTGGCCCCCGAAGCGCTGACCGCCTTCGGCGACTACGTGGCCGCCGCGTGCATCCCGGATCCCGCGCCGCCGGAGGACGGTACCGAGGCGGCCACCCTGCCGCCCGCCGCCCTGCACCTGCGCCGTACGGTGTCAGCACTGGCGCGCCGAGCACTTGGGAGGGCGCTCTCGTGAGTGAGCGCAGCGAGCGGACCGACAACGGGCAGCGAACCGCGCACGGCGCATGCGTGCCCGCCGAGCGAGCCGAGCGAAGCGAGGCCGGCGCATGAGTGACGGGGACACCCCGCGTCAGCCCCAGCACGGACAGGGCTGGGAGCCGCTGCCGCAGGGCGAGTACGACCAGGAGGCCACGGCCTTCGTCCAGCTGCCCGACGACCTGGAGGCGTACGGGCTGAACGGGGCGTACGGCGCGGGCGCGCACGGTGCCGGCGGCTACGCCTCCGGCGCGTACGGCGCGGCCATCTACGGGGCGCACGGCACGGCGGGCACACAGGGCGCGGGCGGTGCCGGCGAGGCGCACGGCGGATACGGCGTACCGGGCGCGGGCCACGAGGGCGAGGCCGGTGCGCCCGCCTACGGGTACGGCGCGGACCCGCTCGCGGCCCCCGGGCACGGCTACATCCCCCCGGACTACTTCCCGGCGGCGGGCGACGGCGCGGCCACGGGCACCGATGACGCGGCGGCCTCGCCGTACGTGTCCCCGGCGGGCGGCGCGAGCACGGACCCCGCCGCGACCGGCCAGTGGACCATGCCCTTCGTGGACCCGGCGGCGGACGCCCCGGCGGCCATGTCGTACGGCGGCGGGGCCCCGGCCGGCATGCCCGGCGGGGAGCAGCACGGCGCCGCCGGGCCCGGCGACGGCACCCACGATGCCGACGGGCCGGACACGGTGGAGTGGCCGGTCGCGGGCGCGGACGGGCAGCCGGGCGCGGACGGGACGTTCGGCGCGGGCGCCGGCCAGTGGGCGGTGCCCGCAGCCGGTGACGAGGTGCTGGAGGAGTCCGGCGAGTACCTGGTCGGCGACGACCGGCAGGGCCCGCACGGTGGCTACCCGGTCCAGGAGCCCGACCCGGCCCGCCGGACCATGCCCGGCACCCCGCAGCCCACCGGACACTGGGACTTCTCGGGCATCGGCACCCCGGCGGACGCGGCGGCACCCGGACCGGACACGGCCGCCGGAGCGGACGCGGCGGCCGACGGCCAGGGCCGGGACGGCGACGGCACCGGGGCCGGGCGCGCGGGCGAGGCGGGGCTGCCGCAGCCCGCCGGACCGCAGCACGTCGGCCCGTACCACGTGGGGCCGCACCCCGCGGCGCAGAACGCGATGCAGCAGGGCGCCTACGGGGCGAGCGACGCACCGGGGGCGCCCGGTGCCGCCGTGCAGTGGCCGCTTCCCGGTGACGCGCACGCAGCGCAGGGTTACACCGGCCACGCGCCGACGCCGCACGGCGTGCCCCCGGTGCAGGGCGAGCAGTGGCCGAGCCCCGGGCAGCAACCCCCTTCGTACCAGAGCCTGTTCGGCACGCCCGGTGGCGGTATGGCGGACGGCATCGCCCTCGCGGACGCCCTGGTCTCGGGTCGCCGGACCACCCCGAAGCCGCTGGCCGAGTCCGCGCCCGCCGAGCCCGGGACCGCACCGGCGGAGCCCGGGACCGTGCCCGCCGAGGACGGCCGTGCGGAGCCGGCGGACGCGCGTACGAACGCGGGGGCCGAGCGCGTGACGGCCCCGGCGGAGAGCGTGCCGGAGAGCCTGGAAGGTCCGGAGCGCCCGGAGGCGGCGCGGGACGGCGTGGCGGTTCCGGCCGACGGCGCACATGTCGATGCGCATGTCGACGTGCATGCCAACGGCGCGGCCCCTGAGGCGGACGCCGCGACGCGCCCTGAGGAGACCATCGCCGCAGAGCCCGAGGGCGCTCGTGCCGAGGCCCCTTCGGGTGCCGCGGTCGCCGCGCCCGAGGACGCGGCTGCCGCTCCGGAGGGGGCCGGGCCCGCCGAGGGGACGGCCCCTGCGGAGGGCGCAGTCCCTGTCGAGGGAGCGGCTCCCGTTGGAGAGCCCGCCGGGCCCGAGGAGCCGACCTCACCCGAGGCGGTCGCCCCTGAGGCGATTGCCCCCGAGCCTGTGGCTCCTGAGGCGGCCGAGGAGGTCGCTCCCGAGGCGCTCGCGGCCGGGACCGCTGCCTCCGAGGAATCGGCGGCATTCGACGCAGCGGCGGCAGCCGAGCCGTCCGAGGCGTCCGGCGAGGCGCCGGAGCAGGGGCCGGCCCCGGAGGACCGGGCGCCCGACGCTGCCGCGGCCGACGCGCCGGAGCTGCCGGAGACGCCGGCGCCGTCCGCAGAGGCCGGTTCCCCAGAGGCCGGCTCCCCGGCGGACCCCGCCGCGGCCGAGGCGGCCCCCGGGACCGAAACCGGCCCCGAGGCCGAGTCCGTCCCCGGGCCCGAGGCCGACGCCGACGCCGGTGCGGGCGCCGCCACGGACGCCACCTCTCAGGACGGCTCTCAGGACGACCGGGACGACCACGCATCGCGTACGTCCGAGGCACCCGAGGAGGCGCACGCCGCCTCTTCCGCGGTGGCCGCCCCGGAAGAGGCGCCCGCCGCTCCCGAAGCGGCGCACCCCGTGGCTCCCGAGGAGGCGACGACCGCAGCGCCTCCCGTGGACCCCTCTCCGCACGCCGACCTGGAGCACCCCCGTGCCTCCTACGTCCTGGCCGTGAACGGCATCGACCGCCCGGTCACGGACGCCTGGATCGGCGAGTCCCTGCTCTACGTGCTGCGCGAGCGGCTCGGCCTCGCGGGCGCCAAGGACGGCTGCTCCCAGGGCGAGTGCGGCGCCTGCTCCGTACAGGTCGACGGCCGCCTCGTGGCGTCCTGCCTGGTGCCCGCCGCGACCACGGCGGGCAGCGAGGTCCGTACGGTCGAGGGCCTGGCCAAGGACGGCACGCCGTCCGACGTGCAGCGCGCACTGGCCGCTTCCGGCGCCGTGCAGTGCGGCTTCTGCATCCCGGGCATGGCGATGACCGTGCACGACCTGCTGGAGGGCAACCACGCCCCCACCGAACTGCAGGCCCGCCAGGCGCTGTGCGGCAACCTCTGCCGCTGCTCCGGCTACCGCGGAGTCCTGGACGCCGTGCAGGAGGTCGCCACCGGCCGTGCCGAGGCGGCCCGGGCCGCCTCCGAGGCGCACGACGAGGAACTCGCCCAGCCGCAGGGCCAGGGGCACGGCCAGGACCGGGCACCGGAGCAGGCCCCGGACCAGCAGGAGCCGGCCGCCCGCATCCCGCACCAGGCGGGCCCGGCCGACCCCGGCGCGTACAACGGGGAGCAGTACGCGGAGGAGCAGTACGCCGACCCGGGGTACGCCGCGCAGGGGTACGCCGAGGAGCCGAACCCGGAGGCGGGGTACCCGGAGCAGCCGTACGGCGACGCCGCGGCCGACGCCGCTTCCTACGGGGAAGGGCAGCCCTACGACCACGGCCACGCGCAGGGCCACGACCACGGCCACGCGCACGGCACGGGTACCGAAGCCCTCCACGACGCCTCCGAAGGCCGGGGGTTCGCCACCCCCGAAGGCCTGCACCCGCACGGCCCCGAGGACACCCTCGACGGCCCGTCTCCGTACGCCGACCAGGCCGGCACCTACGCCGACGGGACGTACCCCGACGCCACGTACGCCGACAACGGTTACCCCGAGGGCGGCTACCCCGAAGGGGGCTACCCCGAGGGCGGGTACGCCGACGGCGGCACGTACCCCGAAGGCGTGCCCACGGCCGACCAGTACGCCACGCCCGGATTCACCGGCGACCCGTACGGCAGCGCCGATCCGTACGCCGGGACCGGTCCCGCGTACAACGGCGACCCGTACGCCACGCACGACTCCTACGGCCGGGACGCCCTCGCCGGACACGACTCCTACGGGCACGACGCCCTCGCCGGGCACGACTCGTACGGTCGCGACGCCCTCGGGGGCCAGGACGCGCTGGTCGAGGACCTGGACCCGGGTCTCGACCCGCACCCCGACCCCGCATCGCACCGCCGTCCCCACCACCCCCACGACCCGAACACCCAGGGCCCGGGGGCCGACCCGCAGTCGGGAGGCCTCGCATGACCGGCACGCACGAGGGCGCCGGCGCCGTCACCGTCACGGCCGCGCCCGGCACCGACCAGGCCACCGAGGCGGAGCCGCCGCCGCACGGTCTGGGCGTCTCGCTGCCGTCGGCCGACGCCCCCGCCAAGACCCAGGGCATCTTCCCGTACGCGGCCGACCTGTGGGCCGAGGGCCTGCTCTGGGCCGCGGTCCTGCGCTCCCCGCATCCCCGCGCCCGCATCCTCTCGATCGACACCAAGCACGCCGCCGAGATGCCGGGCGTACGGGCCGTCGTCACGCACGAGGACGTCCCCGGGGACGCCGGACACGGGCGCGGCACGCCCGACCGGCCCGTCTTCGCCAAGGACGAGGTGCGCCACCACGGCGAGCCGATCGCCGCGATCGCCGCCGACCACCCCGACACCGCCCGGCTCGCGGCCGCCGCGATCGCCGTCGAGTACGAGGTGCTGGAGCCGGTCACCGACCCCCAGCTGGCCTTCGAGGCCGAGCCGTTGCACCCGGACGGCAACCTCGTGCGGCACATCCCGCTGCGCTTCGGAGACCCCGAGGCGGCCGGCGAGGTGGTCGTCGAGGGGCTGTACCGGATCGGCCGCCAGGACCCGGCGCCCATCGGGGCCGAGGCCGGACTCGCGGTGCCTCGCCCGGACGGCGGGGTGGAGATCTACACCGCCGCCACCGACCCGCACACAGACCGCGACCTCGCCGCCGCCTGCTTCGGGCTGCCGCAGGACAAGGTCAAGATCGTGGTGACCGGCGTGCCCGGCGCGACCGCCGACCGCGAGGACCCCGGCATCCAGCTGCCGCTCGGCATGCTCGCGCTGCGCACGGGGTGCCCGGTCAAGCTCGCCGCGACCCGCGAGGAGTCCTTCCTCTCGCACGCCCACCGGCACCCGACCATCCTCCGGTACCGCCACCACGCCGACTCCGACGGCAAGCTGGTGAAGGTCGAGGCGCAGATCCTGATGGACGCGGGCGCGTACGCCGACACCTCGGCCGACGCGCTCGCCGCCGCCGTCTCCTTCGCCTGCGGCCCGTACGTCGTCCCGCACGCCTTCGTGGAGGGCTGGGCGGTCCGCACGAACAACCCGCCCGCCGGGCACCTGCGCGGCGAGGGCGCGATGCAGGTGTGCGCCGCGTACGAGGGCCAGATGGACAAGCTGGCGGCGAAGCTGGGCCTGGACCCGGCCGAGCTGCGGCTGCGCAACGCCATGGCCACCGGCGACATCCTCCCGACCTCCCAGACCGTCACCTGCCCGGCGCCGGTCGCCGAGCTGCTCCAGGCGGTCAAGGACGCCCCGCTCCCGGACCTGCCGAAGGACGCGCCGCAGGAGGAGTGGCTGCTGCCGGGCGGGCCGGAGGGCGCGAGCGATCCGTCCGCCGTGCGCCGCGGTGTCGGGTACGGCATCGGCATGGTGCACATGCTGGGCGCGGAGGGCGCTGACGAGGTCTCCACGGCCACGGTCAAGGTCAACGGCTCGGTGGCGACGGTGATCTGCGCCGCCGTCGAGACCGGCTCCGGCTTCTCCACGCTGGCCCGCCAGATCGTCCAGGAGACGCTCGGGGTCGAAGAGGTGCACGTCGCCGCCGTCGATACCGACCAGCCGCCGGCCGGCGGTGCCTGCCACAGCCGCCACACGTGGGTCTCGGGCGGAGCGGTGGAGCGGGCCGCGAAGATGGTCCGCACGCAGCTCCTCCAGCCCCTCGCCCACAAGTTCGGCATGTCCACCGAACTCCTCCAGATCGCCGACGGAAAGATCACCTCGTACGACGGCGTGCTCAGCACCACCGTCGCCGAGGCGCTGGACGGCAAGGAGCTGTGGGCCACGGCGCAGTGCCGCCCGCACCCCACCGAGCCGCTGGACGACACCGGTCAGGGCGACGCCTTCGTGGGCCTCGCCTTCTGCGCGATCCGCTGCGTCGCCGACGTCGACATCGAGCTGGGCACGATCCGCGTCGTCGAGCTGTCCGTCGCCCAGGACGTCGGCCGGGTACTGAACCCCGCCCAGCTGCGCGCGCGCATCGAGGCGGGCGTCACGCAGGGCCTGGGTGCCGCCCTGATGGAGAACCTCCGCACCACCCGCGGCCTGGTCCGCCATCCGGACCTGACCGGCTACCCGCTGCCGACCTCCCTCGACGCCCCGGACATCCGCATCGTCAAGCTCATCGAGGAGCGCGACGTGGTGGCCCCGTTCGGTGCCAAGCCGGTCTCCGCGGCCCCGGTCGTCGCGGCCCCGGCGGCGGTGGCCTCGGCCGTCCGCGCCGCCACCGGCCGCCCGATAGGCCGCCTCCCCATCCGCCCGCAGGCAGCGGCCCTGACCCCGCTGACGTAACTCGCAGGCACCAGGACCACCCCGGGAGACGCGGGAACGGGGCTATCCGGCCCCGTCACCGCCCCCCTCGCCGCCCGGCGCCGGCTCCCCGGCCCCGGGCCGGTGCGGCTCCTCCCCGGCGGCCTCCTGGGCCACCTCGGCCTCCCGCCGGTCCTTGTCCGCCTTCTCCAGCTCGTCCTTGTCGACCCCGTCCACAGCCTCAGCACTGGACCCACCGGGCCCGTACGTCTCGCCCATCACACACTCCTCACGAGCGACAACATCTCGTCCAGCCACTGAGTACCGCGCTCCGCCGCCCTTCATGTCCGGCCGTCCGCAATCACCCCGGAGCAGGGACACACGAAAGGGCGGCGCCCGCCGGGGGCGCCGCCCTTTCGTTCTGCCTGTTCAGACAGTCCGAGGCCGTGGCGGGAATCGAACCCGCGTAACTCGCTTTGCAGGCGAGTCCCTGAACCACTCGGGCACACGGCCGGGGGTTGGTGCGTGCAAGGAGAGTAGGCAGGGGGGCGGGGGAGGGGGCAAGGGATCGGGGGCGGGTGCCATGCGGTTGTCATGCGGGGCAACACGGCGTTCACGCAAGGGGTCAGGGGAGGGGGGCCTCGGCTGTGTGGAGGAAGGTTTCGACCAGGGCGCTGAAGCGGTCCGGGTCGTCGACCCAGGGGTAGTGGCCGACCAGGTGGAGGGGGCGCAGCTGCGCGTGCGGGAAGGAGGCGGCGACCAGTTCGCCGGCGCGCATGCCGGAGAGGGCGTCGCGGTCGCCGGTGACGACCAGGACGGGGCAGGTCACGTCGCGGAGGGCGGTCAGCAGGGCCGCGCGGGCGGTGTCGTCGACGGCCTGCCAGAAGCCGGCGCGGGGCACGGGGTTGAGCTGGTCGCCCTCGGCCGCGGCGTGGGCGCGCTGGGGTTCGTCCCAGTGGCCGTACGCCAAGGGGGCGGCGCGGCGGAGGAGGTCCCGTACCTCGTCCATGTCTCCGGTCTCGGCGAGCCGCTGGACGGCGACCGAGGCGTCGGGCCACCACTCCTCGTGGGCGCGGGACTCGAAGATCTCCCGGGCGTCGTCGGGGAGTTCGCCCTGGAGGCGCGAGCCGGGGGCGACCAGGACCAGGCGGCTCAGCCGGTCCGGGTGGCCGGCCGCGTACGCCTGCGCGGTGGCCGCGGCGGCGCTGTGCGCGAGGAGGGCGAAGCGTTCCAGGCCGAGGTGGGCGCGGAGCGCCTCCAGGTCCTCGGCGAGGCGGGGGAAGGCGTACGCGGCCGGGTCCTCGGCGGCCGGTGAGGCGCCCGTGCCGCGGCTGTCCGGGAGGATCAGCCGGCGGTCCGCGTCGAGACCGCCCAGGCCGCCGAGGTAGGCGGCGTCCCGGGCGGGGCCGCCGGCCAGGCAGACCAGGGGAGGGAGCCCGGAGTCGGCCTCGTCGGGGCCGAGCACGCGGTAGTGCAGTTCGGTGCCGTCGTAGGAGCGGTACTGGTACGAGCGGGAGCGGGACATGGGGGAAGTGTGCCGGATCGGGCGGGCGAACCGGTGCGACGACCGGTGCGGCGGCCGTATGACGACCGCGGCGGCGGCCGTGTGACGGCCCGCGCGTCGTAGGTCCAGCGGCGGAGCGGAATTCGGGCGAACGACAGGGGTGTACGCCGCGCGTGCGCCTTACTGTGGCGAAATGACCGCCGCTGACCCGCGCGACAGTGACGTCGCCGTCCCCGATGCCCAGGCCCCCGGGGCCATGCCCGTCCCCGCCCCCGAGCCCGCCGAAGGCGGCGTGCTCGGCCGTGCACACCGTGCGCTCACCCTCGGGATCATCTCCGTCGTCTCGCTCATCGCGTTCGAGGCGAGCGCGGTGAACACCGCGATGCCGGTGGCGGCGCGGGCGTTGGACGGGATCGAGCTGTACGCGTTCGCGTTCTCCGCGTACTTCACGGCGAGCCTGTTCTCGATGGCGCTGTCGGGCGCCTGGTGCGACCGGAACGGGCCGCTCGCGCCGCTGTTCAGCGGGATCTTCACCTTCGGCGGCGGGCTGGTGCTGGCGGGTGCCGCGCCGACGATGTGGACGTTCGTCGCGGGGCGCGCGGTGCAGGGGCTCGGCGGCGGGCTGGTGATCGTCGCGCTGTACGTGGTCGTGAGCCGCGCGTACCCGGAGCGGCTGCGGCCCGCCGTCCTCGCGTCGTTCTCGGCGGCCTGGGTGCTGCCGGTGATCGTCGGCCCCGTCGTCTCGGGGACGGTCACCGAGCACCTGGGGTGGCGGTGGGTCTTCCTCTCCATACCGGTGCTGGTGCTGCTGCCGCTCGCCGTCATGCTCCCGGCCCTGCGCAAGCTGCCCCGTACGGCGGACGGCGCGGCGTCGCTGGACCGCCGCCGCATCCTCCTCGCGCTCGCCGTGGCCGGCGGTGCCGGACTGCTCCAGTACGCCGGGCAGGACCTGCGCCCGGTCGCGCTGCTGCCCGCCGCGGCCGGGCTGGCGCTGCTCGTCCCCGCGGTGCTCCGGCTGCTCCCCGGGGGCACGTTCCGGGCGGTGCGCGGGCTGCCGTCCGTGGTGCTGATCCGCGGGCTCGCGGCGGGTTCGCTGCTGGCCGCGGAGAGCTTCGTGCCGCTGATGCTGGTCACCCAGCGCGGGCTGAGCCCGACGCTGGCCGGGCTCTCGCTCACCGGCGGCGGCCTGACCTGGGCGCTCGGCTCGTACACGCAGAGCCGTCCGCGCCTGGAGCCGTACCGCGAGCGGCTGATGTGCCTCGGCATGCTCCTGATGGCCCTGGCCGTCGCCCTGTTGCCCCTGGCGCTCATCGAGACGGTGCCGGCCGCCGTCGTGGCGTTCTCCTGGGTCGTCGCCGGGTTCGGCATGGGGCTGACCATCTCCAGCGGCAGCGTGCTGCTGCTGAAGCTGTCGCGCCCCGAGGACGCGGGCCGCAACTCCGCCTCCCTCCAGGTCTCCGACGCGCTGGGCAACATCGTCTTCGTCGGCGTGGCCGGCATCCTCTTCGTCGCGTTCGGCGGGGGCGCGGTCGCCACGGCTCACCCCGGCACGCACACCGGTGCTTCCACCGTCGCGCACCCGGCCGCCTTCGCCGCCGTCTTCGCCACGATGTCCCTGGTCGCGATGGTGGGCGCGTACGTGGCGACCCGGCTGCGGCCCGCGCCGGAAGCGGAACCTGCGACCGGACCGGCGGCCGGACCCGCACCCGGACCGTGAATGTGAGCTGAGTCGCACCCGCTCCGCCGCCCGGCCGGAATTCCGCGACGGGCCGGACGGCACGGGTACCCTGACGCGGTTGCCGATCGCCGAGCCAGCCGACGGAGACCGTGAGTACTACCACCAGCGCCATGAACAACCAGCACCTGTCCCCGGCCTTCCCGGGACGGGCCCCCTGGGGTACCGCGAACAAGCTGCGCGCCTGGCAGCAGGGCGCGATGGACAGGTACATCGAGACCCAGCCCCGGGACTTCCTCGCGGTCGCGACCCCGGGCGCGGGCAAGACCACCTTCGCGCTCACCCTCGCCTCGTGGCTGCTGCACCACCACGTCGTGCAGCAGGTCACCGTGGTCGCGCCCACCGAGCACCTCAAGAAGCAGTGGGCGGAGGCGGCCGCCCGGCTGGGCATCAAGCTGGACCCGGAGTACAGCGCGGGGCCGCTGAGCCGCGAGTACCACGGCGTCGCCGTGACGTACGCGGGCGTGGGCGTCCGGCCGATGCTGCACCGCAACCGCGTCGAGCAGCGCAAGACGCTGGTGATCCTCGACGAGATCCACCACGCCGGTGACTCCAGGTCGTGGGGCGAGGCGTGCCAGGAGGCCTTCGAGCCGGCGACCCGGCGGCTCGCGCTGACCGGTACGCCCTTCCGGTCGGACACCAACCCGATCCCCTTCGTGACGTACGAGGAGGGGAACGACGGCATCCGGCGCAGCTCGGCGGATTACACCTACGGCTACGGCAACGCGCTGGCCGACGGGGTCGTCCGGCCCGTCATCTTCATGTCCTACAGCGGCAACATGCGCTGGCGGACCAAGGCCGGCGACGAGATCGCGGCGCGGCTGGGCGAGCCGATGACCAAGGACGCCGTCTCGCAGGCCTGGCGCACCGCGCTGGACCCGCGCGGCGAGTGGATGCCGAACGTGCTGCGCGCCGCCGACCAGCGGCTGTCGGAGGTCAGGAAGTCCATCCCGGACGCCGGTGCGCTGGTCATCGCCTCCGACCAGGAGCAGGCCCGCGCGTACGCCAAGCTGATCCGGGAGATAACGGGGAACAAGGCGACGCTCGTCCTCTCCGACGACACCGGCGCCTCGCAGCGCATCGACGACTTCTCCGGGTCCGAGGACCGCTGGATGGTCGCGGTCCGGATGGTGTCCGAGGGCGTCGACGTGCCGCGGCTGGCGGTCGGCGTGTACGCCACGACGATCTCGACGCCGCTGTTCTTCGCGCAGGCCGTGGGCCGTTTCGTGCGGTCCCGGCGGCGCGGCGAGACGGCCTCGGTGTTCCTGCCGACCGTGCCCATGCTGCTCGGCTTCGCCAACGAGATGGAGGTCGAGCGCGACCACGTGCTCGACAAGCCGAAGAAGGACAGCGAGGAAGACCCGTACGCCGAGTCCGAGAAGGAGATGGACGAGGCGAACAAGGAGCAGGACGAGGACACCGGCGAGCAGGAGCAGTTCTCCTTCGAGGCGCTGGAGTCCGACGCGGTCTTCGACCGGGTGCTCTACAACAGCGCCGAGTTCGGCATGCAGGCGCACGCGGGCAGCGAGGAGGAGCAGGACTACCTCGGCATCCCCGGCCTGCTGGAGCCGGACCAGGTGCAGATGCTGCTCCAGAAGCGGCAGGCCCGGCAGATCGCGCACAGCAAGAAGCGGCCGGCCGAGGAGGCCGACCTGCTGGAGCTGCCCGCCGAGCGGCGCCCCGTGGTCACGCACAAGGAGCTGCTGGAGCTGCGGAAGCAGCTGAACACGCTGGTCGGTGCGTACGTCCACCAGAGCGGCAAGCCGCACGGCGTGATCCACAACGAGCTGCGCCGGGTGTGCGGCGGGCCGCCGAGCGCGGAGGCCACCGCCGGGCAGATCCGGGAGCGGATCAAGAAGGTCCAGGAGTGGGCCACGCGGATGCGCTGAGCCGCGCCGCGCGTACGCGGGTGTGCAGGGCGGTCCCCGAGCGGGGCCGCCCTCCTTCTTTTACCGGCACCGAGTGCCGTCACGCCAGGATCAATGGGGATAGAGCGGGCAGCTGCGACCGGATTCTGGACGGACTCTTCCGCTGACCGGACTGGATCGCTACTGTCCCCGTCACGAACACGCCCCGTGGCAGCGCCGCCGCGGAGCGCAGCCGGTGCCAGAACCGGCGGCCTCGTCAGCGCTGCCGTGGGACCGGCAGGGCGACCTCCCCGTAGAGCCAGAGCCGCCACTCACCCGAGGAGGAGGCGTCGTGACCGCGGAGACCTCCCAGACGCTCGACCGAGGACTGCGGGTCCTCAAGCTGCTCGCCGACACCGACCACGGCCTCACCGTCACCGAGCTCTCCCACAAGCTCGGGGTGAACCGGACCGTGGTCTACCGTCTGCTGGCCACCCTGGAGCAGCACGCGCTGGTCCGCCGGGACATCGGCGGCCGGGCCAGGGTCGGCCTGGGCGTGCTGCGCCTGGGCCGGCAGGTGCACCCCCTGGTGCGCGAGGCGGCGCTGCCCGCGCTGCGCTCACTGGCCGAGGACCTCGGCGCCACCGCCCACCTCACGCTCGTCGACGGCACCGAAGCGCTGGCCGTCGCCGTCGTCGAACCGACCTGGACGGACTACCACGTCGCCTACCGGGCCGGCTTCCGGCACCCGCTGGACCGCGGGGCCGCCGGCCGCGCCATCCTGCAGGCCCGCCAGGGACACACGGAGGGCGACGGGCTCGCGCTGACCCACGGCGAGCTGGAGGCCGGGGCGAGCGGGGCGGCTGCACCGCTGCTCGGGGTGAGCGGCATCGAGGGCAGCGTCGGCGTGGTGCTGCTCGCCGACACCGTGCCCGAGCGGGTCGGCGCCCGGGTGGTCGCGGCGGCCAAGGAGGTCGCGGAGGCGCTGCGGTGACGTACGGAACCCCGTACGTCCCGTCCGTACGGACGGGACCCTCCCGCGGCCGTGCACCGCGCCGCGGTGGGATCTTCGGTACGGAGGTCATCTAGGGTGGCGGGGTGTCTTCTCGCGCCCGCACCCTGGCGGTCTGCTCCGCCCTCGTCATCGCGCTCCTCGCCGTTGCCGCCTTTGTGCCGCTGCCGTTCTCGATCGCCTATCCGGGACCGGCCGCGAACGTCCTCGGCGAGCACAAGGGCGAACCGGTCATCACCGTCCACGGCGCCAAGGCCCGCAAGACCAGCGGCGAGCTGCGGATGACGGCCATCGTGGCCACCGGGCCGCAGGTCTCCGCGCGTCTGCCGGAGGTGCTGAAGGCCTGGTTCCGGCGGGACGAGGCCGTGATGCCGCGCGACACGGTGTACCCGGTCGGGGACAACACCGAAGAGGTGGCGAAGCACAACGCGGCACAGATGAAGGAGTCGCAGGACGCTGCGGTCGGCGCGGCCCTGCGCTACCTGCACCGCTCCCCGAAGGACGTGCGGGTGGACCTGGAGCTGGCGGACGTCGGCGGCCCGAGCGCCGGACTGCTCTTCACGCTCGGCATCATCGACACCATCGACGGGGACGGCGCCGGCCACGACCTGACCGGCGGCCGCTCCATCGCCGGCACCGGCACGATCACCACCGACGGGAAGATCGGCCCGGTCGGCGGCGTGGCGCTCAAGACGCAGGCCGCGCACCGCGAGGGCGCGAAGTACTTCCTGGTGCCGAAGGACGAGTGCTCCGACGCCCGCGCCAACCTCCCCGAGGACATGCGGCTGATCCCCGTCACCACGCTCTCCGGCACGGTGGACACGCTCAAGGCCCTGAACTCCGGCGGCAAGGTGCCCAGCTGCTGATCGGCGGCCGGCGGCCCGGCCGGACCGGCCGGGCACCCCGCCACCCACCACGGGCGGCCGGTCAGTCCTTCGCCTTGATGAACCCCTCCGACTCCAGCCAGTCCTTGGCGACCTCGTGCGGGTCCTCGCCGTCCACGTCGACCTTGCCGTTCAGCCGCTGCGCCACCTTGTTGTTCAGCGCCTTGGTGATCGGCGCGAGCACGTCGGCGATGGCCGGGTACTTCTTCATCGTCGGCGCGTACATCTGCGGCGCCGCGTTGTAGTTCGGGAAGAAGTGCTTGTCGTCCGCGAGCGTCTTCAGGCCCATCGCCTGGATGCGTCCGTCGGTCGTGTAGACCTCGCCGAAGGTGCAGGTGCCGCCCTTCTTGACCTGGGTGTAGATCACGCCGGCCGACATCCGCTTGATGTTCCCCGACGGGATCTTCAGGCCGTACTTCTTCACCATGCCGGGAAGGCCGTCGTTGCGGGTGGCGAACTCGTTCTCCACGCACAGCGTGACGGCGTCCGGGTTCTTCTTCAGCATCCCGGCCAGGTCCGAGAGGTTCGAGACACCGTACTTCTTCTGGTCGGACGGCAGGAGCGCCAGCGCGTAGGTGTTGTTCAGCTCCGAGTACGGGAGCCAGACCAGGTTCTTCTTCTTGTCGGCGGCCTTCACCGCCTCCCACTGCTTGCGCTCGTCGGGGATGGGCTCGGTGTTGCCGAGGTAGGTGATCCAGCTCGTGCCGGTGTACTCGTAACTGCCGTCGGCCGTGCCGGAGGTCACCGCCTCGCGGGCGCCGATCGAGCCCTGGATGTTGGTCTTGTCCACGACCGTGGCGCCGGCCGCCTTCAGGGCCAGGCCCATGATCTGGCCGAGCACGATCTGCTCGGTGAACTCCTTGGACGTGACGGTCAGCTGCGCGCCCTTCAACGGCTGTCCCTCGTAGCCCGCGTCCTTGCCGGGCTTGACCTCGTCGGTCATCGGGCTGCCGCTGACCAGGCCGCAGCCGCCGAGCGCGAGCGCCGCGAGCAGCGTCCCGGCCATTGCTGCCAGTGCGGTGGTCCGGTGCGTACGCCGGTTCCCCATCAGGTCGTCCCCTCCAGGCCGCGCGGCCGCAGCAGCAGTTCGGCGAGCGATGCCAGCCAGTCGACCAGCAGGGCGAGCGCCACGGTCAGTACGGAGCCCAGGATCAGTACCGGCATGCGCTGGGTGACGATCCCGGCCGAGATCAGGTCGCCCAGGCCCCCGCCGCCGCCGAACGTGGCGAGGGTGGCGGTGCCGACGTTCAGGACCAGCGCGTTGCGCACGCCGGCCAGGATCAGCGGTACCGCCAGCGGCAGCTCGACCTTGGTGAGCACGCCCATCGGTGACATGCCGACGCCGCGGGCCGCCTCGGTGAGGGTGGGGTCGATGGCCTGGAGTCCGGCGATGGTGTTGGCGAGCACCGGCAGCACGGCGTAGATGATCATGCCGATGATCGCGGCCCTGGGGCCCACGCCGAGCCAGATGACCAGCAGCACCAGCAGGCCCAGGGCCGGGATGGCCTGGCCGAGGTTGGCCAGGGCCACCGCCGCCGGGGTCGCCTTCCGCAGCTTCGCCCGGGTCAGCGCGATGCCCAGCGGGATCGCGATGATCAGTACGAAGAAGGTGGAGACCGCCGTGAGATAGATGTGCTGGCGCAACGCCATCCACACCTTGCCGTCGTCGACCGCTTGGTGGGCGATGGAGTCCAGGTGCGCGCCGCGGAACCACAGCCAGGTGGCGATCAGCGCCACGATCAGCACGAACGGCAGGAAGGTGGCCTTCTGCCAGGTGATCCGGCGCGGCGGCCGCGACGGCGGGGCCGGCGGCTCCTCCTCGCGTTCGCCGCCGCGTACCTCGTCCCGGAAGGCCAGCCCCATGACGTCGTGCTCGCCCGGCGGCCGGCCGTCCCGCCGGTTCTCCTCGCGCGGGCTCATGCCGAGGCCCCGCGGGCGTCGGTGCCCTCCTGCTCCCGGCGGGTCTGCTGGTGGCGCTGCTCCTCCAGCTCGTGCCGGTGCTCGATGGCGTCCATCCGGTCCGCCTCCAGCAGCTCGTGCACGCTGTTCATCAGCGTCTCCACGTCGACGACGCCGGTGTACTCGCCGCGCCGCCCGGTGACCGCGACGCGGCCGGCGTTGTCGGTGAGCACGGCCTCCAGGGCGTCCCGCAGCGTGGCGTCCCGGGTGACCGTGTCGTGCACGAGCGTGCCGGCCCGCGCGAGCGAGCCCTTGGCGAGCGTGACGTCGCCGCGGCGCAGCCATTTGTACGGCCGGTTGTGCCGGTCCAGCAGCAGCAGTTCGTTGCTGGCGCCGTCGCGCAGCTTGTCGAAGATGGACTGCAGCGGGTCCTCGATGGTGGCGGTGGGGAAGTCGACGACCTCCACGTCGCGGACGCGCGTGAGGTTCAGGCGCTTCAGGGCCGCGCCCGCGCCGACGAAGCCGGAGACGAAGTCGTCGGTGGGGTTGGTGAGGATGGCCTCGGGGGTGTCGAACTGGGCGATGTGCGAGCGTTCGCGCAGGACGGCGATGCGGTCGCCGAGCTTGATGGCCTCGTCGAAGTCGTGGGTGACGAAGACGATCGTCTTGTGCAGCTCGTGCTGGAGCCGGATCAGCTCGTCCTGGAGGTGGTCGCGGGTGATCGGGTCGACCGCGCCGAACGGTTCGTCCATCAGGAGTACCGGAGGGTCGGCGGCGAGCGCGCGGGCCACGCCGACGCGCTGCTGCTGGCCGCCGGAGAGCTGGCGGGGGTAGCGGCCGTGGAACTCGCGCGGGTCCAGGCCGACCAGGTCCAGCATCTCCTCGACCCGGCTCTTGATCTTCGTCCGGGACCAGCCGATCATCTTCGGCACCAGGGCGATGTTCTGGGCCACCGTCATGTGCGGGAAGAGCCCGGAGGACTGGATGGCGTACCCGACCTTGCGGCGGAGCCGCACCGGGTCGATGTTCGTGACGTCCTCGTCGCCGATGGTGATGCGGCCCGAGGTGGGCTCGATCAGCCGGTTGATCATCTTCAGCGTGGTGGACTTGCCGCACCCGGAGGGCCCGACGAGGATCACGATCTCGCCGGCCTTGATGTCCATGGTGACGTTGTCCACGGCCGGGACCGCGCCGCCCGCGTAGCGCTTGGTGAGGTTCTCCAGCTGAATGGCGGCGCCCGTGGTGGTTTGCTCAGGCACGGATCCCCCTGGGGATGGTCAGGCGTCCGATGAGTACGTACGCGGCGTCGAAGAGGAGCGCGAGGATCACGATGCCGAGGGTCCCCGCGAGGACCTGGTTCAGCGCATTGGCGCTGCCCAGGGAGGCGATGCCGCGGAAGATCTCGTTGCCCAGGCCGGGGCCCGAGGCGAACGCGGCGATCGCGGCGATGCCCATGAGCATCTGGGTGGCGACCCGGATGCCGGTCAGGATCGGCGGCCAGGCGAGCGGAAGTTCGACCTTGAGCAGCCGGGCGACCCGGGACATCCCGATGCCCTTCGCCGCGTCGACCAGCGTGGGGTCCACCCCGCGCAGGCCGACGACGGCGTTCCGGACGATCGGCAGCAGCCCGTAGAGCGTGAGGGCGACGACCGTGGGCGCGACGCCCAGGCCGACGATGGGGATGAGCAGGCCGATCATGGCCAGCGAGGGGACGGTCAGGATCGTGGCCGTCGCGGTGGTGGCGAGGTTGCCCATCCACTCGCTGCGATAGGTGAGGACGCCGACGAGCACCCCGATGAGGGTGGCGAGAACCATGCACTGGAACACCGCACTGGCGTGCTGATACGTATCGATCAGCAGCTGGGTGTGCCGGCCTGCGACGTACTCCCAGAAGCTCACTCGGGGTCTCCTCGTTCAGTCCCCCGACGCCTGTTGCACCAGGGGGATGATGCGCAGGCGGACCGGATTTTCCATGACAATCGCAGTCGAAGCCCGCATGATGCCATCAAAGCCGACAACTCGGTCGATGACACGTTGTAGATCGGCGTTGGAACGTGCAACCAATCTGCAGAGCATGTCCCCATGTCCTGTCGTTGTATGCAGCTCAAGCACCTCAGGGACGGTTGCCAAATGATTACGAACGTCGGCGCCTTGCCCCTGTTTGATCTCAAGCGTGGCGAAAGCGGTCACCGGATATCCGAGCGCCGCCGGATCCACATCGGGGCCGAATCCCCGGATCACTCCATTCGACTGAAGGCGGTCCAGTCGCGCCTGCACCGTGCCGCGCGCCACGCCCAGCCGGCGGGACGCCTCCAGTACGCCGATGCGCGGTTCCGCCGCGAGCAGTTCGATGAGCCGCCCGTCCAGCCGGTCGATCGCCATGTGCCGCCTCTCCATGGGGGTGAAGATGGTCAGGATGTACAGATCGCTCGACGATACCGGTGAGTCAGGGGTCATGTTGTCCAGTCGGAACGCAAACTATTGCGCACCTTGTGGTTCAGAGAGAGCCTGCCGCCATGACTGAGACCATCGATCATTCACCTGGTACGGCAGCGCAGGCGGACCCCTTCCCGGTGAAGGGGATGGACGCCGTCGTCTTCGCCGTCGGCAACGCCAAGCAGGCAGCGCACTACTACGCCACCGCCTTCGGCATGAAGCGGGTCGCCTATTCGGGTCCGGAGAACGGCAGCCGGGAGACCGCCTCCTACGTCCTGGAGTCCGGCGGTGCCCGCTTCGTCTTCACCTCCGTCGTCAAGCCCACGACGGAGTGGGGCCGCTTCCTCGCCGACCACGTCGCCGAGCACGGTGACGGCGTGATCGACCTGGCCATCGAGGTCCCCGACGCCCGTGCCGCGTACGCCTACGCGGTCGAGCACGGCGCGCGCGGCATCGAGGAGCCGTACGAGGCCAAGGACGAGCACGGCACGGTCGTGCGCGCGGTCATCGCGACGTACGGCAAGACCCGGCACACCCTGGTCGAGCGTTCCGGTTACGACGGCCCGTACCTGCCGGGCTTCGTCGCGGCCGCCCCCATCGTCGAGCCCCCGGCGAAACGGTTCTTCCAGGCGATCGACCACTGCGTCGGCAACGTCGAGCTCGGCAGGATGAACGAGTGGGTGGCCTTCTACAACAAGGTCATGGGCTTCACGAACATGAAGGAGTTCGTCGGTGACGACATCGCCACCGAGTACTCCGCGCTGATGTCCAAGGTCGTCGCGGACGGCACCCGCAAGGTGAAGTTCCCGATCAACGAGCCCGCGATCGCGAAGAAGAAGTCGCAGATCGACGAGTACCTGGAGTTCTACGGCGGCGCCGGCGTCCAGCACATCGCGCTCGCCACCAACGACATCGTCGCCACGGTGCGCTCGATGCGCGCGGCCGGCGTGGAGTTCCTGGACACCCCCGACTCGTACTACGACACGCTCGGCGACTGGGCGGGCGAGACCCGGGTCCCGGTGGAGACGCTGCGCGAGCTGAAGATCCTCGTCGACCGCGACGAGGACGGCTACCTGCTGCAGATCTTCACCAAGCCGGTCCAGGACCGCCCGACCGTCTTCTTCGAGATGATCGAGCGGCACGGCTCGCTCGGCTTCGGAAAGGGCAACTTCAAGGCCCTCTTCGAGGCGATCGAGCGCGAGCAGGAGAAGCGCGGCAACCTGTGACCCCGCGCCCGGGCCCGGGTGTTCCGCCCGGGCCCGGCCGGAGCGCGGCGTACGACGGAAAATCACTTCCACGATCTTCCGTGTATGCAACATAGATGCAAGGCTGACGCCATGGACCTCATCGCACAGCTGCGCAGCGGACTCCCCGAAGAGGCGGTCCTCACCGACCCCGACGTCACCGGCTCCTACGCCAACGACATGGCCAGCTTCTGCGAGGCCGGCGTCCCCGCCGTCGTCGTCCTGCCGCGCACCGTCGAGCAGGTCCAGCACGTCATGCGCACTGCCACCGAGCTGCGCGTCCCCGTCGTCCCGCAGGGCTCCCGCACCGGCCTGTCCGGTGCCGCCAACGCCTCCGACGGCTGCATCGTCCTCTCCCTCACCAAGATGGACCGGATCCTGGAGATCAACCCCGTCGACCGGATCGCGGTCGTGGAGCCCGGCGTCATCAACGCCACCCTCTCCCGGGCCGTGAACGAGCACGGGCTGTACTACCCGCCGGACCCCTCCAGCTGGGAGATGTGCTCCATCGGCGGCAACATCGGCACCGCGTCCGGCGGCCTGTGCTGCGTGAAGTACGGCGTCACCGCCGAGTACGTGCTCGGCCTGGACGTGGTGCTCGCCGACGGCCGGCTGCTGCAGACCGGCCGCCGCACCGCCAAGGGCGTCGCCGGCTACGACCTCACCCGGCTCTTCGTCGGCTCCGAGGGCAGCCTCGGCATCGTCGTGCGCGCCGTCCTCTCGCTCCGGCCCGAGCCGCCGCAGCAGCTCGCGCTGGCAGCGGAGTTCCCCTCCACGGACGCCGCGTGCGCCGCGGTCTGCGAGATCATGGCCCGCGGCCACGCCCCCTCGCTGCTGGAGCTGATGGACCGTACGAGCATCCGCGCGGTCAACGCCATGGCCAACATGGGCCTCCCGGACTCCACCGAGGCGCTGCTGCTCGCCGCCTTCGACAGCCCTGACCCGTCCGCCGAACTGGCCGCGGTCGGCGCCATCTGCGAGGAGGCGGGCGCCACCGAGGTCGTCCCCGCCGAGACGGCCGCCGAGTCCGACCTGCTGCTCCAGGCCCGCCGGCTCACCCTCACCGCCCTCGAAGCGGTGAAGACGGCCACGATGATCGACGACGTGTGCGTACCCCGCTCCAAGCTCGCCGACCTGCTCAACGGCTGCGCCGCCATCGCCGAGAAGTACGACCTCACCATCGGCGTCTGCGCGCACGCGGGCGACGGCAACACCCACCCCACCGTCTGCTTCGACGCCGCCGACCCCGACGAGTCCCGGCGGGCCCGCGAGTCCTTCGACGAGATCATGGGCCTCGGCCTGGAGCTGGGCGGCACGATCACCGGCGAACACGGCGTCGGCATACTGAAGAAGGAGTGGCTGGCCCGCGAACTGGGCCCGGTCTCCCTGGAGATGCACCGGGGCATCAAGCAGGTCTTCGACCCGCACAACCTGTTGAACCCGGGAAAGGTCTTCTGACGGCCCGCGCCGGGGGCCGGTGTCGGTGCCGGGACGTACAGTCCTGGCATGAATGACGTACTGACGTGGGTGGCGCTGGTCCTCGCCCTCCTGCTGCTGGTCAACTCCTTCTCCGACATGCGCGCCAAGCGGCTGGAGCGGCGCCTCCGGGAGACCGAGCACCGCCTGGACCTCCTCCTGGCGCACCACGGCATCGTGGACGACCGCCCCGAGCTGGCCGAGATCGACGACCTGATCCGCCGCGACCGCAAGGTCGAGGCGATCAAGCGGTACCGGCAGCTGACGGGCGCCGGCCTGGTGGAGGCCAAGGAGGCGGTCGAGGCGCGCATACGCTGACCGGCGCTCGCCTGGCCCTGGCGCGCTCACGGGCGGAGGATGGGCGCGACGACCGTCCACCGCCGGATCAGCCGGACGCAGGGAGCGAGAGCGCCGATGGCACCCACCGCAGAACCCGCAGCGAAGAGCAGGGAGTACGACGTCGTGGTGCTGGGCGCGGGCCCGGTCGGCGAGAACGTCGCCGACCGCGCGCACGCACTCGGGCTGAGCGCAGTGATCGTGGAGAGCGAACTGGTCGGCGGCGAGTGCTCGTACTGGGCCTGCATGCCGTCCAAGGCGCTGCTGCGCCCGGTCACCGCGCGCGCCGACGCCCGCCGGGTCCCCGGACTGCCCGAGGCCGCGGGCGGACCGCTCGACGCCCGCGCCGTGTTCGCCCACCGCGACGCCTTCACCTCGCACTGGAAGGACGACGGCCAGGTCGAGTGGCTGGACTCGGCCGGCATCGACCTCGTACGCGGCAAGGGCCGGCTGGCGGGGCCCGGGCGGGTGACCGTCGACGGCGGCACCGAGCTGATCGCCCGGCACGCCGTCGCGGTCTGCACGGGCAGCCGGGCGGCCCTCCCCGACCTGCCGGGACTGGCCACCGCGCGCCCGTGGACCAGCCGCGAGGCGACCAGCGCGCAGACGGTGCCGGGCCGCCTCGCGGTGGTCGGCGGCGGTGTGGTCGCCGTGGAGATGGCGACCGCCTTCCAGGCGCTCGGCTCCCGGGTCACGATGCTGGTACGCGGCTCCGGACTGCTGGCCCGGATGGAGCCGTTCGCCGGCGAGCTGGTCGCCGAGGCACTGCGCGAGGCCGGCGCCGACCTCCGGTGGCACACCTCCGTCGAGGAGGTGCACCGCCCTGACCCGGACGGCCCCGTCACCCTCACCCTGGGCGGCGGTGAGCGGATCGAGGCCGACGAGGTGCTCTTCGCCACCGGGCGCGCGCCGCGCACCGACGACCTGGGCCTGGAGACCGTGGGCCTGGAGCCGGGCGGCCGGCTGGACGTGGACGACAGCTGCCGGGTCACGGGCGTCGACGGGGGCTGGCTGTACGCGGTCGGCGACGTCAACCACCGGGCGCTCCTGACCCACCAGGGCAAGTACCAGGCCCGGATCGCGGGCGCCGCCATCGCGGCCCGCGCCCAGGGCGAGCCGGGGCTCGACACCGGCCGCTGGGGCGCGCACGCCGCGACCGCCGACACCGCCGCCGTCCCGCAGGTCGTCTTCACCGACCCCGAGGCGGCCTCGGTCGGGCTGACCGCCGAGGAGGCCGGGCGCGCGGGGCACCGCGTCCGCAGCGTCGACGTCGACCTGGGCGGCGTGGCGGGCGCGAGTCTGTACGCCGACGGATACCGCGGCCGCGCCCGGATGGTCGTCGACCTGGACCGCGAGGTGCTGCTCGGCGTGACGTTCGTCGGCCCGGGCGTCGGTGAGCTGCTCCATTCGGCGACCGTCGCCGTGGCCGGCGAAGTGCCGCTGTCCCGCCTGTGGCACGCCGTGCCCGCGTACCCGACGATCAGCGAGGTGTGGCTGCGGCTGCTGGAGACCTACCGGGGCTGAGCCGCCGGTCGGCACCCGTACGGCACCCGTACGGCAGCCATGGGCCGGTGGCACGGGCGACGGCAGCGCCCTGCCCCGGCCGCGTACGGGGCCGGGTGGCCCCGCGGCTCAGTCGAGTTCCGGGTAGCCGGTCATGACGGCGGCCAGCCGCAGATGGGGGGCGGCCTCGGCGGGCCGCCCCTGGCGCTGGAGAGTACGGCCCAGCATCAGCCGGGCGTAGCTCTCGACCGGGTCCCGGTCCAGGACCGCGCGCAGCTCCGTCTCCGCGCGCCAGAGCCGCGCGGAGTGGTAGTAGGCGCGGGCCAGCAGCAGCCGCGGCGCGACCTGCTCGGGTACCTCGGCGACGAGGCCTTCGAGGATCTGCGCCGCGGTGGTGTAGTCCTTGGCGTCGAAGAAGAGTCCCGCACGGTCCCAGCGCTCGGCGGGGGAGCCGTGCGTGTAGTACGTCTCGGTCATGGTCTCGGCAACGCCCCGAGGTGGTTGAACATTCCACCAAGGTCGGCGGGGTGCCGTCCGCCCTAGGCGCCGCTCTCCGGCGACTCGTCCGACGGCCAGGGGTCCAGCAGCCACAGGTCGTCCCGCGCGGCCGGTGCCAGCAGCTCCCTCAGCCCTTTGTCGATCCCCAGGTGCTCCTCCTCGGTGCCCGGCGGCACCAGCCGCAGCGTGCGCTCCAGCCACGCCGACACCGCGGTGGCCGGCGCCTCCAGCAGCGCGTCCCCGTCCGGGGAACTCAGCGCCATGCAGACCAAACTGCGCCCCTCGACCTTGGTCGGCCACACCCGCACGTCGCCGTGCCCGCACGGCCGGAACACCCCCTCCACCATCAACTCGCGGGCGAACGTCCAGTTGACGGGGGCGTCGGATCCGATGTGGAAGGCGACGTGTACGGCGTAGGGGTCGTCGGTCCGGTAGGTGAGCCGGGCGGGCACCGCGACGCTGCGCTCCGGCGACAGCACCAGACCCAGTTCCAGCTCTCGTTCCACCACGGTGTGCATGAGTCACGCCTCTCTACGTTCCGGTGCGGGCACCCCGTGAGCAACCGCCCGCACAGGGATAGAGGCTGGTACCCCGGAACCATTACGCGACTTCGTACAACTTTTTTCGCACCCCTCTTCCGAGGGGTCAGGACCCGGGACATACCCGACGACCACCCCCCGTCTGATAGATGTGGACGCTGCGTTGCGGCAGACTGCACTAGCCCCACCCCGCCCCAGCAGGCCGAGCACAGATACGGGATTTTGGACATGAGCGCGCCTTTGTCAGGATCCGCCGGCGACAGCCCCGCCCCCGGCTACTACCCGGATCCGTCCATCCCCGGCTACATCCGGTACTGGAACGGCGCCTCCTGGGTGCCCGGCACCAGTCGGCCGGCGCCCGCCGAGGGCGAGGCGATGCCGTCCCCGCCGCCGGGCGCCACCACCGCGCCGTCCGCCGAGCGGGCCCCCGCCGCCGAGGAGACCGGCCCGGTCTTCTTCGACGAGGAGGAGGACTCCGGGCAGGTCGACGGCGAGGCCGAGGGCGACGCCCTCGCGGTCCGCGAGCGCGGCGAGGTGGACGTGGCGTCCGCCGACTGGGACGACCCGCGCCGGCTGCACGGCAACAGCCCCGGCTCGGGCACCTCGTGGCAGGCCGACTCCGCCCACCAGAGCGGCTTCGGCGGCGAGCAGGACCGCCGGGTCTCCTGGGGCTCGGTCCCGCCGCAGCGCGAGGGCGCGGCACCGGGCGCGCCCGGCGATGCCCAGCCGTGGGGCGACGGCGCCCCGGCAGGAGCGCAGCAGGAAGGTTCCGACGCCGCTCCCGCCGCGCAGGGCGAGCGCACGGACGCCGCGCCCGCCACCGGTGAGCCGCCCGCCGTGGACGCCGCGCAGCCCGCCGTCCCGGCCGAGGGCACCATGGCCTTCCGCGCCCTGCGCCCCGGCGGGACCGCGGGGGAGCAGCCGGCGTCGGCGGCACAGGACACGGGCCGGGCCGACGGCACGATGGCGATCCGGCTGGACCGCGGTGACGCCCGCCCCGCGACCGGCTCCCCGGCCGCGCAGGCCCCCGCCGCTCAGCCCCCGGCCGGCCGGCAGTCCCCGCCGTCGGCGCCCGCCTACGGCTACCCCCCGCAGAGCACCCCCGCCGTCCCCGGCCAGGGCGGTTACGGCTACCCGCAGCAGGCCGGCCCCGCGGCGCCGGGCCCCCAGCAGCAGGGCGGCTACGGCTACCCGCAGCCCGGCCCCGCCGCGCCGCAGCAGAGCGGGTACGGCTACCCCCAGCAGTCGGGCCCCGCGGCTTCCCCGCAGTCCGGCCCGTCGGCCCCGCAGCAGTCCGGCGCACCCGAAAGCGTCATCCCGTGGAAGCCGCCGGCCGACAATCCCTTCCTGGCCGCGCAGGCCGAGGGGCGGCCCGCCCCGCTGGGCCGCCGGTTCGCCGCCCGGCTGATCGACACGGCCGTGCTGGGCGCCCTGATCGCCGGAGTCGCGGTACCGCTGTGGAGCGCGGCGGCCGACCACATCGACGCCAAGGTCGAGGCGGCGAAGGAGTCCGGCGTACAGACCACCGTCTACCTCCTCGACGGCACGACCGGCGGCTACCTCGCCATCGTGATCGCGGCGCTGCTGGTCGTCGGCCTGCTCGTCGAGGCGCTGCCCACCGCCAAGTGGGGCAGCACGCTGGGCAAGAAGCTCTGCGGCCTGCGGGTGCTGGACATCGAGGCGCACGACACCCCGGAGTTCGGCGCGGCGATCAAGCGCTGGCTGGTGTACGGCGTGCTCGGCGTGCTGGCCGTCGGTGTGGTCAACGCCCTGTGGTGCCTGATCGACCGCCCCTGGCGGCAGTGCTGGCACGACAAGGCGGCCCGGACGTTCGTGGCCGAGGCCTGACCCCTTCGGAGGGCCGGCCTTCCGGGGCGGCCGTGGGCCGGTGCGTGAGCCGGGGCGAACCTGTGCGCCCCGGAGTGCCGCACCACGCCCGCGCACGCTGCGCGCACCTCTCCGGCGCGTCGCACTTCCCCCGAACGGCGCACGCCGGATGCGGCGCCCGGTGGTACGCGGTCGACTCGGGCCATGAGTACCGACCAGCCGAGGCCCGGATCCGGCGAGCCGCCGGAAGACGACCCGTTCCTCAAGAAGCCGCAGCACCCGCAGGAGCCGGGCGGCGACCCGTACGGCGGCGCGCCCCAGGGCCCCGCCGCGGGCGGACCGTACGGCGGCGGCCCTCCGCCCGGAGGCGGTCCCTACGGTCCTCCGCCCGGTGGCGGCCCCTACGGTGGCCCGCCCGGTGGCGGCCCGTACGGCGGTGCCCCCTACGGCGGTGGTGATCCCTACGGCGCCCCCGATCCGCTCGCCGGGATGCCGCCGCTCGCGGGCCGCGGCCGGCGGCTGGTGGCGCGGATCATCGACGGCATCCTCATCGGGGTGCCGGTGGGCCTGATCATGTGGTTCCTCGTGGGCGGGGTGGACTACACCGCCACGAGCGCCGGCGACAGCGGCAAGCAGACGCTGGTCTCCGGCGTCACGATGCTGGCCTACCTGGTCTACGAGGGCGTCATGCTCACCACCCGCGGCCAGACTGTCGGGAAGATGGCCATGAAGATCAGGGTGGCGATGCTGGAGAACGGGGCGATCCCCACGCCCCGGGCGGGCTGGGTACGTGCCGCCGTCTACACCCTGCCCGAGATCATTCCCTGCTGCGGCACGATCTTCTGGCTGCTCAACGCCCTGTGGTGCACCTGGGACAAGCCGTACCAGCAGTGCCTGCACGACAAGGCGGCCCGCACGGTGGTGGTCTCCACCGCCTGACCGCCTCGCGTCCTAACGGGAGTGTTCGCCGACCCGTGCCTCGGCAGGCCGGGTCGGCGACGTACGCCGTCCCACGAAGCCTTCGGGCCGCACCTGCGGGGCGGCGGCGCGCGTCCGGCGGGCCCGCATCGAGCGCGGCAGCGGCGCCGTGACCGCGACGAGAAGCCCGAGCCCCAGCCCGGCGATGGCGATGACCGCGGCCCCGATGCCCGTCCTGGTCTGCGAGAGCAGCAGCATGGCGAGGGTGGAGAGCACGACGGTGGCCGAACCGTAGACGAGCTGTGCGGCAGTCGGTCGAGGCATGGCGGGTCCGTCCTCGGAAGCATCAGGGGTGTGAGTCGACTTGGCGCGCCGCCAAAAGACTTTACGGTCCTTACTGCCCGAGCGGAACGTCCGGTAAGCGTGAGTTGACCCACGGGTCCGGTGCACAGGGGGCGCACCGATTCATGTCTGCGGTCAACACCCCCGTACGACGCGCCCGTTGGGGCGCCCCCGCTAGGTGCTGAGCGTCCGATACCCGTACGCGGCAAGCCGAGTAACGTACTTCGCTGACGTGCTCAAATCAAGGTCTGTCTTTTCTCCCGGCGTTCCGGTCAAATGCCTCCCAACGACCGTTCGTTCTAGGGGAGGACAGCGCACGTGAGATCCCAGAGATTGCTGTTCAGATCGGCCGCCCTGGCCACGGCAACCGCCGCGATCGGGGCGGCCGTTTTTGCGTCCGGGGCCGCACAGGCCGACGGCCGTGGCGCGGCGGGGAGCGCGCCGAACGACCCGGCGCCCGCGGAACGGACGGTGGAGCACGACCTGAAGGGCCCGTTCAGCGAACGGCAGGCGGCACAGCGGGAAGAGGCCCTCCGCCAGGTCATATCCGGCGACGCCGAGGCGACGAAGCGCGGCGGGTCGAAGGTCGTGAAGCTGGACAAGGGCAAGTACGTCGAACTGGCCCGGGAGAAGACCGACAAGATCTTCACGATCCTGGTGGAGTTCGGGGACAAGGTCGACGACACCACCATGTACGACCCGGACGGCGACGGCCCCAAGCCGCCGGTGAAGAAGTACGGCGGCGACGCGGGCCCCGCGCACAACACGATAGCCGAGCCGGACCGTGCGACGGACAACAGCACGGACTGGCAGAAGGACTTCAACCAGCAGCACTACCAGGACCTCTACTTCTCGCACGACAAGAAGAAGGAGTCCCTGGCGAAGTACTACGAGAAGCAGTCCTCGGGCCGCTACTCGGTCCAGGGCGAGGTCTCCGACTGGGTCAAGGTCGACTGGAACGAGGCCCGTTACGGGTCCAACTACTGCGGCCAGACCAACTGCTCCAACGCCTGGGACCTGATACGCGACGGCGTGAACCGGTGGGCGAACGACCAGAAGGCGGCCGGCCGCACCGACGCGCAGATCAAGGCGGACCTGGCGCAGTACGACCAGTGGGACCGCTACGACTACGACGGCGACGGCAACTTCAACGAGTCCGACGGCTACATCGACCACTTCCAGATCGTGCACGCCGGTGAGGACGAGTCCGCCGGCGGCGGGGTGCAGGGCACCGACGCGATCTGGGCGCACCGCTGGTACGCCTACGGCACCGACGCCGGCCGCACCGGCCCCGGCGAGAACCGGGCCGGCGGCACGCAGATCGGCTCCACCGGCATCTGGGTCGGCGACTACACCATGCAGCCGGAGAACGGCGGCCTCGGCGTCTTCGCGCACGAGTACGGCCACGACCTGGGCCTGCCGGACGAGTACGACACCGGCGGCACCGGCGAGTCCTCCGTCGACTTCTGGTCCCTGATGTCCTCCGGCTCCTGGCTCGGCGAGGGCAAGGACTCCATCGGCGACCTGCCCGGCGACATGAGCGCCTGGGACAAGCTCCAGCTGGGCTGGCTCAACTACGACACCGCGCGCGCCGCGACGAAGTCCTGGCACAAGCTGGGCGTCGCCGAGTACAACACCAAGCACAAGCAGGCGCTCGTCGTCGAGCTGCCCGAGAAGGCCGTCACCACCTCGGTCGTGAAGCCCGCCGAGGGCACCAAGCAGTGGTGGAGCGGCATGGGTGACGACCTGAAGAACACCCTCACCCGGTCCGTCGACCTCACCGGCAAGTCCAAGGCGTCCCTGAACCTCAAGGGCTGGTGGGACATCGAGGCGGAGTACGACTACCTGTACGCCGAGGTCTCCACGGACGGCGGCGCCAACTGGACCCCGCTGGACGGCACGGCGAACGGCCGCGCCATCCCGCGCGACGCCGGTGACAAGCCCGCGCTGACCGGCACCGTCGACGCCTACCAGGACCTCGTCTTCCCGCTCGACGCCTACGCGGGCAAGAAGGTCGACCTGCGGTTCCGCTACCAGACCGACGGCGGCGTGGCCCAGAAGGGCTTCGCGGCCGACGCCCTGAGCATCGTGGCCGACGGCAAGCCGCTCTTCACCGACGGCGCCGAGGGCGACGACGCGGGCTGGACCGCCAAGGGCTTCTCGCGCATCGGCGAGTCCTTCACCAAGGACTACCCGCAGTACTACATCGCCGAGAACCGCCAGTACGTCTCGTACGACAAGACGCTGAAGACCGGCCCTTACAACTTCGGCTGGACCTCCACCCGGCCGAACTGGGTCGAGCACTTCCCCTTCCAGAACGGCGTGCTGATCTGGCTGTGGGACACCTCGCAGCCGGACAACAACGTCGGTGAGCACCCGGGCGCCGGCCAGATCCTCCCGGTCGACGCGCACCCGAAGGCCACGAAGTGGGCGGACGGCAAGCTCATGCGCAACCGCTTCCAGACCTACGACTCGACCTTCACCGCTGCCCGCACCGACGCGATCACGCTGCACAAGGACGGCAAGACGGTGCGGATCCCGTCGCAGAAGGGCGTCACGCTCTTCGACGACCGTTACGGGATCTACTACGACAAGCTGAACCCGACCGGTGGTGTGATCGTTCCTGACACCAACACCCGGATCAAGATCTCCAAGGAGGCCAAGGACGGCTCCACGGTGATCGTCGAGGTCGGGCGCGCGGCGAAGCGGTAAGTAAAGTCGCAGGTCACAGACGTATCGGCCGTCACCCCCTAGCGGGCGGCGGCCGATCGCGTTTAGATGCCTCCTGTGGCCCTCTTGCTGACACGCAGTCTCACGAGGGGATCCCGACGCATGCCCCGACCCGGCGTGCGCCGGCCGCACGACCATGCACCGACCGCTGCACCGACCATGCACGGGGGACACATGACCCTGACCGGATCCGGCTTCACCAGGCTTCCCGGCGGAAGCGTGGTGGTGGCCCTCTCGCTGCCCAGACCGGGCGGCAGCGGCCACCGCGTACGCGTCCTCGTCCACGCCGCGAACCGCCCGCGCGCCCTGACCCGGCTGCGCAACCTCGGCCTGCGCGCCGTCTACCTCCGCGGCAACACCGAGCCGCCCACGCCCGACGAGGTCACGGCCGTGCTGCACCACCCCGACGGACTGGTCTGGCGCGGCGCTCCCGAGGACGACACGGAGTCCTGGCACCCGATACGGGCCCTGCTGCGCCCGGCCGTCCCGGAGCCCCTCGGCCCCCGCTGAGGCGCCCCGGAGGGCCCTCCTCAGCCCCCGCTGACCACCGGCTTGCCGGTCAGCTCGGCCCCGGCCTCGCGCAGCTCGGCGACCGCCGCCTCCGTCGTGTGCGGGGCCACCCCGGCCGTCAGGTCCAGCAGGACCCGGGTCCGGAACCCCTCGCGCACGGCGTCCAGCGCCGTGGCCCGCACGCAGTGGTCCGTGGCGATGCCGACCACGTCGACCTCGGTCACGTCGTGCGCGCGCAGCCACTCCGCCGTCGAGGTGCCGTTCTCGTCCACACCCTCGAAGCCGCTGTACGCCGCGGCGTACTCGCCCTTGGAGAAGACCGCGTCGATCGCGCCCGAGACGATGGCCGGCGCGAAATTGGGGTGGAAGCCGCTGCCCTCGGTCCCGGCGACGCAGTGCACCGGCCAGCTGTGCTCGTAGTCCGGCCGGGTGGAGAAGTGGTCCCCGGGGTCGATGTGGTGGTCGCGGGTGGCCACCACGTACTGGTAGCCGCCGCCCGTGGCCTCGCCCACCAGGTCGGTGATGGCGGCGGCGATGTCCGAGCCGCCTGCCACCGCGAGGCTGCCGCCCTCACAGAAGTCGTTCTGGACGTCCACGACGATCAATGCCCGGTGCATGGTGCGGCCTTCCGGATGGGAAATGGGGGGACTCTGTGGCAGCTGAGGAACCTGTGGGGGGCTACGGCACGAGCCGATGTGACCGAGGGTAGCCACTGACCCGGGGTTCCGGGAGTGGGCGCTGTACGGCGGTTCGCGACACACCGGCAGGCCAGAGGCGCAGAGCGGAGCAGCGATGCGCCCCGCCGCGCCCCGGCCGCCGGTCGGCCGGTTCCCGGGGTCCTGCGTACCGAGGTACCCGGGGAAGCCGCCTCAGACGTGCTCCGTCGGCAGCACGGCCTCACCGCGCGACAACTGCATCGCCGACATCGGCAGGCCGGCGAGGGCCGCGCGGTGCCGGTCGCGCGCGACGTCCAGCGGCTCGCGGGCGACCACCTCGCCGCCGCGCACCAGCGGCACCTGGAGCTGCCGGTCGGCCAGCTCGGCGGGCACCGGCCCGGTCCCGACGACCTCGGCCTCCGCCACGCCGTGCTCGTCCCGGCGCCGCGCGGACCACTTGCGGCCGCCCTGCGAGGCCTTGCCGCCCATGGACTTCTTCGCGACCGGCCGCAGCGGCGCGTCGGCGCCGTCGCTGTCGGCGCGCGCGACCAGCTTGTAGACCATCGAGCAGGTGGGGTGCCCGCTGCCGGTGACCAGCTGGGTGCCGACGCCGTACGCGTCCACGGGGGCAGCGGCCAGCGAGGCGATGGCGTACTCGTCCAGGTCGCTGGTGACCACGATCCGGGTGTCCGTGGCGCCCAGCTCGTTCAGCTGCTCGCGCACCCGGTGGGCGAGCAGCAGCAGGTCGCCGGAGTCGATGCGGACGGCGCCCAGGCCGGGCCCGGCCACCTCGACGGCGGTGCGGACCGCCTCGGCGACGTCGTACGTGTCCACCAGCAGAGTCGTTCCTGCACCCAGGCTGTCGACCTGTGCGGTGAACGCGTCCCGCTCGTTGTCGTGCAGCAGGGTGAAGGAGTGGGCGCTGGTCCCGGCCGTCGGGATGTTGTACCGGAAGCCGGCCGCGAGGTCGGAGGTGGTGTGGAAGCCGCCCACGTACGCGGCCCGGGAGGCGGCCACCGCGGCCAGCTCGTGGGTGCGCCGGGCCCCCATCTCGATCAGCGGGCGCCCGCCGGCCGCGACCGACATCCGGGACGCGGCGGCGGCCACCGCGGAGTCGTGGTTGAGGATCGAGAGGATCACCGTCTCCAGCAGCACGGCCTCGGCGAAGGTGCCCTCGACGCGCAGGATCGGCGAGCCGGGGAAGTAGACCTCGCCCTCGGGGTAGCCCCAGATGTCGCCGCGGAAGCGGAAGTCGGCGAGCCACCGGCGGGTCTCGTCGTCGAGGATGCCCCGGTCGGCGAGGAAGTCCAGGATGGTCGCGTCGAAGCGGAAGTTCTCCACGGCGTCCAGCACGCGGCCGGTGCCCGCCACGACGCCGTACCGGCGGCCCTCGGGCAGCCGCCGGGTGAAGACCTCGAAGACCGAGCGGCGGTCGGCGGTCCCGGACCGCAGCGCGGCCTGCAGCATGGTGAGTTCGTACTGGTCGGTGAAGAGCGCAGTCGACGGCACGGCCACCGGCAGCCCCAGGTCTGCTGTGTTCATACGTCGATGCTACCCCGCTTACTCGTCACATTGACGATTTCCCCGGGTCGTTTGTGCGTGCACCCCTCCCGGGTGGCAGCATGGAACCCGTGAGTGTCGCACCGACGGAGATCGAACGTCCCGAAACGACCGAAGCACCTTTCGAGGTGACGGAACCCGACGTGCCCTGGGTGACCGTCGTTCACAATGACCCCGTCAACCTCATGAGTTACGTGACCTACGTGTTCCAGGCGTACTTCGGGTACTCCAAGGAGAAGGCACGCAAGCTCATGCTCGACGTCCACCGGAAGGGCCGCGCGATCGTGTCCAGCGGCACCCGCGAAGAAATGGAGCGCGACGTGCAGGCGATGCACGGCTACGGCCTCTGGGCGACCCTCACGCAGGACCGCTGATGGCCGGCCACTTCGAAGCCCTGCCCGGCGGGGGAGCGGCGGCCGCCTTCGACGAGGTCGAGATCTCGATCCTGCGCAGCCTGGCCGTCCAGCTGATGGAGCTGGTGGGCCCCGGCGACGAGCCCGCCGAGGGCGCGGACCCGCTGGACGCGCTCTTCGCCGAGGGGCCCAGCGAGCCGCCGTCCGACCCGGCGCTGGCCCGGCTCTTCCCCGACGCGTACGGCGGCCCCGACCACGTACCGGACGACGACGCGCGCGCCGCCTCGGCGGAGTTCCGCCGCTACACCGAGAACGACCTGCGGACCCGCAAGCGCGAGGACGCCCTGGCGGTCGTCCGCTCCCTGGACGCGCTGTCCGCGGAGGGAGACAAGAAGGCCGAGGGGGCCGTGCTGCGGCTGAAGCCCGACGAGTCCCAGCAGTGGCTGGGCGCGCTGAACGATCTCCGGCTGGCGATCGGCACCCGCCTGGAGGTGTCGGACGAGGACGACGGCAGCGGACTGATCGGTCTGTCGGACGACGACCCGCGCAAGCCGATGGCGATGGCGTACCTCTGGCTGGGCGGGCTGCAGGAGACCCTGATCGAGACGCTGATGCCCTGACCGGCGGCTTCGTCACCGGTCCGGCACGTCCGACTACGTACGGAGAGCCGTTCGCTCAGCGGATGCTCAAATCCGGATAACGATCGCATTACTGCGGAGCCAGGCCATCCTGCGCCTTTTGAATTTTGTCCTACTTTCCCCGTTGTGCCCTGTGGTGTCCCGGTAGTACATCCTCGGTGGTCGTGGTAAAAACTCTCGACCTGCCGCCGGTGACGCCACCCCTGTCGCCGCGGGAGCGCTTCGCCGGCCGACCGTCGGCGTGCAGGACTCCATCCGGGGGGATCGGGACCCGATCCGGACAGACCGGGTCGGAATGGAGAAAGGCGCACCACACATGACCTCAGCGCAGGTCGACAATCAGCACGGCGTCACCGACGCCGCGGGATCTGCCCCCGAAGAGGGCTATCAGCGCGGACTGGGAAACCGGCAGATCCAGATGATCGCCATTGGTGGCGCCATCGGAACGGGCCTGTTCCTCGGGGCGGGCAAGGCGATCTCGAAGGCCGGGCCGAGCATCATCCTCGCCTACGCCATCGTCGGACTCGTCATCTTCTTCATCATGCGGGCCCTGGGCGAGCTCCTCATGTACCGCCCCGTCTCGGGCTCCTTCTCCGAGTACGCCCGCGAGTTCCTCGGTCCCTTCATGGGCTTCGTGACCGGCTGGACGTACTGGCTCTTCTGGGTCGTCACCGGCATCACCGAGGTCACAGCGGCCGCGACGTACGTCCAGTACTGGAGCGACGGCATCCCGCAATGGCTTGCCGCACTGGTCTTCACCGTCGCCCTCTTCGGCATCAACCTGATCTCCGTGAAGATCTTCGGTGAGCTGGAGTTCTGGTTCTCCATGGTCAAGGTCACCGCCATCATCGGCATGATCCTGATCGGCCTCGGCGTGATCACGCTCGGCTTCTCCGACGCCGGCGACACCGCCTCCTTCAGCCTCCTGTGGTCCGAGGGCGGGTTCTTCCCCAAGGGCATCGGCGGCACGCTGATGACCCTCCAGATCGTGATGTTCGCCTTCCTCGCCGTCGAGCTGGTCGGCGTCACCGCCGGCGAGGCCACCGACCCGAAGAAGGTCCTGCCCAAGGCCATCAACACCGTCCCGTGGCGGATCGGCCTCTTCTACATCGGTTCGCTGATCATCATCCTGTCCGTCGTCAGCTGGACCGTCTTCGAGCCGGGCGTGAGCCCCTTCGTCGCGGCCTTCGCCAAGATCGGCCTCCCGGCCGGCGCCGGCATCGTGAACTTCGTCGTGCTCACCGCGGCGCTGTCCTCGGCCAACTCCGGCATGTACTCCACCGGCCGCATGCTGCGCGACCTGTCCCGCAACGGCCAGGGCCCGAAGTTCTTCAACCGGCTCAGCAAGAACGGCCTGCCCACGACCGGCACCGGGGTCTCGGTCGCGATGATGCTGGTCGGCGTCTGGATCAACTACCAGTGGCCGGGCGAGGCCTTCAACTACGTGGTCTCCTTCGCCACCATCTCCGGCATGTGGGCCTGGATCGTCATCCTGCTCTCGCAGCTGCGCTACCGGGCCAAGGCCAACCGCGGCGAGCTGCCGCAGTCGGAGTTCAAGGCCCCCGGCGCCCCGTACACCTCGATCTTCGCGCTGGCCTTCATCGCCATGGTCATCGTGATGATGGGCATCGACCCGGACACCCGGATCTCGCTCTACGCGGCGCCGATCTGGGCCGCGATCATGGGCCTGGGCTACCTGGCCATCAAGCGCCGGGACCCCGATGTCTTCGCGGCCAAGGGCTCCGTCGACACCACGAAGAAGGGCTGAGCCCCGCGGGGCCGGTCCGGCCTCCGTGTCCAGCATCCGGGCCCGTGCGTATCAGAGAATGGTACGTACGGGCCCGATGCTTATTCTTGGGCCCATGCTGACCATCACCCGGGCCCTCCACGACCAGATCGTCGAGCACGCCCGCAAGGACCACCCCGACGAGGCGTGCGGCGTCCTGGCGGGCCCGACGCCGGCGCCCGCCGACGGCCGTCCCGAGCGGTTCGTCCCGATGCTGAACGCGGCGCGGTCGCCCACGTTCTACGAATTCGACTCCACCGACCTGCTCAAGCTCTACCGCGAGCTGGACGACCGGGACGAGGAGCCCGTCGTCATCTACCACTCGCACACCGCCACCGAGGCCTACCCGTCCCGCACGGACGTCTCGTACGCGAACGAGCCGAACGCGCACTATGTCCTCGTCTCCACCGCGGACACCGACGACGCCGGCCCGTTCCAGTTCCGCTCCTACCGGATCGTGGACGGCGTGATCACCGAGGAGGAGGTCGAGGTCGTCGACGCGTACAAGTGACGCGTGACGCCCGTCACCTCCCGCACGGGACCGGCCCCGGCGGCACAGGGTTCGCCGGGGTGCCCCGAATGGGCGCATCCCACATGGTGTGCACCGTCCGTCCGCATCTCGAGACCGGGTTCCAAAAGCCGGACCGGGAATCGATACGATGACCGCATGGTTGACCACGACGTGAGCGAAAAGACGCCGGGCTTGCTGCTCGTTGCGCGGCTGCACGTCGACCTGTGCCGCCTCGCCAGCGCGATCTGTCCGCGCCGCGCAGCCGGCTGACCGGTTCCGCCTGCCCGGACGCAGGCACCCGGCCGAGACGGCCGGCGGGCTCCGCACGTACGCCCCGCCCGCGTCCCAGGACGCCTCGCCCGACGCGCCGCAGCGGCGCATTCCAGACTCGCTCTCCGGCCCCTCCGGGAAGCGCCCCAGCCAGCCGAAACCAGGAGCATCCTCATGGCCATCGAGGTCCGAATCCCGACCATCCTGCGCACCCACACCGACGGCCGGAAGGCCGTGGAGGGCAGCGGCGACACCCTCGGCGAGCTCTTCGACGACCTGGAGACCCGGCACGCCGGCATCAAGGAGCGCCTGGTCGACGGCGGGCAGCTGCGCCGCTTCGTCAACGTCTACCTGAACGACGAGGACGTCCGCTTCCTCGACGGCATCACCACGAAGGTCGCCGACGGCGACAGCGTGACGATCCTTCCCGCCGTAGCCGGCGGGATGCGCTGATGCGGTACGACAGCCCGCTCGCCGCGGTCGGCAACACCCCCCTGGTGCGCCTGCCGCGGCTGTCGCCCTCCGACGACGTACGGATCTGGGCCAAGCTGGAGGACCGCAACCCCACCGGCTCCGTCAAGGACCGTCCCGCGCTGCACATGATCGAGCAGGCGGAGAAGGACGGCCGGCTCACCCCCGGCTGCACGATCCTGGAGCCGACCAGCGGCAACACCGGTATCTCGCTCGCCATGGCGGCCAAGCTCAAGGGCTACCGCATCGTGTGCGTCATGCCGGAGAACACCTCCAGCGAGCGCCGCGAACTGCTCGCCATGTGGGGCGCGGAGATCATCTCCAGCCCCGCCGCCGGCGGCTCCAACACCGCCGTACGGGTCGCCAAGGAGCTCTCGGCCGAGCACCCCGACTGGGTGATGCTGTACCAGTACGGCAACCCGGACAACGCGGGCGCCCACTACGCCACCACCGGCCCCGAGATCCTCGCCGACCTGCCCTCCGTCACGCACTTCGTGGCGGGCCTGGGCACCACCGGCACCCTCATGGGCGTCGGCCGCTACCTGCGTGAGCACGTACCCGGCGTCAACATCGTGGCCGCCGAGCCGCGCTACGACGACGTGGTCTACGGCCTGCGCAACCTCGACGAGGGCTTCATCCCGGAGCTCTACGACGAGTCCGTGCTGACCACCCGCTTCTCCGTCGGCTCCCAGGACGCGGTGCGCCGCACCCGCGAACTCCTCGCCGAGGAGGGCATCTTCGCGGGCATCTCCACCGGTGCCGCCCTGCACGCCGCGATCGGCGTGGCGAAGAAGGCCGTCAAGGCGGGCGAGAACGCCGACGTGGTGTTCGTCGTCGCCGACGGCGGCTGGAAGTACCTCTCCACCGGCGTCTACACCGCCGAGAGCACCGAAGCGGCCATCGAGACGCTGCACGGTCAGCTGTGGGCGTGACCCCGCTCTGACACCGCTTCCACGAAGGCGCCCGGCCCGCGCGGCCGGGCGCCTTCGTGCGTTCCGGGTCCCTGCACGCGTTCCGGCGTCCTTCGCGCGCTCCGGGCGTCTCGTGGGCAGGGTGCCTACCGGGCCAGGTGCCGGACCCGTTCCCACAACTGGGGGTCGGCGGTGCCCGCGCGGCGCCGGAAGCCGGTCACCGCCACCTCCCGCAGCTCGTCCGTCTCCAGATAGCTCGCCCTGTTCCGCGCGTCGCCCACCGTGCCGGGCGGCAGCGCGATCACGCCGGGCCGCTCGGCGTGGTACCGCGTAGTGATCTTCGCGACCAGTGCGGACCCGCCGCGCACGGCCAGCACCAGACACGGCCGGTCCTTCTGGGCGGCACTGTCCTCGAACGGCACCATCGCCCACCAGATCTCGCCCGGCTCCGGCACCCCGCCGCGGCCCTTGCCGGACGGCGCACCGGCGGGCCGGCCACCGGGCTTGCGGGTACCCGCCGGCCGGTCACCGGGGCGCCGCGAGCCCGGCCCGGTACCGGTGCGGCCGTCCCGCGCCGGACGGCGCCCCGGCCGCCGTCGCTTCGGGCCCCGGCCCGAACGGGCCAGCCCGTCGACCACCGCCGCCACCAGCGCCAGCACGACCACGGCCAGCACCGCCGGCCACCATGAGGTGTCCACGCCCGCCTCCTCGCTCGCCGCGACACGCCCCGCGCCGCCCGCCCGCCGAGTACGCCACGCCGTGTCGGCCGCCGCCCGGCGGAAGATCCTCCCGCCAGGTGACCGTACATACCGGCCCTCGTCCCTCCCGGCACAAAGGCCCACCCGGACTGGTGATTCCGCCCACAGCTCGCCCCGCTGGAGGAGCCACCGGCCCTTTCGCGCCTTACCCTCGTGGGCACTGCAACGACTGGTACGGACCGGCCGAGCACGGACCGAGCCCCGCCGCATGGACCCGCCGCACCGCCCCCCGCCCACGGAGGTTCACGCCCCTATGAAGCTCACTGTCGTCGGATGCTCGGGGTCGTTCCCTTCGACGGAATCGGCCTGTTCGAGCTACCTCCTGGAGGCCGACGGCTTCAGGCTGCTCATCGACATGGGCAACGGTGCCCTCGGCGAGCTGCAGCGCCACTGCGGTCTCTACGACCTCGACGCGGTACTCCTCTCCCACCTGCACGCCGACCACTGCATCGACCTGTGCGGGTACTTCGTGGTGCGCTACTACCGCCCCGACGGCGGCCGCTGCGCCCCGATGCCGGTCTACGGCCCGGCCGGTACCGAACGGCGCCTCACCGCCGCCCACGCCGACCTGCCCACCGACCGCGCCATGAGCGAGGTCTTCGACTTCCGCACGCTCACCCCCGGCACCTTCACCGTCGGCCCCTTCACGATCCGCACGGAGCAGGTCAGCCACCCCGTGGAGGCGTACGGCTTCCGCATCGAGCACGACGGCCGGTCGCTCACCTACTCCGGCGACACCGGCGTCTGCGATTCCCTGCACACGCTCGCCGAGGACGCCGACTTCTTCCTGTGCGAGGCCTCCTTCACGCACGGCAAGGAAGACATCCCCGACCTGCACCTGAACGGCCGCGAGGCAGGCGAACACGCCGCCCGCGCCCGCGTCGGCCGCCTGGTCCTCACCCACATCCCCCCGTGGACCGACCCCGGCATCAACCTCCGCGATGCCCAGGACGTCTTCAACGGCCCGGTCGAGGTCGCGAAGGCGGGGGCGGTGTACGAGATCTGACCCCGCGTACGTGGCCCGTACGTGCCCGCGCCATGCACGAGGCCCCCGGAACCTGGACGGTTCCGGGGGCCTCGTCGCGTACGGGCGGGGCTCACGCCTTGGTGAGGTCCTCGACCTCCTCCTCGGGCTCGCGGCCCGGGGTGGGGAGGTTGAACTTCTGGATGACGAACCGGAAGACCACGTAGTAGACCGCCGCGAACACCAGGCCGATCGGGATGATCAGCCAGGGTTTGGTGGAGAGGTGCCAGTTCAGCGCGTAGTCGATGGCACCGGCCGAGAAGGTGAAGCCGGCATGCACACCGAGCGCCCAGGTGACGGCCATGGAGATGGCGGTCAGGACGGCGTGCACCGCGTACAGCAGCGGCGCGATGAACATGAACGCGAACTCGATCGGCTCGGTGATGCCGGTGACGAACGAGGTCAGCGCCAGCGAGACCATCATGCCCGTGACGACCTTGCGGCGCTCGGGGCGTGCGGAGTGCGCGATGGCCAGCGCGGCGGCCGGCAGACCGAACATCATGATCGGGAAGAAGCCGGTCATGAACTGCCCGGCGGTCGGGTCGCCCGCGAAGAAGCGGCCGATGTCGCCGTGCGCGACCTTGCCGGCCGCGTCGGTGAAGTCACCGAGCTGGAACCACGAGACGGCGTTCACGAACTGGTGCATGCCGATCGGGATCAGCGCACGGTTGATCAGACCGAAGAGGCCGGCGCCGACCGCTCCCAGGCCGGTCATCCACTCGCCGAAGCTGGAGATCGCCTCGCCGATCGGCTCCCAGATGAGGGTGAAGATCACGCCCACAGCGGTGCCGACGAAGGCCATGATGATCGGGACCAGCCGGCGGCCGTTGAAGAAGCCGAGCCAGTCCACCAGCTTGGTGCGGTGGAAGCGCTGCCACAGGATCGCGGCCAGCAGGCCCATGATGATGCCGCCGAGCACGCCGGGGTTGTTGACCACCGGCTCGACCCACTTGCCGTGGTCGATGTGGCCCTCCTCGACGGGGAAGGCCTTGAGGACGTTGCTGTAGACCAGGAAGCCGACCAGGGCGGCCAGCGCGGTGGAGCCGTCGGCCTTCTTCGCGAAGCCGATGGCCACGCCTATGCAGAACAGCAGCGGCAGATTGTCGAAGACCGCCCCGCCCGCGGCGGCGAAGACCTTCGACACCTCGGTCCAGCCGAGCCCCTTGTCACCGAAGACATCGGGCTGGCCGAGACGGTTGAGGATGCCCGCGGCGGGCAGGACGGCGATCGGCAGCTGAAGGCTGCGGCCGATCTTCTGCAGGCCCTGGAACAGGCCGGATCCCCGCTTCTTCGCGGGAGCCGCCTTGTCGGCGGTGGCCGTACTCATCGGATTCCTCCTGGTGAGGCGGGCTCGGGGGAAAGGGGCGGCCCGCTCGTATGGTCTACACCACTGAGTGGTTTAGACCATACTTAGCATGTCGTCACCACATAAAGGAATCCGTTCTTCCCGATCGTTACGGCGGCAAGCGGAACGGCCCCGGAACATATTGTTCCGGAGCCGGATTCCGCCACACAGAGCAGTCCCTACTTCACGTTCTGCTGCTCCATCGACTCGCCCACGTCCTCCGGTTCGCGGCCCGGGGTCGCCAGGTCGAACTTGATGATCACGAAGCGGAAGACCGCGTAATAGACCACCGCGAAACACAGCCCGATCGGAATGATCAGCCACGGCTTGGTCGCCAGACCCCAGTTGATGACGTAGTCGATCAGACCCGCCGAGAAACTGAACCCGTCGTGCACCCCCAGCGCCCACGTCACCGCCATCGACACACCCGTCAGCACCGCGTGCAACGCGTACAGCACCGGCGCCACGAACAGGAACGAGTACTCGATCGGCTCGGTGATCCCCGTGACGAACGACGTCAGGCCGACCGAGAGCATCATGCCCGCGATCTCCTTCCGGCGGTGCGGCCGCGCACAGTGCGCGATCGCCAGCGCCGCCGCCGGCAGCGCGAACATCATGATCGGGAAGAAGCCCGACGTGAACTGACCGGCCGTCGGGTCGCCCGCCAGGAACCGGTTGATGTCGCCGTGCACCACCGTCCCGTCCGGCTTGGTGAAGTCGCCGAACTGGAACCACATGAACGTATTCAGGAACTGGTGCATGCCGATCACCAGCAGCGCCCGGTTCGCCACGCCGAAGATTCCGGAGCCCGTCGAGCCCAGGTCCACCATCCACTTGCTGAAGCTCGTCAGCGCGTCACCGATCGGCGGCCACACGAACAGGCAGATCACCGCGAAGGCCAGCGCCACGAACGACATGATGATCGGCACCAGCCGCCGCCCGTTGAAGAAGCCCAGCCAGTCCACCAGCTTCGTACGGTGATACCGCTGCCAGAACCACGCCGACAGCAGCCCGATCACGATGCCGCCGAAGACGCCCGGGTTCTGATACGTCGCAGGCGCCCCCGTACCGTCCTTCGCCACGCACGCGCCGCCCAGCGGCCCGGCGCTCAGGAACTTCGCGCCACCCGTGCAGTCCTCCGGGAACTGGTGCAGCACGAAGAAGTACACGAGGAACCCCGCGACCGCCGCCAGCGCCGTCGACCCGTCCGCCTTCTTCGCCATACCGATCGCGACACCGACGCAGAACAGCATCGGCAGCCCGAGCGAGGAGTCCAGCAGCGCGCTGCCCGCGCCCGCGAACACCTTCGCCACGTCGTCCCAGCCCAGCCCGTCGGCGCCGAAGACATCGGGCTGGCCGAGCCGGTTCAGAATGCCCGCCGCCGGCAGCACCGCGATCGGCAGCTGCAGGCTGCGCCCCATCTTCTGCAGGCCCTGGAACAGCCCGCCGCCCCACTTCTTCTTCCTCGGCGCCGCCGCCGCGTCCGAACTCATCCGCATCCTCCCGGCCGTCGGCCCCGCGACGGCCGACTCGTGCTTGCCGCATACTGGTGGTGTAGACCATTCGTAGTGGCGCTGACGGGACTTCCCGGACGCACCACCGGGTGGTCGCCATCATTCGCCAGGCAGCGGACATACGCCCGTCCAACAGGGCTGAACGTGCGTTACCGTGTGGAATCCTTCGGCACCATCGCCGACGGCCGAGACAAGCAGGAGTGGACATGGCCAGCAAGGCTGAGAAGATCGTCGCCGGGCTCGGTGGCCTCGACAACATCGAAGAGGTCGAAGGCTGCATCACCCGCCTCCGCACCGAGGTCGTCGACCCGTCCCTCGTCGACGAGGCCGCACTCAAGGCCGCCGGCGCCCACGGCGTCGTCAAGATGGGCACCGCCATCCAGGTCGTCATCGGCACCGACGCCGACCCCATCGCCGCCGACATCGAAGACATGATGTGAGCTGAGCCGACGGCTCACGCCGCGCTCGCCCCGAGGCCCCTTCCGTACGTGCGGACGTACCGGAACGGGGCCTTCGGCATTCCCGATAGGCTCGTCCCCATGTCTCGCATCGACGGCCGCACCCCCGAACAGCTCCGCCCCGTCACCATCGAACGCGGATGGAGCAAGCACGCCGAGGGCTCCGTCCTCATCTCCTTCGGCGACACCAAGGTCTTCTGCACCGCCTCCGTCACCGAAGGCGTGCCCCGCTGGCGCAAGGGCAGCGGCGAGGGCTGGGTCACCGCCGAATACTCCATGCTGCCCCGCTCCACCAACACCCGCGGCGACCGCGAATCCGTCCGCGGCAAGATCGGCGGCCGCACCCACGAGATCTCCCGCCTCATCGGCCGCTCGCTGCGCGCCGTGATCGACTACAAGGCGCTCGGCGAGAACACCATCGTCCTGGACTGCGACGTCCTCCAGGCCGACGGCGGCACCCGCACCGCCGCCATCACCGGCGCGTACGTCGCCCTCGCCGACGCCGTCGCCTGGGCCCAGGGCAAGAAGCTCATCAAGGCCGGCCGCAAG
Organism: Streptomyces sp. NPDC050806; assembly: GCF_055586425.1. NCBI lineage: Bacteria > Bacillati > Actinomycetota > Actinomycetes > Kitasatosporales > Streptomycetaceae > Streptomyces > Streptomyces sp. NPDC050806. The sequence goes on along the minus strand of NZ_JBVJIF010000009.1, from coordinate 376,373 downwards.
CCGCTGACCGGCACGGTCTCCGCCGTCTCCGTCGGCATCGTCGACGGCAAGCCGCTCCTCGACCTCTGCTACGAGGAGGACGTCCGCGCCGAGACCGACATGAACGTCGTCTGCACCGGCGACGGCCGCTTCGTCGAGGTCCAGGGCACCGCCGAGGCCGAGCCCTTCGCCCGCGACGAGCTCAACGCCCTCCTCGACCTCGCCGTCGCGGGCTGCGCTGACCTGGACAAGGCACAGCGGGAGGCGCTGGAACGGACGCTGTGATCTGCGGCGTACCGGCGAGAGGACGGGGCCGGGGGCGGGTGCGGCAGCGGACCCGCATGCGGGCCCGAGTGCGGGTGTGGGGTATGAAATGCCCCGCACCCGGTGATCTGTGACGTTCCCCTCGTGGGAGCTGTATCTCTAGGAATGGCTGCGGTACGGGCGCACTGTGGGAGGTGCGCCCTCCGCTTCCCGTACGGCACCTTTCGTACGGCTCGTACAAGGTCGTAGGGCTCGTACGAGGTCGTACGGCTCCTACAAGCTCGTACGGCCGGGGCGCATCTCCCCAGCACCCGACGACGAGGAACATCACCGTCATGCCTGCTGAAGCCACCGCCGCCGCCCTCGACGCGCCCGCCGCCCGCACCGGGGGACCCAAGGACGACTCGCCGTGGATGGAGCACCTCCTCGGCTGGACGCTCGTGGTCGTCCTGGCCATGTTCCTGACCCAGACCGGCCTCATCACCGGACTTACCTGACCTTCCACCGCATAACGGCGGCGTCGGCAACCAAAAGCGTGCGCCAGGCGTTCCTTCCTTTACCTGTTCATTGCTTAGGGAGGGCCCAGCCCATGTCCGCGTACCGCCTCGACCGCCGTCGCCGTTCCCCCGGATCGGGCACCGCCGTGCGGCCCGCCCGTCGTACGGCCGTGACCGCCGCCTCCGCCGTGGCGGCCATCGCCCTGGCCGTCCCCGTGCTGACCGGCTGCGGAGCGGTGGAGACGGCCCTGGACTGCGCGCGGACCGCCACCGCCGTCGGCAAGAACGTCGACGAGCTCCAGCAGGCCTTCTCCAACGGCGCCGACAACCCGGCGGAGGCGCAGCAGGCCCTCGACAAGATCGACAAGAACCTCGACGAGCTCGGCGACAAGAGCGACAACGCCGACATCGGCAAGGCCGTCGACGACCTCTCCCGCGGCGTCAAGGACGCCCAGCAGTCCCTCGACCAGGGCAAGACCCCCGACATCACCCCCATCGAATCCGCCGCCTCGGAGCTCACCAAGATCTGCACCCCGGGCTGACGGGCAGCGTGACACGCGGGGCGGGGCAGGGCCGCCCGCCCCGCCGGGCCGTTCGAGTGCGGCGCACCGGGATAATCGCTCACCATGAAGCACCAGCGCCTGATCCTCGCGACCCGCAACGCCGGCAAAATCACCGAACTCCGCGCCATCCTCACCGAGGCCGACCTGGCCATCGAACTGGTCGGCGCCGACGCGTACCCGGACGTCCCCGACGTCAAGGAAACCGGCGTCACCTTCGCCGAGAACGCCCTGCTGAAGGCCCACGCACTCGCACAGGCCACCGGCCACCCCGCCGTCGCCGACGACTCCGGCCTCTGCGTCGACGTCCTGAACGGCGCCCCCGGCATCTTCTCCGCCCGCTGGGCCGGCCGGCACGGCGACGACCAGGCCAACCTCGACCTGCTCCTCGCCCAGCTCTCCGACATCGCCGACGAGCACCGCGCGGCCCACTTCGCCTGCGCCGCGGCCCTCGCCCTCCCGGACGGCACGGAGCGCGTCGTCGAGGGCAAGCTGGAGGGCACCCTCCGCCACGCCCCCGCCGGCAACGGCGGCTTCGGCTACGACCCGATCCTCCAGGTGGAGGGCGACACCCGCACCTGCGCCGAACTGACCGCGAACGAGAAGAACGCCATCAGCCACCGAGGCAAGGCGTTCCGCGCGCTGGCGCCGGTGGTACGGGAGCTGTTGGGCTGATCGGCAGCCGTGCAGTAACGACGAAGGCCCGGCCCCACTGACGCGAGTCCGGGCCTTCGAAACGAAGGTCAATAGAAGTGCGGCCGGTGGGATTCGAACCCACACGGGCTTTCGCCCACGGGCTTCTAAGGCCCGCATGTCTCGCCTATTCCATCACGGCCGCTAGCCGCCAGCCATGGTACCGGCTGGCGGCTGTGACGATGTCTCTGCCTGGGGCAGTGGGCGGTCCGGCGCCGATTGCCTCCCCTGCACCAGGTGCTCGTGATCGCATGGCAGTTGGGGCAGAGCAGCCGCAGGTTCTCGGCCCGGTCGTCGCTCCAGTCGCCACTGACGTGGTCGACCTCCAGCGTCATGGGGCGCCCGTGCCAGCTCGGACCTGTACCGCACTTGGCACAGCGCTCGGGCACTCCGATCTGCCTGAGAGCGCGCCGAAGCATCGCCGACTGTGTGCGGTGTCTTCCGTCGTGTCTCACCAAGGTGCGCTCAGGCGGCTTCGTGGGTGTGGTGCCCGGTCTTCCACGCTGGTGCGCTTGCCCCAGGAAGTGGCTCGTACTGATGCCGTCTTCCGCGACCCACTGGTGGAACAGCTTCTGGGCGCGAGTGTTCACCGGTCTGCCGAGATGCCGAAGGGCAGCTGCCATGGAGACCGACGCGCTGACGGCTTCTTGCAGCGCCACTTTGGTGGGGCGAGGGCGGGCCGTACGTCGTGGCGCGTGGTCGAAGTGCGAAATGTCGATTCCGAAGTGATCGAAGCGCTTTGCCAGATGCCGTCGCGCCCCGCGGTAGACACGGCCGCCGCCATACGCGATGACTTCCTCGATGCTGCTGCAGCGGAGTGCCGCTTCCGTCAGGAGCTCGCGTGTGTACCGGACGCCCATGCTCATCGCGGCACCCCCGTCCGTCGGCTCTGCGCGCCTTTGTTGCGCCCTCGGTAGGAGTCCGTCGTGGAATGGCAATTCGGGCAGAGGAAGCGCAGGTTTTCCGGGCGGTTGTCCCGCCAGTCGCTGTTGATGTGGTCGACCTCCAGCGGTAGCGGCTCGCCCTGCCAGGTCGGGCCGATGCCGCACAGGGCGCAGCGTTCGTCCGTGCCGTGGGCCAGGAGGGCACGCTTCAGCCGCTTCGCCGGGATACGGAAGGCGTTGGCCGGGGCCTGCTCCACCAGGAGTTCTTCGAGGGTGCGCCGCCGGTGCGGGGTCCGTTTCGTACGCCCACTTTCGCCGAAGTGCGACGTGTCGATCCCCAAGGCCCGTATGCGGCGGCTGATGTGGGTGTGGTGGCCGCCGACGGGATCCAGGCCGAGGTGGCGGAGGACCTCGTACGTGCTGGTTGAGGCGGCCACGGCCGGTTCGAGGGCTGCCCTGGTCCAGCGGGTGCCTTCCCGTTCGAAGTGCGAGGTGTCGATTCCCAGGGACTTCACGCGGGCGCGGAGGTAGCCGCGGGACGGGCCCTTCGGGTCCACGCCGAGGCGCAGTAAGGCTTCCGAGAGGGTGTGGGAGGCGGCTACGGCCTCGGAGAGGCGGGCGTGGGTGTATGGGCTGGGTGGCATGGAGTTCCCCCGTTCGGCGACCGTCGACTCCGTGTCGGCGGCCGGTTGTTCCTTTCTCGAATGGGTTAACGACGAACGACACCGCCGGTTACGGAGAGTTGTCGTAGGAGACGAAAAAATGCCCCGGCCGGAGTGGCCGGGGCATTCAGAAAGGCTGTGGGATCTCAGCTGGGGGATCTCAGAAGCGCGGGTCCGGGCTCTGGGCCGTGACCAGTTCGACCGCTTCCTCGTGGGTGGCTACCGAGGGCGGGGAGCCTTCCAGGGGCTGCTGGGCGGTCTCCTTCATGCACATGACGGCGATGACGCCGATCAGGGCGGCGCCCATGGCGTAGTACGCCGGGATCATCTGGTTGCCGTTGAAGCCGGCCATCAGGGCCTCGATGACCAGCGGGGTCGTGCCGCCGAAGAGCGAGGTGGAGAGGTTGTAGCCGATGGAGAGGGAGCCGTACCGGACGTTGGTCGGGAAGAGGGCCGGGAGGGCCGCCGACATCGTGCCGAGGAGGCAGACCAGGGAGAAGCCCATCAGCAGCATGCCGATGATGACGAACAGCAGGCTGCCGTCCCTGACCAGCAGGAAGGAGGGGATGGAGAGGACGAAGAAGCCGAGCATGCCGGCCATGAGCAGCGGCTTGCGGCCGAAGCGGTCGTTGAGGCGGCCGACGAAGTTGATGACCAGCATCAGGACGACCATGGTGCCGAGCAGCACCAGCAGGCCGTGCGACTCCTTGTAGTGGAGTGTGTCGGTCAGGTACGTCGGCATGTACGACAGCAGCATGTAGTCGGTGATGTTGTACGCGCCGACCAGGCAGATGCAGAGGATGAGGGCGGGCCACTGCTGGGAGAAGATCTCGCCGATCTTCCTCTTGGGCTGGTTCTCGGAGAGGTGGGAGAACTCCGCCTCCTCCTCGCTGGCCGAGCCCGTCGCGGAGTGCGTCTGGCTGGCTTCCAGCTTCTGGAAGGCGGGGGTCTCGTCGAGCTTCATCCGCAGGTAGAGGCCGACCAGGCCGAGCGGGCCCGCGACGAGGAAGGGCAGGCGCCAGCCCCAGCTCTCCATGGCGTCGGAGCCGAGGAAGGTGTTGAGGATCAGGACGAGGCCCGCGGCGCCGGTGTAGCCGGCGAGGGTGCCCATCTCCAGGAAGCTGCCGAAGAAGCCGCGCTTCTTGTCGGGGGCGTACTCGGCGATGAAGGTCGAGGCGCCGCCGTACTCGCCGCCGGTGGAGAAGCCCTGGACCAGGCGGAAGAGGATGAGCAGTACCGGTGCCCAGAAGCCGATGGTGGCGTACGACGGGATCAGGCCGATGCAGAAGGTGCCGACGGCCATCATGATCATGGTGAGCGCGAGGACCTTCTTGCGGCCGATGCGGTCGCCGAGCGGGCCGAAGTACGCGCCGCCGATGGGCCGTACGAGGAAGGCCACCGCGAAGGTCGCGAAGGAGGACAGCAGGCTCGCGGTGTCGCTGCCGCTGGGGAAGAAGACGTGGCCGATGGTGACGGCGAGGTAGCTGTAGATGCCGAAGTCGAACCACTCCATCGCGTTACCGACGGCGGCGGCCTTCACGGCGCGCTTGACGACCCGTTCGTCGGTGATCGTGATGTCGGTGCGGCGGAGCTTGGGGTTCTTGCGGCGGTTGATGGCGCGGAAGAGCATGCGGTGGCGCCGGACCGCCTCGGGGTCCATTTCGGTCCCGGACGTGGCATCGGTGCTGCCGGTCGTCACGAGTGCGGTCCTCTCGGTCGGTCGGTCCGCGCGCTGCGCGGTGGGCTCGCTTCGAAAGGGGCGTCTGCGCGGTTACGGAGCCGGTCAAACCACTTTGGCGGCAGAACGCGATTTTCGTCACTCGGTGTGGGCCGTTTAGGGCGGGTGTGAGGTGGTTGTGCCGGTCGGACGGGTGGGGGCATGGCCGCGGGGAGAGGGGTCAGCGCGCCGTGACGCCGAACGGCCTCCCGCCCGGGACGGGTGTCCGGTGGGAGGCCGTGCTGGGTGCCGGGGCCGGGGGCCCGGGGCGGCGCTGCGGGGGTTACAGCCCCAGGTCCTTGATGATCTTGGCGACGTGGCCGGTGGCCTTGACGTTGTAGAGGGCGCGCTCGACCTTGCCCTCCTCGTCGATGACGACGGTGGAGCGGATGACGCCGGTGACGACCTTGCCGTAGAGCTTCTTCTCGCCGAAGGCGCCGTAGGCCTCCAGGACGCTCTTGTCGGGGTCGCCGAGGAGGGTGACCTTCAGCTCCTCCTTCTCGCGGAACTTCGCGAGCTTCTCGGGCTTGTCGGGGGAGATGCCGATGACGTCGTAGCCGTGGCCGGCCAGGAAGTCGAGGTTGTCGGTGAAGTCGCAGGCCTGCTTGGTGCAGCCGGGGGTCAGGGCCGCGGGGTAGAAGTACACGATGACCTTGCGGCCCTTGTGGTCGGCGAGCGAGACCTGCTTGCCGTCCGCGTCGGGGAGGGTGAAGGCGGGGGCGGTGTCGCCGGGCTGCAGTCGCTCGCTCATGGCTCTCCTCAGGAGTGGTTCGGTGACCGTAAGGGTGGGTCGGTGACCGTGTTGAAGCGGTCCGGTGACCGTGCCGACCTCGGTGGTCGCTTGTGCTGTCCCGAGGTTACTGAGGTCCGCCGACAGCCCCTCATGCCCTCGGCCGGTTCGTCTCTTTGTACGCCGCGTGGGCGCGTTGATCGGGGGTGCCGTGGGGCGGTTCGGTGGGTGAGCTGACAGACTGTCCATCAGGAATCATTGAGGATCTGTATTCACCGGCCGAGACGACGGAGGCAGCGCGGTGTCGGATGCCAGGACCCCTGCGCAGATCGAGGCGGACATCGTCCGCCGGCGGCAGGAGCTCGCCGTGACGCTCGACGAGATCGGCGTGCGGCTGCACCCCAGGACGATCGTCGGCGACGCGAAGGCGAAGGCGGCGGCGGCCGTGGACCGTACGGCCGGGCGGGCGTACGTGGTCGCCAACCGGGCGGTCTCCGACGTCCGCTCGCAGCTGGTGTCGGAGGACGGTGCGCCGCGGATGGAGCGGATCGTTCCGGTGGCGCTGGTCGCGGTCGGTCTGGTGGGGCTGCTGGCGGTGGGTGTGCGCAAGCGCCGTTCTTAGGGGCGTTGCCGGGGCCGTACCGCCCGGGCCGGGGTCCGGTGCGGGGGCGGGTACAGGTACGGTCTAGCCGTGAGCCCGAACAACACTCAGGACACCCACGACAAGCTGCCGATCCGGATGCTGCACGACCGGGTGCTCGTCCGTACCGATATCGCCGAGGGCGAGCGGCGCTCGACCGGTGGCATCGTCATTCCGGCGACGGCCGCGGTCGGCCGCCGGCTGGCGTGGGCCGAGGTCGTGGCGGTGGGGCAGAACGTCCGTACCGTCGAGCCGGGGGACCGGGTGCTGTACGACCCGGAGGACCGCGCCGAGGTGGAGGTGCGCGGCGTCGCGTACGTGCTGATGCGGGAGCGCGATCTGCACGCGGTGGCGGCGGAGCGCCTGGAGGGCGCCGAGGACTCCACCGGGCTGTATCTCTGAGCCTGCCCCGGGTGCCTCCCGTAAAGCCCCTGATGTTCGTACCGTAAGGCCCTGACCAGCATTTTCTACGGGCGGTGACCGGCGTCACCGCCCGTTTCGGCATGGCTTGCTATGGTCGGAGACATCCCGACGAGACGCGCCGTACCGGGTCATGACAAGACGACGCACCCCTGTAGATGCACGCGTGTGCGCGCTTGTCACGGAGGTGCCGTCATGGCATGGGTTCTGCTGTTGGTCGCCGGTCTGCTGGAGGTCGGCTGGTCGATCGGGATGAAGTTCACCGACGGGTTCACGCGGCTGTGGCCGAGCCTGTTCACGGGCGCGGGCATCGTGGTGAGCATGGCCCTGCTGTCGGTCGCCGCGCGGACGCTGCCGATCGGTACGGCGTACGGCGTGTGGGTGGGCATAGGCGCCGCCGGTGCGGCGGTGGTGGGCATGGTGGTGCTGGGTGAGCCGGCGACCGCGGCCCGGATCTTCTTCATCTGTCTGCTGCTGGTGGCCGTCGTGGGTCTGAAGGCGACGTCGGGTCACTGAGCGCGGCGAAGGGGCCCGGGGCACGTCCTGTCGGCGTGCTCCGGGCCCCTTGGCGTGTGCTGCCGTTACTCCCAGTCGTCGGACGGTGTTCCCGGTGCTCCGCCGGGTCCGCCGCCGGGCCCGCCGCCGCCACCCGGTCCGCCGCCGGGCTCGACCGTGGGGAAGTCCTCGGTGGGGGCCGAGGTGGGCGGCGGTTCGCTCGGGAAGGTGGGCTCCGGCGGTTCGACGGTGGACGGGGGCGGCGTGGTGACCGGGGGCGAGTCCGGGGGCGTGGTCTCGGTCGGGGCGGTGGGCACCCCGGTCTCGCCGGGCGCGGTGGGCGGTGCCGTGTCGGTGGGGACCGGTTCCTGGGCGCCGCTCTCCAGCTCCAGGTCGAAGTCCTCGACGGCCTTGCCGTTCAGCGCGGCCGCGGTGTAGTCGGCCCAGATCTGGGCGGGCCAGCCGCCGCCGTTGATGCGGGCGAGGCCGCCCGCGCCGTACAGCGGTTCCTGGGAAGCGGTCTTGGGGTCCTGGCCGAACACGGCGATGACGGTGGCCAGGTCGGGCGTGTAGCCGGCGAACCAGGCGGCCTTGTCCTCCTCGGCGGTGCCGGTCTTGCCGGCGGCGGGGCGGCCTGCGGCCTGGGCCGCGGCGCCGGTGCCGCCGGGGCTCTCGACGACGCTGCGCAGGATGGAGGTGGTGGTGTCGGCGGCCTCGCGGGGCATGGCGGTCTGCTCGGCCCGCATGGGCAGTCCGACCTTCTCGCCGTTCTTGGTGATCTTCTGGACGAAGGTGTACGGGACGCGCTTGCCGTGGTGGGCGAGGGTGCCGTAGGCGCTGGTCATCTCCAGGACGCTGGGGGTGGCGGTGCCGAGCGAGATGGCGCCCTGGGACTCGGCGAGGCCGGGGGTCCCGCGGGGGATGCCGAGGTCGACGGCGGTCTCCCGGACCTTGTCGGGGCCGACGTCGATGCCCATCTGGGCGTAGACGGCGTTGACGGACTTGTCGGTGGCCTCGCTGACCGTGATCTGGCCGTACGAGCGGTCGTCCTCGTTGGCGGGGGCGAAGCCGGTGGGCTGTCCGTCGCTGAGGGTCATCCGCTTGTTGGTGCCGTCGTAGACGGTCTGCGGGGTGATCGTCTGGCCGTCCTGGGTGGTGGAGTGGTTGGCGACGGCGGAGGCGAAGACGAAGGGCTTGAAGGTGGAGCCGACCTGGTAGTCCGCGCGGGTGGCGCCGTTGACGAACTGCTTGGCGTAGTCGATGCCGCCGTACATGGCGACGACCTTGCCGGTGGCGGGGTCGATGGAGGCGCCGCCGGCCCGGACGTTCTTGTCGGCGTCGCGGTTCTTCTTGTCGAGCTGGTCCATCACCTGGTCGTCGACGGCCTTTTCGAGGGCCAGTTGCTTCTTCTTGTCGATGGTGGTGGTGATGCGGTAGCCGCCGCCGTTGAGATCGTCCTCGTCGACGATGTCGTTGTCGCGGAGGTAGTCCTTGATGGCGTTGACGAAGTAGCCGCGGCGGCCGGAGAGGCCGGAGGGGGTCTTGGCCTCGCCGGGCGGGTCGAACTTGGTCGACGCGCGCGCCGATCCGCTGAGCCAGCCCTTCTTGACCATGCCGTCCATGACGTAGTTCCAGCGGGCCTCGGCGCGCTTGCGGTTCTCCGGGTGGACGACGATGTCGTACTGGCTGGGGGCGTTCAGGAGGGTGGCGAGGTAGGCGCCCTGGGCGGCGTTGAGGTCCTTGACGTCCTTGTTGTAGTACGCCTGGGCCGCGGCCTGGATGCCGTAGGCGTTGCGGCCGTAGTAGCTGGTGTTGAGGTAGCCCTCCAGGATCTCGTCCTTGCTCACCTCGCGGTCCAGCTTGATCGCGATGAAGAACTCCTTGGCCTTGCGGGTGACGGTCTGTTCCTGGCCGAGGTAGTAGTTCTTGACGTACTGCTGGGTGATGGTGGAGCCGGACTGCTTGCCCTTGCCGATGACGGTGTTCCAGGCGGCGCGGATCATGGCGACGGGGTTGACCGCGGACTCGTTGTAGAAGTTGCGGTCCTCCGCGGCGAGCACGGCGTGCTGGACGGTCTTGGGTACCTGGTCGAGCTTGACGTTCTCGCGGTTCACCGCGCCGTCGCGGGCGAGCTGGGTGCCGTCGGAGAAGAGGAAGACGTTGCTCTGGGCCTTGGCCGCCTGGTTGGCGGGCGGGATGCCGACGAGGAGATAGCCGGCGATGAAGCCGCCGACGATGAGCAGCAGGATCACCAGGATGCCGCCGAGGGTCATGCGCCAGGTGGGCAGGAAGCGGCGCCAGCCCGTGCGGCGGGGGCGGCCCTTCTTGCCGGAGGGCGGGGCGGCGCCCGGTTCGCCGTCGGGGGAACCGTTACTTCCCCGGCCGTCCTGCTGCGGATCGTCGTTCATGTCTGTAGTGACTCCTCGGCCGCCGCCGATGGTTGTGCCGCGGCGGATCGGTGTCGTAGCGGGCGATTCGCGCCCTACGCCGGAAAAAGGTCTTGTCTTCCGAAATGCAAGTGTCGCCCGTTGAGAAACTCTCGCATCCTGCGGGCCGACCCAAGAGGGTGGCACGCACATGTGACCGGTCTGTGACCGGCCGAATGGGTTCTCTCCCTCACTGGATCGGGTGATAAACCCGTGGTGCCCCCACCAACGGCGGAGCTAGGCTCCGTTGTTTTGGCCTCACACCTCGGGGGACGGAAGCGTGCGCGTGGCAGTTCGTGAGCGCGGTGGCGGCCTCGCGCTGTACGCGGCCGTGGTCCGGGGCGGCTTCCGGCGGTACGTCACCTACCGCACCGCCACCGCCGCCGGGGTGTTCACCAACACCGTCTTCGGCTTCATCATCGCCTACGCCTACCTGGCCCTGTGGGACCAGCGGCCGCAGCTGGGCGGGTACGACCAGGCGCAGGCGCTGACCTTCGTCTGGGTCGGCCAGGCGCTGCTGGCGACGGTCTCGCTGGCCGTCAACGGCGGCCTGGAGGAGCTGCAGGAGCGCATCCGCACCGGCGACATCGCGGTGGACCTGTACCGCCCCGCCGACCTCCAACTGTGGTGGCTCTCCGCCGACCTGGGCCGGGCCGCCTGCCAGCTGCTCGGCCGCGGGGTGCTGCCGATGGCGATCGGCGCCCTCGCCTTCCCCCTGGCACTGCCCGCCGCGCCGGGGCTGTGGGCCGCGTTCCTGGTGTCCGCCGTGCTCGCGGTGACGGTCAGCTTCGCGCTGCGCTATCTCGTCGCGCTCACCGCGTTCTGGCTGCTGGACAGCGCCGGGGTGGCGGTGCTCGGCGGGCTGGCCGCGATGTTCTTCTCCGGGATGCTGCTGCCGCTGCGGGCCTTCCCCGGCGACTTCGGCGAGGTCGTACGGATGCTGCCGTGGGCGTCGGTGCTCCAGGTACCGGCCGACGTGCTGCTGGGGCGGTACGAAGGGATCGCCGTGCTGGGGGCGCTGGGCTTTCAGGCGGGCTGGGCGGCGGTGCTGCTGGCGGTCGGCCGGCTGGTGCAGTCGGCGGCCACCCGGAAGGTGGTGGTGCAGGGTGGCTGAGTCCTTCGGGCGGGCCGCGCCGGTGCGGCACGGCATACGGGCGTACCTGCTGATCGTAGCGATGTGGGTCCGGTCCACACTCACCTACCGGGCGTCGTTTGCGATCATGGCCTTCGGCAATGCCGCGGGCAGCGGCCTGGAGTTCGTGACGATCCTTCTGATGTTCTCGCACATCGACGAGCTCGGCGGATTCGGGCTGCCCGAAGTCGCCCTGCTCTACGGAGCGTCGGCCACGGCCCTCGGCCTCGCGGACCTGTTGCTGGGCAACGTGGAGCGGCTCGGCGCGCGGGTGCGCGACGGCACGCTGGACGTCCTGCTGGTCCGCCCGGCGCCGGTGTACGTACAGGTCGCCGCCGACCGGTTCGCGCTGCGCCGGATCGGGCGGCTGTCGCAGGCCGCGGTGGTCCTGGGCTGGGCGCTGTCCCGGGTCCCGGTGGACTGGACGCCGGGCCGGGTGGTGATGGTCGCGGCGATGCTGGTGGGCGGGGCCGCGATCTACGGTGCGATCTTCACGCTGGGCGCGGCCTTCCAGTTCTGGGCCCAGGACGCCGCCGAGGTGCAGAACTCCTTCACATATGGCGGAAACGCGATGCTGCAGTACCCGCCCACCGTCTTCGCCAAGGACCTGGTGCGCGGGGTCACGTACATCATTCCGCTGGCCTTCGTGAACTGGCTGCCGGCGCTCCGCCTCCTCGGCCGGGACGACCCGCTGGGGCTCCCGGGCTGGGTGGACTTCCTGGGGCCCGTGGTGGCCGCGGTGATGTGCGGGGGCGCGGCGCTGGCGTGGCGGGCGGGTCTGCGGGGTTACCGGAGCACGGGGAGCTGACATGACGACGGACGGGCCGGCGACGGATGGACAGCGGCCGGAATTCATCGCACTGGAAGGGGTGGAGAAGGTCTTCCGGGTGCGCCGCAAGGCCGGGCGGCTGCGCCGGGTGAAGCAGGAGGTGCGGGCGGTGGACGGCATCGGGTTCCGCATCGGGCGCGGCGAGATGGTGGGGTACATCGGGCCGAACGGCGCGGGGAAGTCGACCACGATCAAGATGCTGACCGGCATCCTCGTGCCCAGCGCCGGCCGCGTCCGGGTCGCGGGCATCGATCCCTCTCGGGAGCGCACCCGGCTGGCCCGCCGGATGGGCGTGGTCTTCGGGCAGCGCACGACCCTGTGGTGGGACCTGCCGCTGAAGGACTCCTACGAGCTGGTGCGGCGGATGTACCGGGTGCCGTACGACACGTACCGCAAGAACCTCGACCGGTGCGTGGAACTGCTCGACCTCGGTCCCCTGTTGACGGCGCCGGTGCGGCAGCTGTCGCTGGGGCAGCGGATGCGCGGGGACATCGCGGCGGCGCTGCTGCACGATCCGGAGGTGCTGTACCTGGACGAGCCGACGATCGGGCTGGACGTGATCAGCAAGGCGCGGGTGCGGGACTTCCTGCGCGAGGTGAACGCCACGCTCGGCACGACCGTCCTGCTGACCACCCACGACCTGACCGACATCGAGCAGCTGTGCCGCCGGGTGATGGTCATCGACCACGGGCGGCTGGTGTACGACGGCGACCTGGACGGGCTCCACGGGGTCGGGGAGAGCGAGCGGACGCTGGTGGTGGACCTGGAGCGGGAGCTGCCGCCGATCGAGGGCGTACCGGGCGCGCGGACCGTACGGGTGGAGGGGCCGCGGCAGTGGCTGGCCTTCCCGGCGTCGCAGAGCGCGGCGCCGGTGGTGGCGGCGGTCGCCGAGCGATGGCCGCTGGTCGACCTCTCGGTACGCGAGCCGGACATCGAGGACGTGATCGCGCGGATGTACACCCGAAGCGCCGCGAAGTAGGGCCGGACGGCTCGTTTGCTGCTTAGTCTTTCGCCATGAATGAGGAACTCCCCGAATTGCGGGCCTCCGATGCCGACCGGGACCGGGTCGCGGAGATCCTGCGGGACGCGCTCGCCGAGGGGCGGCTGCGGATGGAGGAATTCGACGAGCGGCTGGAGGCGGCGTACCAGGCGCGTACGTACGGCGAGTTGGAGCCGCTGACGGCGGATCTGCCGGTGGGCGGCCGGGAGGTGCCGGTGCTGCCCGTCGCCGCGCCCCGGGACGCCGTCGCGCCTGCCTGGGCGGAGCGGATCGTGGGCGGCGAGGGCAGTTCGTCGACCGGGATCGGGATCCTGGGCGGCTTTCAGCGGACCGGGCGGTGGACCGTGGGGCGGCGGTTCACGGCGGTCGCCTTCTGGGGCGGCGGCGAGATCGACCTGCGCGAGGCCCGGTTCGCGGACCGCGAGGTGGTGATCAACTGCGTCGCGATCATGGGCGGCGTGCACGTCGTCGTGCCGCCGGGCGTCGAGGTCGACGTGCGCGGCGTGGGCATCATGGGCGGCTTCGACCACCGGGAGGCCGGGGTGGCGGGCGACCCCGGCGCGCCCCGGGTGATCGTGACGGGCCTGGCGTTCTGGGGCGGCGTCGGCGTCGAGCGGAAGCCGACCAGGGCGGAGAAGGAGCGCCTGAAGGCCGAGCGGCGGGAGCGCAGGGCGCTGGAGAAGGAGCGGCGGCGCAAGGAGCTGGGCTGACCGCCGCCCGTCGTCCTACAGGGAGGCCGGGGCCGAGCCCTTGAGGTGCTTGAGGTTCACCGCGAGGGCCATCGCCTTGTAGCCGTCGTCGCTCGGGTGCAGGTGGTCCCCGGAGTCGTACTGGGGGAGCAGCCGGTTCGGCTGGGCCGGGTCGCGCAGCGCCTTGTCGAAGTCGACCACGTTGTCGTACACGTTTCCGGCCCGGATCTGCGCGTTCACCGCCTGGCGCACCTGGTCCATGCGGACCGAGTAGCCGCGGTGGCCGTAGAACGGCGTGAGCGTGGAGCCGGTGACCCGCAGGCCGCGCGCGTGCGCCTGCTTGACGACCTTCCGCATGCCGGCGACCAGCTTCTTCGGGTCCCACTGGCGCGGGGTCTTGAAGAGGTCGTTCAGGCCGATCTCGACGATCACGGCCTTGACCCCGGTCCGCGACAGCGCGTCGCGGTCCAGCCGGGTGAGCACGCTGGGGCCGTTGTTGGGGGAGTAGCGGCTGCCGTCGATCAGCAGGCGGTTGCCGCTGATGCCCTGGTTGAGGACGCCCAGGCGGGGCGCGCCGGGCTCCTCGCGCAGCCGCTGGGCCAGGAAGTCGGTCCAGCGGTGGTTGGCGCCCATGGTGGAGGTGATGCCGTCGGTGATGGAGTCGCCGATGACGACGACCGAGCCCTTGGCCTCGCGGCTCCAGACGTCGACGCCGGTGAGGTAGCGCCAGTACGGGCTCTGCTCGGTGAAGTCGGTGCCCGCTTCGGCCGCGGCCCGGTCGCCGCGCGCCAGGTAGGAGGTCTGCCGGGCGTACGGGTGGTAGGTGACGGGGCCGGAGGGCGCCGGGGAGTACGTGGTGATCAGGAGGTCCGCGTCGTGCGGCACGTCCAGCCGTACGGGGTCGCTCGCTATGGCGCCGCCGGCCGGGATGACGACGGAGGGGCGGTCGCCGAAGGTGAGGCGGCGCATCGTGCCGGCCGTCGCGGTCGGGTTGTTCGGCGCGGCGGCCAGGGCGATGGTGGCGTGGGTGATGGCCAGCGGTCGGGTGCCGTAGAGGTTGGAGAGCTGGATGCGGGCGCTGGTGCCGCCGACGCTGGTGTGGATCACGTTCCGTATCGACATCCCCGCGTATCCGTCGAGGGTGCCCGGTTCGGCGGCGGCGGCCGATGCCGCCCAGGTGCCCACCCACTGGCCGGAGACGGCGGGAGCCGCGGAGTTCCGCGGGCTGTGCGGGTCGCTGCCGGTGCCGCCGCCGTCGCCGCCGAACCCGACGAAGATCGCGGTCGATACGAGGACCACCACTGCCGCCAGACCGGCGAGCAGGGCGTAACCCACACTTTTGTTCATGCGGGGGCGTTCTCCTGGGGCAGGCGGAGCCGCTGGCTCCGGATGGGCAAGGGCAGCGTCTGATCAGCAGCGCCGTCGCAGTCCGATCGATCCTCCATGATCCCATGGTGGACGCCACGGCCGCCGGGCGGCTCCCTCGCCGCCGGGACGGCGGCGGGGCGATGCGCTCGACCTGTGGGACGACGGGAACTCGTGGTTCGTTCCAGGAAGGGAACCAGGACTAGGTCACAGTTGGACATACACCCGGGGCGGTCGAACGGATGGAGCGGATGGAACGCACGAAGACGGACCTGGCCACCGGCGCGGAGGGCGGGCCGGCGGCCGGAACCGCCGCGAATCCTGTGGCCGGTTTCACATTCAACGAGGCCGACGAGGAGAAGCGGCGCGGGGTCCGCCGCATGAAGACCTTCGCCACCGGCCTGCTGCTGGCCGTGGCCGTCGTCTACGCGCTGGCGAAGTGGGCGGGCGCCGCCGGGGCCGGCGGCTGGACCGGCTATGTGGCGGCGGCCGCCGAGGCGGGCATGGTCGGCGCCCTCGCGGACTGGTTCGCGGTGACGGCGCTGTTCCGGCGGCCGCTCGGCCTGCCCATCCCGCACACCGCGATCATCCCGACGAAGAAGGACCAGCTCGGGCAGAGCCTCGGCGACTTCGTGGGCGAGAACTTCCTCTCCGGCGAGGTGGTGCGGCAGCGGCTGCGCAAGGTCGGCATCGGCAGCCGGGTCGGCCGCTGGCTCGCCGAGCCCGAGCACGCCGACCGGGTCACCGCCGAGCTGGCCACGGCGCTGCGCGGCGCGCTGACGGTGCTCCGCGACTCCGACGTGCAGGCGGTGGTCGGCGAGGCGATCACCCGCCGCGCCGACGCCCAGGAGATCGCCCCGGGGCTCGGCGCGATGCTGGAGAAGGTCGTCGCCGACGGCGGCCACACCCGGCTGGTGGACCTCGTCTGCGCCCGGGCGCACGACTGGCTGGTCCTGCACTCCGACTCCGTCATGTCGGCGGTGGCGGGCGGCGCGCCCGGCTGGACCCCGCGCTTCGTGGACCGCAAGGTCGGCGACCGGGTCTACAAGGAACTGCTGCGGTTCGTCACGGAGATGCGGGACATGCCCGAGCATCCGGCGCGCGGCGCGCTGGACCGTTTCCTCACCGACTTCGCGGGCGACCTGCAGTCCGACACGGACACCCGGGCGCGGGTGGAGCGGCTGAAGTCGGAGGTGCTCGGCCGCGGCGAGGTGCAGGACCTGATCGCGTCGGCATGGGGCTCGGTCCGCGCCATGATGGTGGCCGCGGCGGAGGACGAGCGGAGCGAGCTGCGGCAGCGGGTGCGCGGCGCGCTGCTGTCGCTGGGCAAGCGGCTGGCGGCGGACGACCGGCTGCAGGGCAAGGTCGACGGCTGGCTGGAGGGCGCGGCGGTGTACGTCGTCACGACGTACCGGGACGAGATCACGCTGCTGATCACCGACACCGTCGCGAGCTGGGACGCCGAGCAGACCTCGAAGAAGATCGAGGCGCACATCGGCCGGGACCTGCAGTTCATCCGGATCAACGGCACGGTGGTGGGCGCGCTGGCGGGTCTGTGCATCTACGCGGTGTCCCACGCGCTGGGCGGCTGAAGCGGGGCCGTCGCTCTGGTGATTGCCGCCCGCACGCCGTACGGTGCCCCGCGTGCGGGAGCGGATACCGGTGGTGGTGCAGGGGCGGCGGGGCCGGCGGCGGTCCGCCGCACGGCTGGTGTGGACCGCCGCCGAGCTGGCGGTGACGTGCGGCGTGATCCTGTTGCTGCTCGTCGTCCACCAGCTGTGGTGGACCAACCGGCAGGCGCAGGCGAGCGCCCGGCAGCAGGTGTCGGACCTGGAGCGGGAGTGGCGCGGTACGCCGCCGTCCTTCGCACCGCTGCCGTCGCCGTCGGACATGGCCATCAGGCACGACACGGTGATCGAGGAGTCGCCGTCGGCCGAGCCGCCGCCGGCCCCGCGCCACGACCTGGCGTACGCCGTGCTGCGCATCCCCCGCCTCGGCGTCACCGCGCCCGTCGCGGAGGGGATCGGCAGGGCGGGCGTGCTCGACAAGGGGTACGTGGGGCACTACCCGCAGACCGCGCAGCCCGGACGGGCGGGCAACGTCGCGCTGGCCGGGCACCGCAACACCCACGGGGAGCCGTTCCGCCGGCTGAACCTGTTGCGGGCCGGCGACACCGTACGCATCGACACCGCCGACGCCCGCTACACCTACGTGGTCGACCGGACCCTGCAGCGGACCACGCCCGCCGACGGGACGGTGCTGGCGAAGGTCCCGTACAGCTCCGTCCACCCCGGACACCGCTACAGCGAGCCCGGCTACTACCTGACGCTGACGACCTGCACGCCGGAGTACACCTCGAAGTACCGGCTGGTCGTGTGGGGGCGGCTGGCGAAGATGGAGCCGCGCTAGTACGCGCTCGGGGCCCCGGCGGACTTGGAGATCTTCTTGCCGTCGGGGCCGACCGCGAACCAGGTGCCCTTCACGCCCTGGCCGTTGACGTCCCCGGGGGCCTTGTCGCCCTTGAACAGGTACATCGGCCAGCAGTCCACGGCCAGCTGCTTCGTGCCGTCGGGACGCTCGACGGTGGTGATCAGCTTGGCCGGCACCCCTTCGATCCTCTTTTTGTCGGCGGGCCCGGCGGGCTTCCAGGTGTCCAGGCAGGCGCCGACGCAGGCGAACTTCATCGGCCAGGGGCTGTCCTTGGTGAAGCGGTAGAGCGTGCGGCCCTTGCCGTCGACGATGATCTTGCCGAGCTGTGCGTTGTCGGCGACCGAGACGTCCGCCTTCGGCGCGGCGGCCGGCGGCTTCTTCGCGGCTGCCTCCCCGGCCTTGCCGCCGTCGGCCGCCAGCGCGTGCCAGACGCCGCCGACGTCCTGGCCCTTGGTGTCGCCGGCCGCGGTGTCCTTGGCGTACCGGTAGACGGGCCAGCCGCCGAGGGTGAGCTGCTTGCTGCCGTCGGACCGGGTCACCGAGCCGAGGTCGGCGGCGTTGATGCCGGCGGTGGCCTTGGCGTCGTCGGCGGGGACCGGCGGCCAGGTCGAGGCGCAGTCGCCGTTGCAGGCGGACTTCGGCGGTTTCGGGGTGTCCTTGTCGAAGCGGTACAGGGTCAGGCCCTGGCCGTCGGTGACGATCTTGCCCAGCCCCGGTGCCTCCTTCAGCGCGAGGGATTCGGCGGCGGCGCCGAGCCCGCCGGCCGCGGCGCCGCCCGCCGCGTCGTCGCCGTACGCGCCGTCCTTGGCGGCGCCCGACCCGTAGCCGTTGTCGGAGGTGCCCTGGCCGGCGGGCTGGACCTGGTCACTGCCGGCGGCGCCGTAGTCCTTGTCGCCGCAGGCGGCGGTGAGGGCGAGCACGGCGAGGGCGGTGAGGGCGATGCCCGCCTGTCGCCGGTTGACCGGAGCGGCTCGGTTGCTCATGGGGATCTCCTTCGGTGGGGGCGGCGGAGGTGCCGTCGGGACGGGGGTACGGACGGGGATACGGGAGGCGGTGCTGCCACCGTTCAACGCCCGCGAAAGTTGTCACTTCACGTCAAAAGGCGGTGCGCTACGGGCAGTACGGGGGCGGAGCGGGATCGGCGTACGCCCGTACGGGGTCACTCGGCGGGGGACCGGACGCGCAGGGCGAGGGCCGGGCAGCGGCGGACCGCGAGCTGGGCGCGGCGGCGCATCCGGGCGGGCAGCGCCATGGCGGCCTGCTGCGGATAGCCGTCCGGGCCGAGGCGGACGACGCCGGGCGCGAGATCGGCACAGAGCCCGTGGCCCCGGCAGAGCGTCCAGTCCACGACCAGTTGCGCGGCGGGCGCGGCCGGGGGGACGGGGGCCGCGGCGCCGGGCGGTGGGGCGCCCCCGGGCAGCGGCAGGGCGCCCAGGACCGGGCGTCCGCAGCCGCCGCCGTGCGCGTGCGCGGCGAACTCCTCGGGGAACGCGGCCAGCGCGGAGGCGACGAAGCGGGCGGTGCCGTCGGGGTGGCCGCACGCGCCGCGCCGCTCCACGGCCCGGGTCCTGGCCTGCACGGCCGCCAGGGCACGCGCGCCGCCGCCCCGCACCACCGCAGCCAGCGCGTCGGCGAGCGCGGGCAGGCCCAGCACGCACGGGCCGCACTGGCCGGCCGACTCCCCGGCCAGCCAGCGCGCCACCGCCGCGCACTCCCCGGCTGGGCAGGTGCCTGCCGGCAGCGGGAGCACGGCGCCCGCGCCCAGGACGGCGCCGTGCGCGGCGAGCGCGGGGCGGTCCAGGGTGACGGTGCGCGCCGCGGCCGGGGCGAGGAACGTGCCGTGGTAGCCGCCGATCAGCACGCCCTGGCCCGGCCCGGTGCCGCAGTGCGCCAGCACCCGGTCCAGACGCACGCCGGTGGGGGCTTCCAGGACGTGGCAGCCGGCGACGGTCAGCAGGAGGGTGCCCGGCTCGTCGGGGACGCCGGTGGCGCGGTGGCCGAGCGCGCCCAGCCGGGCGGCGACCGCGAGCTGCGCGTAGGTCTCGGTGTTGGACAGCAGGGTGGGCAGCCCGCCGAGGCCGCGCTCGCTGGAGCGGACCTTGCGCCCGGAGGGCAGCCCCGGGCCGCCGTCGAGGCCGTCGACGAGGGCCGAGCCCTCGCCGCCCACGAACCGCTCCGGCAGCCGGGCCACGCGCAGCCGCAGCGACATCGGGCCGCGTTCGGCGATCGCCCGGCCGACCGACTCCGCCACGTCGGCGCGGGCCACCCCGACGGCGATCTCCCCCGCGCCGAGCGCGTGCGCGGCCAGCAGCGCGCCGTCCAGCACCAGATGGGGCGCGTGGAGCAGCAGCGCGGTGTCCTTCAGGCAGCCCGGCTCGCCCTCGGTGCCGTTGACGACCACGGCGGCCCGGCCCTCCGAGCGGCGCAGCGCCTCCCGTACGGCGGTGACCTTGCGGGCGAAGGGGAAGCCGGCGCCGCCGCGGCCGCGCAGCCCGATGTTCTCGGCGAGCGCGGTCAGTTCCGCGGCGGAGAGCACGGGGGCGGTGCCGTGCCGGGTCAGATGGTCCACCCGGGAGAGCCGGGCGCCACCGGCCAGCCCGGCGAGCAGCCGCGCGGGGCCGAGCGAGACGGGCGAGGTGAGCAGCGGTAAGGGCGCGTGCGTGGCGGGCGGGGCGGTGGCGGCACGTGGGGCGGCGGGGCGCAGGACGGTGGTCATGACGGGCCCTTCGGGGGGAGCGGTGCGGCGGGGCGGTGGCGGCGGCCGGTGCGGGGTGGCGACAGGCCCGCCCGCAACCGCAGGGCGAGCACCAGGGCGACGGCCGCGAGGCAGCCGGCGTACCCGGCGGTGACCCAGCCCGCCGCCGGGCGGCCCGCGCGCAGGCCGTGCACCAGCGCCGCGCCCCAGGCCAGGTACGCGGTCATGTGCAGGGCGCGCCACCACCGGGCGGCGGCCCGGCCGGTGAAGGCGGTGCGCGCGGCGCCGGTGACCGCCACCGCGAGGAACCCGTAAGCGGCGAGCGTGCCCAGGCCGATCAGGGCCGGGCGGGCCCCGTCGGCGAAGGGCAGCGCGGCGGCCCGCCCGGTGGTCTGGCCGCGGGCCACCTTCACCCCGATGTGCAGGGCGAGGAAACCGAGGCCCGCCACGCCGGTGCCGCGGTGCACGGCCTGTGCCAGCAGCCGGTGTCCGGAGGCGAGCACCCGCCGGTCGGTGGCGGCCAGCCCCCAGACCACCGTGCCGGTCAGCGCGACAAGGGCGAGCACCCCGGCTCCAAAGTCCAGGAAGTCCGCGGCCCGGCCGGCGGCGCCGGAGCGGGCGAGGACGGCCAGGAAGAGCAGCAGCGCGGCGGGCAGGACGGGTCGCAGCGGGGGTCGTCTCCCGGCGCGGGGAGCGGAATGCGGGCGGCGGCGGGTGCGCGGGACTGGCGCGGGCATCGGGTCTCCACGGAAATCGAGCGGAAGGATGCACAACGCCCCGGAAAGGGCGGGGAATTGCCGTACGTACCGTCGGCGATGTGTCCGGCAGCATCGCGGACGCGTCCGGCCCCTTCCGGGCCTTTAGCGCGCTGTGACAAATTCCTGCACCGGCATCGCCGTCGTCCGTCCCGGTGCGGATGATGCCGACTCAGACACTGGCCCTCAGGCACAACGGCCGTATCCCAGCCGCCCCCCGACGGCAGGAAACGAGGTAGCGATGTGTGAACTCCTGAACCGCATCTGGTCACGCCCCCGAGGTGAGTGGACCCGGGTTCTGCGAAAGGAACTCCCGTCGCTCGCCGAGAAGATGGTGGAAGAGCTGCGTATCGCTTTTCCCGCCTTTTCCGCCCTTCTCGCGGAATCCCCGAAGGAAGAGGAAGCGCAATGGGCCATGGAACAGGCCCTGTTGACCTCGCTCGGTTATCAGGAACGGACGGAGCGCGAACGCCGGCCGGCCGGACTCGTCGTCACGCCGATGCCGGTGTCCCGCGCCCGCCAGGTCCTCTTCGGCGCGCTCACCGGACAGCAGCCGCTGTCGGCCGCCGCGCTGGCGGAACCCGCCCGGTGCGCCGGCTGGCCCGTACCGGCCTCCCTGCGGGCCGTCGTGCTCGGCTCCGCCGCCGAGGCGCCGCAGCTGGCCGCGGCGCTGGGCGACGCGCTCGTCGGCACCGTCGACGGCACCACCTGCCTCCTCGTGCCGGACCCCGGGACGCAGACCCGGCCCCGGCTGGAGGCCGCGCTGAAGGGCCGCGCGGCGGCGGTCGGCCATGCCGTGCCCGCCGACGACGCGGCGTCCTCGGTGCGCTGGGCCCGGGCGCTGCTGGCCCTCGGCCCGGGGCGCGGCGGCCCCGACGTACGCCCGGTCTTCGTCGACGACCATCTCTCCGCGCTGCTGCTTCTGCAGGACGAGTCACTGATCAGGGCGCTGACCGCACGCTGGCTCGGCCCGCTGGAGGAGCTGACGCCCCGGCAGAGCGAACGGCTGGAGGTGACGCTGCTGGCCTGGCTGGAGGGCGGTGGCGCGCCGGAGGCGGCCAAGGTGCTCCAAGTGCATCCGCAGACGGTGCGCTACCGGCTGCGGCAGATCGAGAAGCTCTTCGGCCCCGCGCTGCGTGACCCGCGTACCCGCTTCGAGCTGGAGATGGCGCTGCGCAGCCGGCGGCTGCTGGCCCGGGTGCGGCGGTTTCGCTCCCGGCCGGGGCGCCGGGCCGGGGCGGTGACCGGCGTCCGGCCCCTGGGGATCGCCAGGGAGGCACGGGTCAACGGGCTCTGAGCGCGCCGCCCGCCGGGTGGGTCCCGGCGGGCGGCGTCGGTGCGGTGGTCCCGGGCCGCGCGTGCCCGGGACCACCGCGGCGGCTCAGTCGCAGTCGCGGCCGCTGTTGATGCACTCGACGGCCTGGTCCATCAGCTGGTCCGGCATGACGTTGATGAAGTCGCCGTGGTCGGTGACCGGCTTGTGGAGCTGTTCGGGGAAGCTGTCCACCGCGAACTGCTCACCCTCCGGAACGTCGTAGGTGATCTTCTCCTGCAGCTGCGGGACGGCGCGGAAGCCGGCCGGGCAGGAGCCGTCCTGCTGGGCGAAGGCCACGTGCGTCCGGTGGTTGGCGCTGTCGGTGTTCTGCCCGTCCCAGCAGCTCTGGAAGTTGAAGGTGCGCACCACGTCGGAGCCGTCCGGGCAGATCGGGTACTTGTCCTTCAGCTGCCGGTCCTCGAAGCCCGTGCAGCTCCAGGAGGCGTTGGCGTTGGCCGGGCCGTTGGTGAACGCCTTGGCGTCCCCGGTGATGATCCGCAGGAAGCGCGGCATCGCGGTCACGTCGCCGTCCTGACTGCCGCTGAAGGTGAGCTGCACGTCGGACGGGGTGAGGACCGAGCCCACGTTGCCGTCGTGGCCCGCGCCGGGCTTGTGCTCGGCGGTGCCGTCCAGGACGCGCAGCACCGGCCAGTAGTACGTGGACAGGTCGCCGTTGCCGCAGGTGGTGCCGGAGGCGGCCAGGCTCTCGTCGGTGGAGAAGGCGTCGGTGGACTCGTTGCCGACGTAGTCGTGGGTGTGGTGCGCGCCGTTGCTGACGCCGGGGGTGACGATGACGTTGTCGGAGTTGAAGTGGCCCTCCTCGTTGGTGCCGCACTCCGAGACGAAGGTGCCGGTGGACGCGCCCTCGCCCTGCGGGGGCTGCTGGGCGTTGGGCTGTACGGAGCGGATGTCGGCGAAGTCGTCGGGCGAGGGACCGCCGACGGGCGGCGGCTGCCCGCCGCCCTGCTGCTGACCGCCGTTCTCCTGACCGTCGCCGTCCTGGCCGCCGCCCTGCTGCTGACCGCCGTCGTCCGCCTGTCCCTGGTCCGGGGCCGGTTCGCCGACCGACACCGGCTGTCCCGTGGACTTCATCCGGCAGGCACTCATGTTCAGCAGCGCGTCGGGGCGCGGCGCCGACCTGCCGATCGCGTCGGCCATCGCCCCGATGGTCTTCTCCCGCTGCTGCCGCAGCTGCCCGAGCACGGCGTCCGTACCGCTGCCGCGGCCGCCCGCCGTCATCTTCTCGTACGCCGCCGCCACCTGACGGTCCAGCGCCGCGAGCCCGCGGGACACCGGGAGCTTCGCGCCGCGCGGCACCTGGCGCAGCCGGTCGCCGACGTCCGGACAGGACACGGTGGCCGCCGCGGCAGCCCCGGCCGCCCGGCCGTCGTCGCGCTGTCCCGGGCCGTTTCCGTCCGTCCCGTCCGCCGAGGCGCCGGCGGCTATCAGCGCGGTCCCGCCGCCGCCCAGCAGCAGCGCGGCGGCCGCGGCCACCAGCCGGGTGGTCAGGCGCGAGCGTTTATGGGCCTGTGGAGTCATGCGATCACTTCGCTTCGTGGGGAGTGGTGGGAAGTGCTGAGGAGAGTGAGGTGGGGGTGCGGCCGCGTGTTCGGGGAAACGTACGGCTGCCGGGGGCGGGCCGCCGCCAGGTTGCCGAAGTCGACCAGGCCGGTACCTTCCAGGACCGTGATGTGGTCCAGGACGACCGCATTCGTACGAGTGGCCAGGCGCCGCACCATCGCGTTGCGGCTCTGCGCCCGGACGAGCGCCACGAGCCCGAAGACCTTGCCGTGCGCGCGGCGCAGCAACTGCGCGAAGCGCCGGTCGAATTCCTGGCCGCGCGCCGCGTCCAGCCGGCCGAGCCAGCCCTGCTGCTGTGCGGTGGGCTCGTCCGGCAGCGGCATTCCCAGGTCACGGGCGGCCCGCACCGAGAGCCGGTCCAGCTCCGTGTGCCCGGCCACGAGGTGGTCGCCCGCGGTCCGCACGGCCTTGCGCGTACCGCGCTCCCGCGCCTGGCGGCCCGCGGGCAGTTCCCACAGCCCGGCGAGCCGCACCTTGCGCACGAAGTCCCGGTCCAGGGGTGTCAGCGGGCCGTACGGGGTGCGGACGGTGCCGCCGCCGTCGTCCTCCCAGCCGGCCGCCGCTGCGGCCACCGAGGTGTTCTGGCCGAAGAGCTGGACGGGCAGCAGCAGGGCGACGAAGGTGGCCGCGAGGGCGGCGACGATCAGCCCGGTGGCGAGCGCCCGCGCGTCGGCGGGGGATGCGGGGGACGACAGGCGGGCGAGGGAACGCAACTGAACCTCCCGGTCGGTCCGGTGGGGACGACTGGGACGCTAGGCCGGTGGCGGGCGGCGGAACGCGGGGTCCTCATGCCCGGACAAGAAACGGCCGGAGCGGCGCGGGCGCTGCTACGGTGCGGCGGGGCCCGCCTGCCCCGGCCCGGTACGCCGGCGGGGCCGTGCCCGCGCGCGGGCACCGCTCAGCGGCTGTACAGCGCGTCGATCTCCTGCGCGTACGCCGCCTCGATGGCCCTGCGGCGCAGCTTCAGGGAGGGCGTCAGCAGCCCGTCGGCGACGCTGAACTCGCCGGGCAGGATGCGGAACGCGCGGATCGACTCGGGGCGCGAGACCGACGCGTTGGCGACCGCCACCGCCCGCTGCACCGTCGCCCGCACGCCCTCCTCCGGCGGCTCGCCGGGCCGGGCGTGCTGGTATCCGCCGCGGTAGCGCCGCCAGTGCTCCAGCGCGTCGGGGTCCAGGGTGATCAGCGCCGCGATGTAGGGCCGGTTGTCGCCGACCACCAGGCACTGCGAGACCAGGGGATGGGACCGGATCCGTTCCTCCAGCCCCTGCGGCGCCACGCTCTTGCCGCCACTGGTGATGATGATGTCCTTCTTGCGGCCGGTGATCACGAGGTGGCCGTCCTCGTCCAGGAGCCCGAGGTCGCCGGTGGCGAACCAGCCGTCGTGGGGCGCGCTGCCCCGCTCGTCGACGTACCCGGTGAACACCACGTCCCCGCGCACCCACACCTCGCCGTCCTCGGCGATCCGTACCGCGCAGCCCGGCAGCGGCCGCCCGACCGTGCCGAACCGCACCCGGCCCGGCGGCTGCGCCGTCACCGCGCCGCTGGTCTCGGTGAGCCCGTACCCGTCGTAGATGGTCAGCCCGGCTCCGGCGAAGATCCGCCCGAGGTCGGCACGGAGCGGTGAACCGCCCGAGACGGCGGTGCGCACCCGGCCGCCCAGCACCCCGCGGATCCGCCCGTACACCAGCCGTTCGTACAGCGCGTGCTTGGCGCGCAGGGCGGGCCCCGGGCCGTGCCCGCGGCCCTGTTCCTGGCGTTCCACGGCGTGCACGTACGCGAGCGCGGTGGACGCGGCGGCGTCGAACATCCGCAGCCGGCCGTGCTCCTCGGCGACCCGGCGCGCGGTGTCGTAGATCTTCTCGAAGACGTAGGGGACGCCGAAGAGGAAGGTGGGCCGGAAGGAGGCGAGCGCGGGCAGCAGGGCCTGCGGGGTCAGCTCCGGTTCGTGGCCCAGCAGGATGCCCCCGCGCAGGCAGGCGACCTGGACCATCAGCCCGTAGCTGTGCGCGAGCGGCAGGAACGCCAGGATCGACGGCTGCTCGCCGGGCGGCCCGGCGAGCCGTCCCCAGCCCGCCAGCAGGGTGTCCGCCTCCGCGGCGAGGTTGCCGTGGGTGAGCACGCAGCCGCGCTGCCGCCCGGTGGTGCCGGAGGTCTGTACGACGGCCGCGGTGTCCCGCGGGACGACGGCCCGGCGGAGCCGGTGCACGTCCTCGTCCGCCAGCCGGCCGCCGAGCTCGCCGAGCCGGCCGACGCAGTCCTGGTCCAGCTGCCAGACGCGGCGCAGCCGGACCTGCGCGTCGCAGGCCGACGCCACGGTCATGGCGTGCTGTTCGTTCTCGATGACGACGGTCCGCGCCCCGGTGGTGGCCAGCAGCGCGTGCAGCTGCTCGGTGGAGGAGGTGGGGTAGACCGGTACGAGATGCGCGCCGAGCGACCAGACCGCATAGCTGAACAGCGTCCACTCGTAGCGGGTGCGGGACATCACCGCGATCCGGTCGCCGGGGCGCACGCCGTCCGCGAGCAGGCCCTTGGCCAGGGCCAGCACCTCGGCCCGGAAGGCGTCGGCGGTCACCGGCCGCCAGCGGGCGGGGTCGGCGGGGTCCCGCCGGGCCGCCACGGGGAGGGCCGGCACCCGCTCGGCCAGTTCGTGGACGGAGTCGGCGAGGCCGCCGTTACGGGCCGCGGCCACCAGGGCGGGCGTACTGATCTCGCGCACGGCACCTCCCTGGTTCACCCCGGTCCGAGTGGCCGGTGGCAGCGGGAAAGTTACCCGCTGGGAACCCCGACTGCACAGATCTGTGGTTACTCTTGAGCGGAAGAGGACAAAGCCGAGCGGGAGAGGGGGCACGCGTGCAGCGCATCGCAGACCGGCGGCTGTACGTCGGCGCGCTCCTGTTCCTGCTCGCCGGGCTGGTGCTCGCGCAGAGCGGGCCGGACACGGCGCTGACCGTGGCAGCGGCCACCGCGGCCCTCCTGCTCAGCGGCAGCGCCGTGCTCGTCGCGACGCTGGCACGCGCCGAGCCGCCGCACCGGGTGCGCACCGCCATCCGGGACCGGGAACGCCGTACGGCCTTCCTGCCGCAGCGCGATCCCGACGCCGCCGGCCGGCCGCGGCCGAGGGCACCGGGCGGCCGTCTCCCGACGGCCGCGTAGGCGCTCGCAAGGCGCTGCTCCACCTCGCCCCGCACGGGGCCCGTCCGCGCATCCGCGCACGCACGGGTCTGCCCACGTGGCTCGTCACGCCGAGATTCACCCCTTTCTTCCGGAAGTCGACTTTCTTCCGGTCAGCGACGTGACCCCACGGAGGGCTCCTTCATGTCCGTCTTCGCCACGCTCGGCGCCGCGCTCGGCCACCTCGCCGACGTGCTCGCCCCGGTGTTCGGCGCCTCGGCGACCGCCGCCGCCATCGTCGTCTGCACGCTCGCCGTGCGCGCCGCCCTGCACCCGCTCTCCCGGGCCGCCGTACGGGGGGAGAAGTCCCGGGCCGCGCTGGCCCCGCGGATGACCGAAATACGCCGCCGGCACGCCAAGGATCCCGAGCGGATGCAGCGCGAACTGGCGGACCTCTACCGGAACGCGGGCGCCTCGCCACTGGCCGGCTGTCTGCCCATGCTGCTCCAGCTGCCGGTCTTCTTCCTGATGTACCACCTCTTCACCTCCGCCCGCTCCGGGCTGCTGGGGGAGCGGCTGCTGGGCGCCCCGCTCGGCGGTCACTGGGCAGACGCGCTCGCCGACGGCGGCCCGTTCGGCCCGTACGGGCTGGTGTACGTGGCCCTCTTCGCGCTGGTCGCGGCGGTGGCGACGCTGAACTTCCGGCGGACCCGCCGGGCGACGGCGGCGGCCCGGGCCGACGCCACCGGTGAGCAGGTGCCGGGCATGGCCGCGATGACCAGGCTGGCGCCGCTGCTGTCCTTCGGCACCCTGGTCACCGTGGCCGTCGTGCCACTGGCCGCGGGCCTGTACGTCGTCACGTCCACGGCGTGGACGGTGTGCGAGCGGGCGCTGCTGACGCGCGACCGGGAACCGGCCGCCGAAGCCGCCCGGCCGGCCGTCGGCGGCGCCAAGTCACGTACTGCTACTGCTGAGTAAAGGTCCAGTACGTGAACGGGGTCTTGCGGGCGGGACCTCGTTCTTGGACGATCATCCGAATCGCTCGATGGCCGCACCCATCGGCCGGCCCGGGAGACCCTCCCGGGCCGACCCTTCGCACACGACCACGGGAGTTGAATCGATGAAGCTGCTGCGTGTCGGACCGGTGGGGGCGGAACGCCCGGCGCTGCTCGACGAGTCGGGAACCCTGCGTGACCTGTCGGAACTGGTGCCGGACATCGACGGGGCGCTGCTCGCCGACGAGACCGCGCTGACCCGGATACGGGAGGCGGCCGCGTCCGGCGGGCTGCCCGCACTGGACCCTGCCGGACTGCGGACGGGTGCGCCGCTCGCCGGCATCGGCAAGGTCGTGTGCATCGGGCTGAACTACCACGACCACGCCCGGGAGACCGGCGCGGCCATCCCCGCCGAGCCGATCGTCTTCATGAAGGCCCCGGACACCGTCGTCGGCCCGGACGACACCGTGCTCGTACCCCGTGGCAGCGAGAAGACCGACTGGGAGGTCGAACTGGCCGTCGTCATCGGCCGCACGGCCCGCTACCTGGAGACCGACGAGCAGGCCCGCGCGGCCGTCGCCGGTTACACGATCGCGCACGACGTTTCCGAGCGGGAGTTCCAGATCGAGCGCGGCGGCCAGTGGGACAAGGGCAAGAACTGCGAGACGTTCAACCCGCTGGGCCCCTGGCTGGTCACCTCCGACGAGGTTCCCGACCCGCAGGCGCTCGGCGTTCGCCTGTGGGTGAACGGTGAGCTGAAGCAGGACGGCACCACGGCCGAGCAGATCTTCCCGGTCGCCGAGGTCGTCCGCTACCTCAGCCACTTCATGACGCTGTACCCCGGCGATGTCATCAACACCGGCACCCCGGCCGGCGTCGCCATGGGCCACGCCGAGCCCAAGCCCTACCTCCGCGCCGGCGACGTCGTCGAGCTGGAGATCGACGGCCTGGGCCGGCAGCGCCAGGAGCTGAAGGACGCCTGACGCGCCGCCGGGTGGCCCGCGGGGCGTCCGCGCCTCAGCCCTTCTCCGGGGTCAGGGCCACCCAGACCGGGCCGCGGGGGAAGGCGAGGCGGTTGCCGTCGGGGGTGGTGAAGGCGGTGCCGCCGTCGGCGGCCGCGCGTGACCACCGGGCCTCGTACTTCTTGCCGTCGCGGAGGACCAGCGCGTCCCCCGACCCCACGGTCTCGGTGTACGGCGTGACGCTGCCCCACTTGTCGTGCAGGCGGGAGGAGCGGACGGTCACGTACTGGATCACCACGGTGGCGACGCCCAGCCGGCCGGCGCCGGTGGTGCGGAAGGGCGTGCCGTCCATCGAGACCAGCCAGCGGTTCCGGGGCTCGGACCAGGTGAAGCCGAAGCGGGCCGCGGGGTAGCTGACGTCCTGCCGGCTGGTGCGGGTGCCGCCCGAGGGGGCCGAGCCGAAGCGGAAGCCGATGTCGGCGGGGGCCGAGGCGCCCGAGGCGGCTTCGAGGGCGCGGGCCGGGCGGAGGTAGAGGTTGTGCGGCGCGGCGCGGTCCGCGCTGCGGACGTACGCGTCGGGCGCCTCGCCCGGCGGCAGGGGGACGAGGGGCGCCGACTCCAGGGTGGGGCGGAGCTTGGCCTGCGCTCCGGAGTAGGCCAGCGCCGGGTTGCCGAACTGGCGGAGCAGTTCGAGGTCGGACTCGCGGGCGCTGCGGACCGGGCCGACGCGGTCGGGGAGGTGGGCGGCGAAGACGGCCAGTATCCGGGACAGGCCCGCCTCCACCTGCTCGGTGTAGAGGATGTCGGCCTTCTCCAGGCCGGTCTGCGGCCGCGCTGCGGCGACGTTGTCGATCTTCACGGCGAGCACCTTGTCGCCCGCGCCGTCCTCGCCGGTGAACGGCGACCGCCCGTCGTCGCCCGCCTGGCACCCCGCCACCAGCGGCGTCAGCCCCGCGGCGAGCCCCGCCGCCAGGACGGTGCGCCGTGATGTTCCGGTCCAGCCCGCCCCGCCCGTCCGCGCCATGGGGGTTACCGCCTCTCTCGTCGGTTCCCCCACAGCTTTCCCGTTTCCGGGGGCGGGGCGCACGCTTTGCGTCAGGCGGGGCGCAGGAATCGCTCCAACGCCTCGACGACGAGGGCGTGGTCGTCGGCCTGGGGGAGGCCGGAGACGGCCACCGCGCCGACGACCCCGGTCCCGCGCAGGCGGATCGGGAAGGCGCCGCCGTGTGCCGCGTAGGTGTCGGGGTCCAGCCGGGAGGACTCCTCGAAGGTCCGGCCCTTGGCCCGGAAGCGCGCGCCGACCAGGAAGGACGCCTCGCCGTACCGCTCCACCACCCGGCACTTGCGGTCCAGCCAGGCGTCGTTGTCGGCGCTGGTGCCGGGCAGCGCGCAGTGGAAGAGGCGCTGGGAGCCGCGCCGGATGCTGACCGTCACCGCCGCGTTCCGCTCGCGGGCCAGGCCGACGAGGAGGGAGCCCAGCGCCCAGGCGTCGTCGTTGCCGAAGCGGTCGAAGACCAGGCGGCGCTCGTGCTCCTCCAGGGTGTCGATGTCGTCGGCGGTCATCGGGTGGCCTCGATCCGGACGGTGCGGCCCTCGGCGGC
Source organism: Streptomyces sp. NPDC050806 (assembly GCF_055586425.1). Taxonomy (NCBI): domain Bacteria; kingdom Bacillati; phylum Actinomycetota; class Actinomycetes; order Kitasatosporales; family Streptomycetaceae; genus Streptomyces; species Streptomyces sp. NPDC050806. Next base: position 345,943 of record NZ_JBVJIF010000009.1, on the reverse strand, counting down.
CGAGAGCCTGGCGGCCTCCAGGACGCGCAGCGCCGCGGCGGCCTCCAGGGCGGTGACCGGCGGTGTGCCGCCGGTACGCAGCGCCTCGGCGACCGCGGCGTAGTACGCGGGGTAGTCGCCCGGCAGGGTCGGCACGGGCTCGCCGCCGCCGGTCTCCGGGGACTCCCCGGCGCCGATGCGGCCCCAGGAGGACTGCGGCTCCACGCCCCACTCGGTGCCGGCGCCGGGCCGGACGCCCTCGCGCAGCGCCGCCTCCTGCGGGTCCAGGCCGTACTTCACGTAACCGGCCTCGCTGCCGAGCACCCGGAAGCGCGGGCCGAGCTGCGCGGTGGTGGCGCTCACCCACAGGTGGGAGCGGACGCCGTTCGCGTGCGTGAGCGCGAGGAAGGTGTCGTCGTCGGCCTCGGCGCCGGCGCGTCGCACGTCGGACTCCGCGTACACCGAGACGACCGGGCCGAAGAGGGCCAGGGCCTGGTCGGCGACGTGGCTGCCCAGGTCGTACAGCAGTCCGCCGATCTCGGCCGGGTCGCCGGACTCGCGCCAGCCGCCCTTGGGCTTGGGCCGCCACCGCTCGAACCGGGACTCGAAGCGCCACACCTCGCCGAGCGCGCCCTCCTCGACCAGCTTGCGCAGGGTCAGGAAGTCGTTGTCCCAGCGGCGGTTCTGGAAGACGGAGAGGAGCAGCCCGCGCTCCTCGGCCAGCGCGGCGAGCCGCTCGGCCTCGGCCGCGGTCGCCGCGAGCGGCTTGTCGACGACGACCGGCAGGCCGGCCTCCAGGGCCGCGGTGGCGAGCGGGACGTGGGTCTTGTTGGGGGAGGCGAGGACGATCAGATCCAGCTCCGCCGCGCGGGCCAGCACCTCGTCGGGGGCGGCGACCGTACGCACCTGCGGGTGCTCGGCGCGGGCCTGCGCCTGCCGGTCGGGGCTGGAGGTGGAGACCGTGTCGAGGACCAGGCCCTCGGTCGCGGCGATCATCGGGGCGTGGAAGACGGAGCCGGCCAGGCCGTAACCGATGAGGCCGACGCGGAGGGGGCTGCCGGGGAGTGCGGTACCGGTGGAGTCGCTCGGGCTGCTCATGACTCCCACTTAAGCAACGCTGTTGCCAAAGTGCAAGCGATGCGGAGAATGGAGGAGTGAGCAGCGAAAACCCTCCCCACTCCGACCCGGCACCGACGACGCCCGGCGGCGCCAACCTCCCCCTGCTCCGCGGGCACAACGCGGCCGTGCTGCTAGGGCTGCTGCGCGCCGCGGGCGACGGCGGTGTCAGCCGGCTGGAGCTGGCCGAGCGCAGCGGGCTCACCCCGCAGGCGGTCAGCAAGATCACCGCACGGCTGCGGGAGGACGGGCTCGCCACCGAGGCCGGCCGGCGCGCCTCCACCGGCGGCAAGCCCCGTACGGTCCTGCGACTGGTCCCCGGCGCCCGGCACGCGATCGGGCTGCACCTGGACCGGGACGAGAGCGTCGCGGTCCTCGCCGACCTGGCCGGCGAGCCGGTCGCGGTCCGCCGCGCGCCGCTGGACCTGGGAGCCGGGGCGCACGAGGTGCTGGCGGCCGCCGCCGACCGGGTCGCCGAGGTGCGTGCCGCGGCGCCCGAGGCGCAGGTGATCGGCGCGGGCGTCGCCTGCCCCGGCCCGCTGGACCACCGGACGGGCGTCCTGCACCGGGTCACCGGCCTGCCGCAGTGGGACGGCTACCCGCTCCGCGACGCGCTCGCCGAACGGCTCGGCCTGCCGGTGGTGCTGGACAAGGACACCAACGCGGCGGCGCACGGCCTGGCGCAGCACGCGCGCGGCGCCGGCTCGTTCGGCTATCTGCACCTGGGTACGGGGCTGGGCGCCGGGCTGGTGCTCGACGGCGCCGTGCACCGCGGGGCCAGGACCGGAGCGGGCGAATTCGGGCACCAGGTGGTGCAGCTGGACGGGCCGCCGTGCGGCTGCGGCAAGCGCGGCTGCGTCGAGGCGCTCTGCCTGGCCGCGGTGGCGGTGGGCGACCCGGCGGAGGCGGCACGCGTGCTGGGCGTCGGCGCGGCCAACCTCGTCGAACTGCTCGACGTCGACCGGGTCCTGCTCGGCGGGCGTACGGTCCTGGCCGACCCCGATACGTACGTACGCGGGGTCGCCGCCTCGCTCGACGGCCAGCTGCGCGCGCACGGTGCCGGGGGCGCCCGCGCCGTACCGGTCGTGGCCGCGCCCGGAGGCCCGCACGCGGTGGCGCTCGGCGCGGCCCACCTCGTCCTCGCCTCCCTCTTCGCCGCGCCGCACGGGCCGTTCACCGCGGCGGGCCCGGCACGCTGAGCCGCGCGCCGGACGGGCGTGCGAGGATCGGCCGGTGGACTACCCGAAGGACCAGGCGCCCGGTGCGCCGATCAGAGCCGGCATCCCCGAGCACGGGCGCATCCCCAAGTACTACGCCGCGAAGGTGCGGATCGGCGAGCTGCTCGCCGAGCTGGGGGAGGGCGAGCCGCTGCCGACCGAGCGCGAACTGGCCCTGCGGTTCGAGGTGTCGCGGGAAACCCTGCGCCAGGCGCTGCGCGACCTGCTCCTCGAAGGCCGGATCCGTAGGCTCGGCCGGGGCACGGTGGTGGCCGGGCCCAAGCTCGAACAGCCGCTGGCGCTGGCGAGTTACACCGAGGGCGTGCGCAAGCAGGGCCGCCGCCCCGGGCGGCATCTCATCGGGCTGGACCGCTTCCCGTGCCCCGACCTGCTCGCCGCCGACCTCGATCTGCCGCCCGGCGAACCGGTGTGGCACATGGAGCGCGTGCTGCTCGCCGACGACGAGCGGGTCGGGCTGGAGAGCACGTACGTCGCGGTCGAACGGGCGCCCCGGCTCGACGCGGACTTCGAGCCGGACTCCTCCTTCTACGCCTACCTCCACGACCGGCTCGGCATCGGCTTCGGCGACGCGGACGAGCGGCTGGAGACGGTGCTCGCCACGCCGCGCGAGGCGCTGCTGATCGGTACGCCGGGGGCGCTGCCGATGCTGCTGATCCACCGGATCAGCCGCGATACGGCCGGGCGGCCGCTGGAGCGGGTGCGGACGCTGTTCCGGGGGGACCGGTTCTCGTTCACGGCGCGGCTCGGCGGCGCTCCCTAGAGGCGCGGGGAACTGCGCGCGCAACCACCGCGGTGGGGACGTGGACCACCGGCCGTACCCCTACGGCGAGTGCTGTCTCCAGATCACAAAAGGGTAACGGGTCTAGGCCAAGCTTGATGGCCTGTTAACCGTCCCGTTGCTGAACGGTCGGGGTCGGGTCACCCACCACGGCGAGCGTTTCGGCCATGCGAGTCATAGTTGTCGGAGCCGGCGTGCTGGGGACCATGCACGCCTGGCAGGCGGTCGAACGCGGCCACGAGGTCGTGCACATCGAGCGGGAGGCCGAGGCCCGCGGCGCCTCGGTACGGAACTTCGGACAGATCTGGGTGAGCGGCCGCGCGGGCGGCGAGGAGCTGGACACCGCGCTCCGCGCCCGCGCGCTGTGGGAGGAGATCGGCGCCCGGGTGCCGGGGCTCGGCTTCCGCGCCATCGGCTCGCTGACCGTCGTGAGGAACGCGGCCGAGCGGGCCGTCGCCGAGGCCGCCGCCCGCCGCCCGGACGCAGCCGCGCGCGGCTACAAGCTGCTGGACGCGGAGGAGGCCCGCGCGCTCAACCCCGCGCTGCGCGGCGACTTCCTCGGCGCCCTGTGGTGCGAGCGGGACGCGGCCGTCGAGCCCCGTGTCGCCCAGCGCGAACTGAAGCAGGCGCTGCTCGCCTCCGGCCGCTACACCTACCTCGGCGGGCGCGAGGTCCGCGACGTCCTCGACAACGGCATCGGCGTACGGGACGACCACGGCGACGTGCACCGCGGCGACGCGGTCGTGCTCTGCACCGGCGCCTGGCTGAGCGGCCTGGTCCGCGAGCTGCTGCCGGACCTCCCGGTCCGCCGCGTACGGCTGCAGATGATGCAGACCGACCCGCTCGGCGAGCCGCTGACCACCTCCGTCGCCGACGCGGACAGCTTCCGTTACTACCCCGCGTACGGCAGCGAGGCGCTGGACGCGCTCAACGCCGGCCAGCCGCAGGCCCCGACCGCCGCCGCGCACAAGATGCAGCTCCTGATGGTCCAGCGCGCGGACGGCGGGCTGACCATCGGCGACACGCACGAGTACGAGACGCCGTTCGCCTTCGACACCGTCGAGGAGCCCTACGAGCACCTGACCGGCGTCGTCGAATCGATCCTCGGCCGCCCGCTGCCGCGCGTCCGGCACCGCTGGGCCGGGGTGTACGCGCAGTGCACCGACACCGGCCGGGTGGTGCACCGCCAGCAGGCGAGCGACGGCGTGTGGCTGGTCACCGGGCCCGGCGGGCGCGGCATGACCTGCTCCCCGGCCATCGCCGAGAAGACCGCGAACGAACTGGGTTGGTGATCCCGTTGCACACGAACGAATCCATTGAGCTGGTCGTGCTCGACATGGCCGGTACGACCGTCGCCGACGGCGGCCTCGTCGAGCAGGCCTTCGACGCCGCGGCCCGTCAGCTGGGCGTCGAGCCCGGCACCCCCGACCACGCCGAGAAGCTCGCCTACGTGCGCGCCACCATGGGCGAGTCGAAGATCTCCGTCTTCCGTCACCTCTTCGGCGACGAGGACGCGGCCCGGCGCGCCAACGCCGCCTTCGAGCAGGCCTACGGCGAGCTGGTCGACGGCGGGCTGATCGCGCCCGTGCCCGGCGCCCGCGAGGCCGTCGAGGCGCTGCGGGCCGCGGGGATCACCGTCGTCCTCAGCACCGGGTTCGCCCGGGTCACCCAGGACGCGATCCTCGCCGCGCTCGGCTGGCAGGACCTCGTACCGCTCACCCTCTGCCCGGCCGACGCCGGCGGGCGCGGCCGCCCGTACCCCGACATGGTGCTCGCCGCGCTGCTGCGCACCGGTGCCACCGACGCGGTGCAGCGGATCGCGGTGGCCGGTGACACCTCCTACGACATGCTCTCCGGCCGCCGGGCCGGTGCCTCCGTCGTCGCCGGCGTGCTCACCGGCGCCCACGACAAGGAGCAGCTGACCTCCGCGGGCGCCACCCATGTCCTCGGCTCGGTCGCCGAACTGCCCGCCCTGCTGGGAGTGGTGAGCCATGACCGCCCCGCCTGACACCGCCGCGGCGCCCGCGGCGGCATCCGCCACGAAGCCCGCCGCCTCCGGCATCCGCTTCGAGAACGTCTCCGTCGCGTACGGCACGCACACCGTGCTGGACGGCCTCGACCTGACCGTCGAGCCCGGCGAGGTGATGGCCCTGCTCGGGCCCTCCGGCTCCGGCAAGACCACCGCGCTGCGGGCCGTCGCCGGATTCGTGACGCCGGCCTCCGGGCGGGTGCTGATCGGCGGCCGGGACGTCACCGGGCTCCCGCCGTACAAGCGCGGCATCGGCATGGTCGTCCAGAGCTACGCGCTCTTCCCGCACATGCGCGTCGCCGACAACGTCGCCTTCGGACTGAAGGCGCAGAAGGTGCCGCGCGGCGAGATCGCGGCGCGGGTCACCGAGGCGCTGGAGCTGACCGGCATGGCCGGGTACGCCCGGCGCTACCCGCGCGAGCTCTCCGGCGGCCAGCAGCAGCGCGTCGCCATCGCCCGCGCGCTGGCCATCCGGCCCGGCGTGCTCCTCCTGGACGAGCCGCTCTCCGCGCTGGACGCGCAGCTGCGCTCCGGGATGCTCGCCGAACTGGCCCGGCTCCACCGCGAACTGCCCGACGTGTCGATCCTGTACGTCACCCACGACCAGGTCGAGGCGCTCACCCTCGCCGACCGGATCGCGGTCATGGACCGGGCGCGGCTGCGGGACTGCGGTACGCCGAGGGAGCTGTACCGGGCGCCGCGCACCGAGTTCACCGCCTCCTTCGTGGGCAACGCCAACCTGCTGCCGGTCACGGCGGGGCCCGGCGACGCGGCCGTGACCTTCGGGGACACCGAGCTGGCGGTGCGCGGCACGGAGGGCGTGGCGCGCGGCGCGGCGGCCACCCTGTGCGTACGGCCGCACCTGGTCGGGCTGGGGGAGGGGCCGAACGCGCTGCGCGGCAGGCTCGCCGAACTCCAGTGGCGCGGCGCCACCCACCGGCTCTACGTCGAGGTCGCCGGGCACCGGGTCATGGCCGACGTGCGCGAGCTGCGGGAGGTGCCCGCCGTGGGTGCCGACGTGACCGTGCACTTCGCGCCGGACGACGCGGTGCTGATCCCCGCGGGGGCGGGTGCCGATGGCTAGCGTCACCCAGCGGGCGCGCCTCGGCGTCCCGCCCCGGTCGCGGATCCGGGCCGTACCGCGCGGCCTCTGGGCACTGCCGCCCCTCGCCGGTCTCGCGCTGGTGTTCCTCTACCCCCTCGTGCTGCTGGTGCGGCAGTCGTTCACGCCGGACGACGGCGGGCCGGTGACAGCCGCGTACGGAGAGGTGCTGGCCGAGGCGTCCTTCCGGGACGCGCTGGTCAACACCGTCCTGATCGCGGCCGGGGCGACCCTCGGCTGCCTGGTGCTCGGCTTCGCCCTCGCGCTGGTCGTCGCCTTCGTGCCGTTCCCCGGGGCGCGGGCGCTCGGCCGGTTCATCGACATCTTCCTGGCCTTCCCCTCGTTCCTGATCACCCTCGCCCTGCTGTTCGTCTACGGCTCGACGGGCGTGGCCAACGGGCTGTGGACCTCGGCGACCGGCGCCGCGAGCGGCCCGTTCGACTTCCTGCACACGCCCTGGGGCGTGCTGCTGGCGGAGATCACCTACTTCACGCCGTTCGTGATGCGCCCGCTGCTGGCCGCGTTCTCGCAGGTGGAGACCGGGCAGCTGGAGGCCGCCGCGTCGCTCGGCGCCCGGCCGTTGCGGATCGTGCGCACGGTGATCCTGCCCGAGGCGCTGCCCTCGCTCGCGGCGGGCGGGGCGCTCGTCCTGGTGATGTGCCTGAACGAGTTCGGGATCGTGCTGTTCACCGGTGCCAAGGACGTGGTCACGCTGCCGGTCCTCGTCCACACCAAGGCCATCCTCGACGGCGACTACACCGGTGCGTGCGTCGTCGCGGTCGTCAACATCGCGCTGTCCGTGGCGCTGTACGCCGGCTACCGGGCCCTGGTGGCGCGCACCGGCCGCGAGGGAGGTGCCCGCCGTGCTCGTGCACAGCAATAAGGCCAAGTGGACGGTCTGGGCGGGCTTCCTGCTCCTCTTCCTGCCGCTGTTCGCGCTGCCGTTCGCCGTCATCCTGGCCGCGTCCTTCGCCACCACCTGGAGCGGGGCGCTGCCCTCCGGGACGACGATGACGCACTACCAGGACATGGCCAAGGGCGACTCCCTGGACGCGCTGGTCACCAGCCTGCTGACCGCGCTCGCCGCGAGCCTGCTCGCGCTGGCGGCCGGGACCTGGGCGGCGCTGGCGGCGCAGCGCCTGGGCGGCCGGGGCAAGAAGGTGATCGACACGCTCTTCATGCTGCCGGTGGCGGTGCCCTCCGTCGCCGTCGGCCTCTCCCTGCTGGTCGCCTTCTCGCAGCCGCCGCTGCTGCTCAACGGCACCCGGCAGATCGTGATCATCGCCCATACGGTGCTGGTCACCGCGTTCGCCCACCAGTCGGTGAGCGCGGCGCTGGACCGGCTGGACCCCGCGTACGAGCAGAGCGCCGCGGCCCTCGGGGCCCGCCCCGCGTACGTCCTGTGGCGGGTCAAGCTGCCGCTGCTGCTGCCGTCCCTCACGGCGGCCACCGGACTCTGCTTCGCGCTGTCCATGGGCGAGCTGAGCGCCACGATGATGATCTATCCGCCCGACTGGCTGCCGCTGCCGGTCCAGATCTTCGCCACCACCGACCGGGGCGCCCTCTTCAGTGGCGCGGCCCTCGCGGTGGCCCTGATGGCCGCGACGCTGATCGTGCTCTTCGGCGTCTCCCGCATCCGTACCAGAGCCTCCTACCGCTGACGCGTACCGTTCCCCGAGGAGTCACGACCCGCCATGCGCAGTCACTCGTACCTCAAGCCGGTCGCCGCGACCGTCTCCGTCCTGGCGCTCGGCGCCGGGCTGACCGCCTGCGGCTCCACCGCCGCCGACCCGAACGCCAAGGAAGTCACCGTCTACAGCGCCGACGGCCTGAAGGGCGAGAAGGGCGACGGGTTCTACGACAAGGTCTTCAAGGACTTCGAGAAGAAGACCGGGATCAAGGTCAACTACGTCGAGGCCGGCTCCGGCGCGGCCGTGCAGCGGCTCGCCCGCGAGAAGATGAACACCCAGGCGGACGTGGTCGTCACGCTGCCCCCGTTCATCCAGCAGGCCGACGGCAAGGGCCTGCTGCAGAAGTACGAGCCCAAGGGGTACGACCAGGTGGCCGCCGCCGACCGGGACCCGGGCGGCAAGTGGACCTCCGTCGTCAACAACTACTTCTGCTTCATCCACAACAAGAAGCAGCTCAAGCAGCCCCCGGAGAGCTGGCAGGACCTGCTGGACGCCAAGTACAAGAACAAGCTCCAGTACTCCACGCCGGGCGTGGCCGGGGACGGCACCGCCGTCGTCATCAAGGCCATGCACGACCTCGGCGGCACCGACCGGGCCATGGACTACTTCAAGAAGCTCCAGGCCAACAACGTCGGCCCGTCCTCCTCCACCGGCCAGCTCGCGCCCAAGACCGCCAAGGGCGAACTGCTGGTCGCCAACGGCGACGTGCAGATGAACTACGCCAACATGAAGTCGATGCCGGACCAGGGCATCTTCTTCCCGGCGGCGAAGCCGGGCGGGAAGCCCTCCACCTTCGCGCTGCCGTACGCAGCGGGCCTGGTGAAGGACGCCCCGCACACCGAGAACGGCAAGAAGTTCCTGGACTACCTGCTCAGCCCGGAGGTCCAGCGGGAGGTCTCCTCGGTCGGCGGCGGCTTCGCGGCCCGCAAGGACGTCAAGGCCACCGACGAGAACGCCCGGAAGCTCGCGGAGATCATGAAGGGCGTCGAGATCTTCGAGCCGGACTGGCAGGACATCGACAAGAACCTCGACACCTACGTCGACGCCTGGAAGTCGGCCACCGGCAGCTGACGGCTCACCTCCCGTTCCCGCACTTCTCACCGCACGGCCCTGGCGCTCCGCGCAGTATCGCGGAATGGTAACGGGTCCAGACCCAACGCCCCTGTTCCGGCAGGGGCGTTGGAGTGTGCCGGGCGCATCGCACCCCACGGAGGAACACCTTGTCCGAGCTCAGCAGAAGATCCCTGCTCGCCGTCGCCACCGCCGGTCTCGCCGGCGCCGCGCTGGCCGCCGGGCCGCTCGCCGCCGTCGCCACCGCCGCGGCCCGCACCCCCAAGGTCCTGTTCATCGGCCTGGACGGGGCCGGCCGGCTGGACCGCGTACGGGACGCCGACACCCCCGTCCTCGACTCCCTCATGGCCGCCGGGATCACCGCGCCCACCAGCCTCTACGCGAGCCCGATGGCCCGCACCGAGTCGGCGCCCGGCTGGTCGACGCTGCTCACCGGCGTCTGGCCCGACAAGCACGGCGTCCGGGACAACAGCTTCAGCGGTGCGGACTACGGCAGCTACCCGGACTTCCTCACCCGCGTCGAACGCGCACGCGCCGCCCTGCGCACGTACGCCGTCGCCTCCTGGGCCCCGATCACCGAGCGGATCGTCTCGGCCGAGGTCGACACCCGCGTCGCCACCCCGTCCGCCGAGTACGACAAGGGCACCACCGCGCGGGCCGTCGCCGAGCTGACGGACGGGAACCCCGACGCGGTCTTCGTCCAGCTCGACAACGTCGACCACGCGGGCCACTCGTCCGGCGCCGCGAGCCGGGCGTACCTGGACGCGCTCCGCACCGCGGACGCCCAGGTCGGCGAGATGCTCACGGCCGTGAAAGCCCGGCCCTCCTACGCCGCCGAGGACTGGCTGGTCCTGATCAGCGCCGACCACGGCCACACCGACGCCGGCGGCCACGGCGGGAACAGCTGGGGCGAGCGGCAGACCTTCGTCCTGGCGTCCGGCGGCGGGCTGCCGGCCCGCACGGTCCGCGAGGACGTCCGGATCGTCGACGTGGCCGCCACCGCCCTGCGCCACCTCGGCATCACCGCCGACCCGGCCTGGCAGCTGGACGGCCGCCCCCTGCAGACCTCCGCGGCCGACGACTTCGACGCGCTGCGGCCGAAGCTGACCGGGCCCGTCGACGAGACCGGCGTCGGCTCCGGCGTGCTCGGCTTCACCCGCACCCCGCCGCCCGGCTGGTCCGTCGACAACTCCGCGATGGGCGGCGGCGGGATCACCGAGTGGCGCGGCTGGTCCTTCACCACCGACGAGTTCTGGACCAAGGCCGCCCCCGGCCAGCAGCGCGAGTCCAACGTCCGGGCGCGCGGCGTCTTCGCGGTCGCCGACGGCGACGAGTGGTCCGACGCGGCCACCACCGGCACCTTCGACTCCACCCTGGTCAGCCCCGCCTGGCCGGTGCAGGGCGGCGCGCCGGCCACGCTCTCCTTCTCCTCCCACTACCTCCAGGAGGGCACGCAGCGGGCCGAGGTGCTGGTCTCCTACGACGACGGCACCCCGGCCCCCGTCCGCACCTACACCGCCGACGCCGTCGCCCGGGCCGAGACCGTCGCCCTGGACGTGCCGTCCGGCGCCCGCACCGTGCGGGTCCGCTTCCGCTACACCGGAGGCAACAACTGGTACTGGGCGGTCGACGGGGTCAAGGTCACGGCCGGCTGACTTAGGCTGTGGGCGTCGGTCGTACGTACGTTTCGCCTGAGACGTGCGGCAACGGCCGGCGCCCTCGGCAGTCAGGCAGCAGTTCCCCGTACGGCAGGAGTCCGGCAGTGGCAGAGCGCAAGCCGATCGAGTCATGGCTCACCGACATGGACGGTGTGCTGATGCACGAAGGTGTGCCGGTGCCCGGCGCCGACGCCTTCATCAAGCGGCTGCGGGAATCGGGCAAGCCGTTCCTCGTGCTCACCAACAACTCGATCTACACCCCGCGCGACCTCCAGGCCCGGCTCGCCCGCATCGGCCTCGAAGTGCCGTACGAGTCGATCTGGACCTCGGCGCTGGCCACCGCGAAGTTCATGGACAGCCAGCGGCCGAACGGCACCGCGTACGTGATCGGCGAGGCCGGGCTCACCACGGCCCTGCACGACATCGGGTACATCCTCACCGACCACTCGCCGGACTACGTCGTCCTCGGCGAGACCCGCACCTACAGCTTCGAGGCCATCACCAAGGCCATCCGGCTCATCAACAACGGCGCCGCCTTCATCGCCACCAACCCCGACGAGACCGGCCCCTCCAACGAGGGCCCGCTGCCCGCGACCGGCTCGGTGGCCGCGCTGATCACCAAGGCGACCGGCCGCGCGCCGTACTTCGTCGGCAAGCCCAACCCGCTGATGATGCGGCACGGCCTGAACGCCATCGGCGCCCACTCCGAGACCTCCGCCATGATCGGCGACCGGATGGACACCGACGTGCTGGCCGGCCTGGAGGCCGGGATGGAGACCTTCCTCGTGCTCACCGGCCTGACCGGGCCCGGCGACATCGACAAGCACCCCTTCAAGCCGTCGCACGTCGTGGACTCCATCGCGGACCTCGTCCAGCTCGTATAGCCGGCGGCCGCACCACCCGTACGGAAGACCCCGCTCACCCCGACGGCGCACGGCCCGGGCCGCTCCGGATGCGGGCCGGGCCGCCGGGGCCGACCTTCGGAGATATCCGGAGGTGCGCATGAGTCCACCACGATTCACCGTCTGTACGTGCACGGCCGTCACCGCCTGCGTGGTGCTCGCCGGCACCGCGCAACCGGCGGGCCGCCCGGACACGCGGCCAGGCCCGGCCGCCACCGCGGGGGTGGCGGCACGGTCCGCGGTGCCCGCTGCCCAGGTCTCCACCCGGCCCCTCCCGCCGGCGGCGGACCGGAAGTCCGAGGGCGGCATGAACTCGGGCCGGTCGGCCGGGCTCGTGGTGGCCGGCGGCGTCGCCCTCGTCGTGATCGGCCGCATCGTGCACGTCGTGCGGAAGCGGGGTGGCGGTGATGCCGAATGAGCCCCTGGCCGCCACCGACGGATACGGCCGGCTGCTGACCGGTGTGGCCTGGGCCGTACTGCTGATCGGACTGTGGGTGTGGGGCCGCGGCCCGGCCGAGGGACAGCTGCCGGCCGCCACCACCGGGGACGTCGCCGCGGTGGGCCGCCCCCTCCTCCAGGAACTTCCCCGGGCGATCGACCCGCTGCCCGCCGCCCGGCCCACCGCCGTCGGCATCGGCGCGCTGGGCATGGCCCACGCGGACGTGATCCCCGGCGGCGCGGGCGCCACCGAGGGGACGCCGCCGGGCCGGGAGCCGGACGAGGTGGTCTGGGACGCGACGGGGACACAGCCGGGGCGGCCGGGCGTGGCGGTGCTGACCGGGCGGGGCGAGGCGGGGCCCGGACACGGCCCCTTCGCCGGACTGGCCGGAATCCACGCGGGAGAGACCGTACGGGTGGCCCGCTCGGACGGCAGCATCGCGGAGTTCACGGTGGAAGACGTACGGTCCCGCCCCGCAGGCCCGGCCGGCGCCCGGTGGACCCACGGGGCGCACGAGCGCGGCCGCGCCGAACTCCGGATCGTCGCGGAGGACCGCCCGCGCACCGTGGTCTTCGCGTATCTGACCGGCGTCAGCGGACCCTGAAGGAAGTGAGAGACGTGCGGAGGACGGAACGCGGATCGCCCGGCCCGGCCGGCGGTTCGCTCCCCCCTGAACCACCGGCCGACCGGTCCTCGACCGCCGCGATTCAGGACTGCGGGAGTTGCCCTGCCGCCGGCGGGAGGCGCCATGAAGCGCGCGTTCCAGGCCGGGGGCCGGGGCCAGAATCACACTTTAGAACGCCTGCGCGTCGCTCGTACAGGGGGCGACGAAAGCGGACCGTAACAGGTTGCCCACTCGCCGTCGCCGCACCACACGCATGTGCCAGGATTGCTGCGACCGGCCAAGTTCCGTGCTCCGAGGGGGGAGTGGATGTACGGCGTTGTACCCGGGTCCGGGGGGACTTCGAGCGGACGGCGCGGTGACCGCGGCGGACGAGGCGTCACCGTACCGGCGCTGGCGGCCCTGCTGCTGGCAGCCGCCGGCCTGGCGGGATGCTCCTCGTCCGACGAGCCCGACGAGGGTGCCGGGCCACCGGGCCAGCGGCCCAGGGCCACGGTGCCGTACTGGGTCAACCCGGACGGCAAGGCCGCCCGGCAGGCCGCCGCGTACCGCAAGAACGGCAAGCAGGACGACGCCCGGCTGATCAACCGCATCGCGGCACAGCCCGTCGCGGAGTGGATCGGCATCGACGACCCGCAGGGCGAGGCCCGCGGCTTCACCGAGGCGGCCGCGAAGGCGGACCGCGACGCGCTGCTGGTGCTCTACAACATCCCGCACCGCGACTGCGGCAGCTACTCCAAGGGCGGCGCCGCCGACGGCAACGCCTACCGCGCCTGGCTGGACGGCGTGGTCAAGGGCATCGGCGACCGGGCGACGACGGTGATCCTGGAGCCGGACGCGCTGCCGCACATCGAGGACAAGTGCACCCCCGAGGAGTTCCACGAGGAGCGGTACGCGCTGCTGACCGAGGCCGTCGGCAAGCTCAAGGCGCTGCCGCACACCAAGGTCTACCTCGACGCGGGCAACCCGCACTGGATCAAGGACCCCGGGCGGATGGTGGAGCCCCTGAAGCGGGCCGGCATCGAGAAGGCCGACGGCTTCGCTCTGAACATCTCCAACTACCAGACCACGGCGGAGAACGAGAAGTACGGCCGGCAGCTCTCCGCGATGGTGGGCGGCAAGCACTTCGTCATCGACACCAGCCGGAACGGCAACGGCCCGGCGCCGGGCGGCGACGACGCGGAGAACTGGTGCAATCCGCCGGGCCGGGCGCTCGGCGAGCCGCCGACCACGAAGACCGACGACGGGCTGGTGGACGCCTACCTCTGGATCAAGCGCCCCGGTGAGTCGGACGGCACGTGCAAGGGCGGCCCGCAGGCGGGCGCCTGGTGGCCGACGTACGCGCTGGCCCTGGCCCGCAACAGCCAGCAGTGACGCGGCGCGCAGGGACACGATGAGGGGGCGCCCCGCCCGCGGGGCGCCCCCTCCGTGCGTACCCGACGGTCAGCCGCGGTCCTCGGCGGCGGACGCCGCCGGCTTCGCGGCGGGCACCTTCAGCCACACCGCCTTCGACGGTGTGCCGTCCGCGTCGACGGCCATGACCATGTACCAGCCGGGCGGGACCAGGGACGGGTCCTTGGGCAGGGTCGCGGTCACGGTGTCGCCCTTCGTCGTGAAGTCCAGCGCGACGGAGCGCTGTTCGACGTTGGTGACATGGGTGAACGAGCCGGGCCGGATCAGCCGCAGCTTCTTCAGGGACCCGCTGTGCGCCGAGGTGAACGTCGCCGTGCCGCCCAGCCGTACGGTCGTGGGGCCCGCGGCCTTCAGGCCGGGGCGCGTCCCGTGGAAGAGGTACGGCGGGGTGTAGAGGTCGATCTGCTGCTGGAAGACGCCCGGCCTGGTGTTGTCCTTGTCGGCGAAGAGCGAGTCGGAGCCGAAGGTCATCACCCGGCCGTCGGGGAGCAGCAGCGCGCCGGAGTGGTAGTTCCGGCCGACCAGGGGGTCGGCGACGGGGCGCGAGGTGTTCGCCGCCGGGTCGTACAGCTCGGCCATGAGGACGTTGGAGTCGCTGCGGCCGCGGTAGTCGCCGGAGCCGTTGGTGGTCAGCACCGTGTCGTCCGGCATGATCACGCTGCTCGGGTAGCGGGCCTTCGCGTACAGGTCGGGGCCGTCGTGGAAGCGGGGCTTCGGGTCGGTGAGGTCCGCGATCCGGGTCCTGGCCGTGGCGCGCGGGTCCTCGCCGACTCCGCCGCCGCCGAGGACCATGTACCGCTGGTCCTGCGCGGGCGGCAGCAGCACGGACATCGACGTCTCCAGGATGTCCGGGTCGCTCATCCCGGGCACCACCCGGAACCTGTTGCTCTCCAGGTCCCAGATGCCGGGCGTGCGGCCCTTGTTGTCGGGGCCGTACCCGGCGTTCGAGCCGGTGTAGAAGACCTGGCCCCTGCCGGAGAGGAAGAGCGTCGGGTAGGTGGGGAAGAACCGCTGCTTCGGCAGGTAGGTCCACTTCTTGGTCTTCGGGTCGTAGAGCTCGTTCTTGCCGGGGACGACCTGGCCGATCTCGTCGAGGCCGGAGACCGAGAGGACCTTGCCGTCCTCCATGGAGGTCAGCGTCGGATACCAGCGGGCCTCGTTCATGGGGTCGACGCGGACGTACCGCTCGGCGACCGGGTCGAACTCGAAGGAGTCCTTGATGCCCTGGAAGTCCTTCTTGTCGAAGGACAGCTTCTGTGCGATGCCGTAGAAGTTCCGGGCGTCCGCGCCGGTCAGGCCGTGGATGCGGTAGTTGTCCTGGGCGCCGGTGGCGTGCGCGCGGCCCTCCTTGCGGGCCTCGACGTAGACCCGGCCCTCGCTGTGCTCGACCCGGACCTTCCCGGTGACCTTGTCCTTGATCTTCTTCGCTCGCGGCACCACGACCGGGTCCTTGGAGACGAAGGTCTTGCCGTTCTCCTTGCCGGTGAAGAGCGTGCCGGCGGGGAAGGTCTTCGGGCCGTCCGGGTCCTCGTTGTAGACGATCATCAGGCCACCGGCCTTCTTCACATCGCCCTTGAGGGTCTCGTAGCGCTGGGTGCCGCCCGCGACCAGCAGCTTGCCGTCCGGGAGCTGGGTGTGGCCGGAGCAGAAGAGGTCGACGGGCGTGGGGATGTTCTTGAAGGTGTTCTTCGCCGGGTCCCACAGGACCGTGCGGAAGGACTTGGCCTTGAAGTTCGCCGCGTTGTTGCCGGAGCCGGCGACCAGCAGGACCTTGCCGGTGTGCAGCAGGGCCGCGTGGATGGTGTTGATCCGGTACGCGTCGGGGACGTCGACCACGTCCCAGTGGCCGTTCCGCTCCTTGTACTCCGGCTGATTGATCTTGTACGAGTGGTACTGCTCCGAGGCGAAGCCGTACACCGCCGGGCCGTTCATCGCGGCCAGGGCGATCACCACCACCGCACCCACTCCCAACCGGCGGGTACGGCGGCTCGGTCGGTATCTCATCGGTTGGTTCCCCCCACGGGAATCTGCACGGTCTGCGCGATCCGGTCATCGGTGGCCGCGGGCACCGTGTCCACGGCGGCCGGTGGCTGTGGCTCTGGCTGCCGCTGCGTGGGCGGCGCGGCCGGGCCCGCCCGGTGGCGCGCGTCCCGGCGCAGGGTCCAGCGCCAGACGCCGATCGGGGTGCAGCAGACCAGCAGGGCCAGTACGGCCCAGACGATCATTGCCGGGTGGGCATGGCCGAAGAAGAAGGAGGCGATCAGGGAGGCGCCGAAGACCAGCAGGAAGAAGAGGTGCACCCGGAAGGTCCCGAAGAGGGTGTCGGGGCTGGAGGAGTCGCCCTTCGGGGTCACCACGAACTTGCTCTTGCGGCGCAGCGCCGCGTCGAAGAGGGAGCGCGCGTAGATCGGCGCGGAGAGCGCGGACATCAGCATGCCGGCGACCCCGCCGGAGCCCTCCGGCTCGTGGGGGGAGACGTTGTGCCGGCGGTTCCACACGTACAGGCCGATCTGGAGCGCCGAGGCGTTGCCGTAGAGCATCATCCACACGGCGGGGTCGATCTGGACGCCGGAGGCGCCGAGCCCGAGGAAGAGCGCGCAACTGAGGGCGGCGAGGATCCAGTTCAGCGCGGACATCGGGTAGAAGATGACCATCATGGAGTAGTTGAAGAGGCGGCCGGGGGACAGCGTGAAGGGCGCCTTCCAGAACTGATTGAGCAGCGTTTCGTACGTGCCGCGCGACCAGCGCAGCTGCTGGGTGAAGAAGTCCGTCCAGGCGGTCGGGCCCTCGCCGACGGCGAGCACGTCGGGGGTGTAGACCGAGCGCCACTTCCGGCCCGTCGCGGGGTTGCGGTGGCGGTGCATCTCGAAGCCGGTGGCCATGTCCTCGGTGATCGAGTCGTACAGCCCGCCGATCTGCTGCAGGGCCGTGATGCGCACCGCGTTGGAGGTGCCGACGAACATGGGGGCGCCGTAGCGGTTGCCGGCCCGCTGGATCAGCGCGTGGAAGAGGAACTGCTGCGACTCGGCGGCCTTGGTGACGAAGGTGTCGTAGTTGCCGTAGACCTGGGGGCCGATGACGAAGCCGACGTCGGGGTCGCGGAAGTAGCCGAGCATCCGCTCCAGGTAGTTCGGCAGGGGGACGTGGTCGGTGTCGACGGAGGCGAAGAAGTCGTAGTCGTCGCCGTGCGCCTGGAGCCAGGCGTTGTAGTTGCCGTGCTTCGTTCTTGCGCGGTGCGGGCCCTTCGCGCGGTTCCACTCCGGTATGCCGTGCCGGGTGAAGTGGTGCACCCCGAGTCTCGCGCAGACCTCTCTGACCGCGGGGTCGTCGCCCTCGTCCAGCAGCCAGACGTGCAGCAGGCCCCGGTGGCGGACCCGGACCGCGGCCTCCAGCGTCCTGGTGACCATCTCCAGCGGTTCCTTGCCGGGCACGAAGGAGGTGAGGAAGGCGACGCGGGTGCCGCTCTCGGGTATGACCGGTATCGGGTCACGGGCGACGAGAGTGGCGTGGGCGTTGGAGAGGACGTTCATGCAGCGAAAGAATTCGATCAGGCCGATCGAGACGAGCATGACCACGTCGAGGACGGGGAGGAAGGCGAACTGCGGGTAGTCCCGCTCGGTCCAGTGGGCGGGCTGGAGCAGCCAGGCGAGGAGTCCGAGGGAGACCAGCGGCGCCGCGCCGAGCAGCAGGGCGGCGCGCAATCGGTGCGGCTCGTCGGCGAGGAGGCTGCGGTACCGCACCTTGTACGGCTTGCCGGGCTCGGGCCTGGTCAGCGGTCCGGCGAGCCGGCTGTAGTGCTCGTAGTCGTAGCGCGGCAGCGGCGCGGGCTGCTGCGGGCGCCTGCGGTGCTGGCGCGGCAGGCGTAACCGCGTCGTCGCGGACGGGTCGTACTGTTGTTCCTGCCGGGCGCCGTGAGGCGTCGACGACGTCATGACTCCATCCCCCCGCACGCAGAACTGGCTGCGTGTCCGTCTGTTCCCCGCCCGAGCCGCTGGTCCCCCTGACCGGCTCGGGCTCCGTGGTCTCGGCCGCCCGCGCACTCAGCAGTGCGCCGCCCGCCTTCCGGTTGCCCGGTCGTGCCTCGCCATCATGGCAGCGCGCGGAGTTCCCCAACTCCTCGTTCGGCGCAGCCGATGGCCTTCCCCCACATGCTCGTCAAGGCCATCTTCGACCCATCCGCCACGTCAGGGTCCCTAACCGGCCTTCATGATCGCAAGGGCGGAATGAGGTGCTTACGGAAGGTGTGGGCGTATGAGTGGACTCGGAGTAGTGTGCGGCGGTCCGTGCGCCCCTCCGTCCGGCGGCCCCTCACCCGCCGGACGCACCCGTCAGCGCTCGCCTGAACTGCGCAGTCTGTGGCGGATGTTGTCGAAGTGGTGGCGGACGGCCCGCTCCGCGCGGGGCCCGTCGCCCTCCCGTACCGCCGCCACGATCTCCTCGTGCTGGCGCACCGTGGCCTCCGGGTCCCCGTGCGCCGGGACGAGGTCGGTACGCACCCGGTGGAAGGCGTCCCAGAACGCTTCGAGCACCTCGCTGAGCAGAAGATTGTCCAGGCCGCGATGGAGAGTGGCGTGGAATGCTCGGTCGGTGCCGGCCCGTACGCCGCCGGCCGCCGCCTCTGTCCGCATCCGCGCCACGATCGCGTCCAGCTCTGCCAGGTCCGCCGCCGGCACCCGCCCCGCCAGCCGCGCGATCAGTCCGGTTTCCACCGCCTCGCGCAGCTCCAGCAGCTGGAGCAGGCTGTCCTCGCCGCGGTAGTGCCCGGCCACCGTGCGGAAGGTCAGGCCCTCGATCATCGGGGCCATCGACATCGGCCCGACGTAGGTGCCGAAGCCGTGCCGGATCTCCACGATGCCCATCGCCTGGAGTGCCTTCAGCGCCTCGCGCACGGAGTTCCGGCTGACCCCGAGCAGCTCCATCAGCTCCGGCTCGGTCGGCAGGGGTGCGCCGGACGGCAGCCGCTGGTCGATGATCAGCCTCTTGATGCGCTCCTGGATGTCCCTCGCCATCCCGTGACTCTGCACCCCGGCCCACCCTTTTGACCAGCACTCCCGCGCAAAGCGCCGGTAAGAAACGACCGAGGCCCCCTCGTCGTGACGAGGGGGCCTCGGCCCTACGTGCGCCGCCAGGGACTCGAACCCCGGACCCGCTGATTAAGAGTCAGCTGCTCTAACCAACTGAGCTAGCGGCGCGCGCTGACCTGGAAAACTCTACACGAACTCCAGGGGTGCTCCGGGCCGCGTAAACCCGTCGGCGCCCCGCCGAACGTGTGAGGTGTGACACGCCTGCCGGAATCGGGGCAGGGCGGCTTTTCCTCCGCGTGTCGCGATCTCCGCCACGGTGCCCCGGCGCATTTCCGCCTGGTGGTTCGCCGGTTTTTGTACGGGGAAGAGTGTTTCAGCATGCAAGGTCATCAGTTGCCCCGTCAGCATGCGGTATGCGCCGGTAGTTGAGAGGCTGTGCCGGTGTGAGGCCTATGAGAAAGAAACGGCCGGAAGGGGAACGGGAATGACGGTGCCGGTGTTCGTCGAATTCGAGCCTGCGGACGACTGCCCCTGCGCGGGCTGCGCGCAGGAGCGGCGCCTCCTCGCGCTCGGGCGGCTCAGGGACGGCGGCCACCCCGCCGCGCACGGCGCCCGCCGCGCGCTGGTGCTGGCCGCCGCGGCCGGTACGGTCCTCGCCGGCTCGGCCGGCGACGGGCTGCCCGCCGATGTGCTGCCCGACGCCGGTCCGGCCGGCCGCGCGGCCGCCGACGCCGAGCCGGCGACGGCGCCGCAAGGGCAGGTCAGCGGGTTGTACGGCGGGGCGGGCAGCGGGCGGGCCCGGCTCGCAGCCGAGCCCCGCCCCACCACCCGCGCGGCGATCATCGCGCGGGCGAAGACCTGGATCGCGGCGCGGGTGCCCTACAACATGAACGGCTTCTGGTCCGACGGCTACCGCGAGGACTGCTCGGGCTTCGTCTCGATGGCCTGGGGGCTGGGCAGCAGCCAGTGGACCGGATCGCTCGACCGGTACGCCGTGCGGATAACGAAGGACGAGCTCAAGCCCGGCGACATCCTGCTCTACCACAACGCGGCCAACCCCTCGGCCGGCTCCCACGTGACCATCTTCGGCGGCTGGGCGGACGGCTCGCACTCGAAGTACGTCGCGTACGAACTGGCACCGGAACACGCCCGGAAGCGGGTCACCCCGTACGCCTACTGGAGCAACGCCGGCAAATACGTGCCCTACCGCTACCGGGGCCTGACCGGCGGCGGGCTGCCCGACACCGGGCTCCCGGACGTGGTGGCGGACGCCTTCCCGGGGCTCGGGCACTTCGGCCCGGGGTCCGACAACTCCTGGGTGACCCGGCTCGGGAAGCTGCTGGTCGCCCGGGGCGGCAGCGGTTTCTACCGCTCGGGGCCCGGCCCGCGCTGGAGCGCGGCGGACCGGGACGCCACCCGGGCCTTCCAGCGCGCCCAGGGCTGGCGCGGCGCGGAGGCCGACGGCATTCCCGGGCCCGACACCTGGGCGTACCTGATCGGCGGCAAGGGCCGGGACATCGGCGGCCGGGCCGCCGGCGCCAAGAGCGGCGGCTTCCCCGGCGTCCGCCACTTCCGGCCGGGCGCGGCCGGCAAGAACGTCACACAGCTCGGCCGGCAGCTCGTGAAGAAGGGCTACGGCAAGCACTACCTCTCCGGCCCCGGCCCGCGCTGGACGGAGGCGGACCGGCGGAACGTCGAGGCGTTCCAGCGCGCGCAGGGCTGGCGCGGCCGGGACGCCGACGGCTATCCGGGCCCCGAGACCTGGCGGCGACTCTTCCAATGACGGAGCACTTCATGGCAGGCAGAACGGACGGCGGACGCCCGGAGACCGCGTTCCCGGCGGAGCCGGCGGGCGGCGCGGGACAGACGTACGGGGTGGCGCCGCGGATGGTCCCCCTGATGGACCCCGACACGGGACTTCCCTTCGTGGACGAATTCGGCGTCGCGTCGGACGCCGTACGGCAGGCCCCGGCCGGCGCGCGTGCGGCGGACGCGGCCGGTGCCGAGGTCCGGTACCCGGCGCCCGAGGACGCCCGGCCCCCGGTCCCCGGCTGGGCGGCCGGCGAGGGCGAGCCGATGCCGGACCCGGCGCCCGTCCCGAGGCCGGAGCCCGGGCCCAGCCCGGAGCCGACCCCGGTTCCGGGGCCGGAGGACCTGCCGCCCACGGCCGGTATCGAGGCGGCCGAGGAGCTGCTCGACACCGCCGAACGCGCGGTCCTCAGCGACGCCCTCGGGGTGGTCGACGCCGGCAGCCGGGTGGCCTCGCCGGCCGCCGCCCCCGCCGACGCGGAGCCCTGGCCCGATGACGGGACGGAGCCCGCCGGGCCCGTGCCGGCCGGTGGTCTGCGCGCCCCCGCGGAGGACCCGTACCTCAGCGAGCGGCGCGGGCCCTCGCTCCCCGGTGGCGTCGCCCTGGTCGCCGGGCTGGCCGCGGCCGTCTGCTGCGGGGCGCTGCTGTGGTGGCACGGGATGCTGCCCGAGCAGGCGGCACGGCTGCTGCGGCTGCCGGCCCGGGGCCATTCCCCGCTGGCGGTCCGGGACGCGGCGCTGCTCGGCCTCGGTGGCGCGGCGGCGCTGTTCGCGCTCGGCGGGCTGGCCCGCGGCCGGGTCGGCAGCGCCTGGGTGCTCAGCCGCTTCGGGCGGTACCGCGGCACCGTCCGGCGGACCGGGCTGGTGTGGATCAGCCCGGTGCTGCGCCGCCGCCGGATCGACGTGCGGCTGCGCCACTGGCGGAGCGAGCCGATGCCGGCGGTGGACGCGGCCGGGGTGCGGCTGCGGGCCGTGGTGCTGGTGGTGTGGCGGGTCGTGGACGCGGCCCGGGCCCGGTACGAGGTCGACGATCACGTCGCCTACCTGCGCGAACAGGTGGAGGCTGCGACCGCGCGGGTGATCGGCCGGCTGGCCGCCGACGCGCCGCCCGCCGGCCCCGGAGGGCCCTCGCCGCAGAAGGGCGGCGCCCCGAGCGTCTGGGACGCGGAGGCGGTGGGCAACGCGCTGACCGCGCAGCTCGCGGCGGACTGCCGTCCGGTGGGCATCGAGGTGTTCTCCGCACAGCCCACCCGTGTCGAGTACGCGCCGGAGGTGGCGGCCGCCATGCACCGCAGGCAGGTCGCCGCGCTCGACGCCCGGCACCGCGACACCGTACTGACCTCGGTGGTGGACGCGGTGGACGACACCGTGCGGCGGCTCACCAGCCGGGGGCTGGTGGAGCTGGACGACTACGAGCGCAAGGCGCTGGTCAAGGACCTGACCGTGGCGTTCTACACCGCCCGCGGCAGCGCGGCGGCGCAGGAGTGAGGCGCCGTGGTGGCCGCCACGACCCGCACCCTCGAACTGCAGCTGCTGCTCGGTCCGGACACCGTCGTTCCGGTGGCGGGCCGGTTCGGCTACCGCAGTGACCGCCCGTACGAGGTCAGGGTCGCCTTCGTCAGCCAGGGCCGTACGGTCACGACCTGGGTGTTCTCGCGGGAGCTGCTGCTCGCCGGGCTGCGCGGCCCGGCGGGGGAGGGGAACGTGCGGATACGGCCCTTCCGGGACTCGGTCGGGCTCCGCCGGGTCCACATCGAGCTGCGGGCCGACGGCGGCGCGTGCGCGCTGACGGCCGAGGCCACCGACCTGGCGGCCTGGGTGCGGGCGACCGCCGAGGTGGTGCCGCCCGGGCAGGAGACCCGGTACCTGGATCTGGACGCGCACCTGGCGCGGCTGTTCGCCGAACGGAACTGACAGGTCCGGCTGAACGGGGGACGGGGGGCGGGTGACGAGCCGTGGAAATTGGTCTGGACAACTGCAACAGCCCTCATTACGCTGCGGCTTGGTCTAGACCGCAATGCAGCTCGGCGAACCCGCCCCCACGTTCAGGAGCGAAGCATGCGCAAGAAGATCAGTGTTGCCGTGGTCACCCTCGGCATAGCCGGCGCCTCCCTGGTCGCCACCGGCAGCGCCTCCAGCCACGGGTACGGCACCCAGCCCGCGAGCCGTCAGTCGCTGTGCGCCGCCGGCACCGTCAAGAACTGTGGCGCCATCCAGTACGAGCCGCAGAGCGTCGAGGGCCCCAAGGGCTTCCCGGCGGCGGGCCCCGCCGACGGCAAGATCTGTGCCGGCGGCAACTCCGGATTCGCGGAGCTCGACGACCCGCGCGGCGGCCAGTGGCCCGCCACGAACCTCAAGGCGGGCCAGGGCTTCAACTTCACCTGGAAGATGACCGCCCGGCACGCCACGACGGACTTCCGGTACTACATCACCAAGCAGGGCTGGGACCCGAGCAAGCCGCTCACCCGCGCGTCCCTGGAGTCGCAGCCCTTCATGAACGTGCCGCTCGGCGGCAAGCAGCCGCCGGAGGTCTGGAGCCAGCAGGGCACCGTGCCCACCGGCCACACGGGCCGCCACATCATCCTCGGCGTCTGGAACATCGCCGACACCGGCAACGCCTTCTACTCCTGCGCCGACGTCAACCTGTCGTAACGGCCGGCGGCCGGTCACCGCACACGACGAAGGCCCTCACCGGAGTGAGGGCCTTCGCCTTGTCTGTGCGCCGTCAGGGACTCGAACCCCGGACCCGCTGATTAAGAGTCAGCTGCTCTAACCAACTGAGCTAACGGCGCCTGCTGACGACGTAAATACTACCTGCTCCCGAGGGGTGCTCCTGACCATGTGGTCCCGGCCACACCCGGCGGTCAGATCGCCAGCGACAGCAGGACCGGGGCCGCCCTGCGGTTCAGGGTGTCGGCCGCCTTGCGCAGCCGGTGGGCGTGCTCCAGCGGCATCGACAGCGCGAGGCAGCCCACCGTGGCGCCGGCCGTGATCGGGACGGCCGCGCAGACCGTGCCGACGGCGTACTCCTGGAGGTCCAGGACCGGGACGGAGGCCGGCTGGCTGTCGAGCTTGTGGAAGAGCACCTTCTCGTTGGTGATCGTCCGGGAGGTGAGCCGGGCGGTCTTGTGCCGGGAGAGGTGGTCCCGCCGGCCGTCGTGGTCGAGCTGGGCGAGCAGGCATTTGCCCATCGCGCTCGCGTGCGCCGTGCGGTGGAACTCGGCCCACTCGTTGACCTTGGGGGCCTGCGGGCCGTCGGCGTAGTGCAGGATGCGCACCTCGCCGTCGATGTAGCGGCTGATGTAGACCGCGGCGCCGACGGAGTCGCGCAGCTCGTCCAGCGAGCTCTGGAGCTTGTCGTTGAGCGCCTGGGCCCGGCCGACGCCACCGCCCAGCAGGGTCAGCGACTCGCCGACCACGTACGCGCCGTCGGACAGCTGCTTGAGATAGCCCTCGCGGCGCAGCATCGCCAGCATGTGGCTGAGGTGGGCGGCGGGCAGCCCGGTCTCGCGCGCGATCTGGGTGTCGGTCGTGCCGGTGGCATGCCGGGAAACCGTTTCGAGAACGCGAAGTGCGTAGCGCACCGAGTGATAAGGCGCGGTGGGCTCGTACGTCGGCGCCACGGTGTCCCCCTAGCAGGTTGTGACCGTTTGCATCATCACCGTCGCCGCCCGTCACGGACAGCATGCGTCGCGCGGCCTTACCGGGTGGCGTGGCTCGTACCACGATAGCGGCCAACCTGGCGGACAGGAGGGGGTCTTGAGTGAAAATCGGCGTTCGGCGTCCTTCTGTTCAGCGATTCACCACCATGGCATATGCCCTGGTCATAGCCTCAACGGAAAAACAGCGGTCCGCCGCCCCCTGCCGGGGCGGCGGACCGCTGCCTTCCGTACGTACGGCGCCGTGCTTCAGAGCACCGCGCTGAGGAACTCCCGGGTGCGCTCGTGCTCGGGCTCCGTGAAGATCTTCTCCGGCGGCCCGGACTCGATGACCCGGCCGGAGTCGAACATCAGGACGTCGTCCGAGATGTCCCGGGCGAAGTTCATCTCGTGCGTGACGCACAGCATCGTGATGTCCGTGGTGTGCGCGATGTCCCGCAGCACGTCCAGGACGCCGGCCACCAGTTCCGGGTCGAGCGCCGAGGTGACCTCGTCCAGGAGCAGCACCTGCGGCCGCATGGCCAGGGCGCGCGCGATGGCGACCCGCTGCTGCTGGCCGCCGGAGAGCTGGGTGGGGTACTTGTCGACGTGCTCGGTCAGGCCCACCAGGTCCAGCAGCTCGTGGGCGCGCTCCTCGGCCGCCTCCTTGGACATCCCCAGCACGTGCACCGGCGCCTCGGTGACGTTCCGCAGCACCTTCATGTTGGGGAAGAGGTTGAACTGCTGGAAGACCATGCCGATGTTCTTGCGCACCTCGCGGGTGTGCCGCTCGCCGGCCGGTACGAGCCGCTCGCCCTTCTTCTCGTGGGTGAGGTACTCCCCGCCCACCCGGATCGTGCCCTCGTCCGGCTTGAGCAGCGTCATCAGCAGCCGCAGGATCGTGGTCTTGCCGGATCCGGACGGGCCGATCAGGGTGACGTGCTTGCCCGAGGAGACCGTGAAGTCCAGCGAGTCCAGGACCGTGTTGGTACCGAAGCGCTTGGTGACGCGGTCGAAGCGGATCAGCTCGCTGCCGTCCACCGCCGGGTTGGCCGTTGCTTTCGAGAGGTTGCTGTCAGCGGACAAGACGACGCTCCAGGGCTCGCAGGAGAAGGGAAGCCGGGTAGGCGATGACGATGAAGGCGATGCCGACGATCGTGTAGGGCTCGATCGTGTGGAACGTCTGCGAGGAGAACTGGCGGGCCTCGCCGAGCATCTCCAGTACGCCGATCACGAAGATCATCGGCGTGTCCTTGAGCATCGCGACGACGTAGTTGCCCAGCGCCGGCACGACGCGGCGGATCGCCTGCGGCAGGATCACCGCGCCCCAGGTCCGCGTGCGCGGCAGGCTGAGCGCGGTCGCCGCCTCCCACTGGCCCACCGGGACGCCGTCGATGCCGGCGCGGTAGACCTCGGCGATGTACGTCGAGTAGTGCAGGCCGAGGCCGATCACGCCGGTGGTCAGGGCCGAGAGCGTGATCCCCCACTCGGGGAGCACGTAGAAGAGGAAGAAGAGCTGGACGAGGAGGGGGGTGTTGCGGATGAACTCGGTGACCCCCACCACCGGCCAGCGGACCACGGCGTGCTCGGAGCGCTGCGCCATGGCCCAGACCAGCCCGAGGGCGAAGGCGATCAGCGAGCCGAGGGCCAGGGCCTCCAGGGTGACCAGCAGGCCGTGCCAGAACATCGGCATGAAGTCGCCGACGGCGTTCCAGTCCCACTTCACTGGCTCGCACCTCCCGCGGGGGCCGCGCCGGAGCGCGCGATGTCACCGACCTGGTCGGGGCCGAGCCTGCTGCGCAGGCCCGACCGCTTCTCCGGTGCCTTGCCGATGCCCGCCTTGGCGTGCCGCTCCACGACCCGCATCCCGCGCGTCAGGATGAACGCGAGGACGAAGTACATGACGAGGATGATCGTGTAGACGGGGGCGCTCTGGCCGGTGGCGTTGCGGACCAGCGAGGCGCCGAAGGCGATGTCGGCGACGCCCATGATCGAGACCAGCGCCGTGCCCTTGAGGAGCTCGATCAGCAGGTTGTTGAAGGGCGGCACCATCTCCGGCCAGGCCTGCGGAAGGATGATCTTCCGCAGCTGCTGGGCCGGGCTGAAGCTGAGGGCGATGCCCGCCTCGCGCTGGGCGGGGGCCACCGCGTTGAGGGCGCCGCGTACGACTTCCGAACCGTACGCGCCGTAGCTGAGCCCCAGGGCCAGCACGGCGGCCCACATGGGGACCAGCTGCCAGCCGAAGCCGATCGGCAGGACGAAGAAGATCCAGAACATCAGGATCAGCGCGGAGGTACCGCGGAAGATCTCGAAGTACGCGCCGGAGAGGAAGCGTACGATCCACATCCGGTGGGTACGCGCAAGGCCGATGACGAAAGCGACCACGGCGGCGAGTGCGGCGCTGAAGACCGTCAGCTGGACGGTGATCCAGACGCCTTTGAGGAGGAGTTCCCACAAACCCCAGCTGATTTCGCTCACGGCTTGCACCTCTCCTTGGCGGTGATGGTCGTCATCTGGTCCTCCGTGAAGCCGAAAGGCCGCATGACGTCGAGGAGTTCGCCGGTCTTCTTCATCTTGTGCAGCTCGCGGTTGAAGGCATCCCGCAGATTTGTCTCCGGGCTGCGGAAGGCGAAGGCGCCGACGTCGACCATCGGCTTTCCGCCCACGTACGGCGTGACCTCCTGGGTGGCCTCCGCCTTCGTCGTCTCGGTCTCCTTCACGACGTTGCGCACGGTGACCGCGGTGCCGACGAACACGTCGACCCGGCCCTGCTCCACCGCGAGCAGGCCGGCCAGCTGGTCGGGCAGGGTCGTGATGCGCTTGACCCCGGCCTCCTTGGCGTATCCGATCTCGGCGAAGCCGACGCCCGTCGCCATATGGGCGCCGGTCCTGGCTATGTCCTTGTAGGTGCGCAGGTTCTTCGGATTTCCCTTCGGCACGATGAAGGCGTCGAGCATCTGGTATTCGGGGTCCGCGAAGATGACCTGTTCGCAGCGGTCCGCGTTGATGTACATACCGGCCGCCACGACATCGAACTGGAGGGAATTCAGGCCGGTGATGAGCGAGCCGAATTCCGTGGCGAACGGTTCGACCTTCGCCACGCCCAGCCGTTTGAAAATGCGCTCGGCGATGACCGGCGCCGAGCCGGTCATCCTCCCGTCCTTGCCGATGTAGCTGTAGGGCTGCTCGCCCGCCAGTCCCAGCCGTACGGTGCCCTTGGCACGCAGCTGTTCCAGCAGATGTCCGCCGTCGCCGGTGTCGGCCGTCGACACCCGGCTGCAGGCGCTCGTCGCGCCCATCGCACCCGCCGCGCCGAGCGCCGCTACCCCCGCGAGCAGCGTGCGGCGGCGGAGGCCGCTTCCCGAACTTCGCCTGGATTGTTTGGTGTTCCCCATTGATGGAGCCATGGGCGCGCGACTACCCGAAGGCGGGGAACCTATGCCGATCGTTTCCGGCCCTTGATGCTTCCGGTACCGAAGGGGTTGTACACGGAGTTGCGGGGGAAAGTCCGGGTAACCACCGCTGTGTGCGGGGCGGTTGGGGCGGATGGGAAATGACTTGCCCCGAGTCCCCGGGGAAGTGTCCGTCGACGCCCTACGCTCGTCATGCCGGGTGATACATCACTAATGACCGGCAGTGACCGGTAAGCATGGTAATCAACCAAGAGGGGTCATCATGGCCGACCGATTCATCGAGGTCTCCCTGGACAAGCGCGGCGTGCGCTGCACGGCGAAGCTGCTCGACGACCGCGCCCCCGTCACCTGCGCCGCCATCTGGGACGCGCTCCCGCTCGGCGGCGACGTCTACCACGCCAAGTACGCCCGCAACGAGATCTACGCCCTGGTGCCGCCCTTCGCCCCCGAGGAGCCGCCCCTGGAGAACCCCACGATCACCCCGATCCCCGGCGACCTCTGCTACTTCACCTTCACCGACACCCAGCTGGCCACCTCCTCGTACGGCTACGAGGCGGCGGCCGAGGGGCAGGGCGGCAAGGCGGCGCACGCCGAGCGCGCCACCGTGATCGACCTCGCGCTCTTCTACGAGCGCAACAACCTGCTGATCAACGGTGACGCCGGCTGGGTGCCCGGCATCGTCTGGGGCTCCGTCGTGGACGGCCTGGACCGGATGGCCGACGCCTGCCAGGACCTCTGGCGGGCCGGCGCGATCGGCGAGACCCTCAGCTTCCGCCGGGCGTGAGCCGGCCCTGACCGCCGGCCGCGGCCGGGGTCAGCCCGCCAGTTCGGGGGCCGGGATGTCCGCCACCCCGGCCCCGTAGAGGGCGTGCGCGGCGCGCAGCACCAGCGCGTCCGCGTGCCGCGCCCCGACCAGCTGGAGGCCGATCGGCAGCCCGTCACCGTCCACGCCGCAGGGCAGCGACGCGGCGGGCTGCTGCGTCATGTTGAACGGGTACGTGAACGGCGTCCAGCCCGTCCAGTGCTCGTGCCCGGACCCCTTGGGCACCTCCACGCCCGCCTCGAACGCCGTGATCGGCTCGGTGGGCGTGACCAGCAGGTCGTACGTCTCGTGGAACCGGCCCAGCTGCCGGCCGAGGGCCATCCGCACGTCCACCGCCGCGAGATAGTCCAGCGCGCTGTAGCGCGTGCCCTGCTCGCAGACCACGCGCAGCGCCGGGTCCAGCAGCTCGCGCGCCTCCTCCCCGAGCGGCTGCACGACCCGCGCCGCGCCGCTGAACCAGAGGGTGTGGAACGCCTCCACCGGATCCTCGATCCGCGGGTCCACCTCCTCCACGTGCGCGCCCAGCTCGGCCAGCTTCTCCACGGCCCGCCGGACCGCCGCCGCCACCTCGGGCCGTACGTTCACGTCCCAGCCCAGGGCCGGGCTGTACGCCACCCGCAGCCCGGCCACCGGGCCCGACAGCTGTTCCAGGAAGGAGCCGGGCACCGGGGCCAGCTGGGACCAGTCCCGCGCGTCCGGCCCGGAGATCGCGTCCATCATCAGCGCGGCATCGGCCGCGTCCTTCGTCATCGGGCCCGCGTGGGCCAGCGTCCCGAACGGGCTCGACGGGTACATCGGCACCCGCCCGTACGTCGGCTTCATCGCGAAGATCCCGCAGAAGGAGGCGGGGATCCGGACCGAGCCGCCGCCGTCCGTGCCCAGGCTCAGCGGCCCGGCACCCAGCGCCACCGCCGCGGCGCTGCCCCCGCTGGAGCCGCCCGCGGTCCGGGACGGGTCGTACGGATTGCCGGTCACGCCCTGCAGCGGGCTGTCGGTGACGCCCTTCCAGGCGAACTCCGGGGTGGTCGTCTTCCCGATGAAGACGACGCCCT
Organism: Streptomyces sp. NPDC050806; assembly: GCF_055586425.1. Classification (NCBI taxonomy): domain Bacteria; kingdom Bacillati; phylum Actinomycetota; class Actinomycetes; order Kitasatosporales; family Streptomycetaceae; genus Streptomyces; species Streptomyces sp. NPDC050806. The sequence continues at coordinate 316,146 of NZ_JBVJIF010000009.1, read as the reverse complement.
GCTCCCGCAGTCGGGCGACCGAGGGCGCGTCCTCGTCCCAGGTCTGGTTGGCCCGGACGGTCCGCGAGCCGCGCAGGGTCGGCCCGCCGCGCATCAGGAAGATGTCCTTCACGGTGACCGGCACGCCGTCCAGCGGCCCGGCCGTCGTGCCCGTCCGCCAGCGTTCCGCGGACTCCTTCGCGGCGGACAGCGCCTCGTCGGCCTCCAGCCGGGTGAAGGCGTTGACGTGCGGCTGCACCCGCTCCGCCCGTTCCAGCGCGGCCCGCGCCGCCTCGACCGGGGAGAACTCGCCGGCCGCGTAGCCGGCCGTGAGCCGCAGTGCTGTGAGATCCGCCAGTTGGGTCATCGAGCCCTCCATCGGGGGAGCGGAGTGTGCGGAATTTCCGGGCCCCGGCGGCTGGCCGGGGCCCGGCGGCATGGCGGGCGGCCGTACGGCGGCTACTGCACCGGCACGTACCCCAGCCGCTTGTCGACCACGTTCAGCAGCGGCTCGCCGGCCGCCCAGCGGTCGTAGTTGTCCATGAACTGCTCGGCGAGCGCGTCCCGCCAGCCGAGGGTGTCGCCGCACATGTGCGGCGAGACGATCAGGTGCGGGACGTCCCACAGCGGGCTGTCCGACGGCAGCGGCTCCTGCTGGAAGACGTCCAGCGCGGCGGCCGCGATCCGCCGGCCCCGCAGCGCCTCGACGAGGTCCGGCTCGACCACCATCGGGCCGCGTCCGACGTTGATGAACCGGGCCGACTCCGTCATCCGGCCGAACGCCGCCCGGCCGAAAAGTCCGTGCGTCTCGTCGGTCAGCGGCGCGGCGCACACCACCCAGTCGGCGGCCGGCAGCAGCCCGTCCAGCGCATTGCTCGCGTGCACCGTCCCGAACTGCGGATCACCCGTCCGCTCGCGCCGGCCGACCAGGTCGACCTTTACGCCGAGGCCTTTCAGCGTCTGCCCGATGGCCCGCCCGATCGGCCCGGAGCCGACCACCACGGCCCGGGAACCGGCCACCCGAAGAGTTTCCCGGTGCTGCCAGCGCCGCTGCCGCTGGAGTTCCCAGCTGCCATAAAAATCCTTGGCCATGGCAATCACGAGACCGGCGACGTACTCCGCGATGGGCTGCTCGAAAACGCCCCGCGCATTGGTCACAACGGTCTCGTCCTCGATGAGCCCGGGACAGAGCAGGCGGTCCACGCCGGCGCTCGCGGTGTGCACCCAGCCGGGCCGCGGGCCGCCGGCGGACCAGGCGTCGCGGATCGCGTCGGAGGTGAAATCCCAGGCCAAGAGCACATCGGCGGTAGGAAGTTGCTCGGCCAGGGTCTTCTCGTCCGCGAAGATCACCTCGGCCCTTCCGGACAGTCTGCCGAGCTTCGGCGGAGGGTCGGATCCGAGGACGAGGACGGTGTTTTCGGTCATGAGCCAGAAACCGTTCTGAAACGAGTGCCCCTTTAACTGAAAGAGGCGCCGACAGATGCCTGAGATGCGAGGATTGACCACGCTAGGAAGCCGTATCTACCGTGTCAACAACGGCTCTGTCCCGACGTCCCGGCTTGTGCCGGTTGTTTCAAAATCCCTGGCCAATGGCCTAGCCCTTTTCGTTCTTCTAGGGGCCATTCATGGACGTCTCTTTTCTGGGCGGCCCACAGCCGCAGTGCGGCGTGGGTGTCGTTGCACCCTTCGACTTCGCACTCGACCGCGAGCTGTGGCGCTGGGTCCCCGACGACGTGTCCCTCCACCTCACCCGCACCCCTTTCGTACCGGTCGAGGTCTCCCTCGACCTCGCCCGGCTCGTCAGTGAGCACGAGACGCTCCGGGAGGCGGTACAGGCACTGTCCGCGGTCGCCCCGCGGGTGGTCTCCTACGCCTGCACCTCGGGCAGTTTCGTCGGCGGCGTGGCGGGCGAGCGCGCCATGTGCTCCGCCATGCGGCAAGCCGGCGAAGTGCCCTCGGTGACCACCTCGGGGGCGCTGCTGGACGCGCTGTGCGAGATCGGCGCGCGGCGGATCGCGCTGGTCACGCCGTACACCAAATCCGTCACCGACTCCCTGGAGGACTATCTGGCGGAAGGCGGCATCACGGTCACCGGCCGCGCCTACCTCGGCCTGACCCGGCACATCTGGAAGGTGCCGTACCGGGACGTCGTCGACATGGCACGGCAGGCGGTGGTGGGCGCGGCCGACGCGCTCTTCATCAGCTGCACCAACCTCCCGACCTACGACGTGATCCCGCAGCTGGAGGCCGAGCTGCGGATGCCCGTCCTGTCGGCCAACCAGGTCACGATGTGGGGCGCGCTGCGCGCCATCGGCATCCACGCGGTAGGCCCCTATCAGGCCCTGCTCGACCCCGTCGCGAGACGCGGTCCCGCGGCGATGTCCGGATCACCGGAGATCCCGCAGCGGCACCACCCGGAGCCGGAGGCGGCCTTCGCCGGCCCGCCGGCGGCTCCGGAGGCCGAGCAGGCCGAGGGGCTCGACGCCCCGCCCTTTCCGGACGACCCGTACGAGGCCTGACCGCCCGTACGGCCCCGAACAGCACATCGGCGCACTCCGTCAGCACACCCGCACCCGCACGACGCATGGGAGTTCTGCATGGCAACGGTCGGCTTCCTCTACCCCGGCTACTCCGCCGAGGACGACTATCCCCGTATCGAGTCCCTCCTCGGCGGCGGCATCCGGCTGCCGCTGGTCCACACCGACATCGGTGAGGACGCGCACCGGGTGGACGCCCTGCTCGAAATGGGCTCGGCGGCGCGGCTGGCAGCCGGGGTCGCCGACCTGAAGGACCAGGGCGCGGAGGCCGTCGTGTGGGCCTGCACCAGCGCCAGCTTCGTCTTCGGCTGGGAGGGCGCGCAGGACCAGGTGCGGGAGCTGTCGGCCGTCGCCGGGCTGCCGGCCTCCAGTACGTCCTTCGCCTTCGCGCGGGCCGTACAGGCGCTGGGGGCCGAGCGCGTGGCCATCGCGGCGACCTATCCGGAGGACGTGGCCGAGCACTTCCACGCCTTCCTGAAGTCGGCGGGCACGGAGGTCGTCCAGACCCGCGGCAGCGGCATCATCACCGCCGCCGAAGTGGGCACCTGGGGCCTGGACGAGGTGCTGCACCTCGCGCGTACGGGGGACCACCCGGACGCCGAGGTGGTCCTGCTGCCGGACACCGCGCTGCACACCGCGGCGTACCTCCCCGCCGTGGAGGAGGCGCTGCGCAAGCCGGTGCTGACCGCCAACCAGGTCACCGTGTGGGAAGGGCTGCGGCTGCTGGACCGGGAGATCGTCCGGCCGGAGCTGGGCACCCTCTTCGCGGGACCCCGGCGGGAGGAGTGACCGGGGCCGCGGGAACCGGCCGCCGGGAATAAACGGAGTTCTACTCCGGTTGGCCGCGGGGAAGACCCGCGACCTAGGAGGACCCGCACCGTGAGCGGCCACCACGACGAAAGCCGGGGCCCGGCCCCAGAACCCGCCCGGGCCTCCGGCACGCCCGGCACCGACGAGGAGATCCGGGGCACGGCCCAGGGCACCGCGCCCGTACCGCTGTCCGTCCTGGACCTGCTGACCGTCGGCGCCGGGAACACCGCCACCGACGCGCTGCGCACCGCCGGTGAGATCGCGCGGACCGCGGAGCGCCGCGGCTACCACCGCTACTGGGTGGCCGAGCACCACTCCATGCCCGGCGTCGCCTCCTCCTCGCCGGCCGTCATCCTGGCCCACCTCGCCGCGCAGACCGAGTCCATCCGGCTCGGCTCCGGCGGCGTGATGCTGCCCAACCACGCCCCGCTGGTGATCGCCGAGCAGTTCGGCACCCTCGAAGCGATGGCTCCGGGCCGTGTCGACCTCGGCCTCGGCCGCGCGCCCGGCACGGACGGCGCCACCGCCGCCGCGCTGCGCCGCACCGACCGGCTCAACGAAGGTGCCGACGACTTCCCGCAGCAGCTCGCCGAGCTGATCCGCTTCCTGGACGACGACTTCCCCGACGGGCATCCCTACGCCCGCATCCACGCCGTTCCGGGCCCTGTGCAGGCGACCTCGCCCGGCGGCGTGCAGTCCGCGCACCGCCCGCCGGTCTGGCTGCTCGGCTCCTCCGGCTTCAGCGCCCGGCTGGCCGCGCAGCTCGGCCTGCCGTTCGCCTTCGCGCACCACTTCTCCGCGCAGAACACCATTCCCGCGCTGGACCTGTACCGCGAACACTTCCGCCCCTCGGCCGTACTGGACGAGCCGTACGCGCTGATCGGCGTCGGGGCGCTGGCGAGCGACACCGAGGCCGAGGCCCGCCGCCAGGTGCTGGCCGGCGCGCTCTCCATGATCCGGCTGCGCACGGGCCGCCCCGGCCTGGTGCCCACGCCGGAGGAGGCGGAGAGCCACCCGTACAGCATGGTCGAGGAGGACTTCGTCGAGAGCTGGCTCGGCAACGTCGTGTACGGCACGCCCGACGCGGTCCGCCAGGGCCTGGACGACCTCGCCAAGCGCACCGGCGCGAACGAGCTGATGATCACCGCCAACGCCCACGGCGGCGCGGCCCGCCTCCGCTCCTACGAGCTGATCGCGGACGCGTACGGGCTGCCGGGCGGCGGCGACTGACGGGGGGCCTCGGGACGGGGGACGGGGCTGCCGGGACGGTGACGGGTCCCGTCAGCCCCGCTTCCCCTCTTCGCCGTTCGCCGGCGGGTCCTCCCCGGTCATCGGCGGGCCCGCGAGCAGCGCCGGGACCCGGTCGGCGGGCAGCGGGCGGGAGTACAGCCAGCCCTGGCCGGTGTCGCAGCCGATGCGGCGCAGCCGTTCGGCCTGCTCGGCGTTCTCCACGCACTCCGCCGTGACCGTCAGGCCCAGCCGGTGGGCCAGCGCCACCAGCGCCTCGACGATGGTCTCGTCGGCCGGGTTCGGATGCTCGGCGGAGCGGAAGCCGCGGACGAAGGAGCCGTCGAGCTTCAGTACCGAGACCGGCAGCCGGCTGAGGTAGGCCAGGTTGGAGTAGCCGGTGCCGAAGTCGTCGATGGCGATGCGGACCCCCATGTCGCTGAGGGCCTGGAGGGCCTGGAGCGGCCGGCCGGCCGAGCCCATCACCGCCGACTCGGTCAGCTCCAGCTGGAGCAGCTCGGGCGGCAGGCCGGTCTCGTCCAGGATCCCGGCCACGTCCGCGACCAGGTCGGAGTCCCAGACCTGACGGACCGCCACGTTGACGCTCACGAAGAGCGGCGGCTCGTCGGGGCGCTCCAGCTGCCACGCGCGCGCCTGGTGGCAGGCGCGCTCCAGGACCCAGCGGCCCAGCTCGACGATGGCGCCGTTCTCCTCCGCCAATCCGATGAACCGATTCGGCGGAAGCGTTCCGAACTGCGGGTGCCGCCAGCGCACCAGCGCCTCCACCCCCTCGGCCCGGCCGTCGCCGAGCCCGACCAGCGGCTGGTACTCCAGCGTGAACTCGCCGCGGTCCACGGCCGGGCGCAGCGTGCTGGAGAGCGCCTGCCGGGTCATCCGGTGCGCGTTGCGCTCGGGGTCGAAGAGGGTCCAGCGGGCCTTGCCGTCCGCCTTGGCCCAGTACAGCGTGGTGTCGGCGGCCTGCATCAGGCCCGTCGCTGTCGTGCCGGCCGCGGCCCGTTCCACCACGCCGATGCTCGCCGAGACCGAGAGCCGCTGCCCCGCCAGGTCGAACGGGCGCTGCAACGCGTCCAGCACGGACTGCGCCAGGTCGGCCAGCTGTTCGGTACCGGTGGAGTCCTCGACCAGCAGCGCGAACTCGTCGCCGCCCAGCCGGGCCACCAGCTGACCGCCGCGCCCGGCCCGGCCGGCGGGGCGCTCGGCGCAGCGGGTCAGCCGCTCCGCCACGGCGCCCAGCAGCCGGTCGCCGACGCGGTGCCCGAGCGTGTCGTTGACCGCCTTGAAGCCGTCCAGGTCGAGGTAGCAGAGGCCGATCCGGCCGGTGCCGCCCCGGTCGTACGTCGCCGTCTCCAGCGCCGCGGCCAGCCGCTCGAAGAAGAGGGCGCGGTTGGGCAGCCGGGTCACCGGGTCGTGCATCTGGAGGTGGCGCAGCCGGGCCTGGAGGTCGTGCCGGTCGCTGACGTCCGTGACGGACAGCAGGACGTCGTCGCCGCCGGGCAGCGGCTCGACGCTCACCTCGGCCCACACCGAGTGGCCCGCGGGGTGCTTCAGCCGGCGGGTGCAGCGCAGCCGGTCGCTCCGGCCCGCCAGGACGTCGCGGTACGCGGCCCAGATGTGCGGGTCGCCGCCGAGGTCGGTGAGGTCGGCGGCGGAGGCGTCGGCCAGCGCGCGCGGGTCCTTGCCCAGCAGCTCGCCGAAGGCGGGGTTGGCGGCGATGACCAGCCCGTCCCGGCCGAGGACGGCCATCGGCAGCCGGGCGGCCTCGAAGGCGGCGCGGTAGCCGCCGGGGGAGGCGGGGAGGGGGGCGGGGGCGCCGGCGGGCGTGCCGTCGGGGGCCGCGGAGTGCTCGCCGCCCGTCCGGGTCTTCCCTGCGCTTCCGTTGGCCGAACCGTCACTCTGGGTGACCGTAGGCAGTGTGGCTCCGGAGGCGCGGCTCGTGCCGTCGGAGTGTCCGCTCACTGCTCGCTCCCGCTGGCGCTGGTCCGGTCGGTCGATCTCGGGGAAGGGGAATCCGCGGTGTAAGTGTGGCGATCATAGAGGTTTCCCGGACGGGCTAGCCAGCAACACAACCGTGAGTATCGGCATCTGTGGCAGATGTTTGATGGATTCTGTGCGCGTCTGTTCGCTGACTTGCTCTGACCGATCGATTGTGACGTTGGGTGATGACGCAGCGGGATGCCGCTGTCACTCAACTGGCTCCATGGAACAGGACGAAACCCCACGAACCCCCACAGGGTGGATGGGATGTTCCGACTGCGTTCCGGGAGGTCGATGTGCAGCACTCCCAGACACCCGACGGGGTGGACCACGGACCGCTGCGGCGGTTCGCCGCCATCGCCACGTCGTTGATCGCGCTCATCGCCACCTCCATCGTCGCCGCTCCGGCCACCGCCTCCGAGGCCACGCTCTCCTGCGCGCTGCCGCGCACCGGCGTCCACCACTCCGAGGGCCTGAACTCCTGGAACGGCACCTACGCGCGCCCGCTGCGCACGCTCGACGCCGTCATGATCTTCCTGTCCTTCCCCGACGCGCGGCCGCGCACGGCGCCCCGCCGGCTCGCCGCCGACTACTTCCCCGCCACCAGCCGCTTCTTCAGGACGGCCTCGTACGGAAAGTTCCGGCTGCGCCCGCACGTCCAGCGGGGCTGGGTGAAGATGCCGCGTACGTCCGCCGCGTACGGGATACAGCGCGACTGGGACGCCGCGGGGCGCACCGCGTACCTCGACGACGCGGTGGCGGCGGCCGACGCGCAGGTGGACTTCGGCCGGTACGACGTGGTCTACCTCGTCGCCGACCCCGAGGCGCCCGGCGTCGACCCCGACGCGACCAAGGTCGTCAACCTCGACCGGCCGCTGACGGCGGACGGCGCCCCGCTGCACCGTTTCGTCACCGTCTTCGAGAGCAACCCGCCGGACCGCAACGTCCTCGCCCACGAGACCGGCCACGTCTTCGACCTGCCGGACCTCTACCACCGGCCGGCCGACGGCATGGGCGACTGGGACACCTATGTAGGGGACTGGGACCTCATGGGCAGCCAGTTCGGCATGGCTCCCGAGCCCTTCGCCTGGCACAAGTGGAAGCTCGGCTGGATCGGCGACCGCCAGGTCGACTGCATCCCGGCGACCGGCAGCACGGTACGCACCCTGCGTCCGCTGGCCGCGCCGATGACCGTCGGCGGTGCGCAGCGGCCGCGGCTGCTGGTGGCCCGTACCGGGGAGAGCGGCGCGATCGCCGTGGAGGCGCGGGTCGCGGCCGGCAACGACCGGGGCCTGTGCCGCGAGGGCGTGCTCGTCTACCGCATCGACGGCGCGACGTCGTCCGGCGAGGGGCCCGTACGGGTGCTCGACGGCCACCCGGGCACCTCGGCCTGCTGGGGCGCCTCGGTCCACCCGCCGCTCGCGGACGCGCCGCTGGGCGTCGGCGAGAGCATGGACGCGGGGGACGGCGTACGGGTGGCGGTGACGGGCCGCACGGCGGCGGGTGACTGGTCGGTCCGGGTCACGCGGGAGTGACCGGCGGGGCCGGTGGACGGGCCGGGCCGGCATACGACGAAGGCCCTCACCGGAGTGAGGGCCTTCGTCTTGTCTGTGCGCCGTCAGGGACTCGAACCCCGGACCCGCTGATTAAGAGTCAGCTGCTCTAACCAACTGAGCTAACGGCGCCTGCTGACGTGGAAAACATTAGCACCCTGATCGGGGAGGGCAAAAATCGATTCGCCGCCGGTGGCCGTTCAGGCCCGGGCGGGCGCACGGGGCGGGGCCGGGCGTACGGCGTCCGGGGTGGCCGGGCTCTCCGCGGGGGCCGAGCGCGCCGCGCGTACGCACGCCCACAGCAGCACGTCCGGGCCGGGCAGCCAGGGCTTCCGCACATCGGGGGCGACCAGCCAGCGGGAGGCCGGCGGCGGCGCGCCCGGCGCGGCGGGACGGGGGTACAGCGGCGGGATGCTCACCGCGTCGCCCGCGCCGTGGCACAGCAGCGGCGGCACCGACCGCGCCCACTCCTCCCAGGCGAGCAGGGACGGCAGCCGCTGGGCGGTGCCGCGCGCGGCGAACAGCAGCAGCCGGTCGCGGTGCATCGCCACCGGCCCGGAGCCGGGGCCCGCCGCCCATAAACAGTCCGCCATCCGGCGGCCGAAGAGGGCGGGGGCGCTGATCACGTCGAAGACGGTGCCGCAGGGCAGCACGCTGGGCGCCGAGGGGTGGGTGGCCCACAGGTGGTGGACCCGGCGCGGGTGCGGGCTCGCCGAGGCGAGCCAGTCCGCGCCCGCGAGCGTGACGTACGACGCGTGGTGCAGGTCGGGGGCCGGGGGCTGGGGCCAGTCACTCATGCCGACAGGTTTACCGGTGGATGAGGTTCCGTTTCTGCGGTTCGGCGGAAATCGGGACACGGGAGAGTGAGTCGGAGTATCTTCAGGCCCGCATATGCCAACGGCCCATGATCAACACTTTGGTGATCATGAGCCGCGGTGCTGCGCCGCGCGCGCCGTCGGTCCGGCCGCCCCGGCTATCCGGCCTCGTCCGGGAGGCTGCCGCCCTGCCGTATCAGGGACCGGCCGAACTCCACCATCTTGCGGGCGTAGTCCTCGGTCCACTCGGCCCGCTCGGCGAGCACCGCCAGGGTCAGCCGGTCGAACCGCCGCGGGTCGGCCAGCTGCGCCGCCGCCATCGCCTGGAACTCCGTCGCCCGGTCGGCCGCCGCGCGGAAGGCCAGCGCCAGCTCCGTGGAGCGGGACAGCAGCTCGCGGGGGTCCTCGATCGACTCCAGGTCGAAGAAGTGCTCCGGATCCGCCGCGGCCTCGGGCGGCTCGAACAGCAGCGGCGCGGGTTTCAGCCGCCGGGGCGCGGAGGCCGCACCGCGCGGGTCGGGAGCCGACTGCGGCTCGGACATGTACCTACCTCCAGAATCGTCTGCCGCGTCCCATTGTCCCGCGCTCCGCAAGTACGCCCTGGCAGCGGCCGTACGCCCGCACCGCCACGGCTACGGCCGCCACGGCACCCGGTGCTCCGCCAGATGGGCCAGCACCGCGTGGTTCGCCTCCCAGCCGTCGGGGAACTTCACCGTGACCCCGAGCTGTACCGGCTCGGTGGACGGATGCTCGTCCAGCAGCTGGGCCACGCCCTCCCGGCACACCACGATGCAGGCGTGGCGGTGGCGCGAGGCCAGCACGCACAGCCGGCCGGTCTCCAGGTGGAAGGCGGTGGCGTCCGGGCGGCCGGACAGCGGGTGCAGGACGACCGTGACGTCGAACTCCCGCCCCTGGAGGCGGTTGGCCGTGTCCACCGTGACGCCCGTGACGCCCAGGCCGGCCAGCGCGGCCCGCACCGCCGACGCCTGGTCGCGGTGGGCCGTGCCGACCGCGAGCCGGTCGGCCGTCAGCGGCGCCGGGTCCGGCCCGCGCTCGCTGACCGTCGCGCCGCCGCGGTCCAGCAGCCGCCGCACCACCAGGGCCACGGCGTGCACGGCCTCCGGATCCGTACGGGGCGTACGCCGGGCGGGCAGTTCGAGCAGGCCCCAGCCGGTCTCCGCCGCCTCGTCCACCACCCGGTCCACCGCCGAGCCGTCCGACGGCACGCCCAGCGTCAGCCGCCGGTCGCCGTGGTCGGTCCCGCTGCGGAACGGGGTGTACGGGTAGAAGGCGTGCGACACCAGGGGCGCGGCCGAAGCGGGCAGCCGCCAGGACACCGGGAGGCGGTGCTGCGGCAGGTCCGGGTTGTGCGCCAGCAGGGTCGAGACCGCGCTCGCCGACGGGTCGTACGACAGCCCCGCCCACTGGTCGGCGCCCACCACGCTGAACGGGTCCAGCTGCCCCGGGTCGCCGACGAACAGCGCCCGCTCGAACAGGCCCGCCACGGTCAGCAGCGCGTCGGACCGCATCTGGTACGCCTCGTCCACGATGGCGTGCGGCCAGGGCTCGTCCACCTTCGTGTAGGCCCACTTGGCCGCGGTCGCGACGACGATCGGGAGGCCCTTGAGGTCGGCGGCCTTCGCGGCCGTACGGACCGAGGGGACCTCCTCCAGCGCCGGGTCGTACGCGCCCGGTTCGCTGCTGTGCAGCCGGCCGACGGGCAGCTCGGGATCCTTCTCGGCCAGCCGCAGCACGAGGTCGTCGACCTGCGCGTTGGTCTGCGCGACGACCATCAGCGGGCGCCCGGCGGCGGCCAGTTCGCGCGCGGCGCGCACCACGAGCGTCGACTTGCCCGCGCCCGGCGGCGAGTCCACGACGACGCCGCGCCGGTCGCCGTGCAGCGTGTCGTGGAGGATCGCCCCGGTCGCGGCGGCGGCCGCGGCGCCGGGGTCGAAGTCCGTACGGTCCGGCGCGGGGATTCCGCGGCTCACAGGAAGTCCTCCGCGGTCACGGGGTCGGGGTCGGGGAGCGGTACGGCGGCGGGCTCGGGCACGGCGGTCCGGGCGGCACCGTCACCGCCGGCGGACGGCGGCCCGCCGTGCGTCCACGGCGTCTCCTCCGGGTCGGGCAGCTCCGGGCCGCCGCGCGGCGCGTGCTCGAAGAGCGTCCAGCACACCCGGTCGCCCTTCTCCGGCACCGAGCCGGGCTCCGGGGTCCTGCCCCGCCCCATGCCGCCGGTCAGCCGCACCACCAGGGTGCCCGGCTGCTCCGGTACGTACGCCACGAACTCGGCGGTCTGCGTCTTCCCGCCGTCCATCGGGCGGTACAGCTTCGCCCGCTCCTCCAGCTGGGGCCGGTCGCCCGTGCGCAGCGTGACCAGCGGCCGCGGCATCGGGCGCCTGCCCTCGGACATCGCCATCTCGACCTCGGTCACCTCGCCCTCCACGGCCTCGCCGGTGAGCCGGCGCGCGGCCATCACCAGCGGGTCGTCCAGCGCCTCCTGCGCGTCCAGCCGGCCCTGCGCGGCCTCCCGCGAGGCGAGCTTCTGCGCGGCGGTGACCGCGTCGTCCAGCCGGGGCTGCGGCGGCTCGCCGGCCCGCACCCGGTCCCGGTGCGCGGTGTAGGACCAGCGGTCCCGCTTCCAGCGGTCGGCCACCCGCGCCCCCTCGGGCAGCGTGCGCAGCAGGTCGGCGGCGTGCCAGACCGCGTCCCACGTCGGCCGCAGCACCCCCGCCACCAGCGCGTCGAACTCCTCGCGCGCGCCCGGCACTCCGGCGTCGTACCGCCCGATGGCCGGCGCCAGCAGACCGTTGTCGAACGCGGGGTCCGTCGCGGGCCCGGCCGGCGGGCACCGCAGCTGCCCGGCCGCGTCCCTGGCGGTCTCGGCGCGGAGCGCGGCGTCCTGCCCCGACTCGCTCTCGGGTGGATCGATCCAGGCGAGCAGCGCCCCCAAGTGCTGGTCCTCGGCCAGGCTCTGACCGGTCGCCCAGTGCCGCGCGAGCAGGCCGGTCATCGGGAGCAGCAGGCTCGATCCGGGCACCCGGGCGCGCTCGCCGAAGTGCGTGAGCCAGCGGCCGAGCAGCGGGACGTGCGGCGGCGCGGGATGCGGGGTGTCCGGATCCTGCTCGGCGGTCCGCCGGAACCGCATGGACCGGCCCAGCAGCCGTACGAACTCCACGCCCGCCGCGCTCGGCACGAGCACCTGCGGCGCGTCGGCGCACAGCTCGGTCTCGACCGTGACCCGCTTGCCGGTCTCCGGGTCGGTCTCCTTGCGCTCGGCGGGCTCGACGTCGTCGGCGAAGGAGTCCACGTACGGCAGGACCGCGTCGGCCAGCTCGGAGAAGAAGGCGAACCGCAGGTCACGGTCGCGCGGCTGCGGCACCGTCAGCAGCAGCGGCCGCTCGCGGTCCGTCCCGACCAGCGCGCCGAGCGGCGCACCGGTCTCACCGGCGGTCGTCAGCGGGACGAACACCAGGGGCCGGTCGGTGAGCCGGCGGTGCCGCACGGTCGCCAGCGGCGTGGCCCGCCCCGCCGCCACGGCCTCCATCCTGGCCAGCACGTCGATCAGCGACATTCCGTCTCCTCACGCGCGTCGCGCTCGGCCGCAGGGGGCGGGGCCGGGGCGGGGACCGCGGGCGTCGGCCCCGCCGCGGCCAGTGCTTCGGCGCGCAGGGCCGCGGCGCGCCGCAGCGCCTCGGCGGCGGGGTCCGGCTCCTGCCCGTCGTCCGCCGGGCCCGACGCCGCCGCCAGCACCTCCCCGACCGTGCGCAGACCGCCCAGCTCGCCCCGGACACCGCGGCCCAGCGACTCCACCAGGTCCGCGTCCCGGGCCCGGCCCCGGCAGTGGAACGCCAGCTCGCACGCGGCCAGGCACTCCGGTGCGTACGCGGCGCCGACCGACTCCACGGCCTCGGCCAGCTCCTCGGCGGGCCGGGTGGCGGTCTTCCCGTCGTCCGCGAGCCGCAGGTCGAAGGTGGTGCCCTCGGGGAGCGCCGCGGCCAGCTCGTCGACCCGGGTGAGCCGGCCGAGCTGGCGGCGGGTCGTGGCCAGCTGCTTGCGGAGGTCGACCGGGGCCGCGGCCGGGAGGTTGGAGAAGTCCTTGGGGCAGACCAGCAGCGCCCGTTCGCCGACCCGCGGCGCGGGCCGGGCGTCCTCCTCGGCGGTGTGCCGCGCGACCTGCTCGGCGACCTGCTCCAGCGCGAGGGCGTACACGGCGGCCTGGCGGGCGGCCGCGCCCACCTTGGCCGTGTCGGCAGCGCCGTCGATCATCGGGAAGGACTTGATCTCGATGACGCTCCAGAGGCCGTCGGGGTGCACGACCACGGCGTCCGGCTCCAGATACGCCGGTGAACCGGCCACGTCCAGCGCGAGCATCGGATGGTCCAGGAAGGTCCAGCCGCCGCGCGCCGCCGCCTCCCGCAGCTCCAGCGCGGTCCGCGCGGCACGGCCCTGCGGGCCGGCCGCCGAGAGGTCGGGCGTGGCCGCCGCGCCGGGCTCCGGGTCCGCCGCGCCGCCGAGCTGCTCCCGCGCCAGCCGGACCAGCTCGGCGCCGCCGTCGGCCTTGACCCGCGCCTCGAAGGAATGGCCGCGCGCGATGGCGAACTGGGACTGGCCGAAGGGCGCGGGCGAGCCCAGCGCCCGGGCGAGCCCGGCCTTGTCCACGCCGGCGCCGTCCAGCAGCGCGCGGCGCCGGCAGCCGGGGTTGGCGGCCAGCGCCGCGAGCGCCCTGGCGTCCAGCGGGCGGGGCGGTACGGGGCCGCGCAGCTCAGCCAGGCGTGCGCGCAGCCCCGTCGCCGGCCGCGGCCGCGCTGCGCGTGCCGCTGCCGGCTCGGGCCGACTGTCGCGGAAAACGTTCACCTGCGGAAGTCTCGCATCCGTCACCGACATTCGCGGGAGGACCAGGCGTACCTCCGCTCGCGCGGGGAGCGATCACGCCACGCGCGGCGGCGGTGAGCCGGAGCGCCGGGCGGGCGAGCAGCAGCCCGAGGACCATGACGGCGCTGCCGGCGAGGGTGTCGAGAAAGTAGTGGTTGGCGGTGCCGAGGACCACGACCGTGATGAGCAGCGGATAGGCCATGCCCGCCGCCTTCGTGAGCCGCGAGCCGCCGTACAGCCAGAGCGCGACGCCGCACCACAGGGCCCAGCCGACGTGCAGGCTGGGCATCGCGGCGTACTGGTTCGTCAGCGCGCCCAGCCCTCGTGGCGCGCTCGCCTCGCCGCCCCACCAGCCGTACGAGGCGTACTCCGCCATCGTGTCGGTGAAGCCGTGCACCGCGGCCAGCAGCCGGGGCGGGCAGGTGGGCAGCAGGGTGAAGCCGGCCAGGCCGATCGTCGTGGAGAGCAGCAGCCAGGTCCGCATGAGGCGGTACCGGCCCGGGTGCCGGCGCCACAGCCACACGAGGACCGCGGGCGTGACCAGATAATGCAGGGCCGCGTACACGAAGGCGGCGGGTATGCCGAGCGCGGGCAGGCCCGAGAAGAGGCGGTTCAGCGGCCGCTCGAAGTCGATGTGCAGGAGTTGTTCCGCGTCCAGCAGCCGCACCCCGTGGCCGGTCGCGGCGGTCACGTCGCCCCTGGCCAGCAGCCGGCCCGCGGAGTACGCGGCGTAGACGAGCGCGAGGAGCGGCAGCTCGGCCCACCAGTGCGGCCGGGTGCCGCGCGCTACGGGGGTGTGCGGTGCGGCGTGCACCCGGAACGTACTCACCGTTTCCAGCCTTCATGTCAGTCGCTGTCAGCAGCGGTCAACCATACGCCTTATGTCCTGTTCGTTCCCTATGGGGGTGGCGTGGCCAGGGAGAACGCATGCGCGATGATGGGACGGACGGAGCGAGACGTACCGCCGCCGGCCCGTCCGGCGGCCGAACGAGCAAGGCCGGCGGCGAGCGGGTTCGCCCCGGTGAGAGGTAACCCCATGGCACCGCGCATCCTGCTGGCCCGGCACGGGCAGACGGAGTGGTCCCTGTCCGGCAAGCACACCGGCCACACGGACATCCCGCTCCTGGACGAGGGGCGGCGCGGCGCCAAGCTGCTCGGTGAACGGCTGCACCGCGCGCCCTGGAACGGGCTGCCGGGCGTCGAGGTGCGCACCAGCCCGCTGATCCGCGCCAAGGAGACCTGCGAGCTGGCCGGCTTCGGGGACCGCGCGACGGAGTGGGACGCCCTCAAGGAGATCGACTACGGCGCGTACGAGGGCCGGACGCCCGCCGAGATCAAGGCGGACCGGCCCGACTGGCTCATCTGGCGGGACGGCGTGCCCGAGGGCGAGACGCTCGCCGAGGTGTCCCGCCGGGTGGACGGCGTCATCGAGTGGGCCCGCTCGGCCGACCGCGACGTCCTGCTCTTCGCGCACGGCCACATCCTGCGCTCGCTGTGCGCCCGCTGGCTCGGCGAGGACATCTCCTTCGCCGCCCGGGTGCGCCTCGACCCGACCTCCCTGTCGGTGCTCGGCTGGGCCTACGGGGCCCCGGCCGTCGAGCGCTGGAACGACACGGGCCACCTGGGCTGAGCACGCGCCGCCGGACCGGCCGCGCTCAGGCCGTCCGGGCCGCCGCCAGCGCCTGTCGGTCCAGGAAGTCGGCGACGGCCGGAATGCGCCGCCGGGCCCGCAGCGTCCGCGCCGTACCGGCCAGCATCGAGCGGATGCGGGCCGAGCCGACCTCGCCCAGCAGGTCCAGGGCGCGCAGCCCGGCGGCGGCCGCCTCGTCGGGCGCGCCGCTGTGCGCCAGGTTGCCCGCCAGCTCCGCGGTGTACAGCGCGGTGTTGCGCGTGAAATGCGGGTCCTGGAGGGCGACCGCCCGACGCGCGTGCTCCGCGGCGCGCCCCTGTTCGCCCAGTGCCGACCAGCACTGCGCCTCCAGGCCGGCCAGCTCCGCCTCCCCGTAGAAGGACATCCACTCCGGGTCGGCGTCGGACGGGCCCCGGGCGAAGAGGCGGTGCGCACGCACCAGCGCCGCTTCGCAGGCCGCCCGGTCGCCGAGCCCCGCCCAGCCGCCCGCCTCGCGCAGCGCCAGCAGGGACAGCAGCCGGCGCGAGGAGAGGTGCTTGGCGGCGTGCTGGGCCGCCTGTGCCGCACGGACCGCCTCGCGCGGGCGCCCCGCGTCGCGGGCGAGGAACGCGGTGTTGCAGAACGCGTGCGACTCCAGCGCCGGATCGCCCGCCACCCGGGCGGTGGCCAGCGCCTCCGCGTAGTGCGAGCGGGCGTCCCCGAAGCGGCTGGAGTCGTGGGCCAGCCAGCCCACGGAGATGGCCAGTTCGCCGGCGCCCGAATGCAGCCGGTCGGCGACCGACTGGCGCTGTGCTCCGGCGTCCAGGAGCGCGTACGCGGCGCGCAGCGGCTGGGCCGCCCGCCGGTAGATGCCCTCCGCGCCGTGCCGGTCGTCCAGCAGCCGGATGCGGCGGACCGCGTCCTCCACGGCGGCGGCCTCGGCCCCGCCCACGTGGCGGGCACCCCCGGCGGGGGCGGTGCCCGGCAGGCCGTCGGCCGTGGCGCGGGTGGCGGGTACGGACCCCAGGGCCGCCAGGCCGGCGATCCCCAGGGCGGCGGCCGGGCCGCCGGTCATGAACGCGCGACGCAGCACGTCGCTCTCCTCGCAGCTCTCGGTGATGTGGTCGCGGTGCTCGGGTGGTGCTGCCGGAGGTGCGGCGCCCGTCTGCGTGCGCGCCCCTCGCCCGCGTACCCATTCGCGGGGGGCGAACCCCATGTCGGCCGGTGTGAGGCCGGGGAACATGTGCCGGAACACCCGTTCGTAGGCGTAGTTGGGACACCTGATCTCCCCGGCCTCGACGCGCCCCACGTAGCGCGCGTCGCACGAGACCTGCTCGCCGATCTCCCGGGCGGCCCGGCGCACGGCGGCCGCGAACTCGCCGGGCGACAACCGGCCCCGCAACTGCCTGAAAGCGGTGTTCGGCCGGGGCGGAACGTCGCGTACCGACTTCGACGGATCTGTGGGCGACGTCATGGCGGGCCTCTCCATGCCATCCGTGCGGCGACGCCGTGCCCTGGGCGGCACGGCGGGGAAGACCGTACCGTCTGTGATGGCCACGGCACGGAGAGTTTGTTTACAAAAGGGGTATCTCACGCGCCATCCGCCATGAAGTGCCATCCTTTACAGCGGTCCGACACCGTTGCTGTTGACGCCCTTTCGCGTTGCTCCAGGTGTAGGGAGCGGCGCGTCATGAGGAGGGGTTTCCCGTGCTGGAAGCCGGCGTGGACAAGAGTGTCGTAGGGACCGCTTCGCAGCCGTCGGGGGGCACCGGGGCCGCGGCGCCGGCCGACGACCTCGACCTCGATCTGGTCACGGTGCCGGCCCGGCAGGGCCTGGAGGCGGTGGACATCCTCCGGCTGCGGGACGGTGTCGGCCCGGTCCTGCACGACGGCGCGTGCGACACCCTCGGATTCCTGGTGCCGCCGGGCACGGCCGCCGGCTGGGACCTGCCGGGCAGTGCCTGTACGCAGACGTACGGCGGCGGGCGGGGGAGCGGCCGGCGGGACGCGGACGAGCCGCCGGTCGCGGGCACGGGCTGGCTGGTCCCCCCGGAGGGCGCGTTCGGCGCGGCCACCGACCCCGTGGTGCTGCGCGCCGCGCTCGGCGAGGCGGCCCGCACGATCGAGGCCGTCGACCGCTGCCGCTGAGCGGCACCTCCCCGGGCCCGCCCCGGACCTGCCGGGGATACTGGCCGGATGGCGAGGAACAGGCGGACGCGGGCGGCATCGGAGCCGGTGACGGCGGAGGTGACCGGCGGCCGGGCCGAGCTGCGGCCCGACCGGGACCGGCCGCGCGGCTGGACGCTGCTGATCGACGGTGCCCCGCAGTCGTTCGTCGACCTCGACGACCCGGCGTACCTGGACTTCGCCTACCAGCGGCGGCTGGGCCATGTCGCCGATCTCGCGGCCCCGGCCGGCAAGCCGCTTCGCGTCCTGCACCTCGGGGGCGGCGCGCTCACCCTGGCGCGTTACGTCGCGGCGACCCGGCCCCGCTCCACGCAGCAGGTCGTGGAGATCGACGCGCCTCTCGTGCAGTTCGTCAGGGAACGGCTGCCGCTGGACTCCGGTGCCCGTATCAAGGTGCGCGGCGGCGACGCCCGTGCCGGGCTCGCCAAGGTCCCGGACGGCTGGGCCGACCTGATCATCGCCGACGTGTTCGGCGGCGCCCGCACGCCCGCCCATCTGACCAGCACGGAGTTCGTCACCGAGGCGGCGCGGGCGCTGGCCCCCGGGGGCTGGTACGCGGCCAACCTCGCGGACGGCCCGCCGCTGGCGTTCGTCCGGTCCCAGATCGCCACCGTCGGCGCGGTCTTCGGCGAGCTGTGCCTGACCGCGGCGCCGCCCGTGCTGCGCGGCAAGCGCTTCGGGAACGCCGTACTGCTGGCGGCGGACGGGGCGCTGCCGGTGGCCGAGCTGACCCGGCGGGCCGCCACCGACCCGGAGTCCGGGCGGGTGGAACACGGCCCCGCGCTGCGGGACTTCGCCGGGGGCGCGGCGCCGGTCACGGACGCCACCGCGGTCGCCTCGCCCGCACCGCCGCCGGGCACGTTCGACTGACGGCGGCGGGACCCGAGGGCGGGTGCTACCGGGCGTGGTTGTCCGTCGTGACGACCGGCGGGTGGCCGTTCCAGGCGCAGATGACCGAGGTGCGGTCCTGGCCGCGGGTGAAGTCGACCCGGAGCCAGCCGTCCTGTTTCCACACCTGCATCTGCCAGCCGGCCCCCGGGGTCGCCGAGACCAGCTCCGCGTACGAGGACCGCACGTCCAGCACGACCCGGCCGCCGTCGGTGCGGTAGCCCTTGACCGTGCCGGTGCCCTCGTCCGGCGGGGGCGCGCTCGGGTCGGTGGTGGAGCGGGTCGGGGCCGGGCTGCTCGGGGGTGTCGCCGGCTCCTCCGGCCGCGTGGACTTGCGAGTGGGGGAGGGCGAGGGGGTGCCGGAGGGCTTGGGGCGGTGGGTGGAGGACACGCGGGGCGTGGCGCTGCTCTCGCCTCCGGGCTGCGCTCCGGGCGCATCGTCGGAGATCGGGAGCGCGCGCGGCGGGTCGTACGCCGTACCGGAGACCACGGTGTGCACGCCGAACCACGACAGCGTGACCGCGGCCCCGGTCGCCAGCGTCCAGGCCGCCGCGTGAACCAGTCCTCGTCGCACCCGGGCCATACTGCACCACCCCGATGCCGGGTACGAGCCGGGCCGGGGCTCGTACCGGAACGGCCGCACCGTGTACCGGACCGGGCCGCACTTCGTACGGAACGGACAGCGACCGTCAATGGCCGGTCAAGAAGCACACTCGAATGGCGTACGGTGCCGTCCCATGGCACGTGTGCTCGTGGTCGAGGACGACCAGTTCGTCCGCTCGGCCCTCATCCGGCATCTGTCCGACGCCGCCCACACCGTGCGCAGCGTCGGCACCGCCCTGGAGGCGCTGCGCGAAGTGGCGCAGGTCGGCTTCGACGTGGTCGTCCTCGACCTCGGCCTGCCCGACCTGGACGGCCGCGAGGCGCTGAAGATGCTGCGCGGGATCACCGACGTCCCCGTGATCGTCGCCACGGCGCGCGACGACGAGGCCGAGATCGTCCGGCTGCTCAACGACGGCGCCGACGACTACCTCACCAAGCCGTTCTCCGTGGAGCACCTGTCCGCGCGGATGGCCGCCGTACTGCGCCGGGCCCGCGCCCAGGGCCCCGGCGGTGGCCCGCCCTCCCGGGCCCTCCGGGTCGGCGGCCTGACCGTCGACCCGCTGCGCCGCCAGGCCGAGCTGGACGGCACACCGCTGGACCTCACCCGCCGCGAGTTCGACCTGCTGGCCTTCCTGGCGGAGCGGCCCGGCGTGGTCGTGGCCCGCAAGGAACTCCTCGCCGAGGTGTGGCAGCAGTCCTACGGCGACGACCAGACCATCGACGTCCACCTGTCCTGGCTGCGCCGCAAGCTCGGCGAGACCGCCGCCAGCCCCCGCTACCTGCACACCCTGCGCGGCGTTGGCGTCAAGCTGGAGCCCCCGCGGTGAGCGCCGCCGGCAGACCCGGCGCGGACGGGGGAGCGGCGGCATGAGGTGGGCGCTGGTCAAGGTCGCCCTCGCCGTCACGGCCATGGTGGTGATCGCCTTCGCCGTCCCCCTCGGCCTGGTCGTCAAGGAGCTGGCCAGGGACCGCGCGTTCGCCAACGCCGAGCGGCAGGCCGCAGCGATCGGCCCCGTACTGGCCATCACCACCGACCGCGCCGAGCTGACCCGCGCCGTCGCGAGCGCCGAGACCGGGCCCGGCGGCCAGCTCGGCGTGCACGTACCGGCGACGGGCCGGGGCGGCGCGCCCGCGGTGATCGGCGCGGGCCGGGCGAAGGACGCGGACGTGGCGCGCGCGGCCCGGTACGGCCGGGCGTCCGTGGCCACCGTCCGGGGCGGTTCCTCGCTGCTCCAGCCCACCGCCGTGGCCTCCGGCACCGCCGTCGTCGAGGTCTTCGTGCCCGAGGAGGCGGTGACCAACGGGGTGGCGACCTCCTGGGTGCTGCTCGCCGGCGTCGGGCTCGCCCTGATCGTCGGGTCGGTCGCGGTGGCCGACCGGTTGGGCACGCGGATGGTGCGGCCCGCCGAGCGGCTGGCGGGCGCCGCGCTCGACCTCGGCGACGGAAAGCTCGGCGTACGGGTCCTGGAGGACGGCCCGAAGGAGCTGCGGTCGGCGGCCGTGGCCTTCAACTCCATGGCCGACCAGGTCGTCCAGCTGCTGGCCAACGAACGCGAGCTGGCCGCCGACCTCAGCCACCGCCTCCGCACCCCGCTGACCGTGCTGCGGCTCAACGCGGCCTCGCTCGGCGAGGGTCCGGCCGCCGAGCACACCAGGGCCGCCGTCGCCCAGCTGGAGCGCGAGGTCGACCAGATCATCCGGACCGCGCGCGAGCAGCAGGCGCTGACCCAGCCGGCGGCAGCGGCGGCCGGGTGCGACGCGGCGGAGGTGATCCGGGAGCGGATGGGCTTCTGGTCGGCGCTCGCGGAGGACGAGGGGCGCACCGTACGGGTCGCGGGCGCGGACCGGCCGGTACGCGTCCCGGTGGCGCGCCCCGAGCTGGCCGCCGCACTGGACGCGCTGCTCGGCAATGTCTTCCGGCACACCTCCGAGGGCACCGCCTTCGCGGTGGACGTGCACAACGCCGAGGACGCGGTGATCGTGCTGGTGTCGGACGCCGGGCCGGGCATCGCCGACCCGGCGGCGGCGCTGCGCCGCGGCCACGGGGGCGGCGGCGACGGCTCGACCGGGCTCGGCCTGGACATCGTCCGCCGGCTCGCGGAGTCCACCGGCGGCGACGTCCGCATCGGCCGCTCCGTCCTGGGCGGTACCGAGGTACGCATCTGGCTCGCGCTGGACGGCCGGCGGGGCGCTCGGACGGGCCGCCGCCACCGGGCCCGCCGCCGGCTGGGCCGGCTCCGCCGGCGCACCCTCGCGGCCTCCCGCCGGGCCCGCGCTTAACCGGTCCCTTTCGGTTCCTTAAGCGGGCCATAAGTCCGCCGACCGGCGTGGCTTACCTGCCGATTGTCCGTTTCCAGGTCGCTAGCGTGCGGGACGTCACACCCCCCAGGACACGTCACCCCCCACGACAGTCACCCCCCCCACGAAATGACAGGCAGGCACCAGATGACTTCTCCGGCACACCGCCGCCGCACGAGCCGCACCGCCAAGCTGATCGGCGCCGGCGCCGCGGCGGCGCTCGCGGTCGGCGGCGGGTTCGCGGTCGCCGGCGCGGCCCGGGCGAGCAAGGCCGGGCCGGCCGAACAGGCGGCGGCCAAGGGCGCGTTCGCCCCGTACGCCGACACCTCGCTCAGCCCCGCGTACGACCTCGTGGACACGGCGGAGAAGACCGGCGTGCAGACCTTCAACCTCGCCTTCGTCACCTCCGGCGGCGGCTGCGACCCCAAGTGGGGCGGCAGCGGCGCACTGGACAGCGACCCGGTCGCCCAGCAGATACCGAAGCTGCGCGCCCAAGGCGGCGACGTACGCGTCTCGTTCGGCGGCGCCGCGGGATCGGAGCTGGGGCTCGCCTGCAAGTCGGCGGACGAACTGGCCGCGGCGTACAGCAAGGTCGTCGACGCCTACGACCTGAAGAAGGCCGACTTCGACATCGAGGGCGGCGCGCTCCCGGACACCGCGGCCAACACCCGCCGCGCCCAGGCCATCGCGCAGCTCCAGAAGGACCACCCGGACCTGGACGTCTCCTTCACCCTCCCCGTCATGCCCGAGGGCCTGACCCAGGACGGCGTGAACCTCCTGGCGGACGCCGAGAAGAACGGCGTCAAGATCTCCGCCGTCAACATCATGGCCATGGACTACGGCGCCTCCTACGACGGCGACATGGGCAAGTACGCGATCCAGGCCGCCACCGCCACCCAGAAGCAGGTCAAGGACGCGCTCGGGCTGAGCGAAGCGGACGCCTGGAAGGCGGTCGCGGTGACCCCGATGATCGGCGTCAACGACGTGGCGACCGAGACCTTCACCCTCGACGACGCCAAGGAGCTGGCGGACTTCGCCGCCACCAAGCACCTCGCGTGGCTGTCGATGTGGTCCGGCACCCGTGACAAGGCCTGCGAGGGCGGCTCGTCCGGTACGGCGCAGCCGACCTGCAGCTCCATCGACCAGCAGCCGCTGGACTTCACCAAGGCCCTCGGCGCATACCAGGGCTGACCCCGGACCACCCCCCACACCCCCCACACCAGCGGGGCGCAGCGGATCCCCACCCCCCCACGGCCGCTGCGTCCCGCTCCTCCGCTTGCGCCGTACCGCGCCGACCTGACGCCGCTTTCCGCCATTGCGTCGCGTTCCGCTGTGTAATGGCGGGAAACATTCGCGGCCGGGAGTCCGGAGGCAGCCATGGCAGCGGCAGGGCGCGGTGGACGGCGCGGCGGACGCCCCACACTCGAAGAGGTGGCGGCGCGGGCCGGCGTCGGCCGGGGCACCGTGTCCCGCGTGGTCAACGGCTCGCCCCGGGTGAGCCCGCGCACCCGGGCCGCGGTCGAGCGGGCCATCGCCGAGCTGGGGTACGTGCCGCACGGCGCGGCCCGCGCGCTGGCCGCCGACCGGACCGACGCGGTCGCGCTGGTCATTCCCGAACCGGAGACCCGGCTGTTCGCCGAGCCGTACTTCTCCGGCATCGTCCGCGGGGTCGGCGCCGGGCTCGCCGACACCGATCTCCAACTGCTGCTGATCCTCGTCCGTACGCCGAAGGAGCGCGAGCGGCTGGGCCAGTACCTCGCCGCGCACCGCGTGGACGGCGTACTGCTGGTCTCCGTGCACCAGGACGATCCGCTGCCCGACCTGCTGTCCCGGCTGGATCTGCCCGCGGTCCTGAGCGGTCGCCGTTCGGCGCGGGAGACCGTGCCCTACGTCGACTCCGACAACGCCGGCGGGGCCCGCGCCGCCGTCCGGCACCTCCTGGAGCGCGGCCGGCGGGTGGTCGCCACGGTCGCCGGGCCACCGGACATGTACGCCGCGCAGTGCCGGCTGGCCGGCTACCGCGAGGCGCTGGCCGACGCCGGGCACGGCGCCGACGAGGCGCTGATCGTCCCGGCGGACTTCACCGAGGACGGCGGGCGGCGGGCGATGGCCGCGCTGCTGGACCGCCGGCCGGACGTGGACGCGGTCTTCGCCGCCTCGGACGTGATGGCGGCCGGCGCGCTGGCCGTACTGCGGGAACGCGGCCGGCGGGTGCCGGCCGACGTGGCGCTGGTCGGGTTCGACGACTCGGCCGTGGCCCGCCATCTGGACCCGCCGCTGACCAGCGTGCGGCAGCCGATCGAGGAGATGGGCCGGGCGATGGCGCGGGTGCTGGTCGAGGAGCTCGGCGAACGCTCCCGGGAACGCCCGCAGCTCGTCCTGCCGACGGAACTGGTGGTGCGGGAGTCCTCGTAGCGGGCGCTCAGGCCGTCCCGCCGCGTACGCCCTGCCGGAAGGCGATCGGCGTGCTCCCCGTCCGGTGCAGGAAGAACTTGCTGAAGTTGGTCGCGTCCTCGAAGCCGAGGCGGCGGGCGATCCCGGCCGCCGGCTGGTCGCCGTGCGCGAGGAGCCGCTTGGCCTCCAGCACCACCCGGCGGTCGATGAACTCCTTCGCTCCGACGCCGGCGGCGGCCTCCGTCGCGCGGGAGAGGGTGCGCGGCGAATAGCCCAGCGCCCGCGCGTAGTCGGCGACCCGGCGGCTGGCCGCGAAGTCCCGCTCGACGGCGTCCCGGAAGCGCAGGAACGTCGCGGTCGCCGTGCAGTCGGCGGCGTCGCCCGCCGGGTCCCGCACCAGGTGCGCCGCGCGCAGCACCAGGACCGAGAGCAGGTGCCGCAGCACGTCCAGGTGCGCCTCCAGCGGCAGTCCGCACAGCGCGCCGAACTCGCGGTGCAGATGGTCCAGGGCGGCCCGCGCGGCCGCTCCGGCGGCCTCGTCCGGACGGCGCACGGCCGGGTCGTACCAGTCCTCCAGCCGGGCGGCCGCGGCCGTCGCCGGATCCAGGAAGCCCGACTCGAAGAGCACCAGGACGCCCTCGGCCGCCGTGAGGTCGCCGAAGTGCTGGACCTGGCCCGGCCGTACCCACAGCCAGTCGCCCGGCTCCAGCCGGTACCCGCGGAAGTCGGCGGTGTGGGAGAGCCGGCCCGCGTCCAGCGCGAGGAGGTGGTGGAAGCCGGGGCGGTGCGGCACGGCCAGCGCGCAGACATCGGCGCGGGCGCGCAGCTCGGCCAGCGTCATGACCTCCACGCCGGTGGGCCGCCCGGCGGGCGCCGAGAACGGGACCTCCGGGATGCCCTCCGGACGCTCATCACCGTGCATGTCGCATTCTCACCATCTCTCGTCTCACTCCTACCCCGGAATGTCCAGTTTCTGGCTCTAGCGTAGAAGAAGCCGCCACAAGCGTTGACGGAAAACGGAAATCAGCTCACCGGAGGAACCCCATGTCCAAGATCGCCCTCTTCGGCGCCAACGGCACCATCGGCAGCCGCGTCCTCGACGAGGCCCTGGAGCGCGGCCACCAGGTCACCGCGGTCGTCCGGGACCCCGCCAAGCTCACCCGGACCCACCCGAACCTCACCGTGACCACCGGTGACGTCCTGGACCCCGGCTCCGTGGCCGCGGCCGCCGAAGGCCAGGACGTACTGATCAGCGCGGTCGGCGGCGGCGACGGCCCGGGCCATGTCGCCACCATCGCGCCCTCCGCCGAGTCCCTGGTGGCCGGTCTGCGGAAGCTGGGCGACGCGGCGCCGCGGCTGATCGCGGTCGGCGGCGCCGGCTCGCTGCGCACGCCCGGCGGCACGCGGGTCTGGGACGCCGAGGGGCTGCCGGAGTTCCTGCTGCAGATCATGCACGCGCACGGCGACGCGCTGGACTTCTACCGCACCGTCACCGACGTGCGCTGGACCAACCTCAGCCCGGCGGCCCTGATCGAGCCCGGCACCCGTACCGGCGGCTATCGCACCGCCGTCGACGACCTCGTCACCGACGCGGACGGCAGCAGCCGGATCTCCACCGAGGACTACGCCGTCGCTCTCCTGGACGAGCTGGAGCGGCCCCGCCACACCGGCGAGCGCTTCACGGTCGGCTACTGACGGGCCGGACCCCGAACTCCCGGGGCAGGAAAAACGAGTGAGGGCCCCGGACGCCAAAGCGTCCGGGGCCCTCACTCGTTGGGGTGAGTAACGGGACTTGAACCCGCGACATCCTGGACCACAACCAGGTGCTCTACCAGCTGAGCTATACCCACCATGGCCGGTGCTGTGTGGTGTCTTGTTCCCCACCGGCTGAAGAAAAGTGTACAGGGTCCGAAGGGGTGCTCGCTCCCGGTTTCCCCCTGGCCGGGAGCGAGCTGCGTCACGATCCGCCGGCGCGCTCCGCCGCGGGGGTCTCCGCGGGCAGGACGTGCTTGGCGGCGATCGCCTTGGCGGTGTCGGAGTCGGGCCCCGGCTGCGGCACGAAGACCGCCTCCCGGTAGTACCGCAGCTCCGCGATCGACTCACGGATGTCGGCGAGCGCCCGGTGGTTGCCGTTCTTCTCCGGGCTGTTGAAGTACGCCCTCGGGTACCAGCGCCGCGCCAGCTCCTTCACCGACGAGACATCGACGATCCGGTAGTGGAGATAGTCCTCCAGCTCCGGCATGTCGCGCAGCAGGAAGCCGCGGTCGGTACCGACGGAGTTGCCGCACAGCGGGGCCTTGCCCGGCTCCGGTACGTGACTCCTGACGTAGTCCATGACCTGCCGCTCGGCGTCGGCGAGGGTCGTCCCGCCGTCCAGCTCCGCGAGCAGTCCCGAGGTGGTGTGCATGTCACGCACCACCTCGGGCATGGTCTCCAGGGCCTCGGCGGGGGGACGGATCACGATGTCCACCCCCTCGCCCAGGATGTTCAGCTCCGAGTCGGTGACCAGTGCGGCCACCTCGATGAGCGCGTCGTTCGCCAGCGAGAGCCCCGTCATCTCGCAGTCGATCCACACCATGCGATCGTTCATGCGTCTCACCCTACGGGGCGCTCCCGCTGGCTGGGCAGCACCGGGCGTCCGGTGGAGCGGCCGACGGCGGGCTCCCCGAGCCGGGACGCGTACGCGTCCGACTCCGGTTTGCCCGGTTCATGAGCGCCCAGTGGACCCCCCTGACCCGGCACCTGCGCGTGCGCCCCGAAGCGCTCGGCCGCCGGGGTCCCCGTGCGGTCCAGGCGCTCCGGCCGGTCGGACGAGCGGACCGCGGCCCCTGGTGGCTCCGCGGCGCCGTTCTGTGGCCGCCGGGCGCGGTAGGCCGCCCGGTAGGCCGCGGGGGAGGAGCCCAGCTGCCGCCGGAAGTGACCACGCAGCGCGACGGGGGAGCGGAAGCCGCAGCGGCCCGCCACCTCGTCCACCGAGTAGTCCGACGTCTCCAGCAGCCGCTGCGCCTGCAGTACGCGCTGAGTGATCAGCCACTGCAGGGGAGCGCTCCCAGTAAGTGAGCGGAACCGGCGGTCGAACGTCCGGCGGCTCATGTAAGCGCGCGCGGCGAGCGTCTCCACGTCGAACTGCTCGTGGAGGTGCTCCAGCGCCCAGGCGACGACCTCGGCCAGCGGGTCGGCGCCGATCTCCTCAGGTAATGACCTGTCGAGGTAACGCTGGTGCCCCAGCTCCGACGCGGTGCGCCGGGGCGGCACGACCAGCCGGCGGGCGAGCGCGTTGGCCGCGTCGGCGCCGTGGTCGGTCCGCACTATGTGGAGGCACAGGTCGATCCCGGCAGCCGTGCCCGCCGACGTCAGCACATCGCCGTCGTCGACGAACAGTTCGCGTGGATCGACATGGACGGACGGGTAACGCTTCGCGAGCGTCGGTGCGTACATCCAGTGGGTGGTCGCCGGACGGCCGTCCAGCAGCCCTGCGGCCGCCAGCACGAACGCGCCCGTGCACAGCCCGACGATGCGGGCCCCTTCTTCGTGCGCGCGCCGGAGTGCGTCCAGCGCGGCTGGTGGTGGCGCCTGGGTGATCGAACGCCAGGCGGGTACCACGACGGTACCTGCCCTGGAGATCGCTTCCAGTCCGTATGGAGCGGAAAGCTCCAGTCCGCCGGTCGTGCGCAAAGGCGCATCTTCGCCCGCGCACACAAGCAAGCGGTACCTCGGCACGCCCGCGTCCTGTCGGTCGATGCCGAATACGGAGAGCGGAATGGAGCTCTCGAAAATGGGGCCGCCACTGAAGAGGAGCACCGCGACTACTTCGCGGCGTCGTCGGGCGGCGAGCTTGCGTGCGGCATCTGGTACGGCAGCGGAGTCCTGGCTCATGGCACTAAGCCCCCCTCGGTCGTCTCGCCCTCTCGGTCCTGCACTGTTCCCCCGCCGTGATTGCCAAGATCGAATCTACTGTGTCCCGTGAGGATGGAGTGCCAAGTTCACCACCTGCTGGTAAGTCGATATGGCAACTTGGCGCGAAGCATTCGATCACGAAGCGTTCCACTCGTGGGCTCCGCTGGGAAGTACGCCTTACGCGCCTGCCCGTCCGTCGCGGGGTACAACCACGCCGTGCGGTCCCTCCCGTCCAGTTCAAAGGGCGGTTGAGGGTCGCTTTTGCCAAGGGATGTGCCGGGGGTCGAAGTTGGCTGAAAAGGGTCGCGGGTGCCCGCGCGAGCACCCCCGCACTCGTGCGTGAGCGCCTCAATCCCCCGGCGTGCGCCCCCCGCCGTGGCGCCCGCCCCGGTGCGCCCCCAGGCCCGTCCTGCCGTGCCGTCCACGGTGCACGGAGGCCCGTTCGACGGCCAGCCGGGCGGCGGTCCGCTCGGACTGCCGCAGCAGCGCCCGGCAGGCGCACGTGACCGCCGTGAGCCCGATGGCGGTGCCGGCCGCCCCGCCGAGCGACGAGCCGCACACGAGGAGGACAAGCGGAACCAGTGCGCAGCTGAACGAGGCCCAGCGGACCACATCGCTCACCGGGTCCACGGGCGGGTGAGGCGTACCGGGCAAGGGGGTCTCCTTCCGAGTGATCCGCACCGACCGCGCGGGACCACTGGAACAACGCCGGTGGCCACGGGGAGTCACCGCGAGGGGTTCGGACGGAGCAGAGGCCGTCGTACCGGAACAGGGGTCTCCGTATCGGACCGGCGGCCTCCGTATGAACGCGCTGGAGGCCATTGCCAACGGCGCGACGCTCCGGCATGCTCCGGGGAACGTTCGGGGGCGCTGTCCGGTCAAAAGGGACAAGCGCCGTTTACGGAGACTCTGGGCAGGGGAGGAGTGGCGCCGTACTCTTGGGGTAAGGGGTTGGGAAGATGATTCCCGGCCGTATTGTTCGGCATTGAACCATCGCCGTCGCCCCGCTCTCCGCCCAGTTCAGTCAACTGCCCGAACAAGTCAATCGCCGTTCCCCTCCGCCTCTGGGCACGAGGGCTCCCCTTCGCCGAGACACTCATGGCCGGTCACGAATTCCCCGAACCCGCGGACCGCAAGCAGGTCGCCGATCCGATGGCGGACCTCGAAGCGGCGGAACAGTCACACCACTCCTGCGACCCCGCCTTCCAGCACGGTGTGGTGGTCGGCTTCGACGGCTCGGTCTCCAGCGAGCGTGCCCTGGCCTACGCCATCGGCATGGCCCGGCGCTCGGGCTCCGGGCTGATCATCGTCCACGTCGCCAACCGGCTCCCCACGACCGTCTGGGCAGGCTGCGAGCCGCCCGTCTTCGTGGACGTCCCCGATCACCGTACGGAGGTCCTGGGGCTGGAGCTGGCCTGCGCCGACCATCTCGCCGAGCTCTCCTGGATCCTGGTCGAGCGGGGCGGCGACATCTGCCACGAACTGGAGGAGGTCGGCCGTGAGTACGCGGCCGACGCCATCGTGGTCGGCTCCACGCACGGCATCGTCGGGCGGATCTTCGGATCGGTCGCCGGGCGGCTCGCGCGCCGCGCGCAGCGACCGGTGATCGTCGTGCCGTGACGGCGGCCCGCCCGTCCACACCGTACGTATTCGGCCTCGTACCCTCGTCCACTCCAGGGCGTCGGTATGCCGTGACGAGACGTCACCCCCCGGTAGTAGTCGACAAATCTACTGACTCGTAGAGGTGGGTTGTGCGCTTGTGAGGGGTACAAGCCCTTCACACAGCGTGCTGCCGCCCGGGTGTGACGGTTCCCGGGGAGGCGGCATCACTGCCGGCGTTAGGGCGACGCCGGCACCGTGAGGTGGACCCCCGGCTCGTATGGTGGCGCGACCGGAGGTCCACCTCACTCTTTGCGGCTAAACCTCCCCCAGCTACCGCTGGGAGGTGCCCCCAGCCGCTCTCGCGGACCGGGTGCTCGCCATCGTGGTTCCTCAATTGATGGTTGCGGCGCCCGGTGATCTTTTTTGTTGCTATTCCACCGTCACGGACTTCGCCAGGTTGCGGGGCTTGTCGATGTCGCGGCCGAGGGTCAAGGCCGTGTGGTAGGCGAGGAGTTGGAGGGGGATGCCCATGAGGATGGGGTCCAGCTCCGGCTCGTTCTTCGGGACCACGATCGTGTGGTCCGCCTTCTCCTGCTCCGCGTGCGCGACGGCGAGGATGCGGCCGCTGCGGGCCTTGATCTCCTCCATCGCCGCGCGGTTCTTCTCCAGCAGGTCGTCGTCGGGGACGATCGCGACGGTCGGCATCGCCGGCTCGATGAGCGCCAGCGGGCCGTGCTTCAGCTCGGAGGCCGGGTACGCCTCGGCGTGGATGTAGGAGACCTCCTTGAGCTTCAGCGAGGCCTCGCGCGCCACCGGGTAGCCGCGGACGCGGCCGATGAACATCATCGACTTCGCATCCGCATACAGTTCGGCGAGCTTCTTGATCTCCGCCTCGTTCTCCAGGATCTCGGTGATCTGCTCGGGCAGCCGGCGCAGGCCGTCGATGATCCGCTTGCCGTCCGCCACGGACAGGTCGCGGATGCGGCCCAGGTGCAGCGCGAGCAGCGCGAAGGAGACCACCATGTTGGTGAAGCACTTGGTGGAGACCACGCAGACCTCCGGCCCGGCGTGCACGTAGATGCCGCCGTCGGTCTCCCGGGCGATCGCCGAGCCGACCACGTTCACCAGGCCCAGCACCCGCGCGCCCTTGCGCTTGAGCTCCTGGACGGCGGCGAGCACGTCGTAGGTCTCGCCGGACTGCGAGACCGCGACGTAGAGCGTGTCGGGGTCCACGACCGGGTTGCGGTAGCGGAATTCTGAGGCCGGCTCGGCGTCCGAGGGGATGCGCGCCAGCTCCTCGATCATCTGCGCGCCGATCTGGCCCGCGTGGTACGAGGTGCCGCAGCCCAGGATCTTGACCCGGCGGACGCCGCGCGCCTCGCGCGCGTCCAGGTTCAGGCCGCCCAGGTGCACGGTGGAGAAGCGGTCGTCGATCCGGCCGCGCAGCGCGCGGTCCACCGCGTCCGCCTGCTCGGAGATCTCCTTGTGCATGTACGTGTCGTGCGCGCCCATGTCGTAGGACTCGGCGGCGTACTCGACGGTCTCCGGGGAGGACGTGGTCCGGGAGCCCTCGGTGGTGTACGTGCGGTAGTCGTCGGCCTTGAGCGTGGCCATCTCGCCGTCGTCGAGGGTGACGACCTGGCGGGTGTGCGAGACCAGCGCGGCGACGTCGGAGGAGACGAACATCTCCTTCTCCCCGATGCCCAGGACGACGGGCGAGCCGTTGCGCGCGACCACGATGCGGTCGGCGAAGTCGGCGTGCAGCACGGCGATGCCGTACGTGCCCTCGATGTGCCGCAGCGCCTCGCGGACCTTCTCCTCCAGCGTGCCGGCCTCGGAGCGGCCGATGAGATGCGCGAGGACCTCGGTGTCGGTCTCGGAGGCGAACTGCACGCCCTCGGCGGTGAGCCGGGCGCGCAGGTCGGCGGCGTTGTCGATGATGCCGTTGTGGACGAGCGCGACCTTGCCCTCGGCGTCGGCGTGCGGGTGGGCGTTCTCGTCGTTGGGCGCGCCGTGGGTGGCCCAGCGGGTGTGGGCGATGCCGGTGGTGCCGGCGAACCGCTTCGGCAGCCGCGACTCCAGCTCCCGCACGCGGCCCCTGGCCTTGGCGGTCTTCAGCCCGCCGGCCTTGCCGGAGGCGTGGATGGCGATGCCGGCGGAGTCGTAACCCCGGTACTCCAGGCGCTGCAGACCCTCCAGGAGCAGCGGAGCGACATCACGCTTTCCGATATATCCGACGATTCCGCACATGGGTGGACCCTCCCTGATCGATGGTTCGTGGTGCTCCGCTGCTTCAGCCGTAGACGAGGCGGCGCAGCTGACGTATCGACAGCTCGGGCGGGGCCACGGCGCGGTGCGGCAGCTCGTGGGCGATCCGCTCGAAGATCGCGTCGTTGCGCAGGCCCTGGCCCTGCAGTTCGCGGTGTCTGCGGCGTACGAACACCTCGGTCGTCTCGTCGAAGTACGCGAGGACGTCCTGGATCACCCGGACCGCCTCGCCGCGCTGCAGCGGCGTACTGCGTACCAGGTGTTCCACCAGGTCCTCGTGGGACGGACGACGATCGAGCACCCGTCGATACTGCGGTGCCGGGCGCGCTTTCGCAAGAAATCTGCCCGATATCGGGCAGGCGTGTCGTCGAGTCGCCCGGACCGGCCGAACCGGAAATGGTCTACACCTTGACCCTCGGTGGGACGCACGGTACGCAAGGTGAGCGTTCGGTTGCTCCATGCCCTGCACGAAGCCCGCCGAAGGGATCACCCGTGTCACTCGTGAGACCGCACCGATTGTTCTGCTCCCTCCTCCTGGTGGCCGCGGCCGGCCTCGGCACGGCGGGCGGGGCGCCTGCCGCCGCGCGGCCCGCCGCCGACCCCGTGCCCCTGGACCGCGTCGTCCCCGCGCCGGTCTCGGTCCGCCCGGCCCCCGGCGCGCACCGCCTCACGGACCGGACCGCCATCCGGATCCCCGGGGCCACCGGCGAGACGAAGCGGGTCGCCGAGTACCTGGCGGGTGTGCTGCGGCCGTCGACCGGCTATGCGCTCCCCGTCACCGCGCGGGGCGGCGACGGCATCGTCCTCCGGCTCGCGTCCAGGGCGCCCGAGGCGCGGAAGCTCGGCTCCGAGGGCTACCGGCTCACCGTCACGGGCCGGGCCGTCACCCTCACCGCGGCACGCGCGGCCGGTCTCTTCCACGGTGTCCAGACGCTGCGCCAGCTGCTGCCCCCGGCGGCGGAGCGGCGCACGGCGCAGCCCGGGCCCTGGACGATCGCCGCCGGGACGATCACCGACACCCCGCGCTACGAGTACCGCAGCGCGATGCTCGACGTCTCCCGCCACTTCTTCTCCGTGGACAAGGTCAAGCGCTACATCGACCAGCTCGCGCTCTACAAGATCAACAAGCTGCATCTGCACCTCTCCGACGACCAGGGCTGGCGCATCGCGATCGACTCCTGGCCCCGGCTCACCACGTACGGCGGCTCCACCCAGGTCGGCGGCGGCCCCGGCGGCTTCTACACCAAGGCCGACTACAAGGAGATCGTCCGGTACGCGCAGAGCCGCTATCTGACCGTCGTCCCCGAGATCGACATGCCGGGCCACGCCAACGCGGCGCTCGCCTCGTACGCCGAGCTGAACTGCGACGGCGTCGCCCCGCCGCTCTACACCGGCACCGAGGTCGGCTTCAGCTCCTTCTGCGTGCCGAAGCAGGTGACGTACGACTTCGTGGACGACGTGATCCGCGAGCTGGCGGCGATGACGCCCGGCCCGTACCTCCACATCGGCGGCGACGAGGCGCACTCCACCAGCCACGAGGACTACGTCACCTTCATGAACAAGGTGCAGCCGGTGGTCGCGAAGTACGGCAAGACGGTGATCGGCTGGCACCAGCTGACCGGCGCGACGCCGGTGGAGGGCGCGGTGGCGCAGTACTGGGGCTACGACGCGACGGGCGCCGACGAGAAGGCGCAGGTGGTGGACGCCGCGAAGAAGGGCACGAGGCTGGTCGTCTCGCCTGCCGACCGGTCCTACCTGGACATGCAGTACAACAAGGACACCCCGTACGGGCTGCACTGGGCCGGGTACGTGTCGGTCCAGCGCTCCTACGACTGGGACCCGGGGAGCTATCTGGCGGGCGCGCCCGCGGACTCCGTCCTCGGCGTGGAGGCCCCGATGTGGGCCGAGACGCTGTCGGAGAGCGACCAGGTCGAGTTCATGGCCTTCCCCCGGCTGCCGGGCATCGCGGAGCTGGGCTGGTCCCCGGCGGCCGGGCACGACTGGGAGTCGTACCGCGAGCGGATCGCCGCGCAGGCGCCGCGGTGGGAGGCGCTGGGCATCGACTACTACCGGTCGCCGCAGATCCCCTGGCCGGCGAAGTGAGCCGGTGACCGAGCGGGCGGGCTCCGCGCCGGAGCCCGCCCGGAGGGGTGTTACAGCCCCAACTCCCGCGAAATCAGCATGCGCTGGACCTCGCTGGTGCCCTCGCCGATCTCCAGGATCTTGGAGTCGCGCCACATACGGGCGACGGGGTACTCGTTCATGAAGCCGTAGCCGCCGTGGATCTGGGTGGCCTCGCGGGCGTTGGTGACCGCGATCTCCGAGGAGTACAGCTTCGCCAGTGCGGCCTCCTTCTTGAAGCGTTCGCCGTGCACCAGCCGGGAGGCCGCGTCGCGCCAGGCCAGCCGGGAGGTGTGGGCGCGCATCTCCATGTCGGCGAGCTTGAACTGTATGGCCTGGTTCGCCCCGATCGGCTTCCCGAAGGACTTCCGCTCCTTGGCGTACCGCAGCGACTCGTCCACACAGCCCTGCGCGAGACCGGTGGCCAGCGCCGCGATGGCGATCCGGCCCTCGTCCAGGATGCGCAGGAACTGGGCGTAGCCCCGGCCCTCCTCGCCCAGCAGGTTGGCGGCCGGGACGCGCACGTCGGAGAAGGACAGCTCGCGGGTGTCGGAGGCGTTCCAGCCGACCTTGGAGTACGGGGCCGCGACCGTGAAGCCGGGGGTGCCGGCGGGCACGATGATCGCGGAGATCAGCGGGCGGCCGTCCTCTCTGTGGCCGGTGACGGCCGTGACCGTGACCAGGCCCGTGATGTCCGTACCCGAGTTGGTGATGAAGCACTTGCTGCCGTTGATCACCCACTCGTCGGTGGCCGCGTCCAGCCGCGCGGTGGTCTTCGTGCCGCCCGCGTCGGAGCCGGCCTCGGGCTCGGTCAGCCCGAACGCGCCCAGCATCTCGCCCGAGCAGAGCTTCGGCAGCCAGGTCTGCTTCTGCTCCTCCGTGCCGAAGTGGTACAGCGGCATCGCGCCGAGCGAGACGCCGGCCTCCAGGGTGATCGCCACCGAGGAGTCGACCCGGGCCAGCTCCTCCAGGGCGATGCCGAGCGCGAGGTAGTCGCCGCCCATGCCGCCGTACTCCTCGGGGAAGGGCAGCCCGAAGAGGCCCATCCGGCCCATCTCGCGCACGATCTCGTAGGGGAACTGGTGGTTCTCGTAGAACTCGCCGATCTTCGGCGCGACGACGTCGTGGGCGAACGCCTCGACCGTGGTGCGCAGTTCCTCCAGTTCGGAGGGGAGGCGGTGGTCCAGTGACATGGGGGTCACTCCTTGTGGGAGTCGAGGGAGGAGGAGAGAGCGCGGACGGTGCGGGACGGGCTCGGCCGGCCCAGCCGCTCCGCCATCCAGACGCTGGTGGCGGTCAGCCGCTCCAGGTCGACCCCGGTCTCGATGCCGAGGCCGCGGAGCATCCACACCAGGTCCTCGGTGGCGAGGTTGCCGGTGGCGCTCTTGGCGTACGGGCAGCCGCCCAGGCCGCCCGCCGAGGCGTCGACGGTGGTGACGCCGTGCTGCAGCGCGGCCAGGGTGTTGGCCAGCGCCTGTCCGTAGGTGTCGTGGAAGTGGACGCCGAGCACGTCCGTGCCGACGCCCGCTTCGTTCAGGGCGGTGAGCAGGGCCGTGACGTGGCCGGGCGTGGCGACGCCGATGGTGTCGCCCAGGCTCAGCTCGTCGCAGCCCTGGTCCAGCAGCGCCCGGCAGACCCGGACGACCTGGGGGACGGGCACCGGGCCCTCCCAGGGGTCGCCGAAGCACATGGAGAGGTAGCCGCGCACGTGCGCGCCCGCCTCCTTGGCGCGGGTGACGACCGGCGCGAACATCGCCAGCGCCTCGTCCACCGTGCGGTTGAGGTTGGCCTTGGCGAAGGACTCGGTGGCGCTGCCGAAGACCGCGATCCGGTCCGCGCCCAGGGCGAGCGCCCGGTCCAGGCCGCGCTCGTTCGGTACGAGCACCGGCAGCCGGACCCCGGGGACGTCGCGCACCATCGGGAACAGCTGCTCGGCGTCGGCCAGTTGGGGCACCCACTTGGGGTGCACGAAGCTGGTCGCCTCGACGGTGTCCAGCCCGGCGGCGGCCAGCCGGCGGACGAACTCCGCCTTGATCTCGGTGGGGACGACGCCCTGCTCGTTCTGCAGGCCGTCGCGCGCCCCGACCTCGTGGATACGGACGCGGGCCGGCAGGCCGGGCGAGGGGACGGGCATCGGCAGTCCGGCGGCGGTCATGACAGCTCCTCGACCGAGGCGGGCCGCGCATCGGCTTCGTCGGGGGTGATCACGGCCAGCACCTGGTCCATGGCGACCGTGCTGCCCGGCGTCACGTCGAGTTCGGCGACGGTGCCGGCGTGCGGCGCGGAGATGACGTGCTCCATCTTCATCGCCTCCACCACCAGCAGGCCCTGCCCGGCGGTGACACGGTCCCCGACCGCTGCCTTGACCACCGTGACCGTGCCGGGCATCGGCGCGGTGAGCGAGTCGGCGCCGTGCGCGCCGGCCGCCCCGGCGAGCGTGGCCGCCACCGGGTCGTGGTCCCGCACGTGCCAGGCGTCGCCGTCCCGGCCGAGCCACTCCCCGGCCCGTACGAAGGTGTGGCGTACGCCGTCGACGGTGACGGCCACCCGGTCCTCGGCGACCCGGCCCCGTCCTGCGGCGCGTACCGGCTCCTGGCCCGGCGCCCGCAGCCAGAAGGCGGGCGGGGCGGACTCGCCGCCCATGCGCCAGCCGCTCGGCACGGAGAACGGGTCGGTCCAGCCGGCACCGGAAGCGGCCGGCTCCAGCGCCGCCTGCCGCACCGCCGCCCCGGCGGCGTACACCTCGTCCGGCACGCCCCCGTCCACCAGGCCGTCCGCCTCGCGCTCCACCAGGCCGGTGTCCAGCTCCCCGGCCACGACCGCCGGGTGGGCCAGCAGGCGGCGCAGGAAGCCGGTGTTGGTCGGCACCCCGAGGATGACCGTCTCCGCGAGCGCGGCCCGCAGCCTGCGCAGCGCGGTCGCCCGGTCCGGGCCGTACGCGATCACCTTGGACAGCATCGGGTCGTACAGCGAGCCGACCTCCGTGCCCTCCGAGAGGCCGGAGTCCGTCCGCACCCCGTCGCCGGACGGCTCGTGCAGCGCGAGCACGGTGCCGCCGGAGGGCAGGAAGCCGCGGGAGGGGTCCTCGGCGCAGATCCGGGCCTCGACGGCGTGCCCGGTGAGGGTGATGCCGTCCTGGCCGTACGGCAGTTCCTCGCCCGCCGCGACCCGTAGCTGCCACTCGACCAGGTCCAGGCCCGTGACCAGCTCGGTGACCGGGTGCTCGACCTGGAGGCGGGTGTTCATCTCCATGAAGTAGTACGAGGCGGGGTCGTCGCCGGGGACGATGAACTCGACGGTGCCCGCGCCGACATATCCGCACGAGCGGGCCGCCTCCACGGCCGCCGCGCCCATCGCGGCGCGCGTCGCCTCGTCCAGCAGGACGCTCGGCGCCTCCTCGATGATCTTCTGGTGGCGGCGCTGGAGTGAGCACTCGCGCTCCCCGAGGTGGACGACGTTGCCGTGCCCGTCGGCCAGGACCTGGATCTCGATGTGGCGCGGGCGGTCGACCCACCGCTCCACCAGCAGGGTGTCGTCGCCGAAGGAGCCGCGGGCCTCGCGGCGGGCCGCCGCGATCTCGTCCGCGAGCAGCGCCTCGTCGCGGACCAGGCGCATGCCCTTGCCGCCGCCGCCCGCCGACGGCTTCAGGAGCACCGGCATGCCGATCTCCCGTGCGGCGGCGGCCAGTTCGGCATCGGTCAGGCCGCTGCCCGAGGAGCCCGGTACGACGGGCACGCCCGCGGCCCGCACCGTCTCCTTCGCGCGGATCTTGTCGCCCATCAGCGAGATCGCGTCGGCGGGCGGGCCGATGAAGACCAGGCCGGCGTCGGTGACCGCGCGCGCGAACGCGGCGTTCTCCGCGAGGAAGCCGTAGCCGGGGTGGATCGCCTCCGCGCCCGTACGGGCCGCCGCTTCGAGGAGGCGCTCGATGGAGAGGTAGCTCTCCGTCGCGGGCGGGGGGCCGATGCGTACGGCGGTGTCCGCCTCGCGTACGTGCCGCGCTTCGGCGTCCGCGTCGCTGAAGACGGCGACCGAGCGGATGCCCAGGGACCGGAGGGTGCGGATGACGCGGACCGCGATCTCGCCGCGGTTGGCGACCAGGACTGTGCTGAACATGGTGGAGGTCCTCACATCCGGAAGACGCCGAAGGCGGGGTCGGTCAGCGGGGCGTTGGCGCAGGCGGTGAGGGCCAGACCCAGCACCTGCCGGGTCTCCATCGGGTCGATCACGCCGTCGTCCCAGAGCCGCGCCGAGGCGTAGTAGGCATTGCCCTGCTGGTCGTACT
Organism: Streptomyces sp. NPDC050806; assembly: GCF_055586425.1. Taxonomy (NCBI): domain Bacteria; kingdom Bacillati; phylum Actinomycetota; class Actinomycetes; order Kitasatosporales; family Streptomycetaceae; genus Streptomyces; species Streptomyces sp. NPDC050806. The sequence continues at coordinate 278,203 of NZ_JBVJIF010000009.1, read as the reverse complement.
GGGCGCGGATCGGGTCCTTGAAGGCCTCTTCCGCCTCGGCGGGCCACTCCTCGCCGCGCGCTTCGAGCTGGTCGCGCTTGACGGTCGCCAGGACCGAGGCGGCCTGCTCGCCGCCCATGACGGAGATCTTGGCGTTCGGCCACATCCACAGGAAGCGGGGGCTGTAGGCCCGGCCGCACATGGAGTAGTTGCCCGCGCCGTACGACCCGCCGATGACGACGGTCAGCTTCGGCACGCGGGTGCAGGCCACGGCGGTGACCATCTTGGCGCCGTGCTTGGCGATGCCGCCCGCCTCGTAGTCCTTGCCGACCATGAAGCCGGAGATGTTCTGGAGGAAGACCAGCGGGATGCCGCGCTGGTCGCACAGCTCGATGAAGTGCGCGCCCTTCTGGGCGGACTCGGAGAAGAGGATGCCGTTGTTGGCGACGATGCCGACCGGGTGGCCGTGCAGGTGCGCGAAGCCGGTGACCAGCGTCTGGCCGTACTCGGCCTTGAACTCCGCGAAGCGCGAGCCGTCCACGATCCGGGCGATGACCTCGCGGACGTCGTACGGCGTGCGGGAGTCGGCGGGGACCATGCCGTACAGCCCGGCCGGGTCCGCCTTGGGCTCCTCGGCCGTCCGCACGGTCCAGGGGAGGGGTGCCCGCTCGCCGAGCGTGCCGACGATGGTGCGGACGATGCGCAGGGCGTGCGCGTCGTCCTCGGCGAGGTGGTCGGTGACGCCGGAGGTGCGGGAGTGCACCTCGCCGCCGCCCAGCTCCTCGGCCGTGACGACCTCGCCGGTCGCGGCCTTCACCAGCGGCGGGCCGCCGAGGAAGATCGTGCCCTGGTTGCGCACGATCACCGCCTCGTCGCTCATCGCGGGGACGTAGGCGCCGCCGGCCGTGCAGGAGCCGAGGACGGCCGCGATCTGCGGGATCCCGGCGCCGGACATCCGGGCCTGGTTGTAGAAGATCCGCCCGAAGTGCTCGCGGTCGGGGAAGACCTCGTCCTGCATGGGCAGGAAGGCGCCGCCGGAGTCCACGAGGTAGACGCAGGGGAGGCGGTTCTCCAGGGCGACCTCCTGGGCACGGAGGTGCTTCTTCACGGTCATCGGGTAGTAGGTGCCGCCCTTGACCGTGGCGTCGTTGGCGACGATCACCACCTCGCGGCCCGACACCCGGCCGATGCCCGCGATGACGCCGGCCGCCGGGGCCGCCCCGTCGTACATCCCGTCCGCCGCCAGCGGGGCCAGCTCCAGGAACGGCGAGCCCGGGTCCAGCAGGGTGTCCACCCGGTCCCGGGGCAGCAGCTTGCCGCGTGCCGTGTGCCGTGCCCTGGCCTTCTCGCCGCCGCCCTGCCGGGCCGCCGCGAGCTTCGCGCGCAGCTCGTCCACGAGCGCGCGGTGCGCGGCCTCGTTGGCCCGCCAGGAGTCGGCCGCGGGGTCTGCGGCTGTCCCCAGTACCGGAGCCTGCTCCATCGTCGTACCCGCCCCTTGTTAGTGGTCGTTAACACGATTGCGTTCAGGTTAACGAGCACTAACCCGCCTGTCTACAATTGGAGCCATGAGCAGCACGAAGGCCCCCGCCGCCGTCAGCCGCCGCGAGCAGATCCTCAAAGAGGCCGCGCGGCTCTTCGCCGAGCGCGGGTTCCACGGCGTCGGCGTGGACGAGATAGGCGCCGCGGTCGGGATCTCCGGTCCCGGCCTGTACCGCCACTTCGCCGGCAAGGACGCGATGCTCGCCGAGCTGCTGGTCGGGATCAGCGAGCGGCTGCTGGACGGCGGCCGGCTGCGGGTCGCCGACGGCGGCGAGAGCGCCGAGCAGGTGCTGCACGCCCTCATCGAGGGACATATCGACTTCGCGCTGGACGACCGCCCGCTGATCACCGTGCACGACCGGGAGCTGGACCGGCTGCGCGAGGCGGACCGCAAGCGGGTCCGGCAGCTCCAGCGGCAGTACGTCGAGCTGTGGGTGGAGGTCGTCCGTGAGGTCTACCCGGCCTGTACGGAGTACGAGGCGCGGGCCGCCGTGCACGCCGTCTTCGGCCTGCTGAACTCCACCCCGCACCTGAGCCCGCGTGCCAGCCTGCCGCCCCGTACGGCCACGGAGGAGCTGCTCAAGCGGCTGGCGCTGGGCGCCTTCGGCGCGGCGGCCGGCCGGGAGGGCTGAGTACCGCCACTTTCACGGGCCCCGTCGGCAGCGATGCCGGCGGGGCCGCTGTGTTCCAGGCGACGCGGGTGACCTCTGGACAGGAAACGTGACCGCCGGGTAGCTTTCGCTGAGCAAGCGCTTAGCCAGAGATGGCAGCAACCATCAATTGAGTAACCACAGCGGTGAGCAGCCAGGTCCGCGAGAGCGGCGGCGGTTTAGCCGCAAAGGAGGCGGCAGTGCAGCGGACGGTATTCAACGAGGACCACGAGGCGTTCCGGGACACCATCCGCGCCTTCATCGAGGCCGAGGTCGTCCCCGTCTTCGACGACTGGTTCGCGGCCGGGCAGGTGCCCCGCGAGTTCTACTACAAGCTCGCCGAGCTGGGCCTCTTCGGCATCAACGTCCCCGAGGAGTTCGGCGGCGCCGGCCTGGAGTCGCACAAGTTCGAGGCCGTCCAGTACGAGGAGACCGCCCGCGCGGGCGTGAACTTCGGCGGCTCCGGCGTGCACGTGCTGCTCGCCCTGCCCTACATCAAGATGCTCGCCACCGACGAGCAGAAGAAGCGCTACCTGCCGAAGTTCGTCTCCGCCGAGGAGATGTGGGCGCTGGCGATGACCGAGCCGGGCACCGGCTCCGACCTCGCGGGCATGAAGACCACCGCCAAGCTCTCCGAGGACGGCACGCACTACGTCCTCAACGGCGCCAAGACCTTCATCACCGGCGGCGTGCACGCCGACCGCGTGATCGTCTGCGCCCGTACCTCCGCGCCGAAGGAGGACGACCGCCGCTTCGGCATCTCCCTCTTCGCCGTCGACACCAAGTCCGAGGGCTACTCCGTCGGCCGCAAGCTGGACAAGCTGGGCCTGAAGACCTCCGACACCGCCGAGCTGGCGTTCGTCGACGTGAAGGTGCCGACCGAGGACCTGCTCGGCGAGGAGAACAAGGGCTTCTACTACCTCGGCAAGAACCTGCCCTCCGAGCGCTGGGGCATCGCCTACGGCGCGTACGCGCAGGCCAAGGCCGCCGTCCGGTTCGCCCAGCAGTACGTGCAGGACCGCACCGTCTTCGGCAAGACCGTCGCGTCCTTCCAGAACACCAAGTTCGAGCTGGCCGCCTGCCAGGCCGAGGTGGACGCCGCCGAGGCCGTCGCCGACCGCGCCCTGGAGGCCCTGGACGCGGGCGAGCTGACCGCGGCCGAGGCCGCCTCCGCGAAGCTGTTCTGCACCGAGGTCGCGCACCGCGTCATCGACAAGTGCCTCCAGCTGCACGGCGGCTACGGCTACATGAACGAGTACCCGATCGCCCGCCTGTACGCCGACAACCGCGTCAACCGCATCTACGGCGGCACCAACGAGGTCATGAAGTCGATCATCGCCAAGTCGATGGGCCTCTGAGGTCCCGCCCTAGGCTGACGTACGTGAACGACGCACTGGAATCCCTCCTCGATCTGCTCACCCTGGAGCGGATCGAGGAGGACATCTACCGCGGGCAGTCACGCGCCGCCGTGGTCCCCCGGGTCTTCGGCGGGCAGGTGGCGGCCCAGGCGCTGGTCGCGGCGGGCCGTACGGTCCCCGCCGACCGTCCCCCGCACTCCCTGCACGCGTACTTCCTGCGGCCCGGGGACCCGGGCGCGCCGATCGTCTACACCGTCGACCGCATCCGCGACGGCCGGTCCTTCACCACCCGCCGGGTCGTCGCCGTCCAGCACGGCCAGCAGATCTTCCACCTCACCGCGTCCTTCCACGCGCACGAGGAGGGCATGGAGCACCAGGAGCCGATGCCCCGGGTGCCCGATCCGCTGACCCTGCCCACCGCCGCCGAGATGCTGCCGCGCTACGCGGACCGCTTCGTGGGCGAGGGCGTCGCCCAGCGGCTGCTGGAGGCGCGCGCCGCGGTGGACCTGCGGTACGTCGACGAGCCGCCGTTCGCCACGGCGGGCCGGGTGCGCGAGCCCCGGTCGCAGGTCTGGTTCCGTACCCAGGGCAAGCTCGACGGGGACACCGGCATCCCCCGGCCGCTGCTGGACATCTGCCTGGTCACCTACGTCTCCGACATGACGCTGCTGGACTCGGTGCTGCTCGCCCACGGGCGCGGCGGCTGGGCCGTCGGCGACGTGGTGGGCGCCAGCCTGGACCACGCGATGTGGTTCCACCGCCCCCTGAAGGCGGACGAATGGCTGCTGTACGACCAGGAGTCGCCGACCGCACAGGGCGGCCGCGGGCTGGGCAAGGGCCGCATCTTCACCGACGGGGGACAGCTCGCGGTGTCGGTGATCCAGGAGGGCGTGATCCGCGCGCCGCGCGCCTGAGCCGCCTTCCTCCGACCGCCGGGCGAATCGGGCATACTGCCGCTCCATGGGCAGCTCGGAGGACGCCGGGAACGCGGAGGAAGCCGGGAAGGCGGCCGGGGACGGTACGGGCGAGAGCACCGTCACCGTCCTCGTCGCCGCGGGGGCCAATCTCGGCATCGCCGCGGCCAAGACCGTGGGCGGCACGGTCAGCGGGTCCAGCGCGATGCTCTCCGAGGCCGCGCACTCCGTCGCCGACACGGTCACCGAACTGCTGCTGCTCACCGCTCTGAAGCGCAGCGCCCGGCCGGCCGACGAGGACCACCCGCTCGGCCACGGCCAGGAGCGCTACGTCTGGGCGCTGCTCGCCTCCGTCGCCACCTTCGTGGGCGGCGCCGTCTTCTCCGTGTACGACGGGATCCACACCCTCACCCACGGCGAGGAGCCGGGCGATCCGCTGGTCTCCTACGTGATCCTCGCCGTCGCCTTCCTCCTGGAGGGCTACTCGCTGCGCACCGGGCTGCGGCAGGCGCGCGGCGAGGCGGCGCGCCTGCACCGGCCGCTCGGCCACTACCTGCGGCGCACCCCGGACACCACCGTCAAGGCCGTCGTCATGGAGGACTCCGCGGCGCTGGCCGGGCTGCTGCTGGCGGCCGGCGGCCTGCTCGGCGGACAGCTCACCGGGTCGGGCGTCTGGGACGGCGTCGCCGCGGTCCTGATCGGGCTGCTGCTGGTGTACGTGGCGTGGGTGCTGGGCCGCAGCAACGCCCAGCTGCTCATCGGCCGCTCGCTCCCGCCGGACGTCCGGGACGCCGTACGGGAACGGCTGCGGGCCGTGCCCCAGGTGGCGGACGTCCTGGAGCTGGTCACGCTGGTCCAGGGGCCGGGCGAGGTGCTGATCGCGGCGAAGGTCGACTTCCGTGATCTGGCGACCGCCACGGAGATCGAGTGGGCCTGTGATGAGGCCGAGCGCGACCTCCGTGCCCGCTTCCCGGCGGTGCGCCGGGTCTTCCTGGACCCGACACCGGGGCGCGGGCAGGCGGCCCCCTGAGGCGTCTCCCGGCGGGTCAGTCCGCCAGGCCCGCAGCGCTGAGCAGGTACGCCGTCAGCGGGTCGTAGTAGCGCGGGCTGCGGACGTGGTCGTCCAGCGGGACCGTGACCTGCAGGGTGCCCTCCGCCTCGGCCAGGAAGAGCGCCGGGTCGTTGGAGTCCGCGTAGCCGACCGCGTCGATGCCGCGCTGCCCCGCGCAGCCCGCCCAGCCGTGGTCCGCGACCACCAGGTCCGGCAGCGGCTGCCCCGCCCGCTCCAGCCCGTCCAGGATCGCCGTCATCGGGCCCGGCGAGTGGGTGTGCCACAGCGTCGCGCCCCGCTCCAGCATCGCCACCTGGCCGAACTGGAACACCACGCCGTCGTCGGCGGTCAGCCCGTCCGGGACGACCACGATGTCGCAGCCCCGCGCCCGCAGCGCGGCGGCCGTGGCGATGTGCACGTCCAGCAGCCCGCCCGGGTGGCCGGTCGCGAGCAGCACCCGCCGCTGCCCGGCCGCCGCCTTGCGCAGCACCGCCGCCATCCGGTCCAGCGCGGCCACCGTCAGCTCGGGGTCGATGGTGTCCTGGCCGTGGCGGTGGTCGGGGTCGTCGTTGACGCCGCAGCGCTCGGCCATCACGGCGAGCACGTCCTGCTCGTCTCTCCACCGGTCGCCCAGTTCCAGGCCGAACCAGTAGTGACGGTCGCCGTTGGCGAGCTTGCGGTAGTGGTCGAGGTTGTTCTCACGCGGCGTGGCGACGTCACCGGCGATCCGGGTGCGCACGAGGTGGTCGATCAGTTCGGCGCGGCTGGGAGCAGGGGCGGAGGTTATCGGCATGAAGCCCATTGTGCCGGGGCGGATCGGCCGGAGGCGGGCGAGTTCCACTGCCCGGACATCCCACGCCCCCCTTCGTGCCTACGATCGCGGTGTTCCGGCGGCTCGGTACGGCGAGGGGAGCAGGGGTGGACAGGCGGGCGGCCAGACCGCTGTGGCAGGTGCGCATCAGGCGGGCGGAGGACGGACCGGTGCTCGGCGGGGGCGTGCTGTGCACCAATGGAACGGTGCTGACCTGCGCACATGTCGTCGGTCCCGGTGCCGGTGCCGGCCCCGGGGCGGACGACGGCCCGGCCGGTGTGCTGGTCGACTTCCCCTTCGTGGAGGGCGGGCAGGGCATACCGGCGCGCATCGTGCTGAGCCGTGCGGAGGCCCCCGTGGGCAGCCGGGACGACCTCGCCGTACTGCGGCCCTCCCGGGTGCCCGCCGGCGCCTGCCCCGCGCCGCTGGATGACGCCGAGATGCCGGCCGGGCACGGCTTCGGCGTGTACGGGTTCCCCGCCGGGCACCCGGACGGAGTGTGGGCCACCGGACGGCTGACGGGCCGCACGGCGGGCGGGCTCCTCCAGTTCACCGTCCCGGGCGCGCAGGGCCACCCGCCCGCGCGCGGCTTCAGCGGCTCGCCCGTCTGGGACACCGACCTGAGGGCGGTGGTCGGCATGGTGACCGCGGTGGACCGCGACACGGCGTTGCGGACCGCGTACGCCGTCCCCGTGGACGGGCTGCGCGCCCACTGGCCGGACCTCGCCGACCCGTACCCGGTACGGCTGTGGGTGCACGACCCCTACGGCACGCCCGCCCGGCTGGTGCCGCTGCGCGCCGGCGGGCCGGACCGGCGCGAGTTCTGGGTGGGGCGCAGCAACGGCACGGGCACCGAGGCGGACATCCTGCTGGCGTCCCGGCCGCCGCACGTGGTCAGCCGGTGGCACTGCCTGCTGGTGCACGAGTGGGGGCAGTGGTTCGTGCAGCTGCGGCCCGACGGGCCGCTGGCCTTCGTACGGCACGTGGGGAGCGAGCTGCCGCAGCCGGTGCCGCGGGGCGGGCGGACCCGGCTGCGCAACGGTGACCGGGTCCTCGTCCCGGCCGCGCTGCGCTCCGAGGACGCCGCCGCCGGGACGGCGCACGACGGCCCCGGAGCGACGCAACGGCCGTACTGGCAGCTGGAGTTCGTCGACGACGGCCAGACCAGTTCGCTTTCCTGACCCGCCGCGCACCGGCTCCCTTCCGTCAACTCCTTTACGTCAGGGTCTTTTTCGCTATACACCACTCAAAGGAGTGGCGCATGGGAACTTCGGTGCGGGAGCGGCCCGTCACGCCATAGTGAGGAGCTGTACGGAAAGTCGTATGTGGCCTCAACGTCGCCTGACATCAAGGGAGTAGGCGTGAAGAAACTACGGGGGACCTTCTTCTGGTGCGGGGTGGTGGGGACCGCGCTGGCGGTGCTCCTGGTGTCCTCGGGCGCGACGGGCGCGGTGCCGCCGCTCCAGGAGATGGTCGACCGCGGCGGGGTGTCGCAGGCCCTGGCGAGCGCGGTCCTCGCGGTCACCTTCTGGGTGCTGGCGATGCTGTTCGTCCGGCTGATGCAGAACACCCGGGAGGAGGTGGCGCTGGCCGCGTACCGGCCCGGCCGCCCCGCCGGCGGATACGGCAACAGCGAAGTGCACCGCATCCTGGGAAAGGCCGCCCTCGACGCGTCGCGCGACCCGGAGCGGGCCGAGTCCCTGGTGGCGGGCCGCTCCGCGGTGCACGCCGCGCGCTCCGAGACGCCGTACACCCTGATCCGCGCCCTGGTCTGGGCGCTGCCCGCGCTCGGGTTCATCGGCACGGCGGCGGAGATGGCCCGCTCCATCGGCGGGCTCGGCGGCGCGGTGGCCAGGACGACCTCGTACGCCGAGCTGAGCCACACGCTGGTGCGGGACGTCATTCCGCCGCTCGCCGGCGCGTTCAGCATCACCCTCTTCGCGCTCGGCTCCAGCGTGGTGTGCCACCTGCTGGTCTCGGTGGTGCACACCCAGGAGGAGCGGCTGCTGCTGGCGGTGGACGAGCGGGCGCTGGAGCAGCTCGGCAACGGCTCCCGCGGCGGCAATCGCGCCGACCTCGCCGGCCAGGCCCGCGCGGCACAGCTGCTGGGCGACTCCATGCAGACGGCGGCGACGACGGTGCAGGAGCTGAGCACCGAGCTGGAGCGGCTGCGCACCGAGGCGGCCGGGACCCGGCTGGGCGGCGAGGAGCGCCCGGACCGCTCCGAGGAGATCGTCCGCCAGCTGGCCACCATCGGGACGCAGCTGTCCGCCATCGGCGCCGGGCTGGACCGCGACATGGTCCTCACCCCGGTCCGGGTCCCGCGCGGGCCGGACGGCCGGACGATCCTGCCGGGCGACGACGACTTCGGTGACGGGCCCGCCGGTCCCGCCGGTCCCGGCGGGCCCGGCGGCCTGGGCGGCCCGCGCGGTCCCCAGGACTTCCGGGGCGGACCCGGTGGCTTCAACGGCGGCCGTGTGAACGGCGGGCTGTGATGCGCGGCCTCGGGGGATCGCGGAGCTTCGGGGGACGGCGCGGCGACGCGGACGGCGCCCCGGTGGAGCTGCGCTTCATCGACCTGCTGCTCATCATCATCGCCACCCTGATGTTCATGGCCGTGCTGCTGGCGCTGGTCAGCGCCAACGCCCCGGCCGACCGCCCGGACGAGAACCGCCCGCAGCCGGTCGAGGTCACCACCGCCGCCGCTCCGGACGCGGTGGCCGGCAAGGAGTACGCCCTCACGCTCGCCGCGGTCGGGGGCCGCCCGCCGTACCACTGGGACCGGGCCGCCGGCCGGCTCCCCGAGGGGCTGAAGCTGACCGGGGACGGCGTGGTCACCGGACGCGCCCGGCACGCCTCCGGGGAGTCCGGCGGGGACGGGCGCGCGGCGACCACGACGGTGCGGGTGCGGGACGCCGTGGGTCAGCGGGCGGAGCGCACGCTGCGGCTGGCTGTCGTGCGGGCCGCCGAGGCGGGCTCCCAGCGGCCGAGCCTGCGGGTGGTCGCCAAGACCCTGGCGCTGCCCGAGGCGCGGAAGGGCGCGAAGTACGCCACGCACCACTTCCGGGCCACGGCCGGCGACGGCCCGTACACCTGGCGGGCCGCCGGCACGCTGCCGCCCGGCATGCGGCTGTCCGGGGCGGGGGCGCTGAGCGGGACGCCGGAGAAGAGCGGCAGCTTCCTCTTCGCCGTACGGGTCACCGACAGCACGGGTGCCGCCGCCGAGCAGCAGGTCCGCATGGCGGTCGGCGAGCCGCGGGAGAAGCAGGCGGAGAGCGGCTTCTGGGGCGAGCTGTGGGCCTCGCCGTGGTACGTGCTCGTGCTGGCCGGGATCGGGACGCTCGTCGTCCTGGGCTTCCTCAAGGTGATCCTCTTCGGCGCGCGGGGCGGAGTCAGCCCCGGGGTCCCCGGACTCTTCGGAGGGCAGCGGTGAGACCGGGCAGGGCACGGGAAGGCGCACGGTAGATGGGACTGGCGGCAGGTGCCCGGCTGAGCACCGGGCATGAGGTGCGAGAGGTGCGCAGGGGCGGGTTCTCCGAGGTCGGCGTGGTCGAGGGCCGGCTCGGCGAACGGCTCGCGGTGAAGCGGATCCGCGGCGAGATCAGGGAACGGCTGGGGGAGGCGGCCGACCAGGCGTTCCTGCACGAGTGCCAGATCGCGGTGGCCCGCCTGGGCAACGCCCCGTACACCGCCCGCCCGGTGCTGGCCCTGCCCGCGCTGGAGACGACCGGCGACGGCACGGCGGACGGCGCGGGCGGCGGCGCGGCGGGCGCCCGGGTGGCCCTCGGGCCGGCCCTCTTCATGGAGTACGTCGACGGGCCTTCCCTGGAGGACCTGCTGGCCGCCGGGCGGCTCGCGCCCGGCCAGGCGGCGCGGGTCTGCGGCGGGGTGGCAGCGGCGCTCGCGCACGCGCACGAGGCCGGGGTCTGCCACCGCGACCTCAAGCCGACCAACGTCCTGCTCACCCGGGGCAACGACGTGCGGCTGATCGACTGGGGGCTGAGCGGCGCCGGCCAGTTCTCCGACGTCACCACCCGCATCGAGTACCTGTCACCGCAGCGGGCCGCGCAGCTGGACCTCGCCGAGCCGCCGGACGACGTGTACGCGCTCGGCATGCTCTTCCACGTGTGCCTGACCGGCCGGCTGGTGAACCACTGGCCGGGCGGGTCGCCCGACGCGCTCCGCGCCGACCTGGCGGCCTCCGGCGCCGACGTGCCGGAGGAGCTGGCGCACATCGTCGTCTCGATGCTCGCGCCGCGCGCCGAGGACAGGCCCACCGCCCGGTCCATCGCCGACATGCTGCTGCACGACGACATGGCGGGCGCCCTCGCCGACCGCGACCTGGACCTGCCGTACTGCCCGGACTGCGGCTACGTCTGCGGCACGGGCCCGGCCACGGCCCGCTGCCCGGTGTGCGGCGGCGGGCTGCTGCGCCGGGTGCCGCTCCCGCCCGCCGAGGGCATGGTGCGCATCGCGTCCGGCACCTTCGTGCACGGCCTCAGCGACTCCCAGGCGCGGCACGCCCTGATCGCCGCCCGGATGACGCCCGACGACGAGCAGGTGCGGCGGCTGACCGGCGGCGGCGGTCCGCGCCGGGTCTTCTGCCGGGCCTTCGACATCGACCGCACGCCGGTGACCAACGCCCAGTACGCCGCCTTCGTCCGGGCGGTGAACTACCCCGAACCGCCGGGCTTCACCGCGCTGCTCGCCGAGGCCCCCGACCACCCCGTGACCTCGGTGAGCTGGCGCGACGCGCTCTGCTACGCCCTGTGGTGCGGCAAGCGGCTGCCCACCCCGCTGGAGTGGGAGAAGGCGGCCCGCGGCCCGGACGACGACCGGATGTACCCATGGGGCAGCGCCTTCGAGCGGGAGCGCTGCCAGGGCAGGCCGAGCGGCCCCGCCGGCCGCGCCGGGATGGTGCCGACGCTGCCGGTCGGCTCGCTGCCCGGCGGACAGTCCCCCTGGGGCGTGCAGGAGATGAGCGGCAACGTCAACGAGTGGGTCGCCGAGGGGACGGTACCGGGGTACCGAGGAGTGCGCGGCGGCGCGACCGGCGAGGTGCTGGAGGTCTACGGCCTGGTGTCGTACCAGTCCCAGGCCCGTACGGAACACGCCGACCCGGCGATCGGCTTCCGCTGCGCGGCGGACGTGACCCACGGCACCGAGCCGTACGCGCCCGGCAGGACCCCCTGACCCGCAACGCACCCCGCGAGGAGAGAAGGTGACGGCATGACGGATCCGGCCGGGCTGGTGCGGTTCCCGCTGGACGGCGGCGGCGAGGTGATCGTCGAGACCGCCGGGGACGGCGCCGGGATGGTGGGCGCGGGCCGGGCCGACAGCGCCGTCGCGGACGGCACCACCACCTTCGACCGGGCCCTGGAGGGGGTACGGGGGGCCGCCGACGCGGCCCTGCGCTGCTTCGGCTCGCTGGCCCAGCGCCCGGACGAGGTGCAGATCCAGTTCGGCGTGAAGCTCACCGCGCAGGCCGGCGCGGTGATCACGAAGACCGGGGTGGAGGGGCACCTTCAGGTGACGGTGACCTGGTCCGGGCAGCGGGCGGCACCACCGGAGACGCCTTGAGGGCGCGGGGCATGGACGTCATGTCGAACGCCCCCTCCCCGCCTCACGGATATGTCCATGGGGCGAACGCCGTCCCGACCCTACGCTCGGCGCCATGACCACCGCATCTGCCGCTTCTTCAGAGCCCGTCGGCCCCGTCGACTCCTCCCGCGTCCCGCGCTACGCCGGCCCGGCGACCTTCGCCCGGCTGCCGCGCGTCGACGAGGTCGGCGGCCGCGCCGATGTGGCCGTCGTGGGCGTCCCGTTCGACACCGGTGTCTCCTACCGGCCCGGCGCCCGCTTCGGCGGCAACGCCATCCGCGAGGCCTCCCGCCTGCTGCGCCCGTACAACCCGGCCCAGGACGCCTCCCCCTTCGCGCTGGCCCAGGTCGCCGACGCGGGCGACATCGCCGCCAACCCGTTCAACATCAACGAGGCGGTCGAGACGGTCGAGGCCGCGGCCGACGACCTCCTCGGCACCGGCGCCCGCCTGATGACCCTCGGCGGCGACCACACCATCGCGCTGCCCCTGCTCCGCTCGGTCGCCAAGAAGCACGGCCCCGTCGCGCTGCTGCACTTCGACGCGCACCTGGACACCTGGGACACGTACTTCGGCGCGGAGTACACCCACGGCACGCCGTTCCGCCGCGCGGTGGAGGAGGGCATCCTCGACACCTCGGCCCTCTCGCACGTCGGCACCCGCGGCCCGCTGTACGGCAAGAAGGACCTCACCGACGACGAGAAGATGGGCTTCGGCATCGTCACCTCGGCGGACGTCATGCGCCGCGGCGTGGACGAGGTCGCCGACCAGCTCCGCCAGCGCATCGGGGACCGCCCGCTGTACATCTCCATCGACATCGACGTGCTGGACCCGGCGCACGCGCCCGGCACCGGCACCCCGGAGGCCGGCGGTCTCACCTCGCGCGAACTGCTGGAGATCCTGCGCGGCCTGGCCTCCTGCAACCTGGTCTCCGCCGACCTGGTCGAGGTGGCCCCGGCGTACGACCACGCCGAGATGACCTCGGTCGCGGCCTCGCACACCGCGTACGAGCTGACCACGATCATGAGCCGTCAGATCGCGGCGGCGCGCGGCTGACCCGCCGCGCGGAACGCGCCAGGGCCCCGGAACGGTGACCGTTCCGGGGCCCTGGTCGTACGGGCTCTGCTCAGAGGCCTGCGGTGGGCAGCGCGCCGGCCAGGCCGTTGGCCTTGGCGAGCGTGCCCTGGGCGAGGCCCTCGACGGCCTGGACGGCGGAGCCGTCGACGGTCACGGCGGCGTCGTAGCCGGCGATACCGGCACCGACGGTGGCGGCACCGGCGGCAATGCCGTCCAGCTCGCTGTCGGAGATCTCGGCGGTCTCGATGAAGTCACGCATGAGTTTTCTTCCCTTCAAGCACGGGGGACGCGGAAGAACGGGGTTTACGCCGGGAATAGTGCCGGGACTGAGGCCGTAAGGCAAGTTCCCTGCAATGGCCCGCGCATTACGCCGGAAATGGCCTGTCACATGCGCTGTGAAGTGCGGTTTTGAAAGCCGATGCCGCGGATGTCGGAAGTCGCCCGGTGGAATTCGGGAAGGGGTGCAGAAGGGCGGCGAGGTCCGGTGAAAAGGACATGTCCGTAATCGCGTCCGGAATTCAGGAAAGTGCACCGAGTGCGAACCACAGCTCCATCCGGACGTCCGGATCGTCGAGGTCGGTGTCCAGCAGCGCAGCGGCGCGGGCGACGCGCTGACGGACCGTGTTGCGGTGGATGCCGAGCGCCGTCGCCGTCCGGTCCCAGCTGCCGTGCAGGGAGAGCCAGGTGTGCAGCGTCCCGCGGAGCGCCGGGGCCCCGTCGAGCGGTGCCAGGACGGCCGCGGCGTGGGCCCGGGCCTCGGCGGGCGGGACCAGCGAGGCGAGGCCGCCGGCGGCGCCGACGCCGGGGGAGCGGTGGCGGACGAGCGGGCGCCGGCCCGCCACCGCGCGGCGCAGCGCCGCGGCCGCGTGCGCGTCACCGGCGGTCAGCCCGGAGACCGGTACGGGCTCGCTGACGCCGAGCGTCCAGCCGGGCTGCGGCCCGATCTCGCGGTCGGCGGGGACGAGGGCGCGCACGGCGTCGGCGCCCGGCGCGACCAGGGGGGTGCCGAGCCCGGCGGCCAGGGCGGCGGCGGGCGCGTCGTGGCCCCGCCGGGCGCGGGCGTGCACGACGGCCCAGTGCGCGTGCTTGAGCAGGGGCGCCACCTCGGCGGGGGAGTCCCCGAGCAGCAGCCGCACCAGCGCGGCCGAGTGCCCGCCGTCGGCCGCCGCCGCGTACGGGCCGGTGAGCAGCGACAGCAGGACCGCCGCCACGCCCACCACGGCGCGGGCCGCCGGGTCGGGCGGCGGCGCCACGACGGTGAGCGCGAGTGTCCGGTCCGGTGCCCGGCCGCCGAGCGCGTACGCGGCGAGTTGGTGGCCGGCCCCGTCGGCCGGTGACTCGCCCGCCGACGCCGGGCCGCCGGGGACCGTCACCCGGCGCGCGAGCCGCGCGACCGCCGTCAGCGCGGCGGCGGGCGGCCGGGTGCCGGCGGCGGCCAGCTCGTCCTCCCCGCCCGCGCCGGTCACCGCCGCCCAGCCGTCCACCCGGCGGGCGAGCGTGCGGAGCACCGCCGGCACCGGGTCGGGCCCGGCCGCCGCCGCTGCCAGGGCCCGCTGCCCCTCGCTGACGCGGGTCAGCTCGCGGTGCCGGGCCTCGGTCATGGCCTCCCAGACGGCGCTCTCCACCGCCGTGAACGGCGTCTCCTGCGGTACCTCCAGCAGCCGCAGCCCGTGCCGGTCGCAGGCCGCGACCAGCGCCCGCGGCACCGCGTCGTGCACCGGCGCGACCCCGAAGCCGAGCGCCACCGCGCCCGCCGCGACCGTGCGTTCCGCGTAGCCGTCGAGGTAGGCGCCGGCCCCCGCCGCCGCGTCCAGGTGCACCCCGGCCGTCAGCAGCAGCTCGCCGCCGAGCAGGTACGGCTCCGGGTCGGCCATCTCCGAGGTGTGCACCCAGTGGACGGTGGCGTCCGCGCGCGGCCCGGCGATCTGCCGCAGCCCGAGATCGGCACGGGCGCGCAGCGCGGAGAGCGGGACGCCGGGGGTGGGCGGCGAGGGGTGCGACGCGTCGGCCATGTGCGGATCATCCATTCCGGAGGGGCGGAGTGGAGGAAACGTACACTTCTTCGCCGCCGCGCCGTTTCCTAAGGTCAACCCACGAATTCCGCCCGCCCCGCTCCGCCCTGCCGAAGGGATGGCCCATGGCTGTCGACTACGCGGTGATCATCCTCTATCTGGCCGGCATGCTCGCCATGGGCTGGTGGGGCATGCGCCGCGCCCGTTCCAAGAGCGAATTCCTGGTCGCCGGAAGGCGTCTGGGGCCGTTCATGTACTCCGGGACCATGGCCGCGATCGTCCTCGGCGGCGCCTCCACCATCGGCGGCGTCGGCCTCGGCTACCAGTACGGCCTCTCCGGCGCCTGGATGGTCTTCACCATCGGCCTGGGCCTGCTCGCGCTGAGCGTCTTCTTCTCGGCCCGGATCGCCCGGCTGAAGGTCTACACCGTCTCCGAGATGCTGGACCTGCGCTACGGCGGCTCGGCGGGCGTCATCTCCGGCGTGGTGATGTGGGCGTACACCCTGATGCTCGCGGTCACCTCCACCATCGCGTACGCCACCATCTTCGACGTCCTCTTCGGCCTGGACCGCACGGTGTCGATCATCCTCGGCGGCGTGATCGTCGTCGCGTACTCCACCCTCGGCGGCATGTGGTCGATCACCCTCACCGACATGGTGCAGTTCGTGGTCAAGACGATCGGCGTCCTGCTGCTCCTGCTGCCCATCGCGGTCGTGAAGGCCGGTGGCTTCGGCGAGCTGCGCGCCGAACTGCCCGACTCCTACTTCGCCCCGCTCGGCATCGGCGCCCAGACCGTCTTCACCTACGTCCTCATCTACTCCTTCGGCATGCTGATCGGCCAGGACATCTGGCAGCGGGTATTCACCGCGCGCGGCGACCGCGTCGCACGGCTGGGCGGTACCGCGGCCGGCACGTACTGCCTGGTGTACGCGCTGGCCGGCGCGGTGATCGGCACGGCCGCCAAGGTGCTCTACCCCCATCTGGGCAGCCCGGACGACGCGTTCGCCACGATCGTGAAGGACGCGCTGCCGGTGGGCGTGCGCGGGCTGGTCCTCGCGGCGGCGCTCTCCGCGGTGATGTCCACGTCCTCGGGCGCGCTCATCGCCTGCGCGACGGTCGCCAACAACGACATCTGGTCCCGGCTCCGGGGGGCCGTCGGCCGCCGGGACCGCGCCGGGGAACACGACGAGGTGCGCGGCAACCGCGTCTTCATCCTCCTCATGGGCGCCGCCGTCATCTGTATCGCCATCGCCCTCAACGACGTCGTCCAGGCGCTGACCGTCGCCTACAACCTCCTCGTCGGCGGACTGCTGGTCCCGATCCTCGGCGGCCTGCTGTGGAAGCGCGGCACGGGCGCCGGCGCGCTGGCCGCTGTCGCGGCGGGCGGCGCGACGGTCATCGCCCTGATGTTCTGGCGAGGCGTCCTCGCCAACGAGCCGATCTACTACGGGCTGCTGGTGTCGCTGGCCGCGTACGTGACGGTGAGCCTGGCAAGCAGGCCGACGGACCCGGCGGTACTGGCGGAATGGCGCTCCCGCCTGGCGACCCCGGCCGAGCCCGGCAAATCAAGCCTGTCCGGCGTTTGAGGACGAGCGGCCGCCGGGCCGCGACAGACGCGAACCCCCACGCACCCGCAGAGAGGCACCACGTGAGCACCCCGCAGTCATCGGACAGGCCCGCGCAGCGAACCGGCGGCGACCTGGTGGTCGAGTCCCTGCAAGCCCTGGGCGCGCAGACCGTCTTCGGCCTCCCCGGCCAGCACGCCCTCGGCCTCTTCGACGCGCTGAGCCGCAGCGCCCTGCGGTACGTCGGGCTGCGCGTGGAGAACAACGCCGGGTTCGCCGCCGACGCCTACGCCCGCACGGCGCGTACCGTCGCCCCGCTGATGGTCTCCACCGGCCCCGGCGCGCTGATGACGCTCGCCGCGCTCCAGGAGTCCGCCGCCGCCTCGGCCCCGGTGCTGGCGATCGGCAGCCAGGTGCCGGCGGCCGGGCTCGGCGGTGGCCGCCACGGCTACCTGCACGAACTCCGGGACCAGAGCGCCTCGTTCCGTGACGTGGTGAAGTCCGTGCACAGCGCGCGCACGCAGTCGCAGATCCCGTCGGCGATCGCCGCGGCCTGGAAGTCGGCGCTGACGGCCCCGTACGGTCCGGTCTGGGTGGAGATCCCGCAGGACGTGCTGCTCGCGCCGACGGCGATCCCGGTGGTCACGGGCCTGGCAGCGGATCCGGAGGAGCTGACCCCGCGCCCCGAGCTGACCGCAGCGGCCGCCGGCCTGCTGACGAACGCGGAGCGTCCGGCGATCATCGCGGGCGGCGGGGTCGTACGGGCGGACGCCGCGGGCGAGCTGCGGCAGCTGGCGGAACGGCTGCGGGCTCCCGTGGTCACCACCTTCGGCGGCAAGGGCGCGTTCCCCTGGGCCCACCCCCTCTCCCTCCAGTCCTGGCTGGAGGACCGCCACACCACGGACTTCCTGGAGGACGCGGACGTCCTGCTGGTGGTGGGCTCGGGCCTGGGCGAACTCTCCTCGAACTACCACACCTTCGAGCCCCGCGGCCGGGTCATCCAGATCGAGGCCGACGCGGGCAAGCTGGAGGCCAACCACCCCGCGCTCGGCATCCACGCGGACGCCCGTCCCGCGCTCCGGGCGCTGCTGGAGACGGCAGGCACGCGCGAGGACGACACGGCACCCAAGCGCGTACGGGCGCTGCTGGACCGGGTGGCGGAGCGGATCGCGTCCCAGGACCTCACCCTGGAACAGGACGTGCTGGCCGCCGTCCGCGAGGCGCTGCCCGACGACGCGGTCAGCTGCTGGGACATGACGATCCTCGGCTACTGGGCCTGGTCGGCCTTCGACGCCCGCCACGCGAACACCATGCACTCGGCACAGGGCGCGGGTGGCCTCGGCTACGCCTTCCCGGCGGCGCTGGGCGCGGCCGCCGCGGACCCGGCGCGGCCCGTACTCGCGGTGAGCGGGGACGGCGGTGCCATGTACTCGCTCGCGGAGCTGGCCACGGCGCGCCAGTACGAGCTGCCGGTGACCTGGCTGATCGTGGACGACGGGGGGTACGGCATCCTCCGCGAGTACATGACGGACACGTTCGGGCGGGCGACCGGCACCGAGCTGGCGCGGCCGGACTTCGCGGCGCTCGCCGAGTCCTTCGGGGTGCCCGCGGTGACCAGCGCTCCCGAGCGGCTGCGGGAGGACCTGGCCGCGGCGCTGGCGGCCCCCGGCCCCTCCGTGGTGGTGCTCCCGGCGCTGCTGCGGATGTTCGCGCCGACGCATAGGGGTGATTCCGCGGATTCTCCGGCTTCGGAAAGTTAACAAAGCGCGCGGACCGTTGACGCGAACTGTTCATAACTTTAGGTTCGCTGCGGGCAACGCCCCGGCCTGCCCGCCCGTGCCCGACGAACCGTCGACGGAGAACAATGACGTACTCCCCACGTCCGCTGCCGCGCGCCGGCCGGCGGCTGCTCGTCCCCCTGCTCGCGGGCGCGCTCATCGCGGCCGTGCCCCCCGCCTCCTCGGCCGACGCGCCGGCCGGGGGCCGCGCCGCGGGCCCGGCGAAGGGCGCCACCCCCACCGCCGACGGCTCCTGCGCCTCGGACGGTCCCGGCTGGACGTCCACGTCCACCCGCATCGATCCCGAGGACAGCCACCACCCGTACGTCGCCAACGGCTACCTCGGGCAGCGGGTGCCGCCCAACGGGACCGGGTACGCGGCGACCGGCGGGAAGACCGGCTTCCCGCTCTACACGCCGCGCTACGACGGCGCCTTCGCCGCCGGGCTGTTCGCCGAGGGCCCCGAGTCGGTGAAGAAGCGGCAGGCCATCGCCGCACTGCCCACCTGGTCCACCCTGAACGTCGCCACCGGCGGCTCCGGTGGCGAGACCTTCAGCGCCGCCACGAAGCCCGGCCGGATCTCCCACTACCGGCAGACCCTGCTGATGCGCTGCGGCCTGGTCCGCACGTCGCTGACCTGGACCGCCGCCGACGGCCGCGCCACCGACCTGGTCTTCGACGTGCTCGCGGACCGCACCCGCGCGCACACCGGCGCGGTGCGGCTGCGGATGACGCCGCACTGGAGCGGCCCGGCCACCGTCACCGACACGCTCGACGGGCGCGGTGCCCGCCGGATCACGCAGACCGGCGGCGGCGCCCGCTCCGGCGACCGGACGCAGGACGTCACCTTCCGTACGAACGGCACGAACACGGCGGGCGCCGTCGCGTCGACGCTCCGTACGGGCCCGGGCATTCGTTCGGGAAGTGAACAGAAGGCCGCGGCAGCGAAGAAGCTGACGGTGCATCAGGGTGTCTCGTTCCCGGTGCACAAGGGACGGACGTACGAGGTCGCCAAGTACGTCGGCGTGGACACCGCGCTCACCTCCGACCACCCCAGGGACGCCGCCACCCGCGCCTCCCAGCAGGCCGCGGCGCGCGGCTGGGACGGCCTCTACCGCGACCACGCCGCCGCCTGGCAGAAGCTGTGGCGCTCCGACGTCGAGGTGCGCGGCCGGGAGCGGCGGGACCTCCAGGCGTGGGTGCGCTCCGCGCAGTACGGACTGCTCGCCAACTCCCGCGAGGGCTCCGGGGACAGCATCGCCCCGACCGGTCTGACCAGCGACAACTACGCCGGTGAGATCTTCTGGGACGCCGAGACCTGGATGTACCCGGGCCTGCTGGCGGCCCACCCGGACCTCGCCCGGTCCGTCGTGGACTACCGGTACCGGACCCGGGACGCCGCCCGCGCGAACGCCAGGAAGCTCGGCTACGACGGGCTGTTCTACCCCTGGACCAGCGGCGGCAAGGGCGACCTGTGGAAGGAGTGCCACAGCTGGGACCCGCCGCACTGCAAGACCCAGAACCATCTGATGGGCGACGTCTCGCTGGCCGCCTGGCAGTACTACCTCGCCACCAAGGACACCGGCTGGCTGCGCGAGCGCGGCTGGCCCGTCATGCAGGGCATCGCGCGGTTCTGGGCCTCCCGCGTGACCAAGAACGGTGACGGCAGCTACTCGGTCAAGAACGTCGCGGGCCCCGACGAGTACAGCAACGGCGTGGACGACGGCGTGTTCACCAACGCCGGTGCCGCCACCGCGCTCCGCCACGCCACCCGCGCCGCCGCCGTCCTCGGCAAGAAGGCCCCCGCCTCCTGGAACACCATCGCCGGCAAGCTGCGCATCCCGTACGACAAGAAGAAGCAGGTCTTCCAGCAGTACGACGGCTACAAGGGCACGACCATCAAGCAGGCGGACACCGTGCTGCTCCAGTACCCGCTGCAGTGGCCGATGTCCGACGCCGCCAAGGCGAAGACGCTGGACTACTACGCCGCGCACACCGACCCCGACGGCCCGGCGATGACCGACTCGGTGCACGCCATCGACGCCGCCGAGACCGGCGAGCCCGGCTGCGCGACCTACACCTACCTCCAGCGGTCGGTCCGGCCCTTCATGCGCGGCCCGTTCCACCTCTTCTCCGAGGCCCGCGGCGAGAAGGCCGGCGCCAACGACCCGCTGTCGGGCTCGCCCGCACAGGACTTCCTCACCGGCAAGGGCGGCTTCCTCCAGGTCTTCACCCACGGCCTCACCGGCCTGCGGCTGGGCGAGGACCGGATCACCCTGGACCCGACGCTGCCGCCGCAGCTCGCCGACGGCGTCACCCTGCGCGGCCTGCACTGGCAGGGCCGGACGTACGACGTCGCGCTCGGCGCGCACCACACCGAGGTGCGGCTGACCGGCGGCGAGCCGATGACGGTCGCCACCCCGGAGGGCGAGCGGGTCGTCAGCCGGGGTGCCCCGCTGCACCTGAAGACCCGCCGGCCCGACCAGGAGCCGACCGCCAACGCGGCCCGCTGCCGGCCGGCGAAGGCCACGTCCGAGGAGCCCGGGATGTACGCGGGCGCCGCGGTGGACGGCAACACCACCACCGCCTGGGTGCCCGACGCCACCACCGGCACCCTCACCGCCGACCTGGGCGGCGTCCGCCGCGTCGGCACGGTCACCCCGCACTGGACGGACAAGAAGCCCGAGTCGTACCGGATCCAGGTCTCCCGCGACGGGCGGCACTGGACCGGCACCGGCTACGACGGGAAGTCACCGGCGCGGTACGTACGGGTCACCGTGCACGGCAAGGACGGTGACAGGACCCGGCCCGGCATCACCGAGCTGACGGTGGCCGAAGCGAAGGACTGACCGGCGGCCGTTCCACGGGACGGAACGTGTGATGCGGGCGGGGCGCCCGGGGGAAGGAACCCCGGGCGCCCCGCCCGTCGCCGTCCCGCCACTGGAAGGACCCCCGTGCGCCTCACCGCCGCCGTACCCGCAGCCCTCGCCGCCGCGCTGCTCGCCGCCGGAACGCTCCCGGCGGCCGCGGCCCCGCCCGGAACGCCCGCCACCGGCCACGCCTGCTCGCCCCGCGTCTCCGTCGACCGCTGGTCCGACGCCCTGGACAAGCGCTCCGTCGACGGCACGTACGTCGGCAACTTCTCCGCGCTCGCCCGCGACACCGACGGCGACCTGCTCGCACTCTCCGACCGGTCCGCGCTGGTCACCCTCGACGGCCGGACCCGCGAGCCGCTGCGCGCCGTACCGCTCGCCGACGAGCACGGCGCGCCGCTGGACTCCGAGGGGCTGGTCGTCGAGGCGAACGGCGACCGGATCGTCACCTCCGAGACCGAGCCGTCGGTACGCCGCTACGACCGGGCGGGCCACCCGCGCGGCAGCCTCCCCGTCCCCGGCGCCCTGCGGGTCGCCCCGGCCGGCCGGTCCACCGGCAACCAGACCTTCGAAGGGCTGACCGCGGGCCCCGGCGGCCGCACCCTCATCGCGTCCATGGAGGGCGCGCTCACCGGCGACGGCACCGACGCGTGGGGCCGGTCCCTGCACCGCTTCCAGACCTGGGAGCGGCGGCCGCACGGCGACTACGCGCTCGGCCGGCAGTTCGCGTACCCGGTCGAGGCGGGCATGACCGTCCCCGAGATCACCGCGCTCGGCGACGGCCGCCTGCTCGTCCTGGAGCGCACCTTCACCCCGCAGGGCAACGTCATCCGCCTCTACCTCGCCGACCCCCGGCACGCCACCGCGACCCAGGACACCGAGCGGCTCACCGAGGCCGTGCGCCCCGCACGCAAGACCCTGCTCGCCGACCTCACCCGCTGCCCGTCCCTCGGCGCCCCCGCCAAGCAGCCGCAGCTCAATCCGCTGCTGGACAACATCGAGGGCATGACCGTGCTCGGCCGGCACGCGGGGCGGCTGCACCTCCTGCTGGTCAGCGACGACAACCAGAACCCGAAGCAGATCACGCGGCTGTACGACATGACCGTCCGTGTCCGGTGAGCGGCGTGCTGTGACGCCCACGGTTACGTGAATTGTTGCGGTGGGATGAAAACACCGGTCGGCGATGTTGGTGCCTTGCGGCAGGGAGTCGACCGGTGGGAGGCATCGCGTGGCGGGCACGGACACGGCAGAAGAGGGCTGGGCGCGGCGGCTGACGCGCACGTGCTGGCAGTACAGGAAGGACGTACTGCTCGCGCTCGGCTCCTCGCTCGCCGGGATGGCCGTCATGGCGCTGGTCCCGCTGGTGCCGAAGCTGATCATCGATGACGTGATCGTCAAGCACGAACGGTCCCTCGCCCCGTGGGCCGCCCTGCTGATCGTCGCCGCGCTCGCCGTCTACGTCCTCACCTACATCCGCCGGTTCTACGGCGGCCGGCTCGCGCTGGACGTGCAGCACGATCTGCGTACCCGCATGTACCGAGCGATCACCCGGCTGGACGGGCGGCGCCAGGACGAGCTGTCCACCGGCCAGGTGGTCGGCCGCGGCACCAGCGACCTCCAGCTCGTGCAGTCGCTGCTGTTCATGGTGCCGATGATGCTCGGCAACATCCTGCTGTTCGCCATCTCGCTGGTGATCATGGTGGTGCTGTCGCCGCTGCTCACCGTCGTCGCCCTCGCCGTGGCGCCCGCCCTGTGGTGGATAGCCAAGCGCAGCCGCGTCCGGCTCTTCCCGGCGACCTGGTACGCCCAGGGGCAGGCGGCGGCCGTGGCCGGCGTGGTCGACGGCGCCGTCTCCGGCGTCCGCGTCGTCAAGGGCTTCGGCCAGGAGGAGCAGGAGACCGGCAAGCTCCGCGAGGTCGGCCGGCGGCTCTTCGCCGGCCGGCTGCGCACCGTACGCCTCAACGCCCGCTACACCCCCGCGCTCCAGGCCGTACCCTCCCTCGGCCAGGTCGCGATGCTCGCCCTCGGCGGCTGGATGGCCACCCGCGGCCAGGTCTCGCTGGGTACCTTCGTGGCCTTCTCCACCTACCTCGCCCAGCTCGTCGGCCCGGTCCGGATGCTCGCCATGGTCCTCACCGTGGGCCAGCAGGCCCGCGCCGGCGTGGAGCGGGTCTTCGAGCTGATCGACACCGAGCCCGTCATCGAGGAGCGCCCCGACGCCGTCGAGCTGCCCGCCGACGCGCCCGCGACCGTGGAGTTCGAGCACGTCACGTTCCGGTACGGCGACGACACCGGCGCACACCCGGTCCTGGACGACTTCTCGCTGCGCATCGAGCCCGGCGAGACCGTCGCCGTGGTCGGCACCTCCGGCAGCGGCAAGTCCACCGTCTCCCTGCTCCTGCCCCGCTTCTACGACGCCGGCGCGGGCCGGGTGCTCGTCGGCGGCCGGGACGTGCGCGACCTGACCGCCGACTCGCTGCGCGGCGCCATCGGCCTGGTCCCCGAGACCAGCTTCCTCTTCTCCGACTCCATCCGGGACAACATCGCCTACGGCGCCCCGGACGCCACCGACGAGCAGATCCGCGCGGCGGCCCGCGCCGCCCAGGCCGACGGCTTCATCTCGGCCCTGCCCGACGGCTACGACACCGAGGTCGGCGAGCAGGGCCTGAGCCTGTCCGGCGGCCAGCGGCAGCGCGTCGCGCTGGCCCGCGCCATCGTCACCGACCCGCGCGTGCTGATCCTGGACGACGCCACCTCCGCGGTGGACGCCCGGGTCGAGCACGAGATCCACGAAGCGCTGCGCGGCGTCATGGCCGGCCGGACGACCCTGCTGATCGCGCACCGCGCCTCCACGCTGGCGCTCGCCGACCGGGTCGCGGTCCTCGACGCCGGCCGGCTGCTGGACATCGGTACGCGCGAGGAGCTGGAGGAGCGCTGCGAGCTGTACCGCAGGCTGCTCACCGACCCGGACGAGCTGGGCGGCGTGGAGCGGGACCCGGTGGGGCGGGCCGCGACGGCCGGGGCCCGCTCCGGGGAGGCGGCGGCCACCGGGCTGCTGGAGGGCCCGGCCACGGCCGGCGCCGAGGACACCCGGCCGCGCCGCGTGATCGACGGCGTCACGCCCGAGCTGTGGGTCCGTACCGAGGGGCCGGGCGACACCGGCCGGCAGGAGGGCGGCGGGGCACCTGACGCGGCCCTCGCCGGCCGGCCCGGCGGCATGGCCGGCGCCCTCGCCGGGATGCCCTCCCCCAAGCGCTCAACTTCGTTCGAGCAGGGGGCACCCCCATCCCCCGAGCTGCTGGAGAAGGTCGCGGCCCTGCCCCCGGCCACCGACACCCCCGACGTCGACGAGGAGCGGGCGGCCCGCCCGGAGAGCGCCTACGGCCTGCGCCGCCTGCTGGCCGGCTTCGGACGCCCGCTGCTGGTCGCGCTGGCGCTGGTCGCCGTGGACGCGGTCGCCGGACTGCTGCTGCCCGTACTGATCCGGCACGGCATCGACGACGGCGTCCAGCGCGCCGCGATCAACGGCGTCTGGGCCGCGTCCGCCGCGGCACTGATCGTCGTGCTCGCCCAGTGGGCCGCCCAGATCGGCTCCAACCGCATGACCGGGCGTACCGGCGAACGCGTCCTCTACGCGCTCCGCGTCAAGATCTTCGCCCAGCTCCAGCGCCTCGGCCTGGACTACTACGAGCGCGAACTGACCGGCCGGATCATGACGCGGATGACCACCGACGTCGACGCGCTCTCCACCTTCCTCCAGACCGGCCTGGTCACCGCCGTCGTCTCCGTCCTCACCTTCTTCGGCATCCTGGTCGCCCTGCTGGTCATCGACGTCCAGCTGGCCCTGGTCGTCTTCGCCACGCTGCCGCCGCTGATCATCGGCACGTACTTCTTCCGCAAGCAGAGCGTCAAGGCGTACGAGCTGGCACGCGAGCGGATCAGCGTCGTCAACGGCGACCTCCAGGAGAGCGTCGCCGGCCTCCGCATCGTCCAGGCGTTCCGCCGCGAGCGCAGCGGCACCGACCGCTTCACCGAGCGCAGCGCCGCGTACCGGCAGGCCCGCACCCGCGGCCAGTTCCTGATCTCGGTCTACTTCCCCTTCGTCCAGCTGCTGTCCTCGGTCGCCGCCGCGCTCGTCCTGATCGTGGGCGCCGACCGGGTCTCGGCGGGCACCCTGACCGCGGGCGCGCTGGTCGCCTACCTCCTCTACATCGACCTCTTCTTCGCCCCCGTGCAGCAGCTCTCCCAGGTCTTCGACGGCTACCAGCAGGCATCCGTGTCCCTGGGCCGCATCCAGGAACTGCTGCGCGAGCCGACCACCACCCCGGCGGCCGAGGAGCCCCGCCCGGTGCGGCAGCTGACGGGCGAGATCACCTTCGACGACGTGCACTTCCGGTACGCGACCGCCGACGGCGAGCAGGCCGAGGCCCTCTCCGGCATCGCGCTGACCATCCCCGCCGGCCAGACCGTCGCGTTCGTCGGCGAGACCGGCGCCGGCAAGTCCACCCTGGTCAAGCTGGTCGCCCGGTTCTACGACCCCACCACGGGGGCGGTCCGGATCGACGGCACCGACCTGCGCGACCTGGACCTGACCGGCTACCGCCACCGCCTCGGCGTCGTCCCGCAGGAGTCGTACCTCTTCCCCGGCACCGTCCGCGACGCCATCGCCTACGGGCGCCCCGACGCGACCGACGCCGAAGTGGAGGCCGCGGCCCGGGCGGTGGGCGCGCACGACATGATCGCCATGCTCGACGGCGGCTACCTCCACGAGGTCGCCGAGCGCGGCCGCAACCTCTCGGCCGGCCAGCGCCAGCTCCTCGCCCTGGCCCGGGCCGAACTGGTCGACCCCGACGTGCTGTTGCTCGACGAGGCGACCGCGGCACTCGACCTGGCGACCGAGTCCGTGGTGAACCACGCGACCGACCGCCTGGCCGGCCGCCGTACGACACTGGTCGTCGCGCACCGCCTCACCACCGCGGCCCGCGCCGACCGTGTCGTGGTGCTCGACGGAGGCCGCGTCGCCGAGGACGGGCCGCACGCCGAACTCGTCGCACGCGGCGGCCGCTACGCCGAACTGTGGCGGTCCTTCACCGGCGACTTCACAGGGGACGTCACGGGAGAGGAGGAGCGCGTACGGGTATGAGCGGAACCGTTGCCGGGTGTGACCGGAACCGCCGGTCGGGGGGTGGTCGGTGGCAGGCCGTACCGATAGGTTCAGCGCGACCTTTGCGAACCCCAGGGGAGGGCGCATGCGCAGAACGCTCAGATGGCTGTTGTCGCTCGTCGTGCTCATAGGCACGCTCGGCGCGGGAACCGCCACGGCAGGGGCGGCCACCGTCGCCGGGCCGACCGGTACGACCGCGGGCAGCCGCGCGGAGACGGACATCAAGGACCGCCTCCTCGCGATACCGGGAATGAGCCTCGTCCAGGAGAAGCCGGTCGACGGCTACCGCTACTTCGTCCTGAACTACACCCAGCCGGTCGACCACCGGCATCCGGGCAAGGGCACCTTCCAGCAGCGCATCACCGTGCTGCACAAGTCGACGGACCGCCCCACCGTCTTCTTCACCTCCGGCTACAACGTCTCCACCGAGCCGACCCGCAGTGAGCCCACCAAGCTCATCGACGGCAACCAGGTCTCCATGGAGTACCGCTACTTCACCCCGTCCCGGCCGAAGCCCGCGGACTGGAAGAAGCTGGACATCCAGCAGGCCGCCGCCGACCAGCACCGCATCTTCCGCGCGCTGAAGCCGGTCTACGCCAAGAACTGGATCGCCACCGGCGGCAGCAAGGGCGGCATGACGGCGACCTACTACCGCCGCTTCCACCCGCACGACATGAACGGCACCGTCGCCTACGTCGCGCCCAACGACGTGGTCAACGACGAGGACTCCGCCTACGACCGCTTCTTCGCCACCGTCGGCACCGCCCAGTGCCGCAAGGACCTCGCCGCGGTCGAGCGCGAGGCACTGAAGCGCCGCGGCGAGATGGTCGACCGCTTCCAGAAGAAGGCCGACGCCGAGGGCTGGACCTTCAAGCTCGCCGGGAACACCGACCGCGCGTACGAAATCATGGTCACCGACCTGGTCTTCGGCTTCTGGCAGTACCAGCCCGCCGCCACCGCCTGCGCCGAGGTCCCGAAGCCGACGGCCACCACGGACGCGCTGTGGGCCTGGATGGACAAGGTCGGCGGCTTCAGCAGCTACACCGACCAGGGCATGGAGCCCTACCTGCCGTACTACTACCAGGCGGGCACCCAGCTCGGTGAACCCGGCTACCAGTACCCGAACGTCGCGGACCTGCTCCGCTACCCGGGCATCAACAACTCCCGTACCTTCGTCCCGCGCGACATCCCCATGTCCTTCGACAAGAAGGCCATGCCGGACGTGGACCGCTGGGTGCGCCACCACGCCCAGCAGATGATGTTCGTCAACGGGCAGTACGACCCGTGGAGTTCGGAGCACTTCCGGGTCGGCAAGGGCGCGAAGGACTCCTACGTCTTCACCGTCCCCGGCGGCAACCACGGCTCCAACATCGCGAAGCTGAAGGAAGCCGACCGCACCAAGGCCACGGCCCGCCTCCTGAAGTGGGCCGGCGTGCAGCCCGCGGCGGGCGAGCCGGCGCCGGCGGCCCCGTACAACAAGAAGCTGGACAAGCAGCAGACCCAGCGGATGCCGCTGCTGCGTCCGTGAGCACGGGCGCAGCGTAGGGACGGGCGCGGCGTCATGACGAGCGCTCCTGCGTTGCGCAGGGACGGGCGCTTCCGCACAGCGTGATCCCCGGCGTGGGCCCGGGCGGCAACCCCGCCCGGGCCCACTGCCGTACCGGGCCCCGCGTCCGGCTTCCTCACCGCCGCAGCAACAGGGCGTCGCCGATGGGGCGTTCGCCGGTGGCGTCGGACGGCGTGGTGATGAGCCGGCCGTCGACGGCCATGCCCACGGAGCCGCCGCCGTCCAGGTTCATCGCCTGGGTGGCACCGAGGGACCTGATGAGCGCTGCGGCCTCGGTCAGGCCGAGCCCGTCGCTGCGGCCGGGCCGGCGGCCCTCGACGGCGAGCAGGAGAAGGCGCCCTGCCCGGTCGGTGCCGAGCACCATGCGCGGGTTGCGCTTGATGCCCCAGGAGTACCCGAACGAGCGGTCACCGGGATGTTCGATGCCGTCGCCCGCGAAGTCCACGGCCACCTTGCCGTCCCGGACCAGCTGCGGCCCGCCGTTGACGATGTCGTCGCGGCCGGTGAGCCGCACGGGGCGGCCGTCGGTGCCGGTGATCCGCTCGTGCAGCCGCACCGCGGAGCCGGGCGCGGCGTGCGCGCGCAGCCACCGCTCGCCCGCGCCGGTCCCGGCCAGCACGGAGCCGCCCGCCGGGACCGGGCCGCCGCGCGGCCGCAGCTCCCGCACCCGGCCGTCGGCGTCCAGCACCGCCTCCACGCCCGGCCCGGCGGGGGTCGCGGCCCCCAGCTCCGATGTGAAGCGGACGATCTCGTCCGGGTCGGTGCAGGTCACGTCGTGCAGCGGCCGCTCGGTGGGCGCGTCCCCGCCGGTGCCGCCGCAGTTGCGCACCTTCCCCGGCACCCGGTTGATGCCGTCCACCGGCTCCGTGGCACCGCCCGCCGTGACGGCCAGCTCCGTCCGCAGCCGCCGGAACTCGGGACGCAGGCCGTCGCCCCGCAGCACGGCGGCGACACGGCCGTTCGTCGCGGCGCTCTGCAGCCTCCCGCCGTACGCGGCGATGCCGGCCGCGGCCCCCGGTACGCCGTCCTTCCCCTCCATCACGAAGAACCCGGCGTTCACCGCGAGCAGCGCGTCCGACCGGGCCGCGAGGTCGCTGACCTTCTCCCGCCCGGCCACCCCCGCCCCGTAACCGGCGTCCAGCCGCCCTGTGTAGGCCCGGGGATCGATGACGGCGACCTTGACGCGCGCCAGCCCGGTACCAGGGGTGCCGTCGGCACCGGTCCACTCGCTCACCGCGTCGAAGCCGGCGGCCTTCAGCGCCGTGCGCGCGTCGTCGGCCCGGCCCTGGTCCCCGTACGTGCCGACGCGCACGCGCACACCCACCGTGCCCCGCTGCCGCGCCCCGGCCGGCCAGCGAACGTCCTCGGACCGCGGCGCGAATCCGGCGGCGCGCAGCGCACGGGCCAGCCCGTCGGCCGCCTCCCGGCCGTGCAGCACCGCGCCGCCCTGCCGCACGGTGACCGTCCAGTGATCGGCCCCGGGACGCCCGGCCAGCGTCCCCTCGTACAGGCCGACGCCGGGCGCGAGCCGCTCGTACCGCCGGTCGGTGAAATTCGGGGGGAGGGTGAATTTGGTGGGGAGGGCGAACTTCGCGGGGAGGGTGTGCGGTTGCGGGGCCCGCGCCGACCGGGTGGTGCCGTCCGGGCGGGTGGTGCCGTCCGTCCGGGCGGCGGGGGCCGAGCGGGCGAAAGCGGCGGGGGTCGTGGCTCCGGCCCCGGCTCCGGCTCCGGCCCCGGCACCGGCTCCGGCCCCGGCCTCGGCACCGGCTTCGGCCCGGTGCGTGGCCGGGCAGGGGATCAGGAATGTCGCGGCGAGCGCGGTCACGAGCACGGCGGACAGGGCGGGCGAGAGCGTGCGGGACGACGCGCGGGACGACATGCGGGAGGACGTGCGGGACGACGGCAGGGAGGCAGGCGGGACGGGACGGGGACGCGGCACCGGAACTCCTTCGGAACACGGCGGGGCGGGGCAGGGCACCGGGATGGCACCACGAAAACCCGTCGCGCGAAAGGAAAACGGGCGGAGGGGAGACGGGGGAGAGGTGACGGGTGGGTGACACCGGGGGCGGGCCCGGAGGCCGCGGGCCCGGCGGCCGCGGCGGGGCGCTTCGGCCCGGGCCGAGGCGGTGGGGCGCTTCGGCCCGGATCGATGCGGCGGGCGCGTCAGTCCGGTCCGAGGCGGTCGGGGGCGTCAGCCGGGACCGAGGCGGCGGGCGCAGCCCGTGGTGTGGTCGGGGAGCCGGAGGTACAGGGCCGTCCCGGAGGGGCACGAGGAGCGGGCCCGGACCGTCGCCGTCACCTCGTACTCGGGCCGGTGGCGCGTGCCGGAGCGCGATTCGCCGGAGTGCGACTCGTTGGAGTGCGAGCGGCCGGAGTGCGATTCACCGGAGCGAGACCCGCCGCACGGGGTCTCGCGGGCCTGGAGCCCGGTGGCCAGGTAGACGCAGTCGCCGGGCACCGTACGCGGGCCGCCGCCCCGGCCGGGATCTCCGGGGTGCGGCGCGCGCAGGTTGCGCATGCAGGCGTACCCCTGGGGGACCGAGCCGTCGCCGTCCTCGTCGGCATCCGGCCGGTGCTCGCTGATGTGCAGCACGAAGTCGGTACGGGCCGGGCAGCGCGCGCCCCCGCCCCGCCCTCCGGAGTGCCGCGCCAGCACCCGCGCCGCGGCGGCCCCGCTCCCGCAGCCCACCTCGTGGAAGGCCGCGCCGCGCCCCCGCGTGCTGCACTCGCCCCGGTCCAGGAACACCGCACCGTAACCCGGCGGGAGCATGCCGCTCGGGCGCGCACCGCCGGCGCCGTGCGGCCGGGCACCGGCCTGCTCCTGACAACCGGTCAGCAGCAGGACGAGGGCAAGGGCGAGTACGGAAACGAGGACGGAGCCGGAGACGAGGACTGAGCCGGGGACAGAGAGGAGGACGGAGCCGGGGACGGAGCCGAGGACACGGACGGGGACTCCTCCTGGCGTTCTGGCGTTCCGGGACATACCGGCCCAGCGTGGCCCGCCGTGACGGGCACACGCCAGCCGGGACCGGCGTATTGCGCACGCGGTACGAGGGATGCGGTACGGACACCCGCGATACCCGCCGTACGGAGGGGCGTGGGCACGCGCCGTCGCCGGGCCGGCGATCACGGGGCCACGACAGCGACGCCTGTGCGCCTGCCCCCCGTGCGCCTGCCCCCCGTGCGCCAGTCCCTCCCTACGGGTGTCCCTCCCTACGGGTGTCCCTCCGTACGGGTGCCGCTCAGTACGACTCGGTACGACTCAGTACGACAGGCCGTGGCCGATCGGGAAGAGCTCCTTCTTCGGGGTGTCGGCGCGCATGACGGGGACCGGCAGCCGGCCCTTCGGCTCCCGGCGGCCCGCGATCACCCGGGCCGCGGCGCGCAGCTCCACATCGGTCCACGAATAGCTCGCCAGCGCCGCCTTCACGCCGCTGAGCTGCGCGATGTCGTACGGGTTGCGGATCGCCAGCTGGACCACCGGCTTGCCGGACTCCAGCAGCGCCTGCACCAGCCCGCGCTGGGTCGACCCCGCGGTGACGTTGTACGTCGCCACGACCACCGCGTCGTGCTCGGCCAGCGCCGCCACCGCCGCGTCGGTCTGCGCCTTGGTGGGCGCGGTGCCCGTGGACAGCGCGGTGGCGGTGAAGCCCAGTTCGCCGAGGGTGCGGGCGAGCACGCCGGTGGGCGGGCCGCCGGTGCCCGACGGCGCGGCCGGGTCGGCGCCGACGACCAGGACCCGGCGGGACCGGTGCCGGGACAGCGGCAGCAACTTGCCGTCGTTGACCAGCAGCGTCGTGGTGCGGTCGGCGATCCGGTCGGCGGACTTCAGATGCCGGCGCGTGCCGACCGTACGGTCCACCGCGCGGCGCGAGGTGTACGGGTTCGCGAACAGCCCGCGGCGCTCCTTCATCGCGAGGATGCGCAGCAGCTTCTCGTCGATCTCCGGTTCGCGGACCTCGCCCTTGTCCACCGCGGTGAGCACACCGTTGTACGCGGCCTTCAGGTCCGGCGGGTTCAGCAGCTGGTCGACGCCGGCCTTCAGGGCGAGCACCGCCACCCGGTCGTCGCCGTACTTCTTCCGTACGCCTTCCATGCCGAGCGAGTCGGTGACCACCACGCCCCGGTAGCCGAGGCGCTCGCGGAGCACGCCCGTGAGGATCGGGCGGGACAGCGTGGCGGGGTCCTCGCTCGCGTCGAACGCGGGCACGACGATATGAGCCGTCATGATCGAGTCGATGCCCGCCGCGATGGCCGCCTTGAACGGCGGCGCGTCCAGCCGCTCCCACTCCTCGGCGGTGTGGTGGATGTACGGCAGGCCGACGTGGCTGTCGGTGTCGGTGTCGCCGTGCCCGGGGAAGTGCTTGGCCGTCGCGGCCACACCGGCCGACTGAAAGCCCTTCACCTCGGCGGCGACGTACCGCGCAACGGCCCGCGGGTCGGCGCCGAAGGACCGTACGCCGATGACCGGGTTCGCCGGGTTGACGTTGACGTCGGCGTCGGGCGCGTAGTCCTGGCGGATGCCCATGGCGTACAGCTCGGCGCCGGCGATCCGGCCCACCGTCTCCACGTCCTCGCGCGAGCCGCCCGCCCCCAGGGCCATCGCCCCGGGGAAGAGCGTGGCGGGGGCGCCGATGCGAGCCACTATCCCGTGCTCCTGGTCCGTGGCGATGATCAGCGGCACGGGGACCCGCTGGGCGGCGCCCGCCCGCTGGATGCCGTTCGAGAGGTCGGCGATCTGGTGCGGGTCGCGGGTGTTGTGCGCCCAGGAGAAGTAGATGATGCCGCCGACGTGGTACTTGGCGATCAGCTCGGCGGCGTTGGAGACGCCGATCTCCTTGCGGTTCGTCTCGACGTCGGCGGGGTCCGGGTCGGTGGCGGAGTGCCCGTACACCCGCATCACGAAGAGCTGGCCGACCTTCTCCTCCAGGCTCATGCGGGAGACGATCGCGCGCAGGCGGTCGTGCGTGCCGCGCGGGGTGGCGGGGGCGGCGTACGCGGTGCCGGCGGGGCCGGCGGAGGTGGCAGCCGCGGCGGCGGCCGCGGCGGCAGCGGTCAGGACGGTACGTCTGGAGTGCAGCGGTCGTCTGGAGTCGAGCTGGCGTCGGGAATCGGACTGGCGTCTGGAGTGCATGTGCGCTCCTTCCGGAGGGCTTCCTCGGAGGGCTTCCTCGGTACTGGTGGCCCCATGGGGCCCGGGCGCGGCACAGGCCGCTCCGGTCCGTCCGGGCCCAGGCGTATTGGCGTATTGAAGGAAACTGCCAGGGAGACACGGATATCCGGAAAACAATTGCCGGTCAATGCCCACACGCCAACCGGGTGACCGACCACTTGAGCCACGACTCGCCCCTCCCAACGCCCCGCGACAGCCCTCGGGACGGCTCGCGGCGACGGCCGCAACGGCCTGCGGCAGCCCTCCGGACGGCGAGCGGTGACGGCCGAGACGGCTTGCGGCAGCCCTCCGGGTGGCGTGCGGCGACGGCCGAGACGCCTCGCGGCAGCGCTCCGGACGCCTCGCGGCAGCGCTCCGGACGGCTTGCGGTGACGGCTCGGGCTTGCGGTGACGGCTCGGGCTTGCGGCGACGGTCCGGGCTTGCGGCGACGGTCCGGGGAGGGGTGCGCTTGCGGAGGGGCGCGCCTGCCGGGTGCCCTGCGGGGGGGCGCCTGCGGAGGGGACGGCGGGGTGCGGAGGGGGCGGAGGGAGCGGGGCCGTTACGGGGGGCGGCGACGACCCGCCGGAGCCGGGGGTGTGCTGGAGCAGGGCGTGGGCGCGCGCCACAGGTGAGTGGGGCTGCCTGGGGGAGGCAGCTGCAGCCGCCGGCGCAGCGCCGGCGTATGAACCGGCCGCGCGGCGAGGGCGGCATACGTGCGGTTCCAGTCGTGCTGCGTGTCGGTGTGCCTGCGGTTCCAGTCGCGCTGCGCGTCGATCAGGTCCTGAGGAGTCGTCAGGGGGCCGCCCCCCCGCCGGGCCGGGCGGGGCCGCTACGGCCGGAGCCGGGGGTGGCTCCGGCCGGAGGGAGATCCGCCACCGGCGCGTGAGGAGGGGGGTGCGCCGGTGGCGGTGTGCTGCCGGCCGCAGGCGGTGGAGAGGGTGGTCAGCGACGCAGCCAGCAGCGAGGCCGACACCGCTTTGCGGAGACTCACCGGCAGCACGTCGTTGTGACGGGCCGACGACGCGCCGGGTTCCCCGGAACGCCCCCATGCCGCCAGATTGGTACAGATTGGTACCACTGACACTCGGTGGACCTACCACCCGGTCCCACCGACCCCAACCACCCGCTTCCGGCGCTGCTCAACCGGGCCCTGCGGCCCCGCCCCGACGCTGCTCAGTCGGGCCCCCGCGGGCCCCGCCCGAACACTGCTCAGCCGGGCCCCGCAGCCCCGCCCCCCGCGCAGCCCACCCGGGCCTCGCTGCCCCGCCCCCGGCGCGGCTCGGTCGGGGCCCGCGGCCCTGCCCGGACGTTGCTCAGGCGGGGCCCGGGCCCCGCCTCGACGCTGCTCGGCCGGGCCTCGCCGCCCTGCCCCGGCGCTGCTCAGCCGGGCCCCGTGGCCCCGCCTCGACGCTGCTCGGCCGGGCCTCGCCGCCCTGCCCCGGCGCTGCTCAGCCGGGCCCCGTGGCCCCGCCTTGACGTGGCTCGGCCGGGGCCTGGCGCCCTGCCCCGGCGCGGCTCTTCCGGGCCCGTCGTCCCGCCCGACGCCGCTCAGCTGGGCCTCGCCGCCCTGCCTCGACGCTGCTCAGTCGGGCTCCGCGGCCCGGACACTGCTCAGCCCGGCCCTGACGCCCCGCCCCCGACACGGCTCGGTCGGGCCCGACGCCCCGGCCCGGTGCGGCTGGCCTCGCTGTCCCGCCTCGCCGTCCCGCCTCGACGCAGCTTGGCCGGGCCCTGTCCCTCTGCCCAGCCGTCGTTCCGTCCGGCCCGCGGCTCTACTTCCCGGCCACCTGCAGCAGGTGGTCCAGGTGTTCCCGGCCGGCGTGGAGCAGGTCGGGGAGCGGGGGCGCCGACGGGTACCACCGCTTCTCGTACTCCCAGCACAGCCACCCGTCCCAGCCGTCCCCGACGAGCGTTCCCAAACAGTCGGCCAGCGGCAGCACCCCGGCGCCGAGCGGCAGCGGCGTCCTGTCCTCGGCCGAGGCGATGTCCTTCACCTGTACGTAGCCCAGATGCGGCGCGAGCACGGCCTGCGTGGTGGTCGGGTCCTCGCCGCCCAGCCAGGTGTGCATCACGTCCCACAGCGCCCCGACCGACCCGTGCCCCACCGGCCCGAGCACCTGCGCCGCAGCAGCCCCCGTGCGGTGCGAGTCATGGGTCTCCAGCAGCACGGTCACCCCGCGGTCCGCGGCGAGCGGAGCGACGGCCCCGAGCCGGCGGGCGGCGTCCGCGTCGGCCTCAGCGGCCGGCCGGTCGCCCCCGCCGGGGAACACCCGTACGTACGAGGCGCCCAGGTCCGCCGCCAGTCCGACCAGCCCCGCCAGCTCGTCGGCCAGCGCCGCCTCGCCCGCCTCGTCCTGGGCCTCGGCGACCTTGGCGTACCCGGCGACGGTCAGGATCTCCACCCCGGCGTCCGCGAACTCCCGGGCCACCTCGGCACGCTCCTGAGCGCCCAGCCCCGTGTGCACCGGTTCCTCCGGATGGGCGCGCAGCTCCACCCCGTGGTACCCGGCGTCGACGGCGAGCCGGATCACGTCGCGCACCGGCATCCCGGGCACGCCCAGCGTCGAGAAGGCGAATCGCATAGCCCTACAGCCCTACCTTTCGCAGCACTTCGAGACGGCACTTCCAGAGAGCCCCGACAAGCTCCGGCTCCCCCCGGGGGCCCCTGCCTCCAGCTCCCGGCCCGCAGCTCGCCGCTTTCTGCTCCCAGTTTTCTGCCTCTGACACTCACCGGTACCCGGTACCTCGTCACCCACCCCCCCGGAACCGCCGTCCGGGCCCCTCACAGGGGCAAACGCCAGTCCTGCCCCACCAGGTCCTGCCCGAAACTGCGGTGCGGCCGCTCGGCGACCAGCTCGAACCCGGCGCGCTCGTAGATCCGCCGGGCGGACGTCAGCACGCTGTTGGTCCACAGCACCAGCTCGTCGTACCCGGCTTCCCGGGCGAAGTCCGTGCAGGCCGCCACCAGCCGCTCGCCGATGCCGTGCCCCCGCGCCTCCGGCTCCACGAGCAGCAACCGCAACCGGGCCCTGCGTATGCGTCCCGCCCCCTCCCCGTCCGCGCTCTTCCCGTGCGGGTCCTCCGCGCCCCCGTCCCCGGTCGCGTGTCCCGAGCCGTCCTCACCGTGCGCGGGCTCCGTGTCTGCCCTCTCCCCGTCCGCGTCCTCCGGTTCGTCCCGTACGCACAGCACCTGGCCGGCCCGATTGCCGTCCAGCTCGGCGATCCAGGCGCGGTCCCAGCGGGGGTCGAAGTGTGCGGCGAAGTCGGCGACGATCCGGGCCACCAGCGCCTCGTAGGAGAGGCCGAAGCCGTACTCGCGCGCGTACAGCTCGGCATTGCGCTGCACCATCCAGCCCAGGTCACCCGGGCGCGTGGTCCGCAACGTCACACGACCGGAGGCGGCTGGCGGCGCCTCCGCCCCACACCCGGGCCCCTCCACCCGGCCCCGCTCCGGGCCCTGCCCCTCTTCCCGGTTCTGCCCCCGTTCCCGGTCCGTGTCGCCGAGGACTTCGCGGATCGTCGCCATGGACTCCGTCAGCCGGGCGCGGTCCCGGTCCCGCACCTTGTCCAGGAGCCGGCCCGCCGTGTCCTGCGACCGCTCCTCCAGCACCGACGCCGCCTCCCGGCCGTGCGGGGTGAGGGCGATGCGCTGGCGGCGCGAGTCCTGCTCCGAGCGGCCGCGGGTGATCAGCTCGCGCTCCTCGAACTTGCCCAGCAGGCGGCTGAGGTACCCGGCGTCCAGGGAGAGCGCCACCCGCAGATCCGCGGCGTCCACCTGATCCTCGGTGTGGGCCAGCTCGTACAGCAGGCGGGCCTCGGTGAGGGTGTACGGGCTGTAGAGGTGGCGGCCGTAATCGAGCGCGCCGATGAGATTGGTGTAGAAGCGGTTGAAGCGACGGAACTCCTGGACGGTCATGGCATCCCCCAAAAACCTTGACTGAGTCAAGGTTAGGGCGGAGCCGTCGAATTGCGTATCACCAATTCGGATGAAAGCAGGGTGACGCCGGCTGACGGCGCCGGCTCCCGGCCCATCGCCAGCCGGCCGGCCAGCGCCCCGGCGTTGCCCAGCGGCAGCCGGACGGTCGTCAGCGCCGGTACCGCGTCCGCGCTGAACGGCAGATCGTCGAAACCGGCGACCGAGACGTCCTCGGGTACCCGCAGCCCGCGCTCGCGCAGCGCCGCGCAGACGCCGAGCGCGACCGTGTCGTTGGCCGCGACGACGGCGGTCAGGCGGTCGTCCCGCCGGAGGAGTTCGTGCGCCGCCGCGTACCCCGAGGCCCGGTCGTAGGCGCCGTGCACCGTGCGGCCGGGGACGTCCTCGACGCCGTGCGCGGCGAGTGCCGCGCGGTGGCCCTCCAGCCGGTGCCGGGTGGTGGTGAGCCGCTCGGGACCGGCGACGCAGCCGATGCGGCGGTGGCCCAGTTCGATCAGATGCTCCGTCAGCGCCCGCGCGCCGCCCCGGTTGTCGAACGCGACGGTCAGCGGGGCGGGGCCGGCCTCCACGGCACGTGCCGCCGCGCGGCCACCCGCCCGCCGGCCGTTCGCCGCCGGCGCCTCTGCCGCGCGGCCCTCCGCGGCCGCCTCCGCCGGCAGGGGCGGGCGGCCGCACAGCACGACCTGGGTGCCCGCCGCGGCCAGCCGGGCGATACGGGCCGCCAGCGCCGCCGTGTGGACGGGGTCCTCGACGGCGCCGCCGGTCAGCACCACGGCGCCGGCCCGTTGCCGGTGCAGCAGCGTGAGGTATGTCAGCTCGCGCTCCGGGGAGCCGCCGGTGTTGCAGA
Organism: Streptomyces sp. NPDC050806; assembly: GCF_055586425.1. Taxonomy (NCBI): domain Bacteria; kingdom Bacillati; phylum Actinomycetota; class Actinomycetes; order Kitasatosporales; family Streptomycetaceae; genus Streptomyces; species Streptomyces sp. NPDC050806. Next base: position 240,332 of record NZ_JBVJIF010000009.1, on the reverse strand, counting down.
CGACGGCCAGCTTCTCGCCGCCGGGTCCGCCGCCGCCGCTCATCTCGGTCTGCACGGCGCTGGCGAGCACGCCGAAGAACGGGTCGGCGACGTCGTTGACGAGGATGCCGACCAGGTCGGAGGTGGCCGCGGCGAGCGCGCTGGCCGGGCCGTTCGCGACGTACTCCAGCTCCGCGACGGCCCGCAGCACCCGGTCGCGAGTGGCCTCGGCCACCGGGTAGTTGCTGTTCAGCACGCGCGAGACGGTCGCCGCCGAGACTCCCGCCCGCGCGGCGACGTCCGCCAGTGTCACGGTCATGATCGCTCCCCGTCCCGTCCCGCGGCGCCACGCACGGCGTCGCCCCTCTTGTGGCGTCTCGCGTCGCAGGCTAGCTTCTCTCGCGATGGAAAGCGCTTTCTATGCGGACGGGGTGAGCAACTCCGAACGCTGGGCGTCCATGCGTGCCCGTGCCTGTCCGGCACCGCCGACCGAACGTCGCGGGGTGCCCGCGCACGCGTCCGGCCGCGCTTTCCCGTGCGCTGTCCGTTCGCGGACCACGTGGGCCGCGACAGGTACCACCGGTTGATGTGAGGGGTCGGGTTGTGACACGCAAGACCGTACGGATCGCCATGAACGGCGTGACCGGGCGTATGGGATACCGCCAGCACCTGCTCCGCTCGATCCTCGCCCTGCGCGAGCAGGGCGGCCTGGACGCGGGCGGGGGCACGGTGATCTGGCCGGAACCGGTCCTGGTGGGCCGCGCGGAGCACAAGCTCGCGGCCCTCGCCGACCGGCACGGCCTCACGGAGTGGACCACCGACCTGGACGCCGTGCTGGCCGACGACAGCATCGACATCTACTTCGACGCGCAGGTCACCGCCGCACGAGAGGAGGCGGTCAAGAAGGCGATCGCCGCCGGCAAGCACCTCTACGTGGAGAAGCCCACCGCCACCGGGCTGGCCGGCGCCCTCGAACTGGCGCGCCTGGCCCGCGAGGCCGGCATCAAGAGCGGCGTCGTCCAGGACAAGATCTTCCTGCCCGGCCTGCTGAAGCTGAAGCGGCTGGTCGAGGGCGGCTTCTTCGGGAAGATCCTGTCCGTACGGGGGGAGTTCGGCTACTGGGTCTTCGAGGGCGACTGGCAGGAGGCGCAGCGCCCCTCGTGGAACTACCGGGCCGAGGACGGCGGCGGCATCGCGACGGACATGTTCCCGCACTGGGAGTACGTGCTCCACGAGTTGTTCGGGCCCGTGCGCACCGTCCAGGCCCACCTGGCCACCCACATCCCGCGCCGCTGGGACGAGGCGGGCAAGCCGTACGAGGCCACCGCCGACGACGCCGCGTACGGGATCTTCCAGCTGGAGGGCGGCGCGGTCGCGCAGATCAACTCCTCCTGGGCGGTGCGCGTCAACCGGGACGAGCTGGTGGAGTTCCAGGTGGACGGCACCGAGGGGTCGGCCGTCGCGGGTCTGCGCCGCTGCCGGGTCCAGCACCGTTCGGCGACCCCGAAGCCGGTCTGGAACCCGGACCTGCCGGCCACGGAGGACTTCAGGACGCAGTGGCAGGAGGTCCCCGACAACGCCGAGTTCGACAACGGCTTCAAGGAGCAGTGGTCGCTCTTCCTGCGCCACGTGGTGCTCGACGAGCCGTGGCGGTGGGACCTCATGGCCGGCGCCCGCGGCGTACAACTGGCCGAGCTGGGCATCCGCTCGGCCGAGCAGGGGCGCCGCCTGGACGTACCGGAGCTGAGCCTGTGAGCGCCGCACCAGGAGGCCCTGCGAACGCCGCGCACCGAGGGGCCGCGCCCTTGACGTCCCGTACCGTCTTCGCCGCGGCGCACGTGGTCGCCGACCCGAACGCCGACACCACCCCCGACGGGCCGGCCGTCCTCGACTGGGACGCCACGCTCGCCTTCCGCCGCCACCTCTGGTCGCACGGCCTGGGGGTCGCCGAGGCCATGGACACCGCGCAGCGCGGCATGGGCCTGGACTGGGCGACCGCCGCCGAGCTGATCCGGAGGTCGGCAGCCGAGGCCCGGTCCGTCGGCGGCCGGATCGCCTGCGGCGTCGGCACCGACCAGCTCGCGCCCGGAGGTGCGGGCCTGTCGGACGTACGCGACGCCTACGAGGAGCAGCTCGCCGTCGTCGAGGAGGCCGGCGGGCAGCCGATCCTCATGGCATCACGGCAACTGGCGGCGGCCGCGACGGGCCCGGAGGCGTACGGGGAGCTGTACGGCGACCTGCTCCGGCAGAGCAGCGAGCCGGTCATCCTGCACTGGCTCGGGCCGATGTTCGACCCGGCACTGGCGGGCTACTGGGGCAGCGACGACCTCGACGCGGCCACCGAGACGTTCCTGCAGATCATCGCCGAGCACCCGGACAAGGTCGACGGCGTGAAGGTCTCGCTGCTCGACGCGGACCGTGAGGTCGCGCTCCGCCGCCGCCTACCGGACGGGGTGCGTTGCTACACGGGGGACGACTTCCACTACCCCGAACTGATCGCCGGTGATCAACGCGGCTTCAGCCACGCCCTGCTGGGCATCTTCGATCCGCTCGCGCCGCTGGCCGCCGAGGCGGTGCGACTGCTCGACACGGGGGACACCACCGCGTTCCACAAGGTGCTCGACCCGACGGTGGAGCTGTCGCGGCACCTCTTCGAAGCGCCGACCCGCTACTACAAGACCGGCGTGGTGCTGCTCGCCTGGCTCTCGGGCCACCAGTCGCACTTCACGATGGCCGGCGGCCTGCAGTCCGCCCGCTCCCTGCCCCACCTGCGCCGGGCGTACGAACTGGCCGACGGGCTCGGTCTGTTCCCCGACCCCGAGCTGGCCCGCGACCGCATGGCGAAGCTGACCGCCGTACTCGGAGGAGACGCATGACCGGCCCCGGAACGCGGGACGATCTCGCGCGCCTCAGTCTCAACCAGGAGACCGTCAAGCAGTGGTCGCTCCCGGAGCTCGCGGACGGCTGTGCGGCGGCCGGGCTGCGCCACGTGGGCCTGTGGCGCGAGCCGGTACAGAAGTACGGCGTCGAGGCGGCCGCGAAGCTCGTACGGGACGCCGGACTGACCGTCACCAGCCTGTGCCGCGGCGGCTTCTTCACCGCCGCCGACCCCGAAGCGCGCGCCGCAGCGCTGGACGACAACCGTGCCGCGGTCGACGAGGCTGCGGCGCTCGGCACGGACACGCTCGTGCTGGTGTCCGGCGGGCTCCCGCCCGGCAGCCGCGACCTGCGGGGTGCCCGGGAGCGGGTCGCCGAGGCACTGGCCGAGCTGGGGCCGTACGCCGCGGAGCGGGGCGTACGGCTGGCGATCGAGCCGCTGCACCCGATGTATGCGTCGGACCGCTGTGTCGTCTCCACGCTCGCCCAAGCGCTGGACCTCGCCGAACGGTTCCCCGCCGAGCAGGTCGGGGTGGTCGTGGACACGTACCACCTGTGGTGGGACGACACGGCAGGGGCGGGGATCGACCGGGCGGGGCGCGGCGGGCGGCTCGCGGCGTTCCAGCTCGCGGACTGGGTGACGCCGCTGCCCGAAGGCGTCCTGCTGGGCCGCGGGCAGCTCGGGGACGGCGCCGTGGACCTGCGGTGGTTCCGTGAGCGGACCGAGGCGGCGGGGCACACCGGTCCCATCGAGGTCGAGATCTTCAACCCGGCCCTGTGGGCGCGGGACGGGGCCGAGGTGCTGGCCGAGGTGATCGCCCGCTACCGGAAGCACGTACTGCCGGAGACGTGACGCGCACCGCCGCCGGCGGGACACGCGTAGGCCCGTGAGGAGCCGGGCGTGCGCGGGGCTCGTGGCGGCGGTGAACGCGCCGTGTGCGCCGTGCGTCCGGGCGCGGGCCGTGACAAGAACTGCGCCGAAAGAGGAGCGGAACGACGCAACCGTTCCGCCCCGTGGAGGGTCGTACAGGGCATCAGTGCCCGTGGGGGGAGTTCCGGGGGGATGACCGGGCGCCGATGAGGAGGGGGAACCCGAGGGGGGAATCGAGGGGCCCGGCAGCGCCGGGCCCCTCGAAGTGACCGCTCCGGCACCGGCCGTGCGGACCGGAACCGGGTTTTCCACAGGCCCCCGGGCCGTGTCCGACCCCGGCGGTACCGTCGGACCATGCAGCGATCGCACGGGGGAGGGCCCGGACATCCCGGAGGACTTGCCGTCGTCGAAGGCGTCCTGGAGCGGATCACCTACGCCAACGAGGAGAACGGCTATACCGTCGCGCGCGTCGACACCGGCCGCGGTGGCAACGACCTGCTGACGGTCGTCGGCGCGCTGCTCGGCGCCCAGCCCGGCGAATCGCTGCGCATGGAGGGCCGCTGGGGCTCCCACCCCCAGTACGGCCGCCAGTTCACCGTCGAGAACTACCGGACGGTCCTGCCCGCCACCGTCCAGGGCATCCGCCGCTACCTCGGCTCCGGCCTGATCAAGGGCATCGGCCCGCGCATCGCCGACCGCATCACCGAGCACTTCGGCACGGACACCCTCGACGTCATCGAGCAGGACCCGAAGCGGCTCATCGAGGTGCCGGGGCTCGGCCCGAAGCGGACGAAGATGATCGGCGCGGCCTGGGAGGAGCAGAAGGCCATCAAGGAGGTCATGGTCTTCCTCCAGGGTGTCGGGGTGTCGACCTCCATCGCGGTGCGCATCTACAAGAAGTACGGCGACGCCTCCATCTCCGTCGTACGCAACCAGCCGTACCGCCTCGCGGCCGACGTCTGGGGCATCGGCTTCCTGACCGCGGACCGCATCGCCCAGTCGGTCGGCATCCCGCACGACAGCCCGGACCGGGTGAAGGCCGGCCTGCAGTACGCGCTGTCCCAGTCCACCGACCAGGGGCACTGCTTCCTGCCCGAGGAGCAGCTGATCGCCGACTCCGTGAAGCTGCTCCAGGTCGACACCGGCCTGGTGATCGAGTGCCTGGCGGAGCTGGCGGCGGACCCGGAGGGCGTCGTACGGGAGACGGTGCCGGCGCCGGACGGCGGGGACCCCGTGACAGCCGTCTACCTGGTCCCCTTCCACCGCGCCGAGCTGTCCCTGGCCGGGCGGCTGCGGCGGCTCCTGCGCACCGAGGAGGACCGGATGCCGGCCTTCCGCGACGTCGCCTGGGACAAGGCGCTGGCGTGGCTCGCGGACCGCACGGGGGCGCAGCTCGCGCCCGAGCAGGAGGCGGCCGTGAAGCTGGCGCTGACCGAGAAGGTCGCCGTGCTCACCGGCGGCCCCGGCTGCGGCAAGTCCTTCACGGTCCGCTCGGTGGTGGAGCTGGCCCGCGCCAAGAAGGCGAAGGTGGTGCTGGCGGCGCCGACCGGACGGGCCGCCAAGCGGCTCTCGGAGCTGACCGGCGCGGAGGCCGCCACGGTGCACCGGCTGCTGGAGCTGAAGCCCGGCGGGGACGCCGCGTACGACCAGGACCGCCCGCTGGACGCCGACCTGGTGGTGGTCGACGAGGCGTCGATGCTGGACCTCCTGCTCGCCAACAAGCTGGTCAAGGCCGTGCCCCCGGGCGCCCACCTGCTCCTCGTGGGCGATGTCGACCAGCTGCCGTCCGTGGGGGCCGGTGAGGTGCTGCGCGACCTGCTCGCGGAGGGCGGCCCGGTGCCGGCCGTACGGCTGACCCGGATCTTCCGGCAGGCACAGCATTCGGGCGTGGTGACCAACGCGCACCGCATCAACGCCGGCACCCCGCCGGTCACGACCGGGCTGGCGGACTTCTTCCTCTTCCCGGAGGAGGGCACCGAGGAGGCCGGGCGGCTGACGGTCGACGTGGCGGCCCGGCGGATTCCCGCGAAGTTCGGCCTGGACCCGCGCCGGGACGTCCAGGTGCTGGCCCCGATGCACCGCGGCCCGGCCGGTGCCGGGGCGCTGAACGGCCTCCTGCAGCAGGCGGTCACCCCGGCGCGCCCCGACCTCCCCGAGCGCCGGTTCGGCGGCCGGGTTTTCCGCGTGGGCGACAAGGTCACCCAGATACGGAACAACTACGAGAAGGGCCGCAACGGCGTCTTCAACGGCACGGTCGGCGTGGTGACCTCCCTCAGCGTCGAGGAGCAGCGCCTGACGGTCCGCACCGACGAGGACGAGGAGGTGCCGTACGACTTCGACGAGCTGGACGAATTGGCCCACGCGTACGCGGTGACGATCCACCGTTCGCAGGGAAGTGAGTACCCGGCAGTGGTGATTCCTGTCACGACAGGGGCGTGGATGATGCTGCAGCGCAATCTTCTCTATACGGCAGTTACCCGGGCAAAGCGATTGGTGGTGCTGGTGGGGTCCCGCAAGGCCCTGGGCCAAGCGGTGCGGACGATATCGGCGGGTCGCAGGCACACCGCGCTGGATCACCGGCTTGGCGGCACGATGTGAGGTGTCACCCCTTTCCCCTTTGGGGCGAAGGGGAGCAAGATGGGGCAGCTGGGCGGCACTGAGTGCCGCGTTAAGGCCCTATGGCCGACCCCGAGTGCACAGGCAAGGTCCAAATGGGGGAAGGTATAGGCAGTCAGGGCACCTCGAAGAAGAGGCACAACGTCGGTGAGGGATGACGTGAGCGACAACTCTGTAGTACTGCGTTACGGGGACGGCGAATACAGCTACCCGGTCGTCGACAGCAGCGTCGGCGACAAGGGCTTCGACATCTCGAAGCTGCGCGCACAGACCGGTCTGGTGACCCTGGATTCCGGTTACGGCAACACGGCCGCGTATAAATCCGCGATCACCTATCTCGACGGTGAAGCGGGCATTCTCCGGTACCGCGGTTACCCGATCGAGCAGCTCGCGGAGCGCAGCTCGTTCATCGAGACCGCGTACCTGCTCATCAACGGCGAGCTGCCGACCGTCGATGAGCTGTCGTCCTTCAAGCAGGACATCACGTACCACACGCTGCTCCACGAGGACGTCAAGCGCTTCTACGACGGCTTCCCGCGGGACGCCCACCCGATGGCCATGCTGTCCTCGGTCGTCAGCGCGCTGTCCACCTTCTACCAGGACAGCCACAACCCGTTCGACGAGCAGCAGCGGTACCTCTCCAGCATCCGCCTGCTGGCCAAGCTGCCGACGATCGCGGCGTACGCGTACAAGAAGTCGGTCGGCCACCCGGTCGTCTACCCGCGGAACGACCTCGGCTACGTCGAGAACTTCCTGCGCATGACCTTCTCGGTGCCCGCCGCCGAGTACGAGCTGGACCCGGTCGTCACCAGCGCCCTGGACAAGCTGCTGATCCTGCACGCCGACCACGAGCAGAACTGCTCGACGTCGACCGTGCGCCTGGTCGGCTCCTCGCAGGCGAACCTCTTCGCCTCGATCTCCGCCGGCATCAACGCGCTGTGGGGCCCGCTGCACGGCGGCGCCAACCAGTCCGTGCTGGAGATGCTGGAGGGCATCCAGCGCGACGGCGGCGACGTCGACACCTTCATCCGCAAGGTGAAGAACAAGGAAGACGGCGTGAAGCTCATGGGCTTCGGGCACCGCGTCTACAAGAACTTCGATCCCCGGGCGAAGATCATCAAGGCGGCGGCGCACGACGTCCTCTCCGCGCTCGGCAAGTCCGACGAGCTGCTGGACATCGCGCTGAAGCTCGAGGAGCACGCGCTGGCCGACGACTACTTCGTCGAGCGCAAGCTCTACCCGAACGTGGACTTCTACACCGGCCTGATCTACCGGGCCATGGGCTTCCCGACCGAGATGTTCACCGTGCTCTTCGCGCTCGGCCGGCTCCCCGGCTGGATCGCCCAGTGGCACGAGATGATCAAGGAGCCGGGCTCCCGCATCGGCCGTCCGCGCCAGATCTACACCGGCGTGGTCGAGCGCGACTTCGTCCCGGTCGAGCAGCGCTGACACCGGACGCTCCGCAGACCGGTCCGCAGGGCGGGCCGGTCTCCTGCGTGCGGCGGCCACGAGCCCGGCGGGCTCCCCGGCCGTCAGGGCCCGGCCGGCGGCCGTGGCCCCGCGTCGTGAAGACGGAAACGTCGCGAAGGCCGAAGTGTCATGAAGGCGAAGGCGTCGCGAAAGCGGAAAGCGCCCCTCGCTCCAGATCCCCCCACGGGTCCGGAGCGGGGGGCGCTTCCCTTTCCCGGTTCGGATTCCCCCCACGGGATCCGTCCGGGCGTCCATTGAGGGCACCCTGCGCTACTGCCTTACGCGATCTGCCGGGACGCGCACGTACGGGAGGGCCGCTCAAAGCTCCCCGGGCACGTCGCCCCGGCTACGCGTAACCGGACGAAGTCCCCCAAGACCGGTCCGGTTGTCGAGTACAAGCCCCGCCGGGGTGCTTGTACTGCACGGTTAGACTCACGACCCCCTCGAATGGTTACGTCCGAACCTCTGTGATCTGGGTCTCTTGCCATATCGGGTGAATACGGTCAAGGGACTCGATCAGGAGATCGGGGCCCCAGTGTATGGGTGCGGTGCGGGTTGTGAGAACTGTGTGAAGGTCCCCAATCCGTGAAGAACCCCACGGGATTTCCGGGCGGGGGCGGGAATTCCGCACCCCCGCGGGACGTCCTCCCGGGGCATCGCGCCGGGCGCTACCGGAAGGACCGCAGCCGCAGGCTGTTCGTCACCACGAACACCGACGAGAACGCCATCGCGGCGCCCGCGATCATCGGGTCCAGCAGCCCGGCCACCGCGAGCGGGATCGCCGCGACGTTGTAGCCGAACGCCCAGAACAGATTGCCCTTGATGGTGCCGAGCGTACGCCGCGCGAGCCGGATGGCGTCGGCAGCCACGCGCAGATCCCCGCGGACGAGCGTGAGATCGCCGGCCTCGATGGCCGCGTCCGTACCGGTGCCGAGGGCCAGCCCCAGATCGGCCTGGGCCAGCGCGGCGGCGTCGTTCACGCCGTCCCCGACCATGGCCACCGACCGGCCCCGCTCCTGGAGCCGCCGGACGACCGCGACCTTGTCCTCCGGCATGACCTCGGCGAACACCTGGTCCGCCGCGATGCCCACCGCACGGGCGACGCTCGCCGCCACGGCCTCGTTGTCGCCGGTGAGCAGGACGGGCGTCAGGCCGAGCGCCCGCAGCCGCGTCACCGCCTCCGCACTGCCGTCCTTCACGGTGTCGGCGACGGACAGCACGCCACGCGCCCGCCCGTCCCACGCGACCAGGACGGCCGTACGCCCCGCGGCCTCGGCGCGGTCCCGGGCGTCGGCGAGCTCGGCGGGCAGGCCCGTGCCTTCGAAGCCGCCGCCAGGGGTCGTTGGAGCCGCGGTGCCCGGGTCCCCGGCCAGCAGCCGTTCCCGCCCCACCACGACCTCGTGGCCGTCCACCGTGCCGCGCACGCCAAGGCCCGGTACGTTCTCGAAACGCTCGACCGCGGGAAGGTCCCCCACGCGCTCCTGGGCGCCCTCCGCGACGGCGCGGGCCACCGGATGCTCGGACGCGTGCTCCAGGGCGCCTGCGAGCCGCAGCAGCGCCTTCTCGTCCGTGTCCGCCGCCGGGACCGCCTCGTACAGGCTCATCCGCCCGGTGGTGACCGTGCCGGTCTTGTCCAGGACGACCGTGTCGACCCGCCGGGTGGACTCCAGCACCTCGGGCCCCTTGATCAGGATGCCGAGCTGGGCGCCCCGGCCCGTACCCACCATCAGCGCGGTCGGCGTCGCCAGCCCCAGCGCGCACGGGCAGGCGATGATCAGGACCGCGACCGCCGCCGTGAACGACAGGGTGGCGTCCCCCGTCACCAGCAGCCGCACGACGAGCGTCGCGAGGGCGATCACCAGCACCACCGGCACGAAGACGGCGGAGATCCGGTCCGCGAGCCGCTGCGCCTCGGCCTTGCCGCTCTGCGCGTCCTCCACCAGCCGCGCCATCCCCGCGAGCCGGGTGTCGGCGCCGACGCGGGTGGCCTCGACGACCAGCCGGCCTGCGGTGTTCACGGTCGCGCCCGCCACCGCGTCACCCGGGCCCACGTCGACCGGTACGGACTCGCCGGTGAGCATCGAGGCGTCCACGGCCGACGCGCCCTGCAGCACGGTGCCGTCGGTGGCGATCTTCTCCCCGGGCCGTACGACGAACCGGTCGCCGACGGCCAGCCGGTCCACCGGCTCCCGTACCTCCCGGCCGTTCCGCAGGACCGTCACGTCCTTGGCGCCCAGCTCCATCAGCGCGCGCAGCGCCGCGCCCGCCTTCCGCTTGGAACGGGCCTCCAGATAGCGCCCGAGCAGCAGGAACGCCGTGACGCCGGCCGCCGCCTCCAGGTAGATCGCCGAGGAGCCGTCCCCGCCGCCGGCCGTCAGGTCGAAGCCGTGCCGCATCCCCGGCATCCCGGCGTCCCCGAAGAACAGTGCCCACAGCGACCAGCCGAACGCGGCCAGCGTGCCGAGGGAGACCAGGGTGTCCATCGTGGCGGCGCCGTGGCGAAGGTTCGTCCAGGCCGCCCGGTGGAAGGGGTACGCGCCCCAGACGACGACCGGCGCGGCCAGCGTCAGGCAGAGCCACTGCCAGTTGTCGAACTGGAGGGCGGGGATCATCGACAGCGCGACGACGGGCGCGGCGAGTACCGCCGACACGATCAGCCGCTGCCGCAGCGCCGACAGCGCGTGATCCGGGTCGCCCTCGGAGCCGGCCGCGCGCTCGTCGTCCGAGTCCGGGGCGGGGGCCGGCGGCTCGGGCTCCGGCTCGCGCGCCGTGTAACCGGTCCGCTCCACGGTGGCGATGAGATCGGCGATCTCCACACCGGAGTCGTAGGCGACCTTCGCCTTCTCCGTCGCGTAGTTGACGGTGGCGGTGACGCCCTCCATCCGGTTGAGCTTCTTCTCCACGCGCGCGGCGCACGAGGCGCAGGTCATGCCGCCGATGGCCAGCTCGACCTGCGCCTGCGACGTGGTGTCCGGCATGGGATCAGGCCTGGCCCACGAGCTCGTAGCCGGCCTCGTCGACGGCGGCGCGCACGGCCTCCTCGTCGAGCGGGGCCTGCGAGACGACGGTGACGAGACCGGTCGCGGCGGCGGCCTCGACCGAGCTGACGCCGGCGATCTCCGAGATCTCCTCCTTCACCGCGCCTTCGCAGTGACCGCAGGTCATGCCGGTGACCTTGTAGGTGGTGGTGACGGGCTGGTCGGCCGGTGCGGTCATGGGACTCTCCTTGTGCCGGGTGACGGTGAGTGTTTCGTGGTTCCTGAGTCCACTGTATACCCCTATGGGGTATACACGGCAAAACCCTCCCACCGCGCCGGAAACATTGCCGTCCGGCAGCCCCGGGACGAGTCTGGAAGGACAGGAAAAGCCCGGACCGGACAGGAGGAGACCGAAACCGTTCGCGTGGGACGGAAACGGCCCGGAAGGACGGCACCGGAACGGTTCGGAAGGACGGGGACCGGCACCGTTCGGATGGGACGGGAACGGTTCGGACGGGACGCAAGTGGCCCGGAAATGACGGGACCGGGACGCACGGGGGAGGGGACGCAGGGCGGAGGGGACGCAGGGCGGAGGAGGCGGGGCCGCAGTGAACGCGCTCGCCATGTACGGACTGCTGGCGCTGACCACCGCGCCACCACTGGTACTCAACGCCGCGCTGCTCGCCTGGGCCGGCGTCCTCGCCGCCGACGGCGACCTCCACCTGGCCCTCGTCCTCTCCGTCGTCGCCGGCAGCGCGCTCCTCGGCGACCTGCTGCTCCACCTGGCCGCGCGGCGCTTCGCACGCCCGGTACGCGCCTGGGCGAACCGCCGCCCGCGCCGCCGGGCGTTCCTGCAACGGACGTCCGTGCTCGTCGACCGGTACGGCGTGCCCTTCGTGGCGGGCGTCCGCTTCCTCCCGGCAGGGCGGGTCGCCGCCGCGCTCGTCACCGGCCTCGTCCGGTACCCGGTGCGCCGCTACCTCCTCGGCTGCGCCATCGCCGAGACGCTCTGGGCGTCGTACTCGGTGGGCATCGGCTACCTCGGCACCACCGCCACCCGCTCCTTCGTGCCCGCCCTGGCCCTCAGCATCGGCCTCTCCGCCGTCGTCTGCGGCGCGACGGCCCTGGTGCAGCACGTGGCGCTGGGGCGCCCGGCGCCCCGGTCAGCGGAGCAGGTTGAGGCCGGCGAGCGTGGTGAGGAGAAGGGTGAGCCGGGTGAAGAGGGGCAGGTCGATGCGGTGGATGCAGCGGCGGCCGAGGTGGGCACCGAGCAGGACGGCGGGGAGCAGGACGGCGTCCAGCAGGAGGACGTCCGGGGTGAGCAGGCCCAGGCCGGCGCTGAAGGGCAGCTTGAAGGCGTTCACCAGGAAGAAGAACCACGCCGCCGTCCCGAGGAAGCCGAGCACGCCGAGGCCTGAGGCGAGCAGGTAGAGGGACATCGCCGGGCCGCCCGCGTTCGCGACCATGGTGGCGAAGCCGGCCATGAGGCCGTAAAGGGCGGTGCGGGTACGGCCGGTGGTGGGGGAGGGGTGTGCGGGGGTGGGCGCCGCGGCCGCCCTGGTGCGGAGGGTGCCGTGGGCCTCTGTGGGGGCCGCGTGCGCAGCTCCCTGAGGGGTGGCGGCATGCGCAGCTCCCTGAGGGGCGGTGGCCGCTGCGCCCTGAGAGGCGGTGGGCACTGCGCCCTGAGGCGAAGCCCCCTCGGCACTTGAACGGGGCGAAGCCTCCTCGGTCCGTGAAGTGGAGCGGGGCGGGCGCCCGCTCCGGAGCCACTTCGCCCGCCGTTGCCACACGTGGTGGACCGTGATCGAGAGCAGCAGGACGCCGATGGTGCGGCGTACGAGGGTGTCGTCGGCGACGGCCGTGAACACGACGCCGAGGAGGACGCCCGCCGCGACGGAGGGGAAGAGACGGAGCAGGGTGGGACGGTCGGCGTGCCGGCGGTAGGCGCGTACGGCGATGAGGTCGCCGGCCAGCAGGAGGGGCAGCAGGGCGCCGGTGGACTCCTTGGCGGGGAGCACCGCGGCGAACAGGGCCACGCCGACGGCGGCCACGCCGCTGAGGGCGGTCTTGGAGAAGCCCGCCAGCAGCGCGGCCACCACCAGGGTGAGCAGCGGGAGCAGTCCCAGGCCGAGCACGGTGACGGCGCGGCTCAGGCGCGGACGTCGGCGAGCGCGACCGGCTCGCCGGTACGGCGCGAACGCTCGCACGCCTCGGCGATGTAGAGCGCTTCGAGGGCGTCGGCGGCCGGGCAGGGGTTCTCCGCGCGACCCGCCGCGACCTCGGTGAAGGCCGTCAGTTCGGTGACGTACGCGGCGTGGAAGCGCTCCATGAACGTCGCGTACGGGGTGGCCTGCTGCCAGGACAGCGTGGCCTCGGCGGTGGGCATCGGGGCGCGGTCGTCCAGGCCGACGAAGCGGGCTCCCTTGGAGCCGCAGACCTCCAGCCGCACGTCGTGGCCCGCGCCGTTGTAACGGGTCGCGGTGACCGTGGCGAGGGTGTCGTCGTCGAAGCGGAGCAGCGCGGCGCAGGTGTCGACGTCGTCGCCGTCGGCGAAGAACGGCTCGCCCTTGTTGGCGCCCTGGGCGAAGACCGAGACGACCTCACGCCCGGTCAGCCAGCGCAGGATGTCGAAGTCGTGGATGGAGCAGTCGCGGAAGAGGCCGCCGGAGGTGGGGATGTACGCGGCGGGCGGCGGCGTTCGGTCCGAGGTGCAGGCGCGCAGGGTGTGCAGCCAGCCCAGTTCGCCGGCGCGGAGCGCGTCGCGGGTGGCGTTGTAGCCCGCGTCGAAGCGGCGCTGGAAGCCGATCTGTACAGGGGTGGGGCTGTGCGCCGCGCGCTCGACGACGCTGAGGGTGCCCGGGACGTCCAGCGCCACCGGCTTCTCGCAGAAGACCGGGACGCCGTGGTCCAGGGCCTGGTGGATGAGGGCGGCGTGGGCGCTGGTGGCAGCGGTGATCACCACGCCGTCCACGCCGTCCGCGTACATGTCCTCGATGGTGGTCGCCGCCCGGACGTCGAGCTTGTCCGCCAGCTCCCGGGCGCGGGCGGTGTCCGCGTCCGCGACGACAACCTCGTGCACGCCGGGGACGCCCTTCAGGGTCTCGGCGTGGAACGCGCCGATGCGGCCGGTGCCGATGAGTCCGAGCTTCATAGCTGCCACTCCCTTGGTGGAGGCACGACTGGTGGAGGCACGACCGCGTCGGCGGCCGGCACTTTGGAACGGTCCAACGGTCCAACTTCTGCTCCGGAACCCTGCATGTCCTTACATAGTCGTGTCAACCCTCGGAGGTGGGGTTTTCCGGCCACCCGTTGACGCCCGTTGGTTTCCCTTGATGTCTCTCGACCGATGCCTCTCGACGTCTGTTGGTGTCCATTGACGGAGGAATGGGGCGGGTGGAAGGATCCCAGCCCATGGAACGGTCCAAAAGGTCCGCCGGGAAGCCTGAGAGGCCGGTGGGACCGGCACGCGCGCGACGGGCGGAGAACGCGGGGCGGGCCACCGCCGGTGCCGTCGACCGGCCGCCGACGATCCGCAGCGTCGCCGAGCACGCGGGAGTCTCCAAGTCGCTGGTCTCCCTCGTACTCCGCGGCTCGCCGCAGGTCAGCGACGCCAAGCGGGCCGCCGTCCTGGACGCCGTCCGGGAGCTGGACTACCGGCCCAACGCCGCCGCGCGCAGCCTCGTGGCCCGCCGCACGCACACCGTCGGCGTACTGCTCAACGACATGCGCAACCCCTGGTTCGTGGAGCTGCTGGACGGCCTGAACTCCGTACTGCACGAGCACGGCCTGCGCATGCTGATGGCCGACGGGCGACTCAGCCGCCGGACGGGCGAGGACTTCACCCGCGCCTTCGCCGAGCTGCGCGTGGACGGCCTCGTCGCGGTCGGCACCATGCCGGACACCGGCGCGCTCGCGGAGGCCGCCGGACGGCTGCCGACGGTCGTCGCCGGCACCCACGACCCGGAGCTGCCCCGGGTGGACACCGTCGCCAACGACGACGCGCGCGGCGCGCGACTGGCCACCGAGCACCTCATCGCCCTCGGGCACCGACGGATCGCGCACATCATGGGCCAGGGCAGCGTCGGCGCGCTGCGCCGCCACGGCTACGAAGCGGCGATGCGCGAGCACGGCCTCGAAAGCGGCATCGTCATGGCACCCAGCGACGCGACGGAGGAAGGCGGCTACCGCGCCGCCGTACGGCTGCTCGGCGGCCCGCGCGGCGGCGAACGGCCCACCGCCGTCTTCGCGTTCAACGACATCGCGGCCGTCGGCGTCCTCTCCGCCGCGCAGGAACTGGGGCTCGACGTACCCCGCGACCTCTCCCTCATCGGCTGCGACAACACCTACCTCGCCCGGATCCGGCACCTGTGGCTGACGACGGTGGACAACGCCAGCCACGAAGTGGGCCGGCGGGCGGCACGGTGCCTCCTGGAGCGCATGGACCATCCGTCCCGGCCCGCCGAACGACAACTCGTCGAACCCGCCCTGGAGATCAGAGGCACCGCGACGGCTCCGCACTGAGGCACGGCGGCAGCCCGCTCCGAAGCGCATGGAACGGCCCCGCACCGGACGATGCGGGGCCTGCGGACAGAGGTAATGCCGGGCGCTCAGCCCTCGCGGTCGCGCCTGCCGCGGTGACCCGGCCGGCGGGCCACCCACTCCCGTACGGTGTCGGCGAACCAGTACGGTTTCCCGCCCTCCACGAGGTCGGGTGGTGGCAGCAGCCCGTGCTTCCGGTAGGAGCGCACCGTGTCCGGCTGGACCCGGATGTGTGCGGCGATCTCCTTGTACGACCAGAGCCTCCGGTCGGTCATGTTCTGCGCACCTCCTCGGCCGTACGCAGGGCGGCCCGAAGGAGCCCGCGGGGGAACTGCGTACGGCTTGGTGATCACTCAGCCTGTGCCTGGTGCAACGAGGTCCTTGAGCGACGGGGACAGCCTGTCGAGGGCCTGTGACGCAAGACCCGCGTAACGGTGACGACCGTGACGCGCTCCGGACGGCTGTTGCCGTACGAAGAAGCCACGTGGCCGCACGAGGGACGCGAGAGAGCCGCGCACGAGGGACACGAGCGACACGAGGGAACCGCACCAGGGACACAAGGCAGCCGCACGAAGGACACGAGGGAGGGGACGTTCGCATACGGAGAAGGGCCGGGCAACCCCCGCGCCCGGCCCTGCCTCATCCCGTACTCAATCCCGTACTCATGCCGTACTCACCCCGTGGTGCGCCGGCTCACGTGTGCGCCGCCGCCCTGCGCAGCTCGTGCTCCAGGTCCTCCAGGGCCATGCCCTTGGTCTCCGGCGCGTACCGCTTGCAGAAGACCAGCGACAGCACGCACGCCACCCCGAACAGCCAGAACGTGACCGCGGCACCGGCCGCGTCCAGCAGCACCGGAAAGAGCAGCGCGACCGCGAAGTTGACCATCCACATCACGAACACCGCGGCGCCCATGGCCAGCCCCCGCACCTTCAGCGGGAACATCTCGGCGAGCAACAGCCACACACCCGTGTTCAAGGTCGCCTGCATGAAGGCCATGTAGACCACCATCAGGCCCAGCACGAGGAAGCTGACACCGGCGGACCGCGGGAGGTGGAACGAGGCGCCCAGCAGAGCCAGGGACACAGTCATCCCCGTCAGCCCCCGGATCAGCATCGGGCGCCGCCCGACCCTGTCGATCAGCGACATGCCGATCGCCGTGGCCACGACCGAGATCGCACCGACCGCGATGGTGGCGGTGATCGCGGCGTTCGTGCCCAGGCCGGTGGTCAGCAGGATCTTCGGGGCGAAGTAGATGACCGCGTTGACCCCGGTGATCTGCTGGACGATCGACAGACCGATCCCGACCAGCAGAAGCCGACGCACCCAAGGGGTACGCAGCTCCTGCCAGGCGCCGCGCTGAGCGCTCGTCTCCAGGGCGCGGGCCTGCTCGATGCGGGCCAGCTCGCCGTCCACCTCAGCGGCCGGCAGGGTGCGCCGCAGGACCGCGCTCGCCTCCGCCGTACGCCCCTTGCTCATGTACCAGCGCGGGGTGTCCGGCAGGAAGAACAGGCCGACGAAGAGGGCGACGGCGGGCAGCGCGGCCAGGCCGAGCATCCAGCGCCACGCCTCCCAGCGCGCGAGCACCGCGTTGATGAGGTACGCCAGCAGCTGACCGCTGACGATCATCAGGGAGTTGAAGGAGACCAGCCGCCCCCGGATGTGCGGCGGGGCGATCTCCGACAGGTAGAGCGGGGTGATGACGGACGCGCTGCCCACGGCGAGGCCGAGGACGAAGCGCGCCGCCACCATGAACGGGACCGAAGGCGCGAGCGCGACGGCGATCGCGCCCGCGATGAACACCGCGCCCGACCGGAGCAGCGAGTTGCGGCGGCCCAGCCGGTCGGACATCCGGCCGCCCGCGAGGGACCCGAAGGCCGCGCCGATCAGCAGGGCACTGGTGATGACGCCCTCGCCGAGCGAGGTGAGCCCGAAGTGCTCCTCCATGAACGGGAGGGCCCCGGAGACGACTCCGGTGTCGTAGCCGAACAGGGCACCGCCGATGGCGGCGATGGCAGCGATGCCGACGATGAAGCGCTTGGCGCGGCCCGCCGTCACGACGGGGGCCTGACCCTCGCGGACGGGCGCGTCCGGTTCGGTCGGTGCGGCGACCATGGGATCAGCTCCAGTGGCGGGTGACGTACTCGTCGATCTTGGCCCGCATGAAACGTGACGACTCCTTCGCACGCTCCTCCCAGGCGAAGACGGAGGACACCAGGGTGCCGTCGAAGCCGTTGGCGGCCAGCTCCCGGAAGAGCTCGTCGAAGTCGACCTCGCCCTGGCCCATGTCCAGGTGCTGGTGGATGCGTACGGCCGAACCGGGCGGGTTGACGATGTAGCGCAGCCCGGAGGAGCCGGTGTGGTCGAAGGAGTCGGCCAGGTGGACGGCGGTGGTCAGATCGCCCGCGTGCTTCAGGATGCCCGGCGCGTCGTTGCCCTGATGGAAGGTGTGCGGCGCGCAGTACAGGAAGGACACCAGCGGGTTGTTGATGCCGCGGATCATGTCGACGGCGGCGTGGCCGTCCTCGATGAAGTCGTCCGGGTGCGGCTCCAGGGCGAGCGTGATGCCCTCCCGCTCGAAGACCGGGAGCAGCTGCTCCAGAGAGCGCCAGAACTGGCCCTCACTTGTGTCGGCCTTCTCGGGACGCCCGTTGAACTCCGAGTTCATCGCGGAGACGCCGAGGTCGGCGGTGATCTGAATGGCCCGCTTCCAGTAACGGACGGCGGCCTGCCGCTCGTCCTCGTCCGGGGAGGACCACTTGTACAGGGGCAGGACGGAGGAGATGCCGACACCCGCCGCGGTCAGCTCCTTGCGGAACTTCTGCACGGTGCCGTCGTCCACGCGCGGGTGGAGGAAGAACGGGTTGAAGTCCTCGCGCGGCGACAGCTCGATCCACTCAAAGCCCAGCTCGGCGACGACGCCGGGCAGCTCGAGCAGCGGAACGTGGCGGAACATGTAGGGGTCGAGGGCGATCTTCACGGAAGGGCAGCCTTTCGAAGTACGGGAGAAGCCCGGGGCCCGGACGGAGGCCCACGGCGGGGCCCGTGACGGAGGCCCACGGCGGAGCCCCCGTGACGGAGCCCCATGGAGGCGGTCGAACACCTGCACCGACGGGGGCGGGGCGGGGGCGGGACGGGAGCCGGCGGATCAGCGGTACGAGTTGTCGTGACCGTCAGCGGTACGAGTTGTCGGTACGACCTGTCGGTACGAGTCGTCGCGATTCGCCGCGATCTTCAGCGCTACGAGGAGCGGCGATCGTCAGCACAACAAGGCGCCGCGACCGTCATCACTACTCAGCACTGCAAGGATCAGCACTACAAGGAAACGCGTGGGTCAGCGGTACAGGGCCGGGCGTTCGACCAGCTCGACGGTGATGCGCTCGCCGGTCTCCTGGGCGCGGACGCCGGCCTCGCAGACCGCGGCGGCGGCGTAGCCGTCCCAGCAGCTGGGGCCCTCGACCTCGCCGCGGCGGGTGGCGTCCACCCAGCGCTGCACCTGGCGGTCGTAGGCGTCCACGAAACGGTCCTCGAAGCCGGGGTCGATGGCGCCGCCCCAGCCGTTGGCGGTGTTGGTGAACACGCCGCGGTCGTCGCCGACACGGGCGGTGCCGTCGGTGCAGACCGCCTCGCACTGGACCTGATAGCCGAAGCCGCAGTTGACGAACAGCTCGGTGTCGACCACGTGGCCGGCGGCGGTCTCGAAAAGGATGAGCTGCGGGTCGTTCAGCCCCTCGGGCGCCTTGCCGGTGGGCTTCGGGAAGAGCACGCGGACGGCGGTGATCTCCTCCTCCAGCAGCCAGCGGGTCACGTCGATCTCGTGCACCGCGGAGTCGTTGATCATCATCGAGTTGGTGAAGCCGGGCGGGGCAGTGGGATTGCGGTGCTTGTTGCGCAGCATCAGCGGCCGGCCGAAGGCGCCCTGGTCCAGCTGCGCCTTGAGCTTCATGTAGTCGGCGTCGTAGCGGCGCATGAAGCCGACCTGGACCCGGCGGTGGCCCAGCTTCTGCTCGGCCTCCAGCACGCGCAGCGCGGAGGCGGCGTCCGGCGTCAGCGGCTTCTCGCAGAGCACCGGCAGGTCCCGCTCGAACGCGGCGAGCAGGGTGGCCTCGTGGGCCGGGCCGGGGGAGGCGATCAGTACGGCGTCGACCGCCGGGTCGTCCATCGCGGCGGCCGGGTCGGTGTAGGGCGTACAGCCGTCGATGCCGTCGGCGATGGTCTTCACGCGGTCGGCGTCGATGTCCACCACGGCGGCGACCCGCGCGCCGCTGATGACGTTCTTGATGCGGCGTACGTGGTCCGAGCCCATCCGGCCGGTGCCGATGACCGCCACCCCGAGCGTTCCGTATGAAGTCTTGTCGTCCCTCGTCATGTCGTCCCTCATCCATCCTTACGAGTGATAGCTACAGACTGTGATGATCCCCGGGAGTAGAATCACTTTATGTAATCGTTGCCGGGGATAGAGGAGGCGGCGCGGCGGACGGACACAGGCGGACTCGCGCACTGGCCGCACAACATGCGTGCCGCACTGGACACCCCTGCCGCACGTGGATGCATGAGTGCACGCCCCACCCGCGCCTGGCGGGTGGCAGCGCTCCACCGCCTGACAGCGCTCCACCGCCACGCCTGGGCGTACCGACTAGGCGTACCCGGTCCGCAGTGCGTATTCGGCGCGAGGCGAGGTCATGCGGGGCGAGGTCATGGGCTCGGGGCGGGGCGGGTCAGGCGCCGCAGGAGCGCAGGAAGCGGCGGGTGCGCTCGGCGATCGGGAAGGGCTGGGCGGGCGGGCAGGGGTACATGTCCTGTTCGACGATGGCGAAGAGGTCCACGTTCAGGGCCTGCGCGGCCTCCAGGACGGGCGGCAGGGCCGGTACGCCGAGCGGCGGCTCGCACATCACGCCCTGCTTCACGGCGGGCCCGAAGGGGGTGCCGTTGGCCTGGACGCCGGCCAGGATGTCGGGGTCGACCTGCTTGAGGTGGAGGTAGCCGATCCGCTCGCCGTACGTCTTGATCAGCTTGACGTTGTCGCCGCCGCAGTAGGCGTAGTGGCCGGTGTCCAGGCAGAGGTTGACCAGATTCGAGTCGGTGCCGTCGAGGAAGCGCTCGACGTGCTCCTCGGTGTCGATGTGGGTGTCGGCGTGCGGGTGCACGACGATGTCCAGGCCGAACTCGTCGCGTACCTGCTTCGCGAGCCGCTCCATGCCGCTGGTGAGGTGCTTCCACTGCTCGGTGGTCAGCTCGTTCGGCTCGATGAGTTCGGCGGTCTTGTCGTCGCGCCAGAACGACGGGATCACGACAAGGTGGTTGGCGTTCATCGCCTTGGTCAGCGTGGCCACCTCGCTGACGTGCTGCCAGGTCGCGTCCCAGACGTCGGGGCCGCGGTGCATCGAGGTGAAGATCGTGCCGGCCGACACCTTCAGGTCACGCTTGGCGATCTCGGCGTGCAGTACGGCAGGGTCGGTCGGCAGGTAGCCGTACGGGCCCAGCTCGATCCACTCGTAGCCGGCCTCGCTGACCTCGTCCAGGAAGCGTTCCCAGGGCACCTGCTGGTCGTCCTCGGGGAACCAGACGCCCCAGGAGTCGGGTGCCGATCCGACGCGGAGCCGGTCCAGGCGGGGAACGTTCGCGCTGGGTACGGACATGGTGCGGCTCTCCTCTCGCCGGTCGGCGATGACCGGGGGAAGGGACGGAGTGGGGTTGCGGTGCGCTCAGCCTTCATCGGTGTGCCGAGCCTGTCAAGACTTCGTCCTGACATAAGGACTTAAGGACTTTGTAACCCTGGGCGTAACCCCGGGTGACTCCGTCATCATCGCATCGTCGACGTCAGAATGTAAGGACAAACTGTTGACAGGGGTTGAGTCGTCCCGTTAGACCTGTGGTCGGAGCCGACCTGGCCGGAGCCGACAGCCGGCACCGGGCGAATCGAAGGGGCGCACATGACCGAGCCGACCGACACCGGACGCTTTGACCTGATCACCATGGGCCGCATCGGAGTGGACATCTACCCGCTGCAGACCGGCGTCTCGCTGGCCGAGGTGGAGACGTTCGGGAAGTTCCTGGGCGGCTCGGCCACCAACGTCGCGGTCGCCGCGTCCCGCCAGGGCCGCCGCACCGCGGTGATCAGCCGCACCGGTGACGATCCCTTCGGTGCGTACATCCACAACGCGCTGCGCGACTTCGGCGTGGACGACCGCTGGGTGACCCCCGTCGCGCAGTACCCGACCCCGGTCACCTTCTGCGAGATCTTCCCGCCGGACGACTTCCCGCTGTACTTCTACCGTCGGCCCAAGGCTCCCGACCTGGTCATCCGCCCCGAAGAACTGGACCAGGACGCCATCCGTGCCGCGCGCGTCTTCTGGATCACCGGTACCGGCCTGTGCGAGGAGCCCAGCCGCTCCGCGACGCTCGCCGCCCTGGAGGCCCGCGCCAAGTCCGGGACGACCGTCTTCGACCTGGACTGGCGGCCGATGTTCTGGGGCGGCCAGGGCGGCGCCTCCGGGGACGGCGGCGAGACCGGCGCGCAGGCGATGGCCAACGCCCGTCCGTATTACGAAGCGGCGCTGGCGCACGCCACCGTCGCGGTCGGCAACGTCGACGAGGCCGAGGTCGCCACCGGCGTGCGCGACCCGAAGGCCTGCGCCCAGGCGCTCCTGGCCATGGGCGTCGAACTCGCCGTCATCAAGCAGGGCCCCAAGGGCGTGCTCGCCGTGCACCGCGACGGCCGCACCGCCGAGGTGCCGCCCACCCCCGTGGAGGTCGTCAACGGCCTCGGTGCGGGTGACTCGTTCGGCGGCGCCCTCGTGCACGGCCTGCTCGCCGGCTGGGACCTGGAGCGCATGATGCGGTACGCCAACGCCGCCGGCGCCATCGTCGCCTCCCGCCTGGCCTGCTCCTCGGCCATGCCCACCACCTCCGAGGTCGAAGCGTTCCTCGCGGAGCGCTGACCACACCGCCGCACACCGCCCGCGCGGACTGCGCGGGCGCTCAAGAAGGTGAGTTACGCCTTGACCACTCCGCTCTCCGACCTCGTGCGGCTGCGGGCCCGGCACCCCGAAGCCGTCGCGGAAGCCGCGGCCCGCCGCACCCGCCGCCCCCTCATCGGCGACAGCGGCCGGCTGATGATCGTCGCCGCCGACCATCCCGCGCGCGGCGCCCTGGCCGTCGGTGACCGCAAGCTGGCCATGGCGGACCGTTTCGACCTGCTGGAACGCCTCTCGCTCGCGCTGTCCCGGCCGGGCGTCGACGGGGTGCTGGCCACCGCCGACATCCTGGAGGACCTGCTCCTCATGGGTGCCCTGGAGGGCAAGGTCGTGATGGGCTCGATGAACCGCGGTGGGATCGCCGGCGCGTCCTTTGAGATGGACGACCGCTTCACCGGCCACCGTCCGCAGGACATCGCCCGGCTCCGCTTCGACTGCGGCAAGCTGCTGATGCGCATCGACTACGAAGACGCCGGATCGCTGGACACCATGGAGTCCACTGCGCGCGCCATCGACGCCATGGCGGAGCTGGAACTGCCCACCTTCGTCGAGCCGTTCATCTCCCGCCGGGTCGACGGGAAGGTGAAGAACGACCTGAGCGCCGAGGCGGTGACCAAGTCCGTCGCCATCGCCTCCGGACTCGGCGGCACCTCCGCGTACACCTGGCTCAAGCTGCCGGTCACCGAGGACCCCGACGACATGGCGCGGGTCTGCGAGACCTCGACGCTCCCGACGGTGCTGCTCGGCGGGGACATCTCGGCCGCCGACCAGGACACGACGTACGAGAAGTGGCGCAAGGCCCTCCATCTGCCCACCGTGCAGGGGCTGGTCGCCGGGCGCTCGCTGCTCTACCCCGTCGACGGGGACGTGGCAAGCGCTGTGGATACCGCAGTCGGCCTGCTCTAGCCGGAGTTGTCCACAGGCATCTGTCACTGTCAGTGATCAGTAGGAGACTTGACGCCATGAACGCCGAATCCCGCTTCCACCGCCCGGCCGGCACCGCCGCCGACGGTCCGTACGCCCTCGACATCCATCCCAAGAACGCCGGCTGGGGGTACTCCTCCCTCCGCGTGCTCGAACTCCCGCCCGGCGGCCACCACTCCTTCCCGACCGGCGACAGCGAGTGGATCGTGCTGCCGCTGTCCGGCGGCTGCACGGTCGCGGTCGATTCCGGCGAGGAGTTCGCGCTGACCGGCCGGGAGAGCGTCTTCAGCGGCGTCACGGACTTCGCGTACGTACCGCGCGACGCGCACGTGGGCATCGCCAGCGAGTCCGGCGGCCGCTTCGCGCTCACCGGCGCCCGCTGCGAGCGCAGGCTCCCCGCGCGGTACGGCCCGGCCTCGTCCGTCCCCGTCGAGCTGCGAGGTACGGGCAACTGCTCGCGGCAGGTCAACAACTTCGGTGCGGCAGCCCCCGCCGGAGGCGACAGTGACTACGGCTTCGAGTGCGACAAGCTCATCGCCGTCGAGGTGCTGACGCCGGGCGGCAACTGGTCCTCCTACCCGCCGCACAAGCACGACGAGTGCCGGCCCGGCGAGGAGTCCGAGCTGGAGGAGATCTACTACTTCGAGATCGCCGCCGCGACCGGCGAGGACGGCACCGCCAGGCCCGGCCTCGGCTACCAGCGCGTGACGCCCTCCGGCGACGGCCGCGAGACCGATGTGCTCGCCGAGGTACGCGGCGGCGACGTCGTCCTCATCCCCGACGGCTGGCACGGCCCCTCCATCGCGGCGCCCGGCCACGACATGTACTACCTCAACGTCATGGCGGGCCCCGGCGAGGCCCGCGAGTGGCTGATCTGCGACCACCCGGACCACGGCTGGATCCGGGGCACCTGGTCCGAGCAGCCCGTCGACGCCCGCCTCCCCCTCTACAGCGCACCCGCAGGAGACCCCCGATGACCGCCCCGACGACGCGCCGCCTCACGGTCGCGCAGGCCCTGGTCGCCTTCCTCGCTCACCAGTACACCGAGCGGGACGGCGTACGGCGCCGCCTGATCGGTGCCACCTGGGGCATCTTCGGCCATGGCAACGTCGCCGGGCTCGGCCAGGCGCTGCTGGAGTCGCAGGATGCGATGCCCTACCTCCAGGGCCGTAACGAGCAGGCCATGGTGCACGCCGCCGTCGGGTACGCCCGCCAGTCCGACCGGCTCTCCGCGCAGGCCGTCACCACCTCCATCGGCCCCGGCGCGACCAATCTCGTCACGGGCGCGGCCCTGGCCACGGTCAACCGCCTGCCGGTCCTGCTGCTGCCCGGTGACACGTTCGCCACCCGCCCGGCCGAGCCCGTGCTCCAGCAGCTGGAGGTGGCGTACGCGGGGGACGTCTCCGTCAACGACGCGCTGCGCCCGGTCTCCCGCTACTTCGACCGGGTCGGCCGCCCCGAGGCGCTGATCCCCGCCGCTCTGCAGGCCATGCGGGTGCTCGCCGACCCGGTGGAGACCGGTGCGGTCACCCTGGCCCTGCCGCAGGACGTGCAGGCCGAGGCGTACGACTGGCCCGAGGAGTTCTTCGCCGACCGGGTCTGGCACGTCACCCGCCCGCAGCCGGACGCGGGCGCGCTGGCCGAGGCGGTGCACGCCGTCCGCTCCGCCGAGCGGCCGCTGCTCGTCGCGGGCGGCGGCGTCCACCACTCCGAGGCGGAGGACGCGCTGCGGGCCTTCGCCGACGCCACCGGCATCCCGGTCGCCTCCACCCAGGCGGGCAAGGGCTCGCTGCGGTACGACCACCCGGCCGACGTGGGCGGTATCGGGCACACCGGCACCGCGACCGCGGACGCGCTGGCCCGCGAGGCGGACCTGATCATCGGAGTCGGCACCCGCTACACCGACTTCACCACCGCCTCGGCGACGCTGTTCGCCCGCCCCGGCGTGCGCTTCGTCAACCTCAACATCGCCTCCTTCGACTCCCACAAGCTCGGTGCGCACTCGCTGATCGCCGACGCCCGCGCGGGCCTGGAGGCGCTGGCCCGGGAGCTCGGCGGACACCGGGTGGAGCGGGCGTACGAGGAGGCGTACGGCGCGGCCAAGGCCGAGTGGGAGCGGATGGTGGACACCGCTTACCTGACCGGTGCCGAGGACGCGCGGCCCAGCCAGACGCAGGTGCTCGGGCTGCTCGACGCGACCGTCGGCGACGACGACGTGATCATCAATGCGGCCGGCTCGCTCCCCGGTGACCTGCACAAACTGTGGCGCGCCCGGTCCCGCCGCCAGTACCACCTGGAGTACGGCTACTCCTGCATGGGGTACGAGATCCCGGCCGCGATCGGCGTCCGGATGGCCACCCCGGACCGTCCGGTGTGGTCGCTGGTCGGCGACGGCACGTACCTGATGATGCCCACCGAGATCGTGACGGCGGTCCAGGAGGGCATCAACATCAACCTCGTCCTCATCCAGAACCACGGCTACGCCTCGATCGGCGGGCTCTCGGAGGAGACCGGCGCCGAGCGTTTCGGTACGGCGTACCGGTTCCGGGCCAAGGACGGCACGTACACCGGCGAGCCGCTGCCGGTGGACCTGGCCGCCAACGCCGCGTCGCTGGGCATGGAGGTGATCCGCGCGGCGACCGTGGCCGAGCTGCGGGCGGCCCTCTCGGCGGCGCGCGCCTCCGACCGGCCCACATGTGTCTATGTCGAGACCGAAACGGCTGACACAGTGCCGGGCGCGCCCGCGGCGCAGGCCTGGTGGGATGTTCCTGTTGCCGAGACCGCGACGCGTGAGGCGGCGCTGCTCGCCCGTGAGGAGTACGACCGCCAGGCGGCCGGACGCCGCCGCCATCTCTGACCTCAGCTGAAGCTTTCGTCCCCAGAAAGGCCCCGCACATGAAGACCCTCAGCCACTGGATCGGCGGCAAGCCCGTCGAGGGCATCTCCGGCAACTTCGGTCCGGTCTACAACCCGGCCACCGGCGCCCAGGAGAAGCAGGTCCCCTTCGCCTCGGTCGACGAGGTGGACTCCGCCGCCGCCGCGGCCAAGGCCGCCCACGCGACCTGGGGCACCAGCTCGCTCGCCAAGCGCACCTCGATCCTGTTCAGGTACCGCGAGCTGGTCGACGCGCACCGCGAGGAGATCGCGAAGCTGATCACCGCCGAGCACGGCAAGGTGCACTCCGACGCCCTCGGCGAGGTCGCCCGCGGCCTGGAGATCGTCGAGCTGGCCTGCGGCATCTCCGAGAAGCTCAAGGGCGAGCTGTCCACCCAGGTCTCCACCCGTGTGGACGTCTCCTCGGTCCGCCAGTCGCTGGGTGTGGTCGCCGGCATCACGCCGTTCAACTTCCCGGCCATGGTGCCGATGTGGATGTTCCCCATCGCGGTCGCCTGCGGCAACACCTTCGTGCTCAAGCCCAGCGAGAAGGTGCCCTCGGCCGCCTTCAAGCTGGCCGAGCTGGCGGCCGAGGCGGGTCTGCCGGACGGTGTGCTGAACGTCGTCAACGGTGACAAGACCGCCGTGGACCGGATCCTGGAGCACCCGGACATCGCCGCGGTCTCCTTCGTCGGCTCCACCCCGATCGCGAAGTACATCCACACCACGGGCACCGCCAACGGCAAGCGTGTGCAGGCGCTGGGCGGCGCGAAGAACCACATGCTGGTGCTGCCGGACGCCGACCTGGACCTGGCCGCGGACTCCGCGATCAACGCGGCGTACGGCTCGGCGGGCGAGCGCTGCATGGCCATCTCCGTCGTGGTCGCGGTCGGTGACACCGCGGACCCGCTGATCGAGAAGATCAAGGAGCGGGCCGGGAAGCTGACCATCGGCCCCGGCGACGACCCGGCCTCCGAGATGGGCCCGCTGATCACCAAGGTGCACCGGGACAAGGTCGCGTCGTACGTGACCGGCGCGGGCGCCCAGGGTGCGACCGTCGCGCTCGACGGCACCGGCTTCACCGTCGAGGGCCACGAGGACGGCCACTGGATCGGCGTCTCGCTGCTGGACAACGTCACGCCCGAGATGGACTGCTACCGCGACGAGATCTTCGGCCCGGTGCTCTCCGTCGTCCGTGTCGACACGTACGACGAGGCCATCGCCCTGATGAACAACTCGCCGTGGGGCAACGGCACCGCGATCTTCACCCGGGACGGCGGCGCGGCCCGCCGCTTCCAGCTGGAGGTCGAGGCCGGCATGGTCGGCGTGAACGTGCCGATCCCGGTGCCGGTGGGCTACCACTCCTTCGGCGGCTGGAAGGACTCGCTCTTCGGCGACCACCACATCTACGGCAACGACGGCGTGCACTTCTACACCCGCGGCAAGGTCGTCACCACCCGCTGGCCGGACCCCTCCGACGGCGGCATCAACCTGGGCTTCCCCAGCAACAGCTGACGTCAGGCAACAGGCAGCTGACGCCGGGCAACAGGCAGCTGAAGCCGGGCAACAGCCGACGTCGGGCAGCAGCTGACGCCAGGCATCGGCCGACGCCCGGAAGCGGAACGGGCGGGACGGGCGGAGCCCCGCCGGTGCGGACCGGCGGGGCTCCGCCGACCGCGCTCAGGAGCTGTACCGCGCTCAGGAGCTGTACCGCGCTCAGGAGCCGTACCGAGCGTGGGAGCCGTACCGAGCGTGGGAGCCGTACCGAGCGTGGGAGCCGTACCGGCTCACGGGGCGCGGATCTCCGCCAGGTAGGACGCGGCGGCCTCCGGGTCGGTGAGCCAGTGGCGGAAGTCGGCGGGGTCGGCGTAGCCGTTGACGAAGCGGTGGGCGACGGCCGGGCAGTGGGCGGCGGCCGCCAGCAGCCGCCGTACGTGGTCCGGCGGCGGCTGGAGCATGGCGTTGGTGAACTCCGTGGCGTACTGCGCGTGGTCCCAGAAGGTCTCGAAGGTCCGCTCCATCCAGGCCCGGTCGAAGGGGGCGTCGCCGCGTTCCCTGATGGCGCGGAGGTAGCGGGCGGCGCAGCGGGCCGCGTTGTTCGAACCCTGGCCGGTGACCGGGTCGTTGACGACGACCGTGTCCGCCATGCCCAGGACCCAGTGGCCCGCCGCCACCTCGGCGACCGGGCGCCGCACCGTCGGGGTGACCGCGCCGTAGAGCGTGCAGCGCGCGTCGGTCGGTTCGGCGTTCCGGCACAGTTCGTACTCCACGGGCACGTACCGGCGCAGCAGGCGCTGGGTGCGGGTGAGGCAGTCGCCGGGGCCCGGGCGGTCCTGCCAGCAGTCGAAGGGGCCGCCCGGCAGCCCCTCGAAGAAGACGATGTCGCACAGTCCGCCCGTGGTGAGCGCGGGGATCACGAAGACCTCCCCGGCCCCGGCGGTGAGATGGGAGCGGGCCTGCGGCGCGGGGTACTCCGGCGGGTGCCCGACGCCGTGCAGGTAGATGCAGGCCAGGGTGCGTTGGGGCCGGTCGTACGGGGAGCGGGCCGGGTCCCGGGGGAAGAGCCGGGCGAGGTCGCCGCGGCCCGCGGCGACCAGCGTCAGGTCGTGCGAGGCGGCCAGCGCGGCCAGTCGGCGGGCGTCGGCCGCGCCGTACTCCACCCGGCCGCCGCGCGCTTCGTAGAGGTCGAGCCAGTCGGCCGTCTTCACCCGCTGGTCGACGGATTGCGCCTCCTCGTCGAAGCGGCCGCTGAACCGCAGCGCGGGCGTGCCCGGCGGGTCCCAGACGGTGGCCTGCAGTGCCGTGATGCCGGGGGCCTTGCCGTCCCAGGAGTTCAGGCCCGCCGTCCGTTCGAGGCCCAGCGCGGGGCCGAACATGATCTGTGTCGACAGCACCCGGCCGGAGCGGATCTGCTCCGGTGTGCGGTCCGAGACGACGGTCACGTCGTACCCCTCGGCCAGCAGTCCGTGGGCGAGTTGCAGCCCCGCCTGCCCGGCTCCGACGATCGCGATGGCGCGCATGCCGCCTCCCACCCCCGCGGCCCGGTGCGGCGCCGGACCCCTCCTTCAGTTGTACTGGCGGTGCGCGGGGGGTGTACAGATCCGTTACGGTGCGCGGGCGCCGTACCGCCGTTCCGGCACCCGGCGCAGCTCGGCACAGATGGCACAACATAAAGAAAAGACGGGGGCGAGATGCCGCACAGTACGGTCCTCAGCAAGGGGGCGCGGATCACCGCGGGGGTGTTCTGCACGCTCTTCTTGCTGCACAGCGCCACATGGATGGCGATCGATGTCGCGGAGCGCGGGTTCGGGGCGCTGTGGGACTCCTGGGCCGGTGCCGGCGGCACGGGCATGGTGACCGACCTGTTCACGCTGGCGCTCGCGGTGGTGCAGCTCGGCGCGGTCTGGGCGGCGTTCACCGGGGCGCGGGCCGCCGGCGGCATCCTGGCCGTGGCGACGACGCTGACGTTCACCTCCAGCGTGCTGGTCTTCATCAGCACCGGCCAGCACACCAGCGACGACCGCTGGTTCCGCGGTGAGGTGGACAACGGCAGCGGCACCTTCGAGGGCGTGTTCATCAGCAGCGCCTTCGTCATCCTGCTGGCTTTCGCGTGCGGCGTGGTGCTCCTCGCGGGCATGCGCAGCTGGCCCACGCGGCGGCCCAGCGACCCGCCGATGCGTCCCGCGAAGCCGGCGGTCGCGACCGGTGCCGCGGTGCTCGGTGTCCTCGCGCTGTTCGGCGCGGTCTGGAACATCTACATGGTGGTGGAGTACGGCTCCGGTGTGCTGGAGGCCCTGTACCTGGGCCGTGGCACGCTGACGGCGCTGCTGAGCGTCGCGGGCGGCTGGCAGTCCGTCGTCTTCGTCCTGCTGACCGGGGTCGGCGCGCTGCTGTGCCTGGGGCGTGCGGGGTCCGCGCGCGGCTTCGCGCTGGGGCTGGCGCTCGTCCTGCTGCCGCTCGCGCTGATGACGACGATCGCCCTGATCAGGTTCGGTGTGTTCTTCTCGGTGCAGCAGGGCCCGGCGTTCCCGGTGATCCTGAACCACACGCAGATCCTGTTCGAGCTGGTGGGCTCGGTGGCGCTGCTGGTCCTGATGGGGCGTCCGGGCGTGCCCGTCGCCGCCGAGTGGTACCCGCCGGCGCAGCCGGGCATGCCGGGGCCGGCGCCGTTCGCGATGCCGGGCACGCAGCCGTACGGAGCGCCGGGCCAACCGCAGCCGGGTTACGCCCAGCCCGGCCAGCCGCAGCCGGGTTACGCGCAGCCCGGGTACGCGCCGCCCGTGCAGCAGCCGCAGCAGCAGCCCGGCTTCGGCCCGGCCGCCGCCCCGGCACCGGGCTTCGGCCCGCCCGCCGCGTCCCCGCAGGCACCCGCGGTACCGCCGCAGGCCCCCCAAGCGCCTCCGCAGCCCCCGCAGGCGCCGCCCATGCCGTACGGCGCTCCGCCCGTCCCGCCCGCTCCGCCGGGCGGCGGTTTCGGTCCGCCGCAGGGCTGACCTGGGAGGTCATGAAGGTGAGACGGAGATCGCAGGGCTGACCCGGAGATCGTTGGGCACCCCCGTAGGGTGAACGACATGGCTCTGAAGGTTCCCCGGCCGCGTGGCCGGCGACTGGTCGCGCTCGTGGCCGTGCTGGGCGTCCTGCTCGGCGGCGGCTCATGGGCGGCCGTCGCCGCGTCCGACGACGCGGCCCCCGCGGTGCACCGCGAGGACCACGTTTTGACGCTGCCGGAGAAGCCCGGCAGCAAGTCCACCGTCCGGATCGACACCTCCTACTTCACCAGCACGGCGGACTCCGGCCGCCGGCCCGCCGTGCTGGTCGGCCACGGCTTCGGCGCGAGCAAGGCCGCGGCCGCCGGCCAGGCCCAGCAGCTGGCGCGGGCCGGGTACGCCGTGCTCACCTGGTCGGCGCGCGGCTTCGGCCGCTCCACCGGCAAGATCGGCCTCAACGACCCGAAGGGCGAGGTCGCCGACGTCAGCGGGCTCATCGACTGGCTGGCGAAACGCCCCGAGGTGCAGCTGGACAAGGCCGGTGACCCGCGCGTCGGCATGACCGGCGCCTCGTACGGCGGCGCCATCGCGCTCCTCACCGCCGCCCACGACCCCCGTGTCGACGCGATCGCCCCGCAGATCACGTACTGGAACCTCGCCGACGCGCTGTTCCCCGACGGGGTGTTCAAGAAGCTGTGGGCCGGCTACTTCTTCACCACCGGCTCGGCCCCCGTCACCACCACCGTGCCCAACCCCGCACGCGGCGTCGCCTGCAACCGCTTCGAGGCGCAGCTGTGCCGGATGTACGAGCGGGTGGCGGTCTCCGGCCGGCCGGACGCGGCGGCCCGGGAGATGCTGGAGAGCCGCAGTCCGAAGGCGGTGGCCGACCGCATCAAGGTCCCCACCCTCATCTCCCAGGGCCAGTCCGACTCGCTCTTCCCGCTCGGCCAGTCCGACGCGCTGGCCAAGGCGCTGAAGAAGAACGGCGCGCCGGTCGCGGTGGACTGGATCGAGGGCGGCCACGACGGCGGCAACCGTGAGGAGCCCCGGGTACTGGCGCGTACGGAGGCGTGGTTCGCCCACTACCTGAAGAAGGACCGCGGCGCCGACACCGGTCCGGCGTTCCGGATCAGCCGGGCCGGGGGCGTGAACGCCGCCGACGGGGCCTCGCGGCTGCGCGGCGCGACCGGGGACAGCTACCCGGGCCTGCGCGGCGACCCGCGGTCCGTGCCGCTCGCCGGCCGCGAGCAGACTCTCGCCAACCCCGCGGGCGGCGACCCGCCCGCCATCTCCTCCGTTCCCGGCATCGGCGCCGCGCTCGGCAGCCTCAGCGCGCTGGGCAACAGCCCGTCGCTGGACTTCCCCGGCCAGTACGCCCGGTTCGAGTCCGCGCCGCTGAAGGATTCCGTGCAGGTCACGGGCTCGCCCACGGCGAAGATCCGGGTGAAGAGCGACCACGACGAGGCCGTGCTGTTCGCCAAGGTCTACGACGTCGGACCGGACGGGCAGAGCCAGTTGCTGCCGCACCAGCTCGTCACGCCGCTCCGGGTGACGGACGCGAAGGACGGCCGTACGGTCTCCGTCCGGCTCCCGGCCATCGACCACGAGTTCGAGGCCGGGCACCACATGCGGCTGGTGGTGGCCGCCACCGACATGGCGTACGCATCACCCGACGAACCCGCCGTGTACAAGGTCGCGCTCGCCGGCAAGGACGCGCTGAGCGTGCCGACCGCGCCCGACGTGCGGACCGCCCCCACCTCGCTGCCCTGGTGGGTGTGGGGCCTGCCGCTCGCGGCCGTAGTGATCGCCGCCGGGCTGCTGCTCACCGGCCGCCGCCGCACCACGCCGCCCGCCCCCGACCCGGACCTGGCGGATGTGCCGCTGCGCATCACCGGCCTGACGAAGAAGTACGCGGGCGCCGTGGACCGGTACGCCGTACGGGAGCTGACTTTCGGCGTCGAGCGCGGCCAGGTGCTCGGGCTGCTCGGGCCGAACGGCGCGGGCAAGACCACCACGCTGCGGATGCTGATGGGGCTGATCACGCCGGACGAGGGCGAGATCCGGGTGTTCGGGCACGCGGTGCGGCCGGGTGCTCCGGTGCTCTCCCGGGTCGGCGCCTTCGTCGAGGGCGCGGGCTTCCTGCCGCATCTGACGGGCCGGGAGAACCTGGAGCTGTACTGGCGGGCGACCGGCCGGTCGGCCGAGGACGCGCACCTCGACGAGGCGCTGGAGATCGCGGGCCTGGGCGAGGCGCTGCAACGCGCCGTCCGTACGTACTCGCAGGGCATGCGGCAGCGGCTGGCCATCGCGCAGGCCATGCTCGGCCTGCCGGACCTGCTCATCCTGGACGAGCCGACCAACGGCCTGGACCCGCCGCAGATCCGCGAGATGCGGGCCGTGATGATCCGGTACGCGGCCGAGGGCCGGACCGTGATCGTCTCCAGTCATCTGCTGGCCGAGGTCGAGCAGACCTGTACGCATCTGGTCGTCATGGACCGTGGCCGGCTGGTGCAGGCGGGCCCGGTCGCCGAGATCGTCGGGAGCGGCGACACGCTGCTGGTCGGCACGGCGGCGCCGGTGCCGGACGGGGTGGTGGAGAAGGTGGCCGCGCTGCCGTTCGTCGTCTCGGCCGCGGGCGGTGACGACGGGCTCCTCGTACGCCTCGACGGCACGGCCGGCACCCCGGAGCTGCTCGCCGAACTCCTCCGGCTGGGCGTGCCGGTGGAGAGCGTCGGTCCGCACCGCCGCCTGGAGGACGCCTTCCTGACCCTGATCGGAGGGGACCGATGAATACCGCCGCACATCCGGCCGGGCCCGCGGCCGGCTACCGCGCGGGCCGCACCCTGCCGCTGCGTGTCGAGGCCCTGCGGCAGCTGAAGCGGCGCCGCACGCTGGTGGTCGGCCTGGTGCTGGTCGCGCTGCCGTTCGTGCTGGCCGCGGCGTTCGCCATCGGCGGCGATCCGGCCGGGCGGAACAGCCGGGTCAACCTGATGGACACCGCGACCGCCTCGGCCGCCAACTTCGCGGCCACCGCGCTGTTCGTCTCGGCCGGCTTCCTGCTGGTGGTGCCGGTCGCGCTGTTCTGCGGCGACACGGTCGCCTCGGAGGCGAGCTGGTCCTCGCTGCGGTACCTGCTGGCGGCGCCCGTCCCGCGGACCCGGCTGCTGCTGAGCAAGCTGACCGTGGCGCTGGCCTTCAGCGCGGCGGCGATGGTGCTGCTGCCGCTGGTCGCGCTGGCCGTGGGCACGTACGCGTACGGCTGGGACGGGCTGCGGCTGCCGGGCGGCGGGGTGCTGCCGGCCGGGGACGCGGTGCCGCGGCTGGCGCTGGTGGTGGCGTACCTCTTCGTGTCGCAGCTGGTGACGGCGGCGCTGGCGTTCTGGCTGTCGACGGTGACCGACGCGCCGCTGGGGGCGGTCGGCGGCGCGGTCGGCCTCACCATCGTCGGCAACGTCCTGGACCAGGTCACCGCGCTCGGCAACTGGCGCGACGTGCTGCCCGCGCACTGGCAGTTCGCCTGGGTGGACGCGCTCCAGCCGAAGCTGGACATGACGGACATGCTGCAGGGCGCGGCGGTCTCGGTGTCCTACGCGCTGGTCCTCTTCGCGCTGGCCTTCCGCGGCTTCCGCACCAAGGACGTGGTGTCCTAGCGGACCCGGTGCCGTACCGGCCGGGCGCGGCGCCCGGCCGGGCGGCGGGCGGCGCTCAGGTCTCCGGTTCCGCCGCCGGGAGGCCCCGGTCGCGGCGGAAGAACTGCTGTTTCTTCTCCTCGCGGACGACGATGCCCAGCGCGGCCAGTTCCTCGCGCAGCTGGGCGGCGTCGTCCGCGCGGCTCTTCTCCAGCGCGTGCGCGCGGGCCTTGAGGAGCGCGTGCGCGCCCGCGTCGAGGCCCGGGAGCCCGGCCACCCAGCGGCGGTACTCCTCGGCGTGCGGGTCGGTGTCCTGCCAGGGGTAGCCGTGCGCGCGGAACGCGGCGGCGAACGCGCCGGTGTCGAAGTCGCCCTTGAGGCGGAGCAGTTCCTCGGTGCGCCGGCCGAGGGCCACGAGGTGCGTGCCGTCAGGGAAGACCGCCGAGACGTCCGCGCGGTGCAGTATGTGGTTCCGGCCCCCGCGGGTGAGGACGGTCCGTGCGGGGCCGACGGCGGCGTGTACGTAGTCGTGTTCGGCGAGCAGCGCGAGCAGCACCCCGGCCAGCAGGCCGAGGAGCGCGGCGCCGATCGTGGCCTGCGGCTCGGGGAGCGACGCGACGAGCCGGAACAGTCCTTGGAACGGCGCCCACGGCAGCCCGGCCACCCAGCCCGCCACCGCGTCCAGCAGCCATCCCAGCGCGGCGCCCAGGACCGGGAAGCCGGCCCGGGCCAGGGCGCGGGAGCCGGTGCCCGGCCCGATGCGGGTCGCTTCCTTCCCGGCCGTGTCCTCAGCAGACATCAGGTGTGCCCTTCCGCTCGGGCCGGGGCCGGGACGCGGCCCACCAGCCAGTCGATGAGGTGGCGCAGTTCGGCGGCGTGCGCCGCGGCGTCAAAGTCGTCCTCGCCCGCGCTCAGATAGCCGGAGTCGACCATCCGCTGGATCCAGCCGGCGACGCGCGCCGGCGGGAACGCGAGGGGCCGGCCCGCGTCCGCGAGCCGTTCCGCCAGCGTGACGAGCGTGGCCCGGATCCGGGCCTCGTCGGCGGCGACCATCGCGGCGAACCGCTCGTCCCGGTTGGCCTGGAGGAAGGCCGCCGCCGCGAGGCCGGGGACGAGCGGGTCGGGCAGGTCGGCGAGGAGGTGGTCCACCAGCCCGTCGAGGCCGTCGTCGGGCCGCTCGGCGGCCAGCGCCCGGTCGCAGGCCTCGGCGTGACGCGGCACGTCGTCGGCGAACAGTGCGTGGAAGAGGTCGCGCTTGGTCGGGAAGTAGTGGAAGAGGGTGCCGGAGCCGATGCCGGCGCGGCGGCAGACGGCCGCGGTGGAGGTGCCGTCCACGCCGTGGGCGGCGAACTCCTCGGCGGCGGCCCGGAGGATCCTGGCCCGCTTGCGGGCGTGCCGGTCGGGGTCGACGGTGCGCATCGAGCCAATAGTAGAGCACGCACTCTATTAATGGCGGCCCGTTCACGGCAGAGGTGTGCGGGCCGTCGTTGGGCCGGGCGGGTGCTTGCGCCGCGGGTCGTGCAACCCTCGCGCGGTGCGGCGTGTCTGCTCGGGTGAGGTCCGCATAATGCGGATGAAATCCGGAAGAAGAGGACATTCGATGATCCGTAAGGCTTCGCGAGCTGTCACCGTCTCCGCGCTCTGCGCCGCCCTGCTCGGCGGCGGCCTGACCCTCGCCGCCTCCGCACCCGCCGCGAGCCCGGCCCCGAAGAAGGCGCCGGCCCGCTACGGCGCCGAGCAGATCCACCACTTCCTGGAGGGCTTCTACGGCAACCACGGGCCCCGCCGGTGGGAGCGGCGGCACATGGTCGGCGACGCGCTGAAGAAGCGCGTCGAGCAGAACAAGAAGTACGACGTGCTGCTCTGCGCGCAGAACGCCCCGCGCGACATCGCCATCGGCCGGGTGACCACCGCGCAGTCCGCGGGCGTCGGCTGGGCGACGGTGACGACCAAGTGGAACCGCGGCCGGGACCAGCACTTCACCGCCTACGTCGGCCTGGACGCCACCAAGCCGATCAAGCTCACCCAGATCGACTGCAGCCCCGGCCGCCGCTGACGGCCGCCCTCTCCTCCGTACCGGCCGTGATCCGAGGGGCGGCCGGTACGGAGGTGCCGCGCGTGGCAGAGCACCCGATTTCCACGTATACGGCACGTATTCTCTCGCTATGACCTGGACGAGCGCGCTGAAGCAGACCGCCCGCTCCGGACTGTCCGTCGAACGGGCCAAGCTGACGCCGCTCATCGCGGTCCGCGGTGCGGTGGGCGTGGCGCTCGTCATCGGGGGCTGCCTGTGGCTGGGCTCCCCGGTACTCGCCGTCTCCGCCGCCTTCGGAGCCTTCTCCGCCGCCATCGCCACCTTCCAGCGCAGCTGGCGGCCGCGCCCGCTGCTCGCCCTGGCCGTCGCGGGCGGCCTGTCGGTCTCCACCTTCCTCGGCTACCTCGCCGCGTCGCACACCGTGCTCTTCGTGCTGCTGCTCGCTGCCTGGACCCTGCTCGCGGGGCTGTGCTGGGCGGTCGGGCCGGTCTCCGGGCTGATCGGTACCCAGACGGTCGCGGTGATGCTGGTCACCGTCACGCTGCCGACCTCCGTCCTGGGCGCGCTGGAACACGCCGCGCTCATCGCGGCCGGCGGCTGCGTCCAGGCCGCGCTCATCGTGCTCTTCCCCGTCCGCCGCTGGGGGCGGCAGCGCGACGCGCTGGCCGACGCGCTCGCCGCCGAGGCCGACTACGCGCGCCGGCTGCGCCACGACCCGGTCGCGCCCTTCGACCCGCAGCCCCTGATGGACGCCCGGCTCGCCTCCCGGGTCACACCCCGTCAGGCCCGCCGCCGCCCCGCCCAGCTGCACGGCCCGCGCACCCTCGCCGAGCAGGTGCGCCCGGTGCTCGCCTCGCTCGCCGACCCGGTCGTCGGCGCGCCGCTGGAGGGACCCGAGCGGGACCGCGTCCGTGCACTCCTGCACGCAGCGGCGACCGTGCTGGACGCGGTGGCCTCCGCCATCCGGCACGCCCGGCCGGTCCGGCTGCCCGCCGACGTCCTGGACATCATGGAGGTGCCGGTCACCGGCGACACGCTGACCGGCCCGGCGCGCCGCTCGGCGACCCGCCTGCTGAGTCTGCTGGCCGACGCCGTGGAGGCCGCCGACGAACCGGTCGAGCCGACCGGCCCCGTCACCGACGGCGACCGACCCCACCTGCTGCGCCCCGCCGTCCACCGGCAGGTACCGGTGGTCCTGCGGGCCGTACGGCGCGAGCTGCGGTGGTCCTCCTTCGTGCTGCGGCACGCGCTGCGCGTGGCGGCGGTCGCCGCTGTCGGCTACCTGGCGGGCACCGCGCTGCCCTTCGGGCACGGCTACTGGGCGCCGCTCGCCTCCGTGATGATCATGCGTCCGGACTTCGCGCAGACCTACCAGCGGGGCATCGCCCGGTTCACCGGCACCCTCTTCGGCGTCGCCGTCGGCGGCGGTGTCCTCGCCCTGTTCCACCCCGGGCAGTACGTGGACGCGGCGCTGGCCGTCGTCTGCGTCTTCCTGATGTACCTGCTGCTGCGCACCGGCGTCGCGGTCACCTCCGCCTGCGTCGCCGCGTACGTCGTCTTCCTGCTCGGCATCGCGGGCGCCGGCTGGGAGCAGACCGTCCAGGAGCGGGTGGTCCTCACCCTCCTCGGCGGGGTGCTGGCGACCCTCTCGTACGCCGTCTTCCCGGCCTGGGAGACCTCACGGCTGCGCGACCGGCTGGCGGAGTGGCTGGCCGCCGGCGGCCGGTACGCCACCGCCGTCCTGGACATTTACGCCCGGCCCGCCGACCGCCGGCCGCGCCGGGTGCGCGAGGCCCTGCTCGACCTGCGCGCGGCGCGCGTCGCCTGGGTGAAGAGCGGGGAGCGCGCCGGGCAGGAGCCGGTACGGCACCGCGGGCTCTCCCCGACCGCCGAGGAGGACGCCGAAACGGCCCTCAACACGATGGGCCGGGTCACCATGGTGATGGAGGCCCACCTGCCGGGCCCGGACGCCGAACCGTCGCCGGGCGCCGAGGCGTTCGCCGCCGAGTTGGGGCCCGCGGTGGAGCGCGCGGCGCGGGCCGTCCGGGAGGGCGGCGACCTGGACTGGACCGGTCTGCGCCGGCGGCTGGCGGCGTGGGAGGCCGGGGCCGAGGGCGGGGGAGTGGCGCCGCGCGCGGCGGACCTCCTGGTGGACGCCCTCGACGAGCTCGCGCGGGCGCTGAACCGGACCCGGAGCTGAGCGCGTGCTCCTTCCCGGGCCGGGCGGCGTGCACCTATGCGACGCCGGTAGGGTAGGTAATCGCCCGTTATTGACGTCATTGCTGTCGTCTGGGGCGCGATGTCGGGGGGATCCGCACGCCGCGCCGCGGGCGTACCCGCAGTCCGAGCCGAAAGCGAGCGAGCGAACTCCTCATGGCCAGCACTTCCTCCGGTGGTACGTACGACATAGGCATCGACCTGGGCACCGCCAACACCCTGGTGTACGCACGCGGCAAGGGCGTGGTGCTCGACGAGCCGTCCGTGGTCGCCGTCAACGCGGCGGGCGACGTCGTCGCGGTCGGCGCGGAGGCCAAGCGCACCATCGGCCGCACCCCCTCCGGCATCACCGCGATGCGGCCGCTCCAGGAAGGGGTGATCGCCGACTTCGACGCCGCCGAGCGGATGCTGCGGGGGCTGCTGAAGAAGGCGCTGCCCGGGCGCCGGTTCTCCCGCCCGCGCGTGGTGATCTGCGTGCCGTCGGGCATCACCGGTGTCGAGCGGCGCGCGGTCATCGACTCCGGCAAGCGCGCGGGCGCCCGCGAAGTGCAGCTGATCGAGGAGCCGATGGCGGCGGCCATCGGAGCCGGGCTGCCGGTCGCGGAGCCGGTGGGCTGCATGGTGGTGGACATCGGCGGCGGCACGACCGAGGTCGCCGTGGTCTCGATGGGCGGCCTGGTCACCGCCCACTCGGTACGGGTCGGGGGCGACGCGATGGACGCGGCGATCCTGGCGTACGTCAAGAAGAAGCACGCGCTGGACATCGGGGAGCGCACCGCCGAGGACATCAAGATCGCGATCGGCTCCGCGCTCCGGACGCCGGACGAGGACCGCACGCCGCAGCCGCCCGCCGACGGCGCGGAGACGGACGCGGAGAGGGAGGCGGACGCGGAGACGGACGCGGAGACCACCGTTCCGGTACGCGTCGACTCCTGCACCGTCCGCGGCCGGGACCACGTCAACGGCCTGCCGCGGGTCCAGGAGATCACCGCGGAGGAGGTCCGGCAGGCGCTCGCCGAGCCCGTCGACGCGATCGTGCGGGCCGTCCGCCGCACCCTGGACGCCTGCCCGCCCGAGCTGTCCGGCGACGTCATCGAGCACGGCATCGCGCTCACCGGCGGCGGCGCGCTGCTGCGCGGCCTGGACCGGCTGCTCACCCAGGAGACCGGCGTGCCCGTCGTCGTCGCCGAGGACCCGCTGAACTGCGTCGTGGCGGGCACCGGCCGGTGCGTGGAAGAGTTCGCCGCCATGAACGGACTGCTGGCGGACGCCAGGAACCTGCCGCGGCGGACCGTACGCCTCTGAGGATCCGCCCGTCGGCCGGCCGCGCGGTCAACTCCCTTGCCCGCGTGGCGAACCGGCGTCCCCGTGTGCCGTACGGAGGGTGGTGTGCGGGTGGCCGGAAGGCGTCCGCAGCGCGGACACATCCGTCCGTTCCGCGGCCCGAATAGCCCTCCACCTGCGGCGACATGACCTGGCGTCAAGGAGTGATCAAGTCCGGTTATGCTGAGACCGGCTCAGCGTACTGGCAGTTACCACTGGTGATCTGTGCGTCGACGCTGCCCTCACCGCTGCGCCCGAGAACTTCCCCGTATCTTTCGATTGGTTGAGGGTGCTGATGGTTCGAGAAGGATCGTCGCCCGGAGGCCTGCGACCGGCTTCGGCGTTCGTGTGGATACTGCCGGCGGCGCTCACCGTGATCGCCGCCGTCGTCTCCGCCGTGCTGGTCCCCTCCGACGCGCTGACGCCGGTCCTGTGGACCGGAGGCGTCGCCACCGTCGCGGTGGCGCTCCTCTCCGCCGAGGTCGCCCGCCGCGGCCGGGCCCTGGTGGAACTGCGCCGGAGCTCCCGGACGCAGGCCGAGGTGCTCGCCCGCCAGGAGGCCGCGACCGTACGGCTCGCCGAGGAGCTGCTGCCCGAGGTCGTCCACCGGCTCGGCCAGGAGGAGTTCCCCGAGGACGTCCTCGCCTCGATGACCGAGCGGCTGGCGCAGGAGGCCCGCGAGGCCCGGCTGACCCCCGAGTTCACCGCGGCCCACGAGGCGGTGCTCCGCTCGGTCCTGGAGGCGGTCGTCGCCGAGGAGGACCTGCGCGAGTCCGCCCAGCGCGCGTTCGTGAACATCGCGCGCCGCGTCCAGGCCATCGTCCACCAGCAGGCGCAGGAACTGCGCGACATGGAGGACCGGCACGGCCAGAACCACGAGGTCTTCGGCGACCTGCTGCGGCTGGACCACGGCACCGCGCTGATCGGCCGGCTGGCCGACTCCATCGCTGTACTGGGCGGTGCCCGCCCCGGCCGCCAGTGGAGCCGCGCCGTCCCGCTGTTCAGCGTGCTCCGCGGCGCGATGTCGCGGATCATCGACTACCAGCGCGTCGAGCTGCACTCCGTCACCGAGGTCGCCGTCGTCGGCCAGGCCGTCGAGCCGCTCATCCACGCGCTCGCCGAGCTGCTGGACAACGCCACCCGCTACTCCCCGCCGCAGACCCGGGTGCACCTGACCGCGGTCGAGGTGCAGTCCGGCATCGCCGTCGAGATCGAGGACGGCGGCGTCAGCATGAGCGAGGAGGCCCGCATGCGGGCCGAGCGGATGCTCCAGCAGGCCCAGGAAGGCATCGACGTCAACGACCTGGGGGAGACCCCGCGGCTCGGCCTCGCGGTCGTCGGCCGGCTGGCCCAGGCGTACGACTTCCAGGTGTCGCTGCGCCCCTCGGCGTACGGCGGCGTGCGCGCCGTCCTCATCGTGCCGCAGGACCTGATCACCACGGCGCCGGCCACCGGACGCGCGCACGGCATCGGCGCCTCCTCCGGGCCGGTGAGCGAGCGCACCGAGCGCCCGGCGGTCCCGCGTCAGGCCACCGGGCCCGTGCCCGCGGCGCCCGTGGCTCCGGCGGCACCGGTAGCACCCGCGGCGCTGCCGCCCCGGGCCGAGAACACCCAGGAAGACGTACCCGTGGTGACCGAGCGGACCGCCAACGGGCTGCCGCAGCGGCGCCGCAAGTCCCGCGCCACCGCGCCGGCGGCCCAGCCCGCGCCGCAGGCGTCCACCGCCCCCGACACCGCAGACCACCGGTCCTCCGCGTCGGAGCCCGCCCCCGAGGTGCAGCCCGGCATGTGGCTGGCCGCCTTCCAGAGCGGCCTCTCCGGAGAACAGGGCGGGGCCGCCGGGCCGAAGAGTGACGAGTCGTCGGAAAAGAGTGAGTTGCCATGATTCAGCACCGGGCCAACATGGACTGGATGCTCAAGGACCTGGCGGAGAGCGTCCCGCAGACCCGCAACGTCGTCGTGCTGTCCTCGGACGGCCTGCGGATGGCCCAGTACGGCACGGACAACGACACCGCCGACCGGCTGGCCGCCGCCTGTGCCGGCCTGCAGTCCCTGGCCGGTGCCGTCTCCGCCGAATTCCCGCGCAGCGACGGCAGGATGCGGATGGTCGTCATCGAACTGGACGGCGGGTTCTTCTACCTGATGGCCGCCGGCTCGGGCGCCTACCTCGCGGTGCTGGCCGACGAAGGGGTGGACGCCGGACTGATCGGGATGAAGATGCGCGACCTGGTGGCGCGGATCGGCGAGCACCTCAGCAGCCCGCCGCGCGGCGACGGACCGGCCGCATGAGCACAGCGGGCCAGGAGTGGGAGGACGAGAGCCCCGAGCGGCTCTATGTGATCACCGGCGGTCGCACCGGCGCCGCCGACACCTTCTCCCTCGACCTGGTCACGCTGATCGTGGCCAAGAGTTCGCCGAGACCGGGCGGACAGCCCGAGCACGCCACGATCATGCGGCTGTGCCACTCCCCCCTGTCGGTGGCGGAGCTCTCCGCCTACCTGAAGCTGCCGGTCAGTGTGGTCACCGTGCTCCTGGGTGACCTGCTGGCCGACGGGCGGGTGGTGGCGCGTGCCCCCGTTCCGCCCGCAGAACTTCCGGACCGTTCCCTTATCGAGGCGGTGATCCATGGACTTCAACAGCTCTGAGCCGACCGCAGGACAGGCGCTCGCCGAGCAGCCCGTGGCCGGTCAGACGTTCGCCGCGGAGCCGGTCGTCGGGCCGCGGAGCGAGGACGAGCTGCCGGACTCGGCGACGGCCGCGGTCAAGGTGGTGATCGTGGGCGGCTTCGGGGTCGGCAAGACGACCCTGGTCGGCGCCGTCAGCGAGATCCGTCCGCTGACCACCGAGGAGACGATGACCCAGGCCGGCGTCGGCGTCGACGACACCCTGGGCGTGGAACGCAAGACCTCCACGACCGTCGCGATGGACTTCGGGCGCATCAGCCTCAACGAGGAACTGGTGCTCTACCTCTTCGGCACCCCGGGCCAGCAGCGCTTCTGGTTCCTGTGGAACGGCCTGTTCGACGGCGCGCTCGGCGCGGTCGTGCTGGTCGACACCCGCCGCCTGGAGGTCAGCTTCGACGTCATCGGGCGTCTGGAGGAGCGCGGCGTCCCCTTCGTCGTCGCCATCAACTCCTTCCCGGAGGCGCCGAAGTACCCCGTCGAGGAGCTGCGCGGCGCCCTCGACCTGCCGCCCGAGGTACCGATCGTGGACTGCGACGCCCGGCTGCGCACCTCCAGCCGTGACGTCCTGATGACGCTCATGCACTACCTGCACGGCCTCGCCGTCACCGCGGAGAGCTGAGGCTCCGCAGCGCGCTCGCCGAGAGGGCCCGGACCGGCATCCGCCGGCCGGGCCCTCGGTCGTGCGGCCGGTCCGCCGCCCTGCCGCCGGGCCTTCCGTCGTGCCGCCCGCGCGCTGCCCCGGCGGCCGGGCGTCGACGCGCGGCCGAGTCGAATCGGCCGGAGTGCCGACACACATGGACGCCATCCCGGGGAACCCCGAATGACACACCGGGTCGAATACAACCCTTCCCAGGCATATGAGTGTCTTATCTCGTGGACCCACTGACTCAGGGACCAAACGCTCATCCTGGGGGAAGGAATGACCATGCGTACCTCTCGTCCCGCGCGCCGCCGCACCGCCGTCATCGGCACGGCCGCCGCCGCGCTCCTCACCGCCTCCGCCGCCATCCCGGCCTTCGGCGCCACCACGACACCGCCGCCCGTCCGGCCGGCGGCGCAGCCGGCGGCCGAGCCGGTGCGCGGCGGCAGCCCCGAGTCGACCGTCGACCGGGTCGCGGACTTCTACGGCGCGTACATCGACGCCGTGTACGACGAGGACGGCCGGCTCGCCGGGCAGCTGCGGACCCACTACCTCCGCGCCGACCTGCGCAAGCGCCTCGCCACCTGGGAGTCCAAGAACCACGCCGACGGCGTGCTGCGCGCGCAGAACGTCCCGGTCAAGTGGTCGGTCTCCTACGACGGTTCCGGCACCGGCAGCTCGTACACGGTCGTCACCCTGACCTGGGACTCGGGCAGCAAGCCCAGCACCTCCCGGGTGGCGGTCCGCAGCTCGCTGGAGACCCGGCAGATCACGGACATCAAGGAAGCACCGGCGAACTGACGTGACGCCCGGGCCGCGACCGGCCCGGCCGTTCACGGGGCGTGCGGGGGCCCGCCGGAGGGTGG
The DNA here is from genome assembly GCF_055586425.1 of Streptomyces sp. NPDC050806. Lineage (NCBI taxonomy): Bacteria > Bacillati > Actinomycetota > Actinomycetes > Kitasatosporales > Streptomycetaceae > Streptomyces > Streptomyces sp. NPDC050806. The sequence continues at coordinate 196,349 of NZ_JBVJIF010000009.1, read as the reverse complement.
CGGCGGGCCCCCGTCCCGCGCGGTCCGGGGAGCGGGCCGCAGGTGATGGACGTGGCGGACGTGCACGGCCCGGCGTACGCGGGGGAACGCGTGGCGCTCGGGATGGTCGTGGAAGTGCCGCCCCAGCAGCGCCCCGCCGAAGACCACGAAGCCGACCCCGACCAGCCAGCACTCCACGATCAGTACGGTGCCCACCGGCCCGTAGCTGACCGCGTTGGTGACGATGAGCGGCGCGAAGACCAGGTACGAGAAGGCGCGCAGCCCCGTCAGGCCCGCCATGGTCGCGACCGCGCCCGGCAGCAGCGCCCGCCACGCGACCTGCGCGCCGAGCAGGAAGCGCTGGCCCCACCAGAAGAACAGCACGCCGGCGAAGAGGTTCAGCACGATCCGCAGCGGCTCCGGGAGGGCGCCGCGGGACTGCACCTCGGCGTAGAGGTAGGCCAGCAGGACGGCCAGCCAGACGAGCTGCCGCCAGGCCCGGTGCCACGGTCCGACCGACAGGCTCCAGGTCTTCTCGTACCCGGTCTGCACGCTGCCCGCGAAGCTCAGCCCGAAGACGGCCAGGGCGACGAGGCTGACCGCGCCCGTGGTGGCGACCGCCTGGCGCGGCGCCGTGAAGACGCTCTGCACCGCGTCCGCCGAACGGCCGGACAGCGCCATGCCGTCGACCAGCCAGAGGGCGAAGCCGCGGTGCCGTACCGGGTCGGCCGCGGCCACCACGATCAGCAGCGGCACGAGCGTCACCAGACCCAGCGCGCCGAAGCCCATGGCACGGTGCAGCAGCTCCAGTTCGCTGCCGCGCTCCCGGAACCGCCCGATCTGCAGCCGGTGCCGCACGCGACGCACGATGCGGCGGCGGTGCTGCCGCTCCGTGGTGCGGCCCGGCCCTGCGGGGCCGGGTCCTGTCGGCTCGGGCTTCGTGGGCTCGGGTCCTGTCGGCTCGGGCTTCGTGGGCTCGGGTCCTGTCGGCTCGGGCTTCGTGGGCTCGGGTCCTGTCGGCTCGGGTCCCGTCCGCTCAGGCTCTGCCGGCCCAGGCCCCGTCGGCTCGGGTTCCGTGGGCTCAGGTCCCGGCGTCATGCGTACCCACCGTCCTCCGCACTCCCTCCGGCCGCGCCCGGTCCGCCCGGTGTCGCGCCCTCCGCCGAGCAGGCCGCCCGGGGTCTCCGGCTCGCGGCCTTCGCGCTCGCGGCCTTCGCGCTCGCGGCCTTCGCGCTCGCGGCCTCCGTGCTCACTCCTCCAGCGAGACGACGACCTTGATGTCGTCCTCCCGCGCGGTGAACGCCTCCTGCGCGCGGGACAGCGGCACCCGCCTGGTGATCATGCGTGCCAGCCAGTCGTGGTCGGCGCCGGCCAGCGCGTCGGCCGCCTGCCGGTAGTGCCGCAGATTGGCGTTGACCGAGCCCACCACCGCGTCGTTCTCCAGCACCAGGTCCCGGTTGACGGTGCCCGCGTCGATGGTGAGCCGCCGCCCGGCCGGGGAGACGCCCGTCAGGCACACGATCCCGTACGCGGCCGTCCCGGCCATCGCGTCGAAGACCAGGTGGCCGGCGCCGGTGGCCTCGATGACCACGTCCGGGCGGAGCGCCTCGGTGACCCGGTCGATGTCCTCGCTGTGGTACGTCGCGCCCAGGTCCCGGACCAGTCCGGGCTTCGGCCCGCCGGTGACCCGGTCCAGTACGTGCACGTCGAGCCCCCGCTGCACACCGAGGAGCGCCGCCAGCAGCCCGATCGGCCCCGCGCCGGTCACCAGGACCCGTTCCGGCTCGAACCAGGCCCGGCCCCCGACCCGCTCCACCTGCTCCCACGCCTTGGCGACCACGGTGGTGGGCTCCATGAGCACCCCCACCCGGCGCAGCCCCGGGTCGAGGCGTACCGCGTACTCGCTCTCCACCGTCCACGCCCGGCTCGCGTACCCGTCCCGCTCCTTGATGCCCCGCTCGGTGTAGCGCCCGTTGCGGCACATGTCGAACTCGCCCCGCGCGCACGCCCCGCACGGTTCGGGGTCGGGCCGGCGGACCACCCCCACCACCAGGTCACCGCGCGCGAAGCCGCTCCCGGGAGGCGCCTCGCGCACCCGCCCGAGCGACTCGTGCCCGAGGACGAGCCGGTCCCGCCCCGGCGGCGGGGCCCCGTAGTCGCCGGCCGCGATCTCCTTGTCGGTACCGCACACCCCGACGTCGAGGCCGTCCACCAGCAGCTCGCCCGCCCCGGCCACCGGGTCGGGCACCTCCCGCACCTCCAGCGAATCCGGCTGCAACGGCCGGATGGTCAGCGCACGCATGCTCACAAGCCCTCTCGTCGCTCCGCCACGCCCCACCGGGCAGCCGCGCCACCACCACCGACGGGGTGCGACCGCGTACCCGTGGGGTGACCCGAGTACCCATGGGGAGGCGCCCCCCGACCGGGCACGGAGCACCCGGCCCCTCATTCACCTCCGAACCGCCCGCGCCGTCACCTCCCCACGCCGCCACCGCCCGACGAACCCACAGAGGGAGGGGCGCTGTCACCCGTCCGGGCGGGGTGGGCGTGGGGGCGTGGGGTGAGCGGGCTGGGTGAGAGGTGTCCGGTGGGGGCGGGGTCTCGCGGGGTAAGGCCGAGGGGCGGGAGCGACGGGGCGTCAGCCGAGGGCCGACCGGGCGTCAGCCGAGGGTCGACCGGGCCGCCGCGAGGGCCTGTTCGGCGTAGCCGCGGCCGAAGAGCACGGTGTGGACCAGCAGGGGGAACAACTGGTGCAGGCCGATGCGGTCGGCCCAGCCGTCGGCCAGCGGCGCGGCGTCCTGGTAGGCGGCCAGGACGCGGTCCAGATGTGGGCACCCGAACAGGTGCAGCATGGCCAGGTCGGTCTCGCGATGGCCGCCGTGCGCGGCCGGATCGATCAGCCATACCTGGTCGTCCGCGCCCCACAGCACGTTGCCGCTCCACAGGTCGCCGTGGAGCCGGGCGGGCGGTTCGGCCGGGCCCACCAGCTCGGGGAGGCGTGCCGCGACGTCCTCGATCACGGCTGCCTCGGCGGGACCCACCGTGCCGTCGTCGACGGCGCGGCGCAGATACGGGAGGACCCGGTGCTCGGCGTACCACTCGGGCCAGTCGGTGCCGGGGACGTTGCGCATCGGGGCGAGCCCGATGGCCGCGTCTTGGGGGCCGTCGGGCGGCGCGGCGCCGAAGGCGGGTGCCCCGGCGGCATGCAGAGCGGCCAGCTCCCGGCCGAAGCGTTCCGCGGCGCCCGCGCTCGGCCGCCCGGTCGGCACGCGGTCGATCACCAGCCGGCGCCCGTCCCGGCCGTGCACCGCGGGGACCCGGACCGCGTCGGCCTCGGCCAGCCAGCGCAGCCCCGCCGCCTCGGCCGCCACCGCGCCGGGGCTGTCGCCCCGCTTGACGACCACGACCCGCCCGTCATCGAGCGCGACCTCGGCAAGCGCTCCCGACAGCCGCGGTTCGCCCTTCACCCGCCGCCCGGTGAGCCGGGCCGCCACGTCCTCCGGTCCCTCGCCGTCCGGGGCCGCCGTACCGGCCGTCACGCGTCGTCCAGCCGCTCGCGCACCCAGGCGAGAAGCCCCGGCATCGCACCTTCGATCATGCCCAGCACCTCGTCGAACCCCTCGGGCCCGCCGTAGTACGGATCAGGCACCTCCAGCCCGACGGCCGCGCCCACGGCACCGGCCGCTCCCGGATCGACGCCCACGGCACCCGCCGCTCGCGGATCGAACGAACGCAGCAGCCGCACCCGGGACACGTCGGCCACCTGCCGGCGCAGCGCCTTCTCGTGACTGCGGTCCATCGCCACGAACAGATCGGCGTCCATGTGCGCGGCACCGATCTGGGCCGCGACGTGCCGAGTGGGGTAACCGTGCCGGGCCAGTACCTCGCCGGCCCGTTCGTCGATCGGTTCCCCGACGTGCCAGGGCCCGATGCCGACACTGCTGACCCGCACCGCCCCGTCCAGCCCGGCCCGGCGCAGATGCTCACCGAAGACCAGCGCGGCCGACGGCGACCGGCAGATGTTCCCGCTGCAGACGAAACAGATGTGCACACGCCCAGCGTACGACCGCCCGCCCGCGACTACGCTGCCCAGCAGAGCCCAGCAGAAAGGCCCTCCCCGGGGAGGGCCTTGAAGAGCGCCCCCGGCAGGACTCGAACCTGCGGCCAAGTGCTTAGAAGGCACCTGCTCTATCCACTGAGCTACGGGGGCCGGGTGTGAACGTGGATCACGGACCGCGGACCAGGATAGGGGGCCGCGTGCCTCGTCCCGGTTGCTTCACCTCCGTGGCACGTTGTGGAGGTTCGGTGAAGCGGTCCCGATAATCGCAGGCAGGTACGAATTCTGCACCGGTTTTGGCGCCTCACGGGACGGGTGTTGTGCACTCGTTATGCCTGAGCCCCTCCTGTCGCGGGCGTCCCACGCGTCACACATACCGTTTTGAGCGGGTTCGTACGGCGCGCACATGGGGCTATACGCTTCAAAAAGGCGTCGAAATTGGGCATTCTTCACATGTGGCGACCTTGGACGTAGGACCCCGGATCATCGACGCGCTCTCCGTGCTGCGTGACCGCGTCGCCGCCGCGCGCTTCCCGCTGCCGCTTCCAGGGGCCGCGCGGGCCCGCCGCGATCGTGCCGAACTCCTCGCTCACCTCGACGACTATGTGATGCCCCGTTTGCGCGCTCCTCAGGCACCGCTCCTGGCGGTCGTCGGCGGATCCACCGGCGCCGGGAAGTCCACACTGGTCAATTCCCTCGTCGGGCGGCACATCACCGAGGCGGGTGTGCTGCGGCCCACGACGCGTACGCCCGTCCTGGTGTGCCACCCCGACGACCGGCACTGGTTCGCCGGCCCCCGTGTGCTGCCCGACCTCGTCCGCCTGTGGATGCCCGAGCAGGGCGGCGCCGGGAATCACCCGTATGGGGAGGGTTCGTGCGGAAGTGATTTTTACGGGGACGAAGGAGGCGCGGGGCTCGGCGCGTACGAGGGCGAGGAGGAGGACGGTGACGCCGCTTCCGAAGACGGCGGGCCCGCGCCGCTGCGTATCGAGACGGACCGGGGTGTCCCCCGGGGGCTCGCCCTCCTGGACGCCCCGGACATCGACTCCCTCGTGGCCCGCAACCGGGAGCTCGCGGCGGAGCTGATCTGCGCCGCGGACGTATGGGTGCTGGTCACCACGGCCGCGCGGTACGCCGACGCCGTCCCCTGGCACCTGCTGCGCACGGCCAAGGAGTACGACGTCACGCTCGTCACCGTGCTCGACCGGGTGCCGCACCAGATCGCGCCGGACATCACGGACCGGTACGCGGCCCTGCTGAACCGCGCGGGCCTCGGTGCCGTGCCGCGTTTCACCATCCCCGAGCTGCCCGAGTCGGCGGGCGGCGGCAGCGGCCTGCTGCCGGCCACCGCGGTCGCGGCGCTCCGCGCCTGGCTGGAGCGGCACGCCGAGGACCCGGTGGCCCGGGAGGCGGCAGCGGCCCGCTCCGTTGCCGGGGCGATCGCCTCGCTGCGCGGCCGGCTGCCCGCGCTGGCCGGTGCCTCCGCCGCCCAGCACGCCGCGGCGGTCCGGCTGGCCGACCGGGTCGACGAGGCGTACGAGATGGCCTTCGCACGGGTACGGACCGCGGTGACCGGCGGCGACGTCCTCTCGGGCGACGCCCGCGCCAACTGGCGCGACCACGCCCTCGGTGGCCGCCCCGACGAACTGCTGGACTCCCTCACCCGCGGCCTCGCCTCCCTCTTGTGCTGCGCGGTCGAGGAGGCGGACGAGCGGACGGCGGAGGTCTGGCGGCGCGATCCGGCGGCGGCCGGACTCGCCCTACTGGGGCAGGGACCCTCGCCACACGGGGGAGCGGCCGGGCCCACCGCCTCCCGAGACGCGGGCACCGCCGGACGGCTCGGCATCCTTGCCCGGCGCTGGCGCCGCTGCCTGGAGGAACTCGCGGAGGAGGAGGCACGCGAGGCCCGCGCGGCACGGGAGGCGGCCGGGGACGCCCGCGGGCTGCTCGGCGGCGTACGGGGGCTGACACGTGACGCGCGCGGTGTCTCTGGAGAGCCGCGCGGCCCGGAACGTACGGGGGCCGCGGTACCCGAAGAGGCGGCGGCGCTGCTGGCCACCACGTTGCTGGGCGGCCGCCGGGCCCGTACGGCGGGCGAGAACCTCGCCGAGCTGCTCGGCGCCCACGGAGCGCTGCGGCTGCGCGACAAGGGGGGCGCGCTGCTCGACACGTACCTGGGCAGGGCGCTGGCCGCCGAACGCGAGCGCCGGCTGGCCCCCCTGGACGAACTGACCGTCCCGCCCGACCAGCAGGTCGGACTGATCGCCGCCCTGTCGGTCCTGCGCACGGAACTGGCCGCCGAACGCGGCCCGGTGGCGGAGGGGGCGATGGCGGGGTGAGGGGCGCCGGAGGGGGTGCCCTGCTCGGGGACGTCCCGGGCGGTTGCGGGGACGTCCTGGTCGGGGGCGCCCCGGGCGGTGGCGGTCACGGCGACCTCGGTTGCCGTCGGTGCTGTCGATGACGTTGAGGACTCTGCTGGTTCGTACGGGAAGGGCTACTGGTGAGCGGTGAGCGCGAGGGCACGGACGGCGGCGCTGTACGGAGGAGCGGCTGGGACGACGGGCTGATCGCACGCCGGGCCGCTCATGGCGAGCGCGCTGCTGACGGGAGCCGGGCCGGGCACGGTGGCCACATCGATCACGGCGGCCGTGCGGGGCATGCGGTTCGGCGGGCTGTGCAGGAGGGCGACTCGGCCGTGCCGGAGGACCGTCGCGCCGCGTCGGAGGGCGTGTCTGCCGCGCCGGAGGAGTACCGCGCTGCGCCGGCGGCTGCGCCGGAGGGGTACCGCGCCATGCAGGAGGGCTACCGCGCCATGTCGAGGGAGGACCATCCCGTACCGCGGGACCGGCACGGCGTACCGGAGGCCGATGGCGCGGCACCGCAGGCCGCCCCCGCCGCTTCGGGGGGCGCGGCGGACGCGGGACCGGGAGAGCCGGTGGCCGGGGCGACACGGGACGCCGCTCCCTCGTACGCGTACGTGCCGCCCGTACGGCGCACCGTGGAGGACGAGCTGCAGCCCCGTATCGACGCGCTGCGCGAGCTGATCGGGCTGTCCCGGACGCGGCTGGACGGGCGGACGCTGGACGAGGCCGGACAGGTGCTGGACGCGGCGGACGAGCGGGGCCGGCTGTCGGGCGAGCACACGGTCGTGGCGATCGCCGGTGCGACTGGCAGCGGTAAGTCGTCGCTCTTCAACGCGCTGTCCGGCGCCCCGTGTTCGGAGGTGGCCGCGCGTCGGCCGACCACTTCGCAGCCCGTGGCGTGCGTGTGGCCGGGCGACCGGGCGGGCGCCGAGGCCCTGCTGCACCGGCTGGAGATCTCCGTATCGCGGCGGTACGCCCCCGGTACGGCGGCGGGGCCGGGCGGTGTCCAGGGTGCCGAGTCGGACGGCGCCCCCGAAGGCGGGCGGGCCGGCGGCCCCGCAGGCGACCACGCCCTGCGCGGACTCGTACTGCTCGACCTGCCGGACCACGACTCGGCCGCCGTCGGCCACCGTGACCAGGTGGACCGGCTGCTGAAGATCGTCGACGCCGTCATCTGGGTCGTGGACCCGGAGAAGTACGCGGACGCGGTGCTGCACGAGCGGTACCTGCGCCCGTTGGCGGGCTACGCCGAGGTGACGTTCGTGGTGCTCAACCAGGTGGACCGGCTGCCGGGCGACGCCGCCGACCAGGTGGTCGACGATCTGCGGCGGCTGCTCGACGAGGACGGGCTGGCGCTCAGCGAACACGGCGAGCCGGGCGCCACGGTACTCGCGCTCTCCGCGGCGACCGGTGAGGGCGTGGAGGAACTGCGGGACGCCCTCCGGCAGTTCGTGGGGGAGCGGGGCGCGGCGGGGCGCCGCCTGGCGGCGGACGTGGACGCGGCGGCGGAACGGCTGCAGCCCGTGTACGTGGCGGACGGCCAGGTCGGCCTGACCGAACAGGCACGTGAGGACTTCGAGGAACGGCTCGCCGAGGCCGTGGGCGCAGCGGCGACCGGACGCGCCGCGGAACGTGACTGGCTGCGCCACGCGGAGCGGGCCTGCGCCACCCCGTGGGTACGCCTCCGCAACTGGCGCGCGGACGCCGCGAGACGAAGAGAAGCCGCTGCCGAGGGACCACGCGGCCCGGTCACCGGAGCGGCGACGGGAGCGGCGACAGGAGCGGGGGGCGGGCAGCGCAGCGAGTACGGACAGGCCCATGTGTACGGGCAAGCCCATGTGTACGGCCGGGCCGCTGAGTCGCCGGGTGCCTCCGGTCCGGTCCGTCCTGCCGGCTCCGCCAACGCCTCCAGAGCGTCCGTGCCCTCCATGCCGTCCGCACCCTCCACGCCCTCCACGCCCTCCACGCCCTCCGTGCCGTCCGCGCGGTCCGTGGCGGCTGCGTCGACCGCCTCCGCTTCCGCCGCTGCCTCCGCCGTCTCCACCGGCTCCGCCGCGCAGACGTCGCGGACCGTTACGGAGCAGGCGGTACGGGCCGTGGCGAGTGGGGCGGCGCGGGGGCTGCCCGTGCCGTGGGCGCAGGCCGTGCGCGAGGCGGCGGACAAGGGAGCGCTCGGGCTGCCGGAAGCGCTGGACCGGGCGGCGGAGGCGGCCGACGAGGCGTTGCGGGCCGGGCCGCCGGCGAAGCCGCGGTGGTGGACCGTGGCCGCCGGGGGACAGGGGCTGCTGGTCGGGCTCCAAGTGCTGGGCGCCCTGTGGATGGTCGGCCTGCTGTGCGGGGTGGACCGGGCGTCCGGCGCAGCCGGCTGGCTGCCGGCGTTGGCGCTGGTCACGATCGGTACGGTCGGCGGGCCCGCGTTGTCCTGGCTGTGCGGGGTGGCCGCGCGCGGCCCGGCGCGGCGGTACGGGCAGGACGCCGAGCGGGAGCTGCGGGCCGCGGCGGCGGGCGCCGGCCGGGCCCGGGTGCTGGAGCCGGTCGCGGCCGAACTGCTGCGGTACCGGGAGGTGCGCGAGCAGTACGCGGTGGCGGCGGGCGCGTGAGCGCCTGACCGGCCGGGGCGGGCGAGGCGTGCGGTTGCCCCGGCCGCTGCGGCTGCTCACCCACACGAGTGGCGGTCTTTTCCCCACCCGGCCCCCACCTGACCCGACTCGGCCTCCGGCGGCCTTCGCGCCCGTCTCGCTCGGATGGTTGTCCACAGCCCCCGACGCGATTTCGCGAATCCGGGCAGCATGGATTTCACGACGCGGCCGATGGCGGGCTCGGAGCTCGCCGGGGAGAACGGAACGGCCGCGACAGAACGGGGGAGACGACGATGACCGACACGATGGTGACGCTGACGGGGAACGCGGCGACGGCGGTGGAGCACCGCTATACCAAGGACGGCGCGGCAGCGGCGAGGTTCCGGATGGCGTGCACACCGCGCCGGTTCGACAGGGAGCAGGGCCGCTGGACGGACGGCCCCACGAGTTTCTACACCGTGCGGGCCTGGCGCACCCTCGCCGACAATCTCGCCGCCTCGGTGGCCGTCGGCGAACCCCTCCTCGTACGGGGGAGGTTGACGATGCGCGAGGGGGAGCACCCGCCGGAGCGGGGTGGCGGCCGGTGGTTCGCGGCTGAGGTCGACGCCGTGGCGATCGGGCACGACCTCACCCGCGGCACGGCCGCCTTCCGCCGCGTTGCCCGGACGACGGCCTTCCCCGGCACGGACGTTGACGCGACCGACTCCGCACCCGGCTCCGCCGCCCCCGCACCCGCCCCCGCGAGCCCACCCGACCCGGGCGCCGACCCGAGCACCGCCTCCGAAGCAGAAGGCAGGACAGCAGCAGGCAATACAGCGGAAGGCAAGACAACTGACCGTCCACTGCCGGGAAGTGACCTCTTCACGAGCGGAACTGTGCGCTCCGTAGCAGCAAATGACGCCCATGGGGCCGGAATTGATGCTTCCGTGATGGGAAGTGATTCGCCGGAGAAGGTGCCAGTGTCCTGAATTGCCCCCGGGGATTTGTCGATAATCCCAGGTCAACGGTGGTTCGTTCGGTAACGATTGCGATTCGGATCGCTTGTCGTACGGCATCACTGGGGACGCTGTTGCGCTCGCTCTCTAGGATCCACGAGTGACTCACGGGGGCTGATCATCACGAGCACTCACGGGGGCCGATCGTTCCGTTCGGCTGTTGAGTTCTCGGTTCTTTCCGGCGAGGCCACCTCCCATCGACCTGCCTCGCCCAGAGGGGAATTTCATGATTTCTGTGAAGAGGCGCGGTGCGGCCCGCCTTGCCGCCGCGGTCCTGGCCTCGGGCCTGGCAGCGGCGGGCGCGATAGCCACCGCGGGGCCTGCTGTCGCGGATGACGCGCCCCCGGCGCACAGCGGCGTCACCGCCACGCTCGGTGGCCTGAAGGTCTACGACCAGGCCGTCATCCACGACAACGGCCGGGACCAGAAGATCGGTGCCGGGCTGTTCGAGATGGCTGTCGACAAGGGCGGTGCGCTCCAGACGTACTGCATCGACATCCACAACCCGACGCAGAACCAGGCCAAGTACCAGGAAGTGCCCTGGAGCCAGTCGTCGCTGCACAACAACAGCGACGCCGGCAAGATCCGCTGGATCCTGCAGAACTCCTACCCGCAGGTGAACGACCTGGCCGCGCTCGCGCAGAAGGCGGGTGCCGGGACGCTCACCGAGAAGACCGCGGCGGCCGGTACGCAGGTCGCGATCTGGCGCTTCTCCGACCACGCCGACGTCGACGCGGTGAACCCCGCGGCGGAGAAGCTGGCGGACTACCTCGAGAAGAGCGCCCAGAACCTGGAGGAGCCGACGGCGTCCCTGACGCTCGACCCGCCGGCCGTCTCCGGCAAGTCCGGCAGCCGGATCGGCCCGGTCACGGTCCACACCAACGCGCAGAGCGCGGCGGTCACCCCGGCGGCGGACGCCCCGTCCGGCGTCAAGGTCGTCGACAAGAGCGGCAAGCCGGTCACCAGCGCGCCCAACGGTTCGCAGCTGTTCTTCGACGTGCCGGCCGGTGCCGAGGACGGTTCCACCTCGCTGACGGTCCAGGCCGCCACGAAGGTGCCGGTGGGCCGCGCGTTCACCGGTGTCGGTCAGCACGCCAAGAGCCAGACGCAGATCCTGGCGGGCTCCAGCGAGTCCACCGTCTCCGCCGTGGCGACGGCCTCCTGGGCGAAGCAGGGCGCGGTTCCGGCCGTGACCGCCGAGAAGGACTGCAAGAAGGGCGGCGTCGACGTCACCGCCAGCAACAAGGGTGACGAGGCGTTCCACTTCCAGCTGGCGGGCAAGGACTACGAGGTCGCGCCCGGCAAGTCCGAGACGGTGACCGTGCCGGTCGCCGAGGACCAGTCGTACGACATCACGGTCAAGGGTGACAACGGCTTCTCGAAGCAGTTCACCGGCGTCCTGGACTGCAAGACCGCGGGCAGCGGTGGCGACAGCACCCCGGCCCCGTCCGCGCACCCGAGCCCGGCGTCGGCCGGCGGTACGGGTGGCGACTCGGCCGGTGACACCGGTGGCGACTTGGCGGAGACCGGTTCCAGCAACGCCACGCCGATGATCGCGGGTGTCGCGGTCGCGCTGGTCGTGATCGGCGGTGCGGCGGTGTTCTTCCTCCGCAAGAAGAAGGCCGGCGTCACGCAGTAGGACACGCGGCAGTACGGCGCGCAGCAAGAGGCGTCACGCAGTAAGAGCAGTGCAGTACCGAAGACCGGTCCAGCGGTAACGACGACCGGCGTCATGGTCACGCGGTAGCAGTGGCGTGACCCGCGGTGAGCGGCGCTCACCGCAAGCACCAGGCCCCGGCCCCGGAGCGCCCCAGGCGCCCGGGGCCGTCGGCTGCCCGTCCACGGGGCCGTCGGCTGCCCGTCCACGGAGTCGACGGCGATGGGCCACCCCGAGGCTCGGCCCCCGCCCCGGGAGCGCTCCCCCGCAGGCTTGGCCGGCAGGGCCCCGGCCCGCTCCCCGCCCTCTTCCCCGCCCTCTTCCCGGCCCGCTCCCCGTCCGCTCCCCGCCCGCTCCTCACCGTCCCCGGAGCCCCTCTCGGCCCCGGGTTGAGGGGGCTCGGGTCGTTACCCGTTTTCATCGGGGGACCGGCGTACGGCAAGATGGGTAGTACTGCCCACTTCCAGATCCAGACTGCCGGACGGTTTCTCTTGGCTGAGTTCATTTACACCATGCGCAAGGCGCGCAAGGCGCACGGCGACAAGGTGATCCTCGACGACGTCACCCTGAACTTCCTGCCGGGAGCGAAGATCGGTGTCGTGGGCCCCAACGGTGCCGGTAAGTCCACGGTGCTGAAGATCATGGCGGGCCTGGAGCAGCCGTCCAACGGTGACGCGTTCCTGTCGCCCGGTTACAGCGTCGGCATGCTGCTGCAGGAGCCGCCGCTGGACGAGTCCAAGACGGTCCTGGAGAACGTCCAGGACGGCGCCCGCGAGATCATGGACAAGCTGCACCGCTTCAACGAGGTCGCCGAGCTCATGGCGACCGACTACAGCGACGCGCTCATGGACGAGATGGGCAAGCTGCAGGAGGACCTGGACCACGCCAACGCGTGGGACCTGGACACTCAGCTGGAGCAGGCCATGGACGCGCTGGGCTGCCCGCCCGGCGACTGGGGCGTCACCAAGCTCTCCGGTGGTGAGAAGCGCCGCGTCGCGCTCTGCAAGCTCCTCCTGGAGGCCCCCGACCTGCTGCTCCTCGACGAGCCCACCAACCACCTGGACGCCGAGTCCGTGCAGTGGCTGGAGCAGCACCTCGCGCAGTACAGCGGCACCGTCGTCGCCGTCACCCACGACCGGTACTTCCTCGACAACGTGGCCGAGTGGATCCTGGAGCTGGACCGCGGCCGGGCGCACCCCTACGAGGGCAACTACTCCACGTACCTGGACAAGAAGGCCACGCGCCTGAAGGTCGAGGGGCAGAAGGACGCCAAGCGTGCGAAGCGTCTGAAGGAAGAGCTGGAGTGGGTCCGCTCCAACGCCAAGGGCCGGCAGGCCAAGTCCAAGTCGCGTCTGACGCGGTACGAGGAGATGGCGGCCGAGGCGGAGAAGACCCGGAAGCTGGACTTCGAGGAGATCCAGATCCCGCCGGGCCCGCGTCTGGGCAACATCGTCGTCGAGGTCGAGAACCTCTCGAAGGCGTTCGGGGACAAGGTCCTCATCGACGACCTCTCCTTCACCCTGCCGCGCAACGGCATCGTGGGTGTCATCGGCCCGAACGGTGCCGGTAAGACCACGCTGTTCAAGATGATCCAGGGCCTGGAGACCGCGGACTCCGGTTCGATCAAGGTCGGCGACACGGTCAAGATCTCGTACGTGGACCAGAACCGCGCCAACATCGACCCCAAGAAGACCCTGTGGGCCGTGGTGTCGGACGAGCTGGACTACATCAACGTGGGCCAGGTCGAGATGCCGTCCCGCGCGTACGTCTCCGCGTTCGGCTTCAAGGGCCCGGACCAGCAGAAGCCGGCCGGCGTGCTCTCCGGTGGTGAGCGCAACCGCCTGAACCTCGCGCTGACCCTGAAGCAGGGCGGCAACCTGCTGCTCCTCGACGAGCCGACCAACGACCTCGACGTCGAGACCCTGTCCTCGCTGGAGAACGCGCTGCTGGAGTTCCCGGGCTGCGCCGTGGTCGTCTCCCACGACCGCTGGTTCCTGGACCGCGTCGCCACGCACATCCTGGCGTACGAGGGCGAGTCCAAGTGGTTCTGGTTCGAGGGCAACTTCGAGTCGTACGAGAAGAACAAGATCGAGCGGCTCGGCCCGGACGCCGCCCGCCCGCACCGCGCCACCTACAAGAAGCTGACCCGAGGCTGAGGCTGATCGCGTGCGACACGTCTACTCCTGCCCCCTGCGCTGGGCGGACATGGATGCGTTCGGCCACGTCAACAACGTGGTCTTCCTCCGCTACCTCGAAGAGGCGCGGATCGACTTCATGTTCCGGCTGGCGCCGGGGGACGGCAGCCCGTCGTTCTCCGGCGGGTCCGTCGTGGCCCGTCATGAGATCGACTACGTGCGTCCGCTGGTCCACCGGCACGCGCCGGTGACCATCGAGTCCTGGGTGACGCGGATCACCGCGGCCTCGCTGACGATCCAGTACGAGATCAAGGACGCCGCCACGCCGGAACGAGGGGAGACCGTGTACGTGCGCGCCTCGACCGTCGTGGTGCCCTACGACCTCGAAGCGGGGCGTCCGCGGCGCATCACGGCCGAGGAGAAGTCGTTCCTGCAGGAGTACCGGGACGACGCCGACGACAGCGGCAACGGCAGCGACCGCTCGGAAGCCGTCGCCGCATGACGGTTCTGCGCCTCGCCGACGACGGGGAGGCGGCGGACCTCGCCGCCTTCCTGTCCCGGCTGCTGCACTACGACCGGGCCGCCGCGGTGCGTCTGCAGGCGGCGCCCGGCGGAGCCGGCGACGGCGGCGTGCTCGCGGTCTTCGGCCGGCCGCCGTCCTTCGAGGTGCTGGCCATCCGCACGGCGCGGCTCGCGGAGCCGGCCCGGCTGGACGCCACCGTCTCGGCCGGCGAACTGCTCGACGGCCTCGCGGAACCGGCGGGCACGCTCGCCGTGCCCGCCGAGGTCACCGGCCCGCCGTGGGCCGGGGTGCTGCCGCCGCAGGGCGGCTGGCGCCGGGTGCCGGGGCTGCCCGCGCCCGACGCGCTGGGCCGGACGCTCGCGGCCTCGGTGGCCGAGTTCCGCGCCCGTGACGCGGAGCTGTCGCCGGAGCGGCGGACCCGTACGGAACGGGACCGCATCGGCCGGGAGATCTGGTCGCGCACGGTCGGCGACACGCATCTGCCGCTGCGCGCCGTGCACGCCGCGCAGTCCCTGGGCTTCCTGCGTCCGGTGCGCGCCGCGGTCGGCGCCGCGGGCGCCGGGCGCCTCCCGGAGCCGTACACGCTGCTCGCCGCGGGCGGCTGGCTCCGGTTCCGTACGCCGCACGGCTCCATCGCCGTCCGTACCGGCGGCCTCCAGGGCCTCTCGGTCACCCCGACCTGAGCCGACCCGGGTCACGTCCGGCGAACGGCGAGAGGCCGGGCCCCCGGGAGGGGGTCCGGCCTCTCGCCGTTCATGCCACCGGTCGTCGTCAGCCCTCCGAGTTGACCATCGAAGCGGCCGCGTACGTCATGTAGTTCCACAGCTGGGTCTCCAGCTCGGGCGCCAGCTCCAGGGAGTCCACCGCGTCCCGCATGTGCCGCAGCCAGGCGTCGTGCGCCGCGCGGTCGACGGTGAAGGGCGCGTGCCGCATCCGCAGCCGGGGGTGGCCGCGGCCCTCGCTGTACGTACGGGGACCGCCCCAGTACTGCATGAGGAACAGCGTGAGGCGCTCCTCGGCCGGGCCGAGGTCCTCCTCCGGGTACATGGGCCGGAGCAGCGGGTCCTCAGCGACGCCCTGGTAGAAACGGTGCACCAGACGCCGGAAGGTCTCCTCGCCACCGACCTGCTCGTAGAAGGTCTGGTCCTGAAGCGTGCCGCGCGGAATCTCGTTCACCCCTCCATCGTCTCAGACGCACCGGCCGAGTACGGAAGATCTAGGACCACGGGCAGCGGGAGGACGGCCGGGGCGCGGGCGTAGCACAGTGGAGGCATGAGCGGTAACGGCGCGGAACCGACACATGATCCGTACGTCGCCGAGGCCGCGGCGGCGAGAGCCGGGCTGGTGCGGCTGATCACGCTGGGCGGCGGGCTCGCGGACCCCCGCTGGCGGGCGGCGTTCGCCGAGGTGCCCCGGCATCTGTTCGTCCCCGTGTACTACGTGGGCGCGGCCGGCGGGTACGAGCGGCGGGCCGCCGATCACCCCGATCCGCAGCGCCGGGCGGAGTGGCTGCGCGGGGCGTACACGGACGGCGCGCTGGCCACCCACGTACGGGAGGGGGAGCTGGTCTCCTCCAGCAGCCAGCCGTCGCTGATGGCCATGATGCTCGACGCGCTGGCGGTCGAGGACGGGCACGAGGTGCTGGAGGTCGGCACGGGCACGGGCTACAACGCGGCGCTGCTCGCGCACCGGCTCGGCGACGCGCGTGTCACCACCGTGGACCTCGACGAGGAGATCACCGGGCCGGCCCGGGAGCACCTGGCGGCGGCCGGGTACCGGCCCCTGGTGCTCACCGGGGACGGCGCGGCGGGCTGCCCGGAGCGGGCCCCGTTCGACCGGATCATGGCGACCTGCCGGCTGCCGTCCGTGCCGCCGGCGTGGCCGGCGCAGTGCCGGACCGGCGGGCTGATCCTCACGCCGCTGGCCACCGGGCTGGTCCTGCTGCGGGTGACCGGGCCGGAGCACGCGGAGGGACGTTTCCTGTCGACTCCGGCGTACTTCGTGCGGCTGCGCGGCGGGTCCGAGGCTCCCGCGGACCGGCCCCGCGGCGCTTCGGGGGACGGTGGGCAGGACAGGGCGCAGGCCGAGACCGCCGCGCTGCCCACGGAAGCGCTGCGCGACGAGCGCTTCCACTTCCTGCGCGCGCTGAGCGCCGGGACGCTGGACCCGCAGGCCGCGTACGCGCTGTGGCGCGCGGAGCACCGGCCGGACCGGGAGCGGTACGGGGTGACGGTCGCGGGCAGGCGGCAGTGGGCGTGGCTGGACGACCCCGACGGGCCCCACCGCTGGCCGCTGCCCGGCCGGGACCGGCCCCGGCCGGGAGCGTCGGAGCTCAGCCCCGGCGGACCGTGATCGTCGTCCAGGCGCCGACGTGCACCCGGTCGCCGTCCTGGAGCGGGATCGGGACGTACGGCTGGATCGGCTCCTCGCCGCCGTTGATCGTCGTGCCGTTGGTGGAGTTCTGGTCCACCACGGCCCAGCCGCCGTCCGGCTGCTGGACCAGCATCGCGTGCTGGTGCGAGACGCCCGGGTCCTCCGGCGGGCGCGCCAGGTCGATGTCCGGCGACTCGCCCGTGCTCTGCCGGCGGCGGCCGATGGTGACCTGCTGGCCGGAGAGCTGCAGCTGCTGCTCGGGGGAGTAGGCGGGCAGGTTCAGGCCGGCGGCCTCCGGGCCGCTGCGGCCCATCATCGCCATGAAGTACTCACGGTCCGGAGCGATCACCGCGACCCAGCCGGCCGCGGTCGGCACGGGGCCGGTGCCGCCGCCCGGGGGCCACGGCTGCTCACCGGTCCGGGCCTGCTGACCCTGGTCGTACGGCGGCGGCTGCTGGCCCTGCTGGTCGTACGGCTGCTGTTGCTGCTGCGGGAACGGCTGCTGCTGCGGCTGCTCCCACGGGGCCGACTGCTGCGAGTCGTACGGGCCGGGCGGCGCCGGGGGCGCGGACTGCTCGTACGGCGGGGGCGGCGGACCGGGCTGGTCGAAGCCCTGCGGGCCCGGACCCTGCGGGCCGGGCTGGTCGAAGCCCTGTGGGCCGGGGCCCTGGGGGCCGGGACCGTGCTGGCCGGGGACGGGCGGTCCGTACGGGCCGGGGCCGCCGGGCGGTGCCGGGGCCTGCGGGGCGGCGTTCTGCGGTGCGCCGGGCGGCTGCGGGCCGCCGGGGGGCGGGAGCAGCCAGTCGTCGCCGCCCTGGGACTGGCCCTGCGGCTGCGGCGGGGGCGGCGGGCCCGCGTCACCGAAGGGCGCGGGCGGCGGCGTCGCGTCGCCGTACGGCGGGGGCGGGCCGGCGGGGCCCGGCTGCCCGCCGGGGCCCAGCGGCTCGGCGGGCCGGTTCATCTGGGAGGGGCGGGAGCCCTGGTACTCGTACTGGTCCGGCGGTCCGGGCTGGGGCGGGAAGCCGGGCGGCTGCGCGGACTGCTGCTGCGGCGCCGGGTACGAGGCGGAGGTCGAGGAGTGCGTGAGGAAGTTGTACCGGCACTCCTCGCAGAACGGCGCCATGGCCTCGCGCGGCGTACCGCACTGCGGGCACAGCTCGGCCTGGCCGGTGGCGGGACCGCCGGGGACCTGGCCGGCGCCGGGCGGGGGCTGGGGCGGCGGGAAGCCGTAGCCCCCCTGCTGGGGCGCCGGGGCGCCGGGGAAGCCGGGCGGTGGGGGAGGCGGAGGAGCGACAGTGCCCGCCATGCGGTGGCCGCACACCTCGCACCAGTCTTCGGCCACTGAGTGGTGGCCGTTCGGGCAGGTCGGCATGTCGGTATGTCCCCCTCCGTACCGTCTTCCGACGGTGTTACGTCTCGCTCGTCACTCGTGTGTCACTTTTTGACGCGAACTGTCTTGGTTGAGCGTGTTTCGAGTGTCATCTCGTCCGCTTCCGCGACCTTCGCCTTCAGCCGCACAGTACCGGTCGCGGCATCGACGACGTCCACCACCTTCGCAAGCAGTTTCGCGGTGGCCTCGTTGCCGGAGGCGCTCGCGAGCTGGACGGCGCGGCCCAGCCGGGCGGTCGCTCCGTCCGTATCGCCGGACTTGCGCGCATCGAGCCCCTGCTGGATGGCGTGCGCCAGTTCCGCCTGCCCCGTGTAATGCGCCACCTGCGGGTTGATCTGCGTCGATGCGGCCATGTCCGATGTCCACACCGCCCGTACCAGGCCCTGCGCGAGCGTCCGGGGCGCCTCGCCGCCGGGCACAGGGAGCACCAGTGCCACCCGCGCGGCCAGCATCTCCCGGCCGACACCGGCGTCCGGAACCCGTACGCACAGGTGGTAGTCGCGGGACTCGTCGCCCCAGGAACCGGTCGGGTAGACGCCGGCCCGCGGCCCGGCATCGGTGCGCCGGCCGGTCAGGTCCTCGACGGTCGGCGCGACCTGCTTCACGAACCGGATCTCCGCGCCCTGCGGCGTCCACACCCGCAGTCCGACGTCCGCGACCTCCTTGCCCATCGCGGTCTCCATCATCCGCGTGAAGTCCGCCGCCAGCCCGGCCGGATCGGCGACGATGTCGGCGCTGCCCAGCAGGGCCGAGGCGATGCCGGTGACCTCCGCGACCTCCCAGTCCGTGCCCACCCCGCGCGCGTCGCAGGTGAACCGCCCGGCGCAGGCGTCCAGCACGGCCCGCAGGTCCTCGGGCGACTCGTGCTCGTTGCGGCCGTCGGTGAGCAGGATGCCGTGCCGGATCGCCGCGTCGGAGGAGGTCAGCAGCCGGTCGGCCAGCCGCAGCCAGGTGCCGATCGCCGTGCCGCCGCCCGGCCTCAGCCGCCGCAGCGCCTCCTTGGCCTGGCCGCGGGTGGCGGGCGAGGCCTGCGCGAGGCGGCCGCCGCCCGGGTAGACCTCGGCGGCCTGGTGGGTGCCGGCGACCACCGCGAAGGCCACCCCGTCGCGCAGGGTGTCGATGGCCGCGGCGGTGGCCTCGCGGGCGTTGCGCATCTTGGCCGGCGGGTACTCCATCGAGCCGGAGCAGTCGACCATCACGACCACGGCGGCGTCCGGGGCGCCCGGCGCGGAGTACGGGCCTTCCCCGGCGCCGGCGAGCGGCCGGCCCCCCGATGTGCCGCCGCCGGTGGCGGTGACCGTGACGATGGCGTTCACCTCGCGGCCGCCCTCGGGCAGGTACGCGTTCTGGTACACCTCCGCGGAGAACCGCGGCACCGTGGACTTCGAGAAGTTGGCCATCTTTTCCGCTCCTTGACGCTCCGTCGAAGCTCGTCGGCATGCGGGCGGGCGGAAGTACCCCAGGCCGTCCCCCCGTCGGCACCTCCCCAGATGCCGGACCGTTCACTGCGGTTGCTGCGCGGCGCTGCCGCCGCGGTGACTCAGGCCGATCCTGCCCCGCCTGCGGGGACCGGGAACGGCACCAGGGCCACTGTTACGTTGTCGTGGCCCCCGCTGTCCAGGGCGTGGTGCACCAGTGTCCGGGCGCCGTGCAGCGGGCGTTCACCCGCGTCCGGGGGCAGTATGTCGGCCAGTTCGTCCGCGGCCTCGGTGTAGTTCCACAGGCCGTCGGTGCACACCACGACGACGCCGGAGCGGTCCGGCCGGAAAGCGGCGGTGTGCGGCTGCAGTTCGTACGCGTCGGCGCCGAGCCAGCCGGTGATGGCGTGGGCCCGTTCGTCGGCGTACGCCTCCGCCTCCGTCATCAGGTTGTTCGCCACCATCTGTGCGGCCCAGGAGTCGTCCTCGGTGAGCCGGGCGCCGGGCGCCGTGCGGTCGTCGGGGATCCAGTACACGCGGCTGTCGCCGATCCAGCCGACGGTCAGCACCCCGCCCGCCGCGACGGCCGCGACGAGCGTGCAGGCCGGGGCGTTCTGCCGGCGGTACGGATCGTGCTCCTGCGGCTCGTCGGGCGAGGCCGCGAGCGCGTCGACGGCCTTGGCGGCGGCCACGATCGCGTCGTGCATGGCCTGTTGGGGCTGCGGTTCCCGGGGGAGCGCCGCCACCAGCGCCTCGGCCGCAGTCTCGGCCGCTGCCTGCGACGCGTCGTCGGGCCTGGTCGCGGAGGAGACGCCGTCGCAGACCACGGCGAGCACGGCCGGGGAGCCGTCGGTGAGCGTGGTGCCGGCGACGGCGAAGAAGTCCTCGTTGCGGTGGTGGCGGTGGCCGCGGTCGCTGACCGCCGCGACCCGCCCCAGCTCCCGCTCGAAGTGGTCGCGCTCGCGGGGCTGGGCGTGGCCGCAGTGCTCGCAGTAGCCGTCCTGGTCCACGGTGCCGGTCCGGCACGCGGCACAGGACGTTGCGGCGAACGTCTCGCGGGGGTCGGCGGGGGCCTCGGCAGGGGGCCCGGCCGGGCCGGCCTCCGCGGCCGGTGCAGGGGCGGGCGCCGGCGGCGCGGCCGGCATGGGGGGCACCGGCGCGGGAGCCGCCGGTGCCGGGGCGGCCGGGGGCGCGGCGCCGGGGTCCGGCAGCCGGGTCTCCGGCGCGGGCGGCGGCGCCGCCCGGTACGCCTCGTCGGGCCGTCCGGCCCCGGAACCGCCGTACGCACCGCCGGGCACCCCCTGGGGGCTGAGCGCGAGCGTCGGGTGGTCCCCGGCCGCGGCGTTCCCGTCCGCCGTGGCGGAGAGTTCGGCTCCGCACACGCCGCAGAAGTTGTCCCCCGGCTCCAGCGGCTCGGCACAGCCCGGGCACCGGGAGGGACCTGTCACTGCCATCTCACACCCACGTCCTGGGGCGGAAGCGGTTGGCCCGTTCCACCAGTTCGATCCTCTCATCACCGCGCTGGGCCAGCCTGGCGAGCAGCCGGTAGGACCGCTCCAGGCCGAAGCGCAGTCCGCGCTCGTCCAGCGCACAGCCGAGCAGCACGGGGCGGCCGTCGGCCGGCCCGCCCGCCGCGTCCGGCGGGCCGGGCACCCGCTCCCCGGCTCGCCCGGACAGCACCCAGTCCAGGGCGCAGCCCAGCACTTCCGTCGTCAGCGTCTCCCGGCGCTGCGCGTCCAGCCCGAAGTCCGCGAGCCGCTCGATCTGCCCGGCCGCGGCCCGCAGGTCCGCCAGCAGCGGTTCACCGGCCGGGCGCTGCCGGAGCCGGGCCCGCACCGCGGCGATGCGGGCCGCGGTGAAGTGGATCGAGGACTCGGGTACGGCCTCCAGGGCACGTACGGCACCCGCCCGGTCACCGGCCGCGAGCCGCACACGTGCCAGCCCGAACGCCGCGCTCACGTAGCTGTGGTCGGTGGACCACACCAGGTGGTAGTACTCGGCGGCGTTGTCCAGCTGGCCCAGTACCTCGGCGCAGACGCCCAGCGCGAGCTTGGGAGCGGGCTCGCCGGGGAACGCGTCGTACACCGCGTCGAAGGACAGCGCGGCGGTCTCCTTGTCGCCGGTGGCCAGGGCCACCAGGCCGCGGTTCCAGACCACCCGCCAGTCCGACGCCCACTCCGCCAGCGGGTCCGTCTCGATCTCCCGCAGCACCCGCCGGGCCTCGGGCCCGTCGCCCATCTCCAGCCGGGCCCGCAGGTCGCGCAGCCGGACCTCCAGCGAGTCGGCGGGCGCCGAGCGGAGCGCGGCGACCAGTTCGGCGGGGGCGGCGGCGAGCAGGCCGGCCAGGAAGCCGGAGTTCGGGTCGCCGGGGTCCACCCGCGGCGCCGGCAGCGCCAGCACGGTGGCCGAGGTGTCCAGGGTGCGCAGCACGGGGGCCGGGCGCCCGTATCCGGGCAGCGGGGAGACCTCGTACGACATCTGCGCCGGGATCGACGGCGTGTCCGGTGCGGCGCCCACGAGCCCCGCCGTCGGTCCCCGGCCGGGAAGGGCCGCGGCCGGCTGTCTGCGCCGGCCGGGGCGGCGGGACGGCGCGGCCCGGCCGCCCAGCAGCGAGGTGTCGCCGTCCACGGCCGGCATCAGCTCGGTGTCCACGACGCGCAGCTCGGGCCCGAACAGCTGGGACAGCGCGGGCCGTTGCTCGCCCGTCTGGAGCGCCACGACCTCCCGCAGCACGCCCGTCAGCTGCTCGGCCATCTCCTCGGCGTCGGTGAACCGGCGCGCCGGGTCGGGGTCGGTGGCGCGGACGAGCAGCCGGTAGAAGGACTCGTACCGGCGGAAGACCTCGATGTGCTCGGGGTCCGGCAGGGAGTCCGCGAAGACGTTGGTGTAGCCCTGGAAGTCGAAGGTGAGGACGGCGAGGGTGCGCGCGACGGTGTAGAGGTCGGAGGCGACGGACGGGCCGACCTCGGCGACCTCCGGTGCCTGGTAGCCGACCGTGCCGTAGATCGCGCTCTCGTGGTCGTCCATCCGGCGGACCGCGCCCATGTCGATCAGCTTGAGCTGGTCGTTCTGCTGGATGGCGTTGTCGACCTTGAAGTCGCAGTACAGCAGGTTGCGGCTGTGCAGGTGGCCCAGGGCCTCCAGCGCCTCGATGCCGTACGCGCAGGCCTGCTCGACCGGGAGCGGGTCGCGCCTTCCCTGGGGCGTGCGCCGGTCGTTGGCGATCTCCTTGAGGGACTTGCCGCCGACGTACTCCATGACGATGTAGCCGTCGAGGCTGCCGGTCGCCGGGTCGAGGTGCTCGACGAAGTTGTAGATCCGGACGATGTTGGAGTGCTCGATCTCGGCGAGGAAGCGGCGCTCGGAGACCGCGACCGCCAGCGCGTCCTCGTCGCCGGTGTCCAGCAGGCCCTTGAGCACCACCCACCGGTCGGAGACCGCGCGGTCCACCGCGAGGTAGATCCAGCCGAGCCCGCCGTGCGCCAGGCAGCCCGCGACCTCGTACTGGCCGTGCACCACGTCACCGGCCCGCAGTTTCGGCACGAAGCTGTACGGGTGGCCGCACTTGGTGCAGAACCCCTCCGTACGGCCGGGGCGTCCGCTGCGCGCGCGGCCCACCGGCGCCCCGCAGTCGCTGCGGCTGCAGAATCGCTTGCGCTCGGGGACCTCCGGGTTCTCCAGCACGACCGTGCGCGGGTCGGGCCGGGGCACGTCCGGCACCGCCACCAGCCCGGCACCGAGCCGCCCGCGCCCCGCGCCGGAGGCGGACGTGGAGCCCTGCCCCGAGCTTCCGCTGCGCACGGACACCAGCTGCGTCGAAGGGCCGGACAGGGAGCGGGAGAGGCGCCCGGACACCGAGCGCCGGGAGCCGGCGGAGCGGGCGGAGGACGAGGAGCCGGAGCTGCCGGAGCCCGGTGCGGACCCGGACCCGGCGGAGGAGCGGGCCGCGCCCGCGACTCCGGTCGGCGGCGAGGCCACCATGCCGGTCCGGGAGACGACCGGGGCCATGCCGCAGGTGTCGCAGTACAGTTCGCCGTCGCCGACGTCCTCGTACGTGCCACCGCACTCCGGCCGCTGGCAGGCGGTGTCCGGCGCGCCGCTCATGACTCCTCCTCGCGGTCCTGCTGTCCGGCCGCCACCGCCTCGGCCACCGCGTGCTGGTAGCGCAGTACGGCGTGTTCGGCGGCGCGCAGGTCGCAGGGCGCGCTCCACAGCATCCGGCGGGCGATGTCGTACCGCTCGACCAGCAGCAGGTCCTCGGCCAGGCCGTGCCGCGCCACCTTGGCCTTGTACGCGTCGAGCCGGCCGCGCAGCTCGGCGCGTACGGCCAGCGGCGCGGTCACCGCGGTCAGCGACTCGCGGGCCCGCAGCAACTCCTCCTCGGCGCGCTCCTCCAGGCTCTCCAGCAGCGGCGACAGCAGGTGCCACTGGGAGCGTCTGCGGTGGTCGGCGGCGGTGGCGAGCTGTTCGTGCAGGGCGGCCGACGGGCCCGAGACGGCCGGGACCTCGGACGCGGCGATCTTCGCCAGCACCTCGCCGCGCGCCTGCCGCGCCTCGGTGAGCGTACGGTCGGCGCGCGAGAGCAGGTCGCGCACCTGCATCAGCCGCCGTTCGGCGTCCTGCCGTACGGCGAGGACCGCCTCGATCTCGCGCCGTACGTCCTCCAGGGCGCGCGCCGCGCGGTCGTACCGGCCGGTGTCGGGGCGGCCGCCGCCGGGCGCGGCGCTGGCGTCGGTGGCGGGAATCCAGAAGGCGAGCGGGTCGGTGAGCACCTCGGCGCGCAGCCGGTCCAGTTCGCCGGTGATGTCCTCCAGGTCGTCGCCCGAGGGGTGTTCGCCGGGGCGTACGCCGACGGAGTGCGCGAGGGAGCGGGTGCGGCGCAGTTCGGCGGCGAGCAGGTCGATGCGGGCGGGCAGCGCGGTCCATACCGAGTCGGCGCTGACGATGACGTCCAGGGCGCGGGCGTACAGCCCGTTCATCCGGTCGACCAGCGTCTCCAGGCTGAGGTGTTCGCTGAGCCGGCCGGGGCTGCCGGCGGCCGATCCGCCGGAGACCGTGACGCCGTTGCCGCGGAGCATGTCGGTCAGGGCCGCCAGGTCGTCCTGGGAGAGCCAGCGGCGGCGGGCGCGCAGGTCGCGGGCGGCGTCCAGCGCCGCGGTGTACGCCTCGAAGTGCGCCCAGAGCACGGTGATCTGCCGCTCGGCCGTCGCCCAGCGGTCCTTGGTGACCCCGGTCAGCTCGGCCCCCTCCAGGAGGCGGCGGCCCGCGTGGTCCTGGAGTGCCAGCAGGGAGGTCTCGATCGCCTCGTGCTCGGCGACGAGCCTGCCGAGGGCGCGGTCCACCTCGTCGCGGCTCATGGCCGGGGCGGGTCCAGGGACCCCCATCGATCACCTCTCCAGAGTGCGTGCGGTGCGCTGCGGACGGCCGGAAGCGGGGCGCGTCCGGCCGGGCCGGTCAGTCGCTGTACTGCGGGGCCGGCGGGCCGGAGACGCCCGGCAGGTCGGCCTTGAGCCACTTGTCGTACGCGGTCGTCCAGGGGCTGTCGGTGCCGCCTTCGCGGTACTCCTCCAGCACCTTGTTCACCCGCCGCACCAGGTCCTCGTCCTCCTTGTTCATCGCGATGCCGTACATGTCCGTGCTGAACGGCTCGCCCTTGAGCTCGACGGTCGGGTCCTGCGCGGCCTGGCCGGCGGCCAGCGCGCTGTCCGTCACGACGGCGTCGGCCTCGCCCAGCTGGAGCCGGACCAGGCAGTCGAGCTGGTTCGGCACGGTCATGACCGTCGCGCCATGATCCTCCCGCTTCAGCTCCTGCTCGCCCGTCGATCCCTTCGCCGTGCAGATCTTCTTCCCCCGCAGCGAGTCGTCGAACGCGTCGATCGACGACCTCTTCGGCGCGAGCACCTGCTGGCCGGCCTTGAAGTAGGCGGTGGAGAAGGCGACCTGCTCCTTGCGCTCGCAGTTGATCGTCATCGTGCGCACCACCATGTCCACCCTGCGCTGCCGTACGGCGTCGATGCGCTGGTTGGTGGGGATGGCCCGGTACACGATGTCCGGGTCCGGCCCGAGGATGTCCTCGGCGACGGCCTTCGCCAGGTCGATGTCGAAGCCGATGAGGTTCCGGGGGTTGTCGGGGTCCCGGTAGCCCCAGCGGTAGCTGTTCTGGTCGACGCCGACGACCAGCCGGCCCGCCTTCTTGATCCGCTGCACCGCGTCGCCGTCGGCGGCGGAGGGGCGCAGGCTCTCCGCGGCGTTCTCCGCCGTGCAGCCCGTGGCGTCCGTGGCGGCGGGGGCGGCCACGGCGGTGCGGGGCGGCGCCGGGATGGGGGGCCGGGGCGGCACGGCGGGGGCGTTGCTGAGCACCGGCACCAGCACCGCAGCGGCGGCGGCCATCACCCCCATGCCGGCGGCCACCGGGGCCAGCGTGGAGCGGAGGTCCGCCATTCGCGCGCGCATGCTCGTCCCCGCCCTCTTCACCGGTACTCCGACAGCCTGCGGCCGATGCCCAGCACCGCGCCGGCGGCGGCCAGCACGGCCAGTACGGCGGCGCCCCCGGCCAGCCCGGACAGCGCGCGCCTGCCGCCTTCCGCCGCGTCCCGGAACTCGGCCTGCTCGTGCCGGAGCGCCTGCTGGAGGGCCGCCTCCACCTTGTCGAACGACTCCTTCGTCGGCCGGTCCTTGCCGATCACCTTCGCCAGCGCGCCCTCGTAGTCGCCGCGGTCGTTCTCCGCGCGGGCCTCGGCGTGCCGGGACTGCCACTCCCGTACGTTCTTCAGGGCCTCCCGCACCGGCGCGCGGCCCGCCTCGTCGTCCGCCAGCGCCAGCGCCTCCCGCAGCTTGCCGCCGGCCGGCGCCCCGGCTCCCCTCCCCGCACCGGCCAGGTCCCGCATGCCGGCGGCGTACTCCGTCTCGTAGAAGTCCCGCTGGTCGCCGCCGGTCACCTTGCCGCCGCGCGCCACCAGCGTCAGGTTCTCGTCGCCGCGTGCCTGGAGCGTCGCGATGCGCGCCTCGTTCAGCACCCGCAGCGACCTGGCGCCGTGCTCGATGGAGTCGTCCAGGCCGGCGCGGGCCACCGCGTGCCCGCCCGCCGTCCACAGCAGCACCACGGCGGACGCGGCCGTGGCGAGCAGCAGCCCGTGGTTGAACACCCGGTTCGTCCGCAGGTAGTTGCGGCGCTGCGCCCAGCCGAGCCCGCCGATCGCCACCACCCCGGCGGCCAGCGCCACCCAGGGCCAGGCGGTGGCGTCGTCGTGGTCGGCGTCGAGCCGGCCGGTCTCGGTGACATAGAGCCGGCGGGCAGCGGGCAGCAGCTGGGTGCGCATCCGGTCGTTGGCGTACTGGAGGTAGGCGCCGCCCACGGGCAGGCCCTGGCGGTTGTACATCCGGGCGGTCTCCACCAGGCCCGTGTACCGCGGCAGGGCGTCGTTCAGCCGCTCGATCTGCTCGCGGGCCGTCGCCGAGCCCTGGGAGTTGGCGGACGCCCGGACCAGCAGCCGCGCCGCGGTGGCGATGTCGTCGGTGTAGCGCTTGCGGGACGCCGCGCTCTCCCGGTCGCCGGCCAGGAAGCCGCCGGCGGCCGTGGTGTCGGCGTCCGCCAGCGAGCGGTAGATGTCGGCCGCGTCCCGGCTCAGCGGCTGGCTGCTCTCCAGGACGTCGCTCGCGGCGGCCGACCGGTCCGTCACCTGCCAGGCGGTCAGCGCGCCGAACAGCACTACCAGCGCGGCGAGTACGGCGCCGATGACGCGCAGCCGGCCCGGCTCGGTGGTCGCGGCGGCGCGCAGCCGCCGCAGTCCCTCGGCCCAGACGGCGCGCTCACCGGACGGCGGCGGGGGCTCGGCGGCAGGCGGGGCGGCCGCGTCCGGCTCCGGGGCCGGCGCGGGCGGTGCCGCGCTGCCGGTCGGCGGATATGACACGGAACCTCCCCCTCGGTCGCTGGACGTGCACCCGCGACCCGGGCCACGGACAGGGGTGCATGGCCAGCAGTATGGCTGCAGGGACCGGTCGCCACACCGGTATTGCCACGATCTTGTTCGGATCGCGATCTCGTTCGGGTCCCGCGCCCGGCGGCTCGCTCCCCGGCCCCCATTGCCTCCCCTTGTGCCCCTCTGGACGCATTCGCACGGTGTTCGGTTCCCACCGGGGCAGCCACCGGAGTCCGGGGCTGACTAGAGTTGCCTGACGTCAGGTGACCTGTGAACCGCGGGCGGCCGGCGGCGGACGCCGGGGCACGAGGCCGGCGGAGGGGAGGGCGGCGTGCGGACGGTGCGCAGGGTGTCGCTGGTGGAGACGGCGACCGACGAGATCCGGGAGCAGATCGTCAAGGGGGTCTGGCCCGTGGGCGGCCGCATCCCGCCCGAGAGCGCCCTGTCCGAAACGCTCCAGGTGAGCCGGGCCTCCGTACGGGAGGCGATCCGCGCCCTGGTGCACGCCGGGCTGCTGGAGACCCGGCAGGGCGACGGCACGTTCGTGATCTCCGACGACGACAGCGCGGTGGCGCTCCGGCGCCGCCTGGAGCGGGCCGAGCTGACCCATGTCACCCAGGTCCGGCAGGGCCTGGACGTGATCGCCGCGCGGCAGGCGGCGCGGCACCGCACGGACGCCCAGCTCGCCGCCATCGAGGCCGCGCTGGCGCGCCGCCGGGCGGCGCTCGCGGCACACGAGGACGAGGCGTTCACCGCCGCCGACGCCGACTTCCACGTCCTGGTCGCCGAGGCGAGCGCCAACCCCGTACTGGCCGACATCTACCGCTCGCTGAGCACGGCGCTCCGCGCGGAACTGCGCCGCGCCGCCTGCCTGGACACCGCGACCGCGGCGCCCACCGATCCCCACCACCTCCTCGTCGAGGCGATCCGGGCGCAGGACCAGGGGGCCGCGGTGGACGCCGCCGTGAAGCTGCTCGCCGGCCATGTACGGGACCTGGCACTGCCGTTGGACGACTAGCGGGCCGCTACGGTCCGGCCGTCGGACGACCGGAAGTCGCTACGGTCCGGCCGTCGCGTAGTGCGCGCGCAGCCGGGTGTACGCGGCTGCCGGTGCGGCCGTGGTGTCCAGCGCCAGCAGGGCGGCGCCCAGTACCGGGGGAGCGCCGACGACCCGCGGTACCGCCTTCGGGGCGCGTTCGGCCAGCAGCGCGACCACCGCCTCGTGCAGGACCGGGTGCCGGGCCGCCAGCACCCCGCCGCCGAGCACCACAGGGACCGGCTCGGCGAGCAGGTCCAGGCGGCGCAGCGCGACCGTGGCCATGACGACGATCTCCTCGGCCTGCCGCGCGACGAGCGCCCGTGCCACCGCGTCCCCCTCGCCCGCCACCGCGAACAGCACCGGCACCAGCTCGTGGCGCCGCTCGGCCGGCACCTCCTTCAGGTGCAGCGCCTCGATGAGCCGCGGCATCGACGGCAGCCCGAAGTGGGCGGGCAGCCGGTCCGCGAGGGCGCTGGGCACGCCCCGGCCGTCGTCGGCGCGCGCCGCCCACCACAGCGCCTCCTCGGCGAGGTGCCCGCCGCCGCCCCAGTCCCCGGAGATCCGCCCGATGGCCGGGAAGCGCGCGGTACGGCCGCCGGGGCCGAGCCCGGCGCAGTTGATGCCGGCGCCGCAGACCACCGCGACGCCGGTGCCCGGCCCGTCGTCCGGCAGCCCGGCCCGCAGCAGCGCGAAGGTGTCGTTGGCGACGGTGACCGTGTCCGACCAGCCGCGCGCCGTCAGCAGCTCGGTCAGCCGCTCCTCCTCCACCGGCAGGTCGGCGTTGGCCAGGCAGGCGGACAGGTGCCCGACCCGGTCGGTGCCCGCCCGCCGCAGCGCCTCCTCGACGAGTTCGGCGAGCCCCGCGACGGCCTGCGGGGCGCCCACCGTGGGCGGCTGGAACCCGCCGCCGCGTACCGACGCCGGCACCCTCCCGTCCGCGCCGACCACCGCCACGTCGGTCTTGCTGTTCCCCGCGTCGACCGCCAGCACGGCCGGGGGGCCGTTCCCGTTCCCGCTCAGGCCCACGCCAGGTGCTCCCGGTTGTGTGCGAGCAGCTCGTCGGCCAGCCGGTCCGCGTACTCGATCTGTCCGACGAGGGGGTGGGCGAGCAGCGCCTCGAAGACCCGGTCCCGGCCGCCCTTCAGGGCCGCCTCCAGCGCCAGGTGCTCGTACGCCGTGACGTTCGCGATCAGACCGGCGTACAGCGGCTCCAGCGGGCGTACCGGCACCGGCGCCGCGCCCCCGGCGCCCACCGTGGCCGGCACCTCGATCACCGCGTCGTCCGGCAGGAACGGCAGCGTCCCGTTGTTCAGCGCGTTCACCACCTGTACGTCCCCCGTGTCCCGCAGGAGGGAGGAGGTGAGCGCGACCGCCGCCTCGGAGTAGAAGGCGCCGCCCCGCTTGCCCAGCAGCTCCGGCTTCTCGTCCAGCGCCGGATCGCCGTACATGGCCAGCAGTTCCTTCTCCATCGCCGCGACCTCGGCGGCCCGCGACGGCTTGGTGCGCAGCTCCCGTACGACCTCGTCGTGCTGGTAGTAGTAGCGCAGGTAGTACGAGGGGACCACGCCGAGGCGCTCGACGAGCGTGCGCGGCATGCGCAGGTCGGCGGCGATCGCGTCGCCGTGCTCGGCGATCAGCCTCGGCAGCACGTCCTCGCCGCCGACGCGCACGGCCCGCTCCCAGGTCAGGTGGTTCAGCCCGACGTGTTCGAGCTGGACGTCCTGCGGGGCCACGTCCAGCAGCCGCGCGAACTTCCGCTGGAAGCCGATCGCCACGTTGCACAGCCCGACGGCCTTGTGCCCGGCGGTGAGCAGCGCCCGCGTCACGATCCCGACGGGGTTGGTGAAGTCCACGATCCAGGCGTCGGGGTTGCGGCGGCGCACCCGCTCGGCGATGTCCAGCACCACCGGCACCGTGCGCAGCGCCTTGGCGAGCCCGCCCGCGCCGGTGGTCTCCTGCCCCACGCAGCCGCACTCCAGCGGCCAGGTCTCGTCCTCGTTGCGGGCCGCCTGCCCGCCGACCCGCAGCTGGAGCAGGACGGCGTCGGCGCCGTCCACCCCGGCGTCCAGGTCCCCGGTCCAGGTGATCCGGCCCGGGTGGCCCTGCCTGGCGAAGATCCGCCGGGCCAGCCCGCCCACCAGCTCCAGCCGGTCCGCCGCGGGATCCACCAGGACCAGCTCGTCCACCGGCAGCACGTCCCGCAACCGCGCGAAACCGTCGATGAGTTCGGGGGTGTAGGTCGAGCCTCCGCCGACCACCGCAAGCTTGATACCTGTCATATGTGCTTCAGCCCTTGACCCCTGTGAGAGTGACGCCTTCGACGAAGGCCTTCTGTGCGAAGAAGAAAACGACGATCACCGGAGCCATGACCAGCAGCGTCGCCGCCATGGTGAGGTTCCAGTTGACCATGTGGGCGCTCTTGAACGTCTCCAGGCCGTAGGACAGCGTCCAGGCGCCCGGGTTCTGCGCGGCGTAGATCTGCGGCCCGAAGTAGTCGTTCCAGCAGTAGAAGAACTGGAAGAGGGCGACGGCCGCGATGCCGGGCTTCGCCATCGGCACCACGATCCGCAGCAGGGTCCGCAGCTCCCCGCAGCCGTCCACCCGCGCCGACTCCAGGTACTCCTTCGGGATCGTCAGCAGGAACTGCCGCAGCAGGAAGATGGAGTACGCGTCCCCGAAGGCCATCGGGATGATCAGCGGCCACAGCGAGCCGGACAGATGGAACTGCTGGGCCCACACCAGGTACATCGGGACCACGATGACCTGCGGCGGCAGCATCATCGTCGAGATCACCAGCAGCATCGCCGTGCGCCGCCCGCGGAAGCGGAACTTGGCCAGCGCGTACGCGACCGGGAGGGACGAGCACACCGTGAGAACCGTGCCCAGCACCGCGTACATCAGCGAGTTGCGCCACCAGTCCAGGAAGCCCGGCGTGCGGAACACCTGCGCGTAGTTCTCCCAGTGCCACGCGCGGGGCCACAGCTCACCGCTCATCGCCTGCCCGTCGCTCATCACCGAGGTCAGGAAGACGAACACGAAGGGCAGGACGAAGAAGAGCGCGGCGGCGAGGGCGAGGGAGTGCACCGCTATCCAGTGCAGCACCCGCTTGCGGCGGACCGCCCGGACGGCGGGGCCGCCGCTGCTCCCGGTACGGACGTCGGCCGCCGCTCTCAGGGTCGTGGTGGTCATCGGTCAGTCCTCCGCCGAGAGCAGGCCGGCGCGCTTGCGCATCAGCAACGTGGTGACGACCATCGCGATCGCGAAGAGCACGAGCGAGAGCACGCACGCGGCACCGGTGTTGAAGTTCTGGAAGCCGAGCGAGTAGACGAGCTGCGGCACGGTGAGCGTGGCGTGGTCCGGGTAGCCGGGCTGGATGACCGTGCCGGGGCCGACGGAGACGCCGGACGCGAGCTTCCCGGCGACCAGGGCCTGCGTGTAGTACTGCATCGTCTGCACGACCCCGGTCACCACCGCGAACATCACGATCGGGGTGATCGACGGCCAGGTGACGTACCGGAACCGCGCCCACGCGCCGGCCCCGTCCAGCTCCGCCGCCTCGTACTGCTCCTTCGGCACGTCCAGCAGCGCGGCCATGAAGATGACCATCAGGTCGCCGATGCCCCACAGGGACAGCATCACCAGCGACGGCTTGGCCCACGCCGGATCGTTGAACCAGGTCGGCGGCGAGTCGATGCCGACGGCCGACAGGATCTCGTTCACGGGTCCGCTGCCGGGGCTGAGGAGGAAGACGAAGGCGACGGTCGCGGCGACCGGCGGGGCCAGGTACGGCACGTAGAACGCGGTACGGAAGAGGCCGACACCGGTCTTGATCTTCGTGACCAGCATGCCGATGCCGAGCCCGAAGACCACCCGCAGCGCGACCATGACGACGACGAGCCAGAGCGTGTTCCACAGCGCGGGCCCGAAGAGCGGCATCTGCGTCAGCACGTACGTCCAGTTCCGCAGCCCGACGAAGGTGGGCTCCTTGATCTGGTTGTAGTGCATGAACGAGAAATAGACGGTCGCGATCAGTGGATACGCGAAGAAGACCGAGAACCCGACCAGCCACGGCGAGAGGAATCCGAGCGTACGGAGCCGGGTACGGCGGTGCTTGCGCCGGAGTTCGGGCGCGTGGGAGAGAGCCATGGGATATGTCCTCAGCTCTTGGACTGGAGGGTGTCGGCGTCTATCTGCGCATCGAGCGTGCGCAGTCCGGACCGCAGGTCGGGCACTTTCCCGGCCTCGACGTTGTAGGCGAAGTCCCGGAGCGAGACCACGTACTGCCCGCCGTTCGTGGACGGCGGCAGCGCCGTGCTGTACGGATTACGCGCGATGTCGAGGAACGTACGGAACGAGCGGTCCGCGTCCAGTTCCGGGGACTTCAGCGCGGCATTCGTCGACGGCACGTTGTGAATGGCGTTGGCGAACCGCACCACCTGCTTGGTGTCGGCGGTCAGGAACTTCACCAGTTCCCACGCGGCGTTCTGGTGCCGGCTGCTGTGCGAGATCCCCACGACCGTCCCGGTCAGATAGCCGCGCCCGTACGTCTCCGGCCGGTCGTCCGGCACCGGCAGCGGCGCCGTGCCCCACCGGAACTTCGCCTTCGCCTCGTCCAGCATCAGCCCGCGCCACTCGCCGTCCATGTGCATCGCGACCTTCCCCGTGAGAAAGGCGTTCTGCGAGGACATCTCGTCGCCGAACGTCGTACGGAACTTCTCCAGCGGGGCGTATCCGCCCTGCGCCTTCATCAGTTCGCCGGTCGTCCGGAAGAACTCCGGTACCGTCTTCTCCTTCGCCAGCCGGGAATTCCCCTTGCTGTCGAAATACCGCGGCCCCCACTGCGCGAACAGCCGGTCCGGACTGTTCTGGTACATCCGGAAGTTGGGCATGAACCCGACCCGTTCGTACCCGCCGTCCGCCTTCTTCTTCGTCAGCTTCTTCGCGTCCCGCACCAGCTCCGACATGGTGCGCGGCGGCCGCGCTATCCCCGCTTCCTCGAAGGCGTCCTTGTTGTAGTACATCCCGTACGCGTCGGCGAGCAGCGGCAGCGCGCACTGCTTTCCGTCGTAACTGCTGTACTCCAGCAGCGTCTTCGGGAACACCTTGTGCTTGTCCAGCCCGGTCTTCTTCATGAACGGGTCGAGATCCGTCCACATCCCCGAATCGCAGTACTGGCCCACGTTGTTGGTGGTGAAGGAGGACACCACGTCCGGGGCGTCCGAGCCGCCGGCCCGCAGCGCCTGGTTGGTGGTCTCGTCCGACACGTTCCCGGTCGCCACCACATGGATGTTCGGATGCAGTTCCTCGAACCGGCGGATCGAATCACCGATCGCCTTCACCTCGCCCGGCGCCGACCAGCCGTGCCAGAACTTCAGCGTGACCGGCTTCGTCGGATCGTCCCGGTCGCTGCCGACGCCGGGATTGGCACAGCCGGCGGCCAGCAGCAGCGCGACGGCCGCCGCCGCGCCACGTGCGCCATATCTTGGTGAGAACATGACAGGACCCTTCTCAAGGGTGGGGGAGGGGTACGCGGGGCCGCCGCGTACGGCGCTGGGGCCGTGTCGCCCGGGCCGTGTCGCTCAGGCCGTGTCGAAGACGACGTCCCGCGCCTGGACGAGGGCCGTCCGCAGGGCGCCCGTCAGGATCGGGTCGCCCTCGATGTCACTGATCCGCAGCTGCGGCCGGGGGAGCGCGAGCCCGGTCAGCTCCTCCTCGACCCGCACCCGCAGCCGCTCGCCGCCCGCCTGCGCGACGACACCCGACAGCACCACCAGCTCGGGGTCGACCACGGCGACCACCGCCGCGAGGCCGGTCGCCAGTCGGCGCGCCACCTCGTCGACGACGCCCGGACCGGCGAGCGCCTGGGCCGCATCGGCCGGATCCAGTCCCTGGCCGCGTGCGATCTCCAGCACGGCGGGCTGCCCCACCAGGCTCTGGAAACCGCCGCCCGCGTCCGGCGCGGCCGCCGCGTCCGGGCCACCGCGCGCGAGCGGCGCGCCCGGCAGCGGCATGTACCCGATCTCGCCGGCGCCGCCGGTGGCGCCGCGCAGCAGCGTGCCCCCGAGGACGATCGCCGCGCCGACCCCCTCGTCCACCCACACCAGCACGAAGTCGTCGTGGTCCTGCGCCGATCCCTCGTACTGCTCGGCCAGCGCCGCGAGGTTCACGTCGTTCTCGACGGCGACGGGCGCGCCCAGCGCGTCCCCCAGCTCCGCGAGCAGCGCCCGCGAGTGCCAGCCGGGCAGGTGCGGGGCGTACCGCAGCTCGCCGGTGCGCGGGTCCAGCGCGCCGGGCGTGCCGATGACGACGCCGTGCAGGTCGTCCCGGGCCAGCCCGGCCTTGGCCAGCGCCCCGTCCACGGCGGCCGTGACCACCCGGGCGGTCGCGCTCGTGGCGCCCTGCCCGGCCGTCACCGCGGCGCCGTCCACGGGGTCTTCCGCGGCGGCCCGCCGCTCCCCGACGACCCGTCCGGTGATGTCCGCGACGACGGCGGTCACACCACCGGGGTCCACCGACAGCGCGGCCACGTACGCCGCCGCCGGATTGACCTCGTACAGCTGCGCGCTGGGGCCCGGCCGCCCGGTCACGTTCCCCGTCGTCCGCACGAGCCCGGCCGACTCCAGCCGCCCCAGCAGCTGCGAGGCGGTGGGCTTGGACAGCCCGGTCAGCTCGCCGATCCGGGTGCGCGTCAACGGGCCCTGCGACACGAGCAGTTCCAGCGCGGCCCGGTCGTTCATCGCCCGCAGCACCCGGGGAGTCCCCGGCGTTCCGCCCGTCCCGCCCATTCCGCTCACCCGCCGTCGCCCCGCCCCGGAACGCACCGTCCGGTGGCCGGGAGCTGATCTGTTAGGAAACTTTCCAATCAACTTCCAGGAAGGTAGGTCCTTGTACCGGCTCCGTCAATGGTCCGGACAGGAATCGGCCCGCTCCCCGGAAGGGGGAGCGGGCCGATTCCTGTGCGTGCGGGTGCCCCGCTACTTGTTCAGGTTCGGCGGGGGAGTGACCGGGTTGCTGGCCACCGACTGGGGGGAGAGGGGGTTCGCGAAGGCGGACGGGGCGGCGACGGCGGCCGATGGGTCGGCCGCCTCCTCGCCCTCCGCCGGCAGCGGCGCGTTGCCGACGATGCGGATGCCGGCCTCGTCCAGGGCCCGCTTGATGCGCCAGCGCAGCTCCCGCTCGACGGCGAAGGACTTGCCCGGCATCGTCTTGGCGGACACGGAGATCGTCATGGTGTCGAGCAGGACCTCGCTCAGGCCGAGCACCTCGACCGGCTCCCACAGGCGCTCGTTCCACGGCTCGGACTTCGCCATCGCCTCGCCCGCCTCGGTGATGACCTCCCGCACCCGCTCCAGGTCCTCGGTGGCGCGCAGCTGCACGTCGACACTGGCGGTCGCCCAGCCCTGGCTGAGGTTGCCGATCCGCTTGACCTCGCCGTTGCGGACGTACCAGATCTCGCCCTCGGCGCCGCGCAGCTTCGTGACCCGCAGCCCGACCTCGATCACCTCACCGGAGGCGACGCCCGCGTCGATGGAGTCGCCGACGCCGTACTGGTCCTCCAGGATCATGAAGACGCCGGAGAGGAAGTCCGTGACGAGGTTGCGCGCGCCGAAGCCGATCGCGACGCCCGCCACACCGGCGCTGGCCAGCAGCGGCGCGAGATTGATCTGCAGTACGGAGAGGACCGTGAGCGCGGCCGTGCCGAGGATCACGAAGGACGCGACGCTCCGGAGCACCGAACCGATGGCCTCGGAGCGCTGCCGGCGGCGTTCGGCGTTGACGAGGAAACCGCCGAGCGGGCCGTTGCGCGCCGCGCCGGCGTTGCGGTTCATGCGCCCTATCAGCTTGGTGATCGCACGGCGGACCAGCGACCGCAGGACCACCGCGATGACCACGATGAGGATGATGCGCAGACCGGCGTCGAGCCAGCTCTGCCAGTTCTCCTGCACCCAGCCGGCGGCGTCGGTGGCCTTCTCCTGAGCCTCGGATATGGAGGACGGGTCCGGCGCCGCTGCGGCTACCGGAGAAGCGGACCAGAACACAGCAAGGACCTTCCGTACGGGACAGCAGACCCGGGCGGCACGTAACCGCACATCGGGCAGACCAACCACACTAACGGGGCAACGCGGGCAGTCCGCGCCGTTGTTCGAGTAGACCGGGCCGAATTGCTGGGCAGAAAAGGAGTGTGGTCGAAAACACCTCCGACCCGTTACCTGGTCATGGTGGCGCTCCGACCAGGCACCGGGGGACACTGTGGGGAGATCGTCCCGGCGCGAGCCACGCGCCGCCGGCGTACAAGGAGGCACCCGTGCCGCATGTCCTGGTCCTCAACGCGTCGTACGAGCCGCTCGGCGTCGTACCGCTCCGCCGCGCGCTCATCCTCGTCCTCAATGAGAAGGCCGTCAGCCTCGAGGATTCCGGCGCCCTGATGCACAGTGCGACCCGTGCGCTCCCCGCTCCCAGTGTGGTGCGTCTCAAGCGGTTCGTACGTGTGCCCTTTCGTGGCCCTGTTCCCCTGACCCGCCGTGCGCTCTTCGCCCGTGACGGCGGCCGGTGCGCGTACTGCGGTGGCGTCGCAACCAGCGTCGACCACGTGATCCCGCGCAGCCGCGGTGGGCAGCACACCTGGGAGAACGTCGTGGCCGCATGCCGTCGCTGCAACCACGTCAAGGCCGACCGGCACGTCGCCGAGATCGGGTGGCGGCTGCGGCATCAGCCCGCGCCGCCATCGGGGCTCGCGTGGCGGATCATCGGCACGGGGCATAGGGACCCGCGCTGGCTGCCATACCTGCAGCCGTACGGCGCGGATGATGCGATGGCCCGTATCGACGCGGTTTCCGCGTAGATCCGGGCCATTCGCGTTCCCGGAGCCGGTACCCCGCGCCCCTGAAGGGGCGCGGGGCACTGCGCGACCAGCCACGACGTGGCCGCACCGGGCCACCGGACGGTCATCCCCGCTGCGGGTGGCCCCCGCCGTTCCGGCGGCCGTCGTCCCCGCGGCCGTGCTCGTCCCGGCGCCCGTCACCGTCCCGGCGACCGCTGTCGCCCCCGTGGCCCGGGTCGTCCCGTTGCCCGCGGTCGGAGACCGCATACGCCTCCACGCCCCACAGCGAGTAGCCGAAGCGGGTCGCCCGCTTGTCGCCCTGGATGCGGACGTGGCGGACGTCCTTCGCGTCCAGCCGGACGGACTCGCGGCCGCCCTTGCCGTCACGCACGGTGGCGGCCGTGCGCCAGGTGCGGCCGTCGGGCGAGACCTGGATCCGGTAGCGCGCGGCGTGCGCGTCCTGCCAGTGGAGGACGAGCCGGCCCAGGCGGACCGGGCGGTCCAGGGCGAACTGCAGCCAGGCGCCGTCCTCGGCCGGTGAGGACCAGCGGGTCTTCGGGTCGCCGTCGGTGGCCGCCGAGGCGGGGAAGTCGGCCGTCTCGTCGCCGGAGGAGGTCGCCCGCGCGCCGCGCGCCAGGTCCTTCCCGCCGGCCGGCGGGAACGTACGTACGGTCAGGGTCTGCTCCTCGTCCCCGAAGGAGACCGGGATCTCGTACGTCCCGGAGCGGGCGTCCTCCGGCACGGAGATCCGGACGCGGGTGGTCGCGGTGCCGCCGCGCGGCGCGGTGAGCCGGTCGGGGGCGTGCACGGCGAAGCCCTTGGGTGCCTTGACGCGGAGCCGTCCGTGGACGTCGGAGGGGCGGCGGGAGAAGACCAGCGCGTCGACGGAGACCGTGCCGCCGGTGTCGGCGTCCACGTCCTTCCGGGAGAGTTCAAGGCCGGCCGGCGCCGTGTCGTCGAACCACGGCGTGAGGGACTTCACCGAGGGGGCCGGGCCGTCCTCGTCCCAGTGCAGCCGGATCGCGTCGGCGCGCAGGCCGTGGGCCGCCGCCTGGGTCCAGCCGGAGGCGGCGAGGCGGCCGATGCGGCGCCAGCCCTCGCCCGGCACGCGCGCCTCCACGGTGGCGCGCGCGGCGTCCCGGGACGGGTCGGTGAGCGCGGTGACGGCGGAGAGCGTACGGCTGCGTGCGAACGGCACGGTCAGGGACGTGGCGTGGGCCGCCTCGTGCGGCGCCGGGGCGTCGGAGGCGGCGCCGGTCCAGGCGTCGGACTCGCGCAGGGCACGGTCGAGGAACGGGCCGAGGACGCCCTTGCCGACCGTCGCGGCCCGCTCGCCGATGTCCTTGCGCAGCCCCTCGGCGGACCGCTGGGCCCGCCACGCGGCGGACCCGTCGCCGCGGGCCTGGGCGCGCAGCATGTCGACGGCCTGCACCCCGGCCCGGCCGTACCGCGCCAGCTGTTCGGACCAGGGGCGCACCTCGTCGGCGAGGCCGCCGGTCAGGTGGTCGGGGACCTCGCTCATGGTGCGGAACGCCGAGCGGAGCGCGGCGGCGGCCTTGATGTACTCCTCGTCGTCGGCCGTGTCGCCGCCGTTGATCGAGGCGGCGCGGGTCGCCCAGAAGCGGTCGATGAGCGGGCGGAGGTAGCCCGACTCGCCGGGGTGCAGGACGGACGAGGCGTCGTTGCCCGCGAGGGCGTGCAGCGCCGCCCTGGTACGGGCCCGGCGGTCCTCGGCGGCCGGGCCGCCGGCGGGCGCGGCCGGGCCCCCGGCCGGCGCTTCCGTGCCGTCCGTCAGGTCGGCGGCGAGCGCGTCGATGGCCGCCCGCCAGGACTCCCGGGGGCGGTAGTCGCGGGGGTTCCAGGCGTAGTCGGCGGCGGTGAAGAGCGGGATGCGGGAGGCCGTGGGCTGGGCCATCGCGTTGGCGAGGAGCGCCGCGGAGCCGGTGGCGACGGCGGGCTCGCGGCCGGTGTACGGGCCGAGGAAGATCCGGTCCTGCGCGTAGTCGTTGACCGGGTAGTTGTCCATCGTGATCAGGGGGTGCCCGAACGCCTCGCGGGTGGTGGCCAGTTCACGCCCGGTGATGGTGCGGGGCACGACGCCGACGCCGGTCCAGGCCACCGCCACCCGCTCCGCGAGCGCGCCCGCCAGCGCGTCGCGGTACGTGGTCGAGCCGTCCTGGTAGTACTCCGTGGGCATCAGCGAGAGCGGCGCCGAGCCGGGGTGGCGCTCGGCCAGGTGCGCGGCGAGGGCGTTCGCCACCTGCGCCTGGGCGCGGGCCGCGGCCTCCGGCCCGGTGCCGAAGGCGTCCCGGTCGGCGTCGCAGTGCCACTCGCTGTAGCTGACGTCCTGGAACTGGAGCTGGAAGTCGCGCACGCCCAGCGCCCACATGGCGTCGACCTTGCGTTTCAGCGCGCGCACGTCCTCGGCGGAGGACATGCACAGCGACTGGCCGGGGGAGACGGCCCAGCCCAGTGTGACGTGGTTGGCGCGGGCCCGCTCGGCCAGCTCGCGGAAGTGGGCGCGCTGCGCGGCGGGGTACGGGTCGCGCCAGCGGGCCTGGCGGTAGGGGTCGTCGCCGGCCGCGTACAGGTAGCGGTTCTGCTTCGTACGGCCCATGAAGTCCAGCTGCGCGAGGCGCTCGCCCTGGGACCAGGGCGCGCCGAAGAAGCCCTCGGTGGTGCCGCGGGCCGCGGTGCCCGGCCAGTCGCGCACGGCGACGGAGGCCAGCCGCCGGCCGCCGTCCGGGCCGTCCGTGACGAGCTGCCGCAGCGTCTGCACGGCGTGGAAGACCCCGTCGGGGCCCGCGCCCTCCATGGCGACGGTGGCGCGTCCCGCGACCTCTCCCACGGCCAGGCGGTAGCCGCCGGACGGCAGGTCCGTGCCGCGGGCCGGGGCGTGCAGGGCCCGCAGCGCGTCGGCCGCGTGCCGCCCGCCGACGTGGATCAGCGGCCCGGCGCCGGCCACCGGCGCACCGGGGCGCGCCTCGTGGACCGTGCGCACCCCCGCGCCCCGCAAAAGCTTCAGGAGCGCCTCGACGGCGTACGGGTCGGTGTCCTCGGCGGCGACGACCGTGACGGCGGTGCCCAGCGGCACGGCCGTGCCCAGGCTCCGCATCGACTGGGGGCGGGGCCACACGGCGGGCGGGTCGCCCGCGTCGGTGGCCCGGTCGGGAGCGCCGACGGGCGGCTCCTCGGGTGCGGCCTGGGCGGCCGGTACACCACCGAGAAGTCCCCCTATGACGGCGGCGGCCAGCGCTGTCGTGCCTGCCACCCTGGCGCCGGACCCGGCGCCGTTCCGTTTCCTGGCGCCGGCGCCACGGAATCGCACGGCCTCTCCTCGTCCCCGTCGGTCTGCAGCCTCGCCGGCGGGCCGGCTCCGCGTGGTCGGTCGGCGGAGCGGCCGCCATGGGCTGTGAGCCCACCACTCGGGGGTCGAGGTGTCAACGACGACAACCGAAGTGCCCCCGTTTGCCCTGTGTGGCCCCCGGGGCCCCCGGGAATGGCGGTCCGAGGGAAATGCCGCAGGAGTTTCGCTATGATGTCCATTTAGTCGGGATCTCCTGCGTGAGTGACCGGCCCCGCCGCTAAATCGTTCGCCGAAGCGGGGGTGTGAGGTGGAACACGTTTAGTGACCGGATACGTCTGCGGCGGCATGGATTGGGTAGGGCCCGGTTGTCCTACTCTCGACGAACGGGAGGCCCTCGTGGCTCCGTCCGCTCAGCTTCTTCTCGACGCCCTCTCCAAACCGACCGAGCCGGATCTGCTGGCAGGGGTCTCCGACCCGGACTGCGGCTTGGACGGATGCGGCTCGTTCACCTTCTCCGAGCCTCCCCTGACCAGCGAGCCCCCGCTCGCCGACAGCACCCCCCTCACCAGCGAGACCCCGATCGCCGCCGAGCTGCCGCTCACCAGTGAGCCCGCCGCCGCCGGCTACGGCACGGAGTCCATGGAGGTCTGATGGGCCGAGCGCGGCTCGCCCGGCTGCACGGCGTCACTACGTCCTACGAGCCCGCGCCGGGCCGCACCGTCCATGTACCCGAGGACACGGTCGTCGCCGTGCTGGCCGCGCTGGGCGTCGACGCCTCCACGCCGCAGGCCGTACGTGCCGCGCTGGACGCGTACGAGTACGGCCCCGCGCGTGCCCTCCTCCCGCCCACCCTCGTCACCCGTGAGGGCCGCCCGCCCGACCTGGCCGGGCTGCCCGGCGGCACCACGCTGCGCGTGGACACCGAGGACGGGCGGACCCTGGACTGGGGCCTGGTCCCCGGAGGGCGGGCGGCCCCGCTGCCGCCCGGCGTGCACGTACTGCGCGCCTCCGCCCCCGACGGCTCCGCCGCGCACTCCCACCTCGTCGTCGCACCCGACCGGATGCCCGCCGTGTCCGGTCGCGGGCACGGCTTCATGGTCCAGCTCTACTCCCTGCTCTCCCGGCACTCCTGGGGCATGGGCGACCTCGGCGACCTGGCCCGGCTGGCCGACTGGTCCGGACGGACCCTCGGCATGGACTTCGTCCAGCTCAACCCGCTGCACGCGGCCGTACCGGGACCGCCCACCGACCCCTCCCCGTACCGCCCCTCCTCGCGCCGCTTCCCCGATCCCGTGCATCTGCGGATCGCGGACGTCCCCGAGTTCGCGCAGCTGTCCGGCGCCGCCCGGCGGCGCGCCGGGGAACTGGCCGGACAGGCCGCCGCGCTCCGCGACGCCGTACTGAAGAACGGCGCGCTGATCGACCGGGACGCGGTCTGGGAGCTGAAGGCCGAGGC
The DNA here is from genome assembly GCF_055586425.1 of Streptomyces sp. NPDC050806. Classification (NCBI taxonomy): domain Bacteria; kingdom Bacillati; phylum Actinomycetota; class Actinomycetes; order Kitasatosporales; family Streptomycetaceae; genus Streptomyces; species Streptomyces sp. NPDC050806. The sequence continues at coordinate 154,338 of NZ_JBVJIF010000009.1, read as the reverse complement.
GCTGGAGCTGCTGCGCACGGTGCCGCTGAGCGCCGAACGGCAGGCCGCCCACGACGCCTTCCGCGCCGCCCAGGGCCAGGACCTGGAGGACCACGCCACCTGGTACGCCCTGGCCGAGGCACACGGCCCGGACTGGCGTGCCTGGCCCGACGGCCTGCGCGACCCCCGCTCGGCGCGTACCGAGCGGATGCGGCAGGCACTCGCCGACCGCATCGACTTCCACCGCAGGGCCGCCTGGCTCACCGACGAACAGCTCGCGGCCGCCCAGCACGCGGCGCACGCGTCGGGCATGCGCATCGGGCTCGTCCACGACCTGGCCGTCGGCGTGCACCCCACCGGGGCCGACACCTGGGCCCGCCAGGACGCCTTCGCGGCCGGCATGTCCGTCGGCGCGCCGCCGGACGCCTTCAACAGCCGGGGCCAGGACTGGGGCCTGCCGCCCTGGCGCCCCGACACGCTCGCGGCGACCGGGTACGCGCCCTTCCGCGCGCTGCTGCGCGGCCTGCTGCGGCATGCGGGCGCGCTGCGCATCGACCACGTGATGGGCCTCTTCCGGCTGTGGTGGATCCCGGAGGGCCGGCCGCCCACGGAGGGCACGTACGTCCGGTACGACGCAGAGGCGATGCTCTCCGTGCTGGCGCTGGAGGCCGCACGCGCCGGCACCACGGTCATCGGCGAGGACCTGGGGACGGTCGAGAACGGGGTGCGCGAGGCCCTGGAGGAGCGCGGCGTCCTGGGGACGTCCGTCCTGTGGTTCGAGCGCGACTGGACCGCCGAGGGGCGGCCGCCGCTGCCGCCGGAGAGCTGGCGCGCCGGCTGCCTGGCCACCGCCACCACGCACGACCTGCCCAGTACGGCGGGGAGGCTGACCGGCGAGCACGCCGCGCTGCGGCACCGCATCGGCCTGCTGGACGGCTCCCTGGAGGAGGCGCGCGCCGCGGACGCGGCCGAGGTCGCCACCTGGCTGGAGTGGGTCGGCCGGCTGGGGCTGCTGCCGGAGGGCACGGCGACCGGGGACGCGGAGGCGGACGAGCGGGCCGCGGTCGCGGCGCTGCACCGCTTCCTGCTGCGCACCCCGGCCAGGATGGTCGGCGTCTGGCTGCCGGACGCGGTGGGCGACCGGCGGCCGCAGAACCTCCCCGGCACGTGGGACGAGTACCCGAACTGGCGGCTGCCGATCGCCGCGGCGGACGGCCGGCCGATGACGCTGGAGGAGATCGTGGAGTCGCCACGGCTGCGCGCGCTGCTGGCGGAGTTCGACGCGACGCCGGGGTCGGGCATCGGCCGTTAGGGCACCCCGAGCGCGCGGGTCGCTCGGGCGTCCGATACGTTGAGGTACGTGAGCAACAAGGTCAAGAACCACGCCCTGCGCGCCGGAACGATCACCGCCGGTACCGCGCTGCTGCTGCTGATGTCGTCCCCTGCTTTCGCGCTCACCCGCGACGACGGTGACGACCCGGGTCCGGGCCTGAGCGTCGTCGAGACGCTCGGTCTCTACGTCGTGACGCCCATCGTCCTCTTCCTGGTCATCGCCGGCCTGGTCATGCTGGGCGACAAGTCCCGCAAGACCAAGAAGAGCTGACACCCGGCCTCCTGGCTCACCGGGCACCACGCACTGCACGGCGCCGAACGGTTCGTAGGAACCGTTCGGCGCTTTTTGTCATGCCATGAGCCGCTTTTGTCCGTAATTCGCCCCTCGATCGGAACGGCGGATTCTCTTGACGTGGTCCTAACCTACGATGCCGTAACCTACGGTGCCGTAAGGTTTTCCACGTCCCCAGGAGACCCCGCATGACCATCGCCCCCGCCCACCATGACGGAGAGCGCGGCCAGACCGCCTGGAGTGACGCTCAGCTCCTTTACGCGCTCGAAGAGGTCGTCGAGAAGGAGCTGAACCGCCATCTCGGCATAGCCAAGGAATGGATGCCGCACGAGTACGTGCCCTGGAGCGACGGCCGGAACTTCGACGGCGTCATGGGCGGTGAGCCCTGGGCTCCCGAGCAGTCCAAGGTCACCGACATCGGTCGTACGGCGCTGGTCGTCAACCTGCTGACCGAGGACAACCTCCCCAGCTACCACCACGAGATCGCCACCCTCTTCGGCCGGGACGGAGCGTGGGGCAACTGGGTGCACCGCTGGACGGCCGAGGAGGGCCGGCACGGCATCGTCATGCGCGACTACCTGCTGACCAGCCGGGCCGTCGACCCGGTGCAGCTGGAGCGCTTCCGCATGGCGCACATGTCGGAGGGGTTCGAGTCCGACAACAACCACAGCATGCTGCACTCCGTGGCGTACGTGGCCTTCCAGGAGCTGGCCACCCGCATCTCGCACCGGAACACCGGGCGGCACTCCGGCGACCCGGTCTGCGACCGGATGCTCGCCCGGATCGCCACGGACGAGAACCTGCACATGGTCTTCTACCGCAACCTCCTCTCCGCGGCGTTCGAGCTGGCCCCCGACCAGACCATGAGCGCGGTGCGCGACGTGGTGGTGAACTTCCGGATGCCGGGCCACGGCATGCCCGGCTTCGAGCGGGCCGCGGCCCGGATGGCGCTCGGCGGCATCTACAACCTCCGCATCCACCACGACGACGTCATCCAGCCCGTACTGCGCTTCCTGAAGGTCATGGAGATCGGCGGCCTGGGCCCGGCCGGTCTGCGGGCACAGGAGGAGCTGGGCCTCTTCATGGGCGGCCTCGACGACCAGGCGCGCAAGTTCGACGAGCGGCTGGCGGCCCGGGAGGCCCGCAAGGCGGCGCGCAAGGGCTGAGCCCTGCGTCTGCAGCCAATCTTTCAGTTGCACTGAAAAGAATCATCGAAAACATTCGATGGACCTGAGGAGTCCAGGGCTGTCACGGTAAATGCCTCCGCACCGACGAGAGGAAGCCGTGACAGTCCTGGACCAGGAAGAAGCCGTACGGACCGGGGGCGCGCCCCGCCCAGCCGGTCCCGCCACCACCCGCACCGCCACCGCCCGCGGCGTCGCCCTCACCGGCCTCGCGCTGGCGCTGACCGCCACCGTGGCGTGGTCCGGCAGCTTCGTCGCGACCCGGGCGCTGCACGACAGCGTGCCGCCCGTGCAGGCCGTCTTCTGGCGCTGGGTGATCGCGCTGCTCGCCGTGGCGCCCCTGACGCTGCGCCAGGTCTGGCGGCAGCGCGCGGTCCTCCGCCGCCACCTGCGCTTCCTGCTCCTGGCCTCGCTGCTCGGCGTCGCCCTCTACAACACCCTGGTCCACCAGGCGGGGCTGACCACGCCGGCCGGCACCATGGGCATGTTCATGGCCGCGTCGCCGACGCTGATGGTGCTGCTCGGGCGGTTCGGACGCGGCGGCGAGCGGATCGGCGCGCGGCGCGCCGCCGGCATGCTGATCGCGACCGCGGGCGTGCTCACCCTGATCGGCAAGGGCGACCCGACGGCCCTGTTCCGGCTGGACCTGAACGCCGGCAGCCTGTGGATGCTCGCGGCCATGGCCTGCTTCGCCGGGTACAGCGCGCTGCTGCGCCACAAGCCGGCGGAGATCGCCGGCCCGGTCTTCCTGTGCGTGACCTTCGTGCTCGGCACGCTGATGCTGGCACCCGCGTACGCCGTCAGCCTCGCGGTGCAGGGCGGCTTCGCGCCCGGCGCCGACACGGTCGGACCGCTGCTCTACGTCGGGATCCTCTCCTCCGCCGTGGCCTTCTTCGCCTGGAACAAGGCCATCTCCCTCGTCGGCGCGGCCCGCGCGGGCGCCGTCTACTACCTCCAGCCGGTCTGCGTGGCCCTGCTCGCCCACCTCCTGCTCGGCGAGCGCACCGGCCCGGTGCAGATCCTCTGCACGGGTCTGATCCTCGGCGGAGTGCTGCTGGCCGCGGGCGCGCGGCGAAGAGCCGCCCGGTGACCGCATACGCTGCCCGCATGGCCGACTGGGACATCAAGAAGCTGCGGATCCTGCGCACCCTCGGCGAGCTGGGCACGGTGACCGCGACCGCCGAGGCGCTGCACATGACGCCCTCGGCGGTCTCGCAGCAGCTGACCGGGCTCGCCAAGCAGCTCGGGGTGACCCTCCTCCAGGCCCACGGCCGCCGGGTCCGGCTGACCGACGCGGCCCACCTCGTCCTCCGGCACGCCGACGCGGTCTTCGCGCAGCTGGAGCGGGCGGACGCGGAGCTGCTCGGCTACCTCCAGGGCGAGGTCGGCGAGGTGCAGGTCGGCGCGTTCTCCACCGCGATCCCGGCGCTGGTGGTGCCCGCCGTCGAGCGGCTGCGCGAGGATCTGCCGGGCCTGGTGGTCCGGGTACGGGAGGCCGAGGCCGCCGAGGCGTACGAGCTGCTGTCGGAAGGCAGCGTGGACCTCGCGCTCTCCCTCGCGGCGCACGCGCCCACGCCCCGCGATCCCAAGTTCGCCCGCTTCGAGCTGCTCGCCGACCCGCTGGACGTGGCGCTGCCGGCCGGCCATCCGCTGGCCGCCGAGCCGGGGCTGCGGCTGGCCGACCTCGCGGGCGAGCCATGGATCTTCGGGCGGAGCGGGCCGTGGTCGGAGATCACCACCACGGTCTGCGAGAGCGCCGGATTCGTGCCGGAGCAGGCGCACGCGGCGGCCGACTGGGCGGCGATCCTGGCGATGGTCGCGGCCGGCATGGGCGTGGCGCTCGTGCCGCGGATGGCGATGCGTCCGGAGCGGGGCGGCGCGGGCGTCGCCGTCCGGGTCCTCCACGCCGACCAGCCCCGCCGCCACGTCGTCGCCGCCGTCCGCCGGGGCGCGGAGGACGCTCCCGGCATGTCCCGCGCCCTGGCCGCCCTCCGCCAGGCGGCTGCGGCGCTGTCGGACCAGTAGGCGGCGTCCTGGGGGAGCGGACCTTTCAAGTTTGCTTCACGTCCACTGCAGAAACTTTCGATAGACCTGCCCGAACGGCTCTGCGAAGGTCGATGGTGTGAACACGCACTACGTGCGGTGAGCACACCTCACCCCCGGACGACGAAGGGCAGAGATGACCACCACCCCGGCCGCCTCCTCCACTGATCCGCACGCCAACGACGCCGCCCCGTACGGCGGTGGCGACCCCTACGCCGACTACCGCGGCGGGGACTTCGCCTTCACCTCGCTCGTCGACCTCGCCGACCGCCGCTTCGGTGCCGGTGTGATCGCCGCGAACGACGAGTTCTTCGCCGAGCGCGAGAACCTGCTGAAGCCGGACCGCGCGGTGTTCGACCCGGAGCACTTCGGGCACAAGGGCAAGATCATGGACGGCTGGGAGACCCGGCGCCGCCGCGGCGCCGACGGTGACCACCCCTTCCCGACCGACGAGGAGCACGACTGGGCGCTGATCCGCCTCGCCGTGCCCGGCGTGATCCGCGGTGTCGTCGTCGACACCGCCCACTTCCGCGGCAACTACCCGCAGCAGGTCACCGTCGAGGCCACCTCCGTACCGGGCAGCCCCGGCCCGGAGCAGCTGCTCGCCGACGACGTGAAGTGGGAGGAGATCGTCCCCCGCACGCCGGTACGCGGCCACGCCGCCAACGGCTTCGAGGTCACCGCCGAGCGCCGCTTCACCCACCTCCGCCTCAAGCAGCACCCCGACGGCGGCATAGCCCGCTTCCGCGTGTACGGCGAGGTCGTCGCCGACCCCGAGTGGCTGGAGCTGCTGGGCACCGTCGACCTGGCCTCCGTCCTGAACGGCGGCGCGGTCGAGGACGCCTCGGACCGCTTCTACTCCTCGCCCACCCAGATCATCCAGCCCGACCTCTCCCGCAAGATGGACGACGGCTGGGAGAACCGCCGCCGCCGGGTCAAGGGCACCAACGACTGGGTCCGCTTCCGCCTCGCCGCGCAGGGCGAGATCCGCGCGATCGAGATCGACACGGCGTACCTCAAGGGCAACTCCGCGGGCTGGGCGGCGCTGTACGGCTGCGACGGCACGCCGGAGGACGAGTCCTCCTGGTTCGAGATCCTGCCGAAGACGAAGCTCCAGCCGGACACCCCGCACCGGTTCGCGCTCCCGGCCGCGGTGACCGCCACCCACGTACGGCTCGACGTCTTCCCCGACGGCGGCCTCGCCCGCATGCGCGTGCACGGCAGCCTCACGGAGGACGGCCGCGCGGAGCTGCGCCGCCGCTTCGACGAGCTGAACGGCTGACGGAGCGGCCTACGGCCGCGGATCATCGACTCGTCCGGCGGACGGCCGCGCACGATCGCGCCGGCGCCGGACGGCACCACCACGCCGAGGCTCGGGGCGCCATCCGTCTCCGCGGACCGTCCCGCCGTCCCGGTTGCTCGCGCCCACGCGGCGGAGCCGCATAACGACAGTTCCCCGCGCCCCTTCAGGGGCGCGGGGAACTGCGCGCTCAGCGCCGACGGCGCCGCGGTAGGCCACCGGGCGCCCGGGGCATGTCGGCTCAGCCCGCGGCCACGGCCGCATCCGCGGCCTGGGCCCTGAGCGCCCGCTCGACACCCGCCCGGTTCTCCGTCACCAGGCGGCGCAGGGCCGCACTCGGCTCGGCCGCGGCCAGCCAGGCGTCCGTGGCCTCCAGCGTCTCCGGCGCGACCTGGAGCGCGGGGTAGAGCCCCACGGCGATCTGCTGCGCCATCTCGTGGCTGCGCGCCTCCCACACGCTCTTCAGCGCGTCGAAGTACTTCCCGGTGTACGCGGCCAGCAGCTCGCGCTGGTCGGTCTGGACGAAGCCGCCGATGACGGCCTCCTGCACGGCGTTCGGCAGCTTGTCCGTCTCCACGACCGACGCCCACGCCTCGGCCTTGGCCTCCGCCGTCGGACGGGCCGCGCGGGCCGTCGCGGCGTACCGCTCGCCCGCCGAGGTCCGGTCCCGCTCCAGCTCCGCCGCGATGGCCTTCTCGTCCGCGCGGCCGGTGGCGGCCAGTCGCTGCAGCAGCGCCCAGCGCAGCTCGGTGTCGACGGCGAGGCCGGTGATCTCCTCCGTGCCGTCCAGCAGGTTCTGGAGCAGGTCCAGCTGCGCGTCCGTACGGGCCGTCGCGGCGAACGCGCGGGCCCACGCGAGCTGGTGGTCGCTGCCGGACCCGGCGGCCCGCAGCTGCTTGAGGCAGGCGTCGGTCCAGTTCGCGAGGCCGGTCTCGCGCCACTCCGGCGCCGCGTACAGCTCCAGCGCCAGCTTCACCTGCCGCTGGAGGGACTGGACCACGCCGATGTCGGACTCCTTGCCGATGTTGGCGAGGACCAGCTCCAGGTAGTCGCGGGTGGCCAGTTCGCCGTCGCGGGTCATGTCCCAGGCCGAGGCCCAGCACAGCGCGCGCGGCAGCGACTCGGAGAAGTCACCGAGGTGTGCGGTGACGGTCTTCAGGGACTCCTCGTCCAGGCGCACCTTGGCGTAGGAGAGGTCGTCCTCGTTGAGCAGGATGACCGCCGGGCGCGGGGTGTTCGCGGGGAACGGCACCTCGGTGCGCTCGCCGTCCACGTCCAGCTCGATCCGGTCGGAGCGGACCAGCCTGCCGTCCTTGAGGTCGTAGCAGCCGACCGCGATGCGGTGCGGGCGCAGGACGGGCTCGCCGGTCGCGCCCTCGGGCAGCGCGGGCGCCTCCTGCAGGATGGCGAGCGAGGTGACGTTGCCCGCCGCGTCCGTCTCGATCTCCGGGCGGAGGACGTTGATGCCGGCCGTCTGGAGCCACTTCTTCGACCAGGTCTTCAGGTCGCGCCCGGAGGTCTCCTCCAGCGCGCCGAGCAGGTCCGAGAGCCGGGTGTTCCCGTAGGCGTGCGCCTTGAAGTACTGCTGCACCCCGCGGAAGAACTCGTCCATCCCGACGTACGCCACGAGCTGCTTCAGCACGCTGGCGCCCTTGGCGTACGTGATGCCGTCGAAGTTGACGAGGACGTCGTCCAGGTCGCGGATCTCCGCCATGATCGGGTGCGTCGACGGCAGCTGGTCCTGCCGGTACGCCCACGTCTTCATGGAGTTCGCGAACGTGGTCCACGAGTGCGGCCACTTGCTGCCCGGGGCGTACGCCTGGCAGGCGATGGAGGTGTACGTGGCGAACGACTCGTTCAGCCAGAGGTCGTTCCACCACTCCATGGTCACGAGGTCGCCGAACCACATGTGGGCCAGCTCGTGCAGGATGGTCTCGGCCCGCACCTCGTACGCCGCGTCGGTCACCTTGGACCGGAAGACGTACTGGTCGCGGATGGTCACCGCGCCGGCGTTCTCCATCGCGCCGGCGTTGAACTCCGGCACGAAGAGCTGGTCGTACTTGGCGAACGGGTACGCGTAGTCGAACTTCTCCTGGAACCAGTCGAAGCCCTGCCGGGTGACCGCGAAGATCTCCTCGGCGTCCAGGAACTCGGCGAGGGAGGGGCGGCAGTAGATGCCCAGCGGGACCCGCACCCCGTCCTTCTCGTAGCTGCTGTGCACGGAGTGGTACGGCCCCACGATCAGGGCCGTGATGTAGCTGGAGATCCGCGGCGTGGGCTCGAACGCCCACACGTTGTCCGCCGGCTCCGGGGTCGGGGAGTTGGACACCACGGTCCAGCCCTCCGGCGCCTTCACGGTGAACCGGAACGTGGCCTTGAGGTCCGGCTGCTCGAAGGACGCGAACACCCGCCGCGCGTCCGGCACCTCGAACTGGGTGTAGAGATAGGCCTGTTGATCGACCGGGTCGACGAACCGGTGCAGGCCCTCACCGGTGTTGGTGTAGGCACAGTCGGCCACGACCTTCAGCTCATTGCTTCCGGCCGGCAGCCCCGCCAGCGCGATCCGCGAGTCCTGGAAGACCGCGGCGGCGTCCAGCGCCGCTCCGTTCAGCACCACCTCGTGCACGGCCGGCGCCACGAGGTCGATGAACGAATCCGCACCGTCCTCGGCCACGTCGAAGCGCACCGTGGTCACCGACCGGAACACGCCCCCCTCCTGCGCGCCGCTCAGATCCAGATCGATCTCGTACGCGTCCACGGTCAGCAGGCGCGCCCGCTCCTGCGCCTCTTCACGGGTCAGATTCGTGCCAGGCACGCGGTCATCTCCTCGGTGTAGATCCTTCGTATGCGACGTTTCCGTCATCCTTCCACGCCGGGGGGCTCGGACGGCGAGTGGTAATACGGGTAGCACCGATATTCCTACCCGGGTAGCATTGGTGTCATGAAGATCAGCGTGAGCCTGCCGCAAGAAGACGTGGCCTTCGTCGACGAGTACGCCTCCCGGACCGACGCTGATTCGCGGTCCGCCGTGATACACGCCGCCATCGAGCTCTTGCGTGCCACCGAGCTGGAGGCCGATTACGAGGCGGCGTTCGCCGAATGGGACGCGAGCGACGACGCCGCGTTCTGGGACCGATTCTCGGGGGACGGGCTGGGCAATGAGGCGCGGTGACATCTACCTGGTCGACTACGAGCCTGCGCGCGGCAGCGAGGCCAACAAGGCCCGCCCGTCGGTGATCGTCTCCCACGATGGCGCCAACGCCATAGTGCAGCGGACCGGACGGGGAGTCGTCACCGTGGTGCCGCTGACGTCCAACACATCCCGGGTCTACCCCTTCCAGGCGCTGCTGCCGGCGGACGAATGCGGACTGGCGAAGGACTCCAAGGCGCAATGCGAGCAAGTGCGCGCCATGGCCCCGGAGCGGCTGCTCAAGCGCATCGGAACGGTTCCGCGGCAGCGCATGGCCGAGGTCGACGTTGCCCTGCGGCGGCACCTGGCGCTCTGACGGCGGACGGCGAGTGCGACGTCCGATTGCCGCCGGAAGTGGCGGGCCGTCGCGCGCAGGCTGGGGGCATGACCAAGTACACGCCGCGTCCCATTGACGCCGCCGCGCTGAAGGAGCTTCGTGCCGCTGACGATGCCGGGCGGCCGGTGCGGGCGTACACGGCGGCCGGGGGTGATGACCTGCTGGGCTCCGTGGGGTCGCCGCTGCGGTGCTGTCTGCGGCCCGTCCGGGCCGGGGAGCGGGTCGCGCTTGTTTCGTATGCGCCGCTGCGGCGGTGGGCCGCCGTGACGGGGGCCGAGCCGGGGGCGTACGACGAGCAGGGGCCGGTGTTCGTGCACGCCGAGGAGTGCGGCGGGCCGGACCCGGACACCACCGGCTACCCGTTCACCCGTACCGGGGCGCTGCGCGTCCTGCGGCGGTACACGGCGGCCGGGCACATCGCCGGCGGGCGGCTGCTGGAGCTGCCCGAGGACGCCGACGCGGCCCTGGACGCCGCGCTGGACGAGGCCTTCGCCGATCCGGACACCGCGCTGGTGCACGTACGGGCGGTGGAGTACGGCTGCCTGCACTTCGAGGTACGCAGGCCGTAGCGCGGGGGGGCGGAAGGGCGCGGGGCCCGTACGGACACGTGTCCGTACGGGCCCCGCGGTGGTGCCGGCGGCGTCAGCCCTTGAGCTCGGCCGCGACCAGCTCCGCGATCTGGACGGCGTTCAGCGCCGCGCCCTTGCGGAGGTTGTCGTTGGAGAGGAAGAGGGACAGGCCGTTGTCGACCGTCTCGTCCTGGCGGATACGGCCGACGAAGGACGGGTCCTGGCCGGCGGCCTCCAGCGGGGTGGGCACGTCGGAGAGGGCCACGCCCGGCGCCCCGCCCAGCAGCTCGGTCGCCCGCTCGGGGCTGATCGGGCGCTCGAAGCGCGCGTTGACCTGGAGGGAGTGGCCGGAGAAGACCGGGACCCGCACGCAGGTGCCGGAGACCTTCAGCTCGGGGATCTCCAGGATCTTGCGGCTCTCGTGGCGGAGCTTCTGCTCCTCGTCGGTCTCGTTCAGGCCGTCGTCCACGATCGAGCCGGCCATCGGCAGCACGTTGAACGCGATCGGACGGACGTACTTGTCCGGCTCCGGGAACTCCACCGCGGCACCGTCGTGCGTGAGCTTCGTCGCGTCCTGCTCGATCGCCTTGCGGGCCTGCTGGTCCAGCTCGGCCACGCCGGCCAGGCCGGAGCCGGAGACCGCCTGGTAGGTGGAGACGATCAGGGCGGTCAGCCCCGCCTCGGCGTGCAGCGGGCGCAGCACGGGCATCGCGGCCATCGTGGTGCAGTTCGGGTTGGCGATGATGCCCTTGGGGCGGTCCGCGATCGCGTGCGGGTTCACCTCGGAGACCACGAGGGGGACCTCGGGGTCACGCCGCCAGGCGGAGGAGTTGTCGATCACGACCGGGCCGGCCGCCGCGACCTTCGGCGCCAGTTCCTTGGAGGTCGAGCCGCCGGCGGAGAACAGGACGATGTCCAGGCCCGAGTAGTCGGCCGTCGCCGCGTCCTCGATCGTGATCTCGGTGTCCTGCCACGGGAGCGTGCGACCGGCGGAACGGGCCGAGGCGAACAGGCGCAGCTGCTCCACGGGGAAGTTCCGCTCGGCGAGAATCCCTCGCATCACACCGCCGACCTGGCCGGTGGCTCCGACGATTCCGATCCTCATGGCTCTCCTTCTAGGGAACTGGCGACGATTTCCGAAAGGAAACCCTGCTCAGAAGTCCGCCCATCATGCGTGTGACACCCGTCGCCTTGTCCAATCGGTTTCACGGACTGGAGCGGAAAACGAATCTTGCCATGCGGACAAGTGACTTCTGAGTCGCTGCTGCCCTCCCATAATCTCCTACGCGAAGGACAGTGCGAAGGTCACGACGAGGTGCCGGCACGAAGACCGTACATTCCGGTACCGAACGGGGCGTACCAGCCCCCAGAGAGGCCCCGCTCCTGTGACCGCCCCCGCCCCGACCGCCGACGCCCCGGAGGCCACCGCCCCCGACGCCGTACGCACCGCCCGCTCCGGGCGGGCCCTGCGCTCCGCCGCCCCGCCGCGCCCCCGGCCGCTCGTCCTGCTGGCCGCGACCTTCGCGATCGGCCTCGCGCTGCTCCTGCTGGCGGGGACCGGCGCCCTCATCGAACACCCGGTGCTCATCCCGCCGCTCGCGGCCAGCGCCGCCCTGATAGCCGGTGCCCCGGCGCTGCCGCTCGCCCAGCCGCGGAGCGTCATCGGCGGCCATCTGCTCGCGGCCGGCGTCGGCTTCCTCGTGGTGGCAGCCGCGGGGCCCGGCGTCTGGAGCGCGGTCGCGGCCGGCGCGCTGGCCTTCGGGGCGACGTCCCTGGCCCGCACGCCGCACTCGCCCGGCGTCGCGACCTCCGTCATCGTCGGCTTCCAGGGGCCCGACCCGCTGCCCTTCCTCGCCCTGCTGGCCGCGGCCACCGTGATCCTCTCCACCGTCGGCGTCTGCCTGCACCGCCTGAGCTCCCGGAAGTACCCGGCGTACTGGTGGTGACGCGCGCCCCGGCGTGCCGGTGAGGCGGCGCACACCCCGCGTCTCCCGTGCGCGGTCCGGTACCCCGTGAGGTGAACACGACGTGACGCGCGGCCGCCCGGCCCGCGAGCGGTCCGTTGCGGGCGGACCACGCCCCGGCCCGGCCGTGATCCCTGTGCGGAGATGGGCGGCCGCCGTTGTGGTCATGTTCACGCGCAGTCCACCCCCGGTGCGAAACATCCCTGGTGAGGGGGCGGTCGGCCCGCCCCGACACCACCGCGTCCGCACTCGGGGAGTTCGCGCATGTCCCGCACACGGTCCGCCGCCACTCTCGACCGCCGTACCTTCCTCGCCGCCACCGGAGTGGCCGGCGCCGCCGCCGGGGCCGGACTCACCCTCGGGCTGACCGGCCGGACGGCCACCGCCGTGCCGGCCCAGGCCGGACCCCCGCCCTTCGCGCCGCAGCCGGTCGCCGCGCCCGCCGTGCCGCCGGTGCCGTTCCGCCGCGGCACCACCCTCGACTCCGTCGCCACCCCGCGCGGCACCGCCGGCTACCGCCGCCTCGGCGACGGCCCCGCCTGGTCCCGCGTCGTCCGTACCGAACTCGCGTCGGCGCGCTCCGGGCGCGACGAGCGGCGGACCACGCTCGCCTCCTTCGTCCAGTTCACCGACCTGCACCTGGTCGACGTGCAGAGCCCGCTGCGGTACGAGTACCTGCGCGCGCAGACCGCGAGCGCCTGGCGGCCGCAGGAGGCGCTGTCGGTGGCCGGACTGGTCTCGCTGATCGAGCGGGTCAACGCGCTCAAGGGCGGCCCCGCCACCGGCTCGCCGCTCGCGTTCGCCATGACCACCGGCGACAACACCGACAACAACTCCAAGATCGAGCTGGACTGGTTCCTCGCCGCGATGAGCGGCGGCCGGATCATCCCCAACACCGGTGACCCGCGGCACTACGAAGGCGTCCAGGACAGCGACCTGAAGCTGTACTGGCAGCCGGACAGCGACCTGCGCGACGCCGACAAGCAGCTCGGGTTCCCGCGGCTGCCCGGCTTCCTGGACGCCGCGATCCGCACCGTGCACAGCCCCGGCCTGGACATCCCCTGGTACACCACCGTCGGCAACCACGACCAGCTGCCCGGCGGCTGCTACGCCCCCGGCGACTCGTACTGGACGGAGATCGCGACCGGTGGCCGGAAGCTGGAGACGCTGCCGGCGGACGAGGCCGAGCGGGTCTGGACGGCGGTGAAGAAGGGCCTGGACCCCACGGGCGCCGACTTCAAGACCCTGATGAAGGCGAACCGCCGGCACACCCGGCAGGTGACGCCGGACCCGCGGCGGGCGCCCTTCACCCGCGCCGAGTACGTACAGGCCCACCTCGACCCCGCCTACACCGGCAAGGGCCCGCACGGCCACGGCTTCACCGAGGCCAACGTCCACGACGACCAGCTGTACTACAGCTTCCAGGTGTCCGACGACGTGATCGGCATCAGCCTGGACACCACCGACCCCGGCGGCCACTACACCGGCTCCGTCGGCACCGGCCAGCTGCGCTGGCTGGAGCGGCAGCTGAAGGAGCACAAGGACTCCTACGTCCTGATCTTCAGCCACCACACCAGCAAGACCATGGACAACACCCGTCCCGACCCGGCCCGCCCGGACGAGGGGCGGCACGGCGGTGACGAGCTGATCCGGCTGCTCTCCGGCCACCGCAACGTGCTGGCCTGGATCAACGGCCACAGCCACAAGAACGACATCACCGCGCACGACGGCTTCTGGGAGGTCTCCACCGCGTCCCACATCGACTTCCCGCAGCTCGCGCGGGTGATCGAGGTGGTGGACAACCACGACGGGACGGTCTCGCTCTTCACCACCCTCGTGGAGTCGGCGGCGCCGCACCGCACGGACTTCCACGACCTCTCGCAGACCGGCCTCGCCGCCCTCTACCGGGAGCTCGCCCTCAACGCCCCGGAGGCCCGCACCGACCTCGCCGGGCAGCCGGGCGACCGCAACACCGAACTCCTCCTCAAGCGCTGACGCCGAAGGCGCGGAACGCGCGGGGGCGGGTCCGGCACCGGACCCGCCCCTCCCGCTTCCCGCGAGTGCCGCCGCGGAGGCTACTTCGGCAGCACCGCCACGTACGCGCTCGGCTCCCGGTCGACCGCCGCCATGAGGGCGGTCCGCACCACCATCGCCTGCTGCTCGGGGGCCTCCCGCAGCTTCTTGGGCGTCACCTGCACGACCGTGATGCCCAGCCGCTCCAGCCGCTCACGGGTACGGGTGTGCTCCGGCCACAGCGTCCGGTCGGCGTACTTCGGGGACCGCGCGTCGATCGTCAGCGCCACCGACTGCACCGGCCAGAAGGCGTCCACCCCGCCGAGGTACGGGCCGCCCGGCAGCCGCAGGTCCACGTTCCACACCGGGTCCGGCAGCCGGTGGTCCCGCACCAGCGCGTACAGCATCCCCTCGGCGAGCGCCCTGCCCTCCGCCAGCAGGCCGTCCACCGCGTCCATCACCTGGGGCTTGCCCAGCAGCCGGGCCCGGCTCAACTCCCGCACCACCGCGGTCGGATCGCAGTGCCCGCCGCGCACCGCCTCGCTCAGCAGCCGGCGGATGGCAGTCGGCCCGCCGACCGCCTCCAGCGCGGTCATCTCGCTCTCCCCGAACCCCGACCGGGTGGTCTGCGGTCCGGTCAGCCGGGCCACCGCGTCGGCCAGCGCTCTGGGGACCGGGGCCACCGGCAGGCCCGTGACCTCGACCGCTGGCGGCGGCGTCTGGGCCCGGACGATCCGCGCGAAGCCCGCCGAGCGCAGCCGCCGCGTGCGCGGCACCAGCACCTCGATGCGGTCCAGGGACAGCAGCGGGGGAGCGGAGGAGAAACGGTGCAGGGCGAGCGCCGCCAGCCCGGTGATCATCGCCTCGGGCTCGTGCCGGTCGGCGCCGCCCTGCGGCGGTACGGCGGGCTCCCCGTCCGGCCCCGCTGACGCCGCCGGGGTGCGCCGGGCCGCGTACAGCAGGACGGCGTGCAGCCGCTCCTCACTGGTGGGCGGGCCGGGGTGGAGCAGGTGCACCCCCGGCAGGATCTGCTGCCAGGGGCCGCCGGGCCGGCACCGCTCGGCGAGGTCGGACGGCGCGATGCCGTGCTCGCGCAACTGCCGTGCGGTCAGGACGCGGTGCCGTACATCGGAGAGGTGGTGCAACGGGCGGGGAGAGAGCGGGGTGTTGTGGTTCATGTCACCGCCCTTTCCCTCGCCCGAGCCGCTGCCTAACCGCTGTTACCGATCCGTCGACGTTTACGCACAACCGCGTCCTAAAGTACGAGCGTTCGACGGCCGATAAGTGCTGGTCCTACCCGGGGTTACGGCCTCGCGCCGACCTTTGCGTCACAAGCCTGTGCCCGCAGCGCCCGCGCGAGATCGTCGCGCGACTCCGACACCAGGCGGCGCAGCGCGGGGGCGGCCTCCGGGTGCGCGATGAGCCAGGCGTCGGCCGCGTCCAGCGTCTCCGCGCTGCTCTGCAGCGCCGGGAAGAGGCCCCGGACGACGGCCATCCCGATCTCGATCGACCGCTCCTGCCACACCTTCTGCACGGCGTCGAAGTACCGCGGCGCGTACGGCGCGAGCAGGGCCCGCTGGCCGGGCTGGTCGAAGCCCGAAATCGTGGCTTCCACCAGGGCGTTGGAGAGCACGTCGGACTCCACCACGTCCGCCCAGGCACGGGCCTTGACGTCGGCGGACGGCCGGGCCGCCAGGCAGCGGACCTGGTGCCGCTTCCCCGACGCGGTGTCGTCCCGGGCCAGTTCGGCGTCGATCACCCGCTCATTGACGGCGCCGTGCGCGGCCAGCGGCTCCAGGAACGCCCAGCGCAGCTCCTGGTCGACCTCCAGGCCGTCGATCTTCGCGGTGCCTTCCAGCAGGCCGTTCAGCAGCTGGAGGTCGGACTCGGTGGAGGCGACGGAGGCGAAGAAGCGGGCCCAGGTCAGCTGGTGGCCGCTGCCGGGCTCGGCGAGCCGCAGCTCGCGCAGCGCGCCCTGGGCCAGCAGCTGCGCGCCGGGCTGCCGCCACTCGGGGGCCGCGTAGTGGTGCAGCGCGGTGCGGGCCTGCGCGTGCAGGGTCTGCAGCACGCCGATGTCGGACTCCCGCCCGGCGAACCGCAGCACGATGTCGAGGTAGTCGCGGGCCGGCATCAGCCCGTCGCGGGTCAGGCCCCACAGCGCGGACCAGCACAGGGCGCGCGCCATCGGGTCGGTGATCTCGCCGAGGTGGCCGCGCAGGGTGGCCAGCGACCGCTCGTCGAAGCGGATCTTGCAGTACGTCAGGTCCTCGTCGTTCACCAGGATCAGGTCGGGGCGCTCGGCCCCCGCCAGCTCCTCCACGGCCGTGCGCTGCCCGGAGACGTCCAGCTCGGCGCGGGCGTACCGGACCAGCGCGCCGTCCGCGCCGGCGCGCCGGTACAGGCCGACCGCGACCCGGTGCGGGCGCAGCTCGGGCCGGGCCGGCGTGGCCTCCTGGAGGACGGACAGCTCGGTGACGCGGTCCTGCGCGTCGTAGGTGACCTGCGGGGTGAGCGCGTTGACGCCGGCCGTCTGCAGCCAGGAGCGGGACCAGGCGGCCAGGTCACGGCCCGAGGTCTCCTCCAGCGCGGACAGCAGGTCGGCCAGGGTGGTGTTGCCGTACGCGTGGCGCTTGAAGTAGCGCCGCGCGCCGTCCAGGAAGGCGTCCCGGCCCACGTACGCCACCAGCTGCTTGAGCACCGAAGCGCCCTTGGCGTAGGTGATCCCGTCGAAGTTGAGCTTGGCGTCCTCCAGGTCCCGGATGTCGGCGGTGATCGGGTGGGTGGAGGGCAGCTGGTCGGCGCGGTACGCCCAGGCCTTGCGGCCGTTGGCGAAGGTGATCCAGCCGTCCTTGAAGCGGGTGGCCTCCGCCAGCGACAGCGCGCCCATGAAGTCCGCGAAGGACTCCTTCAGCCACAGGTCGTCCCACCACTCCATGGTGACCAGGTCGCCGAACCACATGTGCGCCATCTCGTGCAGGATGACGTTGGCCCGCCGCTCGTACGACGCCTGCGTGACCTTGCCGCGGAAGATGAACTCCTCGCGGAAGGTGACACAGCCCGGGTTCTCCATGGCGCCGATGTTGTACTCGGGGACGAACGCCTGGTCGTACTTGCCGAAGGGGTACGGGTAGTCGAAGTGGTCGTGGAAGAAGTCCAGGCCCTGCTTGGTGACGGTGAAGACGTCGTCGGCGTCGAAGTGCCGGGCCAGCCCCTTGCGGCAGAGCGCGCCGAGCGGGACCTCCAGCTCGGTCCCGTCCTCGAACGTACGCCGGTAGGTGTCGGAGACGTAGTGGTACGGGCCGGCGACGACGGCGGTGATGTACGTGGAGATGGGCTGCGTACGGGCGAAGCGGTGCACGGTGCCGTCGCCGGGGCCGGCCTCGGCGCCGTTGCTGAGCACGACCCAGCCCTCGGGCGCGGTCACCTCGAACTCGAAGGGGGCCTTGAGGTCGGGCTGTTCGAAGTTCGCGAAGACCCGGCGGGCGTCGGCCGGCTCGTACTGCGTGTAGAGGTAGACCTCGCCGTCCTCGGGGTCGACGAAGCGGTGCAGGCCCTCGCCGGTGCGGCTGTAGGCGCACCGCGCGTCCACGACGAGGACGTTCTCCGCGGCCAGGTCGGGCAGGGCGATCCGGGCGCCGTCGAAGACGGCCGCGGGGTCCAGCTCACGGCCGTTCAGCGTCACCCGGTCGACCTCGGGGGCGACGAGGTCGGCGAAGGTGCCGGCGCCCGGTTCCGCGCAGCGGAAGCGGAGGGTCGTGCGGGAGCGGAACGTCCGGGAGGCGTCCCCCTGCTCCACGGCGGACCGCAGGTCCAGGGCCACTTCGTACCCGTCGACGGTCAGCAACCGGGCCCGTTCGCGGGCCTCGTCTCGGGACAGGTTTTCACCGGGCACGACGCGACTCCCTCGTCTGTGTCTCGAATATCGAACACTGGGAATCATGGCACGCTACGCCGCGGTTGAACCGGCTACCGACCCGCTCGTAGAGGAGACTCTCGTGTCCGACACCGGCAATACCCCCGCAGACTTCTGGTTCGACCCGCTGTGCCCGTGGGCCTGGCTGACCTCCCGCTGGATGCTGGAGGTGGAGAAGGTCCGGCCGGTGGAGGTCCGCTGGCACGTGATGAGCCTCGCGGTGCTGAACGAGGACAAGCTCGACGACCTGCCCGAGAACTACCAGGAGATGATGCGGACCGAGGCGTGGGCCCCGGTGCGGGTCTGCATCGCGGCCGAGGAGAAGTACGGCAGCGAGGTACTCGCCCGGCTCTACACCGCGCTCGGCACCCGCTTCCACAACCAGGGCCTGCCGCGGAACCGCGAGACGATCCTCGCGGCGCTGGAGGACGCGGGCCTGCCCGCCGAGCTGGCGGACGCCGCCGACACCGACGCGCACGACGAGCGGCTGCGCGCCTCGCACAAGGAGGGCATCGACCTGGTCGGCCAGGAGGTCGGCACGCCGGTGATCGCCGTCCCCGGTGCCGACGGCGACCAGATCGCCTTCTTCGGCCCGGTCGTCACCCCGCACCCCAAGGGCGAGGAGGCCGCCAAGCTCTGGGACGGCACCCTGATGGTCGCGTCCATCCCGGGCTTCTACGAGATCAAGCGCACCAGGACAGCGGCCCCGAGCTTCGACTGAGCGGCGCCCCTGTAGGGGCGCGGGGAACTGCGCGACAAGCCACGACGGCGCCGCAGCCGTTGCACATACAGAACCGCCCCCGCGAGTCACGTCCTCGCGGGGGCGATTCTTCTATCCGCCTGCCGGGGTGAACGGTGAGAAGACGATCACGAGGCAGGCTGCTTACCGGCGCCTCCGGCGCCTAGGGCGCCAGGAGCAGGTTGTTCGCGCGCTCCTTCGCGGACGCGTACCGCTTGGCGACGTCCTGCCAGTTGACGACGCGCCACATGGCCTCGATGAAGTCGACCTTCTGGTTCTTGTACTGGAGGTAGAAGGCGTGCTCCCAGGCGTCGAAGACCAGGATCGGGACCGAGCCCTGGCCGACGTTGCCCTGGTGGTCGTAGATCTGCTCGACGATGAGGCGGCCGGTGACCGGCTCGTACGCGAGGACGCCCCAGCCGGAGCCCTGAGTGGTGGCCGACGCCTTGGTCAGCTGGGCCTTGAACTTGTCGAAGGAGCCGAAGCTCTCCGCGATGGCGTCGGCCAGCTCGCCCACGCCGTCCTTGTCCAGGGGCTCGCCGCCGCCGTCGCCGGTCATGTTGTGCCAGTAGATGCTGTGCAGGATGTGGCCGGAGAGGTGGAAGGCCAGGTTCTTCTCCAGGCCGTTGATCGAGCCCCACTGGTCCTTGTCGCGGGCCTCGGCGAGCTGCTCCAGGGTGTCGTTGGCGCCCTTCACGTAGGCCGCGTGGTGCTTGTCGTGGTGCAGCTCGATGATCTCGGGGCTGATGACGGGCGCCAGCGCCGAGTAGTCGTAGGGGAGTTCAGGAAGTGTGTAGGTCGCCATGTACGCCCAGCCTCCAAGCTGCTCAACAGCAGTAGTTGCAACTAATTTGCAAGAGCAGGCTAACAGCAGGTGAGTGGCGAACCCGGGCAAGGGGGCGGACCCGGTACGAAAGACGGAGGCGGGGCGGGACTCCGGTAGGAGTCCCGCCCCGCCTCGCAGGATCAGGAGAGCGCCGCGGCTCAGTCGCGGGCGGCCAGCTTCTGCCGGACGAGCCCGATGGCGGTCAGCGCCAGCGCGAAGCCGCCCGTGAAGTACAGCTGGATGCGCTGGGCCTCGTCCCGCAGCATCAGCAGCAGCACCGCCGCGATGCCGGCCAGCGCCACCCAGGTGAGGAACGGGAACGCCCACATCCGTACGACCAGCCGCTCCGGCTCCTCCCGCTCCAGCCGGCGGCGCATCCGCAGCTGCGCGACGGAGATGAAGCCCCAGACCACCAGGACGGCCGCGCCGACCATGTTCAGCAGCCACTGGAAGACGGTGTCCGGCCACACGATGCTGAGCACCACGGTGAAGAAGCCGAAGACCGAGCAGAGCAGCACCGCGCGCCGCGGCACGCCGCCGCTCACCTTGCTCAGGAAGCGCGGGCCCTGGCCGCGGGCGGTGAGCGAGTACGCCATCCGGGAGGAGCCGTAGATGTTGGCGTTCATCGCGGAGAGCAGGGCGATCAGGATGACCACGTTCATGATCTGGCCTGCCGCGGGGATCTTCAGGTAGTCCAGCACCGCGACGTACGGGCCGGTCTTGGTGATCTCCGGCGCGCTCCACGGGATGACGGTCACGATGATCGCCATCGAGCCGACGTAGAAGAGGGCGATGCGCCACATCGCGGTGCGCACCGCGCTTGCCACGCCGCGCACCGGGTCCTTGGACTCGGCGGCCGCGATGGTCACCGTCTCCAGGCCGCCGTACGCGAAGACCGAGGCGAGCAGGCCGACCATCAGGCCGTCCACGCCCTTGGGCAGGAAACCGCCGTCGCCGGTGAGGTGCGAGGCGCCGGGCGCGTCCGTGCCGGGCAGCACGCCGAAGATGGCGAGCAGGCCGAGGATCAGGAAGATGCCGATCGCGGCGACCTTGAGGGTGGCGAACCAGAACTCGAACTCACCGAAGTTGCCGACCGCGGCGAGGTTGGTCGCGCAGAAGATCACCATGAAGAGGAGGACCCACATCCACGGCTCGGTGCCGGGGAACCAGCCCACCATGATGTCGGCCGCGCCCAGCGCCTCGGCGGCGACGGCCACGCAGAGCAGGGCGGTGAACATCCAGCCCGCGGTGAAGCCGGCCCAGGGGCCGATCGACCGCTCGGCGTGCACGGAGAAGGAGCCGGAGGCCGGGTTGGCCGCGGCCATCTCGCCCAGCATGCGCATGACGAGCATGACCAGGCAGCCGGATATCGCGTACGCGATGACGATGGAGGGGCCGGCCGCGGCGATGCCCGCGCCGGAGCCGACGAAGAGGCCGGCGCCGATCACGCCGCCCAGCGCGATCATCGAAAGGTGGCGCTGCTTGAGCCCGTTGGACAGCGAGGTGCCGCCGTCCGGTCCGGCGCCCGCGGCCCGGTCGGCCGGCTCGCGCTCGGGCGCGGTGGACGAAGGTGTCCGATTCATGGTCGTACCTGTCCCATTATGTGAGAGCGGAGCTGAGGCGGATCCGAGGAGCCCGCTCAGTTTGGGCGGGGTGTCCGCTCAGGACAACACTCGTGCGCTGGTTGTTCGATATTCAGACTGAATCGTGACCGACCGCGCCCGAGGCGTGATCGACAGCGACAGAGGGTGACCGGCGTCTCACCCGCGGCGCCGGTCGCGGAGCTCGCGCCCGCCCGCGACCAGCAGCACCAGCGCGGTCGCCCCGGCCGACCACAGCAGCTGCGGACGGGCCCCCGCGTCGAAGAGCATCAGCACGATCACGGCCGCCATGGCGGCCAGCGCCACCCAGGTGAGCCAGGGGAATCCCCACATACGGAGGGTGAGCTTCTCGGGCACCTCGCGCTCGATCCGGCGGCGCAGCCGCAGCTGCGAGACGGCGATCAGGCCCCAGACGAAGAGCAGTACCGCACCCACCGCGTTGAGCAGATACAGGAAGACCGAATCCGGCCACTTCAGATTCAGCAGGACCGAGATGAAGCCGAAGGCGACCGAGGCCAGCACGGCCCGGCGCGGCACCCCGCCGCCCGACACCTTCAGCAGCCCCCGCGGCGCCTCGCCCCGCTCGGCCAGCGAGAACACCATCCGCGAGGAGCCGTAGAGGTTGGCGTTCAGGGCCGACAGCAGCGCCACGAAGACGACCACGTTCATGATCTGGCCCGCGCCCGGCACGCCCAGCCGGTCGAGCACCGCGACGTAGGGGCTCTTGCCCGGCTCGATCGAGGACCAGGGCAGCAGCGTGACGATGACCAGCATCGAGCCGACGTAGAAGAGGAGGATCCGCCAGACCGCGCTGCGCACCGCCCGGCCCACCGCCCGCGCCGGGTCCTCGGACTCCGCCGCCGCGATGGTCACGACCTCCAGGCCGCCGAACGCGAACACCACGGCCAGCACCCCGGAGACCACCCCGGACCAGCCGTTGGGCAGGAAGCCGCCGTCGCCGGTGAGGTGCGCCAGCCCCACCGGGTCCCCGTCGTACGCGCCGGACCCCGGCAGCACCCCGAAGATCGCCAGCAGGCCCAGGACGAGGAAGAGCACGATCGCCCCGACCTTGAGCGTGGCGAACCAGAACTCGAACTCGCCGAAGTTGCGGACCGCGGCGAGGTTGGCCCCCGTGAAGAACAGCATGAAGATCAGCACCCAGCCCCACTGCGGGACCGCGGGCACCCAGCCGTTGGCGATCTGTGCCGCGCCGGTCGCCTCGACGGCGAGCACGACCACGAGCATGAACCAGTACAGCCAGCCCACGCTGAACCCCGCCCAGCGGCCCAGCGCCCGCTCCGCGTGCACCGAGAACGCGCCCGAGGCGGGCATCGCCGAGGACATCTCGCCGAGCATCCTCATGATCAGCATCGCCAGCGCGCCGGCGATCAGATACGACAGCGCGATGCCCGGACCCGCCACCTTGATGCCGGCGCCGGATCCCACGAACAGGCCCGCGCCGATCACGCCGCCCAGGCCCAGCATGGTCAGGTGGCGCTGCTTCAGTCCGCCGGACAGGGGTTCGCCGCTGTCCGCGCCACCGGTCGGGCCGGTGCCGGAGGTGGGGGGTGCGTCGTGCATGCGCTCGTACTCTCACAGGAGACGTTGGGGGGACCCCACAGTGTCTCCGGCCGGGCCGCACTAGCACAAAATGCCCGCACGATCGGCCCCGCGGCCGTGATGAGCATCACGTGACCTGGAGAAACCGCCGGTCGTCCGGCCCGGGCGCGGACATGCGCCGAGTGCGGAAGCATCCAAAGCCCGGTGTGACGCGTTTGTCGGCGCCGCACGATGATCGCCCGGCCTTGACTGGTCTAAGTTCGATGCGTCCCTGTTCGATTCCCACCCAGCGGAGTTCCGATGAGCCTTGCCGCCGCTTCCGTCCGCCCGGGCGCCGTCCTCGCCGACCTGCTGCCCGCCGTCACCGCCCCGCGCGCCCGCGTCCGCGACGCCGCGCTGGTCGTCGGCGGCGCCGCGCTCACCGGCGTCGCCGCCCAGATCGCCGTACCGGTCCCGGGCTCCCCGGTCCCGGTGACCGGCCAGACCTTCGCCGCGCTGCTCGTCGGTGCCTCGCTCGGCGCCCGCCGCAGTTTCCTGTCGATGGCCCTGTACGCGGTGGTCGGCGTGCTGGGCGTGCCGTGGTTCGCGGAGGCCAAGGCCGGTCCCGGTGGTGCCTCCTTCGGCTACGTCCTCGGCATGCTGCTGGCCGTGACGGTCGTCGGCGCGCTGGCCCGGCGCGGCGGGGACCGCGGGCTGCTGCGGACGGCCGGCACGATGCTGGCCGGCGAGGCCCTGATCTACGCGATCGGCGTGCCGTACCTGGCCCTGTCCACCGGCATGTCGCTGAGCGAGGCGGTCGTCGCGGGCCTGGTGCCGTTCCTGGTCGGTGACGCGCTGAAGGCGGTACTGGCCATGGGCGCGCTGCCGGCCGCGTGGAAGCTGGCGGGCCGCAAGGGCTGACCCCCGGCCGTACGCGGCGGGCCCCGCATCCCCTTCCGGGGGTGCGGGGCCCGTGCCGTTCGCGGTGCCGTCCGGCGGCTCAGGCGCGGGACCTGCGGCGGTCCCGGTAGAGGCCGACGGCCAGGACCAGCAGGCCGACGAGCACAGACATGATCATCTGCTGGCGGCCCTCCGGGTCGTAGAACATGTAGCCGACGACGAAGAGGATCAGCGCGATCGTGGCGTACGTCAGGTACGGGTACAGCCACATCCGGACGGTCAGCCGCTCCGGCGTCTCCCGCTCGATGGTGCGGCGCATCCGCAGCTGCGAGAAGCAGATGACGAGCCACACGAACAGCGCGACCGCGCCCGAGGAGTTCAGCAGGAACTGGAAGATCGTGTCCTTCGAGGTGTAGCTGAAGATCACCGCGATGAAGCCGAAGGCGACCGAGGCCCAGATGGAGACCGCGGGGACGCCGCCCTTGTTGACGCGGGTGAAGGACTTCGGCGCGTCGCCCCGCTCGCCGAGCGAGAAGGCCATGCGGGACGCGGTGTAGAGGCCGGAGTTCAGGCAGGAGAGCACGGCCGTGAGGACGACGACGTCCATGACGGTGCCCGCGTACGGGATGTCCAGCGACTGCAGGACGGCGACGTAGGGGCTGGCCTCGACCGCCTTGTCGTCCCACGGCAGCAGGGAGACGATCACCGCGATGGAGCCGAGGTAGAAGATCGCGATACGCCAGATGACGCTGTTGGTGGCCTTGCGGACGGCCTGCACCGGGTTGGGCGACTCGCTGGCGGCGAGGGTGACGATCTCACTGCCCATGAACGAGAAGACGACCAGCAGCATGCCGGAGAGGATCGCGCCCGGCCCGTTCGGCAGGAAGCCGCCGTTGCCGGTGAGGTTCGACAGGCCCACCGCCTCGTCGCCCGGCGGCAGTCCGAAGACCGCCAGCGCGCCCGCCACGATGAAGATCACGATCGCGGCGACCTTGATGCCGGCGAACCAGAACTCGAACTCGCCGAAGGAGCCGACGGATATCAGGTTCGTACCGGTCAGCACGATCATCACCAGCAGCGCCCAGGCCCACTGCGGGACGGCCGGGACCCAGTGGGTGAGGATGGCGGCCGCCGCGGTCGCCTCGACGGCCAGCACCACGGACCAGAAGAACCAGTACAGCCAGCCGATGGTGAAGCCGGCCCAGCGGCCCAGCGCGCGGTCCGCGTAGGTGGAGAAGGAGCCGGAGGTGGGGGAGGCGGCGGCCATCTCGCCGAGCATCCGCATCACGAGGACGACCAGCAGGCCGGTCAGCGCGTAGGAGATGAGGATGCCGGGCCCCGCGGCCGCGATGCCGGCACCGGAGCCGACGAAGAGGCCGGCGCCGATCACTCCGCCGATGGCGATCATCGACAGATGGCGGTTCTTGAGTCCTGCCTGCAGGCCCTCCGGCGACCGGCCGTCACCGGGGTCACCGGTGGTCCGCTCGGCGGTCGTGGTCGGCGGGTGCGCGCCCATGTGCACCGTCCTTGTGTGGTTCATGGATGTGTCGAGCCCCTGGATGAGAACGTCCGGAGTGCTCGGAGGGGAAGTCCCGAATCCGGATCGTTAACGACTTCGTGCGTTTGTACGACGAACTCGTGTACGGGCGGTAACGCGGGAGTTTCCCCTGGTGTACTCGTAGGGAGACCCAACGGCACTTACCCCGACCCCGCCGTGTCACACTCATCGCATGCGCGTGTACCTCGGCTCCGATCATGCCGGTTTCGAACTGAAGAACCACCTCGTCGAGTGGCTGAAGGCCCATGGCCACGAGCCCGTCGACTGTGGCCCGCACATCTATGACGCCCAGGACGACTACCCGCCGTTCTGCCTCCGGGCCGCGGAGAAGACCGCCGCCGACCCGCAGAGCCTCGGCGTCGTGATCGGCGGTTCGGGCAACGGCGAGCAGATCGCCGCCAACAAGGTCAAGGGCGTACGGGCCGTGCTGGCCTGGAGCGAGGAGACCGCCAAGCTCGGCCGGGAGCACAACAACGCCAACGTGATCTCCGTCGGCGGCCGGATGCACAGCCAGGACGAGGCCACCCGGTTCATCGAGGCCTTCCTCGCCACGCCGTACAGCGACGAGGAGCGGCACACCCGCCGGATCGAGATGCTCTCGGCGTACGAGACCACCGGCGAGCTGCCCGCGATCCCGGCGCACCACCCGCAGCAGGGCTGACCCGCAGGACAGGACTGATCGCAGATGCCCGAGGGGCACACGATCCATCGGCTGGCCGCCGACCACTTCGAGAGGTTCGGCGGCCGGCCTGTGCGCGCGAGCAGCCCGCAGGGCAAGTTCGCCGACGGCGCCGCGCTGGTCGACGGCCAGGTGCTGGCGGCCGCCGAGGCGCACGGCAAGCACCTCTTCCTCGGCTTCGAGGGCGCCGGCTGGGTCCATGTCCACCTCGGCCTCTTCGGCAAGCTCGGCTTCGGTGCGGCGCCGGCGCCGCCGCCCACCGACACGGTGCGGCTGCGGCTGCTGAACGACGGGCACTACGCCGACCTGCGCGGGCCCACCGCCTGCGCGCTGCTCACGGACGCCGACAAGCAGGCGATACACGACCGGCTCGGCCCCGACCCGCTGCGCGCGGACGACGACGGGGAGCCGGCCTGGCGGCGGATCTCGCGCAGCCGGACGAGCGTGGCCACGCTGCTGATGGACCAGAAGGTCATCGCCGGCGTCGGCAATGTCTACCGCGCCGAGGTCCTCTTCCGGCACGGAATCGACCCGTACCGCCTCGGCCGCGATCTGCGGCGTTCGGAATGGGACGCGATCTGGTCGGACCTGGTCGTCCTCATGCGTGAGGGCGTCCGCAACAACCGCATCGACACCGTGCGCCCCGAACACGAGCCCGAGGCCATGGGCCGGCCGCCGCGCGTGGACGACCACGGCGGCGAGGTGTACGTCTACCGCCGCGCGCAGCAGCCGTGCCACGTCTGCGGGACGGAGATCCGCGCGGCGGAGCTGACCGGGCGGAACCTCTTCTGGTGCCCTGGCTGCCAGGCGGCCTGACCGGGCGGTCGCGCCCTGCCCCACCGGGCCGCCGGTCCGCCGCGGGCGGTGCGCGCCGTCGCCGACCGCCGCGCCGTCGTGGCCGGCCGCGCTGGGGGCACCTCCCGGCGTCAGCTGGGGAGCCCCGCGCCCCTGGGGCTGCGCCCTGCCGGGCGCGAGCCCAAGAGGTCAGAACCCGTGTGGCAGCCACGGTGTGATGTCCGAGCCGAACGCGGCCGATGCCTCGGCCAGCGCGCCCGGTCGGAGCTCCGTCACGCGGCCGGCCGTCGCCAGCGCGCTCAGCGAGGTGTCGCCCAGATACGCCGCGCCCAGCTCCCGCACGGACAGCGCCAGGTCGGCCGCGTCCGTGGTCCGCTCGCAGGACGCGCCCTTCGCGTCACCGGACAGCCGCCACCGCCCCTCGTTCCACGGGCAGAAGGCGTCCCGGACGTCGAGGACGACGTCCACCGGCGCCGCGTACGTGCGCCCCGCCAGCGCGGCACCCACCTCCACCGGGCGCAGGAACAGCCCCTCCCGCACCCGCACTCCGCACCGGCGCAGGTCGGAGGCCATGTGCAGCAGCGGGTCGTCGAGCGGGCGGTTGTGGGACACCAGGGTGGAGGTCAGGTCGATGGAGAGGAGGTAGCGCCAGAGCGCCGCACGGACGACCGGGTCCAGCGCTTCGATGTCGCGCAGCTGCACCGTGCCCTCCGGGCCGCTGTCGCCCCACTCCGGCTTGACCGCGTACCGCGCGTACCCCCGCACCTCGCCGGCGACCTCCGCCAGCACGCACAGCAGTTCCCCCGAGCCCTCCCGGTCGCCGGGCGGGTCCAGCACCGGCAGCCGCTCCCAGCCCGGCTGCCGGGCGAGCATCCCGGGGCGGCCGGCGACGAGCTGCGCGTACACCCGTTCGCAGTCGGCCACCGCCTCGGCGGGCGGCACGATCCGCAGGCGTACGCCGTCCGTGCCGTCCGGGAGCGTCAGCGCGACCCGCTCCGTCTCGACCCGCAGCGTGGCCTGGCGGGTGGCCACGCCGTACCCGAACCGGCCGTAGATCACCGGTTCGGACGCAGTCAGAACGGCGAGCGGCTCCGCCCGGCGGCGTACGTCGTCGAGCTGATGCCGCATCATCTCGGTCAGCAGTCCGCGCCGCCGGTGCGTCGCCTGCACGCTGACCATCGTCACGCCGGCCGCGGGGACCGACGCTCCCCCCGGCACGGTCACCCGGAAGCTGAACGCCCCGGCCGTGCCCACGACTTCGATCCCGTCCCACACGCCGAGCGACCGGTCCACCTCGGTGAGGTCCCGGAAGAGCCCGCGCTCCTCCTGGGACTCGGAAATCCCGCCGAACGCCCGCTCCAACTTGGCGTACCAGCCGTCCCACTCGGCTGCCCGCAATGTCCGTACCTGTGTCGTCATACGTCATGCGTAGCAGGCTCCGGCTCGCGGACGCGACTGGATTTCGAACACGTTTTCCTGGCAATTGCCGCGGGCGGCGTGCCGCGAATCGACGCGCCGCCAAAGGGGTGGATATGGTCACGGGCAAATGGCGAGCGGCGCGGCAGCGGAGACCCTGACGGCCCGGGTGCGCAAGGCGATGCACCGGGTTCGCATCGGCGTGCGCAAGGCCATGGTCGACTACTTCCGCGGCGACGGCTCCGACTGGGTCGCGCTGGTGGCCCTGCTGATCTCCGTGCCGCTCCTCGCGGCCTGCACCATCTGGCGCCCCGACTGGTTCGCGCCCACCGCCCTGGTCCTCCCGATCGTCGCGGGCGGCCTGCTGCTGCGCCCCTCCAGCCTGCTCGCCCTGTACGGCACCTCGGCGGTGGCGCTGATCGTGGAGGCCGCGGCGCTCGGCCCGTACGAGCGGGGCCCGGACCGGATCACGCCCGGCACGGTCCTGGTGGTCGCGGCGGTGGGCCTCTTCGGGCTGCTGATCGCGCAGTTCCGCAGCCGGGTGGGCGTGCCGTGGCGGCGCGGCGGCACGATGCTCTTCGACCTGCGCGAGCGCATCCGGGTCCAGAGCGCGCTGCCGCAGCTGCCGCGCGGCTGGCACCGCGAGATGTCGCTGCGGCCGGCCGGCGGCCAGTCCTTCTCCGGCGACTTCGTCGTCGCCTCGCGCACCCACGGCGGCCACATCCTGGAGGTCGTCCTCACCGACGTCTCCGGCAAGGGCATGGACGCCGCCTCCCGGGCGCTGCTGCTGTCGGGCGCGTTCGGCGGCCTGCTCGGCTCGCTGCCGCCGCACGGCTTCCTGCCCGCGGCCAACGGCTACCTGCTCCGCCAGGACTGGAACGAGGGCTTCGCGACCGCCATCCACCTCGTACTGGACCTGGAGTCCGGGGACTACGAGCTGTTCTCCGCCGGGCACCCGCCCGCCCTCCAGCTGAGCGCGGGCAGCGGCCGCTGGGAGGAGAAGGCGGCCGAGGGGCCGCTGCTGGGCATCATGGACGGCGCCCAGTTCGACCCGATCAAGGGCACGCTGCGCCCCGGCGACGTGCTGATGCTCTTCACCGACGGGCTGGTCGAGGCCTCCGACCGGGACATCGCCGAGGGCATCGACCGCCTCACCGGTGAGGCCGACCGCTATGTGACCGCCGGCTTCACCGGTGCCGCCTGGCATCTGATCGAGGCGGTCGCCAAGGACGTGCACGACGACCGCGCGCTCCTGCTGATCTGCCGGGACTGAACGCCCGCGTCTGCCGGGACCGAACGCCCGCACGGCGTTTTTCCGGCGCGCCCCGCCCGGGGATCGGCGCGGGTCCGGATGTCCGGCCCGGGAGGATGTCCGGCCCGGGATCGGCGCGGACCGGGACGAGCCCGTGCCTGTGCCGGGTGGCCTACCCGGCCGCCACCGGCTCGGCCTCCGCCGGTTTCTCCGTACGCGGTGCCGCGCGCCCCGGCAGGATGCGTGCCAGCCGGCCGGCGCGCCCCGCGGCCAGCGGGCCCAGTACCGCGAGGATCAGGACGTACCCGGCGATGAACGGCGACAGCCGGTCGTCCAGGCCGGCCGTCGCGGCCATCGTCGCGAGGATCAGCGCGAACTCGCCGCGGGCCAGCAGCGAGGTCGCGATGTTGGCCGCGGGCCGCGCCCCGAAGCGGTAGATGCGGGCGGCGACGAGCCCGGCGAAAACGTTCATCAGCAGCGTCACCGCCACCGCGATCAGCACCGGCCAGAGCACGGTGGGCATGTCCCCCGGGTCGATGGACAGGCCGAAGGCGAAGAAGAAGATCGCGCCGAAGGCGTCCCGCAGCGGATGCACCAGCTCGCGTATGCGCTCGCCGGAGCTGGTGCTGCCGAGCATCAGGCCGACCATGAACGCGCCGATCGCGTCGGCGACCCCGAACACCTCGGAGATACCGGCCACCAGCACGGCCGCGCCGAGGAAGGAGATCACGAGGAGTTCGTTGTCGCGGGTGGCGATCAGCCGGCCGACCAGCTTGGTGCCCCAGCGGGCCGCCGCGGCGAGCAGCAGCAGGAAGCCGAAGGCCTTGCCGGCGTCGACCGCCGCGGAGGCCATCGAGTCGGCCCCGGAGATCACCGGCTGCAGGGCGGCCAGGTAGAGGGCGAGGAAGATGTCCTCGACCACGATGATGCCGAGGATCGGCCGGGTCTCCGGATTGCCGAGCCGGCCCAGGTCCACCAGGACCTTGGTGACGATGGCCGAGGACGAGATGCCGAGCACCCCGGCCAGCACCAGCGCCTCCGAGGTGCCCCAGCCCAGCGCGAAGCCGAAGCCGAGCCCCGCGCCGACGTTCAGCGCGAGGTACGCGCCGCCGGCCAGCGCCATCTTGCGGCCGCCGGTCTTGAGGTCGTCCATGTGGAACTCGAGGCCCAGGTAGAAGAGCAGCAGTACCAGGCCGAGCAGCGAGAGCATCTCCAGATCGTGCGGATCGGAGACGAGGACGTAACCGGGGGTGTTCGGGCCGAGCAGGATGCCGGCCAGGATGAAGAGGGGAATGGTCGGCAGGCCGATGCGGCCGCCGAGGCGGGCGAGGACGGCGGCGGCCAGGAAGGCACCGCCCATGGCGAGAAGGGTCTCCGCGTGTCCGATGGCTCCTCCAGGGTTCGGGTGGGGCTCGGGCAAGAGTCAAGGAATGGTCAAGAGAGCGTATGTAATTAGTTTACCAAACGACCTCTGGGGGAGTCCCGGCTCGCCCATCGAGGGCTCCCCGCCCCTGACCGGCGGAACCCGGCCGGGCCCGTGGGCGCCGCCGGAAACGCGAAAGGCGCGGGGCGGCATCGCTGCCGCTCCCGCGCCCTGACGGTCCGCACCCGGGCGGGACGCTCCCTGCCCGCCGGGTGCCGGCTACGCCGCCGTGCCGCGCGCCCGCGCCGTGTCGGCCGGGTCCCTCTTGAACGCCCAGTTCATCTTCGGCTCCATCGCCCAGCGGAAGGCCCGCTGCACCGGTGGCGTGCACAGCGCGGTGACCACCACGGCCGCGATCACCGTCACCGCGATCTCGCCCAGCGGCGTGTGCAGCCACTGGTAGTCGTCGAACCAGCCCCAGAAGCGCGAGCCCTTCGCCAGGAAGCCGTGCAGCAGGTAGCCGTACAGCGTGCCGGCGCCCAGCACCGTGAACCACGTATGCCGCTTCGGCACCCACGCGAAGAAGCAGGTCACCAGCACCGCCGAGCAGCCGAACATGGCCAGCGTCATGACCAGCCCGGACCACCACGGCGCGCCCAGCTCCTGCGCGCTGTCGCGGTGGTAGAACCACGCCGACGTCATCCGGGGCGCCGCCCAGTACGCCGTCACCACCGCGGTGGCGAAGATCGGGAGCGAGGCCCACTTCACCGCCCGGCGCTGCGCCCACTGGAAGTGCTCGGGCTTCATGAAGAGCCCGATGACGAAGAACGGCAGGAACTGCAGGACCCGCTGGAGGTCCAGGTCGTCGCCGATGTCCGGCGAGATGGAGGCCAGCATCGCGATGGCCAGGGCCAGCGGGACGGGCCAGCGCACGATCTTCCACAGCGGCGTGGTCAGCCGCCAGACGAACAGCGCGACCAGGAACCAGGTCAGGAACCACGGGTCCAGCAGGCTGATCGGGTGGCCCGGGTCGTCGTCGGCCCAGCGCTTGAAGAGGCTGTACGCCACCTCGAAGAGCACGTACGGCACGGCGACGCCGGTGATCAGCCGCTGCAGCCGGTCCTTGCGCATGTCGAAGCTGCGCGAGAAGTAGCCGGAGACGATGATGAACGCCGGCATGTGGAAGGTGTAGACGACCATGTAGAGCGCCTCGGCGGCACGGCTGCCGTCGGTCAGCGGCTCCCAGACGTGGCCCATGGCCACCAGCACGATCGCCAGGTACTTCGCGTTGTCGAAGAAGGGGTCGCGTTCCTTCTTCTTCGGCTTCTCCGGCGCGGCCGGTGCGGACTCCGTCAGCACGGAGCCGGCCGGCGCCGCGGGGGAGCCCGGTGGCTTCTCGGCAGGCGCGGCTGCGGCGGGCGTTTCCTTGGCCGGGGGGAGCGGACTTCGCTGGTCGCCGTGGAACATCTGAGGCACCTTAGTGGGGGACCGGAGATTGCGTAAAACCGTCTTCTTGGCGCTTGGGTATTTCTGCTGCTACCCGCGGAGATCGCAGGCAGGCGGGAAGATCCGGCCGTTCTCGGGCCGGGCCCATTCATGCCCGTTCTGTGGGGGAACATCCCGCTTTAGCGGTCCATATGCCTCGGGGGTGACCCGGAGGGAATGTCCCGCTGTGTGACGTTCCGCTCGCGTGGCGCTTCTCACGGGAACGGCTTTCCGGAATTCGAATTACCGCGCGTGAAGTGGGTATACCCGTCGCACCCGGTGCCGGCCGACGGAAATGATCAGGCCGAATCGGCGGCCGGAACCGCCTCGTTCAATTACCTGGCGCGGGCCAGTGGGCGGAGCTGTCCGGAAGACGCGGCCGCCCCGAAGTGCGTAAAGCCTTGGCCGATGATTCGTCACTCATCTCCACCGGGAAGACAGTTGGTGGCACGATGGGTGCCGGCGGGGGTATGCACGGCTGCATGCTTCCAGGGCCGGTGTGGCGTTCCGACCAAGGGTGTGATCAGTTGTGGAACTTTCCCTGTCTGTGGTGGTGCTGTTGGCGATCATTCTGATCGTGCTGCTCCGCAACAAGTCGCTGAAGTGGGGGCCCGCGCTCGTCGCCGTTCTCTTCGGCTTCTTCCTCGCGGCCACCGGCATAGCCCCGTCCGTGAACCGTTTCTTCGCCTCTGTCGCTGACACCATCAACAACATCAGCTTCTGACGGGCGCGAACCGCTTCCGAGCAGCGGACGAACCGCTTCCGAGCAGCGCGGACAAGGCACCGGACCGGCTCCCCGCGGCCCGGCGCCGCTCTCCTCGCCGCCCGCGCCTCACTCCTGGCCGCGGGCCAGCGCGTCCCGTACGGACTCCTCGCTGCGCCCCACCACGGCACTGCCGTCGTCCGCGGTGATGATCGGCCGCTGGATCAGCTTCGGGTGCGCGGCCAGCGCCTCGATCCAGCGTTCCCGGGCGTCCGCCGTCCGCTCCCAGTCCTTCAGGCCCAGCTCCTTCGCCGCGGCCTCCTGGGTGCGCGTGATGTCCCACGGCTCCAGCCCCAGGCGGTCCAGCACCGCCCGCAGCTCCGCCGCGCTCGGCGGGTCCTCCAGATAGCGGCGCACGGTGTACCGCGCGCCCTCCTCGTCCAGCAGCTGCACAGCGGACCGGCACTTCGAACACGCGGGGTTCACCCAGATCTCCATGTCCGCACCCTAGCCAGCCGGCACGTACCCCGGGATACGCAGAAGGCCCGGCCGCGCCGTCCTGCGCGCGACCGGGCCTTCTGTCGTGGAGCGGGCGACGGGAATCGAACCCGCGTAGCTAGTTTGGAAGACTAGGGCTCTACCATTGAGCTACGCCCGCATGCGCCGGGGACCGTGGAGCGGCTCCGGCACGATGAGCATCGTAGCGGGTCGGGGCCGTCCGCCGCACACCCCACTCGTCCCTCGGATATCTGGCAGCCGCATGGCCTGCGGGCATGTACCCTACGTGTCGCACCGACGGGGTGTGGCGCAGCTTGGTAGCGCGTCCGCTTTGGGAGCGGAAGGTCGTCGGTTCGAATCCGGCCACCCCGACCATCATGTGGCTTTCCAGCCATCCCCATGATCGCATCAACCACCGCCCGGCCTGCGCGGACGGGTGTTGTCAAGATCGCATTGTGGGGCGCGTCGTGCTTGCGGTTACTATGCAAGCTGCGCGTCCGTGTGCCTCTTTTCCAGGTCTCCCGGGCGCGATCCGCCGGGCCCGATACGCCACGAGCGTCTCGAAGGCCGGGGGATCTTCCAGCAGAACCCCAGAAGTCAGCCCCAAGGAGACCGAACCGTGAAGAGCGCCGTGGAGACCCTGAACCCGACCCGGGTTCGGCTCACTGTCGAGGTGCCCTTCGAGGAGCTCAAGCCCAGCCTCGACGCGGCGTACAAGAAGATCAACCAGCAGGTCACGGTGAAGGGCTTCCGCCAGGGCAAGATCCCGGCCCGCGTGATCGACCAGCGGTTCGGCCGCGGTGCGGTGCTGGAGGAGGCCGTCAACGACGCGCTCCCGAAGTTCTACACCGAGGCGGTCAACGAGGGTGAGCTCAACGTCCTCGGCCAGCCCGAGGTCGACATCACCGAGCTGAAGGACGGCGAGCTGCTGGCCTTCACCGCCGAGGTGGACATCCGCCCGACCCTGGAGATCCCGGACTACTCCGGCATCGAGGTCGAGGTCGACGCCGTCGAGGTGTCGGACGAGGACGTCGACAACGCGGTCGAGCAGCTCCGTGAGCGCTTCGCCTCCACCTCCGCCGTCGAGCGCGCCGCCGCCGAGGGCGACGTCGTGACGATCGACCTGCAGGCCAAGGTCGACGGCGAGGTCCTGGAGGACGGCGTCGCCGAGGGCGTCAGCTACACCATCGGCTCCGGCGAGCTGCTCGACGGCATCGACGACGCCGTCAAGGGCCTGGAGGCCGGTGGCGAGGCCACCTTCACCTCCGAGCTCAAGGGCGGCTCCGCCGCGGGCAAGGAGGCCGAGGTCTCGGTCAAGGTGACCGAGGTCAAGGCCAAGGAACTGCCCGCGCTGGACGACGACTTCGCGCAGCTGGCCAGCGAGTTCGACACCCTCGACGAGCTCAAGGACGACAGCCGCAAGCGCCTGGCGCAGACGAAGAAGTACGACCAGGCCACCCAGGCCCAGGAGAAGGTCCTGGAGGAGCTGCTGAAGCTCGTCGAGGTCCCGATCCCCGAGAAGCTGCTCGCGGACGAGATCGAGACCCGCAAGCACAACCTCGTGAACCACCAGCTCGGCCAGATGGGCCTCGACCTCGCGAAGTACCTGGAGTTCCAGGGCAAGACCGAGGAAGAGTTCGACGCCGAGACCAAGGAGCAGGCCGAGAAGGGCATCCGTACCCAGTTCGTCCTCGACGAGCTGGTCAACAAGGAGAAGCTGAACGTCAGCCAGGAGGAGCTCACCGAGCACCTCATGCGCCGCGCGCAGTCCTCCGGCATGTCCCCCGACCAGTTCGCGCAGGCCGTCGTCGAGGGCGGCCAGGTGCCGATGCTCGTCGGCGAGGTCGCCCGCGGCAAGGCCCTCGCGGTCGTCGTCGAGGCCGCCACCGTCAAGGACACCAACGGTGAGGTCGTCGACCTGGACGACGAGGACGAGACCGCCGAGACCGTCGAGGCCGTGGAGAACGCCACCGCCGAGGCCGCCGAGGCCAAGGACGAGCAGGCCGAGGACGAGACCAAGGCCTGAGTCCGCCGCCCGGCCCGCCAGGGCCGGGACCGCGGCCGCACCAGGCCGCACAGCACGCTGACGACGGGCCCGGACACGCACCCCGCGTGTTCGGGCCCGTCGTGTATCCGCGCTTCCCGCCGGCCCCGGGAGCGCCCCGGGCACCTGCGCTCAGAGCGAACAGTTCTCAATGCGGGATGGCGCCCGCCGACCAGCGCGTTAGGGTCCGTAGATACGTGGGCAGGGGACTTTCCGACACCGCGCCGGGGGCGCCGACGAGGCGCCGGGTCCCGCGCCCCAGAAGACGACGCTGAGACGGTCCTCGAAGCCGTCCGACAACGAGCAGGTGGACACGTGACGATCCCGATGCCTTCCGCCGCCGCTGAGCCGACCTTCGGTGGCCTCGGCGACCAGGTCTACAACCGGCTGCTCGGCGAGCGGATCATCTTCCTCGGCCAGCCGGTCGACGACGACATCGCCAACAAGATCACCGCGCAGCTGCTCCTCCTGGCCGCGGAGCCGGACAAGGACATCTTCCTCTACATCAACTCTCCCGGTGGCTCGATCACGGCCGGCATGGCGATCTACGACACCATGCAGTACATCAAGAACGACGTGGTCACCATCGCCATGGGCCTGGCCGCCTCCATGGGCCAGTTCCTGCTGAGCGCCGGCACCCCCGGCAAGCGCTTCGCGCTGCCGAACGCCGAGATCCTGATCCACCAGCCCTCCGCGGGCCTGGCGGGCTCCGCGTCGGACATCAAGATCCACGCCGAGCGGCTGCTGCACACCAAGAAGCGGATGGCGGAGCTGACCGCCTTCCACACCGGCCAGACCGTCGAGCAGATCACCCGCGACTCCGACCGCGACCGCTGGTTCTCCGCCGACGAGGCCAAGGAGTACGGCCTCATCGACGACGTCATGGGCTCCGCCGCCGGCGTCCCGGGCGGGGGCGGCACCGGCGCCTGACCGCGCCGGAGACTCACCCCCAGCCGACCCAGCCCACTTGATCGCCACCAGGACGGTGAACACCCAGATGAACAACTTCCCCGGCAGCGGCCTGTACGAGCGGACCATGTCCGAATCCGCCGGCCAGTCGCAGTACACCGGCCCGCAGGCCGAGTCGCGTTACATCGTTCCGCGCTTCGTGGAGCGCACCTCGCAGGGCGTGCGCGAGTACGACCCGTACGCGAAGCTCTTCGAGGAGCGCGTGATCTTCCTCGGCGTGCAGATCGACGACGCCTCGGCCAACGACGTCATGGCGCAGCTGCTGTGCCTGGAGTCGATGGACCCCGACCGCGACATCTCCATCTACATCAACTCGCCCGGCGGCTCCTTCACGGCGCTCACCGCGATCTACGACACGATGCAGTTCGTGAAGCCGGACATCCAGACGGTGTGCATGGGCCAGGCGGCCTCCGCCGCGGCCGTGCTGCTCGCCGCCGGCACCCCCGGCAAGCGGATGGCGCTGCCCAACGCCCGTGTGCTGATCCACCAGCCGTACAGCGAGACGGGCCGCGGTCAGGTCTCCGACCTGGAGATCGCCGCGAACGAGATCCTGCGCATGCGGACCCAGCTGGAGGAGCTGCTCGCCAAGCACTCCACCACGCCGATCGAGAAGATCCGCGACGACATCGAGCGCGACAAGATCCTGACGGCCGAGGAGTCCCTCGCGTACGGTCTTGTGGACCAGATCGTGTCGACCCGGAAGAGTTCCGTTTCCGTTTGACCGGTCGATTGATCGCGCTGGTCGCGACTTGAGCCGGAGTGGCTCCCCCTTGGACCGAGTCGGCCGAGTCGGTTCAAGGGGGGCCCGCAGCGGGGGCCCGGCAAGGTACCGTCGATTAGGCAAGCACCCGGGTCCGTAGGAGCAATGCGGATCCCAGGCGAAGGGGAAGCACCTCGTGGCACGCATCGGTGACGGCGGCGACCTGCTCAAGTGCTCGTTCTGCGGGAAGAGCCAGAAGCAGGTGAAGAAGCTCATCGCGGGTCCTGGTGTGTATATCTGCGACGAGTGCATCGACCTCTGCAACGAAATCATCGAGGAGGAGCTCGCCGAGACCTCCGAGGTGCGCTGGGAGGAGTTGCCCAAGCCCCGGGAGATCTACGAGTTCCTGGAGGGCTACGTCGTAGGCCAGGAGGCCGCGAAGAAGGCACTCTCGGTAGCCGTCTACAACCACTACAAACGGGTCCAGGCCGGTGAGAACGGCGGCGCGCGCGGCAACGACGAGGGCATCGAGCTGTCCAAGTCCAACATCCTGCTGCTCGGCCCGACCGGCTCCGGCAAGACGCTGCTCGCGCAGACGCTCGCCCGGATGCTCAACGTCCCGTTCGCCATCGCCGACGCGACGGCGCTGACGGAGGCCGGGTACGTCGGCGAGGACGTGGAGAACATCCTCCTCAAGCTCATCCAGGCCGCCGACTACGACGTCAAGAAGGCCGAGACGGGCATCATCTACATCGACGAGATCGACAAGGTCGCCCGCAAGAGCGAGAACCCCTCGATCACCCGCGATGTCTCCGGCGAGGGCGTCCAGCAGGCGCTGCTGAAGATCCTGGAGGGCACCACCGCCTCGGTCCCGCCGCAGGGCGGCCGCAAGCACCCGCACCAGGAATTCATCCAGATCGACACGACGAACGTGCTGTTCATCGTGGGCGGCGCCTTCGCGGGCCTGGAGAAGATCATCGAGTCCCGGGCCGGCGCCAAGGGCATCGGCTTCGGCGCGACGATCCGCTCCAAGCGCGAGATCGAGTCCAAGGACCAGTTCCAGGAGGTCATGCCGGAGGACCTGGTGAAGTTCGGGATGATCCCCGAGTTCATCGGCCGGCTCCCCGTGATCACCTCGGTCCACAACCTCGACCGCGAGGCGCTCCTCCAGATCCTGATGGAGCCCAAGAACGCGCTCGTGAAGCAGTACCAGCGCCTCTTCGAACTGGACGGGGTCGAGCTGGACTTCGACCGTCCGGCGCTGGAGGCCATCGCCGACCAGGCGATCCTGCGTGGCACGGGCGCCCGTGGCCTGCGCGCCATCATGGAGGAAGTCCTCCAGTCGGTGATGTACGAGGTGCCGTCCCGCAAGGACGTGGCCCGCGTCGTCATCACCGAGGACGTCGTCCAGTCGAACGTGAACCCCACGCTCGTCCCGCGCAACCGCGGCGGCGAGTCGGGCGAGCACCACGAGAAGAGCGCGTAGCCCGCATCCGGACGGGCCGGTCGGCCCGTACCCGCACGCGAGAGAAGGGGGCTCCCGGCAGACGCCGGGAGCCCCCTTCCGTGTCACCGCTCCGGGGGTGTGATCCGCGAGGTCACTTCTTGACGCGGACGTCCTTGCGGACCTTGCCGAGCAGATCGGCGGCGGTGTCCAGCTCACGCGCCGTGTTCTTCTCGCCCGGCATGACGACGGCGAAGGTGCTGTAGTCCGCCCAGGCGCAGATCGGCAGTTCGGCGACCTCGCCCGGCTTCGGGTCCTTGGCCTTCGCCATCTGGCACTTCACCAGCGCGCCCTCGCCGCCCTCGGGGGTGAACTCCTCGGGCGTGCCGACCAGATCGGCGTCACTGCCGTTCTTCACGGTCTGCTTCTGCATGTACAGGAAGAAGGCGTCCAGCGCCGTGCCGGGGTCGGTCATCGTCCCGTAGGAGCCCTGCAGCACCAGGCCGTTCTTCGGGTTGGCGCCGGGGGAGTAGACGCCCTGCACCGACGTCGGGTCCTTCATCGGCAGGCTCTTGGACATGCCGTCCTTGCCGGCGGAGGTCCGGCCCGAGCCCGGCACCAGCGTGTAACCGGCCGCCTGGCCCGGCGTCGAGAGCTTGTGCGGACCGTCGTTCTCCAGGCCGCCGCCCCCGCCGAAGACCGCGACGGCACCGCCCGCGATCGCGCCCACGACCACGACCGCGCCGATGATCAGCGCGATCTTCTTGCCGTTGCCGCCACCGCCGCTCTCGGGCTGCGGCGGCGGCACCTGGCCGTACTGCGGCTGCTGCTGGCCGTACGGGGCCTGCTGCGGGAACTGGCCGGGCTGCTGCCCATAAGGGGCCTGCTGCTGTCCGTACGGCGTCTGCGGCTGACCGTAGGGCTGCTGCTGTCCGTACGGCTGCTGCGGAGGCTGGCCGTACGGCGCCTGGGGCTGGCCGCCGTAACCCTGCTGCGGGGGCACCGGGCCGCCCTGCTGCGGGTAGCCGTAGCCCGGCTGCGGGCCCTGCGGCTGCTGCGGCTGCCCGTACGGGCCCGGTTGCGGGGGCTGCCCGTACGGGCCGGGTGGCGGCTGGTTGTAACTCATGGAGCGGTTTCCCCTCGTGACAACAGAACAACGGTGAGCTTTATGCGTTGCTCACATCCTGTACGACTCCGGACACCACCGGTGCCCCGGGGGCCAAACCGATTCGAGACTGCTACATCCGCGCCCGTACACTGAGCGACGTGACCGAGACGACTCACCAGAGCCCCCTTGCCGGGCCGAACAGCACCCCCACCGAACTGCCGACCCAGTACGCGCCGGCCGACGTAGAGGGGCCGCTGTACGAGCGCTGGGTAGAGCGCGGTTACTTCGAGGCCGACGCCAAGAGTGAGAAGCCTCCGTACACGATCGTGATCCCCCCGCCGAACGTCACGGGCTCCCTCCACCTCGGCCACGCCTTCGAGCACACGCTGATCGACGCCCTCACCCGCCGCAAGCGGATGCAGGGGTACGAGACGCTGTGGCAGCCCGGCATGGACCACGCCGGCATCGCCACCCAGAACGTCGTCGAGCGCGAGCTCGCCAAGGAGGGCAAGTCCCGCCACGACCTGGGCCGCGAGGCGTTCGTCGAGCGGGTCTGGCAGTGGAAGGCCGAGTCCGGCGGGCAGATCGCCGGGCAGATGAGCCGCCTCGGTGAGGGCCTGGCCTGGTCCCGCGACCGCTTCACCATGGACGAGGGGCTGTCCAAGGCCGTCCAGAACGTCTTCAAGAAGATGTACGACGACGGCCTGATCTACCGCGCCGAGCGCATCATCAACTGGTGCCCGCGCTGCCTGACGGCCATCTCCGACATCGAGGTCGACTACCAGGACGACGACGGCGAGCTCGTCTCCATGAAGTACGGCGAGGGCGACGAGACGATCGTCGTCGCCACCACCCGCGCCGAAACCATGCTCGGTGACACCGCTGTCGCCGTTCACCCCGAGGACGAGCGGTACGCGCACCTCATCGGCAAGCGGATCAAGCTGCCGCTGACCGACCGCACGATCCCGGTCGTCGCCGACGCGCACGTCGACCCCGAGTTCGGCACCGGCGCCGTCAAGGTGACGCCCGCCCATGACCCGAACGACTTCGCCATCGGGCAGCGCCACGACCTGGAGACCATCCAGGTCCTGGACGAGCGTGGCGTCATCACCACCCCCGGCCCCTTCCAGGGCCTGGACCGCTTCGAGGCCCGTGCCGCGATCGTCGCCGCCCTGCGCGCCGACGGCCGGATCGTCGCCGAGAAGCGCCCGTACGTGCACTCCGTCGGACACTGCTCCCGCTGCAAGACCACGCTGGAGCCGCGGCTGTCGATGCAGTGGTGGGTCAAGGTCGAGACGCTCGCCAAGGCCGCCGGTGACGCGGTCCGCGACGGCCGCGTCACCATCCACCCGGCCGACATGACCCAGCGCTACTTCGACTGGGTCGACAACCTCAACGACTGGTGCATCTCCCGCCAGCTGTGGTGGGGTCACCGCATCCCCGTCTGGCACGGCCCCGACGGGCAGATGGTCTGCGTCGGCCCGGACGACGAGGCGCCCACCGGCGAGGGCTGGCACCAGGACACCGACGTCCTCGACACCTGGTTCTCCTCGGGCCTGTGGCCGTTCTCCACGCTCGGCTGGCCGGAGCGTACCGAGTCGCTGGAGAAGTTCTATCCGAACTCCGTCCTGGTCACCGGCTACGACCTGATGTTCTTCTGGGTCGCCCGGATGATGATGTTCGGCCTGTACGCCATGGACGACGTCCCCTTCCGCACGATCGCGTTCCACGGCATGGTCCGGGACGAGAACGGCAAGAAGATGTCGAAGTCCTTCGGCAACGTCGTCAACCCGCTCGACTGGATGGACAAGTACGGCTCCGACGCCCTGCGCTTCACCCTGGCGCGCGGCGCGAACCCGGGAGTCGACGTGCCGATCGGCGAGGACTGGGTCCAGGCGTCCCGCAACTTCGCCAACAAGATCTGGAACGCCACCCGCTTCGCGCTGATGAACGGCGCCACGGTCGAGGGCCCGCTGCCGGACGCCGCCGCGATGTCCGCCACGGACCGCTGGATCCTCTCCCGCCTGAACTCGGTGGTCGCCGAGGTCGACGCGTACTACGAGGACTACCAGTTCGCCAAGCTCTCCGACGCCCTCTACCACTTCGCGTGGGACGAGGTCTTCGACTGGTACGTCGAACTGTCCAAGACCACCTTCATGGCGGGCGGCGAGGGCGCCAAGGTCTCGGCCCGTGTCCTCGGCGAGGTCCTGGACGTCACCCTGCGCCTCCTCCACCCGGTCGTGCCCTTCGTCACCGAAACGCTCTGGACCACGCTCACCGGCAAGGAGTCCGTCGTCATCGCCGACTGGCCCTCGGACAGCGGTTTCCGTGACCAGAGCGCCGAGAAGGAGATCGAGACGGTCCAGCAGGTCGTCACCGAGGTCCGCCGCTTCCGCTCCGACCAGGGCCTCCAGCCCGGCCAGCGGGTCCCGGCGCAGCTGGACCTGACCGGCACGGAGCTCGCGGCGCACGAGGCCGCGATGCGTTCCCTGCTCCGCCTCCAGCCCGCCGGCGAGGACTTCGCCGCCACCGCTTCGCTGCCGGTGGCCGGGGCGACCGTCGCGCTGGACCTCTCCGGCACGATCGACGTCGAGGCCGAGCGCAAGCGCCTGGCCAAGGACCTCGCCGCGGCCGAGAAGGAGAAGGCACAGGCGACCGGCAAGCTCGGCAACGAAGCGTTCCTCGCCAAGGCCCCGGAGAAGGTCGTGGACAAGATCCGCACCCGGCTGGAGACCGCCGAGGCGGA
Source organism: Streptomyces sp. NPDC050806 (assembly GCF_055586425.1). NCBI lineage: Bacteria > Bacillati > Actinomycetota > Actinomycetes > Kitasatosporales > Streptomycetaceae > Streptomyces > Streptomyces sp. NPDC050806. The sequence goes on along the minus strand of NZ_JBVJIF010000009.1, from coordinate 111,857 downwards.
CATCGTCCGCATCACCGCCCAGCTGGAGCGCCTGCCGAAGGCGTAACCGCACCGCTCCAACCGAGGCCCCCGGCCCCTGTCACAGGGACGGGGGCCTCGCGCATCGCCGACGAGCGGCAGGCGTGCCGTCTCGGTGCCTCGTGTAGCCGGCGAGTGGCACACAGTGTGCCGATTGTCGATATATGCGTACTGTTTTCTCATCCGCCTCTCATCGAGCGGAGTGACGCTGGGGGCCATGAACAAACCCCTGCGACGCGTCTCCGTCTTCTGCATCGCCTTGGTCCTCGCCCTGATGGGCTGGGTCACCTGGATCCAGGGCGCCAAGGCGGACTCCCTCGCGGACGACGAGCACAATCCGCGGGTCACCATCCAGAAGTACTCCCGCCCGCTGGGCAACATCCTCGTCGACGGCCGCCCGGTCACCGGCTCCGCACGGACCGACGGCCCCCTCGCCTACAAGCGGACCTACACCGACGGCCCGCTGTACGCGCCCCTCACCGGCTACTCCTCCCAGATCTACGGCTCCACCCAGCTCGAAGCCCTCTACGGCGACGTACTGGACGGCTCCGACACCCGGCTCCAGTCCCCGGAGAACCTCGTCTCCCGCGAACGCGCCAAGGGCGGCGACGTGGCCACCACCCTCGACACCAAGATCCAGAAGGCCGGCTACCGGGCACTCGGCAACAAGACCGGAGCCGCCGTCGCCCTCGACCCGGCCACCGGCCGCATCCTCGGCATGGTCTCCACCCCCTCCTACGACCCCGGCAAGTTCGCCGGCCAGTCCGGCACCGACCAGAAGGCATGGGCCGCCCTCACCGGCGACAAGGCGCAGCCGCACCTCAACCGCGCGCTCCGCCAGACCTATCCGCCCGGCTCCACCTTCAAGCTCGTCGTCGCCGCGGCCGCACTGGAGAACGGCCTCTACTCCTCCGTCGACGAACGCACCGACAGCCCCAACCCCTACCGGCTCCCCCACACCCGCACCGACCTCACCAACGAGAACCCCGCAGCGCCCTGCAAGGACGCCACCCTCCGCACCGCGCTCCAGTACTCCTGCAACAACGTCTTCGGCAAGCTGGCCGCCGACCTCGGCGAGAAGAAGGTCAAGGAACAGGCCGAGAAGTTCGGCTTCAACGACGCCAAGATCGACGTACCCGTCCGCGCGGGCAAGAGCATCTACCCCTCCGGCATGGACTCCGCGCAGACCGCCCTCTCCGGCATCGGCCAGTTCGACGACCAGGCCACCCCGCTGCAGATGGCCATGGTCGTCTCCGCCATCGCCAACGACGGCGACCTGAAGGCCCCGTACGAGGTCGACAAGATCACCGACGGCGGCGGCAACACCGTCCAGGAGTACGGCCCGAAGACGTACCGGACCGCGATGTCCCAGGAGAACGCCGAACAACTGCAGTCCGCCATGCAGACCGTCGTCGAGAAGGGCACCGGCTCCGGCGCGAAGATCGACGGACTCACCGTCGGCGGCAAGACCGGCACCGCCCAGCACGGCGTCGACAACAGCGGCACACCGTACGCCTGGTTCGTCTCCTACGCCGAGGACTCCCAGGGCCACCAGGTCGCCGTGGCCTCCGTCGTCGAGGACAGCGACGCCGCCCGCAACGAAATCTCCGGCGGCGGCCTGGCCGGCCCGGTCGCCAAGGCGATGATGGAGGCGGCGCTCAAGAAGTGAGCCGGGGGTGACGGGGGCGTCGGGCGGGACGGTGGCGTTGGGCGGGGCGGTGGCGTCGGGCGGGACCGGATCGGGGCTCCGGGTTCCGGGTTCCGGGTTCCGGGTTCCGGACGACGCGGCTCGCGGGCCGGGGGCCGGGGCCGGAGGCCTGAGGTCTGGGGCCCTGGACGTTACGTCCCCCGGCGGGCCGCTCAGGACGTGACGCCGCTCGCCGGGGCCCGGCCCGCATCCGCGCGGCCCGCCGGCGCCGCCGCACGGCCGCCGCTCAGCAGCTGCGCACCCACCGTCACCACCAGATTCGGCACCAGCGACAACAGCCCCGCATCCACCGTGCCCACGTCCACACCCCCGAACGTCAGCCAGGCCAGCGTCCCCACACCCGCGAGAATGCCGAGCAACGCCGGCACCGCCCGCAACCGCACCCGCCGCGCCAACCCCGCCACCGTCGCGGGCGCCAGCTGCGCCAGCCCGCCGTACGTGAGCAACAGCAGGTTGGCCAGCAGCGCCGGCCGGCTCAGCCCGAGCACCAGCGCAAGCCCCGAAGCGAGCACCACACAGCCGTGATTGATCCGCATCGTGGCCCGCTCGCTGCGCGCCGGCAGCAGGTTGCGCGAGATCAGCGTCGAGATGCCGAGCAGCAGCGCGGCGGACGGCACCATCGCGGTCGCCGCGGCGGCCACCGCCACCACACCGACCAGCCACCCCGGAAGCGCACCCCCGGCCACGGTGAGCAGCGCGGCCTTGCTGTCGGTACCGGGGGCGAGCGTCATCGCGCCGGCGAAGCCGATCACCACCGGTACGGCGATGGCGACCTGGTACAGCGGCAGCCAGATGTAGTTCCGGCGCAGCGCACGGGAACTGCTCGCCGAGAGGATCGCGGACCACAGATGCGGCATGGTGTTCAGCCCCGCACCGATCGAACTGATCAGCATCGCGGTGGTGAACCACGTCGCGTCCGTGCCACCGCCGTGCAGGGTGAGCAGATCCGGACGGCTCTCCCGTACGGCGCTGAACAGGCCACCGAGCCCGCCGTCGAGCGCCAACGGCACGGCGATCACCAGGATCAGCAGCGCGACGACCATCAGGACGTCCTTGAAGTACGCGGTACGGGCGATCCCGCGGATCCCGGACCACAGGACGAAACCGACGGTGAGCACCGTCGCCAGGATCATCGAGCCGGTGGCCCCCGTCTCGCTGCCCGTGGCCAGCTGCACGATCAGGCCCAGCCCGGTGATCTGCAGCTGGAGGTACGGCAGCAGGAAGACCGCGCCCACCACCGCGACGACCTTCCCCAGCAGCGGACTGCGGAACCGGTCCGCGAAGAAGTCGGCCTGCGTGAGGTACCCGTTCTCCTTGCCGAGCCGCCACAGCCGGGGCCCGGTCAGGTACTGCCCGATCAGACACAGCGACAGATAGCCCAGCGCGTAGGTCGCCGCCACCCCGTCACTGAAGGCGAGGCCCGCCAGCCCCAGGAAGCTGAACGTCGTGAACGACTCGCCGGCCTGCAGGAACCACATCGTCACGGCCCCGAAACGCCGCCCGCCCACGGCCCATTCACCGAGGTCATGGCCCGTGTTGCGACGCCCGGACAGACCGACGGCGGCAATCGCGAGGATGCCGGCCAGGGTGACCACCATGGTGATGCTCATGCCGCGGCCCCCTCTTCGGCGTCCTGGGCGTCTTGGGCGTCCTGGGCGTCTTGGGCGTCCTCGGGGTGCGGAGCACGCGCCTCGTACCACGCGAGCGCGACGGTCGTACCCACCGTCCACACCACGCTCCACACCAGAACGGCGGGCAGACCCAGCCACAACCGGGTCGTATTGACGAAGGGCAGGAAGGGCGTGGCGAAGAACCCGGCCGTGGGCACGGCAAGGAACGCCAGATGACGCTGGCTCATGACGTTCATGACGCTCATGACGAAGTCCCGTCGAAGGAGGGGAGGGGAGGGGAGCAGAACAGCAGAACAGCGGTGCGGAAGGGGGCGCGGTGGGCGCGGGGGAGGCCGACGTACGGGGAGCGGGGCCTTCGAGCCCGGAGGGAACCCTGGAGGGGACCCGCAGGGAACCTGGAGGCGACCTGGTGCCTTCGAAACCGAGGCCCTGGGAGGGCTCAGCCGCGGGGGAGTACGGGGCGGCGCAGACCGTGCCCGGTCGCGGCCTCGTACGCGGCTCCGGCCTGCAGAACGGTCAACTCGGCCCGCGGCGCGGCGACGACCTGCAGGCCGACCGGCAGGCCGCCGGGCGTGAACCCGGCCGGCACGGACAGCGCGGGCGCGCCGAGAACGGTGACGAAGTACGCCGAACGCATCCAGTCCAGATAGGTCCGCTGCGGCTGCCCGGCGATCGAGGCCGGGTACTCCAGGTCGATGTCGAACGGCACGACCTGGCTGACCGGCGCGAGCAGCACGTCGTACCGCGAGAAGAAGTCCACGGCGGCGAGGTGGATGCGGGCGTGCGCGGCGGTGGCACGCGCCAGGTCGGCACCGGTGAGCCGGCGCCCCTCCTCGATGTTCCACACCAGGCTGGGCTTGAGCGCGCCGGGATGCGCGTCGAGAAGCCCGCCGAGCCCCAGCGCGAACTCCTGCGCCCGCAGCGTACGGAAGACCTCCTCGGCCCCGTCCAGGTCCGGGCAGTCCTCGGTGACCCGGCAGCCCAGCTCCTCGAAGACCTGGACCTGCGGCTCCAGTACCGCCGTGACCTCCGGATCGACCGGCACCCGGCCGCCCAGATCGGGCGTCCACGCGACCCGCAGTCCGCTCAGGTCCCGCTCCAGCGGCGCGCGGAAGGCGGCGCCCGGCGTCTCCAGCGTGAGCGGACAGCGCGGATCGGGCCCGGCCATCACCGAGAGCAGCAGCGCCGTGTCCGCGACGGTACGTCCCAACGGCCCCGCGACGGCCATGGTGTCCCAGGGATTGCCCTTGGGCAGGGCCGGCACCCGCCCCGGCGTCGGCCGCAGCCCGACCACGTTGCAGAAGGAAGCGGGGTTGCGCAGCGAGCCGCCCATGTCGGAGCCGTCGGCGAGGGGGTGCAGCCCGGCGGCGAGCGCGGCCGCGGCGCCGCCGCTGCTGCCGCCGGCCGTGCGCGTCGGGTCGTACGGATTCCGGGTGGCGCCGAAGACCGGGTTGAAGGTGTGCGAACCGGCCGCGAACTCCGGCACGTTGGTCTTGCCGATCCGGATCGCACCGGCCGCCTGGATGCGCTCCACGAGAACTTCGTCCTCGTCGGGCACATGATCGGCGAAGAGCGGCGACCCGTGAGTCGTCCGCATACCGCGCGTCAGGTGCGTGTCCTTGAAAGCGATGGGCAGCCCGTGCAGGGGCCCCGGCTCGTCGCCCCGGGCGAGCCGGTCGTCGGCGTCGCGTGCGGCGGCCAGCGCACCGTCGGGGTCGACCGTGACGACGGCATTGACCTGCGGGTTGACGTGCTCGATCCGGTCCAGATGGGCCTGCACGACCTCCCGGGCCGACAGCTCGCGCTTACGGATCCGGGCAGCGAGTTCGGTGGCCGGGGCATACGTGATCTCGTCCGTCATGACCGTCCTAGACGTCCTGGAGCAGCGGCGTGGATGGTGGCTCATCCTGAAGTCACCTGCCGGAAACGGTCAAGAGTCATGCTGCAATGAACTTTCCAGACACAGCACCCGCCTTACTGACGCTTACAGTCGCCCCTCCACTGCCCACCACTGCCGCCGCCCCGGCGAAACGCCCACGCTCGCCTGTTCAACGGACGGGCAGGGCCTGCTCGGTGGACTGACCTGGCAGTGCCTGCCCGGCGGACTGGCAGCGGGATGAGCGAGGGGCATACGGGTGCAGTGGAGGGGCATACGGGTGCAGCGATCGCGACCGTGACCGCAACTGAGGAGGCGAGCCGCGCCCGAACCACTCGTTCCTCGCCAGCCCCGCCAGCCCCGCCAGCCCCGCTCGTCCGCAACTACGCGGACAACGACCGCATCAGCGGCTACGCGGACAACGACCGCATCAGCGGCGTGGGCGTGGCGCTCCGCTTCATGGCCGCCACCACCAGGTGCGAGCTGACCGCCTCGACGTGGCGTACCCACGGCTCCTCGGTGAGGAAGGCGTGCAGCGCCGTCATCGACGGCTGCGTGACGTCCACCAGCAGTTGGTGCTCGCCCATCACCACCGCCGCGTACCGCACCAGCGGCGACTCGGTCAGCAACCGGCCCACGGCCTCGACCGCGTCGGGCCGGGTCCGGATCCACAACAGCGCCTCGACCGGCAGCCCCAGCAGGGCCGGCTCCACGGCGGCCCTGATCGACACCGCGCCCGAGCGGGTCAGCGCCTCCACCCGGCGCCGCGCGGTCGCCTCGGACACCCCCGCGAGCGCCGCCAACTCCTCGTGGGTGCGCCGCCCGTCCTCGGCCAGCGCCTCCACGATGCGCCGCTCCTCGGGGCTCAGCTCCTCGGCCGGCGCCCCCGCCTCCTCGGGGCGGGCCGGGAACCGCGCCAGCGTCGCCACCTCCGCCTCGTCCAGGATCCCGGGGTGCCAGTCGTGGACCGTACGGAAGTACCGCAGTACGGGGGAGACGCGCTGGGCGAGCAGGCCCGGTACCGGCGGGGCCTCGTCCAGCATCAGCGCGGCGAGCCGGCCCGGCGGGCACTGCACCTCCGCCACGCAGTCCGGCGGCCCGGACAGTACGTAGCTGAAGATCGTGTCGGCCCGGCCCGCCATGGCCAGCGCCGCGTCCCGGGCCGTACCCGGCGGGCAGCCGAGGCGGACGATCGCGGTCTCGCCGCGTGCGACCAGGCCGGTGACCGTCACCTGTCCGCTGTCCAGCAGGTGCAGGCCGCGGCGTGCGACGGTGCGCTCGGGCTCGCCCAGCGCGGCGGCGATGCGGCGCCAGGAGGCCCGGCCGTCGATCTGCAGCGCGGCGATGATCCGGCGGTCCAGGGCGTCGGGCCCTTGGCCCGTGTCGGCAGCGGTCACGCGTTCACAGTAACGAGAGCGGTGATGACAGTAACGAGGACGGTGATCACAGTGACGGGGGCGGTGATGACAGTAACGAGGGCGGGGATGGGGGTGATGGCGGCGTCGGGGCGATGGGCGAAGCCCGAGCCGGCGATGCGGGATGGGGTGCTCTGCGGTCGGGGCGCGGGGCGGTCGGCGTGCGATTGCGATGTGGTCGGGGTGCGGGGTGCGTGGGGTGTGGGCCGCGTGGGTCCTCTTTTTACGGCAACGATTACCGAGGGTCAGATCGTGCCCCGAGTCAACTACGCATTGTGATTGTACGCCCTGTGAGGTAAATACGGCCTCTCTCCTAGACTGGTGGCGTGAGCGAGCGCCCCCAGAACGACGACCCCGACCCGATCCCGGACCCGGACGAGGTCTCCGACGCCTTCGAGGAGATGGTCGGAGCCGAGACCGACCGGGACCCCGACCTCGCGGTGATCGAGGCCGGCAGCCGCACGTTGCGGGCCCAGGCCGGACCGCCGACGAGCGACATCCCCGCGCGCCCCGAGGACCCCGAGGTGGACCGCGCGCTGCGCGCCGTGGAGACCGAGCTGGCGACCCGGTGGGGCGAGACCAAGCTCGACCCTTCGGTGCAGCGCATCGCGGCCCTGATGGACATCCTCGGGGAGCCGCAGCGTTCGTACCGTTCCATTCACATCACCGGGACGAACGGCAAGACCAGCACGGCCCGCATGGTCGAGGCGCTGCTGGCCGCCTTCGACCTGCGTACCGGGCGCTACACCAGCCCGCACGTGCAGTCGATCACCGAGCGGATCAGCCTGGACGGCGCCCCGATCTCCGCCGAGAAGTTCATCGAGACGTACGAGGACATCAAGCCGTACGTGGAGATGGTGGACCAGCGCGAGGACTACCGGCTGTCCTTCTTCGAGGTGATGACCGGCATGGCGTACGCCGCGTTCGCGGACGCGCCGGTGGACATCGCGGTCGTGGAGGTCGGGATGGGGGGCAAGTGGGATGCCACGAATGTGATCGATGGTGACGTCGCCGTCGTGACGCCCATTTCGCTGGACCACACCGACCGGCTGGGCGATACGCCGGAGGCGATCGCGGGCGAGAAGTCCGGGATCATCAAGAAGGACGCCACTGTTGTGCTCGCGCAGCAGCCGGTGGAGGCGGCGTCGGTGATGCTCAAGCACGCCGTCGAGGTGGATGCCACGGTGGCCCGCGAGGGCATGGAGTTCGGCGTGCTGCACCGCGAGGTCGCGGTCGGCGGGCAGATGCTGACGCTGCGCGGCCTGGGCGGCGAGTACACCGACATCTTCCTGCCGCTGTACGGCGCGCACCAGGCGCACAACGCGGCCGTCGCGCTCGCCGCGGTGGAGGCGTTCTTCGGGGTCGGTACGCAGCACTCCCGCACGCTGGACATCGACACCATCCGTACCGCGTTCGCCGCGGTGTCCTCGCCGGGCCGCATGGAGGTCGTGCGCCGGAGCCCCACGGTGGTGCTGGACGCGGCGCACAACCCCGCGGGCGCCCGCGTGACCGCCGAAGCGGTGACCGAGGCGTTCGGTTTCAGCCGTCTTGTGGGCGTGGTCGGCGCGAGCGCGGACAAGGACGTACGAGGGCTGCTGGAGGCGTTCGAGCCGGTCTTCGCGGAGATCGTGGTGACGCGGAACAGCACGCCCCGTTCGATGGACCCGGACGAGCTGGCCGGTATCGCGGTCGAGGTGTTCGGCGCCGAGCGGGTCCAGGTCGAGCCGCGGCTCGACGACGCCCTGGAGGCGGCCATCACGCTGGCCGAGGAAGAGGGCGAGTACAGCGGCGCCGGTGTGCTGGTCACCGGCTCCGTGATCACGGTCGGCGAGGCCCGGCTGCTCCTGGGGAGGAACTGACATGCGCACCTTGTGTGCGAGCACCCTGATCGGCGAGTTCTTCGTGATCGGCTTCGCGGCGCTGGTCGCGATGCAGACCTCGGATCTGTCCGCGGTCACGGTCTGGACGGTCAGCGGCATCGCCATGCTGGTGTCGCTGCTGCTGTGCGGCATGATCTCCCGGCCCGGCGGGGTGGCGCTCGGCTGGGTGCTGCAGATCGCGCTGATCGCCAGCGGTGTGGTCGTGCCGACGATGTACTTCCTCGGCGCGGTCTTCGCCGCCCTGTGGTGGGCCTCGGTCCACTTCGGCCGCAAGATCGACGAGGCGAAGGCCCGCTGGGCGGCCCAGGCGGACACCACGGCCCAAGCGGCCACCACGGACCGGGCGGCCGGCGCGGAGCCGGACCCCGCCTGAGCCCGGTAACCGCCCGAGGGCCGGGTCGGTTCCCTTCGGGCCCGGCTCCGGTTCCGGTTCGGTTCCGGACCTGAGTCCGTACGCGGTCTCTCACCTGAGTCCGTACGCGGCCTTCCCGCCTTGAGTCCACCCGAGTCCGTACGCGGTCTCTCCGCAGCCTCCCGACCCTGGCCCGCCCCCCCCGGCCGGCCCCGGGCCCGCCCCCCGGTCCGGGCGGGCGGCCCATGTAGCCTCCTCGGCACACCCGTAACTCTCTGTACTGCAAGGAGCCCCACCGATGAGCCAGCGCACCCTCGTCCTTCTCAAGCCGGACGCCGTCCGGCGTGGCCTGGTCGGCGAGATCCTGGGCCGCATCGAGCGGAAGGCGGGCTGGACGATCGGCGCGCTGGAGCTGCGCACCCTCGACCGCGCGGTGCTGGAGCAGCACTACGCCGAGCACGTCGGCCGGGATTTCTACGAGCCGCTGGTGGCCTTCATGTCCTCCGGTCCGGTCGTTTCTCTGGTCGTGGAAGGCGAGCGGGTGATTGAGGGCGTACGCCAGTTGGCTGGTCCTACCGACCCGATCAAGGCGCCGAGCGGGTCCATTCGGGGCGACTTCGGGACAATCACCCGGGAAAATCTCATTCACGCGTCCGATTCCGAAGAGTCGGCGGAGCGCGAGATCAAGATTTTCTTCCCCGGCCTGTCCTGACGGGGCGTCAGGGGGAAACCCGCTGCCACCTGGGGCGACCGAAGAAATTCGGTCGCCCTTCGGCATATGTACAGCCATCGGGGGAACGCATCACCCCGACACGACGTCACCATTAAGGGGGGCGGGTACGTGTTCCGCTGACAATGGCGGAGGAACCCCGCACCGCGTTCGAGCGGACGGGCCTTCCCGGACTACCATGAAGGCTTCCGCGCGTCAGCGCATCACCTCCTGCCGACCTCCAGTAAGCATTCGCTCCAGTTGGGAAGGCCAGACGTATCCTCATGGGGAACAACATGTCGTTCATCGGCCGTGACATGGCTGTCGACCTCGGCACCGCCAACACGCTGGTGTACGTCAGGGGTCGAGGGATCGTTCTCAACGAACCGTCGGTCGTGGCCATCAACACCAACACCGGCGGGATCCTCGCCGTGGGCGCCGAGGCCAAGAAGATGATCGGCCGCACCCCTGGCAACATCGTGGCCGTCCGCCCGCTCAAGGACGGCGTGATCGCCGACTTCGAGATCACCGAGCGGATGCTCCGCTACTTCATCCTCAAGATCCACAAGCGCCGGTACCTCGCCCGGCCGCGGGTCGTCGTCTGTGTGCCGTCCGGCATCACAGGTGTCGAGCGCCGTGCCGTCATCGAGGCGTCCACCCAGGCCGGCGCCCGACAGGTGCACATCATCGAGGAGCCCATGGCCGCGGCCATCGGTTCCGGGCTGCCGGTCCACGAGGCCACCGGCAACATGGTGGTGGACATCGGCGGCGGCACGACCGAGGTCGCCGTGATCTCGCTCGGCGGAATCGTCACGGCGCAGTCGATCCGGGTGGCCGGCGACGAGCTGGACAACGCGATCATCCAGCACATCAAGAAGGAGTACAGCCTCCTCCTCGGTGAGCGGACGGCCGAGAGCATCAAGATCACGATCGGTTCGGCGTACGACCTCGACCAGGACGAGCACACCGAGATCCGCGGCCGTGACCTGGTCTCGGGCCTGCCCAAGACCGTGGTGATCTCCGCGGCCGAGGTCCGCAAGGCCATCGAGGAGCCGGTCAACTCCATCGTCGATGCCGTGAAGACGACCCTCGACAAGTGCCCGCCGGAGCTGTCCGGCGATGTCATGGACCGCGGGATCGTGCTCACCGGCGGCGGGGCCCTGCTCCGCGGCCTGGACGAGCGGCTCCGCCGGGAGACCGGCATGCCGATCCACATCGCCGAGGACCCGCTGGACTCCGTGGCGCTCGGTTCGGGCAAGTGCGTGGAGGAGTTCGAGGCACTGCAGCAGGTGCTCGACTCGCAGCCGCGCAGATGACCACGATCGGCGATCCGCCGTACGGCCACCTGCCGGTCCCGTACGGCGGATCGCTGATATACAGACAGCACACACTCACCGCACTTCCGTAGCACCCCCCACCCCTCCGCTCCCGCCTCCCGCTTTTCCGCAGTACCGGTAGTACAGGCACCTTCGGTACCGCCCTCTCGCGGCGGTCCCGCGCACAACTGCAATACAGGCACAACCCAGATCCCCAGCGAGACCGGCGCGGGCCCGCAGCCGGCCGGTCCTACGAGGAAGGACACGGCCGCCGCACGTGAGGGACACACGAGAGAGCCGGCTCCTGCTGGTGCTGCTGGTCGCGATCGCGTTCGCACTGATCACGGTGGACATCCGCGGCGGCGAGCAGTCCCCGCTGCAGGGTGCCCGGCAGGTCGCGGCCTCTGCCTTCGGGCCGGTCGAGACCGGTGTCGCCTCGGTCGTGGACCCGGTCGGCAACGCCGTCGACGCGGTACGCGACTCGGACGGCCGGCACAGCCGAATCGCCGAACTGGAACGCCAGAACGCCGCCCTGAAGTCCAAATTGGGCTCCTCCGACCGCGACCGGGTGCGCGCCGCCGAGCTGGACAAGATGCTCAAGACCGCCGGCGCCGGCCAGTACGCCATCAAGGGCGCCCAGGTCATCGCCATAGGAGCCACGCAGGGCTTCTCCTGGACCGTCACCGTCGACGCCGGCACCAAGGACGGCATCGCCCGTGACATGACCGTGCTGAACGGCGACGGGCTGGTCGGCCGGGTCACCACCGTCGGCCCCAACACCGCCACGGTCCTGCTCGCCATCGACCCGGACTTCACCGTCGGCACCCGCATGGAGAAGACCAACGAGATCGGCTTCGCCAACGGCCAGGGCGGCGGACCGCTGCGCGTCCAGCTCCTCAACGGCAAGGCGAACGTGAAGAAGGGCGACCGGATGGTGACCTTCGGCTCCAGCGAGGGCAAGCCGTTCGTGCCCGGCGTGCCGGTCGGCACCATCACCCACGTCGGCAGCGCCAACGGCGACCTCACCCGCACGGTCCAGGTCGAGCCGTTCGCCGGCTTCTCCCGCCTGGACGTGGTCGGCGTCGTGGTGCAGCCGCCGCGCGACAACCCGCGTGACACGGTCCTGCCGCCCAAGCCCGCCAAGCCCAAGCCCACCCCGACGGTCACCGTGACCGCCAAGCCCAAGCCTTCCTCGAGCGGCGCCCCCAGGAGCTGAGCCCGATGCGCATCAACCGGATCCTCCTCTCCACCGTCCTCGTGGCCGTGGCCCTCGTCGTCCAGGTGGGTGTGCTCGCCCGGCTCCACCTGCCCGGAGCCGTGCCGGACCTGGTCCTGCTGGTCGTCCTCGGCCTGGCCATGGTCTACGGCCATGTCGCCGGGGCGTTCATCGGCTTCGGCGCCGGGCTCCTCGCCGACCTGGCGCCGCCCTCGGACCACGCGATCGGCCGGTACGCCCTCGTCCTGTGCGTCATCGGCTACGTCGCCGGGCTCACCAAGCCCGACAAGAGCCAGCACCGCTCCGCCTCGATGCCGCTCATCGTGGTGGTGTGCGCGGCCATCGGCTCGACGCTGCTCTACGCCGGTGTCGGCTCGCTGGCCGGCGACAACGCGGGGCACACCGTCGGCATCCCGATGCTGCTGTTCACCGCCACCCTCTACGACCTGGTGCTCGCGCCCTTCAGCGTCCCGCTGGTGATGGCGCTGGCCCGCCGCTCGGAGAAACCGCTGGCGGGCGAGAGTTCCGGCGGCACCCAGTCCGGGCCGATGGCGGGCGAGGCCGCGTACGGCTGGCTCTCCACCGGCAGCGGGCTGCGCATGAGCCGGTCCGGGCGGGGCGGCCGGACGCCGCGCATCGGCAGCCAGCGCGGCGGCCTGCTCGGCGGCCGGAAGCCGGCCCGCATCAAGGGGGTCAAGCGCCTGTGAGCCACACACCGTTCCGGGCCCGAGGGGGGGCGGCGCAAATGAGCAACGCCCACCCTCCCCCAGCTGACGCTGGGCGGTGCCCCCAGCCCGACCACCGCCCCTCAAGGAGGCGCTGCGCGCCGTGAGCAATATCCCTGAGACGGGCCGGACCTCCCGCGTCACCGTCCGCCTGGTCGCCATCCAGATCCTGGTGTTCTCGCTGCTGCTCACCCTCGGCGGCCGGCTCTGGTACCTCCAGATCCGCAACGGCGACGAGTACGCCGCCGAGGCCAGCGGCAACCACGTCCAGCAGGTCGTCGACCCGGCCGTGCGCGGCTCGATCCTCGACGCCCGCGGCGTGCCGCTCGCCGACAACGAGACCCGCCTGGTCGTCTCCGCCAGCCGTACCGCGCTGATGAAGATGGACGACGAGGGCAAGGCCGTGCTGACGCGCCTGGCGCACGTGCTGGGCATGTCGTACACGGACGTCAAGAACAAGGTCCGGCTGTGCGACGCCAAGACGCCGCAGCCGTGCTGGAACGGCTCGCCGTTCCAGCCCATCCCGATCACGGACGAGGCCACCACCCAGCAGGCCCTGAAGATCCGTGAGAGCAGCGAGGACTTCCCCGGCATCTCCGCCGAGCCGACCGCGGTGCGCCGCTACCCGGCCCCGGCCAAGGGGAAGACCTCCCAGGTGCTCGGCTATCTCTCGCCGGTCACCGACGAGGAGATCCAGAAGGCCGAGCACACGAACTCGCCGTTCCTGCGCTCGGACATGGTCGGCCGCTCGGGCCTGGAGCGTACGTACGACAGTGCGCTGCGCGGCAAGGCCGGCGTCACCCGTTACCAGGTCGACAACCTCGGTCGCGTCATGGGCAAGGCCAAGAGCGATCCGGCGCGGCCCGGGGACAACGTCGTCACCTCGATAGACGCCCGTGTGCAGGCCGTCGCCGAGAAGGAGCTCCACCAGGCGATGGTGGAGGCCCGCAAGCAGCACGACCGGAACACCGGCACGAACTACAAGGCGGACGCCGGTGCCGTGGTCGTCATGGAGAACAAGACCGGCCGGGTCGTCTCGATGGCCTCGCAGCCGGACTACGACCCGAACTCCTGGGTCGGCGGCATCTCCGCGAAGGACTACGCCGAGCTGACCGGGAAGAAGTCCAACTATCCGCTGCTGAACCGGGCGATCCAGGGCCAGGCGGCGCCCGGCTCGATCTTCAAGGTCATCTCGTCCTCGGCCGCGGTCAACGCCGGCTACCCGTTCAACGGCCGGTACAACTGCGCCAGCTCGTACAACGTGGGCGGGCAGGTCTTCAAGAACTTCGAGTCCGAGAGCCACGGCTCGATCACCCTCGGCCGGGCGCTGGAGGTCTCCTGCGACACGGTGTTCTACGACCTGGCGTACAAGCAGTGGGTCAAGGACGGCGGCAACAAGCCCAAGAAGGCCACCGCCGACTGGTTCTACAAGACCGCGCACCAGTTCGGTCTCGGCAAGGAGACCGGCATCGACCTGCCCAACGAGGTCAAGGGCCGGGTGCCGGACCGCCAGTGGAAGAAGGACTTCTGGAAGGCCAACAAGGACCAGTGGTGCAAGAACGGCAAGAAGGGCGGCAGCTACACCGAGCGCATCGCCTATGAGAGCTGTCTCGAAGGCATGAAAATGCGTGCCGGTGACTCGGTCAACTACTCCATCGGGCAGGGCGACACCCTGGTGACGCCGATCCAGATGGCGACGATCTACGCGGCCATCGCCAACGGCGGCACGCTGCACGACCCGACGATCGGCAAGGCGATCATCAGCGCCGACGGCAAGAAGGTCCGGGACATCGAGCCGCAGGCGCACGGGAAGCTGCCGGACACGCCGAAGACGCTGAAGCAGATCGACAAGGCGCTGGCCGGTGTGGCCACCCGCGGTACCGCCGCCTGGCGGTTCCAGAACTGGCCGCAGAAGCAGATCCCGATGCACGCCAAGACCGGTACCGCCGAGGTCTACGGCAAGCAGACGACGTCGTGGTTCGCCACGTACACCAAGGACTTCACGATCGTCATGACGATCTCCCAGGGTGGTACCGGCTCCGGCGCCTCGGGTCCGGCCGTGCGCAAGATCTACGACGCGCTGTACGGCGTGGACGCCAAGGGCGACATCCACAAGGACAAGGCGCTGCTGTCCGGGCCGCAGGCGGATCTGCCGCGGATCGACCGGGACGGCAACATCGAGTCCGGGAAGCTGACCAAGCCGATCGTCAACGACGAGAAGAAGCCGGAAGAGGCGGTCCAGTGACCAGCAGCAGCTACGCCATCCGGCGCTACGCCCCCGAGCGCGGTGTCTGGAGCAAGCTCACCGCGCGGGACTCCGTGATCTGGCGGCTGGACTGGATACTGCTCTTCTCCTGCCTGGCCCTCTCGCTCATCGGCGCGGTGCTGGTCTTCTCCGCCACCCGCAACCGCATCGAGCTGAACCACGGCGACCAGTATTCGTACGTCCTGAAGCACCTGCTCAACACCGGTATCGGCGTCGCGCTCGCGGCCGGCACGGTGTGGCTCGGCCACCGCACCCTGCGGGGCGCCGTGCCGATCCTGTACGGCCTCTCGCTGCTGCTGTCGGCGCTGGTGCTCACCCCGCTCGGCGCGACCATCAACGGCTCCCGGTCCTGGCTGGCCATCCCCGGCGGGCTCTCCCTGCAGCCCGCCGAGTTCGCGAAGATCACCATCACGCTCGGCATGGCGATGGTGCTCGCGGCCAAGGGCGACGCGGGCGACCGGGAACATCCGGGGCACCGCACCGTGCTGCAGGCGCTCGGCATCGCCCTGGTGCCGATGGCGGTCATCATGCTGATGCCGGACCTCGGCTCGGTCATGGTGCTCGGCACGATCGTGCTCGCCGTGCTGCTCGCCTCCGGCTCGTCCAACCGCTGGGTCATCGGGCTGGTCACGCTGGGCGTCGTGGGCTGTCTGGCCGTCTGGCAGCTGCACCTGCTGGACGACTACCAGATCGCCCGGTTCGCGGCCTTCGCCAACCCGAGCCTGGACCCGGCCGGCGTCGGCTACAACACCAACCAGGCCCGTATCGCCATCGGCTCCGGCGGCCTCTTCGGCGCGGGGCTGTTCCAGGGCTCCCAGACCACCGGGCAGTTCGTGCCGGAGCAGCAGACGGACTTCATCTTCACGGTCGCCGGTGAGGAGCTGGGCTTCCTCGGCGCCGGGCTGATCATCTTCCTGCTGGGTGTGGTGCTCTGGCGTGCCTGCCGGATCGCGCGGGAGTCCTCCGAGCTGTACAGCACGATCGTCGCGGCCGGCGTCATCGCCTGGTTCGCCTTCCAGGCCTTCGAGAACATCGGGATGACGCTGGGGATCATGCCGGTCACCGGTCTGCCGCTGCCCTTCGTGTCCTACGGCGGTACGTCGATGTTCGCGGTGTGGATCGCCATAGGACTACTGCAGTCGATCAAGGTGCAGCGGCCCGTCTCCGCCTGACCTCCCGTCAGCACGGCCCGTGGTCCGGTTCCCCTCCAGGGGGCCGGACCACAGACGTTCCGGGGCGTCTACCCAGTTCCCGCGGACACGGACTGTGACAGGTCTTACGTGGCGGTAACGCCGTCCGGGCGGCATGCTGTCGCGGAACAGCTTCAGCGAGACGACAGTCCGCATCCCGAGACAGAGTTCCGTATCCGCACGCAGGCGCCCCGCATGCCGCCCCGTCAGGAGAAGTCAGCTCCCATGTTCTCGAAGGTCCTGGTCGCCAACCGTGGCGAAATCGCTATTCGCGCCTTCCGCGCCGCCTATGAACTGGGCGCGCAGACCGTCGCGGTCTTTCCCTACGAGGATCGCAACTCCGGCCACCGTCTCAAGGCGGACGAGGCCTATCAGATCGGCGAGGCCGGCCATCCGGTGCGCGCGTACCTCTCGGTCGACGAGATCGTCCGCGCCGCGCGGCAGGCCGGCGCCGACGCCGTCTACCCCGGCTACGGGTTCCTCTCCGAGAACCCCGACCTGGCCGCCGCCTGCGCGGAGCAGGGCATCACCTTCGTCGGCCCCTCCACCGAGGTACTGGAGCTGACCGGCAACAAGGCGCGCGCCATCGCCGCCGCCAAGGCCGCCGGGCTGCCCGTCCTCGCCTCCTCCGCACCCTCCTCGGACGTCGAGGAGCTGATGGCGGCGGCCGAGACCATGGAGTTCCCGGTCTTCGTGAAGGCCGTGGCCGGCGGCGGCGGGCGCGGCATGCGCCGGGTCGCCGAGCGCGGCCAGCTGCGCGAGGCAGTCGAGGCGGCGGCGCGCGAGGCCGAGTCGGCCTTCGGCGACCCGACCGTCTTCCTGGAGCAGGCCGTCGTCGACCCGCGCCACATCGAGGTGCAGATCCTCGCCGACACCCACGGCGACGTGATCCACCTGTACGAGCGGGACTGCAGCGTGCAGCGCCGCCACCAGAAGGTCATCGAGCTGGCCCCGGCCCCGAACCTCGACCCCGAGCTGCGCGAACGCATCTGCGCCGACGCGGTCGCCTTCGCCCGGCAGATCGGCTACACCTGCGCCGGTACGGTCGAATTCCTCGTCGACGCGCGCGGCAACCACGTCTTCATCGAGATGAACCCCCGCATCCAGGTCGAGCACACCGTCACCGAAGAAGTGACCGACGTCGACCTCGTGCAGTCGCAGATGCGCATCGCCGCCGGTGAATCGCTGGCCGACCTCGGGCTCAGCCAGGACAAGATCGTGCTGCGCGGCTCGGCGCTGCAGTGCCGCATCACCACCGAGGACCCCGCCAACGGCTTCCGCCCCGACACCGGCCGGATCACCGCCTACCGCTCCCCGGGCGGCGCGGGCGTCCGCCTGGACGGTGGCACCAACCTGGGCGCCGAGGTCGGCGCCCACTTCGACTCGATGCTGGTCAAGCTGTCCTGCCGGGGCCGGGACTTCGCGACCGCGGTGGGCCGGGCACGGCGCGCCGTCACCGAGTTCCGTATCCGCGGCGTCGCCACCAACATCCCGTTCCTCCAGGCGGTGCTGGACACCCCGGACTTCCGCGAAGGCAGGGTCACCACCTCCTTCATCGAGCAGCACCCCGAACTGCTCACCCAGCGCGGCTCCGCCGACCGCGGCACCCGCATCCTCGAATACCTCGCCGACGTCACGGTCAACAAGCCGCACGGCGAACGCCCCCTGAGCATCGCGCCGCACGAGAAGCTGCCCGCGATCGACACCTCGGGCCCCGTCCCGGACGGCTCCCGGCAGCGGCTCCTGCAGCTCGGCCCCGAGGGCTTCGCCGCCGACCTGCGCGCCCGGCCCGCGCTCGGCGTCACCGACACCACCTTCCGCGACGCCCACCAGTCCCTGCTGGCCACCCGCGTCCGTACGAAGGACCTGCTGGAGGTCGCCGGGCACGTCGCCCGCACCACCCCCGAACTGCTGTCCCTCGAAGCGTGGGGCGGCGCGACGTACGACGTGGCGCTGCGCTTCCTGTACGAGGACCCGTGGGAGCGGCTGGCGGCGCTGCGCGAGGCGGTGCCCAACATCTGTCTGCAGATGCTGCTGCGCGGCCGCAACACCGTCGGCTACACCCCGTACCCCGAACAGGTCACCCGCTCCTTCGTGCAGGAGGCGGCGGACACCGGCATCGACATCTTCCGGATCTTCGACGCGCTCAACAACGTCGACCAGATGCGCCCGGCCATCGACGCGGTACGCGAGACCGGTACGGCCGTCGCCGAGGTCGCCCTGAGCTACACCGGCGACCTCGCCGACCCCGGCGAGAAGCTCTACACCCTCGACTACTACCTCCGCCTCGCCGAGCAGATCGTCGACGCCGGCGCGCACGTCCTCGCCATCAAGGACATGGCCGGCCTGCTCCGCGCGCCCGCCGCGAAGAAGCTGGTCACCGCCCTCCGCGAGAACTTCGACCTGCCCGTCCACATCCACACCCACGACACCCCGGGCGGCCAGCTCGCCACCTACCTCGCGGGCTGGGAGGCGGGCGCCGACGCGGTCGACGGCGCCTCCGCCGCACTGGCCGGTACGACCAGCCAGCCGGCCCTCTCCGCGATCGTGGCCGCCGCCGCGCACACCGACCGGGACACCGGCATCGACCTCGGCGCCGTCTGCGCCCTGGAGCCGTACTGGGAGGCCGTACGCAAGGTCTACGCGCCCTTCGAGGCGGGCCTGCCCGCCCCCACCGGACGCGTGTACGAGCACGAGATCCCCGGCGGGCAGCTCTCCAACCTCCGCCAGCAGGCCATCGCACTCGGCCTCGGCGACCGCTTCGAGGAGATCGAGAAGGCGTACGCGGGCGCCGACCGGCTCCTCGGCCGCCTGGTCAAGGTCACCCCCAGCTCCAAGGTCGTCGGCGACCTCGCGCTGTCGCTGGTGGGCGCGGGCGTGTCGACGGACGAGTTCGCCACCGACCCCGCCCGCTTCGACATCCCCGGCTCCGTCATCGGCTTCCTCCGCGGCGAACTGGGCGAACCGGCCGGCGGCTGGCCCGAGCCGCTCCGCAGCCGCGCCCTCGAAGGCCGCGCCGACGCCCCCGGCATCACCGAGCTGTCCGCCACCGAGAGCAAGCGGCTCTCCGGCACCTCCGCCGAACGCCAGGAAGTCCTCAACGAGCTGCTCTTCCCCGGCCCGGCCAAGGACTTCACCACCCACCGCGACCGCTACGGCGACACCTCCCCGCTCTCCAGCGACCTGTTCTTCTACGGGCTGCACCACGGCGAGGAGAACGTCGTACGGCTCGCCCCCGGCGTCCAGCTGCTCATCGGCCTGGAGGCCATCTCCGAGGCCGACGAGCGCGGCATGCGCACCGTGATGTGCATCCTCAACGGCCAGCTGCGGCCCATCCAGGTCCGCGACCGCGCCGTGGCCAGCGAGGTGCCCGCCGCCGAGAAGGCCGACCGCAACAACCCCGGCCACCTGCCGGCCCCGTTCGCCGGCGTGGTCACCCTCGCCGTCGAGGAGGGCCAGCAGGTCGAGGCGGGCGCCACCGTCGGCAGCATCGAGGCGATGAAGATGGAGGCCGCGATCACCGCGCCCACCGGCGGCACGGTCAGCCGCATCGCCATCTCCCCGATCGCCCAGGTCGAGGGCGGCGACCTGCTCATCGTCGTGGAGTAGCCCGGCCCTCCGCCGACACGGCACCGTCTCGCAGGCCCGGACCCGGGTCCGGGCCTGCGAGGCCGGTCAAGGGGTACACGTGGGGACGGCCGAACCCTACGTTCTACCCATGGCGGACATCGTGCGGGAGACCGAACGCAAGTACGAGGCCGACGGCGGGGGCGCACTCGCCGCCGGCCTCCCGGAACTGACCGGCGTGGGCCGGGTCGCGTCCGTGGTGGAACGGGACGCGGTCCACCTCGACGCCACCTACTACGACACCGCCGAGCGGCGGCTGGCCCGCGACGGCATCACACTGCGCCGCCGCACCGGCGGCGACGACGCGGGCTGGCACCTGAAGCTGCCCGTCGCCGACCACGTACGCGACGAGATCCGCGCACCGCTCGCCGGCACCGTGCCCCGCGCACTCCGCGGACTGGTGCGCTCCCGGGTGCGCGACGCCGAGCTGCTGCCCGTCGTGCGGATCGAGACCCGGCGCGCGCTGCGGCACCTCATGGACGAGGACGGCACGAAGATCGCCGAGCTCGCCGTCGACGAGGTCCGCGCGACCAGGCCGTCGGGCCCCGGCCGGGCGGCCTCGTGGACGGAGATCGAGGTCGAGCTGGCGCCGGGCGGCGACCCGGCGGTCCTGGACGCCGTGGACGCCGGCCTGCGGCGCGCCGGCCTCCGCCCCGCCGCCTCGGCCTCCAAGGCGGCCCGCGCCTGGACCGAGACGGCGCCCGAGGGCGAGGCGGAGCCCGTCGGGGACAAGCCCGCGGACCGGAAGAAACCGGCGTCCGGCGCCAAGGGCGGGAAGGCCGCGCCACCCGCCGCGCGCACGGCCCGGGAGGCGGTCCTGGCCTACCTCACCGAGCAGGTCCGCGCGATCGTCGAGCTGGACCCCGCCGTCCGGCGCGACCAGCCCGACTCCGTGCACCGCATGCGCGTGGCGACCCGGCGCCTGCGCAGCGCCTTCCGCTCGTACGCCAAGGTGCTGGACCGGGCCGTGACCGATCCGGTCGGCGACGAGCTGAAGTGGCTCGCGGGGGAGCTGGGCATCGACCGCGACCGCGAGGTGCTGACCGCGCGCCTCCACGAAGGGCTCACCGGCCTGCCCAGGACGCTGCAGCTCGGCCCCGTACGGGCCCGGCTGAAGATCTGGTCCCACGCGCGCCGCCAGGGCTCCCGCAAGCATCTGATCGCCGTGCTGGACGGCCCGCGCTACCTGGCGCTGCTGACCACCCTGGACGCCCTGCTCGCCGACCCGCCCACGGCGGCCTGGGCCGACCGCCCCGCCGCCAAGGTGCTCCCCAGGGTGATCGAGCGGGACTTCCGGCGGCTCGCGGGCCGCATCGACGCGGCGCTGGCCACTCCGCCGGGCACGGAGCGGGACGCCGCGCTGCACGCCGCGCGCAAGGCCGCCAAGCGCACGCGGTACGCGGCGGAGGCGGCCAGGCCGGAGCTGGGGAAGCCCGCGAAGAAGTTCGCCAAGAGGATGACCAAGGTGCAGGACCTGCTCGGTGACCACCAGGACAGCGTGGTGGCCCGCGGAGCCCTGCGCGAGCTGGGCATCCAGGCCCATGCCGCGGGGGAGACCAGCTTCACCTTCGGTCTCCTGTACGGCCGCGAGGAGTCGCGCGCGGCGGACCGGGAACGGGAGCTTCCTGATCTGTGGGCGAAGGCGGCGGCCCCGAAACACCGCAGGCCACTGCACCGGAAGTGAGGCCGTGCCGCGGGGCGCGGGGCCCGCCGCACCCGGTGCTCCGGCGTCCCGCGCCGCCATGATCGTAAGGCGTGCGTCGAGGTCCGCCTCCGGAGCGCGTTAGGCTTGAGGGTCACCCTTGCCAGCTCACACAGTGTCGACCCGAGAGAGTACGCCGCGATGCCTGTCGAGACGGTCTTCCCACGCCTGGAAGCGCTTCTCCCGCATGTCCAGAAGCCCATCCAGTACGTCGGTGGAGAGCTGAACTCCACCGTCAAGGACTGGGACGAGTGCGACGTGCGCTGGTCGCTGATGTACCCCGACGCCTACGAGGTCGGGCTGCCCAACCAGGGCGTCATGATCCTTTACGAGGTCCTCAACGAGCGCGAGGGCGTGCTCGCGGAGCGCACGTACAGCGTGTGGCCGGACCTCGAAGAGCTGATGCGCAAGCACGATGTGCCGCAGTTCACGGTCGACGCGCACCGCCCCGTCGGCGCCTTCGACGTGCTCGGCGTCTCCTTCTCCACCGAGCTGGGCTACACCAACCTGCTCACCGCGCTGGACCTGGCCGGCATCCCCATGTACGCCAAGGACCGGACCGAGGACCACCCGCTGATCCTCGCGGGCGGCCACGCCGCCTTCAATCCCGAGCCGATCGCGGACTTCCTGGACTGCGCGGTGGTCGGCGACGGCGAGCAGGCCGTCCTGGAGATCACCGAGATCATCCGGGCGTGGAAGAACGAGGGCCGCCCCGGCGGGCGCGACGAGCTCCTCTTCCGCCTCGCGAAGACCGGCAGCGTCTACGTCCCCAAGTTCTACGACGTGGAGTACCTCGCCGACGGCCGCATCAGCCGCGTCGTACCGAACCGCTCCGGCGTCCCGTGGCGCGTGTCCAAGCACACCGTCATGGACCTCGACGAGTGGCCCTACCCGAAGCAGCCGCTCGTCCCCCTTGCCGAGACCGTCCACGAACGGATGTCGGTCGAGATCTTCCGTGGCTGCACCCGCGGCTGCCGTTTCTGCCAGGCCGGCATGATCACGCGCCCCGTACGGGAGCGAAGCATCACCGGCATCGGCGACATGGTGGACAAGGGCCTGAAGGCCACGGGATTCGAGGAGGTCGGCCTGCTGTCGCTGTCCTCCGCGGACCACACCGAGATCGGCGACGTCGCCAAGGGCCTCGCCGACCGGTACGAGGAGGACAAGATCGGCTTGTCCCTCCCCTCCACCCGGGTCGACGCCTTCAACATCGACCTGGCCAACGAGCTGACCCGCAACGGCCGCCGCTCGGGCCTGACGTTCGCCCCCGAGGGCGGATCGGAACGCATCCGCAAGGTCATCAACAAGATGGTCTCGGAGGAGGACCTGATCCGTACGGTCTCCACGGCGTACGGCAACGGCTGGCGGCAGGTGAAGCTGTACTTCATGTGCGGCCTGCCGACCGAGACCGACGAGGACGTGCTGCAGATCGGCGACATGGCGGTCAACGTCATCGCCGAGGGCCGCAAGGTCTCCGGCCAGAACGACATCCGCTGCACGGTCTCCATCGGCGGCTTCGTCCCCAAGCCGCACACCCCGTTCCAGTGGGCCCCGCAGCTCTCTGCGGAGGAGACGGACGCCCGTCTCACCAAGCTCCGCGACAAGATCCGCGGCGACAAGAAGTACGGCCGCTCCATCGGCTTCCGCTACCACGACGGCAAGCCCGGCATCGTCGAGGGCCTGCTCTCCCGCGGCGACCGCCGCGTCGGCGCGGTCATCCGGGCCGTGTACGAGAACGGCGGCCGCTTCGACGGCTGGCGCGAGCACTTCTCGTACGACGCCTGGATGCAGGCCGCGGAGAAGACCCTCCCGGACTACGGCGTCGACGTCGCCTGGTACACCACCCGCGAGCGCACCTACGAAGAGGTCCTCCCCTGGGACCACCTGGACTCCGGCCTGGACAAGGACTGGCTCTGGGAGGACTGGCAGGACGCCCTCGACGAAACCGAGGTCGAGGACTGCCGCTGGACGCCTTGCTTCGACTGCGGGGTGTGTCCTGCGCTCGATACCGAGATCCAGATCGGCCCGACGGGCAAGAAGCTGCTGCCGCTGACCGTTGTGAAGTGACCTGAGCGGCACCCCCTTCGGCCCGGGCACCGTAAACCGGTGGCCGGGCCGATGCATGCCCCGCACACTGGTGCGATGGCTCAGTTGATCGCGCCGGCTCTCCGTGTCCAGGCGTCGTTTCTGGAGGCGATGGGGGAGTTGCGGGCCGAGGGGCGGGGTGGGGCCGATGACGGTTCCGCGGTGGGGCGGGAGATCCGGCAGTTCGCAGGGGAGTGGGAGGACCCGGTCGCCTTCTCCCGGTACACGGACTGGCTGCGCTCCATGACCAGCCCGGAGGTCACCCGTCCGCTGGGCTATGTGCCGTGCACCAACCTCTGGTACGTCGAGGGCGACACCTACCTCGGCCGTCTCGGCCTGCGGCACGAGCTGAACGACTTCCTGCGGGAGCTCGGCGGCCACATCGGCTACGACGTACGTCCCACGGCCCGCCGCCGTGGCCACGCCACCGCGATGCTGCGCGCGGCGCTGCCGCTGGCGCACGCGCTCGGGATCGGGTCCGCGCTGGTCACGTGTGACACCACCAATACCGCGTCGCGTAAGGTCATCGAGGCCTGCGGCGGGATCTTCGAGGACGAGCGCGGCGGAAAGCTGCGGTACTGGGTGCCGACGCGGGCGTAGCACATGATCGGCGGAACGCAGCAGTACCGGGGGAAGCAGCGCATGGCGTTCGAGAAGTTCGACAAGCATGCCCACAGTCAGCAGTACGCGGTGGGGGAGCGGGAGCCGGGCGGCGGTTGCTGCCTCGCCCAGTTGATCAAGATTCCGGTGCTGATCGTCGTCGTTCCGCTGCGGCTGTTGTGGGACGCGCTGTGCTGGATCGGGCGGCATGTGCTGGCGCCGGCGGGGCGCTGGGTGTACCGCTGGATCCTCGCGCCCGTGGGGCGCGCGGTCGCCTGGCTGATCAACCACCTGATCGTGGTGCCGCTGGTCTTCCTGATCAAGTATCTGCTCGTGATTCCCGCGGTGTGGCTCTACCGGTGGGTCCTCACGCCGATCGGGCACGCGCTGACCTGGCTCGCGTACTACCTGTTCGTGGTCCCGGTCCGCCGGCTCCACAGGTGGGTCCTCATCCCGGTCGGGCGTGCGCTGGCCTGGCTGGCGCACTATGTGCTGGTCGTCCCCGCCAAGGCGCTGTGGGAGTACCTGCTGTGGCCCGTGCTGCGGGCGGTCGGCGCGGCGGTCGCGTGGGCCTGGCGGATCGCCGGGTACGTTTCCCGGGCCGTCGGCCGGGGCATCGCCGCCCTGTGGCGGTGGCTGGTCGTCGCGCCGCTGCGCTGGGTGTACCGCTGGATCCTCACCCCGGTGGGGCATGCGATCCGTGCGGTCTTCTGGCCGCCGGTACGGGCCGCGCTGTCCGCTGCGCGCACCGCCGCCCGGGAAGTGCGGCAGGCGCTCTTCGGGTGACGGGGCACACCCCGGCGGGAACCGGCGGCCTTGCAGACACGTACTCTAGGTAGCAGTACGACCGCACTCACGAAGGACTGACGACACTGGGCAAGCGACAGCCCGAAGGCCCGCCGCCCGCACCGGCGGTGCAGCGCATCCGACTGCGCTACACCAAGCGCGGCCGCCTCCGGTTCACCAGCCACCGTGACTTCCAGCGCGCTTTCGAGCGGGCGCTGCGCCGTGCCGAGGTGCCCATGGCGTATTCGGCGGGCTTCACCCCGCACCCCAAGGTGTCGTACGCGAACGCCGCGCCGACGGGCACCGGCAGTGAGGCCGAGTACCTGGAGATCGCGGTCACCGAGCGCCGGGACCCGGCGGTGCTGCGCGCACTGCTGGACGAGTCCCTGCCGGACGGCCTCGACGTGATCGACGCGGTCGAGGCACACACCTCCGGCCTCGCCGACCGGCTCCAGGCCTCGGTGTGGGAGCTGCGTCTGGACGGCGTGTCCGTCGCGGACGCCGAGCGCGCCGTCGAGGCGTTCCTCGCGGCCGGTGAAGTGCCGGTCGAGCGGCAGACGAAGAAGGGCATCCGTACCTTCGACACACGTGCGGCGGTCGCGGATCTTCGTGCCGCGGCGTGCGAGGCCGATAGGCCGGGCGCTGATGCCTGTGCGATACTGCGGCTGGTTGTTCGGCATCTGACACCTGCCGTACGACCCGACGACGTCCTGTCCGGCCTCCGAGCTACGGCCGACCTGGCGCCGCCGGTCCCCGCTGCGGTGACCAGGCTGGCGCAGGGGCTGCTCGATGAGGAGACCGGAGCAGTGACCGACCCGCTCGCGCCCGACCGCGACGCAGCAGCCACGGCCGCCCCACCCACGGCCGCCGGGCTGACCGCCGCGACGCAGGCACCGCCTGCCGGCGGTGGAGCGGCGGACGGCGCAGCGTAGGACCGCCGTCGTCGCGTCGCCGATCAACCAGGGAGCCACCCCGGTCCGGCGAACGAACTGACCAGGAGACTTTCGCCGGTCCCGGACACAAGGGCCCGGCGAGCGAGACTAAAGCTCCCGTGTGGCGCCCGCGCCCCGGACCGCGGCACCGCGCTTGACACGCGGGCCGTGGCCGGAACCGGTCGCGGCGCCCGGGAGCGTGACGGGAGAACCGCCCGCATGCTCGAACCCATTGAGCCCAAGGAATCCACGGAGTCCGGGAACAGCCGCTCCGAGAACAGCACACCGAGCGACACCCTGCCGCCGCGCCGCCGGCGCCGCGCCGCCTCGCGTCCCGCGGGCCCGCCGGTCGCCGAGGCCGCCGGTGCCGAAACGCCCGCCGCACAGCCGGCCGAGGCCCCGCAGGAGGCCGTCACCTCCGTCGTGACCGGTGACGAGGCCGCGCCCGCGCGTCCCCGCCGCCGTGCCACCCGCCGTACTTCCGCGCCGGCCGGCGCCCCGGCCGCGACCGCCGCCGAGGCCGCGGAGTCGCCGGCCGAGGACGCCGCCGCGCTCGCCGCTTCCGCCGAGAGCCTCCCGCAGGCCGCTGCCGCCGAGGCCCCCGCCGTCGTGACCGGTGAGGAGGCGGCCCCCGCGCGTCCGCGCCGCCGTGCCACCCGCCGGGCTTCGGCCCCCGCCGGTGCGCCGCAGGCCGACGAGACCGCCGCGCCGGTGGCCGCGCAGGCCGTCGCCGTCGACCCCGAGCCGGTTGCGGTGGGCGCCGACGACGAGGCGCAGGCCGAGTCCGCCGCCGCTGCCGAGACCGCGGCCGCCGAGTCCGCGGCCGCGCGGCCCGCCACCGCCGCCGCCGAGGCGGGCCCCTCCCGTTCGCGCCGCCGGGTGACCCGCAAGGTCAGCGCTCCGGCCGGCAGCCCGGCCGCCGCCGAGGAGCCGCAGGCAGCCGAGTCCGTGCAGACGGCGCAGGAGGCCGAGGCCGAGCAGCCCGCCGAGGCCGCCGCCGAGGAGCCGCGCCCTGCCCGTACCCGCCGTCGGGCCACCCGCCGGGCTTCGGCCCCCGCCGGTGCGCCGCAGGCCGCCGAGGCCGTCCCGGCCCCCGCCGTGGCCGATGAGCCGGTCGCCGCGGAGGACGAGGACGAGGAGCAGGCCGCTGCCGCCGAGGCCGCCGCCGAGGAGGCGCGCGCCGAGGCCGAGCCGCAGTCCGCCAAGCCCGCGCGTACCCGCCGCCGTGCCACCCGTACGGTGACCTCCCCCCAGGGCGCGCCCGCCGAGCAGGCGGCCACCGCCACCCAGGCGCCCGTCGCCGAGCACGTCGAGGAGCAGCCGGTGGCCGCCGCGGCGAACGCGCTCGCCGCCGAGCAGGCCCCGCCGGCCCCGGACGCCGCGGCCCCGCGCCGCCGTACTCGCCGTCGTGCCGAGAGCCCGCAGGGCGAGGCCGCGCCGCAGGGCGAGGCCGCGCCGGAGGCCGCTGCCGAGCAGCCCGCCGCCGAGCAGGCCGAGGACGCGGCCGGTGAGGCGCCGCGCCGGCGTTCGCGCCGCCGTGCCGAGCGCCCGGCCGCCCCCGCCTTCGCGCAGCCCGCGCAGGACAAGGCCGCCGCCGGCCAGGACCGCGCCGCCGACGAGGGTGCGGCCGAGGAGGCCCCGGCCCGCGGCCGTCGCCGTGCCGCCCAGGCGCCGAGCGCGGTCTTCCAGGCCCCGGTCTTCACCGAGCCGATGTTCCAGACCCCGGAGACGGCCGCCGCGGCTGCCGCTGCCGCCGTCGTGGAGGAGCCCGAGGAGGAGGCCGCCGACGAGCGTCCGGCGCGCCGCCGCCGTCGCCGTGGTGGCGCGGCCGACGCCGAGCAGCAGCAGGCCGCTCCCGCGCCCGCCGCTGAGGAGACCACCGAGGCCGAGGCCGAGGAGGAGTCCGAGGGCGAGGCCGCGCAGGGCGACGACGAGCAGGGCGACCGGCCCTCGCGCCGCCGCCGTCGCGGTGGCCGCCGCCGTCGCCGTGGTGACGCCGCGGACGCCGAGGGTTCGGAGGAGTCCGGCGAGTCCGCCGAGGACGCGTCCGAGGGCGCCGAGGAGCAGCCCGCCGAGGAGCCGGCCGAGGGCGGCGAGCCGGAGGCGGCCAAGGACGGCGGCGAGGAGCAGTCGTCCGGCGGTTCCAGCAGCAGCCGTCGCCGTCGCCGGCGCCGCCGTCGCAGCGGTGACGGTGCCGAGTCCGCCGCGAACGGCGACGACCCGGAGCGTACGGTCGTGAAGGTCCGCGAGCCGCGGAAGAAGGAAGAGCGCGAGCCCGGTACGGGCTTCGACGAGGTCCAGTCCATCAAGGGCTCGACCCGTATGGAGGCCAAGAAGCAGCGCCGCCGCGAGGGCCGTGAGCAGGGCCGTCGCCGGGTGCCGATCATCACTGAGGCGGAGTTCCTGGCGCGCCGTGAGGCCGTCAACCGCGAGATGATCGTCCGCCAGAACGGCGACCGGACCCAGATCGGCGTCCTCGAGGACGACGTGCTCGTCGAGCACTACGTCAACAAGGAGCAGTCGACCTCGTACGTCGGCAACGTGTACCTGGGCAAGGTGCAGAACGTCCTGCCGTCGATGGAGGCCGCCTTCGTCGACATCGGCAAGGGCCGCAACGCCGTCCTGTACGCCGGTGAGGTCAACTTCGAGGCGCTCGGCATGGGCCACGGCCCGCGCCGCATCGAGACCGCCCTGAAGTCCGGCCAGTCCGTGCTCGTGCAGGTCACCAAGGACCCGATCGGCCACAAGGGCGCCCGGCTGACCAGCCAGGTCTCCCTTCCCGGCCGGTACCTGGTCTACGTGCCCGAGGGCTCGATGACCGGCATCAGCCGCAAGCTCCCCGACACCGAGCGGTCGCGCCTGAAGCAGATCCTCAAGAAGATCGTCCCCGAGGACGCGGGCGTCATCGTCCGTACGGCCGCCGAGGGCGCCAGCGAGGACGAGCTGCGCCGCGACGTGGAGCGCCTCCAGACGCAGTGGGAGGAGATCCAGAAGAAGGCGAAGAGCGGCAACGCTCCGACCCTGCTGTACGGCGAGCCGGACATGACCGTCCGCGTCGTGCGCGACATCTTCAACGAGGACTTCTCCAAGGTGATCGTCAGCGGTGACGAGGCCTGGGAGACCATCTCCGGCTACGTCTCGCACGTCGCCCCGGACCTCTCCGACCGGCTGCAGAAGTGGACGTCGGACGTCGACGTCTTCGCGACGTACCGGATCGACGAGCAGCTGATGAAGGCGCTGGACCGCAAGGTGTGGCTGCCGTCCGGCGGCTCGCTGGTGATCGACAAGACCGAGGCCATGGTCGTGATCGATGTCAACACCGGCAAGTTCACCGGCCAGGGCGGCAACCTGGAAGAGACGGTCACCAGAAACAACCTGGAGGCGGCCGAGGAGATCGTCCGGCAGCTGCGGCTGCGGGACCTCGGCGGCATCGTCGTCATCGACTTCATCGACATGGTGCTGGAGTCCAACCGGGACCTCGTGCTGCGGCGGATGCTGGAGTGCCTGGGCCGGGACCGTACGAAGCACCAGGTCGCCGAGGTCACCTCGCTGGGCCTGGTCCAGATGACCCGTAAGCGGGTCGGCCAGGGCCTGCTGGAGTCCTTCTCCGAGCCCTGCGTGCACTGCAACGGCCGCGGCGTGATCGTCCACATGGACCAGGCGACCGGCTCCGGCGGTGGCGGCAAGCGCAAGAAGAAGGGCAAGGGCGGCAACGGCGACAAGCACGCCGACCACCAGCACGACCACCAGCAGGAGAAGGCCGCCGAGGCGGCCGCTCCGGCGGAGGTGCTGGAGCCCGCGCCCGTCACGGAGGCGGAGCTGGCCCCCGCGGTCGCCGACTCCGACGAGTGGTTCTCCAGCCCGGCCGAGGCCGAGGCCGCCGCCGGCCGTGGCCGTGGCCGGCGCCGGGCGAGCCGGAAGGCGTCCGCGCCGGCGGGCTCCCCGAAGGCCGCCGACGACAGTGCCGCGATCGTGGTCCCTGCCGAGCAGCCGGCCGCCGAGGCCGCTCCGGAGGCCGCCGCGCAGGCGGTGTCCGGTACGCAGGAGGCTCCCGCGGCGCCGGCGCGGGCCGAGGAGCCGGTGGCCGAGCAGCCCGCCGAGCCGGAGCCGCAGCCCGCGGCCCGTCCGGCTCGCGCCCGCCGCCGGGCGACCCGCGCGGTGTCGGCTCCGGCCGGTGCCGAGGCGGAGACCCGGGCTGCCGAGGCCGTCCCCGCGGCGGCCGCTGAGGCACCGCAGGAGGCCCCGGCGGAGGCGGCGCCCGCCGTCGAGCCGGAGCCCGGGGTCCAGGAGGCGGCCACCGAGGAGGCGGCCCCCGCGAAGAAGACCGCGGCCAAGAAGAGCACCGCCAAGAAGACGGCGGCCAAGAAGACGACGACCAAGAAGGCCGCCGCGAAGAAGGCCCCCGCCAAGAAGACGGCTGCGAAGAAGGCCACGGAGAAGTCCGCGGAGGCCGAGGAGAAGCCCGCCAAGAAGACGGCGGCCAAGAAGACCACCGCGAAGAAGGCCACGGCCAAGAAGACGACGGCCAAGAAGGCCGCCGCCAAGAAGACCGCGGCCGCCGAGCAGCCCGCGCCCTCGTCGGTGTCGGCCGCGGCGGAGGACTGAGCGGTACCCGGGGCCCCGGGCCGTATCCCACGGCCCGGGGCCCGGTTTGACCCCCTGGTCAAGGCCCCGTAACCTTGACCGTCGGCGTCTGTATGGCGCCACACCATCTGAGCAAACACCTCCCGGTTCCACCGGGGGAGGCCGCTCGTCCAATGCGGATCGCGCCCCTCGCGGGCGCAGCGCGTCGGATAGCCGGGCCCTTGGGGCCCCGGGGCGGCTGGCATCAGTGGTCCCGTTTCTAGCGAGAGAGAGTTCCGCGTGTACGCGATCGTGCGCACCGGCGGCCGTCAGCAGAAGGTTGCTGTCGGCGACGTCATCGAGGTTGACCGCATTTCCACCAGCAAGGTCGGCGACTCCGTCGAGCTCTCCACGCTGCTGGTCGTCGACGGCGAGTCCGTCACGAGCGACCCGTGGGTGCTCGCCGGCGTGAAGGTCCAGGCCGAGGTCGTGGACCACCACAAGGGCGACAAGATCCGCATCCAGAAGTACAAGAACAAGACCGGTTACAAGAAGCGGATCGGCCACCGTCAGCTGCACACCGCGCTGAAGATCACCGGCATCGACGCTCCGGCGAAGTAAGGGACTGAGGAGACATGGCACACAAGAAGGGCGCATCGTCCACTCGGAACGGTCGCGATTCCAATGCTCAGCGGCTCGGCGTGAAGCGCTTCGGCGGCCAGGCCGTCCTCGCCGGTGAGATCATCGTCCGCCAGCGCGGTACCCACTTCCACCCGGGCACGGGCGTCGGCCGTGGCGGCGACGACACGCTGTTCGCGCTGCAGGAGGGTGCTGTGCAGTTCGGCACCCACCGTGGCCGCAAGGTCGTGAACATCGTTCCGGTCGCCTGAATCCCGTAACGGGTTTCCTGGCACCGTAGAACGGTTCCTCGCGAGGGCGGACCTCGACTTCCTCCACGGGAAGCGGGTCCGCCCTTCGCGTGTTACCGAAGAACCGAAGAGACACATCCCGTACGCGGCCGCCGCTCAGGACAGGGCACTCGCGTACGTACCCCCGTAGTTACTGGAGGCACCCCCATGACCACCTTCGTGGACCGCGTCGAGCTGCACGTCGCCGCGGGTAACGGAGGCCACGGCTGTGCCTCCGTCTTCCGGGAGAAGTTCCGGCCGCTCGGCGGCCCGGACGGCGGCAACGGCGGCCGCGGCGGCGACGTGATCCTCGTCGTCGACCAGGACGTCACCACCCTCCTGGACTACCACCACCACCCGCACCGCAAGGCCACCAACGGCCAGCCCGGCGCGGGCGACAACCGCGCCGGCAAGAACGGCCAGGACCTCGTCCTGCCCGTCCCGGACGGCACGGTCATCCTCGACGGCAAGGGCAACGTCCTCGCCGACCTGGTCGGCCAGGGCACCACCTTCGTCGCGGGCCAGGGCGGCCGCGGCGGCCTCGGCAACGCGGCGCTGGCCTCCGCCCGCCGCAAGGCCCCCGGCTTCGCGCTGCTGGGCGAGCCCGGCGAGGAGCGGGACATCGTCCTGGAGCTCAAGACCGTCGCGGACGTGGCGCTGGTCGGCTACCCGAGCGCCGGCAAGTCCTCGCTGATCTCGGTGCTCTCCGCGGCGCGGCCGAAGATCGCCGACTACCCGTTCACCACCCTGGTGCCCAACCTCGGTGTGGTGACGGCCGGTTCGACCGTCTACACCATCGCGGATGTGCCCGGCCTGATCCCCGGCGCCAGCCAGGGCAAGGGCCTCGGCCTGGAGTTCCTGCGCCACGTGGAGCGCTGCGAGGTGCTCGTGCACGTCCTGGACACCGCCACCCTCGAATCGGACCGCGACCCGCTCTCCGACCTCGACATCATCGAGGAGGAGCTGCGGCAGTACGGGGGCCTGGAGAACCGGCCCCGGGTGGTCGTCCTCAACAAGATCGACATCCCGGACGGCCAGGACCTGGCGGAGATGATCCGCCCCGACCTGGAGTCCCGCGGCTACCGCATCTTCGAGGTCTCGGCCGTCGCCCGCACGGGCCTGAAGGAGCTGAGCTACGCGCTCGCCGACATCGTGGCCAAGGCCCGCGCGGCGAAGCCGGTCCAGGAGGCGACCCGCGTCGTCATCCGCCCCCAGGCCGTCAACGACGCGGGCTTCACGGTCAAGCCCGAGGGCGAGGGCCTGTTCCGGGTGCGCGGCGAGAAGCCGGAGCGCTGGGTCCGCCAGACCGACTTCAACAACGACGAGGCCGTGGGCTACCTCGCCGACCGCCTCAACCGCCTCGGCGTCGAGGAGGAGCTGCTCAAGGCCGGTGCGCGCGCCGGTGACGGCGTGGCGATCGGCCCCGAGGACAACGCGGTCGTCTTCGACTGGGAGCCGACGATGATGGCCGGCGCCGAGATGCTGGGCCGCCGCGGTGAGGACCACCGCTTCGAGGCGCCCCGCCCGGCCGCACAGCGCCGCAGGGACCGCCAGGCGGAGCGCGACGACGCCGACTCGGAGTACGAGGGCTTCGACCCGCTGGCCTGACGTTTTCGCTCGCCGCTAGGCCCGCAGCTCGCACCACACGGTCTTTCCGCCGGTGCGCTGCGGGCCGTCCTCGTCCGGCGCCACGCCCCACTTGTCGGTGACCGCCGCGACGAGGGCGAGCCCCCGCCCGCCCTCCGCGTACGGGTCGGCGTCCCGGAGGCCGGGCAGTACGGGGTGCGCGTCGCGCACGCCGATCACCACGCCCGCCGTCCCGCCGCCCGCGTACCGCCGCACGGTCACGGTGCACCGCCGGTCCGGCACGTGCCGGTACACGTTGACCAGCAGCTCGGTCACGGCCAGCTCCGCCGACTCGGCGAGCCGCGCCAGGCCCCAGAGCCGCAGGAGCGCGCGAAGGACTCGCCGTACGTGCCGGGGGCTGTGATCACCGACGGTCAGCGTGAGCCGGTACTCCCGGGTCGGGAAGCCGTGGGTGTCGATGATGCGGGTGTCCGAAGTGTCATTCACGGGATAATCCTGCGCAGCGTCGATTACGCTCTGCGACGATTTGAATGCAACCCGGCGTCTGATTGTGTTGGTTGAGCGAGGGGGCCCCATGGTCAATTGCAAGGTGCTCGACCCGGGCGCTTCTCCGCTCGATTACTTCGGCTCGGAGCTGCGGAGGCTGCGCGAGGAAGCCGGCCTGACGCTCGAACAGCTGGGCAAGAAGGTCTACTTGACCGGCTCGATGATCGGCCAGGTCGAGACCGCCGCGAAGCTGCCGAAGGACGAACACATCCCACGGTTCGATGACGCGCTGGGCGCCGACGGTGCGCTGGTACGTCTCTGGGAGCTGGTGCGCAGGAGCAAGCTGCCGTACAGGCACCGGCGCGTGGCCGAACTCCAGTCGTCCGCCGCGCGCATCCTCGCCTTCCAGCCCCAGGTGGTCTACGGGCTGCTGCAGACACCGGAGTACGCGCGGGCCGTCCTGGGTGTCCTCGACGGGCAAGGCCTCGACGACCGCGTCGACGCGTGGCTCGCGCGGCAGCGCATCCTGGAGGGCGAGCGGCCGCCATTGCTGTGGGTCGTGCTGAGCGAGGCCGTGCTGCATCAGGAAATCGGCGGCCGAGAGGTGATGCGAAGGCAACTGACGCATCTGTTGAGTTATCGCGACTCCCGGCACGTGCACATTCAGGTTCTGCCGTTCTCGGCCGGTGCGCATGCGGGGCTGGTCGGTGCGTTCTCCCTGTTCTCCTACCGGAACCAGGCGGATATCGTCTACGCGGAGAGCTACGGCGGAGCCGAGCCGACCACTGATCCGGAATCAGCCGAGGATTGCTCGCTCCGATACGATCACCTGCAATCCGTTGCCCTGGCGCCGAATGTCTCGGCAGAGCTGATTGCCCGTGTGAGGGAGGAGCGCTATGGCCACGCTCGCGAATCCGGACCGCATCCGGTGGCGTAAGTCCAGCTACAGCACCAATGAGGGCGGCGAATGCGTCGAGGTCGCCGCGCTCTCCGCCGCCGTTGCCATCCGGGACTCGAAGGACCCCGGCGGGCCCGTGCTCACCGTCAGTCCCGGCGTGTTCGCCGACTTCATCGCGCACGTGCGCTGACCGGGGATACCCAGCCGCCGCCCAACTCGCCATACTCACACCTGTGTTGACCCACGGGGGTGGTGAGGATGGCGGGGCTGCGGAGTCCGGAGGACATGCTCGGGGCTGCCGTGCTGCGGGTCAGGGAGCCGGGCGAGGGTGGCGAGATCGCCGGGGCCGGCTTCCTCATCGCTCCGGACCTGGCGGTGACCTGCGCGCACGTCGTGTCGGACGCCCTGCGCGCCCCGCATCAGGACGCGCTGCCGGACGGGGCACGAGTCCGCGTCGACCTGCCGCTGAACGGCGGCGGAGCCGCAAACGCGGAGGTCGCGCACTGGCTGCCGTACGCCGATGACGGGAGCGGTGACATCGCCGTCCTGCGGTTGCGCGGCCCGATCGAAGGGGCGCGCCCGCTGCGCATGGCGGAGGCCACCAGCGTCTGGGAGCACGCCGCACGGGTCGCCGGCTTCCCCGCCACCTCCCCCGGAGGGGTCTGGCACATGGGGCGGCTGCGGGCCGGTACCGCCGAGGGGTGGGTGCAGTTCTCGCAGGGGGACGCCCACGGCACCCCGATAGAACGGGGCTTCAGCGGCGCGCCCGTGTGGGACGAGGAGCTGGGTGCCGTCGTCGGCATGGTGGTCAGGTCGCAGCTCTCCGGGCCGCGGCAGAGCTTCCTCATTCCGACCGGCGCGCTGCTCGCGGCCTTCCCCGAGCTCACCCCGGTCCTCCGTCCCGCTTCGCCGTTCCGGGGCCTGGCGGCGTTCCAGGAGACGGACGCGGACGTGTTCTTCGGGCGGGAGGCGGCGGCGGAGGAGGTCGCGGGGCTTGTCCGGGCGAACCCGTGCGTGACGCTGGTCGGCCCGTCCGGCAGCGGCAAGTCCTCGCTGGCGCTGGCCGGGGTGGTCCCGCGGCTGCGGACGGCGGGCTTCGCGGTCGTCGTGGTGCGCCCCGCGGCCGGGCGCTCCCTGCTCACCACCCTCGCCTCCGAACTGACGGCGCTGCTCCGCCCGGAGCTGCGTGGCGCCGAACGCGTCGCGCACGCGGGCGAGTTGGCTCCGATGCTCGCGGACGGCGGGCTGGCGGAGACCGTGCGGCTGGCGCTCGCCGAGGCCGGTGCGCGGCGGCTGCTGGTCGTGGTGGACCAGGGGGAGGAGCTGTTCGCGGGCACGGCGCAGGAGGCGGCGAGTGCGGCCGCTGTGCTCTTTCCGGCCGAGCCGCCCGAGGAGCTGCGCGTCCTGGTCACGCTGCGCGCCGACTTCCTGGAGGCGGCGCTCGCCCGTCCGGACACCGGGCCGGCCCTGAGCCGTACGGTCCACGCGCTCGCCCCCATGACCCGCGAGCAGCTGCGGGCGGTGATCGTCCGGCCGGTGGAGGCGATCGCGTCCGTCGCGTACGACCCGGGTCTGGTGGAGACCATGCTGGACGACGCGGGCGGCGAGCCGGGCGCGCTCCCGCTGCTCGGCTTCGTACTGGACCGGCTCTGGCGCGAGCAGGAACGCGGGCAGCTGCGCTTCGACGCGTACCTCGGGCTCGGGGGCGTACGGGGCGCGCTCGGGCAGCAGGCGGAGTCCCTCTGGCGCGAGTGCGTGCCGGCGGCGGACACGGAGACGGCGCTGCGGCTGCTGACCGGGCTGATACGGGTGCGGCCCGGTGGTGAGGGGCCGCTGCGCAACGTCCTGACCCGGGCGGAGGCGGGCGAGGACCAGTGGCGGATCGCGCGGGCGCTCGCACGGCGCCGCCTGCTGGTGCTCGGCAGCGACAGCGAGCGCCGGGAGACCGCCGAGCTGGCGCACGAGGCGCTGATCGGCGCCTGGCCGCGGCTGGCCGAGCGGGTACGGGCCGACCGGGAGTTCCTGCTGTGGCGTACGGGGCTCCGCCGCGACCTGGAGCGCTGGCGGGCCGGCGGCGAGCGCACCGACCGCCTGCCGGGCGGGGACGAGCTGCGGGCCGCGCAGCCGTGGCTCGCGGGCCGGAGCGCCGACCTCACCCCGGCCGAGCGGGACTACCTGGAGCGCGGGCTGCGGCACCGGCGGGCCCGCCGGGTCCGAAGACGGACCGGATGGACGGCGGGCGGCCTGGTACTGCTGCTGATCGTGACGCTGGGCACGGTCCTTGCCGTGCAGTCCCGGGCCAAGGCGGAGTCGGACCGGCAGTCCCGCTCCCGCGAGCTGGCCGACCTCTCCGCCGACCTGGTGGGGCAGGACCCGGGCCTCGCGGCCATGGTGGCGATGGCCGCGTACGACGCCGCTCCGACCCGCGAGGCCCGCAATCAACTGCTGCGCCGCTACGACGGGCTGCGGGGCGCGGAGTGGGAGCTGTCGGGCACCCAGGGATCGATCGATGCGATGTCGGTGAGCGGGGACGGCCGGGTGGTGCTGGTGACCACCGAGCTGGGGCGGTCGACGCTCTTCCTGCGGGGCGAGGGCGAGCCCACCCGGCGCCACCAGCTGCCGGTCACCCGGAACATCATCTTCCCGGTGGTCAGTCCGGACGGCCGACGCATCGCCTACCCGGTCGCCGGCGGCTCGCTGGTCTGGCACGAGGTGCGGCGGAACAGCGAAGACCCGATCGGCCCGGCGCACACGATCGCCGGCGACGAGGACGGGGGCGGCACGAAGGGAGCGCTGTCCAACCCCAAGGAGATCGCGGACCTCTCGCAGGACGGGCGGCACGCCGTCACCGTCGCCGAGGGGCGGGTGGCCCTCTGGGACCTGGAGGCGGACGAGCGCCGGCGGCTGCCCGGCAAGCTGCCGGGCGTGCCCAGCAAGGTGTGGTTCGGGCCCGACGCGCACACGGTGCTGGTCCAGTCCTCGGACGAGGACACCTTGGGCCTGCTCGACGACGAACAGACCCGGCTGCTGGCCGTCGACACCCGTACGGGCAAGAGCCGTGAGCTGGGCGGGAACGTGGCGCGGGCCGGAGTCTCGGGCGACGGCGCGACGGCCGTGCTGTGCTCCGAGGGCAGGGGGATGGACGACGTGCGCTACCGGTACCGGGCCGTACGGATCGCGGACGGCCGGAAGACCGGCAGCTACACCGACGACTCCTCGCTCTGCGACGACTTCGCGCTCGACCGCACCGGCGGGCGGATCGCCATCTCCAGCTCCTCCTGGGTGCTGGCAGACCTCAAGAGCGGGAAGAAGCTCGCGGAGACCGGAGCCGGGCAGGGGGGCGGGCTCGGGCTGGTCGGCCCGGACCTGCTCGGCACGCCCGAGGCCCCCGTTGCCGTCGTCGCCGGGACCGATGTCTCCGGCCGCCGGCTGAGCGTCAGCCGGCAGGAACCTCTCACCAGGCCCGCTCTGCTCGGTCGCGGCGACCGGATGGTGGTGCGCTCGGGTACGGGCGACCGGCGCCGGCTCGCGCTGCTCACCACGAGCGCGCCACTGCGGACCGTGGCGCGGGGCCCCCGCTACACGCAACAGGGCATCGACGAGCCGCTCCCACCGGACGACGACGCCTACTTCGGTGCGGCGGTCCGGCCCAACAGGGCGGAGACGCTGGTCGCCGACCTCGCCACGTACAACACGGTGCTCATCCACGCGCTGCCCTCGCTGCGCCCGGTCGCCCGGATCACCCTCCCCATGCCCCGCGCGAACGACTGGGGCGAACGCGAGGGTCCGAACTACTTCTTCCTCGGCGACGACGAACTGGTGACCCAGGTCGATGGGGTGGTGGACCGCTGGGACGCCAGGACAGGGCGCCGGCTGTCCCGGCTCGACCTGCGCGCCATGGACCTCACCGCGAAGGAGCCGCCCGCGTTTGACCCCAAGGAGTCCCCGCCCGCGACCCCGTTCGGGGTGACCGCGTACCGCCAGAAGCCGCACCACGTCCAGGTCAAGATCGACTACGAGCCCACGTTCCACGTCATCGACCTGCGCACCGGCCGGGAGGACAAGAAGCCGAGCTACCGGCTGGGCAGGGACGCCGCGACCGCCTTCCTGGATGCGGGCGGCGGCCACGCGGCCGTGCTCACCCGCGGCTCGCTGGTCGAGCTGTGGTCCGTACGACCGGGCGGCGGCACCTCGAAACGGCTGATGGGACCGATCGGCCCGGTGGGGGAACCGGCGGGCGGCGACTTCGCGATCGACTTCCTCGGTGACTCCTCGCGGTTCTTCCTCGCCGAGGGGGACTCGGCACGCATCTACGAGCCGGGCGGCGGAAAGTACGAGGACTCCTACGACTTCGGGGCACCGCAGGCCTTCCTCGGCGTCGCGGACGGCGGCAAGGCCCTGCTGCGCGGGGACCGCTCGACCGCCGGCGTCGACCTGATCCGGCTCGACCCCACCCTGTGGCGCAAGGAACTCTGCGCCCTGATGGGCCACCGCGACTTCACCCCCGAGGAACGCAGCGGCCTCCCGGGCGAACTGCCGGCCGAGGGGGTGTGCGAACACCCGGCGGCCCGGGACAACTGAGGAAGGTGCGCCTAGCATGTAACTGGGCATGATCCGGTGCGGAGTTGGCCGGATGAGGCGCAGGGAGCAAGAGGGGGGAATGGTGATGGCGGGGTTACGCAGCCCCGAAGAGGTACTGGGGGCTGCGGTCCTCCGGGTACGCGCAGCGGACGGCGCCATCGGC
Organism: Streptomyces sp. NPDC050806; assembly: GCF_055586425.1. Lineage (NCBI taxonomy): Bacteria > Bacillati > Actinomycetota > Actinomycetes > Kitasatosporales > Streptomycetaceae > Streptomyces > Streptomyces sp. NPDC050806. The sequence continues at coordinate 72,637 of NZ_JBVJIF010000009.1, read as the reverse complement.
GGAGCGGGCTTCCTCGTCGCCCCCGAACTCGCGCTGACCTGCGCCCACGTCGTCTCCGACGCGCTGTCGCTGCCACGTGACGGGGCGCTGCCCGAGGGCGTACGCCTCACGGTGGACCTCCCGCTGGGCGGCGGCGGGAGCGCCGAGGCCGAGGTGGCGCACTGGCTTCCCGGCGCGGCCGACGGCACCGGCGACATCGCCGTACTGCGGCTCCGGTCGGAGATCCCCGGGGCGGGGCCGGTACGGCTGGCGGACGCCGGGAGCGTGTGGGAGCACCCCGTACGGGCGGCCGGCTTCCCGGTGTCCTCGCCGGGCGGGGTCTGGCACCGGGGACGGCTGCTCGGCGGGACCGCCGAGGGCTGGGTGCAGTTCTCCGCTGCCGACGGCGAGTCGGCCCCCGTCCTGGGCGGCTTCAGCGGCAGCCCGGTGTGGGACGAAGAGCTGGGCGCGGTCGTCGGCATGGTGGCGCGTGCCCAGGTCTCCGGCGACCGCCGGCAGAGCTTCCTCCTGCCGACGCACACGATCGCCGAGGCGCTGCCGGACCTCGCCGAGGTGCTGCGCCCCGCGTCACCGTTCCGGGGCCTCGCGGCCTTCCGGGAGGACGACGCCGACGTGTTCTTCGGGCGGGAGGACGAGGCGGCCGAGGTGGCCCGGCTCGTCCGGACCCGCCCCTGCGTGACGATGGTGGGCCCGTCGGGCAGCGGGAAGTCCTCGCTCGCCCTGGCCGGGGTGCTGCCGCTGCTGCGCGCGGACGGTTTCGAAGCCGTCGTGGTACGCCCCGCGGCCGGCCGCTCCCTGCTGACCACCCTCGCGTCCGAGCTGGTGGCGCTGCTCCACCCCGGGCTGCGGGGCACCGACCGGCTCGCCCGCGCCCGCGAACTGGAACCGCTGCTGACCGACCCCGGCGGCCTTGCGGAAACGATCCGACTGGCCCTGGCGGAGTCGGCCGGCGACGCCCGGCGGCTGCTGGTCGTCCTCGACCAGGGCGAGGAGCTGTTCGCCGGCGACGGTCAGGACGCCGGTACCGCGGCCGAGGTGCTGCTGTCCGCCGAACCGCCCGAGGAGCTGCGCGTCCTGGTCACCCTGCGCGCGGACTTCCTGGAAGCGGCGCTGTCCCACCCCGGCGCCGGGCCCGCCCTCGGCCGAACCGTCTACGCGCTCACGCCGATGACCCGCGAGCAGCTGCGCGCGGTGACCGTCCGGCCGGTCGAGGCCGTCGCGGCGGTGACGTACGACCCGGGGCTCGTCGACACCATGCTGGACGACGCGGGCGCCGAACCGGGCGCGCTGCCCCTGCTGGGCTTCGTGCTCGACCGGCTGTGGCAGACCCAGCAACGCGGTCGGCTGCGCTTCGAGGCGTACCAGGAACTGGGCGGCGTGCGGGGCGCCTTGGGACGCCAGGCGGAGAGCATCTGGCGGGAGTGCGTGCCGGAGGCGGACGCGTCGGCTGGGCGACGGCTGCTGACCGGCCTCGTACGGCTGCGCCCCGGCGGCGGAGGACCGTTGCGCAACGTCCTGCCCCGGGCGGAGGCGGGCGAGGAGCAGTGGCGGATCGCCCAGGCGCTCGCGCGCCGTCGCCTGCTCGTCCTGGCGAGCGACACCGAACGGCGGGAGACCGTCGAGCTCGCCCACGAGGCGCTGATCGGCGCCTGGCCCCGGCTCGCGGAACGCGTCGAGGACGACCGCGCGTTCCTGACCTGGCGGGCGGGGATGCGCCGGGACATCGAACGCTGGGAGGCCGCGGGGCAGCGCCCCGACCGGCTGCCGGGCGACGACGAACTCCGGGCCGCCCGTCCCTGGCTGGCCGCTCGGCGGCCGGAACTGACCTCGGCGGAGCTGGACTTCCTCGACCGCGGGCAGCGGCAACAGGAGCGGTCGACGAAGGTCAGACGCGTGGCGTGGGGCGCGGGCGCGCTGGTGATGGTGCTGCTCGCGACGTTCGGTACGGGGTTCGTGGTGCAGTCGAAGGCCAAGGCCGAGCGGGACGCGCAGGCACGCTCCCGCCGGCTGGCCGTCATCTCGGCCGATCTCGTGGAGCGGGATCCGACGCTGGCCGCCAGGGTGGCGATGGCCGCCTACCGGACGGCGCCGACGGAGGAGGCCCGCAACGAACTGCTGCGGCGCTACGACGCGTACGACGGCACGCAATGGGCAGTTTCCGGCACGGAGGGGAAGATCGACGCGGCGGCGACCAGCGCGGACGGCCGGGTCGTGCTCGCCACCACCGAACTGGGGCGGGCCACGCTCTTCGTCCGCAGCGAGGACGGGCGCGTCCGCCGGGCCCACATCGGCGCCGCGCCGTACGTCGTCTACCCGCTGATCAGCCCGGACGGGAAGCGGATCGTCTACACGACGTCCAAGAACTCGCTGGTCTGGCGCGAGGTGCGACCGGACACCGAGGGCCTGTTGGGCCCCGCGCACGTCGTCCCAGGCGGCGACGACCGGCCGAGCGGCGTCAAGGGAGCGGACATCATGCCGAGCCGTCTCGCCGCCATGTCGGAGGACGGCAGGCACGTCGCGGCCGTCACCCGGAGCGGGCGGATCGCGCTGTGGGACATGGAGACCCGCGAGTACCGGCGGCTGCCGGCCAAGACGCCCCGGGCCGCTTCCGTGTCGTTCGCTTCGGGGGGCGACACGCTGGTGATGGACGAGGAAGCCGATTTCGTCGACTTCGACGAGCCGCACCGTGTGCTGGCGGTGGACACCCGTACGGGGAAGGCCCGCAAGCTGGGTGAGGCGAACGGCACCAGCAGCGGCCCAGCCGTGGTGTCGGCCGACGGCTCGACGGCGGTGATGTGCAAGAAGGGCTCCGACGGCGTCGGCGTGTACCGCGCGGTGCGGGTCAGGGACGGCCGGGAGGTCGGCCGTTTCAGCGACACCAACATGTTCGGCTGCGGCCCGATAGCCGTCGACCGTACGGGCCGCCGGATGGCCCTGCCGTATGACGACGTACGGGTGCTGGTCGATGTGCGGAGCGGGAAGCTGCTGTCCGCCACCGGCGGGTTCCCCGAGGACGACGGGGTGACCGATCCGCGGCTGTACGGCGGGCCCGAGGAACCGACACTGGTCACGGTGCAGAACGACCAGGTCGCCGCGCGGACCCTGGACACGCGGCTGAGACCACGGCTCAAGAAACCCGTACTGCTCGGGGACGGACGGCGGCTGGTCGGCCGGGTGGGCACGGAGAAAGAGCAGCGCACCGTCCTCGTCGACACCACCCGGCGGATGCGGGTCCTCGCCAAGAGCCGGCCCTTGACCGGGAAGGACATCGGCAACGACCCGGTGTGGGCGGACGAGGAGGAGGAATTCCCGCTCATGACAGGGGACGGCGGGAAGCTGGTCGCCGAGGCTGTGACGTACGGCCGGATCCTCGTCCGCAGGCTGCCGTCACTCCGCGAGGTGTCGTCGATCAGCCTCCCACTGGCACGGGCCACCGAGCTCGGCGAGCGGGAGCAGCCCCAGTACTACTTCCTCAGCAGCGGCAAGCTGCTGACCCGGGTCGGCAGCCGGGTGGACACGTGGGACCCCCGGACCGGGCGGCGGCTGTCGACGCTCGACATCCGCGACCTGAAGTTCTCCGGTAACGCGCCCCAAGGGTTCGACCCGGAGGAGGACCTGCCCGGCTCCGGCTACCGGGTGAACTCGTACCCCCGGAAGGACCACATACTGGTCAAGGTCGGGGAGGATCCCGACATGCACGTGGTCGACCTCCGCACGGGACGGGAGGTGAAGGAGCTCGGCTTCCGGGTGGGTACGGACGCCATGACGGCTCAGATGGACGCGAAGGGCAGATACGCGGCCGTGTACACCAGCGGTTCGTTCGTCGAAATGTGGTCGGTCCCGCCCGGCGGGAAGGCGTGGCGGATCCTCGGGCCGCTCGGCCCCCTCGCGCAGAACAGCGAGGGCAGCGGATTCCTGACCCTCTTCCTCGGCGGCAGCCGGCGGTACCTCGTCGCCTACGGGGACTCCGTGCGCTTCTACGGGGCGGGCGAGCGGGACTCCACGACCGCGTACGACTTCGGTCAGCCCCGGAAGTTCGAGGAAGTGACCGAGGACGGGAAAACACTGCTGGTGTCGGGGCGCGAGGCCGACGCCGTCGGAGTGGCCGGTCCGCTCCGGCTCGACCTCCGCGTCGTCCACCTCGACCCGGAACGCTGGCGGCGGTCGCTCTGCCGGATCGTCGGTACCCAGGGGTTCGTCGCGGCGGAGCGGAGCACGGTCCCCGCCGACCTCCCCGACCAGGTCTGCACCGACTGAGACACCGGCCGGCGAACGGGAAAGGCCCCGCGAGGATCACCTCGCGGGGCCTTCCGTGCAGGTCGTGCCGGGCTCAGACCGTGGCCCGCGCCTCCGAGCCGTCCGTCGGCTGGTCGCCCTGCTCCGCCGCGTCGGCGGCCTCGGCGGCCTCGGCCGGCTCGGTCGTGGCGCCGACGGGGTCCGTGGACTCCGACGGGTCCAGCTCCATCTCCTCGGCGGCCTCCTGCGCCTCGTTGGCCTCCGTGCCCTCGTCGCGCTGGCCGGGGACGCCGGCGAGCCGGGCCTCCATCCGGATGCGGCGCTCCTCAGCGGCGGCGTACAGGGCGAGCGCGGCGCTGTCGAAGCGGGCCAGGGACGGCGGGTCCGACGGGCCGAGCAGGTGCTCCTTCAGCTCCGTACGGGCCTGGACGAGCGTGTCCCGCTCCGGGTTGCGCACGGTCTCCAGCAGGCCGGCGACGCCGTCCGCCTCGGGCGTGAGGATCGTCGCGGCCCGGACCGTCGGGAAGTTCGTCCGGAACTCGTCCTCGGTCATGCCGGCGGTGTTGGCGACCGCGTACGGCTTCTCGCTGCTCAGGTAGTCGGAGACCACGCTGGAGACGTCGCTGATCAGGACGTCGGCCTGGTTGAAGCAGGCGAAGATCGCCGGGCGGGAGGTGGTGATGATCAGGTGCTCCCACTCCGGGAAGGACGCCCAGTAGGCCTCCTCCCAGGCGGTGGTCGCGGCCGCGACGGCGGCGGCGCGGCCTTCCTCGGGGGCGCCCTGGACGAGCATGCGCTCCAGCTCGTCGGCGCTGCGGCGGAAGCCGGAGGTGGTCAGCGCGGACAGGTCGGCGGCGCGGGCCTCCAGCTCGGCGGCGGCCTCCGGGCCGGGCCGGGCGCCGGAACGCTTGGTGTTGGCCTCGGCGATCATCGCCTGGATGCGGCTGTTGGCGGCGCCGGCGCGCGGGTCGACCGAGCCGGTCATCGGGTGCGGCTTGTAGACCAGCCGGACCTTGTCGTCGGCGAGCAGCTCGCGGACGATGTTCTCGCCGGCCAGGATCACCGAGGTGTTGCCGGGGTTGCCGTCCCAGCCCTCCCAGGTGGGGGCGTACAGCACGGTGGTGTACTCGCCCTTGGGCGCGCCCTCGTACGCCTTGATCGGCGCCAGCTGCGGCCGGCCGACCTCGACGACGTCCTTGTCCTCCACGCCGATGTCGGCGAGCTGGTAGCGGTCGCGCGCGGCGGGACCGGCCACCCACACCTCGTCGTACGCCTTGGCGTAGGGGTTGCAGGAGGAGAGCTTGTCGCTCTCGCCGTGGTTGATGAAGGCGTGCTTGATGGAGGGGATGCGCAGGATCTGCGAGGTCTTGCCGGAGTTCGCCGGGTGCAGCAGCACCTTCAGGGCCGAGTGCTCCAGGCGCATCAGGTTGGCGACCTTGGGGATGCAGACGATCGGGATGTCGGTCGCGTCGATCTTCTGCACCATGAAGCGCTCACGGAGCACGATGATCGGCTTGCCGTCCAGCTCGGCGAGGGTGCTCAGCCACATGTTGGCCTGGTAGGCGGAGGTGGTGCCGCCGGAGAAGTACATGCCCACGGTCGGCTGGTACTCGGCGAGCCAGTTGTCCAGCCACTCCAGGGCGCGCTGCTCGTTCACGGCGCGCTTCTTCGGGAGCAGCCAGGTGGCGAGGTAGATCGTGCCGCCGATGGCGAGGACCAGGGAGACGATCACGCCGATGCCGCCCCACAGGGCGTCCCGGGTGATCGCGGTGGCCATCATGCCGAGCGTGGTCGGCACGGAGAAGCGCAGCAGGCGGCGGCCGGTCTGGCGGGCCAGGAGGCGCGGCGGGGCGTTGGTCAGGCGCAGCGCGGAGGCGTCGACGTTACGGGTGAGGAACGGCAGCGTACGGGTGCGGCGGACCATGACGGCGGCCGCCTGGCACGCGAAGTGCGCCACGTAGAAGACGAGCAGGCCGATCGTGAGGGGCGCCTGCTCCTTGAGCGGGTTGATACCCGGGATGTGCAGCAGCCCGACCAGGATCAGCATGTCCCGGATGAGCTGGCGGACCGTGATGTCCAGCCGGATCTTTCCCAGCAGGGAGAGCAGCCCGGGCTGCTTGTGCTGCAGATAGAGGTCGAGACCGAGGTTCACCACGGAAGCGGCGATGAACAGCGGTACGACGGGCAGCAGGGCACCGACGAGCTGGGCCACGAACGCGATGAGCATCGCGATCAGGGCCACGAGCTTGGGGGCTCGTCGGTTGGCGAATCCGGCGGAAGGCACGGGCGGGGCTCCTGGCGGCAAGTCGGTCAGGTGGGGGGCCGGTGGGGCGGCCGAGTCCCGGACATGGGGCGCCTTGGGGGCGGCGCACGGGACAGGTCGACAACCGACCGTATGACTTTGCGTGCCCCGGTGACAATCTGCTGTGGCTCGCATCACCGCGAATCAGGACGATTCGCTCGGAACCAAGGAGCGCCCTTTTCCGTCTTGCGTAGGTTGCCCGTACGCATGATCGCAGGCTTCCGCGGCGTGGGGCACGCGCCGTCCGGCTGACGATATGGGCAGGCGGGCGATGGGCCGTCTGCCGTAGATTTCGCCCGTACGGGCGTTCATGTCCGTACACCGCACGGCATCCATATGCCGTAAGGGGCCCGCACCCGAATGCGGGCACCGTCCGTATACGGGCGCCGTCCGTGTGCGGGCACGGACGGACAGCGAGACAGGGGTAATGGTGACAGGCGCAGGGCAGGCGGCAGGCGCACGGCAGGACGTGACGGAGGCCCGGCGGATCGTGGTGAAGGTCGGCTCGTCGTCGCTGACCACCGCGGCCGGCGGACTGGACGCGGACCGGGTGGACGCGCTCGTCGACGTGCTCGCCAAGCACCAGGACAAGGAGATAGTGCTGGTCTCCTCCGGTGCGATCGCGGCCGGCCTCGCCCCACTGGGCCTGGAGAAGCGGCCCCGCGACCTGGCCCGGCAGCAGGCCGCCGCCAGCGTCGGCCAGGGCCTGCTGGTCGCCCGGTACACGGCCTCCTTCGCGCGCTACGGCCGCCGCGTCGGGCAGGTCCTGCTGACCTCCGACGACACCAGCCGCCGCACCCACTACCGGAACGCCTACCGCACCCTCGACCAGCTGCTGGCCATGGGCGCCGTCCCGATCGTCAACGAGAACGACACGGTCGCCACCGACGAGATCCGGTTCGGCGACAACGACCGGCTGGCGGCCCTCGTCGCCCACCTGGTCCGGGCCGACCTGCTGGTCCTGCTCTCGGACGTCGACGGCCTGTACGACGGCGACCCCTCGACCCCCGGTACGTCCCGGATAGCGCAGGTCAGCGGGCCCGAGGACCTGGCGGGCATCTCCATCGGCAGCGCCGGCAAGGCGGGCGTCGGCACCGGCGGCATGGTCACCAAGGTCGAGGCGGCCCGGATCGCCGCCGCGGCCGGCATCCCGGTCGTCCTCACCTCCGCCGTGCACGCCTCCGAGGCGCTGGCCGGCGGCTCGACCGGCACCCACTTCCTGCGCACCGGGCGGCGCTCCGCCGACCGGCTGCTCTGGCTGGCCCACGCCTCGACCCCGCGCGGCGCGCTGACCTTGGACGACGGGGCCGTGGCGGCGATCGTCGAGCGGCACTCCTCGCTGCTGCCGGCCGGCATCGCGGCGGTCGAGGGGAGCTTCAGCGCGGGCGAGCCGGTCGAGCTGCGGAACGCGGCGGGGGAGCCCGTCGCACGCGGGCTCGTCAATTTCGACGCCCGCGAGATCCCCCGTCTGATCGGCAGGTCCACGCACGACCTCGCACGCGAGCTGGGCCCCGCGTACGAGCGCGAGGTCGTGCACCGTGACGACTTGGTCGTACTGCACCACTGACGGCCGTCACGAGAGGGAAACAGCACAGGAAAGGAGCCCCCCGAGCGGCCGAAAGACCAGCCTTTCAACGGAGACCTTCTCGAAAACGCCCCCGCGACGGGCCGCGGGCTGGTCAACTTTGTTGCGGGGACGCCGAAGGGGAGCGGCGCTTCCGGCGCAGTACCAGCGCGCTACGCCGATGTGAGACAGCACCGATCGGCTCCGCACGCGCGAGCGGAGCGACACGCAAACAGGAGGCCGCCGGTGAGACGAGGGCGCCCAGGGGCGCTGCCCCGAGGGACGGCGGAGCGGACGCTGACCAGCGTGGGGACCAGCACCCGGACCGGTGAGGAGACCATCGGCCCGGAGCGTGACGAACGTGCGCAGCCCGGCGGAAGGCTCAAGGAGGCACCGCTCCCACGGGAGCGGGAGGCCTCCCGGCTCTGGCACGTCACCCTCAGCGTCTCCGGTGCGGAAGCACCGCTGAAGGAGGTCCGGCGGGCTCTGGAGCAGCTGGCCCACGACCATCCCTTTCTGCTGACCAGCAGGTACGCCAACGACCACGCGGAGATCCGCTACTGGGAGGAGGCCCGGGACCTGCACGACGCGGCGGCGGTGGCCCTGCGGCTGTGGGGCGAGCACCGCTCCTCGGCGAAGCTGCCGCCCTGGGAGATCGTCGGGCTGGAGGTCATCGACCGCGAGACCTATCACCAACGCATCGCCGAGGGGTACGGCCCGCCACCGGCATCGCCGGTGGGAGTGCATCCGTACTGACGTGCTGACCGGGGCCCACACGTGTGCAGACGTGTGGGCCGCGCCCACGGGGGCGGCTGTCGGCGGGCGTACGTAGGCGGCGCGGGGCACGCGTCTACGTATGCGGCGAAGCTCACGTCTACGGGACGCTGAAGCTCACGTCTACGGGACGGCGCAGACCGCGCTTCTGCACGGGCGGCCGCGCAGGGCGTCCCGGAGTGCCGACCGGGGCGTCCCGCAGTGTGAAATACGGCATGGCCGGGGCCCGTGCCCCGGTTAGGCTGCGGGCCATGACCAGCGCATCCGACGCCGCCCAGTCCTCGCCCGTCCTCGACACCGCCCGCCGCGCCAGGGAGGCGGCCGCCGTGCTCGCCCCGCTGCCGCGCACGGCACGGGACGGCGCGCTGCTGGCCGTCGCCGACGCGCTGGTGGCCAGGACCGAGGAGATCGTCGCCGCCAACGAGGAGGACATCGCCAAGGCGCGGGCCGCCGGCACCAGCGACGCCATCGTGGACCGGCTCACGCTCACCCCGGAGCGGATCGCCGCCATCGCCGCCGACGTGCGGCACGTCGTCGCGCTGCCCGACCCGGTCGGCGAGGTCGTCCGCGGCTCGACCCTCCCGAACGGCCTGGACCTGCGCCAGGTCCGCGTCCCGCTCGGCGTCGTCGGCATCATCTACGAGGCCCGCCCGAACGTCACGGTGGACGCCGCCGCGCTCTGCCTGAAGTCCGGCAACGCCGTCCTGCTGCGCGGCTCGTCCTCCGCGTACTCCTCGAACACCGCCCTCGTGGCCGTGCTGCGCGACGCCGTGGAGTCGGCCGGGCTGCCCGCCGACGCCGTCCAGCTGGTGCCGGGCCAGAGCCGGGAGTCGGTGAAGGAGCTGATGCGCGCCCGCGGCCTGGTCGACGTGCTGATCCCGCGCGGCGGCGCCTCGCTCATCCGTACGGTCGTGGAGGAGTCCACCGTCCCGGTTATCGAGACCGGCACCGGCAACTGCCACGTGTACGTCGACAAGGACGCCGACATCGAGACGGCGCTCAAGATCCTCATCAACAGCAAGGCGCAGCGCCCGAGTGTCTGCAACGCCGCCGAGACCGTCCTCGTGCACGCCGGCATCGCGGACGCCTTCCTGCCGCGCGCGCTGGCCGCGCTCACGGAGGCGGGCGTGATGGTGCACGGCGACGAGACCTGGCAGAAGGCCGGGCCCGGGATGGTCGCGCCGGCCACCGACGAGGACTGGGCCACGGAGTACCTCTCGTACGACATCGCCGCCGCCGTGGTGCCCGACCTGGACGCCGCCGTCGCGCACATCCGGCGCTGGTCCTCCGGCCACACGGAGGCCGTCGTCACCACCTCGCAGGCCGCGGCCCGCCGCTTCACCCAGCTGGTGGACTCCACGACGGTCGCGGTCAACGCCTCGACCCGCTTCACCGACGGCAGCCAGTTCGGCTTCGGCGCCGAGATCGGCATCTCCACGCAGAAGCTGCACGCCCGCGGCCCGATGGGCCTGCCGGAGCTGACCTCGACCAAGTACATCGTCACCGGCGACGGCCACGTACGGGACTGACGCCCCTTCGGGAACGGCGGTACTCCCCGGGAACGGGTGTCTCCTCCGGAGTGCCGGCGGGAGCGGCCGGGAGCGCCCGCGGCTCGGCACGCCGCGGAGCGCTCCGGTCGGGGGCCCGCGTGACGCCCAGGCCGGAGGCCCTGTTCCGGCCCGTTTCCCGGCCGGTTTCCGCCCCGATCTCCCTGATCGAGGCGAATTCCCTTTCTCCCTGCCCAAATTGACCGTCCGCGGCTAATCTGGACGGGTGCCGGACGACGTGGGGGCCGGGCCGTTCCCGGACGGCGGCGAGCCCGACGAGCACCATCAGGGGAACCACGGAGAGGCGGACGCGCGCTCGTCCCGCGGGGACGAGGGTGACGAGTTCGCCGCCGTGGTCTTCGACGAGGAGTTCGTCCGGTCCGCCCTCATTCACGAGCCGACCGCGGTCGAGCGGATGGTCGCCGCCGCGCAGGCCCGCGCCGAGACCGAGGCCGGCCGGGGGCGCCCGCTTCCGGCCGGTGACCCGGCCGGCGGCCAGGAGGGCCGAGAAAGCCCTGGAGGGCCCGCAGGGGCGCCGGACGGACAGCGGAGCGGGGAATTCCTCCCGTACAGCCCCTACGGCCCGTACGGCGGCGCTCTTCGGCCGTACCGCGGCACGGCCCGCTGGCACCGCCCCATCGCCTGGGCGCTCGCCGTCCTGATGGGCATCGGCATGGTCGTCCTCGCCTTCACGGCCGTCTACCGCGGCGCGTCCGGCCGCACCCAGACCCCGGCCCCGCCGCCCGCGACCACCGGCGTCGACGGCAGACCGCCCACCGCGCACATCGGACAGGCGCCCGCCTCCAGCGCCGAACGGGGCGGCCCGGCCCCGCCCGTCGTACTGCCCTCGGCCTCCGCCGACTCCGGCCCGCCGTCGGCGTCCGCCGTGCCGCGCGTGCCCTGACCGGCCGCTCCCTTTCGCGCTGTCCGCGCGCCCTGCCTGACCTGCACGGGGAAGTTGGCGCGCACCTGGGCGTTTACCTCGGCCGCCGCCGACCTACTCTTGTTGTATGACCGGGCCAGGTGACCCTCCCGAAGGGACCCCAGAGGGAGCCCCGGGCGGAGGGGAGGACGAGTACCGATCCGTCGTGTTCGACGAATCGTTTGTACGCGCTGCGCGCTTGCAGGAGTTCTCCGCCCAGGAGCGGATGGTGGACCACGCACACGCGGTGCGCAGCCGCCATGCCTGGTCGCGTTTCGGCGGCTCCCGGCAGGCGCTGATCCTCGTCCTGCTGATAGCGCTGGCCTTCGGTACCGCGATCTACATGGGTGTCCGCCATCCGTACCGCGCGCCGAACCCCAGCCCCGCACCGCCGCTGCGCAGCACGGTCATTCCGCTCGCGCCCGTGGGCACGGTGCCCGGCGGGCGCCCCGGTGACCTGTACGGCCGCAGTCCGGCGGCCGGCTTCCGGACCGGCGCCGAGGGCGTCAACCTTCCCGTGGTGCGGCGCACCGGCGAGTTCTCCGAGAACCAGGTCATGACCGCGCTGACCACCGCGAAGGAGTACGTCGTACGGTCCTCGCTGGACCCGGACACGCTGGCCGGCGGGCCCGCGCGGGGCGTGCGGCTGCTGCTGGACACCTCGCAGCTCGACCAGTTCGACCGGAGCCTGGAGCGGCCGTCCGGCGACGGGCGGCACGCCGCGACCGGCTGGCTGGTGCGCTTCGACCCCTCGCGGGTCCGGCTCGCCGATCCGCGCGTACGGGTCGAGGGCACCCTCGCGGCCGAGCCGGCAGCGGGCGGCAACGCCCTGGAGGTCACCGCCGACTACACCTTCGTCTACGCGGTACGGCCGGCCGGCGACCGGGCCGGCGCCGGCGGGCCCGGGGGCACGGCACCGGCCGCTTCGGGCACGGCGACGGCGCCGTCCGGTTCGGGACGGGCGGCACCGGCCGCCGACGCGCGGCCCGCGGGGGACGCGAAGCCGGGTGACGGCACGGCACACGCCCTCGCGCAGCGGCGGGCCGACGGCGCGTCACTCTTCACCGTCCGCCGCGAGCTGCACTTCCGCTTCGACCGCGACGACCTGCGCGACCGCCGGCTGGAGGTCCAGTCGAGCTACCTCCAGGCGGGGCCGATGTCCTGCAACTCCGGCCCGGAGAGCGCGCTGCGGCCGCTGCTCGCGGGCGAACGGGCCGGGACCGGCCGCCCACAGGGCACCGACCCCTACGCCCACGGCAGCACCAACGCCTCGCTCTGCGGCGTCATGGCCCCGTCCGCGGAACCCAGCCCGCTGAACTAGCCGGATCGGGCCGGGACCGGCCGGACCGGGACGGTGGCGGGGCGGCCCCCGGGGCCCCGGGCAGCCGGCAGGCTCCCGGTCCTACTTGTCGGACGGGGCGTCAGGGCCGTCGGTCCCCTGGCGGCCCGAGCCCCCGCTCCGGCCGCTGCCGAACACCGTGTCACGCAGCTTGCCGCCCAGGTCGCCCGCGCCGCCCGCGATGTCCCGTACCAGGCCCATCAGCGGGTCCTTGCTGTGGCGCACCGAGTCGGCGTAGTGCGTAGCGGACTCCTTGAAGGAGTCGGACACCGAGGTGTCCTTGTCCTCGTCGCGGCGCGGGTAGTGCCCGTCCATGATGCGCTGGTGGTCCCGCGACGCGGCCCACTTCTTGAGCTCGGCGGCGCGCACGGTGGTGAACGGGTGGCTGCGCGGCAGCACGTTCAGGATCTTCAGCACGGAGTCGCGCAGGTCGCCGCCGCGCTCGTACTCCTCCGCCTGGGCGAGGAAGGAGTCGACGTTCATCTCGTGGAGGTGGTTGCCGCCCGCGAGCTTCATCAGGCCGCGCATCGAGGCCTGGAGGTCCTGGCCGACCAGCAGGCCCGCCCGGTCCGCCGACAGCTCGGACTTGCGGAACCACTCGCGCAGCCCGGTCACTATCGCCATGATCGCGACATTGCCCAGCGGGATCCACGCGACCTTCAGGGCCAGGTTCGTCAGGAAGAGCAGTATCGTCCGGTACACCGCGTGCCCGGACAGCGCGTGCCCGACCTCGTGGCCGACGACCGCGCGCATCTCCTCCTCGTCGAGCAGCTCGACGAGCCCCGTGGTCAGCACGATCACCGGCTCGTCCAGGCCGATGCACATGGCGTTGGGCTGCGGGTCCTGATTGACGTACATCGGCGGGACCTTCTCCAGGTCCAGGATGTAACAGGCGTCCCGCAGCATGTCGTTGAGGTGCGTGAACTGCTGGTCGCTGACCCGCACCGAATCCGAGAGATACATCAGCCGCAGGCTGCGCTCGGGCAGCAGGCCGCTGAGTGCCTTGAAGACGGTGTCGAACCCGCTCAGCTTGCGCAGGGCCACCAGAGCGGACCGGTCCGCAGGGTGCTCGTACGCCCGGGAGGAGATCCCCGGGAACCGCCTGCGGTCCCTGCTCGGTACGCGTTCGCTGCCGTTCGGGCCATCCGTCATTGGGGCCTCCCCCTGAATTCGACTGCGTGATTTCAGAGTAGAGGACGCCACTGACAGCGCTTTGGATGCCCGGCGTACGCTGGCGGAGGAACGAATCGCCGCAGATGCCCGCAAGGGACGGCCCGTGCGTGCGGATGCCCGGGGGCCGCCACGCGTGCGCGCCGCGGCGGAGGACGGCCGGACGACCGGCCCGGGTCCGTGCCGCGCACGAGCCCGCACAGACCCCCCACAAAGGAGCGCGACCCCCATGGTGGACCCGAGCGTGCTGCTCGCCGCACAGACCTCCAACGCCGACGGACCGGGCTGGATCCTGCGTTCCGTGATCATCGTCGGCGTGCTCGGCGCGGTCTTCCTGGCCTGGTTCCTGCTGCGCGGCTACGGCGGCGACCAGGAGTGAGGCGCGCCCGAGACGCCGGGCGAGCCGCCCGGTGCGCCGGGTAAGGCCCTCTGACGAGGGCGGATGGCGCGGGCGGACGATGAGGGTGGAAACCACCGGAAAGGTCCCCTCGTGGGCCGTTCCGGCGGAGTCGGCGTGAGGCCCGGGCCGGCCCACGCTTACGATGTGAGCGAAGTCCCTGCCCGCATCAGCCCGGATTGGTTCTGCCGACGATGAGCCTGCACCCCACCGCACACTCCGTCCTGGTCGCCCTCGCCGAGGGCGGCGAGCACGGCGGCAACCACAACAGCCTCAACCCCCTGATCACCGGTGGCGGCGCCCTCGTCGTGCTGCTGCTCCTGCTGTGGATCACCACGCGCTTCAACCGGGACCGCTGAGGCAGGGACCCGTATCCCTCGGCGAGCGGCGCCCAGTAGGGTCTGCACGCATGGGAGAGCAGACAGGGCCCGTGAAGCGGCGGCTCGGAGTGATGGGCGGGACTTTCGACCCGATCCACCATGGTCACCTGGTCGCCGCCAGCGAGGTGGCCAGCCAGTTCCACCTCGATGAGGTCATCTTCGTACCGACGGGGCAGCCGTGGCAGAAGAGCCACAAGGCGGTGTCCCCGGCCGAGGACCGGTATTTGATGACGGTCATCGCGACCGCGTCCAACCCCCAGTTCTCCGTCAGCCGTATCGACATCGACCGCGGCGGCAAGACGTACACGATCGACACCCTCCGGGATCTGCGCACCGAGCACACGGACGCTGATCTCTTCTTCATCACCGGCGCCGACGCGCTCGGCCAGATCCTGACCTGGCGGGACGCGGAGGAGCTGTTCTCGCTCGCGCACTTCATCGGGGTGACCAGGCCCGGCCACGTGCTGGCCGACCCCGGCCTGCCCGAGGGCGGGGTCTCCCTGGTCGAGGTGCCGGCCCTGGCCATCTCCTCGACCGACTGCCGGGCGCGCGTCGCCCAGGGTGAGCCGGTCTGGTACCTGGTGCCGGACGGCGTGGTGCGCTACATCGACAAGCGCCGTCTCTACCGGGACGACCGCGACGACGACCGCTGACGACGACCGCCGACGGGGCCGACGGAAAGAGGGCACCGGTGAACGACCGACAGGATCCGTACGCGCCACGGGACCCGTACGCCCAGGACCCCTACGAAGGGGGTCAGGAACAGCAGAACGGGCCCGGGTACGCCTACGACGCCTATGGGCAGCCGGTGTACCAGGAGGCGCCGAGCCAGTACGACCCCTATGGCACGCCGTACGGGCACCAGCAGGGCCAGGGGTACGAGCAGCCGTACGGCGGCCGGGCCCAGGGATACGGCCAGGGCGGCTACGAGCAGGGGCACGGCCAGGGCTACGACCCGTACGGCGGCTACCAGCAGCCCGTACAGCAGGCCCAGCAGCAGAGCTGGGTGCCGCAGCAGCCGCAGTACGGGCAGCAGGAGTACGTCCAGCCGCAGCCCCACGAAGCGCAGCCCTCGTACGAGCCGCAGGCCCCGTACGAGGCACCGGCTCCGTACGAGGCGCAGGCCCCGTCCGGCGGCCGGCCCGCGCACGACGCGGCCCCTTCGGGCCCGGCGCAGGCCCGGTCGGCCGGCGCCGGCAGCCGCGGTGACGGCACGGACCGCCCGTCCGGTGAGGAGTACCGCACCGAGCAGTTCTCCTTCATCGAGGAGCAGGACGAGGACTCCGAAGACGTCATCGACTGGCTGAAGTTCACCGAGAGCCGCACCGAACGGCGCGAGGAGGCCAAGCGCCGCGGCCGCAGCCGCATCATCGCGCTGACCGTCGTCCTCGTCCTGCTGGCCGCGGGCGGCGTCGGCTACCTGTGGTGGGCCGGCAAGCTCCCGGGCCTGGGCGGCGCCGCCACCGGGGACGCGGCCGCCGCCGCGGGCCAGAAGCGTGACGTGCTGCTGGTCCACCTCCGGCAGACCGGCAGCGAGGAGAGCTCGACTGCGCTGCTCGTCGAGAACGAGACCACGCACAAGGGCACGACCGTCCTGCTCCCCAACAGCCTCGCGATCACCGGGGACGACGGCCAGGCCACCACCCTCGGCAAGTCCGTGCAGGACGCCGGCACCGAGCCGACGCGCGACTCCCTGAACACGCTGCTGGGCGCCGACATCAAGGCGAGCTGGCGGCTGGACACGCCGTACCTGGAGAACCTCGTCGAGACGGTCGGCGGCATCACCGTGGACGCCGACGCCACCGTGCCCGGCGCCAAGAAGGGCGACGACCCGCTGGTCAAGGCGGGCAGGGGGCGCGTCATGAACGGCCAGGCGGCCGTCGCGTACGCCACCTACCGGGGCCCCGGCGAGCTGCAGACCAAGCAGCTGGCGCGCTTCGGGCAGGTGATGCAGGCCACCCTGAAGCGGATGTCCAGCGACGCGGACGGTGCGACCGCCACCGTGAAGGCCCTCATGCAGGTCCTGGACCCGCCGCTCACCGTGGGCCAGCTCGGCAGCTCCCTCGCGCAGCGCGCCGAGCTCGCCAAGACCGGCGCGTACCGGACGACCGTGCTGCCCGTGCAGCAGGACGGCACGCTCAGCGCGGGGACCGCCTCCGACGTGGTCAAGGACGTCCTGGGCGGCAAGGTGAAGAAGACCGACCCGAGCGCGACCGCCAGGGTCGGCGTCCGGAACGCCTCGGGCAGCCAGAAGGCGGTCGGACAGGCACAGGCCGCGCTGGTCAACGGCGGGTACTCCTTCGTGGACGGCGGCACCGCAGCGGGCTCCCTGTCGGCGTCCCGGGTGACGTACGCGGACGAGGCGTACAAGCCGCGCGCCGAGGAGGTCGCGAAGACGCTGGGCCTGCCGGCGGGCGCGGTGAGGAAGGGCAAGGTCGCCTCGAACGCCGACATCACGGTGCTGCTGGGGAGCGACTACAAGGGGTGAGCGACGCGGGGCGGGGGCCGGCCACGACAGCGGCCCCCGCGCCCGCCGCGCTTCTCCCCTTCACGGCCTGACCAGCAGCGATTCCCGCTTGTCCACAAGCTCGCCGGGGTTTCAGCGGTCCGTGAGACCCTTGAGGGGTACTTGACCGCTGACTCGGCTGCGGTCGGCGGGCCTTCCCGCGGACGGGGCCGGGCAGCATCGCCACCGACCCGGAAGTTTGGCTTGTGACCGCCACGGACCGCTCCATCGAGCTCATCAACGCCGCCGCGCAGGCGGCCGCCGACAAGCTCGCGCACGACATCATCGCGTACGACGTCAGCGACGTCCTCTCGATCACCGACGCCTTCCTGCTGGCCTCGGCGCCCAACGACCGCCAGGTCAAGTCGATCGTCGACGAGATCGAGGAGCGGCTGAACAAGGACCTGGGCGCCAAGCCGGTGCGCCGCGAGGGCGACCGCGAGGCCCGCTGGGTGCTCCTGGACTACGTCGACATCGTCGTCCACGTCCAGCACAGCGAGGAGCGCGTGTTCTACGCCCTGGAGCGGCTGTGGAAGGACTGCCCCGAGCTGGAGCTGCCCGAGGACGCCAAGGCGACCCGCGGCAAGGCTGCGGAGCACGCCGAGGAGACCGCCGCCGAGCAGGACGGAGAGCTGCGCTGAACGGCACGAAGGGGGGCCGTGGCCGCAAGATCGTCCTGTGGCGGCACGGCCAGACGGCATGGAACCTGGAGCGGCGCTTCCAGGGCACCACGGACATCGAGCTCACCGAGGCGGGCGTCGAGCAGGCCCGCCGCGCCGCTCGGCTGCTCGCCGCGCTGAAGCCGGACGCGATCATCGCTTCCGACCTCAAGCGGGCGCGGCGCACGGCCGCTGAGCTGTCGGAGGTCACGCGTCTTGACGTGACGCACGACGAGGCGCTGCGCGAGACGTACGCGGGCGCCTGGCAGGGCCTGACGCACGAAGAGATCATGGCCGCGTACGGCGAGCAGTACGCCGCCTGGAAGCGCGGCGAGCCGGTGCGCCGTGGTGGCGGCGAGCTGGAGACCGAGGTCGCGGACCGCGCGGCGCCGCTCGTGCGGCTGGCGGCAGACAAGCTGCCCGACGACGGCACTCTGGTCGTGGTGAGCCACGGCGGCACGATCCGTACGACGATCGGCCGGCTGCTGGGCCTGGAGCCGCACCACTGGGAGGGCCTGGGCGGCCTGTCGAACTGCTGCTGGTCCGTCCTGGGCGAGGGCGCGCGCGGCTGGCGCCTGCTGGAGCACAACGCCGGCACCCTTCCCGAGCCGGTGCTCGGCGACGACGACTGACGCCCGGCGGACCGGTCGGCGGTGGCTCTCCGGGGGCCGTCCGGCGGCCGGCCGGACCCGGATTTCACATCTGGGCAGGTCGCAGGCTAAAGTTCTTCTTGTTCGCGGCGCCGCCGGGGAAAACCCCGAAGGAGCGGAACAAGACCCGGGGCTATAGCTCAGTTGGTAGAGCGCCTGCATGGCATGCAGGAGGTCAGGAGTTCAATTCTCCTTAGCTCCACAACCCGGATGATCCCGCCCTCTGGCGGAGACGGAGAGCGATTCTCCGCCTCGCCAGGAGGCGGGATCACTGCTGTTTCCGGGCTTTGAGGGCGCGTTCCTCGCCGTGCGCGCCGTAGTGAGCGCCCGCGCGATGGCCTGTGCGTAACTGCGCGGCGACAGCGGGAAGCCCGTCCGAACCGGCGAGGCTGCGGGCCTGACCTGGTCGGCGGTCCGTGGCAGAATCGGACGGCGCCGGCAGGGGAGGAGAGAACGCGATGCCCACGAGCATCATCGAGGAGGTCCGTGACCTGCTCGGCGTTGCCACCTCCGCGCTGCAATGCCCTTCCTGCGGCTCGCCGCACGTGGCGCAGATGCTGGGCGACAACGGTGGGATCTCGTTCGTCTGCACGGCCTGCGGCCACAGCTGGAGCTGACTGATGGGGGCACACAGCCGGAAGTGCGACTGGTGCGCCAGCGGTACGCCCATCGTGCGTGACATGGAGCCGCCGAACCCCGACTTCCAGTACTGGTGCGAGGAATGCGCCCGGGCACTGGTCATCAAGGGCGACCCCATCGAGACCTACCGTGAGCTGGACGGCGAGCCCATCTACGGCCGCCTGCTCGACGAGCACTGCACGCTGAAGCGGTTCTACTCCTTCGCCACCGCCTGAGGCACACCCGCGAGTTCGGCTCCCGAGGCCCTGTCGCCCGAGGCCTCTTTCCCGGCGCATTTCCCGGCGCACCACCGCGCTCGCAGCGCCTCCGCCATCCTTGCATGACCGTTTCTCCACAACTTCGGCGCATAACAAGCGCCCTGAGATATTTTCAGCTCCGACGCCACGGACCGGACCGGTCCGCTCCTCTATGTGCCTACTGGCGACGATTGGCCGGAAAATTCACGTTGAGGGTGGAACTCCGGCCGTACCGTGAGGCGTTGTAAGTCTCAGAACTGCCGCCGCGGAACGGCCGGCGGCAAGGGGGAAGCGACGGGGGTCGCAAGTGACCGACACAGTTGTGGGGGCCGCACCGCAGACGGGGACCATCGCGGAGCGGGACGACGGACGGGCGACGGCGGCGGGACTCACGCCATTCGTCGACGCATTGCGCGTGCCGCCCGTCATCAAACCGGGCCGCGCGGAAGCCCTGCGCGGCATCACCATCGAGCAGAAGACCAGCTGGGTGCGGCTGCACTCCCAGCTCCCGCCCACCAAGGTGTGGGCGTACGAGGGGCATTATCCGGGCCCGACCATCGACATCCGCCGCGGCCGGCGGCTCCGGGTGTCCTGGACGAACCGCCTCACGGGCGCCTTCCCGGTGACCGCTGTGGAGGTGGCGGCGACGCCGGAGGTGCCCGCGCCGCTGGACGAGCCGGGGCGCGGCGGGACCGCCCCGGTGCCCGGCGTGGCCGAACTCCCGGCGTGGGTCGTCACGCACCTGCACGGCGCGGTGACCGGCGGCGGCAACGACGGCTGGTCGGAGAACGCCGTATCGCCCGGAGACGCCCAGCTCTCCGAGTATCCGAACGACCACCGGGCGACGACCTGGTGGTACCACGACCACGCCATGGACATCACCCGCTGGAACGTCTTCTCCGGCCTGGCGGGCATGTACCTCCTGCGGGACGACGAGGAGGACGCGCTGCACCTCCCGTCCGGCGAGCGCGAGATCCCGCTCGTGATCCAGGACCGCAACCTCGACACGGACGAGGAAGGACGGCTGACCGGCAGGCTGCTCCACAAGACCCTGATCGTCGGCAAGGACAACCAGGGCAAGAACATCACCATCCCGTTCTCGGGCCCCTACACGCTGGTGAACGGCACGATCTGGCCTCACCTGGACGTCGATGCACGCTGGTACCGCTTCCGGCTGCTCAACGCCTCCAACGCCCGGACGTACGCCCTCCAGCTGATCGATGAGGAGACGGGCCGTCCGGTCACCGGCGCGGTGCACCAGATCGGTTCGGACGGCGGGCTGCTGCCGCGCCCGCTGCCGGTGGACGGGACGCTGTCGGTGGCCTCCGCCGAGCGGATGGACCTGCTGATCGACTTCGGCCGGTTGCGCGGCCGGCGGCTGCGGCTGGTCAACGCCGCGCCGGGCGTGAAGTACCCCCAGGTGATGCAGTTCCGGGTCGGTTCGAAGAAGGTGACCGATTCCTTCGTGCTGCCCGCGGTGATCTCGCCGACCTTCGAGCGGATCACTCACGGCAACGCCCCGAAGCACGAGCACCGCCTGATAGCCCTCACCCCGCCGGGCCCGATCGGCAACGGCCACCCGGAGATGTGGGAGATGCACGAGGTCGACCCCGGCCACGTGACCATCCCGTCCGAGGGGATCATCCAGATCAAGGGGCCCGACGGCACGACGCGTACGTACCAGCGCGGCGCCCGTATGTTCGACGACGCCCTCGGCTTCATGGTCCGGTACGACGACTGGGAGCAGTGGAGCTTCCTGAACCTGGGCGGCGCCGGTACGCACCCGATGCACATCCACCTGATCGACTTCCAGGTGCTCGGCCGCGACCGGTATCCGGCGGTGCCGGACAGCCCGTACGACAACGCGCTGGGAGGCACGCGCAGCCCGCTGGAGTACGGGGGCCAGATCCCGGTGGCCCCGGGCGATCAGGGCTGGAAGGACGTCATACAGGTGCCGCCGGGGCAGATGGTGAACGTGATCGGCCGCTTCCACGGCGCCAAGGGCCGCTTCATGTACCACTGCCATCTGCTGGAACACGAGGACATGGGGATGATGCGCCCGTTCGTGGTGATGCCTCCGGAAGTGCTGGCGTTCCATCACCACCAACCGGGTGGGGGGCACGACCACGGGGAGCACTGACCCGGGGCGCGCCGGTCCGGCGCAGGAGGACGGCGGTCAGCAGCAGAAGCGTGACACCCGCGATCGGGTAGACGCCCGAGAGCAGCATCTGGCCGCCGTTCTGGTGCAGTTCCGCGTGGGAGTGGGGCCGGTGCGGCACCCACCACAGAGCGAAGGAGGCGAAGAGCAGCCCGAGTACCCCGGTCGCGGCCCAGAGCCGGCGGCCCGCCCGGGTGGCCCGGCCGCCGCGGCGCACGGCCTCGGTGCCGAGCAGGATCAGCATCGGTACGGCCCATACCCAGTGGTGCGACCAGGAGACCGGACTGACCAGCAGCGCGGTGGTGGCGCAGACCACGGCCGCCCAGGCGCGCTCTCCCCGCAGCAGGGCGGTGGTGGCGAGCGTCAGCCCCGCGATCGCCGCCACGGCCGCCGCGGCCGGCCACCACAGGCCGGTGTCGGGGGTGTGCAGCAGTCGGGCGAGGACGCCGCGCAGCGACTGATTCGCGGTGATCTCCACATCGCCCGGCCGGTCGGAGGCGAAGACGATCTCGGTCCAGAAGCGGGCCGAGTCGCGGGGGAGGGCCAGGGCGGAGAGGAGGACGGTGCCGAGGAAGGCCAGGATCGCGACGCAGGCCTGACGCAGCCAGGGGTTCCAGGTGCCGCGCAGCCCGTGGCCGGGGCGGTGCAGCTGACGGGCGCGCAGCAGTCCGGCCAGCGCGAGCCACACGGCGAAGAGGGCCGGCGTGAGCTTGATCCCGGCCGCGATGCCGATGCCGATGCCTGCCCAGCGGCTGGTGTCCCGGCGGGTGACGTCCCAGAGCACGAGCACGGCGAGGAGGAGGTTGATCTGCCCGTAGCGCAGCGTGGTCCACACGGGCTCGCACCACACCAGCAGCGCGGAGAGCGCGAGCGTCAGGGCCGCCTGCCGGGTGCGCGGGGCGCGGGCCTCGGGGGCGGCCGAGGGCAGGCCGGTCAGCCGCAGGGTGAGGTGCACCACGGCGACCAGGAGCAGGAGGTTGCCGAGGGTGGCGAGCGTGCGCATCTCCGGTACGCCGAGGACGGTCAGCGGCATGAAGAGCAGGGCGGCGAAGGGCGGATAGGTGTTGGGCAGCCGCGCGGAGGTGGCGAGCATGTCGTAGAGGTCGCCGCCGGTGCGGGCGGTCCAGCCCTCGGCGCGGTAGACCATCAGGTCCAGCATGGTCACGCCGGCCAGCCGCTGGACGATCCAGAAGACCGTGAAGGAGAGCGCACAGGCGAGGGCGGCAGCCAGGACGCGGCGGTGCGCGCCCGGGTGAGAGGACGGGCCGCGGAGTCCGGCGGACTGGTCGAGCTTCGGCGCGGTCACGTTCCAGGCCCCCGGTTTCTTTCGAGCACTGACGATCGACAGTACCTCTGCCGACCGCCTCGCCGGGTGCGGTGCGGGTGCCGTGCGGGGGCCCGCGTCGGTCCTCAGGAGGCTCGGCGGAGCGGTGCCGGAAAGGGCCGGGGAAAGCGATTTGGCAAAGGCCCGGGGCAGCCGTGTAATGTAGTCGATGTCGCCGCGAGGGAAACCCCGCGAAGACCACAACAGAACACGGGGCTATAGCTCAGTTGGTAGAGCGCCTGCATGGCATGCAGGAGGTCAGGAGTTCAATTCTCCTTAGCTCCACAGTGATCAGAGCGGGCCGTCCGAAGAGGACGGCCCGCTCTGTCGTGCATGCGGAATTCCTCGTACGCCGTGGCCGCCCGCCCGCCCGCACTCGCCCGGCCGTGGTGGCGAGCCCCTGCCCCCACCCCCTGCCCCCTGTCGGCCCGGCTGTGCCGCGCGTCACGCGCGGTGCGCCGCTGCCGGCGGTCACGGCTTCTCCAGGCGGAGCGCCAGGGCCGGGCAGCGGCGTACGGCGCGCTGGGCGCGGGCCCGCAGCGCTCCGGGGAGCACGTCGTCGGAGAGCACGGGGAAACCGTCCCGGTCGAGCCGTACGGCCTCGGGGAGCAGCCCGGCGCACAGCCCGTGCCCCTCGCACAGCGTCCAGTCCACCGCCAGCCGCTCCCCGGCGGCCTCCCGGGCCCCGGCTCCCTCTCCCGCGCCGTCCGCCGCACCGGCGGCCCCCTCGGGCGGCAACGGGAGCAGCTCGGCGGTGGGCCGGCCGCAGCCGTCGCCCAGGACGTGCGCGGCGAGGTCGTCGGGGAAGGCGGCGAGCGCCGACAGGACGAACCGGGCCGCGCCGTCGGGGTGTTTGCAGGCGCCCCGCCCCCGTACGCCGCGCGCCGCCGCCCGTACCGCCTCCAGGGCCGGCTGCCCGCCGCCGCTCAGCGCTTCCGCGAGGACGTCGGCCAGGGAGGGCAGGCCCAGTCGGCACGGCCCGCACTGCCCCGCCGACTCCGCCGCCAGCCACCGCGCGATCCGCAGTGCCTCGCCGAGCGGGCATGTCCGCGCGGACAGCGGCAGTACCGCGCCCGCGCCCAGCGCACCGCCGCGCGCCGCGAGCGCCTCCCGGGAGAGCGGCGTCCCGTACGCCGTGGCGGGGTCCAGCCAGGCCCCGTGGTACCCGCCGATCAGCACGCCGGGCGGCGCCGGATCCGCCCCGCAGGCCTGCAGGACGTACGGCAGCGGCACGCCGCTGGGGGCCTCGACCACCACGGGCGTGGGGACGGCGCCGGAGACCGTGAGCAGGATCGTGCCCGGCTCGCCGGGCAGGCCGGTGCCGGCGTAGCGGTCGGGGCCGAGGCGGGCGGCGACGGCGAGTTGGGCGAAGGTCTCGGCGTTCGACAGCAGCGTCGGGGCGCCGCCGAGCCCGGACTCGGCGGCCCGCGCCCGGCGGCCCGGGGGCACCGGCGGCCCGCCCTCGGCGGCCCTGATCAGCGCGGACGCCTCCCCGGAGACCAGGCGTTCGGGCGAGCGCACGACCTGCGCGCGCAGCGCACGCCCGCGCCGTTTGCGCGCCAGTCCACGTTCCGCGAGGGCTTCCCGTACGGAGTTCTCGGCGGTCGCCTTCGTGACGCCGACGACGACCAGGCGGGCGCCGAGCGCCGTGGCGGCCAGCAGCGCCCCGTCCAGGACGAGGTGCGGCGCACGGCACAGCAGCACGGTGTCCTTGCGGCAGGCGGGCTCGCCCTCGCAGCCATTGACCACGACGACGGGACGCACCCCGCGGCGGGCCGCCGCCTCGGCGACCGCCGTCAGCTTCCGCGCGAGCGGGAAGCCGGCGCCGCCCCGGCCGCGCAACGCCACGGCGTCGGCGACGGCGGCCAGCTGGTCACCGGTCAGTACGGGCGGCGAGCCGTGGAGGAGCAGGTGCTGCTTACGGTTCAGCCGCTCCGTGTCGTCGAACCCGGCGCACAATCGTGGCAGCCCGAGTACCTGCACGCCGGGCACATCGGGCAGCGGCCCGCCGGCCGCATACGGGACCAGCGTGGCGACGGTCACGTGGTCCGGCCGTTCGGAGCGTGCGGGACGGAAGCGCCTTCGGGGACCACGGGCTGCACGAGGGTGGGCGGTCCGGCCCACTCGGAGCCGTGGGGCGCGGCCCCGAGACCGGCGTACGGGAGACGCTCCGCGTGCACCTCGCCCGGGGCGAGGTCGCTGTCCGGGAGGCCGTCGTCGTACGGCGCGTACGGTGCGGAGACGTACGGCAGCCTCTGCGTGGGGGCGTCGGCCAAGGCCCACGAGGGGACCGCTTGCGCTGCGTCTACGGGGACAGCGCTCGCGCCGTGCTCGAAGCCCGGCGCTGCCGCCTCCTGGGAGGCCGTGTGCGCCTCGGGGGCGGAGTGCGTCTGCCTACGTCCCGCCGCCCTGCGTCCGGTCCGTCGCCTGCCCGGCTTCCGGGAGCGCAGCGGCAAGGAGAACGGCAGATCCCGCCGCAACGTGAGGTACGGGAACTGCGCGCACGGGGTGAACAGCAGGCGCGCCAGCAGCGCGCCCAGGACCGCGGTGAGACACAGCACGTACCCCGCCGTGACCCAGCCGGCGGGCGCACGGCCGGACTTGAGCCCGTGCACGAGAGCCAGGCACCACGCGGCGTACGCGCTGGTGTGCAGGGCCCGCCAGCGCCCGGAGGTCCGCCCGCGCCCGGCGAACGCGCTGCGCAGCGCGCCGGTCGCGGCGGCCAGCACCATGAGCAGCCCGGCCAGCGTGCCGAACCCGATCAGCGGTGCGGTGCCGGGTGCGACGGGCCCGGCGAGCACCACGGAGGCGAAGGGCAGGAACGCGTCCAGGAAGCGGGCGTGCGCCTCGGCCACCTTGACGGCGATGTGCAGCACCAGGAAGCCGAGCGAGGCGGTGGCGAGCGCCCTGTGGATGCCCTGCGCGAGGAGTCTGGTGCGCGGATCCAAGACCGTACGGCCGGTCGAGAGCAGGCCCCAGACCACGGCGGAGGTCAGCGAGACGAGCGTGAGCACTCCGGCGGTCTGGTCGAAGAACGTGCGGAAGGCGGGTGCTGCGGCGAGGAGCGGGAGGGCCAGCAGGGCGCCGGCCCCGAGGGTGAGCGCGGGGCGCGGCTTCCGGAGGCGCTGGGGGAGGGGTGCGCGGGGGAGGCGGGGACGGCGGGGGCGGGCCGCTCGGCGCGCCGTCCGGCCCGATAAGAGTGGCATGCCCGGCAAGCTAGGGGCCGTCGCGCGGGCGTAGCGGCGGCTTGCCGTATCCCGCCCGTACGGCACGACCCGCTGCTAACGTCGGTCCGTTCGCGCCCCGCACACCCGCTCGGCCGTTCCTCGTCCCACGTGAACACTACTGTCTGTGCAGGACAGTTGGTAATTGCTCCGTGGTCATTTCTTGTCCGTCCTTGGACGCTTCTTGGCCATCTCATGCCCCTGGCGTGAACAGATCATCGAAAGAGTGACGCAGCGCGTGCGAGTGGCCGCCCTCGCGTGCACCGCGCGCCATCGCGGAGACCGCGTGCACCGCACGCGACGCGTCGCATCGCAGGGGGTTTCATGAGATCAAGACGCTCCGGAGCGCGCCGCGGACGCGCCGGACTGGCTGTGGCGGTGACGCTGCCGCTCGCCGCCGGTGCGCTGGCGCTGGGCACGCCCGCCGCCGGTGCCGCCGGGCACGACGGCCGGGACGCGCTGCACGGCACGAAGCCGCAGTGGGCCACGCAGCAGGCCGACCGTGGCAGCACCAAGGGGACCGACCGGGTCACGGCCCGGGTGTTCCTGGCCGGACGGGACGCGAAGGGCCTCGCGGCCTACGCCAGGGCCGTCTCGGACCCGTCCTCGGCCTCGTACGGGAAGTACCTCGGCGCCGACCGCGCGCAGGCACGTTTCGGCGCCACCGAGGAGCAGGTGTCGGCGGTCACCCACTGGCTCACGGGCGCCGGCCTGAAGGTCACCGGGAAGGACCGCCGCTCCATATCCGTGACCGGCACCACCGCGGCGGCCGAGCAGGCCTTCGCCACGGACCTGCACGACTACCGCAGGGGCGCGCACACGTACCACGCCCCCTCCCGCACGGCCTCGGCCCCGGAGTCGCTGCACGGCGCGGTCCTCACGGTCACCGGGCTGGACAACGCACCGCACATGGCGCGGCACGACGCCCAGCTGCCGCCGCCCAGCGGGGTCTTCCGCAATTCCGGCCCGTTCTCCGGCCACTACGGCTCCAGGACGGACAAGAGCCTGCCCTCCGCCTACGGGGCGAAGCAGCCGTACGCGGTGAAGGGCTACACGGGCAAGCAACTGCGCGCCGCCTACGGGGCGGGCAAGCGCACCGGCAAGGGCGTCACGGTGGCCATCACCGACGCGTACGCCTCGCCGACCATCGCCGCCGACGCCCGCAAGTACGCCGACCGCAACGGGGACGCCGGCTACACGAAGGGGCAGCTCTCGCAGGTGCTGCCCAAGAAGTACTCGCACATCGATGAGTGCGACGCGGCCGGCTGGTGCGGGGAGGAGACTCTCGACGTGGAGGCCGTGCACGCGGTCGCCCCCGAGGCCGACATCGTCTACGTGGGCGGCGCGTCCTGCATGGACGACGACCTCCTGGACTCCCTGGGGAAGATCGTCGACGGGCGGCTCGCCGACGTCGTCTCGAACAGCTGGGGTGACATCGAGGCCAACGAGACCCCGGACGTGGCCGCCGCGTACGACCAGATCTTCCAGCTGGGCGCCGTCGAGGGCATCGGCTTCTACTTCTCCTCCGGCGACAACGGCGACGAGGTCGCCAACACCGGCACCAAGCAGGTCGACACCCCCGCGAACTCCGCGTGGGTGACCGCCGTGGGCGGTACCGCCCTCGCCGTCGGCAAGGGCGACAAGTACCTCTGGGAGACCGGCTGGGGCACGCAAAAGGCCGATCTGGCGGCCGACGGCGGCAGCTGGCAGGACTTCCCCGGCGCGTTCACCTCCGGGGCCGGCGGCGGCACCAGTAGGACCGTCGCGCAGCCCTTCTATCAGCGCGGCGTCGTGCCGAACGAGCTTTCGAAGGCGAACGGCGGCACCCCGATGCGCACCGTTCCCGACATCTCAGCGGTGGCCGACCCGAACACCGGCTTCCTCGTGGGCCAGACCCAGTCGCTCCCCGACGGCTCGCTCGCCTACGACGAGTACCGCATCGGCGGCACCTCGCTGGCGGCGCCGGTGATCGCGGGCGTGCAGGCGCTGTCCCAGGAGGCCCGGCACGGGGTCGCGATCGGCTTCGCCAACCCCGCCATCTACCAGCGGTACGGCACCTCCGCGTACCACGACGTCACCGACCACCCGCTGGGCGCCGGGCAGGACCTCGCGGTGGTCCGGGTGGACTACGTGAACGGGATCGACGCCAGTGACGGCACGACCACCTCGCTGCGCAGCCTGGGCAAGGACAGCTCGCTGCACGCCGTCGTCGGCTACGACGACGTCACGGGCGTCGGCACGCCGGGCAGGGGCTACGTGGCCTCCTACCGGCCCTGAGGCCCCGTGTGCCGGGCCGCTGTCCGGTCCGGCATGTGGGACGGGGGCCCGCGCGGGGGAATCCTCGGCGCGGGCCCCTGGCGCCCTGCGGTACCCTGACGCCATGCGTGCCGTACGCCTTCTGCTTAGCGGGCCGCGCTGATCAGTACCGACCGGACCGGAGACTGCGAGGTCCGAGTCGGAATCGGCGCGGCGTCCCCTCCTGTGCGAGGGGCCTTTTTGTTTCCGGCGCCGACCGGCAAGAAGGTGCCCGCAAGGGGTGCGTTTCCGCAGGCAGAGACGATCGATGGAGCTTTGAGGACGATGAGCGAGACGACCACGGCCGCTGAGGCGGCGGCCCCGCACCGCTATACGGCCGCGCTGGCCGCGGACATCGAGGCACGCTGGCAGGACTTCTGGGACGCGAACGGCACCTACGAGGCGCCGAACCCCAGCGGTGACCTGGCCGGCGACCCGGAGCTGGTGGCCAGGCCGAAGAAGTTCATCATGGACATGTTCCCGTACCCCTCGGGTGCGGGTCTGCACGTCGGCCACCCCCTGGGCTACATCGCCACCGACGTCTACGCCCGCCACCAGCGCATGACGGGCCACAACGTCCTGCACACCCTGGGCTTCGACGCCTTCGGCCTGCCCGCCGAGCAGTACGCCGTCCAGACGGGCACCCACCCGCGGGTCTCCACCGAGGCCAACATCGTCAACATGAAGGCGCAGCTGCGCCGCCTGGGCCTGGGGCACGACCAGCGCCGTTCGGTCGAGACGATCGACCCGGCGTACTACAAGTGGACCCAGTGGATCTTCCTGCAGATCTTCAACTCCTGGTACGACGCCGAGGCCGGGAAGGCACGCCCGATCGACGAGCTGGTCGCCCAGTTCGAGGCGGGGGAGCGGGAGACCCCGGACGGCCGCGCGTGGGCCGACCTGGCCGCCATCGAGCGCGCCAACATCCTGGGTGAGTACCGCCTGGCGTACGCCTCCGACGCGCCGGTCAACTGGTGCCCCGGTCTGGGCACCGTGCTGGCCAACGAGGAGGTCACCGCCGACGGCCGCTCCGAGCGCGGGAACTTCCCCGTCTTCAAGGCCAAGCTGCGCCAGTGGAACATGCGCATCACGGCCTACGCGGACCGCCTGCTGAACGACCTGGACGGGCTGGACTGGCCCGACGCGATCAAGCTGCAGCAGCGCAACTGGATCGGCCGCTCCGAGGGCGCGCGGGTCGACTTCCCCGTGGGCGGCCGGCGCATCACCGTCTTCACCACGCGCCAGGACACGCTGTTCGGCGCGACCTACATGGTGCTGGCCCCGGAGCACGAGCTGGTCTCCGGAGAGGACTCGATCGTCCCGGACGCCTGGCCCGAGGGCACGCACGACGTGTGGACCGGCGGCTACGCCACCCCGGCCGAGGCCGTCGCGGCCTACCGCAAGCAGGCCGCCTCGAAGTCCGACGTCGAGCGCCAGGCCGAGGCCAAGGACAAGACCGGCGTCTTCACCGGTGCGTACGCGACCAACCCGGTCAGCGGCGAGCGGGTCCCGGTCTTCATCGCCGACTACGTCCTGATGGGCTACGGCACCGGCGCGATCATGGCGGTCCCGGCGCACGACAGCCGCGACTTCGCCTTCGCGCGCGCCTTCGAGCTGCCCATGCGCTGCGTGGTCGAGCCCTCCGACGACCGTGGCACGGACCCGGCCACCTGGGACGACGCGTTCTCCTCGTACGAGGCGAAGATCGTCAACTCCGCGTCCGAAGCCGTCTCCCTGGACGGCCTGTCGGTCACCGAGGCCAAGGCGAAGATCACCGAGTGGCTGGCCGGACAGGGCATCGGTGAGGGAACCGTGAACTTCCGGCTGCGCGACTGGCTGTTCAGCCGGCAGCGCTACTGGGGCGAGCCCTTCCCGATCGTGTACGACGAGGACGGCGTGGCGCACGCGCTGCCCGAGTCGATGCTGCCGCTGGAGCTGCCCGAGGTCGAGGACTACTCCCCGCGCACCTTCGACCCGGACGACGCCAACACCTCCCCGGAGACCCCGCTGTCCCGGAACGAGGAGTGGGTCAACGTCGATCTGGACCTGGGCGACGGCCGAGGCGTGCGGCGCTACCGCCGCGAGACCAACACCATGCCCAACTGGGCCGGCTCCTGCTGGTACGAGCTGCGCTACCTGGACCCGAACAACGACCAGAAGCTGGTCGACCCGGGCATCGAGCAGTACTGGATGGGCCCGCGCGAGGGCCAGCCGCACGGCGGGGTCGACCTGTACGTGGGCGGCGCCGAGCACGCCGTGCTGCACCTGCTGTACGCGCGCTTCTGGTCCAAGGTGCTGTTCGACCTGGGGCACATCTCCTCGGCCGAGCCGTTCCACAAGCTGTACAACCAGGGCATGATCCAGGCCTTCGTGTACCGGGACAAGCGCGGCATCGCCGTCCCGGCGGCCGAGGTCGAGGAGCGCGACGGCGCGTACTACTACCAGGGCGAGAAGGTCAGCCGCGTCCTGGGCAAGATGGGCAAGTCCCTGAAGAACGCCGTCACTCCGGACGAGATCTGCCAGGAGTACGGCGCTGACACGCTGCGCCTGTACGAGATGGCGATGGGCCCGCTGGACGTGTCGCGCCCGTGGGACACCCGCGCCGTCGTCGGCCAGTACCGCCTGCTGCAGCGCCTGTGGCGCAACATCGTCGAGGAGGCCACCGGCGAGGTCACCGTCACGGACGCGGAGCCGGACGAGGACACCCTGCGTGCCCTGCACAAGGCCATCGACGGCGTCAGCCAGGACATGGCCGGCCTGCGCTTCAACACCGCGATCGCCAAGATCACGGAGCTGAACAACCACCTGACGAAGGCCGGCGGCAGCGTCCCGCGCAGCGTCGCCGAGCAGCTGGTCCTGCTGGTCGCGCCGCTGGCCCCGCACATCGGTGAGGAGCTGTGGCGCAAGCTGGGCCACACCGACTCCGTGGTGCACGCGGACTTCCCGGTCGCCGACCCGGCGTACGTCGTGGACGAGACCGTGACCTGCGTCGTGCAGATCAAGGGCAAGGTCAAGGCCCGCCTGGAGGTCTCGCCGGCCATCTCGGACGCGGACCTGGAGGCGGCGGCGCTGGCCGAGCCCGCGGTCGTGACGGCACTGGGCGGTGCCGGCATCCGCAAGGTGATCGTCCGGGCGCCGAAGCTGGTCAACATCGTTCCGGCGTGATCCGGGCCGGGGCGCGCCCGTCCGGCGGGCGTGCCCCGGGGAAGACCACTAGGGGCAGGTTGGGGGTTCTTGGGGAACCCTTGACCTGCCGGGCCCGTTTACGGTGGGAGAAGGAAGCCGTCCGCCCGGCGGCCGAGCCCACGTGAGGGAAGCCCATGACCACCGCGCTCGTGATCCTCGCCCTGCTCTTCGTGCTGTTCGTCGCGGCAGGGGTCTTCGTGACGGTCAAGGCCGTCTCGGCGGCCAAGCGCGGGGTGGACCGTACGGTCGCGCAGGCCCGCCGCACCGTCGAGGACACCACGCTGCGCGCCCGCCGGTACACCCAGACCGGCCCCGCCGGGCAGCTGGCGGAGCTGCGGCACTCCCTGCGCACGTCGATGCGCGCCACCCAGGAGGCGCTGCGTACGGCGTCCGCCGAGGACCAGTCGCTGCAGGAAGCACTGAACCTCTTCGGGCGGCTCAGCGCGCACGGCCATGAGCTGGACGACGAACTGAAGCGCCTGGAGCGCGAGCCGGACCGGGCGCGCATCGCCGAATGCCTTCCCGAGCTGCGCGACCGCGTGGAGCGCTGCACGCACGCCGCGGATTCGCTGCGCTGGGCGGCCCAGGACCGGGCCCGCAGGTTCGCCGACGACGACCTGAGCGCGCTGACGGGGCAGATCGACATGGAGGCCGGAGCGCTGCGGCACTGGACCCCCGCGCCCGGTGCCGACGAGACCCCGCACGACCGGGGCGCGGGCGCCGCGCCGGATCCGCTCGCCGCGTGGCCGCCGCCCGAGCAGCCCGGCACGTCCGAGGGCCGGGCCGAGGAGAGCCCGCGGGCCCTCAACGCCCCCGATCCGCGCATACAGGCCCCGTACCCCTGGCAGAAGACGGCCCGTCCGGAGAACTCGGGCTGACGCGGGCACCGTGAAGATTGGCTGTGGCGCATCGCTCGGGAATGGGAGAGGATCTTGAAAGAGGGCCCGCACTGTCGGGCTCCGGGATCCCCGGATAACCTCCCAGTCATGTCCCGCCATGTCGCGATCGTCACCGATTCAACGGCCTACCTGCCGCGGGCGGCGCTGGAGCGCCACGGCATCACGGCAGTGCCGCTGACCGTCGTCCTCGGCGACGAGGCTCTGGAAGAGGGAACGGAGATCTCGGCCAAGTCGGTCGCGCACGCGCTGCAGAAGCGAAAATACGTCACCACCTCCCGCCCCGGGCCCGAATCGTTCGCCGAGACCTACCGCCGGGTCGCGGCGGCCGGCGCGAGCGGCATCGTCTCCCTCCACCTCTCCTCGGAGTTCTCCGGCACGTACGACGCGGCGGTGCTGGCCGCCAAGGAGGCGCCGGTCCCGGTACGCGTCGTGGACACCGGCATGGTCGCGATGGCACTGGGCTTCTGCGCCCTGGCCGCCGCGGAGGTCGCACAGGCCGGCGGAGACATCGACGAGGCGGTCGCCGCGGCCGAGAAGCGAGCCGAAGGCACCTCCGCGTACTTCTACGTCGACACCCTGGAGTACCTGCGCCGAGGCGGCCGCATCGGCGCCGCCCAGGCCCTGCTGGGGTCCGCGCTCGCGGTCAAGCCCCTGCTCCAGCTGACCGACGGGCGCATCGAACTGCTGGAGAAGGTCCGCACCGCCTCCAAGGCCATCGCACGCCTGGAGGAGATCGTGGCGGAAAGGGCGGGTACGGATCCGGTCGATGTCGCGGTGCACCACCTCGCGGCGACCGAGCGCGCCGACGCTCTGGCCGACCGTCTCCGCGCCCGGGTACCGGGCCTGGCCGACCTGCACGTCAGTGAGGTCGGCGCGGTGATCGGCGCACACACGGGACCGGGGCTGCTCGGGGTCGTGCTCTCGCCGCGGTAGACGGCGCTGGTGGCCGGCCCCGGTGGTCGGTTCCGGTGGTCGGTTCGGTTCCCTCGATCGAGGGTCCGAGTTATCCACAACTCCCGGGTTTTCCACGGAATTCGACGGTGATCGACGCGATCGGCGGAATGTCTCTAGCGTCGTCGTCATGACTTCGCGATCTCCTTCCTCGGCCCGTGTTCCCGCTCCCGACTCCGAGCGCCCGCACCGTCCGTCGGACCGCTCTTCGAACAGCCCGGCGGGCCGTCCACCGGGCCGTCCGCCGGACCGACCTCCGCCAGCCGGCCTCTTCTCCTCGTCATCCGCGCCCTTTGCTTCCGCACCCGGTTCTGTCCCGCCGGCTTCGGCGGTGTGCGGGACGCCGACGCCGTCCCGCTGGCGGATCGCGCTGCAGGAGCGCCTGCCGTTATGGGTGCAACTGCGCTGCGGTACGGACCCGAAGGCGCTCGGCGCGCTCGCCGTCGTGCTCCTGATCGCCGTGGTCTTCGCCGTCCACCACTTCTGGACAGCCCGACCCCAGCCCGTACGGGCGCCGGCCGCCCAGCACGCCTCCGTACCCGCCCCAAGCAGCGCCGTGAGCGCGGCCGGTGTGCCGACCGCCGCCCCGGCCCGCCGCATCGTCGTGGACATCGCCGGCAAGGTGCGCCGACCCGGCATCCACCGCCTTCCGCAGGGCGCCCGGGTCGCCGACGCGCTGCGTGCCGCGGGCGGTGTGCTCTCCGGGGCGAGCACCCGCACGCTGAACCGCGCCCGCCTCCTGGTGGACGGCGAACAGATCATCGTCGGGGCGCGGGCCGCCGCCCCGCCGGGACCGGGCGGGCAGCCCGCTGCCGGTGCCGCCGGCTCCGCGGGCGCTCCGGCGGCTTCGGGAGCGTCGGGTGGGTCAAGTGCGCCGGGCGGCTCTGCCGGTGCCATCGCCGCCCCGGCCGGACCGGTCAGCCTGAACTCCGCGACCCCCGAGCAACTCGACACCCTCCCCGGCGTCGGCCCCGTACTCGCCCAGCACATCATCGATTTCCGCACCCAGCACGGCGGCTTCACCTCCGTCGATCAACTGCAGGAGGTCAATGGCATCGGCGACCGCCGCTTCGCCGACCTGCGCCCCCTGGTGCAGCCATGACCACCCCTCGCGACCCGGCCTCCGTGTACGGCCCGACGGAGCCGCGCCCGGAAGACGATGCTCCCCGGCCCGACACCTGGCAGGCCGGCGCCCGGCTGGGCTCGTCGTCCACAGGTCGGGCGGGCGCCTCACCGGGGCAGGCGGATTCTTCACCGGCTCGGGCCGACGCCTCACAGGCCGACGTCACACCGGACGACTCCTCGCCAGGGTGGGCCGACTTCTCAACGGTCGAGCCGGTCGGGGCGGTCGAGCCGGTCGAGTCGGCTGGGGCGGCCGGGGTGGTCGAGCCGGTCGGGCCGGAGGTGCAGCGGCCGGTGGTGTCGCCGGGCGAAGGCCCCGCGGACCTGCGGCTGGTCGCGCCCGCGCTCGCCGCCTGGGGAGCCGCGGCGCTGGCCCTGGATGCGCCCGTTCGCCCGCTCGTCCTGGCGGGCGCCGGCGCCCTGGTCCTGGCCGGTCTCGTGCTCTCGCGGGCCGTACGCCGTCGCGCGGGGACGCTGGTCGCGGTGGCCGCGGTACTGCTCTGCGCGGTGGCCGGCGCGGCCTCGGCGGCACTCCAGGGGGCCGATCTGCGGCGCGGCCCGGTGCCCCGGCTCGCCCATGAGTACGCGCAAGCCACCCTCGAGCTGGAGGTGGCCGAGGATCCGCATCTCGCCCGGCAGCGAGTGCGCGGCGCTCAACGTATGCCGCCCGCCGTCGTGTTCGCCGCTGAGGTACGGCGCGTCACCGCACCGGACGGTGCGGTGACCATCGCCCGCACCCCTGTCCTGGTCGTCGTCCCGCAGCGGCAGGGCCGGGAGGGCGAGCAGAGCCCGCAGGACGGGCAGGGCCGAGTGGGCGGGCCAGTCCGACAGGAGAGGCAGGGCCGGGAGGGCGGCCGGGGTGCGGCTGGCTCCGGCGCCTGGCGGTCGCTGTTGCCCTCCACACGTATCCGGGTCGAGGCCCGGTTCGCGCCGCCGCTGCCGCCCGGCGACCGTGCGGCAGCCGTGTTGCGGGTGGCCGCCGACGCACCACCGCCGCGGCGCATCGGCGGCCCCACGCCCCTGCAACGGTTCGCCGGCTCCCTTCGGGCAGGACTGCGCGAGGCTTCCGAGGACCTGCGTCCCGATGCCCGCGCACTGCTTCCGGGGCTCGTCGTGGGGGACACCTCCCGTGTGACGCCGGAGCTGGACGACGCCTTCCGGGCCACGGACCTGACGCATCTGCTCGCCGTCTCCGGCAGCAACCTCACCATCGTGCTGGCCCTGCTCATCGGTCCGCCGCACCTCGCCGTACGCGCCGAACGCCGCGGTATCGCGCCCCGGCTGGGCCTCTCGCTGCGCACCACGGCGGTGATCGGCGGCGCGGTCGCGCTCGCCTTCGTCGTCGTGTGCCGGCCGGACCCCAGCGTGCTGCGCGCCGCCGCGTGCGGCCTGATCACCCTGCTCGCCATCGGCTCCGGCCGCCGCCGGACGCTGCTCCCCGCGCTCGCCGCCGCCGTCCTGTTGCTCGTCCTCTACGACCCCTGGCTGGCCCGGAGTTACGGCTTCCTGCTCTCCGTACTGGCCACCGGCGCCCTGCTCACCCTGGCGCCCCGTTGGAGCGCCGCTCTCCAACGGCGGCGCGTCCCGCCCCGCCTCGCCGAGGTGATCGCCGCGGCCGCCGCTGCGCAGGCCGTGTGCGCGCCGGTCATCGCCGTGCTCGCCGCCCGCGTCGGGCTGGTGGCCGTGCCCTGCAACCTGCTCGCCGAGGTGGCCGTGGCCCCCGCGACCGTGCTCGGGTTCGCGGCACTGGCCGTCGCGCCCGTCCTGCCGCCGCTCGCCACCGCGCTCGCCTGGTGCGCGGGGTGGCCCGCCGAGTGGATCGCGGTCATCGCCCGCACGGGAGCCGCGCTGCCCGGCGCCGAATTCGGCTGGCCGGGCGGCTGGACCGGGGGTTTCCTGCTGGCCGCCGCCCTCGTCGTCCTGGTACCGGTTGCCAGGACTCTGCTGCGGCGTCGCGGGCTGTGCGTCGCCTGCGCCCTGCTGCTGGTCGTCCTCGTCGTCCGGCCCGCACCGCTGAGCCGGATCGTCACGGGCTGGCCGCCGCCCGGCTGGCGACTGGCCGTGTGCGACGTCGGCCAAGGGGACGGACTGGTGCTCGCCACCGGGCCCGGCAGTGCGCTGGTCGTGGACACCGGCCCCGAACCCCGTGCCATGGACCGCTGCCTCCAGAAGCTGGACGTACGCCGGATCCCGCTGCTCGTCCTCACCCACTTCCACGCCGATCACGTCGACGGCCTCACCGGGGCGCTCCGCGGACGCAGCGTGGGGGCGCTGGAGACCACCACCCGGGAGGACCCGCCGGACCAGGCGGCGTTCGTACGGAGGACGGCAGCCGCCCATGGCGTACCGATGATTCCGGCCGTACCGGGGGAGCGGCGCCGGACGGGCCCCGTGACCTGGGAAGTCCTCTGGCCTCCGCCCCCGGCCTGGGCCCCGGGCGCGGTCCCGGCGTCGGAGGCCTCCCCGGCCCCGTCCCCGGACCCTGTGCCGACATCGACCCCGGCCCCGACCGCGGCTGAGCAGGCCGACGGCCCAGCCGCGCCACCATCCACCGGCTTCATGCCCGAAGGGCCCAACAACGCCAGCGTCACGCTCCTCGTGCGTACTGCCGGACTGACCGTTCTCCTGCTCGGTGACCTCGAACCGCCGGCACAGCAGGCCCTGCTGGCGGCGCATCCCGACCTCCGGGCGGTCGACGTGCTCAAGGTCGCCCACCACGGTTCCGCCTACCAGGACCCCGCGCTCATGGGGGCGTTGGCGCCCCGGCTGGCCGTGATCAGTGCGGGCGCCGGGAACACCTACGGGCATCCCGCGCCCAGTACGCTCGCCGCGCTCCGCTCACAGGGCGCCAGGGTGCTGCGTACGGACACCGACGGCGCGATCGCCGTGACGGGCAGCGCCACCACCGGCCTCGCCGGCGTGACCAGCAACGGCAGGCGCCGCTATCCGGTAGGCCGACGACCGGTGCCGTCGCGTCCGATGCGCGGCCCGACGGGCGTCAGGGACGGCATACGGAGGCCGACAGGCTCCGGCCGTCGGCGCAGGGCACGTGTTTGTACATCCGCATGACGTTCTTCGCCGTGTCGGAGTTCAGGTAGGTCAGGAACTTCGCGGCGAGCGAGCCGTCCGCCGGATGCCCGTAGGCGTAGAGGAACTCCACGGTCCAGAAGGGGTATTCATGCTGCTGTCCCCACTCGATGTCGGGCTCCTGCCCGTCCAGCCGGATGGCGACGACGCGCGGCCGCTTGGCCGCCGCGTAGGTCTCGGCGTAACCGATCGCGCCCGCCACCCGGTCCACCGTGTCGAGCAGCCCCGTCGTGCTGTTGACCTCGCAGCGCGTCACACGGGCCCGCTCGTCCCGGTCCTTGTCGGTGCAGTCGTACGACGACACCACGCCCGGCTCCGAACGGTGCAGCACGGTCGTCTCGAAGGCCCGCCGGGTCCCGGAGTCCGCGTTCCGGCCGACGACATGGATGGGGAGGTCGTTGCCGCCCACGTCCTTCCAGTTGGTGTAGGTGCCGTCGTAGATCTTCCGCACCTGGTCGAGGGTGAGGTTGTCGATGCCGGTGCGCTCGTTGACGACCATGCTCAGCAGGATGACGCCCACCCGTTCGCCCTGCAGGCGGCTGTAGACCGAGGGGGCGGGCACGTCGGACATGGCGAGGAAGGAGGGGCTGCCGGAGCGTGCGGCGCGCCCGGCGCGGTTCAGGTTGGCCAGGCCGGAGAGGCTGCCGCTCCTGGCGACCTCGATCTTGGCGCCGGGGCAGCGTGCCTGGTACTGCCGGGCGATCTCCTGCATCGGGGGCGCGAAGGCGGTGGAGCCGTCGACGGTCAGCCGCCCGGTGGCGCACTCGGCGCGGGCGGGCACGGCAGGCGTGCTGAGCAGCAGCCCGCCGAGCAGTCCGACCAGGACGATGAAGAGGCCGCCGAGGGCGAGGCTCGGTTTGCGGGGGCCCCAGCGCTGGGTGTTCCGGCGGATCCGGCCGCCGCTGAGGAAGCCGCCGACGATCACGTCGTCGCCGGTCCGTGTCCGGCCGCGGGCATGGGTGCCCTCGTCCGTGCCGGAGAGCAGTACGAGCAGTTTGAAGTGGTTACGGGTGTTGAGCGGGACCTTCGGTATGTGCAACCGGTTGCCGCTGTACCGCAGGCCGGCGCCGGACCGGGTGAGCATGCCGATGAGGTCGGCCGGGTTGGCGTCCGGTACCTCGACGCCGATGACCGTGCGGCCCGTGAACTCCACGGTCAGGGGTTCCTGGTAGTCCTGCCGGACGATGTCCTTGCTGCCGTCGTTCTCGATGCGCAGCAGGGCCAGCGTGGCGTCGGTGATCTCCTGTTCCTGTCTCAGGAGTCTCAACTGCACCAGGCTGTGGGCGTCCTGGGGGTTCATGCCGATGGGGGTGTCCATCTGGACGCGGTAGCCGATGCGCTTGCGTCCGGGCAGAAAGCGCTCGACGGCCCAGATCAGGGCGGTCGCCACGAGTCCGGCCAGCGCCAGGACGGTCTCGGTGTCCGGCATGGGCATGGCAACCTCACACGGGAGAAGGGTGATGTCGGGAGTGTTTTCCGTGGCGACGACTGGGGTGACGATTGGAGTGGCGTCTGGGGCGACGTCTGGGGTGACGACTGGAGTGGCGTCTGGGGTGATGCCCGCAATGTAGGGAGGTGCCGTCGTGACGGCGCACGCTTCGGCAAGCCTTCACCAGAGGTTCAGCCGCCGGCCGTCCCGGTCCGGGGCGTCCGGACCGGGACCCGGAAGAGAACCCGGATCTGTAAACTCCAGAATATGAGGATGAGTGAGGGCGTCGAGTGGGGGCTGCACTGCTGCGTGACGCTGGCCTGGCTCGGTGACGACCGGCCCGTGTCCACGGCGAGGCTGGCCGCCTTCTTCGATCTGCCGGCCGCGTACCTGAACAAGCGCCTCCAGGCGCTCGTACGGGCCGGGATCCTCAGCTCGACGCCGGGTGCGCGGGGCGGCTTCCGGCTGGCCCGGCCGCCGGAGGCGATCACGCTCATGGACGTGGTGGCGGCGGTCGAGGGGCCGGACGAGGCGTTCCGGTGCATGGAGATCCGGCAGCAGGGGGCGGGTGCCGAGCTGTCGGGGCGCGACTTCCGGCAGCCGTGCGGCATCGCCACGGCCATGCGCCGGGCCGAGCTGGCCTGGCGCCGGGAGCTGGCGGCGCAGTCCCTCGCCGACATCCTCGCCGCGGCCCCGGCCGCGGCGGCGGGCCGGACCCGCCGCTGGTTCGCCCTGGAGAGGACGGGCAGCTGATGGGCACGGAGGTGAACGCGGTCGACCCCGCCCGTGCCGGGGGCGCGCTTCGCGCTGAGGACGTCGACGCGTATCTGCTGCGGATCGGGGTCGAGCGGCCCGCCGTGCCCGATGTCGAGGCGTTGCGGCGGCTGCATGTCCAGCATCTGCGCACGGTGCCGTTCGAGAACCTTTCCGTGCATCTGGGTGAGGAGATCGTGCTCACCGAGCGGGCGCTGCTGGACAAGATCGTTCGGGACCGGCGCGGTGGTTTCTGCTACGAACTCAACGGCGCTTTCGCGATGCTGCTGACCGCGCTGGGGTACGACGCGGAGTTGCTGTCCGGGCGGGTGTACGGCCCGGACGGGCGGCTGGGCATCCCGTACGATCACGCGGCCGTGCGCGTCCGTACGGCGGACGGGCCCCTGCTGGCCGATGTCGGATTCGGGCGGCACAGCCACTACCCGCTGCGGCTGGACACGGCCGAGGAGCAGACCGAGCCGGGCGGAGTCTTCCGTTTCGTAGCGGCGGACGAGTTTGTGGCGGGGGGCGAGCTTGCGGCGCCGGACGAGTGCATGGCGACGGACGGGTTCGTGGCGCCGGGCGAGTGCGCGGTGGCGGGGGATCTTGACGTACTGCGGGACGGGGCGCCGCAGTACCGGCTCGAACCGCGGCCGCGGGCGCTCGGCGACTTCGAAGCGGGCTGCTGGTGGCAGACCACCTCGCCGAAGTCGCACTTCACGCAGTCGCTGGTCTGCTCGCGGCTCACCGACGACGGCGGGCGGATCACGCTCTCGGACCGTACGTTCGTGAGCA
Organism: Streptomyces sp. NPDC050806; assembly: GCF_055586425.1. Classification (NCBI taxonomy): domain Bacteria; kingdom Bacillati; phylum Actinomycetota; class Actinomycetes; order Kitasatosporales; family Streptomycetaceae; genus Streptomyces; species Streptomyces sp. NPDC050806. The sequence goes on along the minus strand of NZ_JBVJIF010000009.1, from coordinate 32,093 downwards.
CCGCGCCCGACGGCAGCCGGACGGAACGCGAGATCCCCGAGGACGAGCTGCTCGCCGCCTATCGCACCCACTTCGGCATAACCCTCGACCGGGCGCCGGTCGCACCGGTACCGCGGTAGGCCGGGGCCCGGTCGAGGCCGACAGTCCGGTCCCCGTCCCGGCCCCGGCCCGAGGCCGACCCTCCCGGTCCCGGTCCCGGCCCGAGGCCGGCCCCCGGTCCTGGTCCCGGTCCCGGTCCGGTCCCCGGCCCTGCCCGAGTCCGGCCGCAGCCGTGACCCGGCGGGTCGGCTAGGAGCGTTCTGGTTCCAGCCAGCCTTCGTATTCGGCGGCCAGGGTGTCCAGGGTGGCCGGGTCGCAGGTGGAGCCGGGGTCCTCCAGGACGACCAGCCACTGCGCGTCCTCGGCGTCGTCCTCGCCTGCCAGGGCGTCCCGTACGAGCTGTGGCTCCTGGGCCACGCCGTACTCCTCGGTCAGCACCTCGGCCACTTCCTCGGCCGCGTCCCGGTCGGGCAGCACCAGTACATGTCGAACATCGCTCACCCCGCCATTGTCCGACAGCGGTGAGCGTCTCCGGAGGGGTGGTGGGTGAGCGTGACTGCCGGGGTGGTGGGGCGGTCGCGGGCCGGAGTGTCGGTGGCGCGTGGGATGCTGGTCGGCGATGGCCAGGAAGACAGCAAACGACGACCCCCTTGCGCCCGTCACGATCGCCGTGGGGCAGGAAGACCTGCTGCTCGACCGTGCGGTGCAGCAGGTGGTGGCGGCCGCGCGGGCCGCAGACGCGGACACCGACGTGCGCGACCTCACCCCCGACCAGCTGCAGCCGGGCACGCTGGCCGAGCTGACCAGCCCGTCGCTCTTCGCCGAGCGCAAGGTCGTGGTCGTGCGCCAGGCCCAGGACCTCTCCGCCGACACGATCAAGGACGTCAAGGCGTACCTCGGTACGCCGGCCGAGGAGATCACGCTTGTGCTGCTCCACGCGGGCGGCGCGAAGGGCAAGGGGCTGCTGGACGCCGCGCGCAAGGTCGGAGCGCGTGAGGTCGCCTGTCCGAAGATGACCAAGCCCGCCGACCGGCTGTCGTTCGTGCGGGGAGAGTTCCGTACGGCGGGGCGGTCGGCGACGCCGGAGGCGTGCCAGGCGCTGGTGGATGCCATCGGCAGTGACCTGCGGGAGCTGGCCTCGGCGTGTGCGCAGCTCGCGGCGGATGTCGAGGGCACGATCGACGACGCGGTGGTCGCGCGGTACTACACCGGCCGGGCGGAGGCCTCCAGCTTCACGGTGGCCGACCGGGCGGTCGAGGGGCGCGCGGCCGAGGCGCTGGAGGCGTTGCGCTGGGCGGTCTCGACCGGCGTCGCGCCCGTCATGATCACCAGCGCGCTGGCGCAGGGCGTCCGGGCCATCGGCAAGCTCGCCTCCGCGCCGCGCGGTGCCCGGCCCGGGGATCTCGCGCGGGAGCTGGGCATGCCGCCGTGGAAGATCGACCGGGTGCGGCAGCAGATGCGCGGCTGGTCGGCGGACGGCGTGGCGGCGGCGCTCCGCGCGGTCGCCGAGGCCGACGCGGGGGTCAAGGGCGGCGGCGACGATCCGGAGTACGCGCTGGAGAGGGCCGTCGTCACGATCGCCCGAGCGGCCCGCTCCCGCCGCTGAGCATGGCCCTGACGGGCCGGGGTTCCCGACAGCGACAGCGGCCGGGCCAGGGCCCCTGACAGTGACAGCGGCCGGGCCGGGGTTCCCGACAGCCGCCATGTCCGTACCGGGCTGTCTCGCCTTCCGTACCGGGCTGCCCTGCCCCTCGGGCGGCGGCCACGCCGGGCAGCCGTCTCCGCCGGCCGGCGAACGGGGCGTCCGGGCGCGCGCCGGTGCGCCGCACCCCGCCCGCGCGCCCGGCCCGCCTCAGCTCTTCAGCTTCTGGAGGGTTTCTGTGGCGCTGGTGCGGAGCATGTCGGCGACCTCGTCGGAGCCGGGGCGGTTCGTGCTGTCGCTGCTGGAATAGCTGGACCAGGCCGTCTCGTACGTCAGCCAGCCGTCCCGGACGCCGAGCACGACGTATGTGCTCTTGCTGTCGGTGGACTCCTCTCGGCTCACGAGGTACGCCTCGTCGCCGATGCCCTGGACGGGCGTGACCTTGTAGTCGGTGGACGACTCCTGCTGCTCGTACGACCGGTACTGCGCCGCGAACTCGGGGCCCGGGTCGGTCTTCTTGTGCAGGAACGCCTTCGTGTAGACGAAGTTGGTGGAGTAGTCGTCGCTGGTCGCGTCCTCCGGGACCAGGTCGGCATTGCACCACATCGAGTCCAGGGCCGGGTCCTGGTGGCCGCTGGCCGCGGGATTCTCGCCCGCGCTGGTCGAGGTGCTGCTGTCCTCCATCTTGTAGCGCGCGTCCTCGAACGGCGTCCAGGAGGTCGAGCCGCAGAGGTCCGCCGTGTAGCTGTAGCCGCGCAGGTCGGGGCTGGGCTCTCCGCCGAAGCCGCCGGTCGAGAAGACCACGCCGGCCCAGACGGCCGAGGCGACGACGGCTCCGCCGATGGCCCAGAGCCAGGCGGGTACTCCCTTGCCGCCGCCGGCGGGGGCGCCCGCCGGGGCGCTTCCGTAGCCCCCGGGCGTGCCGACGGGGACGCCGCCGGGCATGGTCGGGGCGCCGTGCGGGGCCGGGTAGCCGTAGCCGGCCGGCGGCTGGGCGTACGGGTTCTGCTGCGGCGGCTGACCGTAGGGGTTCGCCGACTGGGGTGGCTGCGGGCCCTGGGGCTGCTGCGACATGTGGGAGGGCGGAGGCGGCGGTCCCTGAGGTGGCGGTCCTTGAGGCGCCGGCCCCTGGGGAGGCTGTGGCGGCTGCTGGGCGTACGGATTGGGCTGTTCCCCCGAGTTGGACATGAGCGGCAGAGTATCCGACAGGAATCGGCCACCGCTGCCCCGCCCACGGCCTGGACCTTTCGCCCCGGCGCCACCGCGGCATCGCCGAAATCGCTGCCCCGGCGCCCCCTCTACAACGCCGAAATCCCCCTCCCGCCCCCTCCCGCGCCCCTCCACCCCCTACTCCCCCCAACGCCAAAAACCCCGCCCAGCCCTGGGGAAGGGCTGGACGGGGTTCTTGGGATGTTTCTCGTGCGCCGCACCCGCGTGGCGAACGCAGGCCGTGTGCGGCGCGGGGTGCCGGGGAGGAGCGGAGAGAGGGGCCGCTGGATCCTCACCGGCGGTGAAGCTGTGAAGCAGGGTGGCTGCCGTAAGGGTCAGGACCTGGAGGTCAGGACCCGGGACGGCGGCCGCAAGACCTCGGAGGCCTCACTGAAGCACCGGAAGGTCAGGCCTTGATGGAGGCGACCTTCTTCGCGAGCGCCGACTTCTTGTTGGCGGCGGCGTTCTTGTGGATGACACCCTTGCTGACGGCCTTGTCGAGCTTCTTGCCGGCCTCAGCCTGGGCGGCGGTGGCCTTCTGCAGGTCACCGGCCTCCACGGCCTCACGGGTGCGACGGATCGCGGTCTTCAGAGTCGACTTGACAGCCTTGTTGCGCTGACGAGCCTTCTCGTTGGTCTTGATCCGCTTCATCTGGGACTTGATGTTCGCCACGAAAGAGCCTTTTCAGGTTCGTTGGATTCCGGGCGGCCGAGCGGCAGCTCGGCCGGCTCCGGGCTTTCTGCGTGTCGCGTACATGAGAGGGCACGAAACACGGTGGACCAGGCTACCAGCAGGGGTAACGGCCGCCCAAACCGGCCCGGCGACCGCCGTGCGGCCGGCCAGGGGACTGCCGTGCGGGCCGCACCGGGACCCGGTCCGGCCCGGCGGCCCCCCTCCCTCCCGGGTGCCTCCCGACTGCCGCCCCCTGCCTCCCGGGCGCCTCCCGAAGGCCGCCCCCCTGCCTCCGGATCAGTTTGAGGCCGCAGCTCATGGGACGATAGGGAGGACGAAATACCCGAGTCCCGCCTACCGCGTTTTCTGACCCGCGTTCTCTGAATGGACCTCTGCGTGCCCGCGACCCCTACGAACGTGCCGGAGCCGAGCCGTACCGACCCGGCTCTCATCCGTAACTTTTGCATCATCGCGCACATCGACCACGGCAAGTCGACGCTTGCCGACCGGATGCTCCAGCTGACGGGAGTCGTGGAGCAGAGGCAGATGCGCGCGCAGTACCTCGACCGCATGGACATCGAGCGTGAGCGGGGCATCACGATCAAGTCCCAGGCGGTCCGGCTGCCCTGGGCCCGTACGGATGAGGAGAACGGGCAGACCCACATCCTCAACATGATCGACACCCCCGGCCACGTCGACTTCACGTATGAGGTCTCGCGGTCGCTCGCGGCCTGCGAGGGGTGCATCCTGCTCGTCGACGCCGCCCAGGGGATCGAGGCGCAGACCCTCGCCAACCTGTATCTGGCGATGGAGCACGATCTGCAGATCATCCCCGTGCTCAACAAGATCGACCTGCCGGCGGCGCAGCCCGAGAAGTTCGCCGCCGAGCTCGCGAACCTGGTCGGCTGTGAGCCCGAGGACGTGCTCAAGGTCTCCGCGAAGACCGGTGTGGGCGTGGATGAGCTGCTGGACAAGGTCGTGCGGGACGTGCCCGCGCCGGTGGGCGTGAAGGACGCGCCGGCCCGCGCGATGATCTTCGACTCGGTGTACGACGCGTACCGCGGTGTCGTCACCTACGTGAAGGTCGTCGACGGCACGCTCAGCAAGCGCGAGCGCATCCGGATGATGTCCACCGGCGCCGCGCACGAGCTGCTGGAGATCGGCACGAACTCGCCGGAGATGACGGCGGCGGACGGGCTGTCGGTCGGCGAGGTCGGTTACCTGATCACCGGTGTGAAGGACGTCCGGCAGTCCAAGGTGGGTGACACGATCACCCAGCTCAACAAGGGCGCGACGGAGGCGCTCGGGGGCTACAAGGACCCGAAGCCGATGGTGTTCTCCGGGCTGTACCCGCTGGACGGCTCGGACTACCCGGAGCTGCGCGAGGCGCTGGACAAGCTCCAGCTGAACGACGCCGCGCTGGTGTACGAGCCGGAGACCTCGGCCGCGCTGGGCTTCGGCTTCCGCGTGGGCTTCCTCGGCCTGCTGCACCTGGAGGTCATCCGGGAGCGGCTGGAGCGCGAGTTCGGGCTGGAGCTCATCGCGACCGCGCCGAACGTGGTCTACGGCGTGACCATGGAGGACGGCACCGAGCACGAGGTGACCAACCCCAGCGAGTTCCCCACCGGCAAGATCGCGGAGGTGCAGGAGCCGGTCGTCCGGGCCACGATCCTGACCCCGAGCGACTTCATCGGCGCGGTCATGGAGCTGTGCCAGAACCGCCGCGGCAACCTGCTGGGCATGGACTACCTCTCCGAGGACCGGGTCGAGATCCGCTACACCCTGCCGCTCGCCGAGGTCGTCTTCGACTTCTTCGACCAGCTGAAGTCCAAGACCCGCGGTTACGCGTCGCTGGACTACGAGCCCACCGGCGACCAGGTCGCCGACCTGGTCAAGGTCGACATCCTGCTGATGGGCGACCAGGTCGACGCCTTCTCCGCGATCTGCCACAAGGACAAGGCGTACGCGTACGGCGTCCGGCTGGTCTCCAAGCTGCGCGAGCTGATCCCGCGGCAGGCCTTCGAGGTGCCGGTCCAGGCCGCCATCGGCAGCCGGGTGATCGCCCGCGAGACCATCCGCGCCATCCGCAAGGACGTCCTCGCCAAGTGCTACGGCGGTGACATCTCCCGTAAGCGGAAGCTGCTGGAGAAGCAGAAGGAAGGCAAGAAGCGGATGAAGATGGTGGGAAGTGTGGAGGTTCCGCAAGAGGCCTTCATCTCGGTCCTGTCCTCGGACTCCGACGGTGACTCCAAGGGCAAGAAGTAACGCCAGAGGGTGACCGCCGCGTGCCGGCGGGACACCGCTGAGCGGTGCAGGGCGTCCGTTCCCGGTCGGGGCGGGCGCCCTTCGCTTTCCGGTCCCGCCGCCGGTCACGCGGTGCGCGCCGGCCCGCCGGAAGATCCCTCCGGTCCGATTCGTGAGAAGTGTCGAAAAGGATGCGGCCGGTCACCTACGGTGAGTGTCCACGCGTTCACCCTCGGGTGGCCGCGGGCCGGTTCGGGTGCCTCCGGGCGGGGGAAGACGGCTCTGAGGACCGTCGTGCGGGGGTGCGGTGCAGGTCGGCGCACACCGATCGGTCACAAGGTGAACGAGTGTGAGGCAGGCCCTTACATGGGGGCGCCACGCACTCTAGTCTGATCCTGCTCGAAGGTTACTCGCGAGTCACCAGCAATGAAGCGGGCCCCGGAGGAACACGTGACGGACAGCCAGTCGTTGATCGAGAACCGGCCACCTTCCGTGGCGACGCTCTTCCTGGAGCGGGTTGCGGCCACCCCCGAGGGCGAGGCCTACCGCTATCCCGTGCCCCCGGCCTCGGGCCAGGGGCCGGACGACTGGAAGTCGCTCACCTGGGCCCAGGCCGCACAGCGCGTGTACGCCACCGCGGCCGGCCTCATCGAGCTGGGCGTGGCCCCCGAGGAGCGGGTCGCGCTGGCCTCCAGCACGCGGGTGGAGTGGATACTGGCCGACCTCGGCGTGCTCTGCTCGGGCGCGGCCACCACGACCGTGTACCCCAGCACCAACGCGGACGAGACGGCGTACATCCTCGCCGACTCCGGCAGCCGCATCATGATCGCCGAGGACGCCGCGCAGCTGGCCAAGGCCCGCGAGTGCCGCGCCGACCTGCCGGACCTCGCGCATGTCATCGTCATCGACGAGGCGGCCGCCGTACCGGCCGAGGGCGACCCCGAGGGCTGGGTGCTCTCGCTCGCGGAGCTGGAGAAGCGCGGCGCCGCGTACCTGGAGAAGAACCCCAGCTGTGTGAAGGAGCGGGTCGCCGCCCTCCGCGCCGACCAGCTGGCCACGCTGATCTACACCTCCGGTACGACGGGCCGTCCCAAGGGCGTCCGGCTGCCGCACGACTGCTGGGCGTACATGGCCCGCGCGATCCAGGCGACCGGGCTGGTCAACGAGGAGGACGTGCAGTACCTCTGGCTGCCGCTGGCGCACGTCTTCGGCAAGGTGCTCACCGCCGGCCAGATCGCCCAGGGACACGTCATCGCGGTGGACGGCCGCGTCGACAAGATCATTGAGAATCTGCCGGTCGTCCGGCCGACGTACATGGCCGCCGTGCCGCGGATCTTCGAGAAGGTCTACAACGGCGTGGCCGCCAAGGCCCGCGAGGGCGGCGGGGCCAAGTACAAGATCTTCCAGTGGGCGGCCGGGGTCGCCCGCGAGTACGCCAAGGTCTCGCAGGACAACTTCCGGCGGACCGGCACCGCCTCGGTGCCCTTCGCGCTCGGCGCCAAGCACCAGGTCGCCGACAAGCTGGTGTACGCCAAGCTGCGCGAGGCGTTCGGCGGGCGGCTGCGCGCCGCGGTATCCGGCTCGGCGGCGCTCGCGCCCGAGATCGGCTACTTCTTCGCCGGCGCAGGCATCCACATCCTGGAGGGCTACGGCCTGACCGAGTCCAGCGCCGCCAGCTTCGTGAACCCCGGCGAGGCGTACCGCACCGGCACGGTCGGCAAGCCGCTGCCCGGTACCGAGGTCCGGATCGCCGAGGACGGTGAGATCCTGCTGCGCGGCCCCGGCATCATGCAGGGCTACCACGGGCTGCCGGAGAAGACGGCCGAGGTGCTGGAGTCCGACGGCTGGTTCCACACCGGCGACATCGGTGAGCTGTCCGCCGACGGCTACCTGCGGATCACCGACCGCAAGAAGGACCTCATCAAGACCTCCGGCGGCAAGTACATCGCGCCCGCCGAGGTCGAGGGCCAGTTCAAGGCGGTCTGCCCGTTCGTCTCCAACGTCCTCGTGCACGGCGCCAACCGGAACTTCTGCACGGCGCTGATCGCCCTGGACGAGCCGACCATCCTGACCTGGGCCAAGGAACACGGCCTTGCGGGCAAGGACTACGCCGCTGTGGTCGCCACCGAGCAGGTCCGCGGGCTGATCGACGGGTACGTCGAGCGGGTCAACGAGGGGCTCCAGCGCTGGCAGCAGATCCGTAAGTTCCGCATCCTGCCGCGCGACCTGGACATCGAGCACGGCGAGGTCACGCCCAGCCTCAAGGTCAAGCGCCCGGTCGTCGAGCGGACCTTCAAGGACCTGCTGGACGACATGTACGCGGGGGCCCGCGAGTCCTGAGCCGCGCCGCGCGCCGGGGCCCGCCACTTGTGGCGGCGGACCCCGGCGCGGCCGGTGGTACGGCAGGCGTCACGGGCGTCCGTGGCGCAGTGCCCGTACCGTGTCCTCCAGTGCGGCCATCCGCGCGCGCAGTTCGCCTGCTTCGAGGTGGTCGCTGGCCGCCAGCGACTCCTCCATGACGGCGATACGGTCCGCCAGTTCCTCGATGCGGTCCCGGTCCTGCTGCCGCAGCCTGCGCAGTTGGCGGCTCTTCTGGTGCAGTTCGAGGAAGACCTTCACCTTGGCGCGCAGTACCCACGGGTCGAAGGGCTTGGTGAGGTAGTCGGCCGCCCCCGTGGAGTAGCCGCGGAAGGCGAAGCCGGAGTCGGCGTCGGTTCCGGTCAGGAAGATGATCGGGATGTGCTTCGCCTGGTCGAGCCGCTTGATGTTGGTCGCGGTCTCGAAGCCGTCCATGCCGGGCATCAAGATGTCCAGCAGGACCACCGCGAACTCTTGCCTGAGCAGTGCTTTCATCGCTTCCTCGCCGGACCGCGCGCGAACGAGCGGCTCACCGAGTGAGCGCAGCACGGCTTCCAGAGCGGCGAGGTTCTCTTCCATGTCGTCGACGAGGAGGATTCCCGCCCGGTCGTCGCTGCGGATGCTGGTGACGTGGGTCATGACTGGCCTTCTGGACTGGTGTGCTCCTACGGACTCTGGTGTTCGTCGCCCCCGTCGGCCGCTTGCGGCGGGGCCGGGTCGTCTTCCCGGCCCGCGGGTGCCCCGCCGTCGGAGGACGGTACGGGCGAGCGGTACTTGGAGAGCAGATCGACGGCGACGTTCAGCAGCCGGTCCACGTCGAGGGGCTTGGGGAGATAGTCGTTGGCGCCTGTCTCCAGGGATTTCTCGCGGTCGCCCGGCATTGCCTTGGCCGTCAGGACGACGACCGGGAGGTCGGCGTACCGGGGCGTGCGCCGGATGGCGCGGATTGTTTCATAGCCGTCCATTTCCGGCATCATGATGTCCATCAGGACGAAGTCGATGCCGGGGTTCTTGCCGAGCATCTCGATGGCCTCCCGGCCGTGCTCGGCGTAGACCACCCGCATGCCGACCCGGCTGAGGACGTTCGTCAGCGCGAAGGCGTTCCGGATGTCGTCGTCGACGACCAGCGCCTGCGCGCCCGACAGCAGCTCGCCCGTGGCGCCCTTGGCCCACTGCTCCACATTGGACACGGCGGGCCAGGAACTCTCCTCCGGGGACCCGCTGGGTGCGGGGAGGGACAGCGGCTGGGGAAGCTCCGGAGAGTCATCGGCGGCCGCTTCCCCGGCGAGTTCCGGAGTGGGGGCGGCCGGCTGCTCGACGGGCTCCGCGGTGCCCCGGCACCTGACGGGGATGCGGAAGACGAAGGCGGAACCGACGCCGGGCTCGCTCGCGGCCGTCAGGACGCCGCCCAGCAGGCCCGCTATCTCCCTGCTGATGGACAGGCCGAGGCCCGTACCGCCGTACTTCCGGTTGGTCGTGCCGTCCGCCTGCTGGAACGCCTCGAAGATGACCGGCAGCTTCTCGGGCGCGATGCCGATGCCGGTGTCGGTGACGGTGAAGGTGACGGTCTCCTCGGCCGCCACGTCCACGCGCAGGTCGATCTTGCCTTTGGGGGTGAACTTCAGCGCGTTGGAGAGGAGGTTCCGCAGCACCTGCTTGATCCGCTTCTCGTCGCTGTACAGCTCCTTGGGCACGGCTTCGGTCACCGAGACCTCGAAGGCCAGGCCGCGGTCCAGGGTGAGCGGGCGGAACGTGTCGTGGACGTAGTTGAGCAGCTTGATCAGAGGAACCCGGGCAGGAAAGACATCCATCCGGCCGGCTTCGATCTTGGAGAGGTCGAGGATGTCGTTGATCAGCTGGAGCAGTTCGGAGCCGGAGCGGTGGATCATCGCCGCGCTCTCCACCTCGTGCCGGCTGAGATGGCCGTGCTCGTTGTCGATGAGCATCTGGGCGAGGATCAGCAGGGAGTTCAGTGGATTGCGCAGCTCGTGCGACATGTTCGCCAGGAACTCCGTCTTGTACCGCGAGGAGCTGGCCAGCAGCGCCGCCTTCTCCTCCAGCGCGGCGTTGGAGCGCTGCAGCTCGGCCTGGCGGCGCTGCAGCTCGCCCGTGCGCTCCTGGAGCTGCCGGGCCAGCCGCTGGGACTCGCTGAGCAGCGACTCCGTACGGGAGTTGGCGACGATGGTGTTGATGGCGACGCCGATGGTGTTCACGAACTGGTCGAAGAAGGCGAGGTGGACGTCGGAGAAGCGGGAGAAGGACGCCAGCTCGATCACGCCGAGGGTCTGGTCCTCGAAGAGCACGGGGATGATCGCGACGGTGGTCGGGGCCGCCTCGCCGAGCCCGGAGTCGACCTTGATGTAGTCGGCGGGCACCTCCTCCACCAGGATGCGCTTCTTCTCGATGGCCGCCTGGCGCACCAGGCCGTGGCCGTGCGAGCCGGGGGTGTCGATGCTGGCGTCGTGCGCCGAGCCGTACCCCGCGATGAAGTCCAGGCGCAGCTCGTCGGTCTCCGAGCTGGCCAGGAAGAACGCGCCGTACTGCGCGTTCACCAGCGGCGTCAGCTCGCGCAGGATCAGATCGGCGACCTCCACCAGATCGCGGTGGCCCTGCATCAGGCCGGCCAGCCGGGCGAGGTTGGCGTCCAGCCAGTCCTTGGCGCGGGTGGTCTCGCGGAGGTTGGACACCATCATGTTGATGTTGTTCTTCAGCTCGTCGACCTCGCCGCGGGCCTCGACCGTGACGTTGCGCGTCATGTCCCCGGAGGCCACCGCGCTGGTCACCTCGGAGATCGCCCGGACCTGCGTGGTGAGGTTCAGCGCCAGCTCGTTCACGCTGGTGGTGAGGGACTTCCACGTGCCGTAGACGCCTTCGACCCGGGCCTGGCCGCCGAGCTGGCCCTCGCTGCCGACCTCGCGGGCCACCCGGGTCACCTCGGAGGCGAACGAGGACAGCGTGTCGACCATGGTGTTGAGCGTGGTCTTCAGCTCCAGGATCTCGCCGCGCGCGTCCACGTCGATCTTCTGCGAGAGATCGCCCTGCGCGACGGCGGTCGCGACAAGCGCGATGTTGCGCACCTGAGTGGTGAGGTTGGAGGCCATGAAGTTGACGTTGTCGGTGAGGTCCTTCCAGACCCCGGATGCGCCGCGGACCTGCGCCCGGCCGCCGAGGTTGCCCTCGGTGCCGACCTCGCGGGCCACCCGGGTCACCTCGTCGGCGAAGGCGCGCAGCTGGTCGACCATGCCGTTGACGGTCTCCTTCACCTCCAGGATCTCCCCGCGCGCGTCCACCGAGATCTTCTTCGACAGATCGCCGTCCGCGACCGCCGTGGTGACCTGGGCGATGTTGCGTACCTGGGAGGTGAGGTTGGAGGCCATGAAGTTGACGTTGTCGGTGAGGTCCTTCCAGACCCCGGATGCGCCGCGGACCTGCGCCTGACCGCCGAGGTTGCCTTCCGTGCCGACCTCGCGGGCCACCCGGGTCACCTCGTCGGCGAACGCGGAGAGCTGGTCGACCATCGTGTTGATCGTGGTCTTCAGCTCCAGGATCTCGCCCTTGGCCTCCACGGTGATCTTCTTGCCGAGGTCGCCCTCCTTCACCGCCGTCGCCACAAGGGCGATGTTGCGTACCTGGGTGGTGAGGTTGTCCGCCATGAAGTTGACGCTGTCAGTGAGGTCCTTCCACATCCCCGACACCCCGCGCACCTGCGCCCGGCCGCCCAGCCGCCCGTCCGTGCCGACCTCGCGGGCCACCCGGGTCACCTCGTCGGCGAACGCGGAGAGCTGGTCGACCATCGTGTTGACGGTCTCCTTCAGCTCCAGGATCTCGCCGCGCGCGTCGACCGTGATCTTCTGACTGAGATCGCCGTTGGCCACCGCGGTGGTGACCTGCGCGATGTTGCGCACCTGGGAGGTGAGGTTGGAGGCCATGAAGTTGACGTTGTCCGTGAGGTCCTTCCAGACCCCGGAGACGCCGGGCACCTGGGCCCGGCCGCCCAGCCGGCCCTCCGTACCGACCTCGCGGGCCACCCGCGTGACCTCGTCGGCGAACGCGGAGAGCTGGTCGACCATCGTGTTGACCGTCAGCTTCAGCTCCAGCAGCTCGCCGGTGGCCTCGACCGTCACCTGACGCGTGAGGTCGCCGCGCGCCACCGCCGTCGTCACCGCCGCGATGTCCCGGACCTGCGCGGTCAGCCGGGCAGCCATGGTGTTGACCGCCTCCGTGACGTCCCGCCAGCTCCCGGACAGCCCCGCGACCTTGGCGCGGCCGCCCAGCCGCCCTTCGTTGCCCGACTCCCGGGCCACCCGCGTGACCTCGCCGGTGAACAGCGAGAGCTGGTCGACCATGGAGTTCACCGCGCGGCCCAGCTGGCAGCGGTCGCCGCGCAGCTTGCGATGGCCGTCGTGCAGCTCGACGCGCTGCGTCAGATCACCGCCCGCCACGGCGTTCAGCACTTTCGTCGCCTGGGCCGCCGGGAACACCAGCGCGTCGATGATGTCGTTGGCCGCGAGCACGGAGGAGGTCCACCTGCCCTGGCCGGGGCTGGCCGACATCCGCTCGTCCAGCCGCCCCTGGCGGATCAGCTCCGAGCGGAGCCGCGTCAGTTCGTCGGCGTGGTGCTGCGTGCGGATGACGATGTCGTTGAAGGCTCCGTGCAGGTCGCCGAGGACGCCGTCGTGCGCCACGGGGAGCCGGGCACGGAAATCACCTGAGGACATCGAGAGGAGCGCGGAGAGCAGCGGCTTGAGGTCGGCTGCGCGCACCCAGTCGGTTCCTGCCTCCCGCGGAACGCGGGGCACTGCGGAATCCACCGACATAATGACCCACTTCAGTAACTCGGTGCGAATGGGTGGGCTCAGTCTGTCACCCTGGCCGTGGCGCAATCGGCGCTATTGCGGAACTGCTCGGGAGTGCTCAATGGGGACGACAACTCCGTCGGAAACCGACGTGGTGCGCAGGCGGACCGCGGCGCGGCCCGACGCCCTGCCCGTCCAGGAGCACACCGAGTCCGCCGACGAGACCGGCGCGGGTGGTCGACAACGCGCCGAGGGCGCATACGGAGGCGAGGCCTCCCGTACCGTCGGGCTGCCCGGCTCGCCCATCGCGGCGCGCGCCGCCCGGCAGTTCGTCCGTACGACGATGGCCGACTGGATCACCCGCGGGCTGCCGGGCGCGCAGCACCTCACCGAGCGCACCGCCGACGAGGCCGAACTGCTCGCGAGCGAGCTGGTCACCAACGCCGTCGTGCACGCCGGGACCGCCGTCGAGCTGCTCTGCCGGCTGGACGAGGACGGCCCGCACACCGCCGTGGTCGTCGAGGTCTCCGACCACCACCCGGCCCGTCCGGTGCGCGGCCGGCACGACGCCGTGACCGCCGAGGGCGCGGGGCGCGGACTGCAACTGGTCGGCGCGCTGGCCGACGCCTGGGGCATCACCTACCGGCGCATGCTGAAGACCGTGTGGTTCCGGGTGACGGCGGACTCGCCGGAGACGGTGTACGAACCGCCGGTGGAGGTCTTCGACGCGGACGGCGCGGCGCCGGGCGGGCAGGCCACCGTCCTGATGTCGCCCGGGCCGCAGCGGGCCGCGCTCCGCCGCTGCGAGGTCGAGCGGCTCAACCACGGCGCGCTGTCCTTCCTCGCCGAGGCCTCCGACCTGCTCAGCGGGCAGCTGGACGCGGACCAGGTGGCCGCGCTGGTCGCGCAGCTGATCGTGCCGCGGATGGCCGACTGGTGCGCGGTCTGGCTGGACGACGGCGGTGACTTCGGCGTGCCCCGCCTGGCCCGCGTCTGGCACGCCACGGAGAGCCGCATCGACGGCCTGCGCGAACTGCTGGTGAAGGACCCGCCGGTGCTGACCGGCCGGGGCGTCGACGGCCAGACCGGCGCGGGGCCCTGGCCGTGGCCCGGCGAGCCCAGCGGCTTCGGCCCCGGCGGCGCGGCCCTGGCCTGCCCGCTGGTCTCGGGCGTGCGCCGGCACGGCACGCTGCTGATCGGCCGGGCCGGCATCGTGCGCTTCCCCGACGAGGTGATCTCGCTCATCGAGGACCTGTCGGGCCGGGTGGCCAGGTCCATCGCGACCGCCGACGCCTACACCCGCCAGGAACGCATCAGCCGGGTGCTGCAGCGCAGGCTGCTGCCGGGGCGGCGCGCCGACGTACCGGGCGTGGCCTCGGCCGTGGTGTACGAACCGCGTGAGGGCGCCTGGGCCGGCGGCGACTTCTGGGACCTCTTCCAGTCGGGCCCCGGCCGCTGGTGCTTCATGCTCGGCGACGTCTGCGGCAGCGGCCCGGAGGCGGCGGCCGTTACCGGCCTGGCCCGCCCGGTGCTGCGGCTGCTGGCCCGCGAGGGGTACGGCGTCGGCGAGGTGCTGGACCGGCTGAACCGTACGGTCGCGATGGAGGCCGCCGACTCCGTCGCCGCGGTGGCCGCCGCGGTGGTCGAGGCCGGCTCCGAGGCGGACATGCAGCCCGGCTTCCGCGAGGAGAGCGAACAGGCCCGCTTCCTCTCCCTTCTCTACGGCGAGATCGTGCCGCACGAGGGCGGCGCCGGGGGCGCCCGCTGCACGATCGCCAGCGCCGGGCACCCGCTCCCGCTGCTCCTCGGCGCGGACGGCACGGTACGGGCGGTCGCAGCGCCCCAGATGCTGCTCGGCGTCCTGGAGGACATGGCGTACGAGACCGAGTCCTTCGACCTCGCGGCCGGGGAGACGCTGCTGTGCGTCACCGACGGCGTGACCGAGCGCCGCTCGGGCGGTCAGCTCTTCGACGACGAGGACGGCCTCGCGCGGGCCCTCGCGGAGTGCGCGGGGCTGGGCGCGGACGGCGTCGCCGAGCACCTCAGGAGCCGGGTGCACGCCTTCGCGCCGACCCCGCCCGACGACGACCTGGCGCTGCTGGTCCTCCAGGCGCTGCGGCCGTAGCGGCACGGGGGAGAGGGCACTCGCCGGGTACCGGACAATGGAGGCATGCCTTCTGCACTCCCCGACGGCGAGCCCCTGCCCGAGGACGGGGCGCTGCCCGCCTCCGCCCTGGCCGGAGCGGGCGAGCGGCCCCTCGGGTTCTATCTGCACGTGCCGTACTGCGCGACCCGCTGCGGATACTGCGACTTCAACACCTACACCGCGAACGAGCTGCGCGGCTCCGGCGGCGCGCTCGCCTCGCGCGAGAACTACGCCGACACGCTGATCGAGGAGATCCGGCAGGCCCGCAAGGTCCTCGGCGCCGACCCCCGGCGCGTCGAGACGGTCTTCGTCGGCGGCGGCACCCCGACGCTGCTGCCCGCTGCCGACCTCTCCCGGATGCTCGCCGCGATCCGCGACGAATTCGGCTTCACGCCGGACGCGGAGATCACCACCGAGGCGAACCCGGAGTCCGTCGACCCGCGCTACCTCGCGGAGCTCCGCGCCGGCGGCTTCAACCGGGTCTCCTTCGGCATGCAGAGCGCCAAGCAGCACGTCCTGAAGATCCTCGACCGTACGCACACCCCGGGCCGGCCCGAGGCCTGCGTCGCCGAGGCCCGCGCCGCCGGCTTCGACCACGTCAACCTCGACCTGATCTACGGCACGCCCGGCGAGTCCGACGACGACTGGCGGGCCACCCTGGACGCGGCCGTCGGCGCCGGTCCGGACCACGTCTCCGCCTATGCGCTGATCGTCGAGGAGGGCACGCAGCTCGCCCGCCGCATCCGCCGCGGCGAGGTCCCGATGACGGACGACGACGAACACGCCGACCGCTACCTCATCGCCGAGGAGACCCTGACCGCGGCGGGCTTCACCTGGTACGAGGTCTCCAACTGGGCCACCTCGGCCCCGGCCCGCTGCCGCCACAACGAGCTGTACTGGACCGGCGCGGACTGGTGGGGCGCGGGCCCCGGCGCGCACAGCCACGTCGGCGGCGTCCGCTGGTGGAACGTGAAGCACCCCGGCGCGTACGCCCAGGCACTCTCCGAGGGCCGCACGCCGGGCGCGGGCCGCGAGGTCCTGTCGGCCGAGGACCGCCGCGTCGAACGCATCCTCCTGGAACTGCGGCTGGCGGCCGGGTGCCCGCTGTCCCTGCTCCGCCCCGACGGCCTCGCCGCGGCGGAGAAGGCCCTGGCCGACGGCCTCCTGGACCCGGCCCCGTACGAGGCCGGCCGGGCCGTCCTGACACTGCGCGGCCGACTGCTGGCGGACGCGGTGGTGCGGGACCTGGTCGACTGACCCCGGCCGGGGTCAGTCCGCCGGTGCCGTGACGAAGTCGATCAGTTCCTCCACCCGTCCCAGCAGCGCCGGCTCCAGGTCCTTGTACGAGTGGACCGAGGCGAGGATGCGCTGCCAGGCGGCGCCCGTGTTCTCCGGCCAGCCGAGTGCCCGGCAGACGCCCGTCTTCCAGTCCTGGCCGCGGGGGACCGAGGGCCAGGCGGGGATGCCGACGGAGGCGGGCTTCACGGCCTCCCAGATGTCGATGTAGGGATGGCCGACGATCAGGACGTTCGCGTCCGTGACCGACGCGGCGATGCGGGACTCCTTGGAACCGGGCACGAGGTGGTCGACGAGGACGCCGAGCCGGGCGTCCGGGCCGGGGGAGAAGGAGCCGACGATCGAGGGAAGGTCGTCGACGCCTTCCAGGTACTCCACGACGACGCCCTCGATGCGCAGGTCGTCGCCCCAGACGC
Organism: Streptomyces sp. NPDC050806; assembly: GCF_055586425.1. Lineage (NCBI taxonomy): Bacteria > Bacillati > Actinomycetota > Actinomycetes > Kitasatosporales > Streptomycetaceae > Streptomyces > Streptomyces sp. NPDC050806. The sequence goes on along the minus strand of NZ_JBVJIF010000009.1, from coordinate 15,274 downwards.
GTTCCACCAGCTCCGCGTCGTGGCGGCCCTCGACGTAGATGCGGCCGGCGCGGGCCACACGGGCGCGGGCACCCGGGACGGCGAGGGAGCCGGAGGCGGTGCGCCGCGGCCCCTGGGGGCGTGCGGACGCGGCGGAGGGGCGTACGAGAGTGACGACCTTGCCCTCCAGCAGGAAGCCGCGGGGCGTCATCGGGAAGACCCGGTGCTTGCCGAAGCGGTCCTCCAGGGTGACGGTCGGGCCCTCGGCGGTCTTCTCGCAGCGGATGACGGCACCGCAGAACCCCGTGGCGACCTCCTCCACGACGAGGTCGGGCTCGGCCGGCACCTCGGGCGCGGGGCGCTGCTTCTTCCACGGAGGGGTCAGGTCGGGGCCGTATTCTCTGCTGCGCATTCGACAGACGATATGCGGGGCGGGCGTCCCCCGGGTGGGCTAGCCGGGCGACACGCCGAAGCGGCGGGCCAGCTCGTCGCGCTGGGCGCGGACGAAGCGGGCATCCACGACGGCGCCGTGGCCGGGTACGTACCGTGCGTCCTCGCCGCCGAGGGACAGCAGCCGGTCCAGCGCGGCCGGCCAGCAGGCGGGGAGCGCGTCGGGCCCGGCCTGCGGTTCCCCCGACTCCTCGACGAGGTCGCCGCAGAAGACGATCTCCGGCTCACCCGGCCCGCACCGCACGCAGACCGCCAGGTCGTGCGCGGTGTGCCCGGGCCCGACGTTCGCCAGCAGGACGCGGCGGTCGCCCAGGTCGAGGGTGCGCTCCCCGCAGATCGCGTGATCGGGGACGACGAGGGTGTCCACGGCCACCGCCGTCGCCTCCGGGTCGGCCCCGTTCCGTACCGCGTCGCCGGCCAGCGCCTCCGGCTCGCGGCGCAGCAGCTCGCCCAGCCCGGTCGGCCCGAAAACCGTCACTCCCGCGAACGCCGCGGTGCCCAGCACATGGTCGAAGTGCGGATGGGTGAGGACGATGTGCGTCACCTCACGGCCCAGGACGTCGCGCACCTGGCGGCGCAGCTCGGCGCCCTCGCGCAGCCCGGACCCCGTGTCGATCAGGAGAACGCCGGTGGTGCCGGCCACGACCCCGGCGGTGGCGTCCCAGGTCGGCAGCCGGCGCCGCGCGACGCCGTCCGCGAGCCGTTCCCACCCGGCCTCTTCCCAAGTCGTGCGCATACCGCGACGCTAGCCCGTATACCGGGAAATCGCGCGCGGCCGCCCGGCTGACCTGGGCCGATCCCGGGGACACGGACCGGTCTCGGCGCGATACGGTGGCCCGCCGGGCCGCGAGCCGTGTCGCCCGGCCTTGCCCCGGCCGTGCTACCCGGCCGTACACTGGACGGGGTTTGGCACTCGGGCAGGTCGAGTGCCAGGGACGGCCGGCCGGGCCGCCCCGGACGGACGGCCGCGAACGGCCTGGCGAGAGCGCGGGACTGGAGGTGTACGCGATGCTCAGCGAACGCAGACTCGAAGTGCTGCGTGCCATCGTCCAGGACTACGTCGGCACCGAGGAGCCCGTCGGCTCCAAGGCGCTCACGGAGCGCCACCAGCTCGGCGTCTCGCCCGCCACCGTCCGCAACGACATGGCCGCGCTGGAGGACGAGGGCTTCATCGCCCAGCCTCACACGAGCGCCGGCCGTATCCCCACCGACAAGGGCTACCGCCTGTTCGTCGACAAGCTGGCGGCCGTCAAGCCGCTGTCGGGTCCCGAGCGCAAGGCGATCCACAGCTTCCTCGACAGCGCGGTGGACCTCGACGACGTCGTGGCCCGTACGGTCCGGCTGCTCGCGCAGCTGACCCGGCAGGTCGCGGTGGTGCAGTACCCCTCGCTGACCCGGTCCACCGTCCGGCACGTGGAACTGCTGTCGCTGGCGCCCGCGCGGCTGATGCTCGTCCTGATCACCGATACCGGGCGGGTCGAGCAGCGCATGATCGACTGCCCCGCGCCGTTCGGCGAAACGTCCCTGGCGGACCTGCGGGCGCGGCTCAACAGCCGTGTCGTGGGGCGCCGGTTCACGGATGTGCCGCAACTGGTGCAGGACCTTCCCGAGTCCTTCGAGGCGGAGGACCGGGGCACGGTCTCGACAGTGCTGTCGGTGTTGCTGGAGACTCTGGTGGAGGAGACCGAGGAGCGGCTGATGATCGGCGGTACCGCCAATCTCACGCGCTTCGGTCATGATTTCCCGCTGACGATCCGGCCGGTGCTGGAGGCGCTGGAGGAGCAGGTCGTGCTCCTCAAGCTGCTGGGAGAGGCCAAGGACTCGAGCATGACCGTGCGCATCGGGCACGAGAACGCTCACGAGGGCCTCACTTCCACATCGGTCGTCGCCGTCGGCTACGGTTCGGGCGACGAGGCAGTCGCCAAACTCGGCGTGGTCGGACCGACCCGCATGGACTACCCCGGAACGATGGGAGCGGTACGCGCAGTGGCACGTTACGTCGGACAGATCCTCGCGGAGTCGTAAGTGGCCACGGACTACTACACGGTCCTCGGTGTCAGTCGCGACGCCTCGCAGGACCAGATCAAGAAGGCTTTCCGGCGGCTGGCGCGCGAGCTGCACCCGGATGTGAACCCCGATCCCAAGACCCAGGAGCGGTTCAAGGAGATCAACGCCGCTTACGAGGTGCTGTCGGACCCGCAGAAGAAGCAGGTCTACGACCTCGGCGGGGACCCGAATTCCCAGGGCGGCGGCGCCGGTGCCGGCGGCTTCGGTGCGGGCTTCGGCAACTTCTCCGACATCATGGACGCGTTCTTCGGCACGGCGTCGCAGCGCGGGCCGCGCTCGCGCACCCGGCGCGGCCAGGACGCGATGATCCGGCTGGACGTGGAGCTGCACGAGGCCGCGTTCGGTACGACCAAGGACATCCAGGTCGACACGGCGGTCGTGTGCACGACCTGCTCCGGCGAGGGCGCCGCGCCCGGCACCTCCGCGCAGACCTGTGACATGTGCCGCGGCCGCGGCGAGGTCTCGCAGGTCACCCGGTCCTTCCTGGGCCAGGTCATGACCTCGCGGCCCTGCCCGCAGTGCCAGGGGTTCGGCACGGTCGTACCGACCCCGTGCCCCGAGTGCGCGGGCGACGGCCGCATCCGGTCCCGCCGGACGCTCACGGTCAAGATCCCGGCCGGTGTCGACAACGGCACCCGCATCCAGCTCGCGGGCGAGGGCGAGGTCGGCCCCGGCGGCGGCCCGGCCGGCGACCTGTACGTCGAGATCCACGAGGTCGCGCACCCGGTCTTCCAGCGGCGCGGCGACGACCTGCACTGCACGGTCACGATCCCGATGACCGCGGCGGCGCTGGGCACGAAGTGTCCGCTGGAGACGCTGGACGGGGTGCGCGACGTCGACATCCGGCCCGGCACCCAGTCCGGCCAGTCCATCCCGCTGCACGGCTGCGGCATCACGCACCTGCGCGGCGGCGGCCGCGGCGACCTGGTCGTCCACGTCGAGGTGCAGACCCCCGGCAAGCTCGACGCGGAGCAGGAGGAGCTGCTGACCCGGCTCGCCAAGCTCCGCGGCGAGGAGCGCCCCACGGGGCAGTTCCAGCCGGGCCAGCAGGGCCTCTTCTCGCGTCTGAAGGATGCGTTCAACGGGCGGTAGGCGCGGGCCGGGGGTCCGGGGGTCGTCCCCCGGACAGGCACGGTCAGCCGGGACAGCAGGGCCTCTTCTCGCGCCTGAAGGATGCGTTCAACGGGCGGTAGGCACCGGGCCGGGGGGCCCGCGGATCATCCCCCGGACAGGCACAGCCAACGGCCGGTAGAAGCCGTTGGAATGTACGCGTCACGGCCGCCCCCGATTCGGGGGCGGCCGTGACGCGTGACACGATATGGACATGCCCACCGCGCTGACCGAGCTGAGCGCTCACCCGATCGTGCAGGCTCCCATGGCCGGCGGCGCCTCGTGCCCCGAGCTGGCCGCGGCCGTCAGCGGGGCCGGCGGCCTGGGCTTCCTCGCCGCGGGCTACAAGACGGCCGACGGCATGTACCAGGAGATCGAGCGGCTGCGCGGAATGACCGGCCGGCCCTTCGGCGTGAACCTCTTCATGCCGCATCCGGAGCTCGCCGACGACGCGGCCGTCGAGGTCTACCGCGACCAGCTCGCGGGCGAGGCCGACTGGTACAAGGCCGCGCTCGGCGACCCCCGGGGCGCCGCCGACGACGGGTACGAGGCCAAGCTCGCCATCCTCCGTGAGGACCCGGTACCGGTCGTCTCGTTCACCTTCGGCTGCCCCACCGCCGAGACCGTCGAGTCCCTGGCCCGGGTGGGCACGTACACCGTCGTGACCGTCACCACGGCCGCCGAGGCGCGCGCCGCGCAGGCGGCCGGCGCCGACGCCGTGTGCGTGCAGGGCATAGAAGCGGGCGGCCACCAGGGCACCCACCGCGACGACCCGCAGAGCGACGGCACCGGCGCGGGCGTCGGCCTGCTGGCGCTGATCGCCGAGGTCCGCGAGGCGGTGCGGCTGCCGGTCATCGCGGCGGGCGGCCTGATGCGCGGCGCGCAGATCGCCGCCGTACTGGCGGCCGGCGCGGCGTCCGCGCAGCTCGGTACGGCCTTCCTGGCCTGCCCCGAGTCCGGCGCCCACCCGCTGCACAAGCAGGCGCTGACCGACCCCCTGTACACGCGCACCGAGCTGACCCGGGCGTTCTCCGGGCGCCCGGCCCGCGGGCTGGCGAACCGTTTCCTGCGCGAACACGGCCCGTACGCGCCGGCCGCCTACCCGGCCGTCCACCTCCTCACCTCACCGGTACGCAAGGCCGCGGCCAAGGCCGGCGATCCGCAGGCCATGAGCCTGTGGGCGGGCCAGGGCCACCGGCTGGCCCGGCGGCTGCCCGCCGCCGAGCTGATGGAGGTGCTGGCGGCCGAACTGGCCGCGGCGCGCGCCGAATCGAACCCCGCCGGCCCCGCCGGATCCGGACCTCTTGGGAGTGCCTCGTGACCGCCCCGGTCTTCCTCGTCGACTCACTGGCCGGCGCCGCGCCGGGCGCTGCCCTCACCCTGGACGGCCCCGAGGGACGCCACGCGGTCTCCGTACGCCGGCTGCGCGTCGGCGAGGAGATCGTGCTCACGGACGGCTCGGGAAGGGGCGCGTACGGGACGGTCGCCGCGGTCGAGGGCAAGGACCGCCTCGACGTCGCCGTGACGGACGTACGGACCGAGGAGGCGCCGCGGCCCCGCATCACGGTCGTGCAGGCGCTGCCCAAGGGCGACCGCGGCGAACTGGCCGTGGAGACCATGACCGAGACCGGCGTGGACGCGATCGTGCCGTGGCAGGCGTCCCGTTGTGTGACGCAGTGGAAGGGCGAGCGGGGCGCCAAGTCGCTGACGAAGTGGCGCAACACCGCCCGGGAGGCCGGGAAGCAGGCCAGGCGCCTGATGTTCCCGGAGGTCGCGGCGGCGGCCTCGACGAAGGACGTGGCGGAGCTGCTGAGCGGCGCCGCCTTCGCCGCCGTGCTCCACGAGGAGGGCAGCGAGCCGCTGGCCCGCGCCGAACTCCCCGCCGACGGCGGCATCGTGCTCGTCGTCGGGCCCGAGGGCGGGGTGTCCCCCGAGGAGCTGGAACTGTTCGCGGCGGCCGGGGCGAAGCCGTACCGGCTCGGCGCGAGCGTGCTGCGCACCTCCACCGCCGGCACGGCTGCCACGGCGCTGCTGCTGGGCCGTACGGGCCGCTGGGACTGAGCGCAGCGGGGCCCGTACGGCCTCGCGGCCTCAGATCAGCGTGGCGTCGAGCGTGATGTTCTTGACGCCCGCCAGTGCCTGGCTGACCGGGCAGTTCTTCTTGGCGTCCTCGGCGGCGGCCCGGAAGTCGTCCTGGGACAGGCCGGGCACCTTGGCCCGCACGGTCAGTGCGATGGCGGTGATGCCCTCGCCCGGCTGGAAGGTGACGTCGGCCCGGGTGTCGACCGTCTCGACGGTGTAGCCCTGGCCGGCCAGGCCGTGCGAGAACGCCATGGAGTAGCAGGAGGAGTGGGCCGCCGCGATCAGCTCCTCAGGGCTGGTCTTCCCGCCCGGCTCCTCGGCGCGGGCCGGCCAGCTCACGTCGTACGTACCGACCTTGGAGGAGTCCAGGGCCACCTGGCCCTTGCCCTCCATCAGGTTGCCTTCCCAGTGGGTCTTGGCCGTGCGCGTCGTTGCCATGGTGGGTCGCTCCCGTAGGTGGCGGAACTTGACTCTTCGCGCCCCAGGTTAGTGACGATCGGCGTGGCCCGGGCCGCGCCGCGCGGAGTTGGCCGGAGCGGGCCTGTCGGGCCGCGCGGCGCCGGTGGCACGCTGCCGGACATGAAGGGACGCGTGCGGGGCCGTTGGTTACGGGCGTTGGCAGCGGCGGGTGCCGCGGGTGCGGTGGCCGCAGGAACAGCGGCGTGCGAGCCCACCGGTTACTCCAACACATCTGCGATAGCGGTGACGACGGATCGTCAGGCAACCCGGGCGCTGGAGTGGGAGAGCGTCAATGTGAGCTGGCTGAGCTGTACGGCGTCGGCGCCCAACGGCGGCGAACCGGCACCCAGGGCGACCGCCGACGCCACCCCCGTCACGACGGACCGCGCCCGGGTCAGCTGCCAGGGCCAGACCGTCAGCGGGGAGCGGATCGCCATCAACGGCAATGTGACCAGGGTGGTCGACGGCCGGTGCGTGGAGGGCAGCGGCCTGGTCGCCAGGGTCGACGACCGGGTGATCTTCCGTACGAACACCATCGGCAACTGCAACGCCCCGGCCTCCGGCAGCACGGACCGGCCCAACGAGGGTTCCACCTCCCGGCCCGCACGCGATGACAACAGCGGTGGCGGCGGCGAGGACGGCAGCAGCGGCGGCGGGGGCGGCAGCGAACCCGGGAACAGCGGCGGCAACAGCGGCGGTGGCGGCAGCGACAACGGGGACGGCAACGGAAACGACAACGGCGGGGGCGGCGGCCGGAACGGCGACGGCTGGAACGGCGACGGCCACGACGACGGGAACGGCGGTCACGACGGCGACCACGGTGACGGCCACGACGACTGCCCCGACGGCGACCACGACAACGGTCACCACGACGACCAGGGCGACCACGACGAGGGCAAGTGGGACGAGGGCAAGGACGGTCACGACGACGGTAAGTGGGACGAAGGCAAGGACGACGGCGGCAAGTGGGAGGACGGCAAGGACGGTCACGACGGGGGCAAGTCGGACGACGGCAAGTGGGACGAGGGCAAGGACGCTGAGGACGACCCGGGTGACGGCGCGAAGGACCGTTCCGGCACGTGGGTGGCACGGTAGTGACGGTCTCCCGGCCGCCGGTCGGTACGATGCGGGTCGTACGAGCCGACGACCCGTGAGGAGCGCTCCGGTGGCGGGAGAACCGCAGGCCGACTGCCTGTTCTGCAAGATCGTGGCGGGCGACGTGCCCGCGACGATCGTCCGAGAGACCGAGACGACCGTCGCCTTCCGCGACATCAACCCCCAGGCGCCGACCCACGTCCTGGTGATCCCCAAGGTTCACCACCCGGACGCCGCGTCGCTGGCCGCCGCCGAGCCGCAGATCGCCGCCGACGTGCTGCGCGAGGCGGGCGAGGTCGCGGCCGAGGAGAAGATCGACGGCACCGGCTTCCGCATCGTCTTCAACACCGGCTCCGGCGCCGGTCAGACCGTCTTCCACGCGCACGCCCACGTACTCGGCGGCCGCGGCCTCAACTGGCCCCCCGGATAACCACCGGGGCCGCCCTGCGGACACCTCCGCCGTGCGGACACCTCCGCCGTGCGGACACCTCCGCCCTGTGGACAACTCGGGGCCGCTCCCCCGGACCGCATAAAATCCCCGGTCGTAAGGGGGGCCACAAGCCGAACCGTTACTGCCCGGCCGCCCCTTCGGCCCCGGGGCCCAGCTCGGCCCACCGGCCTCAGCTCGGCCCCGGCCCTCCGCCCCGGCCCCCGACCGCGCCCCCGGCCCCCGCCCCTCGGAGCAGGATCAGCACCTTGTCCGTACGTGAACTGGTCGTTCTCGGCACCGCCAGCCAGGTGCCCACCCGGCACCGCAATCACAACGGCTACCTGCTGCGCTGGGACGGTGCCGGGCTGCTCTTCGATCCCGGTGAGGGAACGCAGCGCCAGATGCTGCGGGCCGGGGTCGCCGCGCACGACCTGAACCGGCTGTGCGTCACGCACTTCCACGGTGACCACAGCCTGGGGCTGGCCGGGGTGATCCAGCGGATCAACCTCGACCGGGTGCCGCATCCGGTCACCGCGCACTACCCCGCGAGCGGGGCGCACTTCTTCGAGCGGCTGCGCTATTCGACGGCGTACCGGGAGACCGTGCGGCTGCGCCAGGAGCCGGTGTCCGGTGACGGCGGCACCCTCGCGGAGACGCCGGCCTTCACGCTCACCGCGCGCCGCCTCTCGCACCCGGTCGAGTCCTACGGCTACCGCCTCCAGGAGCCGGACGGGCGGCGGATGCTGCCCGAGCGGCTGGCCGCGCACGGCATCGCGGGACCGGAGGTCGGCCGGCTGAACCGGGAGGGCTCGGTCGTCCGCGAGGACGGCCGTACGGTCACCCTGGAGGAGGTCAGCGAGGTACGGCCGGGCCAGTCGTTCGCGTTCGTGATGGACACCCGGCTGTGCGTCGGCGCGCACGAGCTGGCGGCGGGCTGCGACATGCTCGTCATCGAGTCCACGTTCCTGGACGGCGACCGGCAGCTGGCCGAGGAGCACGGCCACCTGACGGCGGGCCAGGCGGCCATGGTCGCGCGCAACGCCGGCGTCCGGCACCTGGTGCTCACGCACTTCTCGCAGCGCTACGCGGACCCGGCGGAATTTGAGCGCGAGGCCCGTGCGGCCGGTTACGACGGCGAACTGACCGTCGCCCGGGACCTGATGCGGGTGCCGCTGCCCAAGCGCCGCCCGGCCCCGGGCGGCGGCCCCGGCCCGTACCCCGCCCCCTGCCCTGATCAGGGCAGGTAGTACATCGGGTTCGGCAGCTTGAAGGTGCGGTTCGCGTAGCCGCCCTTCAGGTCCGAGTGCTGGTCGCCGAAGTTGGCCACGATGTCGTAGCCGAGCGACTCGATGTGCTTGCGGGTGCCGGACTTGTACTCGATCGTCGAGCAGCCGGCGCCGCAGGGCAGGTAGGCCGGCGGGTTCTCCTTGTCCTTGAGGTAGACGTGGCCGCGGTCCAGCGGGACGTCGTAGCCGACGTTCTTGAGGTTGCGGACGCTCCAGGCGCGCTGGGCCTCCTTGCGGCCGGTGACGAAGAAGACCTCGTACCCCTTGGCGCGGGCGTGGTTCACCAGCGCGTCCATCCCGAAGACCGGCTCCATGTCGTGGCTCTTCAGGTACGCGTCCTGGGCCTTGTCGCTGAAGGCGAAGCCGATCCGCAGCTCGAAGTTGTAGGTCAGCAGGGTGGTGTCGTCCATGTCGAGCACGATGGCGGGCTTGCCGGAGCCGCCGTGGTGCCGCGCGGCCGAGTCCAGGTACCGCTGCGCCTTCGCCTCGATGCCGCGGACCTGGCGGGCGTAGTTGCTCTTGGGGGAGGCGTAGTGCTCCCCGTCGGCGGTCACGGTGTCGCCGTAGTACGCCTTGATCCGGTCCTGCACCTGGGTGAGGTTCGGTATCTCCTTGTCCGAGTGCGGGACGGAGTGCTCGGCGGTGGCCTGGCCGACGCCGAACGCCGTGGTGGCGGCGACGGCCGCGGCGGCGGCGAGGGCGCCCAGGCGCGCGCGGAAACGCATGTACTTCTCCTGCGGGGTGGGGCGGAAAGGGGGACCCCGGTAGATCTAGCAGGCGTTGCTTCTGCGTATCTACGCGCGGAGATTAAATGCTTGGCAAAGCATGGTGAGGGTGGGGGAGGGGAGTCGGGGAGCGGTCAGCGCCACTCGGGCGCGCCCGCGCCCGGTGCGCGCGGCGCGGCGGCCTCGATCTTCGCGCGCGCCTCGGTCATGACGGCGACGATCCGCCGCTCGTGCTCCTCGCTGAGCCGGACGACCGGGACGGAGGCGCTGATCGCGTCGGTCGCGGGGGAGTCGTACCGCTCGTACCGGTCGTACCGCAGCGCGAAGCCGAAGCCCGCGATGCCCGCCACGCCCTCTTCGCGCTCGATCGCGTAGCCGCGTGCGCGGACCCGGGCCAGGTCGGCGATCAGGGCCGCCCGGTCGGTGAGCGTCCGCTCCGTCAGCGGCTCCAACGGGCCGTCCGGAAGCGGCAGTCGGTCGTCCGGGCGCTCGGCCAGCAGCGACTTGCCGAGCGCGCTCGCGTGGGCCGGCAGCCGCCGCCCGACCCGGCTGATCGTCCGGAGGTACGCATGGGACTCACGGGTGGCGAGGTAGACCACGTCCGGGCCGTCCAGCCGGGCCAGGTGCACGGTCTCGCCCAGCGCCTCGGACGCCTCGTCGAGGTACGGGCGCGCGGCCCGCACCCGGGGGTCGGTGTCGAGGTAGCTGGTGCCCGCGAGCAGGGCGTGGATGCCGATGCCGTACAGCGAGCCGGTGGTGTCGGTGCGCACCCAGCCGCGGTCGATGAGGGTCTGGAGCAGCGCGTACATGCTGCTGCGCGGCACGCCCAGCTCCTCGGCCAGCTCGCGGAGCCGGGCCGGGCGGTCGCCGCGGGCCGCGAGCACCTCCAGCAGCTCGACGGTGCGGGCCGCCGACTTCACTTCGCGGACCCCGCCGCCCCTCTCCGACATGGGCCGATGGTAGCCGCGGCGGGCGGCGGGGGCCCCGTACGGGTGCGGGACCTATTGACGGCGGTGATGCGCATCTCTAGCCTCCATTCTCATCCGTGGACGCCATCTACATATGGAGACAGTCCTCATGTCGGACCCGACGGTCACCGAACGGCTGCGCACGGGCATGACCCGCGGCGTGCTGTCCTTTCCGCTCACCTCCTTCACCGACGACGGCGCGCTGGACCTGCCCGCCTACCGCGACTACCTCGCGAGCCGGATCGCGGCCGGGCCCGGAGCGCTCTTCCCGGCCTGCGGCACCGGCGAGTTCTTCTCCCTGGACGAGGCCGAGTACGGCCAGGTGATCAGCGCCGCGGTGGCGGCGGCGGACGGACGGCTGCCGGTCGTCGCGGGCGTCGGCTACGGGTGGCCGCAGGCCGTCCGGTTCGCCCGGATCGCCGAGGAGGCCGGGGCCGACGCCGCGCTGCTGATGCCGCACTACCTCGTCAAGGCCCCGCAGGACGGCCTGGTCGCGCAGGTGCGCGAGGTCGCCTCCCGCACCCGGCTGCCGCTCATCGCGTACCAGCGCGACCACGTCGCCTTCTCCGCCGCCGCCGTCCGCCGGATCGCGGAGATCCCCGGCGTCATCGGCCTCAAGGACGGCCACAGCGACCTGGACCGGCTCCAGCGCCTCAAGCTCGCCGCGCCCGACGGCTTCCTGTTCTTCAACGGCGCGGCCACCGCCGAACTGCAGGCCCGCCAGTACGCGAGCCTGGGCGTCACCGCGTACTCCTCCGCCGTGCACGCCTTCGCGCCCGAGATCTCCCGCGCCTTCTTCACGGCGCTCGGCGAGCGGGACGACGCCACCGTCGAGAAGCTGCTGACCGGTTTCTACATCCCCTTTGTAGAGCTGCGGGACCGGGTGCCCGGGTACGCCGTTTCGCTCGTCAAGGCGGCGGCCCGGCTGCGCGGCCTGCCCGTCGGCCCGGTACGCGCCCCGCTCACCGACCCCTCGTCCACCGATCTCACCGACCTCGCCGCGCTCCTGGAGCGCGGCCTCGACCTGGTAGGAGCCACCCGATGACCGGCAACCCGACCCCTGGGACCTCCCCCGACCTGGCCATCAGCGAGGTACGGCTCACCCCGATCCTGGTTGCCGACCCGCCGCTGCTCAACACCCAGGGCGTGCACCAGCCCTACACCCCCCGGCTGATCGTCGAGGTGGTCACCGCCGGCGGCGTCACCGGCCTCGGCGAGACCTACGGCGACACCAAGTACCTCGACCTCGCCCGCCCGCTGGCCGAAGCCCTCACCGGCCGCTCGGTCACGGACCTGAACGCGCTGCCCGCCCTGGCCGCCGAGGTCTGCGGCGACTCGCCGGACGCGACCGCCGCCGGCGCGGTGGACGTCGGCGGCCTGCGCGGCGTCCAGACCGCCGACAAGCTGCGCCTCTCCGTCCTCTCCGGCTTCGAGGTCGCCTGCCTGGACGCGTGGGGCAAGGCCGCCGGGCTCCCGGTGCACGCCCTGCTCGGCGGCAAGGTCCGGGACCGCGTCGACTACAGCGCCTATCTCTTCTACCGCTGGGCCGAGCACCCCGGCGGCCGCGGCGAGGCCGACGACTGGAACGCCGCCCTCGACCCGGCGGGCGTCGTCGCCCAGGCACGGAAGCTCGCCGACACCTACGGCTTCGGCTCGTTCAAGCTCAAGGGCGGGGTCTTCGAGCCGAAGGAGGAGATCGCCGCCATCCGGGCGCTGGCCGAGGAGTTCCCGGGCAAGCCGCTCCGCCTGGACCCGAACGGCGCCTGGTCGGTGGAGACCTCCCTGATGGTCGCCGAGGAGCTGAAGGACGTCCTGGAGTACCTGGAGGACCCGGCCAGCACGACCGACCGGATGGCGCAGGTCGCGGCCCGTACAGAGGTACCGCTCGCGACCAATATGTGCGTGACGACCTTCGACGAGATCGCCGAGGCGTTCACCCGGGGCGCCGTCCAGGTCGTCCTCTCCGACCACCACTACTGGGGCGGCCTGCGCAACACCCGCGAACTGGCCGCGATCTGCCGCACCTTCGGCGTCGGCGTCTCCATGCACTCCAACACCCACCTCGGCATCAGCCTCGCCGCCATGACGCACGTCGCGGCCACCGTGCCCAACCTCCACCACGCCTGCGACAGCCACTACCCCTGGCAGACCGAGGACGTGCTCACCGAGCGCCTCACCTTCGAGGGCGGCGCCGTCGCGGTCACCGACGCCCCGGGACTGGGCGTCGAGCTGGACCGCGACCGGCTCGCCGCGCTGCACCGGCGCTGGCTGGACGACGACGGCAGCCAGCGCGACCGGGACGACGCGGCGGCCATGCGGACCGCCGACCCGGAGTGGATGACGCCGGCCGTGCCCCGCTGGTAATCCCCCCTGCTGCCAGGAGCCCCGCAGCGCCGCGGGGCCCCCTGACCCCCGGAGCCGCACGTGAAAGCAGTACCCGCGCACGTCGATCCGCACGACCCGGCGGTGCGCAGCGCCGTCGGAAAGATCTTCAAACGGGTCGTCCCGCTGTTCTTCGTCATGTTCGTCGCCAACTACATCGACCGCGTCAACATCGGATTCGCGCAGGATCAATTCCGTGCCGACGTCGGGCTCTCGGCCGGCGCGTTCGGCTTCGGCGCCGGCCTGTTCTTCGTCGCGTACGCGATCTTCGAAGTCCCCAGCAACATGCTCATGGAGCGCTTCGGGCCGAAGGTCTGGCTCACCCGCATCATGATCACCTGGGGTCTGGTGGCCGCCGCGATGGCCTTCGTCACCAGCGCCGAGATGTTCTACGTCCTCCGCTTCCTCCTCGGCGTCGCCGAAGCGGGCTTCTTCCCCGCCGTCATCTACTACTTCACCCGCTGGCTGCCCGACTCCGACCGCGGCCGGGCCACCGCGATCTTCCTGATGGGCTCCGGCACCGCCTCGGTCATCGCCGGGCCGGTCTCCGGCGCGCTGCTGGAGATGCACGGGCTGTGGGGACACAGCGGCTGGCAGTGGATGTTCTTCATCGAAGGCATCGCCTCCGTCCTCCTCGGCCTGGTCGTCTACCGCTTCCTGGACTCCCGCCTGGAGGACGCCACCTGGCTGACGTCCGCCGAGAAGACCGCCCTGACCGCGGCCATCGACGCCGAGCAGGCCGCCCGTACGCGGACCCGGGGCACGGCCACCGTCTCGCGCTGGAAGCTCCTCGCCGACCCGCAGATGCTCCTCTTCTGCTGGCTGTACTTCGCCATCTCCATCGCGCTCTACGCGGTCACCTTCTGGCTCCCGAGCATCGTCGACGACATCGGCGGCCTGTCGGAGTTCGAGGTGGGGCTGCTCGTCGCGGTGCCCTGGCTGTGCGCCATCGCCGCCGTGTACGTCACAGGGCGGCTCTCGGACCGCGCCGGCAAGCGCCGCCCCTTCCTGGTCGGCATGCTCCTGCTCGGCTCGGTGGGCACCCTCCTCGCCACCCTGGTCTCCCCGTGGCTCGCGCTCGCCGCGCTCTGCCTGGCCGCCATGGGCTTCAAGACGTCTTCCCCCGTCTTCTGGACCATCCCGCAGAGCTATCTGGACGCCCGGATCGCGGCCCCCGCGATCGCGCTGGTCAATTCGCTCGGCAACCTCGGCGGCTTCGTCTCACCGACCGCTTTCGGCCTGTTGGAGGACGCCACCGGGTCCACTCGCGGCGGCCTCATCGGCCTCTCCGTCGTCGGCGTCCTCGCCGCGGTCACGGTGGCCCTCGTACGGGGCGGCGGCCGCAACGACAGGCGCCGCGTACCGGATGGCACGCAGGCCGCTGAGCACCCGGCCCAGGGCCCCGCGGACGGCCCGGCAGCGGGCCCGGCCCCGGCGGGAGCCTGAGCGGGAGAAACCGTTTTCGGCCGGGTATGCATGCTCGTCCAGGGGCGAGGCCTCTGGGCGGGAATGCGCCGGGCGCGTACGGTATGGGTCCCGCACGTGATCATCGAAAGGGGCTGCTCCCATGGCGCAGGAAGTACGCGGAGTGATCGCACCGGGGAAGGGTGAGCCGGTGCGGGTGGAGACGATCGTGGTGCCGGATCCGGGTCCGGGTGAGGCCGTGGTGCGGGTGCAGGCGTGCGGGGTGTGTCATACGGATCTGCATTACAAGCAGGGTGGGATCAGCGACGAGTTTCCGTTTCTGTTGGGGCATGAGGCGGCGGGGGTGGTGGAGTCGGTGGGGGATGGTGTCACCGAGGTCGGGCCCGGGGATTTTGTGGTTTTGAATTGGCGTGCGGTGTGTGGTCAGTGTCGTGCGTGTTTGCGGGGGCGTCCGCAGTATTGCTTTGCGACGCATAATGCGGAGCAGAAGATGACGCTGGTGGATGGTACGGAGCTGAGTCCGGCGTTGGGTATTGGGGCGTTTGCGGAGAAGACGCTGGTGGCGGCGGGGCAGTGTACGAAGGTGGATCCGGGGGTGTCGCCTGCGGTGGCGGGGTTGTTGGGGTGTGGGGTGATGGCGGGTATTGGTGCGGCCATCAATACCGGCAATGTCGGCCGGGGGGATTCGGTGGCTGTCATTGGCTGTGGTGGGGTCGGTGATGCGGCGGTTGCGGGGGCGCGGTTGGCGGGGGCGGCGAAGATCATCGCGGTGGATATTGATGATCGGAAGCTGGCGAAGGCGGAGTCGATCGGGGC